>CAWEPW010000036.1:0-123757 GCA_963810955.1 uncultured Acidobacteriaceae bacterium | reverse complement strand
ACCAGGAGCACTAAGGTACACGAAGGAAAATCTGGAGATTGTTAGGTGGTGGTTACTTCTTGTACATTCCGCGCGAGTGGGTCTTCGGGCTTGCGATCTTGAAGTCCTCGGACTTACCTCGAGGGATGCTTAGCGATTGCCAGTGTGAGAAGCGCAGGTGTTTAGACAGGAATACGATCTGCCCGATGTGCTGGGCGTAGTGGGCTAATGCACGGTTCAGCGCCTGCATCACAGTGTGCGGTTCCTGGCGGATTGTTACGGTGCGCTGCACGTCTTCGGGGGTCAGCGAGTCGAGTGCAGAGAAGATGTGCGACCACGCCTGCTCCCACCATTGCAGGATTTCTTCGCGGCTGGGTTTTTCGGTGAGTTCAAATTCGCGGTCGCGGAAACGGTCAGGCTTTTCGCCGTCACTGTTCAGGAAATCAGTAAAACGTGAGCGCGCATTGCCGGCAATGTGCTTGACCAGCGCGGCGACGGAGTTCGATTCGGGATCGAGAGCGATAAAGAAATCCTTGTCTTCAAGTTGAGCCATGGCGGCTTCGCCCATGCGCTTGTGGCCGCGAAACTGGCGTTTCATTTCTTCGAGGTAGTGGGAAGCGAGGTCGGGCATGAGAATCCTATTGCAGAGGTTAGAGGTCAGACTGCAGAGGTCAAAACCCGAACAGCCCAAATTTGCAATCTGACCTCTGACCTCAGAACTAGTCATTGTAGTCGCAGGCGACGCGGAAGCCATAATCGGCATATCTAAAATCCGGCGGAATGCTGGAGCGAGCGGCGCAGCGCGACATCTTGATGTGGTGACGCCAGGACCCGCCGCGGGATGCGCGCCGGATGCCGGTTTCAGGGCCTCGTGGATTGCGCTCGGGCGACGCCGCATAGTAATCGGGCGCGTACCAGTCGTTGCACCACTCGTGGACGTTATCGCACATGTTATAGAGGTCGTATGCGTTCGGTTCGGCGCGGCCTGCGGGCTCGGGACCTCTCTGCCAATAATCGGCGCAACGTCTGGCGTAGCAAGGCAACGACACGGGAGGCGTGTTTCCCCACGGATAGAGTGCGGCCTCGCAACCGCCTCGGGAGGCATACTCCCATTCGGCTTCGGTGGGCAGACGGAAATTTCTTTTGGTTTTCGCGGTCTCGGTTCTTGCGTTCAGCCATTGGCAATAGCGCACCGCTTCATGCCACGAGACTCCTACAACCGGCTGCTCGGGATGACTGAATGCCGGGTCGGTCCAGAACGGCGGCTGGGATTGCAATGGGGCGTCGCGCAGGAAGCGCGCATAATCTGCGTTCGTTACTTGATACGCGGCCAGTTGGAATTCATCAATCCAAACGCGATGCACGGGTCGCTCATTATCTTGGCCTGTATCGCAGCCCATTTGAAACCACCCGGCTGGGATGCGGACTAAAGCGGCTTCAGAGTTGTGGTGGCTGCACGCAGTTGCCAAGTTTTGCTCAGCTGGGCAGGTGACGATACCTGCCCCTACTCGAGGGCGGGGCGGGCTTGACGGCTTGTCTCGCCAGAGTGGATTCGAGTCCATATCGTTAGAGCGCCCGCAGCGCTCGGACTACATCTTGCATTTTATTCTCTTGGAACAATCGGATCCCGGCGACGCCGCTGGCTCCGACCTGCAGGCACGAGGCAGCGTTTTCTATGGTTACACCGCCGAGAACGAGGACTGGAATTTTCGCTTCGCAGGCTTTATGCAAGGCCGCTAGACCGACACCAGCAGTGGTATTTTTTCCGAACACGGGAGCGAAGACGACGAAGTCGGCCCGATCCGATGCGGCGCGGAAGGCTTCCTCGACTGTGTGACAAGACACGGCGATTAGGGGCACGCGAGCGGGGGCGCCCGCGCCACACGAGTTCCAGATCGCGCGCGCGTCGGAAGGCGAAATGTCGTCCGAGCGAAGATGAACGCCGTCGGCTCCGCTGGCTAGTGCGACGTCGGTGCGAGAGTTGATGAGGAGACGAGTTCTTGGTTCCCAGTCGTCGGTTTTCGTTGGTGAGTTATTTCGCGCGATGGCCAAAACTTCCCTTGCCAGCGATTCCAGTTCTCTTGCGCCCAAGTCCTTTTCACGAAGCTGGATGTAGTCGACGCCCGCATTCACGGCTTCCGCGATTTTGGCTAGCAGAGACCGCCGCCGAGTCATCTCATCGCCGCGGAACTGGGTTCGATCGGTGATGTAATAAAGCAGACAGGGGTCCGCCATTCGTTTTGAGCGTACACCAAGACTCGCATTCGCGTTGACCCAGTGAGATAAACTGAAACTCTCATGAATCGCGCTCTATCGTGGATAACCATTTCTCTCGGAGGGCTTCTGCTTCTTGCCTTTTGCGCGCTCAGCGTCATGGCGGGCGGCCCGAAGGATGCCATAGAAATGGTGCGTTTCGCCTTGCCGCACATGCACCTGGGAAATTTAAAGGTCGGCGACAACGCGCCCGATGCACGGTTGGTGGCGCTGGATGGTACGACGCGATTTCAGATTCATGACCGGATTCATGGTGGAGTTGATGGGCGACCGCTGGTATTGATTTTTGGCAGCTTTACTTGACCACCCTTCCGACGCCAGTTGGGCGACATCATGCAAATCTATAACGATTACAAAGACCACGTCGATTTTCTTACGATCTACATTCGTGAAGCGCATCCTATCGACGAATGGCGAATGGCGTCGAACGAAAAAGATAAGGACGATGTCTGCTACGCACAGCCCAAGACTCTGGCGCAGCGAGTTGTGATCGCCAACGATTTCACTCAGCGCTTCAAATTCCCCTTGCCCTTTGGCATTGATGAGATGAACAATGCGGCGAACGACGCTTACGCCGCGTGGCCGGAACGGCTGTACGTTATCGACGGGAGCGGGCGCATCTCCTACAAAGGCGGCAACGGGCCCTTCAAATATGACCCCAAAGAGCTGCGTGCCTGGCTGGCGCAGCGCTACGGCGAAGTAAAGCACGCCGAGACTGCTCCCGAGAAGAAGAGCTAATTCGCTGTTGGAGCAGTGAAGAGTTTCAGATTCTCAGCCTTCCAACGCATCGCGGCGTAGATACGATTGCGCCCGCTGGGGTGATCGAAGAAAATCCATTCCTCTACCGGGCCTGGGTTCATCTTGCGGTATTCGCCGAGGTGGATTGCCGCCTGTGCGAATCCGTCGGGCTGGCGGCTCGTGTTCAAGCCATACATGTCGGCTTCGTATTCCTCGGTGCGGGTGTAACTGTTCGTTATCGGAGTAGTGACAAAGCCAAAAATTGAGACCAACAGTATTACCAGGGGAAGCACGGCGGTATCGCCCACGCCGCGAATCTGCCACTTCTCGCCCCAGCGCTGGAGCGTCCAGTCGAGTCCCCAGCGCAGGTAGACAAAGGCCAGCACGATGAAGACTGAGAAGAACAAGATCGATTTGTAGATGTGGTTCATGACGTAATGGCCCATTTCGTGGCCCATGACCGCCTGAATTTCTTCGGGTGAACCGCGGCGCAGAAGATTGTCATTGAGCGTGATGCGCATGGTATTGGCGAAACCGCTGACATTTGCGCTCATCCTCGTTGTCTGTTTCGAGGAGTCGATCTCATACACATTTTTCGCTGGGATTCCATTGGCTCGGGCCATGCTCAGGATGGGGTCGACAACTTTGGGATCATTGAGAACCGTCACCTTATTGAAGATCGGAATGATGTAGACGGGCGAGACGAGCACCCCGAAAATCAGGAAGCAAATCGTAACGACGGAGCCCCAGATCCACCATGTGCGCGAGAGACGGCGGACAACTCCGAACAGCAGCATTGCCAAGATGCCACCGAGCACCAGCGTGACGGCAAATTCCTTGACCTGATCGAGCAGCCACGGGCCGAAGGTTTGCGTGGCTAGTCCGTACTTGTGTTCGCGGAAGTAATCTTCGTAAACCGTGAGCGGGAAGACAAGGATGGTTGTGAGAATCAGGTATTGCAAGAAATATATGAACGTCTGCAGTGGTTTGAAGCGCGTGATGCGCTCCGACAAAGCCCTCATGCGCGCCGACCAGCGCAGATTCAGCAACAGGAGACAAACGACGGCTCCATAGAGAAAGTCCCAGAGGATCAGCCAATAGCCGCCTTCGAAATAGGCGTCCGAACGCGCGGTTTTATCCGGGGGAATCTGCGCCATGTAGGCATTGGTAGCCGCGATGGCGTCGAAGTGTGGCGAAGGCTGAGCTTCGGGTGGCACCTGGATTACTGAGGGCATTTCATTTGCGGCGGGGGGCTGCGCGAAGGCCGAAGGTGCGCAGACCGCAGCGCAGAAAAATATTAAGCAACAGAATACCGCCGCCAATCCTTTGCGTGAGGGCATCTCGTTGGTTCTCCTGAAACACTTGCTGGCAGAAGTGTATACGGAATCGATGCGCCGGGAGTTCAAAGATTGAGCTGGAGTGCCGGCCTTCGACGCCAGTGCGGCGGGTCTTCGACCCGCGAACGGGGCGGAGCCCCGTTACCACACAGGCTAGGGGCGCGTCCTGGCGATTTCTGGGACGGTTGCTTCCGCGGTGCGTTTGGCTTGTTGCGGGGCAAGATGGTACTTCGTGAGCCCTTCTTTCAAGAACTCGAAACTCTCTTCAGGCGAGTCCGACATCTTGAACAGGTCGAGGTCCGGAGGAGAGATGACTCCGGCATCGACCATCGCTTCGAAATTGATGATCTTCTTCCAATATGCGCTGCCGTAGATGACTACTACAATCTTCTTCGCCAGTTTTTCGGTCTGGGCGAGAGTGAGGATTTCGAAAAGTTCGTCCATCGTGCCGAAGCCGCCGGGGAAGATCACCAGCGCTTTCGCCAGGTACGCGAACCAGAATTTCCGCATGAAAAAGTAATGGAACTCGAAGTTGAGTGAAGGCGTGATATAGGGATTCGGATTCTGCTCGAAGGGAAGGTTGATATTGAGACCGATGGTCTTGCCTCCGGCTTCGTGAGCCCCCAGATTGGCAGCTTCCATGATGCCGGGGCCTCCGCCGGTGGTGACGACGAAGCGCTGGCGCTTGGCTGGAATCTGAGTGGACCATTCGGTGAGCAGGCGGGCCAACCGCCGCGCGTCCTCATAGTAACGAGCCATTTCCACGGCGGCTTCGGCGCGCCTCATTTCTTTGGCCAGTTGATCCTTGGCCTGCTGCGCGGAAACCGGATCTCCGTTGCTCCGGATTTCGGTGAGCCGGCTGCTGGCGTTGTCATGGCTGTGGATGCGGGCGGAGCCAAAGAAGACAACCGTGTCCTGGATCTGCTCGCGGCGGAAGCGGGAAAGCGGTTCGCTATATTCGGAGAGTAGGCGCAGAATTCTGCCGTCAGGACTATTAAGGAAAGGTTCGTTCTGATAGGCGAGGGGAGCGGGCTTGAGTTTGTGATCAGTCATAAAGTAGGTCAGTCGTTAGTCGTCAGTCGTCAGTCGTCAGTCGTTGGCCGTTCATTGTTGGCCCGCCCGGTGTCCTTGGTCGAAAAGGCGACGGTATCGGAGGTGTTGTTCGCCAATGACCAGCGACTAACGAGCAGCGACTAACGACCAACGACTGTTTTTATTCTTCCCGATATTGAATAGCCTCCCAGAATCCGATCCACACATTGAGCAGGCCGAGGCCGGTGGAGACGCCGCGCGCGAAGCCGCTGGCCATCACGGCGTGAAGCGTGGGGTAGGGGATAAGCAAAGGATTGTCGGACCACTCCGGGCGCCAGGGCAGAATCATGAGCATCACCCCCAGCGTCGCGCATAAGAAGACGAACAGAAGCACTCCGATGCGGCGGAGCCATAGACGCGCGATCGAAGGACGCGCGGCTGAAGGCGACGGCCTGGCATCTGGCGGCGGCGCTGAATTGAAATGCACGGATGCTTGCGGCGGGGATTCGAGTTCCCCGACACGCGTGGGTTCGCCGGCAAAGGGTAGTTTGGGGTCGGAAATCATTGGACGTATTGTCGTCTGTCAGGCCGGTCAGTAGGGCCGTGGATACGATCCTGGGGGCGCGGGATCGAGTCGCATCCCCGCGCAAATTTCGAACCCACTTCGTGCATTCTACAGCGAATCCATGGTTGTTGTGAGCGCAGTTGCTGTGGTCGCCTACAAACTTCCGAGCTTTGCTCGGCTGGGCAGGCGAGGCGCCTGCCCCTACGTCTACGGAGAGCTACGACTTTAGAGCCTGAATGCGTTCGGCCACGTCGCGATAATCGATGTTTGCGCTGTAGACATCGGTGAAATGGCGCAGGGCAGCCTTTTTGTCGCGCGCGCTTTCGCAGGCCGAGCCGAGTTCGTAGTTGATCGCCAGGCGGCCTTCTTCGTTCAGTCCGGGGATGTGCAGCGCCTTTTCATACCAGTGGATGGCCGCTTGGGGAACTCCCTTATCGAGGAAGCATTGGGCGAGCCAGGTATAGGTCTGGACTGGCTGGGTAAATTCCTTGCCGCGGTCAATCTCGGTGCACACCTTCTGGAATTCGGCGATCGCTTCGTCTAGCAATCCCATTTCCCGGAAAGCGACGCCCAGGCTGTAATGCGTGTCGGGATCCTCGTCGCCGGCCAACCGCTCCTCTTCCAGTTCCTGTTTCAACTCGCCGAACATCTCCGAAAGGTCGACGCCGCCGATGGAACCCTGGGCTTCGGCTCCTAGAGGACGGAGGGAAGTGGGGCCATAGCTCATGCCGGAAAAAGTCATGGCTGGCGCGGCAGCGGCAGATGAGTTTTGGCTCGACGTGTGCATCGAGGACTGAGCCGATGCGGCCGCCGAGGCATGAATTTCGTTCATTTCCGCAACGTCATGTTGCGCCGTCGATTGGAATCCGGCAGTTTCCGGTTCGAGGTCGCGGGTTTCGGATTCCTCGGCGCGCTCTGAAGCGGATAGGGTTGGCCAGCTTGATGCCGACGGGGCTCCTGATGAACGCTCGGGAGCGCGCGGAGCGATCAAGAAAGAATCGCCCAAAGAAGCTTCGAGGTCTGCGACAAACCCGGGCAAACCACCCGCCTCCTCCGCATGCATGGCTGGGGCGGGAGCGGGTCCGGGCCATGCCGGTTGCGGCTGAGGCGATTGCGGAAGGGCCTCATCGTGGAAACTCTGATGGATTTCGTTGCTTTCGTCGTGGGACTCTTGATGGTGGGCCGCCGTCAACTCGGGTGCGGCGAGCTCCGGCTCGGGTTGCGCTTCCATGGCAACGTCGAAATCCGGAATCTCGTCGGCGTTGATCTCGTGGATTTGCGGCTCGGGCTCCTCCGGCGGCTGGCTGGCGGACGCGAAAGCGGCGCGCAACGGATCGAGAATCCGGGCATCGCTGGTCAAGGCTTCGAGCTTGTCCATTGCGACGCGGGCCTGATCGGCCATGAAGTGTTCGAGATAGAAACGAATTTCCTCGATCCGCTCGGCGATCTCGGGATTTTGCGAGGCATCGGCTTCGCCGGCAGCTGAAACGCCATCGAAAGCGTGCCCGTGGACACGTTGCCCGTGTTCAGACGGCACCTCGACGGAAAGCGAATCCTCCCACTCGGAAACCGGTTCGAAAGAATGTCCCGGAAGCGATTCTCGCCGGTGTCCGCCGCCGCATGCGCTGCCATCTCCTGAATCGCGAATTCCGGATTCGCGGGCGAAGCAATTTCGTATTCGGTCGCCGCTGGCGGGGCTGTCGGCCATGGCTCGGCCGTGGCCGCAAGATCAGATGGAGCGTGGGCAGACTCCGACACAGCGCGGCAGCCGTAAGCGGTCGCAGACGACAAATGCGGCAACTTCGGCGCTCTTCTCGTAGCGCTCCGCCAACTCTCCGTAACGTGTGGCTTCGTCAGGATAGCCCGCATCGTGATATAGGGTTTCGAGAGTGCGGCAACAGACCGCCGCGTCCGTGAAACGATGGAAGCGGGTGTGAAGCGCGGCTAGGCGCTGATTCAAACGCGCATCGTTCGGCGCCTGCGGCAGCGCGCCGAGCAAAGGCACGACTGCCTTGTCCGGCAAATTGTAGGAAAGGAATAGGTCAGCGTCGGTAACAGCGGAGCGCACGGCGATGGCGACTGCATCCGGATACGACTGATCGATAACGGGCGCGGTCGCTTCCAACTCTTCGATGATCACCGCCCCTTCCTCGGCGGTGATGCCGGTAGCAGGCGAAGAGCCCGCCATCTGCCCCAACACCTGTTGATAGTTCTGCCTGTGGACAGGGTTCTGGGGTTCGGTGGTAGCCAGCGTGTGGTAGAGGTCGCGGGCGCGGGGAAGATTTCCGTCTTCAACCGAAGCGTGCGCCAGAAGTTCGGTGACCTCATTGACATGCGTGCTCTCACCGGCTTTATTCAGCAGCAACAAGAGCGCATTCAGCGCGCCGGAATCGTCGCGGACGCGCGTGATCATCGTGTGGAGAGTGCTCAGCAGCTTGGTCGAGTCCGCCGCCAGCAGGCGATCGGCGTGCCGGGTGTAGACGTCGAGTGCTTCCTGATACTGCCCGAGGCGCGCGCAACCCTCCGCCAGCAGAAACAGCCCCTCCGGATCGTTGTGCACCGTAAGCAGCTTTTCGGCGATGGGGGTAGCCCTTGGTCAGGTTCCCGACCTGCAAGTAGGCCTTCAGCAGATCGCGCAAACCTTCAGGATGAGAATCGAGGTCCGAAGCCTTCTCCAGATACCCGATCGCACCCTTGGGATCGCCGCTCTCGAGCGTGGACTTCGCGCGCAGCAACAAAACGTAGCTGTTGCCGGGATCGAGCGCCAGCATGCGCTTCAGAATGTCTTCCGCGGCCGGTAGCGAACCGCGCGAGCGCAATGATTCCGCCACCGCGCTATAAATATCCCAAGCCTCTTTTTTCTTTTCCAGCCGGACGTAAACCTCGGCCAGCTTGACCCGCATGGGCACATTTTCCGGGTCCATTTCGAGGACCTTCTGGAAAAGGCGCACCGCCTGTTCCAGGTCGCCATTCTTCATGAAATCTTCGGCGACCTGCAGGTATTGCGCGCGGGCGTCGTTGAACAAGCCCTGCTGGGTGTAGAGTTCCGCCAATTTCAGAGAAGAATCCACGCTTGGATGCAGCTTGGTGATCTTCTTGTACATGGCGATGCCCTTGACCGTGAAGCCCTGCGCGGCATAAGCGTCGCCCACCTTCTTGAAGCACTCGATGGCCTTGGCGCTGTCGCCGAGACGGGCGTAGAGATCGCCGATCGTGTTATTGACGGTTAGGTCCTTTTCATCGTGCTTCAGGACCTTGTCGTACTCCGCAATCGCGTTCTGCAGCTTGCCCTGCTGGACAAACTTTTCCGCGGCGCTGAGAACTTTCTGTTTGTTGAATCCAAAACCAAATGCCATACGGTGCGGACTCCAGCCTTCTTCCCGCCGAGCGTGGCCGATTTCCGCCATCGTCGATCGGGTCCGAACCTCGCCGGGAGATTCCCAGACGAAACCCCGCCAACCGTGCAAAAATCGGGAATTCGCGGAGTAAGGTAATTGTAAGGCCGAGTCCTCACAGTCCAGTGGTTACCGACGATTACCCGGGTTACCAAAAGGGCGTGTACGTCTGGTTATGAAAAGAATCCGCCGCTCTCGATATTGCACCGAGACCCTGTGCACCCCGGTACAGCTTCTACCAGTCAGGCATCCACGCCGGCCCTTCAGTGGGCCCGGGCAGGTTTTCTTTTTTCGGCCCAGCGCTGCCGCACGGAGGTCAGAAACTTCTCTTTGTCGGCTTGCATCTGCCGGACGAGGGTTTGATTTCCGGTCTTCTCGTGGGCGGCGGCCCAGAGGACCATCTCCGTAAGCACCGGGGCGAGGTCGATTCCCTTCGCTGTCAACGAATAAACAAGCTTCCGCCCGTCCGAAAGATCGGGTTCGGCGGTGATAATTCCATACGCGATCAGTTTGCGCAGGCGGTCGGCCAGTATATTGGTGGCGATTCCTTCGTAGCACTCCATGAATTCCTTGTAGGTTCGGAACCCTCGCAGCATCATGTCGCGGATAATCAAAAGCGACCAGCGGTCCCCCAGCATTTCAACCGATGCATTCAAGGGACACTCCGAGCGGCGCTTGGACCTCCGTTGTTTCACCATTTCTCCGCTTAAAATTATTACTTGCAAATAGCAAGTGATATATGCACAATGATCTCATAAGCAAAAGGATTCTTCAATCGCCAAATACGTAAGACCAAGCATAAGATTCAGGCGCAGGAGAGGAGAACGTCATGCATAAAATCACACCATTTCTGTGGTTCGATAGCAAAGCCGAAGAGGCGGCAAACTTCTATACTCCCATTTTCAAGAACTCGAAAATCTTGAATGTAGCCCGGAATGGCGACGCTGGGCCGGGCCCCAAGGGATCGGTGATGATGGTGACCTTCGAACTCGAAGGACAACGATTCATGGCGCTGAACGGCGGTCCGCATTACACATTTTCTCCGGCCATCTCGCTTTTTGTAGACTGCGAGGATCAGGCAGAAGTCGATGAGCTATGGGAGAAGCTCACCGCCGGAGGAGGAGAAGTGCAATGCGGATGGCTGAAAGACAAATTTGGCTTGTCGTGGCAAATCATCCCCAAGGCTTTGATGGAACTGATGCAGGATAAAGACCCGGTAAAATCGCAGAGGGTGTTTAAAGCCATGTTGCAAATGACCAAGATCGATGTTGAGGGCTTGAAGCGAGCGTATCGAGGTGAGTAAATAAACAAAGCAAGGAGCTAAGGCATGAGTAGGGTACGAGTTCTGGTGGGCACACGTAAGGGGGCATTCATACTGGAGTCAGACGGCAAGCGCGAGAAATGGAACGTCAGCGGGCCGCACTTCGCGGGCTGGGAGATGTATCACCTTAAGGCATCGCCTGCCGATCCGAATCGCATTTATGCTTCGCAGACGAGTGGATGGTTCGGTCAGATCATTCAGCGTTCTGACGACGGCGGCAAGACGTGGCATCAGCCGGGAACGCCCGCCGGCGAACCGGTGGCGCCGGGTCCGCCTAAGAGTGCGAGCAACAAATTCGCCTATGACGCGTCCGCTAATGCGCTGACCACGCATCAGTGGTATGACGGCACGCAGCATCCATGGGAGTTCAAGCGGGTGTGGCACATCGAGCCGTCGCTCACCCACCCTGATACCGTTTACGCCGGCGTCGAAGATGCGGCTTTGTTTCGCTCAACCGATGGCGGCGAAAACTGGAAGGAACTTCCGGGGCTGCGCGGCCACGGCACCGGCCCGAAGTGGCAGCCCGGCGCGGGCGGGATGTGCCTGCACACGATTATTCTTGATCCCCGCTCGCATAATAAGGAACCCCAGCGGATTTACATCGCGATCTCGGCGGCCGGCGCGTTCCGCACCGACGATGGCGGCGGCAGTTGGAAGCCCATCAACCACGGACTGTATTCGCAGTACATTCCCGATCCCCGAGCCGAGGTTGGGCACTGTGTTCACCATGTGGCCATGCACCCGTCGCGGCCGGACGTGCTCTTTATGCAGAAGCATTGGGATGTGATGCGCTCGGACGATGGTGGAGACTCGTGGCGCGAGATTAGCGGGAATTTGCCCACGGACTTCGGTTTCGTGATCGATGTGCACGCCCACGAACCCGAGACTATCTACGTGGTCCCCATCAAGAGCGACGGCGAACACTTCCCGCCCGAGGGCAAGCTGCGCGTTTTCCGCAGCCGCTCGGGCGGCAATGAGTGGGAGGCCCTGACCCGTGGTTTGCCGCAAAAAGACTGCTACGTTAATGTGCTGCGCGATGCCATGGCGGTCGACTCCTTAGACAAGTGCGGCGTTTATTTTGGAACGACTGGCGGACAGGTCTACGCCTCGGCCGATGCTGGAGACAGCTGGGCGCCGATCGTTCGGGATCTGCCGGCCGTACTATCAGTCGAAGTGCAGACGCTGGAGTAAGAAGGCTAAGATGATCCGAGTCATCCTCCCACAGCATCTGCGAGCTCTGGCGCAGGTTCGTAACGAGGTCGAGGTGGAAGTCACGGGTGAGGTCACGCTGCGCTCGGTGCTTGATGCGATCGAGGCTCGCTATCCGATGTTGAGGGGAACCATTCGCGATCAAGATACCCTGCGACGTCGCGCGTTCTTGCGGTTTTTTGCGTGCGAGGAAGATCTATCCCATCAGCCGCTGGATGCTCCGCTCCCCGAGGTTGTCGCCTCCGGTCGAGAGCCGTTTATCGTCATCGGAGCTATCGCCGGGGGCTAACTTTGCCGGGCTTCATCCGACTCGGCAAGTGGGGCGCCTACCCTACGTGAGCCGGAATGACGGCCATCTCGAACGGGCCGAATTCTTACTTCTGCATCCCCACTTCCGACTTCCCGCGTTTTTCCAGGGGAACAAACTCCCGCGTCTCGTGGCCGATCCATACCTGCCTGGGGCGGGCAATTTTCTGTTCGGGGTCGGTGATCATTTCCTGCCATTGCGCCAGCCAACCAACGGTGCGAGGAATCGCAAAGAGGACGGTAAACATCTCCGGCCTGAAGCCCATCGCCTGGTACATGATGCCGGAGTAGAAATCTACATTGGGATAGAGCTTGCGGCTCACGAAGTAATCGTCTTCGAGAGCGATGCGCTCCAGCTCCAGAGCGATTTCGAGCTTGGCGTTGCGTCCGGTGACTTCGAACACCTGGTCGGCCGTCCACTTGATGATCTTCGCCCGCGGATCGTAGTTCTTGTAGACGCGGTGCCCGAAGCCCATCAGCTTGCCTTTGCCTTCCTTGATCTTCTTGATGTAGGCGGGGACGTTGTCCTTGGAGCCGATTTCATCCAACATGCGCAGCACTTCTTCGTTCGCCCCGCCGTGCAGCGGTCCGGAAAGAGCGGCGGCGGCCGACGCCGTCGCCAGATAAGGATCGGCCTGCGAACTGCCCACGGCGCGCATGGTATTGGTGCTGCAGTTCTGCTCGTGGTCGGCATGGAGAACAAAAAGAATGTCGAGCGCCCGCGCAATCACAGGATTGGCGACGTATTTCGGCTCGACCATCTTCCACAACATGTTCATGAAGTTTTCGGTGTAAGTCAGGTCGTTATCGGGATAGATATAAGGGAATCCGACCAGGTGGCGATACGAGAATGCCGCGATCGACGGCATCTTGCCAATGAGGCGCTTAATCTGCAGCAGCCGCGTCGCAGGATCGTGAATATTTTTCGCGTCAGGGTATACCGTCGACAACGCGGCTACCGTGCTCACGAGCATAGCCATAGGGTGCGCGTTGTCGCGAAAACCTTCCATGAATTTCTTGGTGGTTTCGTGAAGCATGGTGTGATGCGTGATCTCGAACACCCATTCCTTCAATTGAGTCGCAGTGGGCAGCTCGCCGAAAAGAAGCAGATAGGCCACTTCCAGATAGGTGCAGTGCTCGGCGAGCACCTCGATCGGATATCCGCGGTAACGCAGGATTCCGCGATCGCCGTCGATGTAAGTGATGGCGCTCCGGCAGGACGCGGTATTGGTGAACGCTGGATCGTACGTCATGAGGCCGAAATCTTCAGGACTGGTCTTGATCTTGCGCAGATCGAGGGCGCGGATGGTCTCGTTTTCGATGGGGAGGGTATAGCTCTTCCCGGTACGATTGTCGGTGATTGTCAAGCTGTCCTGGGGCATTCCAACCCTCCTGAAATCGACTACGAACGAAAGAATATAGCGCGGAACCAAGCCCGGCTCGCCAATTAGTCTCGACCGCCTCGACTGAGGCGCTGTCACCTATGTCACAACTGCGAGCTTTTTCTTCCGCTCTGCCCCTTTTATGCTATCAGCATCGGGCGTTGAGGCGCATTCGTAGTGTCTTCCCATCATTGGCAAGCGCGTCGCCAACGTATAGATGTAAAAATGGAGACGTCAGAGTCTGCCGCATCCGCGCGGCAGTCCCGGGCAGTTTCGCGGCAAATTGGTGGAGTCATCATGACCTGGATTCGCACAATACCGTTCTCGGAAGCTGACGACGAACTGCGGCAGGCGATGGAGGGACAGAAGCCACTCTATCCGCAGGAGTACGCAGTTCCCGTCCACCCAGCCGAGGGTGGCGGCTCACAGATCGTGGCCTCGCACTCGCTGATTCCGCAGGCGCTTTATCATGCGTTTTCGACGTTCGGGGCGCTGATGTCTCCCGGCTTGCCGCTCGCACGCCGCCATCACGAGATGATCGCCACCATGGTCTCGGTGACCAACCGGTGCGTCTATTGAATCGAGTCTCACGCAGAGTTTCTGCGTCGCGTCACGTTGGATAAGCAATTGGTTGAGGCGCTGGAACGTGATTACACAACCGCGCCCACCACGCCGCAGGAACGGGTGATGATCGACTATGTCGTGAAACTCACAAAAGATGCGACCCAGGTCCAGAGAAGCGATCACGAGAAGCTGCGCGCGGCGGGCTTTGACGATAAGGCTATCCTGCAGATTACGCTCATTGCATCGTGGTTCAACTACATCAACCGCGTGGCCGATGCGCTAGGAGTAGGACGAGAGGGATAGGCAGCGCGTGAAGGGACATTCCATTGAGAACAGTTACGGCCTCGCTGAAAGCGATACCCTGATACTAGGCCTTCGCGACTTCATTCGTTGGCCACTCGTCGATGCGCCTTCACCGCCAGGCAGCGCGCAAAGATCGCCGAGACCTGCGGAATTTCCTCTTCATTCAAGCGAATTGCGCTGCCGAGTTTCTTCAGGGCGGCATTCAGCGCGGGAGGCTGGGCTCCGGTCAGCTCTGTTAGTTGCTGCCACTCGCGCGCGACGGGAATGCGCTCGTCGGTGTCGGCATCTTCGCAGAACTGATCGGCCGCCTCGGGCGGCGTTCCGTATTCGTCGGCGACATCCTCGTGAAAGTAGCCCCGCAGGAACGTGTGGAGCGAAGGAAAGTTAGCGGCGGTGATTTCCGGTTTCGAGGTCATCTGCGGCACTCCGGGTAAGAGGTCAAAACGTAGTAATCATCAGGCCCCGAGTATTTTAGTACGACCAGAGCGTGCGCGCACGCATGCGATTGGCTCTCGCCGCGATTGATGGTGCGGCCGACGGGCGTGGGACTGTCGTAGTCGAGCACCAGGTTGGGATGTCCGCCGGGGCGGTTCAGCCAGCGCTGGATGCGCTCTTGCGATGCGGCGATGGCTGCGCCGACGGCTCGCTCGGCGGTCTGGCGGTCGGTGTAGGTCGACGCGCCGGTGATGCGGCGCTCCCGTTCCAGGCGCTCGCGCAGTTGTTCATCGCTCTGTCCGACATGTTTGCGGAGAATGTGGCCGCCGGCGGCTTCATCCCGGCTCAGATCGCGGATCGGGGTGGAGACGATGCCGCTTTCGAGCCCCTGCTGACTGCTTGCCCAGCCTTTCGTACCGGGACCGTCGTTCGGCGGCCCTGGCGTCTGGCACGAGATCAGGGCGCACAGTGCCACCGTGAAGGTGGCACGGGTGATAACAATGCGAACGCCAGAAAATCGAGTCATTAAGCTCCAGAATAGTTTCAGATTGCGCACCAATCGCCGGAATCCCTGTAAAGTTCTGGGAATTGTGCTACTAAACAGGGTGTGCGAGCAAGTCTACTGGATTCGCTGGACGATTTCGAACGCTGGGGTGGGGATTGCGCCTATGTGTTCCCCAACGGGTATCGGCATGAGCGTTGGAGTTACGAGCGCGTCTCGAGGGTGGCGTATCAGTTTGCCCGCGAGCTTGAAGCGCAGCGGATCGTCAAGGGCGATGCGGTGCTGCTATGGAGTCCGAACCGCGCGGAGTGGGTAGCTGCCTTCCTTGGATGCGCGCTCTGCGGAGTGATTGCGGTTCCGGTCGATGATGCTGCCAGCCCCGATTTCGCGCAGCGGATCAGCGGGCAGGTGCGAACGAAGTTAGTGTTGCGTCCGCGCGTCGAACGAGCCGCGATTTTCTAGAGCTGATGTCGCAACTATCGATCCTACCGAGTTGTCGTCTGCTGTCGCCGAACATTCGACGGAGCGATATCGTCCCGTTTCAATTGAGCCATCTGACACGCTGGAAATCGTCTTCACTTCGGGCACCACGGCCGAGCCGAAGGGAGTCGTGCTCAGCCACGCCAATGTGGTCGGCAACCTCGTCCCCATTGAAAGCGAGATGAGGAAGTACCTGAAATACGAGCGACTGGTGCATCCGATTCGCTTCTTGAATCTGCTGCCGCTCAGCCATGTCTTTGGGCAATTCCTGGGAATTTTTCTTCCTCCGCTTCTTGGCGGCACGGTGGTGTTCGAAAACACCTTCAACCCAACCGAAGTCATAGCGACGATCCGGCGCGAACGGGTTTCGGTGCTGGTGGCCGTGCCACGCATGATCGAATCGCTGAAGCAGAAGATCGAACGCGATCTGGATGACGCCGGCGAGCGGGAAAAATTTGGTATCCGTTGTGCGGCCGCCGCCAGCCAGGATTTTCTGCGGCGCTGGTGGACCTTCCGCGATGTGCGCCGCAAGTTCGGATGGAAATTCTGGGCGATGATCAGCGGCGGGGCTGCGCTCGATCGCGAGACGGAGGAATTCTGGCATCGGCTGGGCTATGCCGTTATTCAGGGGTACGGACTCACCGAAACTACGTCGCTGATCAGCTTGAACCATCCTTTCCACACCAGCCGCGGGTCGATCGGCAAGGTGCTGCCGGGGCGTGAAATCAAACTGGCCGATGACGGTGAAATTCTGGTGCGGGGAAGCGGCGTGGCGAGCGGTTACTGGAACGGGCGCCAAGCGGAGCCAATGGCGGGCGATGAAGGCTGGTATCGCACCGGCGACCTGGGCGCGATCGATGAGCAAGGCAATCTTTTTTTCAAGGGACGGAAGAAGGAAGTGATCGTCACGCCGGCGGGCATGAACATTTATCCCGAGGATCTTGAGGCAGCGTTGCGGCAGCAGCCCGAAGTACGCGATTGCGTCGTCGTAGGCCTCGAGCGCGGCGGAAACGCCGAGCCTTGCGCCGTGCTGATTCTGCGTGACCGCAATAAGAGTGCGACGAGCGTTCAAGCGCCGGAGGCGAAAGTGGAGGCAATCATCCAACGTGCGAATGCGACGTTGGCTGAATATCAGCGAATGCGCAGATGGTTTGTGTGGCCGGACGAGGATTTTCCTCGCAGTGCAACCCAGAAGCCGCGGCGCAATGTAATTCGCGATGCAGTGGAAGCTGCATTCGCCGGGCCAACCACAACCACAACGGCAGCGGACGGGGGCGCCCGCTCCACTCGGCCGCTGGCAGAATTGTTGACGCGAATCACCGGCCGGAGCATTCAGCATGTTTCGCCGGATACCAATCTAGAAACCGGATTGGGTCTGAGTTCACTCGAACGCGTTGAATTGCTCAGTGCGCTCGAAGACCGCTACCAGGTCGATCTGAGTGAAACGAAATTCGCGAACGCTGCTACGGTGGGCGATCTGGAAAAAGTGCTACAGGATGACAGGTCAGTCGTCGGTCGTCAGTCGTTGGTCGTCGGCCAACTCTCCGACCGACCGGCTGCGTCTGGCGATTTCGAGTTTCACGGGCGTGCTGCGTTTCACTATCCGCGATGGACTTTGCGCTGGCCGATTACATGGCTGCGTCTGGCGGCTTATTATTTGCTGGAGCGGCCGGCTGTTTTTCTTCTGGCATGGCCTCGCGTCATTGGTCGAGAGAATCTGCGTGGCGTGCGCGGGCCGCTCCTCGTTATTTCGAACCACATCGACGATGTCGATGTCGGATTCATTCAAACGGCGCTTCCCGCGCGCATCCGCCGCAGGCTGGCGACCGCAGCCGGAGGCGAGGCGTTGGAAGCGCTGCGCTCGCCCGGCCCCGATCGCTGGTGGCTCGCCCGAATTTATGACCGCTTGCAGTGGACGCTCGGGGTTGCCTTGCTCAATTTGTTTCCACTGCCGCGGCAGTCGGGGTTTCGCAAAAGCTTTGCTTATGCGGGAGAGGCGGTGGATCGAGGATACAGCGTGCTGGTGTTTCCCGAGGGAAGGCACACTACCGATGGCAAACTGCTGCCGTTCCGCTCGGGAGTGGGATTGCTGGCGAATAATCTGCGTATCCCGATTCTGCCGATGCGGATCGATGGGCTGTTTGAGATTAAGAGGGCAGGGAAAAAATTTGCGGCGCCCGGAAAGATAACTGTACGCATCGGCAAGCCGTTGGAGTTTGCTGCTGGAACCGCTCCCGAGGAAATCGCGCAGGTGCTGCGAAGCGCTGTCGCTGATCTCTAGGGTTATGTCCTGCAATGCCCCTAGAGATTGTTGCTTAGATTCTTTCGCCTGTCCGAGGACGCCTTACTGTTTCGTGAAAGGTTGAGTTCCAATCGTCGTCAAAACGTCGTCCAAATCCTCAGTGCCGTTTGTTTGCGTCTCAGCTCGCTTCAGCAAAAGTGCCACATGGGCTATAGCGGCGTTTTCAGTGCCCATGCCTTCCGGCGTTTTGGCTTTGATTCCCACACAGTCCGGTGCTATTCCGCACAACTCAGCCACGTGTTTGCGAATCGCTTCGGCGTGCGGGCCGATTTTTGGAGTGGAGAGGATCAAAGTGGAATCGAGGTTCACAAGCTCGTAGCCGGCGGCCTTGACTCGGTGTAAGGCCTCGCGCAGAAATACGGCGGAGTCGGCGTTTTTCCACTGCGGATCGGAAGGCGGGAAGAGCGACCCTATGTCGGGGCCGGCGATCGCGCCTAGCAGCGCGTCGGTGATCGCGTGCAGAAGAACGTCGCCATCGGAATGGCCGCCGAGTCCCCGGTCGTGCGGCAGAGTGATGCCTCCGATTCTTAGCCGAACGCCGGGCTTGAATTCGTGGGAGTCCCAACCGTAGCCGATGCGCATTTCTTTATTTATCGATCCTTTAGAATCATAGTTTTGGACGGGCAATAATATGACTTGCCTAACCCAAATGTGGCCCTGTTTGCTACTAAGCTATTCTTGCCAGATGGGACTTTCCACTTTTCGCAAAAGTGGGGTCATCTTCAGATGGCAAGGGTGCCGGACGTAGAATTGGTTCTTTCGCTGTCGATTCCATTGGCTGTCGATGGCACCGGGGAAAGGGTGTGGAATCTCCCTTTATGGAGGGTCTCCTTCGGGTTTGTTTTGACGCTTTATCGGTTTATGATTTCTCCCCGTACGCCTGCTTCTTCGGCTAAGGAGCAGGTTTCCTTTTCGCAAACCAATGGCAGCGGGTCGTCTATCCCACGTCCGACAGGTGGGATTATAATGCGAGAAGATGGCTAACCCAAAGAGAACTCTTCCGAATGCGACTCAATTTGATAACGCCCTGCGGAAAGTGTTGCGCGTTTCGAAGTCTGATCTGAACGAAATGCTCGCCGAGGAGAAAAAAGCCAATCAAGGAAAACCGAAGCGCGGGCCGAAACCGCGTGCTGTAGATTAACCCTTTCTAGGTTTGTCAGGTTTTTCGTCCAAACCGCTTGCTACTATCGGGATTCCAAATCTGTGAACTGGATCTATGTTCCCCGAATGCCTTTCCGTTTCCGGTGTCCACAATGATTCGAATCGAACTTTGATCCAGTCCTTCTGGCGTTGCTCTCGGAACTATGAAGTGCAGCCATCCTTCCGCTGGCTCCCCAGCTTTCAAGTCGGTCGGTAGTTTCGGAATGCTAAACGCCTCAAATGTTTTCGGAGTCCAGAGCTTCACCTCGAATGCACCTAAGTTGTCTAGGCTATCGAAGGAAAGTTGCGCACCATTTGCGCACAGTGTGAGTTTGTAATTAACGACTGAAACTGAGTTCGGCGAGCGAAGGTTGATGCGGACCAGGCAGAAGACATCCCATCCCATTCGGCCAGCAGAATCTCTATCGCGTCCAGCATCAATCGGAACCCTATACAGTTCCACTGGCTGAATATCCATTGCGGGCGGAACCTTGTTGATCTCAGCGAGCTCCTGTTCTAAGGTACGCTTCTTTTCAATTTCATTGCCGATTGACCCAACTAGATCAGCGTCGAGATTCTTAGCGGTTCGCGCAAAGTAAACGGCAATATAGATCGCAAGCGCAAACGCGTAAAGCAAAAGAGAATTTTTGATGAGAAGCCAGTCTACCTGCGTATCGGAATCGTGAATATACGCAGCGAGAGGAGGCACTACTAGCACAATCATGCCCCACACTATATTGTCACGCGCCCACGGGGCAGAATCCTTCCAAAAGCGTTTCCGAAATCGCCGCCAATACGGCTCAAGCCAGTAAGGCTCAGCCACGCACACCTCGCACAACGCTTGGAGCGTTGACTTGTGTGCGAGTCGCTGCCATACTTTATTTGTTTTAGGAGCGGCGACTCGCCGTTGGCCCAGCTACGAACTGGGCTTTTCTATTTCTACTCTCTTTTCGACCTGCCGAGGTTTACGACCACGCTTCCGGTAGTGGGGATTGGCGAGGACTCGCGCTGTCCTTTCCAGTGAGTTCGGCGAAGGTGAGCCGCTTGCCAGCGACCTGCGAAAGAGCAAGTAAAAAGCGGTCGGAATCGTCCAACGGATTGTCTTTCGTAGCGCGATTGTTGAAGCGGAAAACCTGTTCGTCGATGTAGCGCTCCAAGTGAAAGGGTTCGACAGCGACGTACGTTCCCTTCAATCCACGCTTCAACAAGCTCCAGAAATTTTCCAGTCCGTTCGTGTGTATGCGGCCATTGACGTAGGTTTCGGCGTGATTCACGGTCTCGTGAATGTAGCGCCATTTCAGTTTGTCATAGGGCACGGCGTCATCGGTATAGACTGGCGAGCCGTACTTAATATTGTTTAGAACTTCGTTCTGCAAGGTCTCGCGCTTCACATTCGGCACCACGGTTGCGCGAACCTTGCGCTCGTCGCGATCCAGCATCCCTACAACGATTGCCTTGCCCGTCGGTCCGCCCGTGTGTCCGCTCTCGGCTGCAAAGCGCTCACGCCGATCCCGATGCATGTTTTTGAGTTTTCCGCCGATGAAAGTTTCATCCACTTCCACGCCGCCGCTCTCTTTTCCGCCGAGCTTCGTTCCCATCGAGCCAGTCTTGAGAGCGAGCCGCAAGCGATGAAGCATGAACCAAGCGGACTTCTGAGACACGCCAAGGTTGCGGTGAATTTCATAGGAACTGATTCCGTTCTTGCAGCTAATCAGCATCCAGAGAGCAGGCAACCACTTTTGCAGCGGGATTGGGGAATCCTCGAAGATCGTTTCGACCTTAACGGAGAACTGGCGACGGCAGTTCCGGCACTTCCAGCGTTTCTGAGTCTTAAGGTAATATGGGTTCTGGGCGTTCTCTCCTAGACAGTCCGGGCAGCGCGGGCCATCGGGCCAGCGCATAGCGGCGACGGCATCAACGCAGACCTGTTCATCGCTAAAGTATTGAATTGCTTGCTGTAATGTCTTTGGGCTGTCCATGCCAAAACTATAGCAAAATGGCGTGGGTTAGTCAAGTCAATTATTACCTTTGGACGGAAATTCCCGCTAAATCTTTGGTTTTAAAGGGTTAATTCGTAAAATATTATGGAATAAGGACTTAATCGCAATGGCCCCGTAAGAACTGTCGGCCTAGGTCCCGGCTCTCCGATTATTTTTTTATTTATCTATCCTTTAGAATCATTGGTTTAGGAGGTAAATCCCGCTAAATCTTTGGTTTTAAAGGATCAAATTCGCAAAATATCATGGAATAAGGACTTAGCCAATCCGAACTAGTGGCGGGGCTGCTGGCGTCGAAAATCCAGCCACGAGGACTTGTTCTTCTCTTCTAGTTCTATTGTACCAATTTCGGGCTACCCGACTGGACAACTTATCGGACTTTATATCTGCTTTCAATTTAGGAACTTGCGGTGAAAATCGTCAAAATCGGGGCTTGACAGCGTTGCCAGAAGGCGGGCAGATATTGGTCCGGCTGTTGCTTTCCGCAGTTTGCCGAAAGAGGTAATGTTCCGACGCCCAGCCCCTAAGAGTGTGCGTGACAACTGGGTCGTCCCTCCGGGATTCTCTCTCTTGTCCTCTCCACCCAGCGCTGAAAGCGCTGGGCTAGGTTGGGACGCCCCTCCAGGGCGGGATCTTGCCGTGCCCTTCTCCAAAAATCAGCTGCCTGTGCTCTTCAAATAGAACTCCGCCAGTTCCATGTCGGCGGGGGTGGTGATTTTTATGTTGCGCGGGGAGCCCATCACTACCGCGACGGGCAGTCCGGCGCGCTCGATTAAGGATGCTTCGTCGGTGCCTAGGAAGCCGTCGGCTACGGCGTCATCGAAGGCCTTCTTTAGAATTGCATAACGAAAGCCCTGCGGAGTCTGCGCCATCACAATGCTGGCGCGCGGGATGGTGGCTTTGATGAGCGCTCCCTCCGCGGTTCGTTCTACCTGTTTCACGGTGTCGACAGCAGGCCAGCCTGCTATGGCTGCGCCATGCTGGTGGGCGGCGTCGACGACACTGGCGATAATTTCGGGCGTGACAAATGGGCGCACGGCATCATGCACCAGCACGATATCGTCGGGATCGGCGGCGGTATGGGCGAGAGCGCTGGCTACGGAATCCTGGCGGTGCTCGCCGCCCTCGACCATCTGCAGGCGTTTGCTCATGATCTCGGGATATTGCTTTTCTACCTGGGTGCGAAAGCCGGAGATTTCGTCCCGGCGCAGGGCGACGATGATTTCATAGACGGCGGGAGTGGCGGCGAATTTGCGCAGCGTGTGGACAAGGATTGGCACGCCGCCCAGTTCTTTGAACTGTTTGCTCGGAGCTTTCTTACGGGACTTCTCTGCCCGCGTCGCGGCCGAAGGAGAAGCCATGCGGGTGCCAAGGCCGGCCGCGGGAACTATGACAAACACCTTCATAAGGGGCGATCAGTATAGTACAAGTCGCCGGATTCGGGTGAGGCCGGGCGGGGACGCCCGGCGCTCCACCGTCGATCACTTCACCGTCGATGGCTCTCTTCACCGTCGATAAAGGAGCCCGACGCTACTCGGCTATACGTTCGGCTGCGGCTGGGGCGGGCTTTTTTAGCGGTTCGGTTGCAGCGTTGGACGCCGCTGGAGCCACGGACACTGAGGAGACAGTGGCAGACGAAACTTTGGAATCGCGGTGGCCGGTGGCGCGCTCATCCCACTTGCCAAAGATCATTTTGCCGGCGGTGGTTTGCAGGACCGAGGTAACCGAGATGTCGATGGTCTTGCCAATCATTTTGCGCGCGTTATCGATGACCACCATGGTGCCATCGTCGAGGTAGGCTACGCCCTGGTTATATTCTTTTCCTTCTTTAAGGATAAACACGCGCATGATCTCGCCGGGGAGAACGATGGGCTTGAGCGAGTTGGCCAGTTCGTTGATGTTGAGCACGGCGACGCCCTGCAATTGCGCTACTTTATTCAGATTGAAGTCGTTGGTGAGAATCTTGCCTTCGTAGAGCTTGGCCAGTTCGATGAGCTTCAAGTCGACTTCACGGACGCTGGGGAAGTCGTCTTCGACGATCTGGATCTCGACGGATGCTGTTTTCTGCAAGCGCTGCAGGATATCGAGGCCGCGGCGTCCGCGATTGCGTTTAAGCGAGTCGGCGGAGTCGGCCACCAGTTGCAGTTCGCGGAGGACAAACTGCGGGATGACGATCAGGCCGTCGAGGAAGCCGGTTTCGGCGATGTCGGCGATGCGGCCATCGATAATGACGCTGGTATCGAGGATCTTATAACTTTTCTTGCCAGTTCTTTCGCCTCCGAAGATGCCTCCGAGGGCAGCCAGATTGAGCAGGTCGCCCTTGTTGGCGCCGACGGCCAATCCTACGTAGGCCATGATCAGCATGACCATGATCTGCAGGAAACTCTGGGTGGGGCTGGCTGGAATGCTGTTGCGAATGACGAGGGCGAAGAGATAGGCGCCTGCGATGCCGAGGACGCTGCCGATCGCCGCCCCTATGAGACGCTTCAGGCTCATCACCCGCAAGCGCCACTCGAAAACGATGATGGCGGCGCCGATCAACAGGCCGACGGCGCCAGCAAGATTTGCGGGCAGGTTAAAGGGACGAATGAAAAAGCAGATAACGCCGACAATAAGAACCAGGAATAAACGTATAAGTAGTACGTCCACGAGTTAAGACCTCTCTCGGGGAAGGCACCGTCTGAGCGATTCCCGCCCCCCGCTGGTCTTTCAGGGCGGATGACAGTAAAACCCTGGCGCCAGCGCTCTAATTCGCGGAGCTGTTTATGAAGATTAGGGTGTGCTCCGCGCCCGGTCGTCGCCGGGTTCTGTGCAAGAATACAGGGAGCAGTATATACCGGGCGGAGTGGAGCGACCAGTGCTTCGGTGCGGGGTGCAGATGTGCTTAGAGTCAAATGCGATACGAACGAACGTTTGGGTTGACCCTGATACGCGGTTGCTGAATCCTTCCTAACTCCGGTAGAATCTAACATTCGAATTGAGGTCCAGGAATCGACATGAAAGCAGCCATCCATCCCAATTACACCGAAGTCCGCGTGCATTGCGCCTGCGGGAATGCATTTGTCACGCGCTCGGCTCACAAGGGCGATATCTCGGTAGAAATTTGCGCGGCTTGCCATCCGTTCTTTACCGGCAAACAGAAGCTTATGGATACGGCGGGTCGCGTTGAGCGCTTCCGCCGCAAGTATGCCAAGAGCGATGCGGCTAAGGCCGAAGCGGCGAAGAAGTAAGTTGTTCGACGATTTGTTATTTCCACTGAAGCCCCCGCTCATATCGGGGGCTTTGATGCTTGGAAGCAGCCTTGACCAGTCGTGATCCAGTTCTGACGCAGCACTACGTCCAGAAAGCCGATCACTTTTTCCAGGCAATGAGGTTAGTGTCTGACGATATGTCCGCATATGCCTCAAGTGTCGCTTTGCTGGCAATCACAGTTCTATATCCCTGAACGACGCTATCGCTGTCGGGGTTACTGGCAGGCGGAGTAAGGGAGAGGATCATAAGCGAGCTGCAGCAGATCTGGAAAAACTTTGCAAAGCCAGTAAGGTGACGGACAGAAAAGGCGTTCATCACCTAACCTGGTTACTCGCCAGGAAAACAGACATCTCGTACGGGGAAGAACGGTTAGACCCGACCTTTCTGCTGGCTGCAATGGATAGGGCGGAGCGATTTCAGGCGTGGGCATACAATAATTTCAAAGGGGTGCTCCGTGCGGGAGACGAAATCTAAACTTCTGGAGGGAAGGGGCAAGAACGCGGTGGCTCAGTTTCTCTCGAGAAAGCTGATTGTCCCCAAGATTTTTTTTGAGGCGCAATGGCCAAATCGGGGGCAGCGTGTCGATGTGCTCGCAGTGGATCGCTCCGGAGCGGGTGATGTTCACGTAGTAGAGGTTAAGATGGTGATGATAAACAAACATCGTCTTGCATCAACCCTACGGGACTTGACGCAGATTCCAGCCCAATACAAGTACTTGGCTTACTTCGATCCTGCCGGGGCGCAGGGGGAACCTTTGTTCGTCTCCGGTTCCGAGCGGGACAAGTGTTTGTATGCTCACGACGGCTTGGGAAGAGTCGGCACAATTCGTTTATATCAGGGAGAACCAGGGGAAGCGCTCATTGCCGAAATCGAGGTTGAACCCGAACGATTCCGAGTCCCTGCGAACCTTTATCCTGAAATTGACCGCTATCTCGACAAACATACTCCCGACATTGCTATCCGAGCATAGAGAGAATGCGCAAATACTGGGATAACAGAGAGGCAGGCGCGGTTTCGCTGGCCAGCGCGGACGCGGGCACACTTGATGTGAGCACCGCGGGAGAAAGTGCTTGCGCTGTGCCATTCCCGGCTAGTTTGCGCATCGGTGACCTCCAAATTCGCCCCGCTACGGTGCTTGCGCCTATGGCTGGCGTTACGGATACCGTTTTCCGGCGCTTCATTAAGAATTTGGGCGGATGCGGTTTGATCATGACCGAGTTCACCTCGGCCGACGGGCTGCTGCGGGACCAGCGGGTGCGGGGACGCTATCTGCATTTTTATGAAGATGAGCATCCTGTGTCGGCCCAGCTTTTTGGAAGCAGTCCTAGGGTGCTTGCCGACGCTGCTCGACTGGTGGAGGACCTGGGCTTCGACCTTGTGGATCTGAATCTGGGTTGTCCGGCGAAGAAAGTCGTGAAGTGCAATGGAGGGTCGGGGCTGCTGCGCGATCTGCCGTTGATCCGGCAGATTTTCGAGGCGGTGCGAGCGGCCGTGAAGATTCCCTTCACC
This sequence comes from uncultured Acidobacteriaceae bacterium, assembly GCA_963810955.1. Taxonomy (GTDB): domain Bacteria; phylum Acidobacteriota; class Terriglobia; order Terriglobales; family Acidobacteriaceae; genus Acidiflorens. Next base: position 97,735 of record CAWEPW010000036.1, on the reverse strand, counting down.
GTGAAGTTTCGCGCCGGATGGAACGACGATGAGATCGTGTGCGTCGAACTTGCGCGGATGGCGGAAGGCTGTGGTCTTGGCGCAGTTGCGCTGCATGCCCGCACGCGCGAGCAGGGCTACAGCGGAAACGCGCGCTGGGAGTGGATTGCCTCTGTGAAGCAGGCGGTCGGGATTCCGGTGATTGGCAATGGCGACATTCGTTCGCCGGAAGATGCTTGCGCGATGGTCGCGCAAACCGGATGCGACGCGGTGATGATTGGCAGGATGGCGCCGGCGAACCCCTGGATCTTCAGGCAGATCGAGCAGTATGTTGAGCCGAGCTGGCGAACGCGTAGGGGCGGACGCATTCGTTCCGCCCGACAGAATGCAACTTCGCAGCTCTCGGCGAGCTTGCGCTCAGCACGGCCCGGACGAGTGCGTCCGGGCACTACACGAGTTCGGTTGACTCCGGCGGTGCGCTTACGACGAACCGACCGAAGCCGATCGCTACGCAGATGATCCGAACCTATTTCCGGATGCTGCTCGAAGAAGAAATGCCGGGAGCGGAAGGGAAGATGAAGCAGTTTGCTTCGTGGTTCACGCATGGCGTGCCGGGAGGAGCAGCGCTGCGGAAGGCGATCTACGAGGCTGCGGAGCTGGGGCGGAGATACTTGCGCGGGTCGAAGAATTCTTTGCAGCGAGGACTGCGGCGAGTACACCTGTATTTCGACTACCGGCTGCAGTGAACGCCGCGCCATTACGACTCGGAGGCGATCTACTTCAGTTGAGGTCAGTCTGACTCGTCCCGGTTCCCCGGCTCCACATATCCCCACGGCGTCTGGTCATCGTGCGTGAAGACGGTCAACCATCTTTCTGGAATCGCCTGCGCGTAATACTTTTTCCGGCTCGCGATGGTTTCGAGGGGATAGAGATCGAATGCCATACCCCAAGTGACATTGATGTGCGCGCTGGTGGGAATCAGGTCGGAGATGTAGCACGCCGTCAGTCCGCCGCTTTTCACGATCACCGCTTGCATGTGGGCGGTGTGTCCGGGAAAAGTTTTAACCGAAATGCCGGGGAGGATCTCCTCGCCTCCGCGGAGCAGCGTCATCTGGCCGCTCCCAACCAGCGGGTCGTAGTTCTCGGAGATGAAACTGATGGCATCGCGTTCGCTGGGGTGGCGGGCGTATTGCCATTCACCTTCCGGCGCGTAGTATTTCGCGCGCGGAAACGTAGGGGCAATCTTGCCGTCACGCTGCACAGTGTTCCAGCCGCAGTGGTCGAAGTGCAGGTGGGTATTGATGACGATGTCGATATCTTCGGGCGCTACTCCGATGGCGTGCAGGTTGTCGAGCAGTTGAGCCGGCTGTTTGTAGATTTGCACCAGCTTCTCGGGCAGTTTGTTGCCGATGCCGGTTTCGACCAGCACGTTTTTGTCACCGGTGCGGATGAGGAGCGAATTCAGTCCCGCGTCGACACGATTCTGCTCGTCGGCGGTGACCTTCTTCGACCACATGGTCTTGGGGACCACGCCGAAAAAGGCTCCGCCGTCGAGGACGTAGGTTCCATCGGAGACGATGGTGAGTTCGAAATCGCCGAGTGTGGTGCGATGCATAAAAACAGTCTTCAGCCGTCAGCCGTCAGCCATCAGCCATCAGCAAAACCTCACATCCGCCGAGAACTGAAGACTGATGGCTGATGGCTGAGAGCTATTTCAATTCCTGATTCCAGAAATCTTGCATCATGTGGAACAACTGCTTACGCGTGCCTGATCCTGCGATCCCGTGCGTCTTGTCGGGATAGACCATCAAGCGGAACTGTTTCTGCGCTTTGATCAACGCGTCGGTCATCTGAATTGTATTTTGGAAGTGAACATTGTCGTCGCTGGTTCCGTGGGCGAGCAGGAGCGAGCCGTGCAGACGGTATGCGGCGCTAACCATCGAATCGTCATAGCCGTTTGGGTTGTCTTTGGGCAGGCCTAGATAGCGTTCGGTGTAGGTCGAATCGTAGTCGTGCCAGTTGGTGACTGGGGCCACCGAGATTCCCGCCTTGAAACGGCTGGAGTGGGTCAGCGCGTAGAGCGTCATGGAGCCGCCATTCGACCATCCCCAGATGCCGGTGCGGTTGCGATCGAGCTGCGGAAATTGAGCGTAGAGCTGATCGAGCGCGGTGAGCTGGTCTTTCAGTTCGACTCCGCCGAACTGCGAGCGGATGGCGGCAGAAAACTTCTTGCCTCGGTTTGGGGTTCCGCGACTGTCGACGGAGAAGATTGCGAACCCTTCGTTCGCCAGAATCTGGTGGAAGAGCGCGTTCGAGTCGCTTCCGCCGCCGCTAGTCCATGAATTCTGCACCGTCTGGCCGGCAGGGCCGCCATAGATATAGACGATCAATGGAACGGAACCCTTCTGGTCATTCTTCTGCTCATCTTGCTCATCTTCTCGTCCTCATTACGCGCGTCGGGCGGCAGAATCAGATAGCCATACAAGACCGTTCCGTCGTCGGCTTTGAATTCCAGTTCCTTCGGCGTGATCAGGTGATAATCGGCGACGCTGCGCGACTCCCAGATTCTGTAACAGTTGCCGCCCGGCACACAGAGCAGAATTCTTGGCGGAGTGAGCGTGGCCGAATAGGTCTCGACATAGTGCTTTCCGTCATCGGCAAAATTGGCGGTGTAGTTCCCATCTTCCGGTGAAATGCTTTGCACGGCCGATGCGTCGAGCTTGACCGCAAAAACTTTTTCCTGCCGCGGATCTCCTTTATTGGCGGTAAAGAACACTGTCTCCGATGCCTCATCCACGGCATTGATCGCGATCACCTCATAGTCTCCGCTCTCGAGCTGGCGTTCGAGCCTGGCATCGGAGGCAAGCGGATTGGGCGCGTTGAAACTGTAAAGATAGATATGAGTGTGGCCGTCGCGCCAGCTTGTCCACAGAAAACGAGCGTCCGAGTTCCCACCGGATTTCAGAATGCGAAAGTCGTCGTTGACGTTGACCCACGCACCCGGAGCCGTTTCGGTGAGCACCTTGCGCGACTTGCCCGACTTCGCATCGATGAAATAAAGGTCGAGCACATCCTGTTTGCGATTCAGAACTTCGGCCCAGGCCCAGTCTTCGCGAATCCATCCGAAGCGCGGAATGTAGATGTCGTCGTTGTCATTTATTTCATTGTCGGTGAGCTTGATCCAGCGCATTTTGCCGCCGTTGCTGCTTACGACTCCGAGGCGAACGCTGGGATTCGGATCTCCGGGCTGCGGATATTTTTCCTGTTCGACGCGGGGATGCGTCAACAGCCAGTCGGTGATGGGATAGCTGGGTACGCGAGTCTCATCCATTTGCAGAAAAAGTATTTCGTGGCCTTCGGGCGACCAGAAATAATTGCTTCGCACCTCAAGCTCTTCGGCGTAGAGCCAGTCGACCTCGCCGCTCAGGATGTTGTTTTCTTTCTCTTGGTCGGCTTCTCTATTTCTATTTTTTTCTTTTTCGTCGCGCGTCAGCAGACGTTCACCGTCTTCTCCGGCGACGGGATGGACATATAGATTATGCTGCCGCACATAGGCGATCTGCTTGCCGTCAGGCGAAAACTTTGGGTCTGCGCTCGCGTCGGGAGAGGATGTGAGCTGGACGGCGGTTCCAGTAGCGAGGCTGTAATACCAGAGCTGTCCGTTCGCATCGAAGAGCAGGTGCTCGGAATCGGGCGACCAGCTGTAGGCGGCGACGTGATAGCGCGTCAGGCGTTCGATTTCGCGTTCATCGTGAAGCTTGCCGATCGGGGGAGCGAGCTGCGACAGCTTGCTCTCGCTGACCAGGATTCCTTTTTCGCCGGTCAGCGCGTCGGCAAAGTAGAGTTGACCGTGTTCGCCATCGTCATCGCGCTGCACGAAAGAAACCTTTGTGCCGTCAGGGCTCCACTTAATGGTCTCGGGAGGGCGTCCTGTGATTCCGCCTTCGGCGAAGATCTGGTCGATGCTAAGTTGTTTTGGCGCGGCGGCCGCGGGTGCGGGGCTTTGAGCCTGGGCGGCGGAAAACAGCGATAGGCTAACGACGAAGACGAAGATGAAAAAGAGCTTCTTCACGGACGCACTCCGATGCAGTATGAGGTGAGATCCAATGCCGCTGGCATGAAACTTCAGAAGTGTACAACCTAGAACGAACTTGCGTCGAAGAGTTGGAGGCGGTCAACCGGCATGGATCGATTTCATCTCCGCGCTGACTGGATGCTTGGCTTCAAATGCCGCGATCTTCTCTTCATGTTGCAGAGTCAATCCGATGTCGTCTAATCCGTTGAGCAGACAATGCCGCGAGAACTCGTCCATCAGGAAAGTTGCCGCGAACCCTTGCCCGTCTTCGACTCGCAAATTTTCCAGATCGACCGTCAGTTGGTAATTGCCGATCTCTTTCGCGCGGCGCGTGATCTCCGCGACTTGATCTTCGGTTATCCGGACCGTCAGCAGGCCGTTCTTCAGGCTGTTATTGGCGAAAATGTCGGCGAACGATGACGCGATTACCACCCGGAAGCCGTAATCTGCCAAGGCCCACACGGCATGTTCGCGCGAGGAACCACAGCCGAAGTTTTTGCCTGCGACCAGGATCGAGGCTTTGGCATAGCGCGGATCATGCAGTACAAAATCGGCAATCTTCTTTCCGTCTCCGGAAAAGCGCCAGTCGTAGAAGAGGAATTGGCCGAATCCGGTGCGCTCGATGCGCTTCAAGAATTGCTTGGGGATGATTTGGTCGGTGTCCACGTTGACTTTGTCTAGCGGGACGACGACGCCGGTGTGTTTGCGAAATGGGTGCATAGTAGGTTCCTTACGATCACGCTGCCTAGCCACTAAAGGGGACATCTGGTTTTGCGTTTTCGGTATCGCTAAAGCGATACCCTGATACAAATTTCCTCTAATCGAAACCAGAGACACGCGCTGAGACGGGGCGAAGCCCCGTCACCACACGGCCCTATTGATATTTCCAATTTCTTATGTCGGTGAAGTGCCCGGCTATTGCTGCGGCTGCGGCCATCATTGGACTGACCAGATGCGTGCGCCCTCCGCGGCCCTGGCGTCCTTCGAAATTGCGGTTGCTGGTCGATGCGCAACGTTCTCCGGGCTGCAAGATGTCGGGATTCATACCTAGACACATCGAGCATCCTGATTCGCGCCATTCGAATCCGGCATCGAGAAAAATGCGGTGCAGTCCTTCCTGCTCGGCAGCGCGCTTGATTGCTTGGGAACCGGGTACCACCATTGCACGCACTTTAGGGTTCACGTGCTGGCCCTTTGCCACTCGCGCCGCCGCCCGCAGGTCTTCGATGCGCGAATTGGTGCAGGAGCCGATGAACACGCGATCGATGGCGATGGCTTCGATTGGAGTTCCCGAGTCAAGGCCCATGTAGGTTAGCGCCTGTTCGGCGGCCCGGCGGTCGGCCTCCTGTGCGAAGCTCTTCAGTTCGGGAACGCGCTCGGTTACGGGCACCACCATGCCGGGATTTGTTCCCCAGGTCACAAAGGGCGCTAGCGCGTCGGCGTCGATCTCGATTACACGGTCGAATTTTGCTGCGGGGTCGCTGGCCAGGGTTCGCCAGTTCGCGACTGATTCCTCCCAATCCTTGCCTTTCGGCGCAAAGCGGCGGCCTTTGACGTAGGCGAAGGTTGTGTCGTCGGGCGCGATCAGTCCCGCTCGCGCCCCGGCTTCGATGCTCATGTTGCAGAGCGTCATACGGGCTTCCATGGACAAGGCGCGCACGGCATCTCCGGCGTATTCGATTACGTAGCCGGTGGCGCCATCGGTACCGATGCGGCCGATGATTCCGAGGGCCAGATCTTTTGCGGTCACGCCATCGGCCAGGGTTCCGGTGACCTGGATCTGCACGGTCTTCGGCTTTTTCTGCGGCAGGCATTGCGTGGCCAGGACGTGCTCGACTTCGGACGTTCCGATGCCGAATGCCAGCGATCCGAAGGCGCCGTGGGTTGAGGTGTGGCTGTCGCCGCAGACGATTGTCATGCCCGGCAAGGTGATGCCGAGCTCCGGGCCGATGACGTGGACAATGCCCTGTTCGGCCGAGTCCATATCGAACAGCGGAACCCCGAACTCGCGGCAATTTTTCTGCAGGGCCTCGATCTGCTTCGCGGCGATTAGGTCGGTGATGGGCAGGTTGCGCGGGGTGGTGGGGATGTTGTGATCGACCGTGGCCACGGTGCGCAGCGGCTGCCGCACGGGGCGTCGATTGGCGCGGAGGCCGTCGAAGGCCTGGGGCGACGTCACTTCGTGCACCAGGTGCAGATCGATGTAGAGCAGCGCCGACTGGCCTTCGGGCGCGGCGACTAGGTGTGCGTCCCAGATTTTGTCGAATAGAGTGCGAGGCATGTGGTCTAGTTTCGCCTAATGCTCGCCGATCGTTCAAGAGAGCAAAATGCTTTCGGCGCGGCATGCGACGTTGTCGCTAGTCTAACAAGGCGGGCGCCGCGAAGTCGCCCGCCCGTTCATTTTTATCTAAACGGGGCTTGCCCTTGATTTAGCTGGGTATTCCTGCGGCATAAGCCGGTTTTTCCGTTATGATTTGAGTGGTCCTACGAGGGAAAGTCGCATGATCAACGGCAAACGCATTGCCGTCGTATTGCCTGCTTACAACGCGGAGAAGACGCTCGAAGCTACCGTGCTGGAACTGCCGGACATGGTCGATACTCGCATCCTCGTCGACGACCACAGTACCGACCACACTGTTGATATCGCGCAGGGTCTTGGTTTGCAGTCGTACGTGCACAATCGCAATTACGGCTATGGCCGCAACCAGCAGACTTGTTATCGCGAAGCGCTGGCTGCGGGCGCTGACGTGGTCATCATGGTCCATCCCGACTATCAGTACACGCCGCTGCTGGTGACAGCAATGGCGAGCATGATCGCTTACGGCGTCTATGATGTGGTGCTGGGGTCGCGCATTCTGGGAGGCCAGGCGCGGCAGGGTGGCATGCCGGCGTGGAAATACGTCGCCAACCGCTTCCTGACGCTCTTTGAAAACACGTTGCTGGGCGCGAAGTTGTCGGAGTATCACACGGGGTATCGCGCCTTCAGCCGCGCCGTGCTGCAGGAGCTTCCGCTGCTTGAGAACTCGGACGATTTTGTCTTTGACAATCAGGTGCTGGCGCAGTGCGTGATGTTTGGATTCCGGGTGGGCGAAGTTTCATGCCCGACGAAATATTTTCCGGAAGCTTCTTCGATTAACTTCCGGCGCAGCGTGCAGTACGGGCTGGGCGTGCTGTTGACATCGGTGCAATTCCGGTTGCAGAAAATGGGTCTGGCGCGATTTCGGATTTTCAGCCGCAAGGGCCGCTGCCTAGAGCCGGCAATCGAGAGCCGGTATTACAGCCCGAATGTCGGCGGTGGCCGGTCCGGCGGCTAACATTGCCGAACCGAGACGCATCGCGCAGCGGATCGTGGCAGAGTTCACGCCAAAGTTCAGGCGAAACTTCAGGGCAAAGTTCTCTGGGACGCTCACGCTGGTTGCTGCTGGCGCTGCTCTCGGCGCTTGCCATCCTCATTCAGGGATACCATCCGGGGCTGGAGGACGACGCCTTCTACCTGGCCGCGATCAAGCGCGACCTGCATCCCTCTTTGTTTCCTCATGACGCCGATTTTTTCCGGGTGCAGTTTCAGGCGACCGTATTCGACAAGCTGATTGCGTTTTCTGTGCGATGGTCCCACATTCCGCTGGGATGGGGAATCTTGCTTTGGCAGTTCGGCGCGACGTTTCTGATTTTGTGGGGATGCTGGCAGATCGGCCGGCGATGCTTCGCCGAAGTGCACGCGCAGTGGGCGGCGGTGACGCTGGTTGCGGTCTTGCTGACGCTGCCAGTCTCGGGCACGGGGCTGACATTGACGGACCAGTATTTGCATCCACGGGCGTTAGCCACGGGATTGATTCTGGTGGCAATCGTGGCCGTGTTGGACGGGCGAATGATGCTGATGGGAGCGCTGTTGGCGGCGGCGCTTTTCGTGCATGTCATTATGGCCGCGTTCGGCGTCTCGTTCTGCTTGTTTCTGCTGTGGAAGCCGCCGGTAAGGCAGTTGCACCATCGACCTTTTCCGGAACTCGCAGAGGCGCGCCGCGGCACAGTCGTCGCGATGCTGCTGCCACTCGGATGGGTTTTCGAGCCTGCCTCCGACGCCTGGCGGCAGGCGGCAGCTACGCGCCCGTTTTATTTTGTGCTGCGCTGGCATTGGTATGAATGGCTAGGCGTGGTTGCTCCGCTGGCGCTGCTGTGGTGGTTTCGGACGCTGGCGCGGCGCCGGCAGGAGACAGTTCTGGCGTGGATATCAGGGCGGCTGGTCTACTTTGGCATATTTCAATTGGCAGTCGCGCTGATTATGCTGCTGCCGGTGCGGTTGGAACGTCTGCGGCCGCTCGAACCCATGCGCTTTCTGCATCTGGTCTATCTGTTGTTTGTGCTGATTTCCGGCGGATTGTTGGGGCAGTACTTTCTGAAGCGGCACATGGTGCGCTGGCTGCTGCTATTTGTGCCGCTTGGCTTAGGAATGTTTTACGTCCAGCGGCAGATGTATCCGGACACTCCGCACTTGGAACTGCCGGGTGCATTGGCCGGCAAGAACGCCTGGGTGGCTGCGTTCCGCTGGATCAGCCTGAATACGCCTGTCGACAGCCTGTTTGCGCTTGATCCGCACTACATGGAATTGCCGGGAGAGGACTACCATGGGTTTCGCGCGTTGGCCGAGCGCAGCGTGCTGGCGGATGCGGTGAAGGACCCCGGAATGGTGGCGAGGGTGCCGAGCCTGGCACCGCGCTGGCTGCGGGAAGTGGAAGCCCAGCAGGGATGGCGCGACTTTCAGCGTCCGGACTTCTTGCGTTTGAAGGCGGAGTTTGGAGTGGACTGGGTGGTTCTGGCCGCGCCCGGAGTGGTGGGTTTGCCGTGTCCCTACCACAACGCGCAGGTGATGGTTTGCAGAGTCGAGTAGGGGCCCTTCGACTCCGCAGCGACTTCACTTTGTGAAGTCACCTCTACGCCCAGAAGGACAGCGAAAAAGTCTTGACTTACCAGCAGATCGTTCAGGAGCGGTGTTGAGCGCAACGCGGGAATCGGGAAAAGATGGAGTGGGCTCGTGGTGGCCGATGGTGCTGGCAGCGCTGGTGGTGCGGCTGGCGGTCATTCCGTTTGTCTATCGCGATTGGCTGGACCCGTTCGTGCTGGAACACTGGGCGTTTGGGAGGGTCGCGCGTTCGCTGGTCGCAGGGCACGGGTTCGGGAACGTGTTTGCCGATACCGGGGCGACGGCAGTTGTGGCGCCGGTGTATACGTATTTGCTGGCGGGAATCTTCTGGCTCTTCGGGACTTACACGCCAGCTTCGATTGTGGCGGCGCTGGCGCTGAATAGTTTGTTTTCAGCGCTCACGTGTATTCCTGTTTTTCTTCTGGCGCGCCGGTGTTTCAACGCGCGGGCCGCGAAGTGGGCAGGATGGGGTTGGGCATTTTCTCCTTATGGGATTTATTACGGCGCAGATTGGGCCTGGTCTACTTGTCTGGTGACGCTGCTGCTGGCCGTGCTGTTTCTCTGGGCGCTGGCAGCTGGAGGATTCCGGAAACGCCTGGGACGTGGCTGGGCTTTGGCGCGCTTGGCGGCCTGGCGGCGCTGACCGAGCCGGTGGTGCTTGCGGTCGTCCCGTTGCTGGGGTTGTGGACCTGCTGGCGGCGCTTGCGCAAGCGGCGAGAGCTGGGTGCTGCCGATGACGGCGGCTGCGCTCGGCGCACATCGCGGTGATGGCTCCCTGGTTTGTGCGCGACTACGAGACGTTCCATCAGTTCATCCCCATACGCAGCGGATTCGGGCTGGAGCTCTACATCGGCAACAGCGCCGACTCATTGCACTGGGTGGACCGCGGCCTGCATCCAAACCATAGCGACGCGGAACTAAGGGAGTATACGGAACGCGGCGAACTCGCTTACATGGCGCACAAGGCGCAGCAAGGCAAAGAGTACATACGCAGTCACCCGGGCGCAATACGTATATCGGGTGTTGCGGCGGATAATATATATCTGGACGGGGTACTGGAGTTTTAATCGCAACTATCTGGCGGAAGAGCCGCTGGATGTGCCCAATATTTTTCTTAGCACCACGATGACGGTGCTGGCTTTGGGCGGGTTACGGCGGTTCTGTTCAGGCAGAGATCGAACAGGAGATCGAACAGACAGAGACTGGACGCGAGTCTGGGGGTAGGCGATTTGCCCTGGTGTTTGTCTTCTTTCCGCTGGCTTATTATTTCTCGCATCCGGAGACTTATTACTTCAGGCCGGTCGACCCGCTGATTGTGATTCTGGCCGCGTATTTCGTGACCGATCGGTTCGGAGGGCGAATGCCGCGCAAAGGCGGAATTGGAGAAGCTGCTTCAGCATCTTCGGGCTAGCATCTTGGCGGCTTTTTACGCATCTCATCCTTGGGAATGAACCGTGGGAATGAACCGGTGACAGTCAATCTCGTCGATAACAAGCCCGCGGAAGTTGAAGTAACACCGCCGGACTCGAACGCCGCTCAGAACCCAGTTCAGAGCTCTGTGCGGAACGGTGCCCGAAATTCCGCTCCACATTCCACCAGGAACAACGAACGGTCCCATCCCCAATGGGTAGTAGGCGAGAGCCTGCGCTTTGCTTACGACACCTTCCTCAGTAACAAAGTGCGATTCATGCTGACCGCCCTGGGCATGATGATTGGGACGGCGTCGCTGGTTCTGGTGGTGACGATAGGGATGACGGGAAAGCAATACATACTGGACCAGATACAGGGCATTGGCGCCAACCTGATTTATGCCAGTTATGCGGGTGCGGGACACCGCATCACGGCAGTGGCGCTCGATGAATTGACGGTGGATGACCTGGCGGCGGTGCGGGAGCAGGTGCCTTCGGTGGTCGCCGCATCGCCGTTTATCACGCTGAACGACCGCATCAGCGTGGGCAATGGCAAGGAGCAGGATATTTCGATTCTGGGAGTTTTTCCGGAATACGTTAAAGTGCGCAACCTGGTGCTGCTCGCGGGCCGATTTTTTGATACAGAGGATTATCAAAGGCGCAACAAGGTCGGCGTGATCACGGAAAAGCTGGCGGTGAAGTTGTTCGAGACTCCTGATCGCGCGGTGGGTCAGGTGATCAAGCTGAACGGCTTGCCCTTTACCGTGATTGGAGTGTTCAAGGAACGGGTGGAGACGTTTGGGCAGTCGGAAGTAGAAGACAATACCATGGCGATTCCTTACTCGGTGAGCCGGTTCTTTCTGCCCTCCAATGCTGTGCGGCAGATTTATTTTTCGGTGGCGAGCCCTGATGAAGTCGCGACGGCGACGGCTCAAATCAAGCGCGTCCTGCAGTTGCGGCACCGGCCGGAGTCGGTCTACAACGTGGAGAACCTCACACAGTTGGTCAGTCTGGCGGAAAAGACAGCAAACATTCTGACCGTCGTGCTGTTGCTGATTGCCGCGGTGGTATTGCTGGTCAGCGGCATTGGCATTATGAACATTATGCTGGCTACGGTCAGCGCACGTATCCGCGAGATTGGAATCCGCAAAGCGGTGGGCGCCACGAGCCGCGAAATCCGCTTGCAGTTCCTCTCCGAAGCCATTCTCATTTCCCTCAGCGGAGGCGTGCTTGGGATCGTCATTGGACTCGCCATTCCTTTTTCCGTACGCTTCCTGACCGCTTATCGCATTCCCATCTCTGGACTTTCCGCCATCATCGCGATCGTCGTCTGCTCGCTGGTCGGGATTCTGTTCGGTACGCTGCCTGCAATTCGCGCCGCGCAGCTTGATCCTGTGGAAAGCTTGCGCTACGAATAAGAGGCTGGTCGGTGGAATCATGGTCTGCCCCGCGTGGATGGGGCGAAGCTCCGTTCCCACACGGACCCTCAACTGGCATAAAATTGTCTGGGAAACGAGACCAACGTCTCGCAAATCTGGATGGCATCGAATGCGAACCAATTGAGCCGTGCCGTTGTCCTGCTGAGCGGAGGAATGGATTCCTGCGTATGCGCCGCGCTCGCGGCGCGCGATCACGAGGCAGCGGCTCTGCACGTCAGCTACGGACAGCGAACCGAAGAGCGCGAACGGCGGTCGTTTGAAAGCATCTGCGACCGGCTCGAAATTCGCGATCGGCTGCGTGGTGCGCAATGAGGCATTGCGCGCCATCGGAGGATCGGCGCTTACCGATCCGAATATCGCCGTTCCTGAATCGCATACCCTGGGTGTCGGCGTTCCGGTGACGTATGTCCCCTTTCGCAACGCGCATTTTCTCGCGGTCGCGGTCAGTTGGGCGGAAGTTTTGGGGGCCGAAAAAGTTTATATCGGAGCGGTCGAGCCAGACAGTTCCGGCTATCCCGATTGCCGGCCGGAGTATTATCGAGCGTTCAACGAAGTGGTGAAGGCGGGCACCAAGGAGGGAATCATCCGAGTGGTGACGCCACTGATTGCCATGCATAAGAGTGAGATTGTGAGGCTAGGCCTTGAATTGGGTGCCCCCTTGGATTTAACGTGGTCGTGCTATCAGGGCGAAGATCGCGCCTGCGGTGTCTGCGACAGCTGTGTGCTCCGCCTGCGGGCGTTTCGCGAAGCGGGAGCGGAGGACCGCATTCCGTATGCGGAAACGGCGGCCGGATTCAGATAGAATCCGGTGTTGGAAATCGCCGTTCAATGGCAGTCCCTGAAGGGGCCTTTGATTTTGGAGAACTTGCGGCATCTCTTAAGCGGTGCCTGGATACTAATCTGAGCGTAGAGATTCGAACCTGAGCGCTGAGATGCGAAGCAGAGCACAGAGTTTAGTAAATCGAAATTTCGTGCCGGGAGACTAAGTTATGACGAAATATTGGGTGCTTCCGCTGTTGCTGATCTTTGTTGTTGCCCTTGTCGTGGGGCTAGGTGCGCCGTTCGCACTCGCCCAAACCACGGGGAGTGTCAAGGGCGTTTGCAAAGACCTTGATGGCAGTCCGCTCGTGGGAGCCGAAGTGGAGTGGACCTCGACCGACACCGGCCACAAGTACGAACTCAAAACCAACAAGAAGGGCGAGTATTTCTCGCTCGGCATCAGTCCGGGAAAGTACAACGTCGCCCTGCAGAAAGACGGCAAAGAAATCTTTCACATCAACGGCATTACGGTGGGTTTGGACGAAGTCACCCAGGATATCGACTTGAAGAAAGAACAGTCGAACGCAGCCCAGGGCGAGGGATTGACCCCTGAACAAGCCAAGGCGAGGCAGGAGGCTGCTGCCAAGGTCGCCACTGAAAATAAGACAGTGGGCACGCTGAATGACAAGCTCAAAGCCGCGCGGACGGCCGAGGAAGCGAAGGACTACGAGACGGCGATTTCTACCTTGAACGAGGCCAACCAGATCGACGCTACCCGCGATCCCATCTGGTACGAACTTGCGAACGCCTATCTCAACTCGGCACCCAAGCAGACCGATCCCGCAGAAAAACAGAAGCGATACGAGATGGCCGCCGCCGATTATCAGAAAGCCATTGATCTGCGCACGGCTTCGGAAACCGCGCAGAAGGATCCCGACAACAACAAGAAACTGGCGGCTTACTACAACAACATGGCCCAGGCGTATTCCAAGTTGAACAAGATCGACGACGCCGTGGGGGACTACAACAAGGCGGCCCAAGTGGATCCGACGGGTGCGGCATCCTATTACTTCAACATCGGCGCCGTTTACACCAATGCCGGCAAAGCCGACGATGCGATCGCGGCCTTTGACAAAGCGATTGCCGCCGATCCGACCAAGGCTGCTGCCTACTACTGGAAGGGAATCAACCTGATTGCCAAGGAGAGCATCGGAAAAGATGGCAAGGCGACCGCTCCTGAAGGCACGGCGCAGGCCTTTCAGAAGTATCTTGAACTCGACCCGAACGGCCCGTTTGCGCAGCCAGCCAAGGACATGCTGGCGAGCATAGGAGCGCCCGTCGAAACCGGTTTTGGCTCGAAGAAGAAATCGGCGAAGAAGAACTGAAACGCAGTTCAGTTTCCAGTACCCAGTACCCGGTGACCAGTAACCAGTACCCAGAGAACCCTTACCGTGCGTGGTTGCTGCTTCTCATGGCCGGTTCGCCAACAGCTCCGCGGTCTCACTGGCAACTGGGTACTGGGTACTGTTCTTGGTTACCGAGGTTGATGGCCTTGTTGTCCTTCCACTCTTCCACACGTCCGCGCTACAGTCATGGCACAGGTTCCCGGGCTTCGTGACGTCTCTCCCCTGTGGTGTTAAATGCCAACGCTAATGCTGATGATTGGGAGTGTGTGGAATGGCGTCTCCGGGGAATTCCCCGATTGCGATTGCCTTCGAGGGCATCAGTGGAAAGGGTTCGATCCCGACGCCTGTGTTGCTGGCGGGCATGTTGCGCGCTTCCGACAAGGTCAGCGATCTGATTTTTTCTCCGGGGCGGCCTCCGCAGGTTGAGATTCATGGGCAACTGGTAGCGGTCGAAGCCCCTGGCAGCAGCGCGCTTTCGGCTGACGATACCCGGCGCATCGCGGCCGACCTGATCGGCAACAATAAACAGGCAATCAATGCGCTGCGCGAGCAGGGTTCTTGCGATGTTTCATTTGGATTGCCAGGAATGGCGCGGTTTCGGGTGAATGTATTTATCCAGCGGGGAAGTTGCGCGATTGTGATGCGCGTGATTCCGACGGTCATTCCCACGTTCAGTTCGCTTCGTCTGCCGGCGCAACTGGAAGAGGCGGCAAAGGTCAGAAGCGGGATTATTCTGGTCACGGGCGGCGCTGGATCGGGCAAGTCTTCTACGCTGGCTGCATTGATCGACCGCATTAACACCGAGCATTGCTACCACGTTCTGACGGTCGAAGATCCGATCGAGTTTCTGCACAAGCACAAGAAATCGACGGTGCACCAGCGCGAACTGCACAGCGATGCGCCAAGTTTCACGATGGCGTTGCGGGCGGCGCTGCGGCAGGCTCCGCGGGTTATTATGGTCGGCGAAATCCGCGACCGGGAGACGCTGGAGATTCTTCTCGAAGCCGCTGAAAACGGCCATATCGTTCTTTCCAGCATGAATACGGTCGATGCTTCGAAGACGGTGGAGCGCATCATCGGCACGTTTCCGGCTGCCGAGCAGCAAGCGGTGCGGGAGCGTCTGGCCAAGACTTTTCGCTACATCATTGCCCAGAGGCTGATTCCGCGCAGCGATGGCGGCGATCGCATCGCAGTCGTCGAAATCCTGAAAGCCAACTCGCGCACTCGCGATTGTGTGGAACAAGGCGAGCGACCAGGCCGCACGCTGCTGGATGCGATCAAGGCCAGCGAAG
Organism: uncultured Acidobacteriaceae bacterium; assembly: GCA_963810955.1. GTDB lineage: Bacteria > Acidobacteriota > Terriglobia > Terriglobales > Acidobacteriaceae > Acidiflorens. Next base: position 82,458 of record CAWEPW010000036.1, on the reverse strand, counting down.
GCGAGGGCATGCAGCACTTCGATGGCGAGATCGCAAAGCTTGTCCGCGGCGGCCTGGTGGATATGGAAGCCGGCCTGTGCTTCGCCACCAACGCAACGGTGCTGGGGCAGGAACTGGCGCGGTAAACCAGCTCTCAGCCGTCGGCTCTCAGCTCTCAGAAAACCCGCCGGTGGAGAACCTATGGAGAGGAGGGCGTCCTCGCCCGGCCGGACGGGGCAGAGCCCCGTCACCACACGACCAGAGTCGAAACCGGCGGCGTATCATTTCCCAATGTCCTCCGTTGTGAGCTTTGAAATTGCTCGGCGCCTAGTTGAGAAACATGCGGCGGGGGTGTGTCCGGGAGAGGTTGAGACGGTGGAGCTGCTGGCGGGGGTGGGTCGAGTGCTGGCTGAGGAGATTTTGGCTGACCGCGACTTCCCTCCGTTTGATCGGGCGGCTCGCGATGGATATGCGGTTTGCGCGGCGGACGTGCTAGAGCTTCCGGCACGGCTTGAAGTTGTTGGGGAAGTGAAGGCGGGCGATTGGACCGAACCGGCTGCGTGCTCCGTCGGGCGCGGGCAGGCGGTGGGGATTATGACTGGGGCTCCGCTGCCGGCGGGAGCGGATGCGGTGGTGATGGTGGAGCATACGGCTTTGGCACAAGGCTCCCACCCTAACGCCGCAAAAAACGCAGCGTTAGGATGGGGCACCCTCACTGAAAAATTCGTTGACATCAGATTCGTTGACATCCAGCGCAGCGTTGGCGTGGGCGAGAATTTCGTGCCACGCGGGGCGGAGGCACGCGCGGGACAAATCCTGCTGAGTAAACGTCGACGGCTCGATCATGCGGGTATTGCGATTGCGGCGTCCGTCGGCCAGAGCCGCGTGCAGGTGTTTCGCAGGCCGCGCGTAGCAGTGCTTTCTACAGGCGATGAGTTGGTCGAAATCGACGCCGCGCCGGGCCCGGCGCAAATACGTAATTCGAATTCGTATTCGCTGGCGGCGCAGGTGCAGAACGCTGGGGGAGAGGCGGTGCGGCTGCGAATTGCTCGGGATGAATCCGGACAGCTGCGGGCGTTAATCGAGCAAGGCATGGAGTGTGATCTGTTATTGCTGACCGGCGGCGTTTCGATGGGGAAGTACGATCTGGTGGAGCAGGTACTCGCGGAGTTGCGGGCGGAGTTTTATTTTACGGGCGCGCAGATTCAGCCGGGGCGGCCGGTGGTTTTTGGTTCGTTTGGCGCGGGCACTCATGTCGGCGTGGAGGGGGAATCCGCTGCACGCACGCGGACAGGAGTCTCCGCGCCACACGAACAAAACGGACACAAGCGATATTTCTTTGGCTTGCCGGGGAATCCGGTATCCACCATGGTGACTTTTGAGTTGTTCGCCCGGCCGATGATTGAGGCGCTCGCGGGAATGACGCCGCAGCCGCTGATTTTTCTTCGCGCGCGGCTGAAATCTGAAATTCGAACCAAGACCGGCTTGAAGCGCTTTCTTCCGGCGGTGCTTTCGGGGGAGTTTGAGGACTCCGAGGTGGAGTTGGCGCGCTGGCAAGGGTCGGGAGATATCGCAACCGTGGGGCGGTCGAATTGCTATGTTGTCGTTCCTCCGGACCGCGAACGCATTGAGGCTGGCGAGTGGGTTTCTATATTGAGGCTCTGAAGACGGGATTCCGGCAGCGGATGGGATGACTTCTAACTTTGCGCTGCCGGAATCGACGCTCTGACTCCTACCAGGTTGCAAGAGTCGCTGAGGGATTGAGGTTCCGGACTTCGAACCCGTCCGGTGAACTCCGCCCGAGGCCGTGCAACTATCGCCGTGCACTATCGCTGTGTAGCGAAGGCCAATGTGACCGGTTCGTCGGGCAAATGCTTTTCCATCTCACGTTCGGCGGTCGATTTGAACATTTCCTGTCCGACATCGCTTCCAGGTTGCCACATCTCGGCCAGGAAATGACGCCCTTCATAGGAATGGAAAACCAGCTTCGCAGAATCCTGCGGTTCTTTGGATTCCACGGAGTTGGTGAAGAAGTTGGTCAGGGCCTCACCGCTTCGGTCCTGGAGCAGCATAGTGTGCTGACGCAGGGGTTGGAGCGTGTATTCACCGGCCAGGAATCTCTGCTCCCCTACATTGAAGTCGAACGGGATCTTTATCCTGAGGGTCTTGCCCTGGGACTGGGCGTGCAGCATACCAACGGTTAGCAGCAGGAACAAGCCTATGGTCAACTTGCGCAGAATGCAGCTCTGTGTCTTCATAAACCCTCCTCGTGCTGGTGGGGATCGGCGTTACCGCCGGTCGTGGGGTTGCATGGAGGAACCGGAGCACTCTGGTTGGAGTTTTCATGGTTCCACGTTGTGCGGAAGCCGTAGCCCGCTCCCGACTGTTGCGCTATCGGCACTTTCGTGCGGAACTTTAGGACGATCTTGCTCGCGATCGAGAGGCCGATGTTCCTCGGCAAACAATAGACTTAGGCTTTCCAATCGAGTCTTCCGTGCTCAACTGGACACTGCCCCTCGCGCACACCGCAGCATCGGGTACCATAAACTTCTGGGGCGATGACCAAGAAACTTTCGCACTACGATCCGCAGGGGCAGGCCCGCATGGTGGATGTTTCGCGGAAGCCACGAACGGCGCGCGAAGCCCATGCCAGCGCTTTCGTCGTCATGACTCCGGAGGTGTTGCGGGCGTTGCCGAAAAATCCGAAGGGTGATCCGCTGGAAGTGGCGCGGACGGCGGGAATCATGGCGGCGAAGCGGACTTCGGAACTGATTCCGATGTGCCATCCCGTAGCCCTGTCGCACATTGCTGTGACCTTGCGCGTGTGCGAGAATGGCGTTTCTATTGCCACAAAAGTAAAGACTACGGCGGAGACGGGCGTGGAGATGGAAGCGCTGGTCGCGGCCAGCGTGGCGGCGCTTACCGTGTACGACATGTGCAAGGCGCTCGACAAGGGCATTGAGATCCGCGAAGTGGTGCTGGAGCGGAAGTCGGGCGGAAAGAGCGGAGAGTACCGGAGAAGCGCGAAGCGAAATAGTTATCATTGGTGCCGAAGACCGGACGCCAGGCCAGCCCCTCAAGGGGCTGTTCATGACGGGGAATCCGACATCGCTAAAGCGATGCCCTGATACGAACCTTATGGCGAGCAACGTCAAAATCCTGCTGGTGGATGACAACCCGATGGTGCTGGGGATGCTCCAGCAGGCGCTTTCGGGGATGGGCGTGGTGACGGTTGCCACCGACGGCGCCGATGCTTTGTTGAAGGCGATCGATGACGTGCCGGACGTGCTGATCTGCGACTACCGGATGCCGGGCATGGATGGCCGGCAATTGCTGGAAAAACTGAAGAGCAGGCCGGCGACGGCGGGAATCGCGGTGATCCTGATGGCCAGCAAGGCCGATATCAGCGAGCGTTTGTCGATGCAGGACCCGATTGAAGACTATCTGGAAAAACCTTTTTTCCTGAAGGATGCGACGCACAAGATCAAGCGCGTGGTTGACCGGATCGCGCTGGAAAAACTGAGCAAGGCGGCGTCGACCGATGGCCTGTTGCGCGGCAACCTGTCGCAGATGAATGTCATTGACCTGGTGCAGTCGCTGGAAATGGGACGCAAGAGCTGTCTGCTCACCACTACGAATGGGGCCGATAGATGCGAGATTTATTTCAGCCAGGGGCAGGCGAAGCACGCGGTGTATGGTTCGGTTACGGGCGACGAAGCGGTTTTCAAAGTGCTGCGCTGGACGGATGGAAATTTCCAGATTGATTTCAACGGCAAATCGGCGCTGGAGACAACGACTCTGAATACACAGGGGCTGCTGATGGAAGGATTGCGGCTGCTCGACGAGGCGCAGCGCGACGCCGCGGCTGAGGGTGAAGATGTCCTCCTCGACACCTGATGCCTCGCTACTTTCTGCAACGATACTTCCTAAAACAACTGCAGCGGTGTTGACCGTCAGCGATTCGTGTTCGCGCGGCGAAAAGGTGGATGTCTCCGGGCCGGCCGTGACCGAAGCGTTGGAGCGAAGTGATTTCCAGGTGGTGGTGCGCAGCGTGGTGGCCGATGAGCGCATTGAGATTCAGAATGAACTGATAAAGTTATGCCGCGTGGCCCGGCTGGTGGTCACTACGGGCGGGACCGGGATCGCTCCGCGCGACGTTACGCCGGAGGCGACGGTCGCGGTCTGCGATCGGCTGGTGGAAGGGATTGCCGAACAAATGCGCTTGCAGGGAACGCAGAAGACGCGCTTCGCCGCGCTCGGTCGCGGGGTGTGCGGCATCCGGGGAACGAGCTTGATTTTAAATCTGCCGGGCAGTCCGACGGGAGCGGTTGAGTCGCTGCAGGTGGTAATCGATTTGCTGCCGCATGCGCTGGAGTTGCTTGCGGGACGAACGGCGCATGAGTGAGTGCCGGTCGTCAGTCGTCGGTCGTTAGTCGTTGGTCGTTGGTCGTTCGCGATCCGCTTGCGTTCGCGTCGATGGGCCTTGCGTCTAACCACAACTCATGGGAGTGGCTTGCCGACGACTAACGACCATCGGCCGACGACCGTGCCTGTCGCGTAGACTAATCTCACCTACTTGAACAAGATCAAACATTTGGGAGTTGTTGCCTGCAATTTTCTCGCCAAACTCTGAAGTGCACGCCAAACGTGGTGTTTGCTCACACATCCGCCAGTTCAGACTTGAACAAATTGCGCCGAATCGTGTTGGGTGTTGGTACAAATTTTGGGGCAGTGCGCGGCTCACCACTCCCAGCCATTGCCAGCGTCTAACGGACGCATGTGTGACAGTCGATTGGTCGTGTCCCAGCAGGATCGCAGCGCACACCCGATGGTGCCCGTCAGCGATTGTGAAATTGCCAGTACCGATTGCCAGCAGGATCGGCGGGAAGGTGCGCCACCAAAATCTCCGCATACTTTACAGATTTCATACTGCCCCTGACGGGTCAGCCGATCCATGAGGCCCGATGTGTTGTGGCGTGCGATTATCTGCACTCTCTCTTGGGTCATCGGCTCACCAGAATAACCACAGCAACCCAACATACGGCGGAAGCGAGTAACATGTGCGTTTGGCAAGTTCTCTTGGCCCATTTCGGCGTTTTAATGTGGCCCACCCTAAGTTGTTTGATTCCCTTAGCGAGGCCTGTTTTTGCCTCACCTTATATATAAGGAGTCATCGAAGCTGGGGGAATGTGGAAATCGCGAAGCGATTTCCAAGGGCGGTGGGAAGGTTGGAAAACCTGATTTTGGTTTTCCAGGCTTTCCACTGCCCGTCATTTCCACGGCTTAAGCAGCTCCGTGCGCCTTGGCTCCCTTCTTTTGCTTTTCCGCAGTTCGGCGGAAGCGATAGGATTCCGTGCCCGTCTCCAGGATGTGAGCTCGATCGGTAATTCGATCCAGCAACGCTTTACAGAGTCGTGCGTTGGGTATGACCTGTGTCCACTCGGAAAAGGGCAGGTTCGTGGTCAGCACCACTGCGGCTTTCTCAGCTCGATCGGCCACGACCTGAAACAGGAACTCGGCGCCGACTTCGGCCAAGGGAACGTATCCGACTTCGTCAATGGCAATCAGATCGTAGCGACTCCAGCGAGCCATCACGCGCCGCAGCTGTAACTGATGCTTGGCCTCCACCAGTTCGTTGACCAGACCGGCCGCGGTGGTAAAACGTACCCGTCGCTTCTGCCGGCATGCCGCCACGCAAAGTCCGGTGAGCAGATGGGTCTTGCCCGTGCCGCATTCGCCGATAAAGAGGACGGGTTCGGCCCGATCGATATAGCCGCCTTCGGCCAGGTCGCGCATCTTTGCCGCCGTCACATTCGGCGACTGCGTGTAATCGAACTCCTCCAGCGTTTTCAGGCGTGGAAGATGTGCGTCCCGGATGCGGCGTTCAATCGTGTTGCGTTCCCGCTCTTCGATCTCGGCCAACAGTAGTGCTTCGAGATATCCGATATGGCTCTGCTTCTCGCGAATCGCCTGCTCCGCCAGGGTTTCGAACTGCGAGGCGACCATCGGCATTCGTAGAGTCTTGCACTGTGCTTTGATCGTCGCCTCCTGCAACTGCACCATCGGGTTGCTCATTGCCCGCCTCCCATGGTGAGAAGCTGATCGTACTCAAGCAGGACCGGCATAGGCCGCGCGTACCGCTCCAGCACACCGACGTCGATGGCCTCGCAGGCTGTGTGCCTCAGATCCTCGGAGCTCAACAAATGTTGGACCGCGGCGGCATCATAGCAACCGCTGGACAGAGCTGTTTCCACCGCCTTCTGTAACTTCTCCTGGCCATGCTTTTGCGACAGTTTGAGCAGATCAATCATCTGCCGGGTCCCGCTCTGTTTTCCGTGACGCTCTATCAGTGCTTCCCAGATCCGGTCGAAGCTCGCTGGCCATAATCCCGCATGACGCCTCTGCTCCAGTGGCTTCGATCCCGCCAGGGCACCAGGCTTTCGATACAGCACGTCCAAGTAATGTTCGAGATCGAGGATCTGTTGTTGACGCCGGTAACAGCGTTCATGCTGCGCTACACACCGCCCCTCGTGCCACAGTTCGACTGTGCTGGCGTACGCTTTCGCTTGCACCTGAGCGCCAGCCGGCAACGGGAGGGAGTACAGGTTGGTGAGCACCTTGGCACAACCCAACCTGTTCACCGTCGGGAAACTCGTTTGCGCTAGGTCGAATCCCTCTTCTCCCAGCGGCAACAAATGTTCGCGCTCGATGACCAGGCCGGAGCCAACGGTCCGCTCGCGCCCCGCCATGAGCCGACGTTCGTCCTCCTGGCACGCTTGCAAGAGCTGCCGATTGAGCGCGTCCACGTCCTCCGCTTCTGGCACGGGCACCCAATGGTTCCGCCGAAAATACCCGACCTCTCCCTCAATGCCGCCCTTTTCATGGGGCTCGGCCGGCGTGCAAAACTCCGCCTCAAATCGCCAGTGCGAACGGAAGGCAACAAACCGGGATGTCTGTTCCCGTCGCGATCCTCGCAGGATCTTCCTTACCGCAGAGGTCAGGTTGTCGTACCGAAGCTTTCGAAACACCCCGCCAAAGTAAGCGAATGCCAACTCATGCGCTTCCAGAAACGCTTGCTGGGTCGCATGCCGGTAGGCGCAGTGAAACGCCGCTCCGCTGGCCATGCTGCGCATCGCGAACACCTGCAGTTTCACCCGCTCGCCGGTCAGATCCGCATACGCTTCGTACCAATCGACCTGCGCCTCGACGCCCCAGCCATAACTCTGTGGTACGCAGATCTCGTGCACCGCCATCCCCAGCACGATCTTTCGATTGTGCACGTACTGGCGAACCGTCCGTTCTCCGATCCTGCACTCCGGTAGCTGTTGCCCAATCCGCTCCCAGATCCGATGCGCGGTGTGCCGCTGCTTCCGCGGTGCTTTGCGATCCCCTTCCAGAAGCGCATCGATAAACTCGACCGCTGCTTTTAGTTTCCATCTCGGACGCTCGGTTTTCTTCCGCGGCTTGGGTAACGCGCTGCCGATCGCTTCGCGTACCATCCGACGGTGCACTCCCACCTTCTTGGCCACGCCCGCGATTGTCCCGATTCCGAACTCATACTCTCGGCGGATCTGTTCGAATAACTCCACTTTCGCTCTCCAGTCCAACGAGTCCCCTCCGTTCGGGCTGCGCCCGAATCAGAGTACTCGTTCGTCTTGGAGGGTGGGCCACATCAAACCGCCGAACTGGGCCGGATCAGACTACCGAAATCAACATGGCGGTCACTGTGCCTCTGGGTTCTCTGCCCAGTACTGCCTTATCAGATTTTTCAGGACGCTGGTGCAAAACCATCTCGCATTTTCTAGTGGCTCCCGCTGATTCCGTGCAGCGGTTTTCTCGATGGCTTCAATCGCCAGCCCACTGCCACATCAAGGCTGGCCCAGCTCGGAATAAAATGGCGGCTAGGCTTTTCAGTGCCGGGTAACGATTGGACCCATAGCATCTCTAGGTCGGATTTCAGTTGGGTAAATTCTTGTGTTGTCATTAAAAAACTCCTATGGATAGAACTTCTAGCGGTGGGCTTGTGGGCACCACCAGCGACTCGATGCAGTCGGTCACCCAGTCGGTAATCTCTTCGTTGGTGGTGCCGTCGGGGCTGAGCAGCTCGATTACGACTGTATCTGCACCTACAGGCTGAGCACTGGTGCTCTCTACTGTGGTCGTGATTGTGGCGTTGGGCGCGTTGAATCCGTCACTGCTCAGCAGGTTCATTAACTGGTTCGCCAGATCGTCTGGGAGCACGCACCGGGTTTCAAGGGTAAAACAGGCGACTACGAATGATTGCATGTATGTGGTTCTTTCTAAACAGTCATGCGTCGGGGACGGTGTGTACCCCTCGCTAGCAAGTTGTTGATTCTAATCAGTCTGATTCATGAACGGTGTCTTCACCACGCTATGTCTAGCAAGTTGTTGATTCTAAAGAGTCACGCGTAGGGGACGTGTGTACCCCAGCTAGCAAGTTGTTGATTCTAAACAGTCATCCTTGGTGAACGGTGTGTTCACCACGCTAGTCTAGCAGTTGTTGATTCTAAAGAGTCACGCGTCGGAGACGGTGTGCCCCACGCGTGACCCTTTGGTTTCAATGGTTTGCTGGGCGTACGGCGTACGCTGGGATTGGGGGATGCAAAGCGTACAGTGTACGCTACGATTCCGACCACGATAGCAGGACACCGAGCAAGGGACAGGCAGGTAAGAGCAGAGCAGTCAATACATCCCAAGAGAGACAGTAAATGTATAGTATACGAGCATTGGTAAGGCCAAAGCAGTGGCGTTGCATTGCAGACAATGCTTTCTACACCCACCGTCAAAATTACCTGAAAAACATCAATTTGGCGTGTATTTGAGAGATGCTGCCTGCCTGAGTACCAGCCAAGTTGCTAAACACTGAAGTCTACAACCCCTGAAATCACGGTGTATAGTGTACGTTTTCATGGGTGACATGGCCCAGTGGCACCGATAGGTGGAACTGCCAAGCCCTGTCCTTGCATCCTTCTCCCGTTTGACGCAGTTTTCTTGGTGGGTGCCCCAATTCAAGTGGGCAGGATTGCAGCAAGCCCTGTAGGGGCATAGGTTCGTGTCGTGGCAGGCTCATCGTTCGTATCCAGACTCTCCCGTGTGGCGTAGGCCAGCATGAAGCGGGAGACAGTCCGCATCATGCCTTGAATGTATTTCATGCCGTAGCACTCTGTAGGGTTCTCAGTGCCGCGATACACCCAACAGTCTCCTATCAGGTCACAGTTGGATAGAATCTCTTCTCGGATACGTTCTTTATCGACCAGCGTCAGCCGTCTGAATCTGTCGAGTTTGCTCATGGTCTCCCCTTTCCTTTTTCTCTGCCAGTTGCCTTCTTAACTCCTGAACTTCTTTACACCAGTCGGCGTAACCTCTGGCTCGTTGCTGTTCATCCGACTCAATTAACTCTGTTATGTAATGGGCCATCTCTGCTGTCATATGCCACGCCTCGAAACCCATCGTGCGCCGCCGCGCACCGGACATTGGGGGCAGTGCCGGTCTCTGGGTTCCGTAACTCATTGGCGGTAGCAACGGCAGGGCGTGGTGCTTCGCGCTGCTGTTTGGCTTGGCGCATAGCCTGCATCTGCGCCTCGTTGTATCCGAACGTCAGTAGCGCCTCAGCGTATTCCTTCCGCCGCGCTAGATACTTCCTGAGTGAATCGGTCGTGATGCGCCGATCGTTCGAGCCAGCGCCAATCCTGATTCATTCAATGACCCTTTCTCACTAGTTCACGGATGCCCGTGTTTCCGGCATAGCCAAGAGTCTTCCTGACGACTCTGTAGAGCAGCAAATCGGCATCACCAAATTGGTCGCTCATCGGCTGCGCCCTGCTGCGTAGCTAATATATCTATGCAAGACTGGCTAAATAGCACTCACGTACCGATTCGATGGCATGGTAGATCGCCATCTGCAACCAGTCGGTCATTGGTTCGTTCGCCCGGGTTCAGATTGATGCCACAGATTCTCGGGTGTGCAGCAAGTGCGGCGTACGCCCGTACGCTATTGATCTTGCATCGGCCATGTCCTTAACTGATAACTTGGGTACCACCTTGCTTTGCGTTTGACAACTTGATTTGGCCCCACCGTGATACTCACATTTGGCCCCACCTGTATTAATAATAAGGATGCCTGTCCGGTCTTGCGGTTCCAGCCAGGATGGGGTCGCAGGGGAAGGAACGGCGTTTGAGTTCCTTCCCTTGCCCAGCGCTATAGAAGCAGTCGCCTACGATGCTTTCTTTTTCTGGCGCACCTCCAGGGTTCTGCGAAAGCGGTAGGACTCGATGCCGGTTTCGATAATGTGCGCTCGGTCCGTGATCCGGTCCAGCAACGCCTTGCACAAGCGCGGATTGGGAATCACCTGCGTCCACTCGGAAAACGGCAGGTTCGTGGTCACGATTAACGCAGTTCGCTCGGCGCGTTCGGCGATCACTTGGAACAGGAACTCCGCTCCGATGTCGGCCAGCGGCACGTAACCCACTTCGTCGAGGACAATCACGTCGTAGCGCAACCAGCGTGCCAGCACTCGCTTCACCGCGTTGTGTTGTCGCGCTTCCACCAACTCATTGACCAGGTTTGCGGCGGTGGTGAATCGCGCCCTCCGTTTCTGGCGGCACGCGGCTACGCACAGACCTGTCGCCAGATGCGTCTTACCGGTACCGCATTCGCCCATCAGCACCACCGGTTCAGCGCGCTCAATGTAGCCGCCTTCGGCCAGTTCGCGGATCTTCGCCGCCGGGATCTGCCGTGCCTGGTTGAAGTCGAACTCTTCCAGTGTCTTCAGCCGTGGCAGCTTGGCATCGCGCAGCCGTTGCTGAATGGCGTGCCGGTCGCGCTCTTCCGACTCCATCGTGAGCAGCGCTTCCAGATACCCGATGTGGCTGCGCTGTTCTTTGATGGCCTGCTCCGCCAGTTGCACGAAGTGCGCTCCGATCATCGGAACGCGCAACGCTTTGCAATATTGCTTTACGCTGGCGTGTTCGAGAGCCTGGGTTTGCTCTTTCATCGCGCCACCCCCGCAGCGGAGGTCGCGATGCTGAGTAGTTGGTCATACTCGTTTATCAGCGGCATCGGTCGCTCGTAGCGTTCCAGTCCATTCAGTTCGAGCAACTCGGGGCGCGGACGATTCAGTTCTGTTGCCGTCAGCAGGTGCCGAACTGCGGCCGCATCCGTGCAACCCAACGCCAACGATTGCTCGACAACTTGCTGCATCTGATCCCACCCGTAACGCTTGCCGAGAGTGAGTAACTCGATCATCTCTCGCGTGCCCGAGTGTTTGCCGTGCCGTTCTTGTAAACTCAGCCAGAGCCGGTCGAAACTCTCTGGCCAGCGTCCGCGTTCCCGCCACTGCCGCAGCGGACTCGATCCCGCCAGCGCTCCCGGTTTCCTCTCCAGCACGTCGAGATAGTGCTCCAGATCGAGCACCTGCTCATAGCGACCGAAACTGCGCTCGTGCCGCGCCACGCACTCCCGTTCCTGCCAGATCTCAACATACGCCGGCAGAAGTTTCGCTTGCGGGCGCGTCCCCGGCCTCAGTGGCGTCGAGTAGAAGTTCGTGCGCACCTTCACGCAACCCTTACCATCCACTGTCGGGAAACTCATCTCTGCCAGCTCGAATCCTTCCGCGGACAATGGCAGCAGATGCTCGCGCTCGATCCGCATCGCCTCCCCGACTGGCATCGGTTTGCCTGCGATCCGCCGCTGTTCGTCTTGCTGGCAGCAACTTCGTAAGTGTTGGTTCAACTCTTCCAAGTTCTGCGCTTGTGGAACCGGAACCAGATGGTTTCGGCGGAAATAACCTACCTCGCCTTCCACACCGCCCTTCTCGTTGCCTCGCGCTGGATTGCAAAACTCCGTCTGGAATCCCCAATGCGAGCGGAATGCAATCAAGCGTTCCGTCTCCTCCCGCTGATGCCCGCGCAAAATCTTCTTCACCGCACTCTTCAGGTTGTCGTAGCGCAAGCAGCGAAACACGCCACCGAAATACGCGAATGCCAGCTCGTGCGCCTCCAGAAACGCCTGCTGCGTGGCGTGATAGTAGGCCACGTGAAACGCTCCCCCACTCGCCATCGAGCGCATCGCAAAAATGTAAACCCGCAATCGTTCGCCCGCGAAGTCAGCCATGGCTTCGTACCAATCCACCTGCGCCTCGCCGCCCCAATCGTAGACTTGCGGCACGAATGTCTGCCGCCCCGTGAGTCCTAACTTTTGCTTGCCTTCCGCACATAACGGCGCACGGTCGCTTCCGCCACGGTGTCCGAGCGCTCTTGCCGGATTCGTTCCCAGATCCGATGTGCCGTGTGCCGCTGTTTACGCGGCGCCGTCTCATCCTCGCGCAGAATCCCGTCAATAAACTCCATCACCGGACCCAGCCTCGGCTTGTTTCGCGCCGCCAGTTTGCGCTTCGGCGGAATCGAACTAGCCAGGGCTTGCCGCACCATACGCCGATGCACACCCAGTTTCTTCGCGACCGCACGAATCGTGCCCGCTCCATGTGCGTGTTCCCGCCGGATCTCTTCGAATAGCTCCACCTTGCGTCTCCTGTCCATCGCCCTCCCCGTCCGCTCTCGCGCACAGGGTAGGCCGATTTATCGGTTATGGGTGGGGCCAAATGTAATGATCGAAGTGGGGCCAGTTTAGAGTAGCGAAATCATGCTTCTAGTTGGGTACTTCATGTTGACCTCTTGAGGGCATATTCAATGCCCATGTTCATGTTTCGTATGGGTGCAATCGTCGTATCTCAGCCTCAGACAGTCTGCGGTGTCGCTGGCTCCAATCGTCTAACATTGCTGCACGCTCTGCGGCACTGATACCGAGATTGCTATGGGGTTGTTGGGATTCATCCTTTAGCGCCACAGGTGCTGGTCGCTCTGTTTTAGGCTGTGGACCCAACCATCAAGACCAGTTCACCATATCGCTTATTGGTGCCCAGATACGTGTTGCCAAATGAGTCTGTGACCTCACCTGCTTCATACTTCACTGCAAACTCTAAGTCTGCCTTTTCATCTTGGTAGGGGAGTCGGATTTCTCTAGGCATTGGTTCTCCACTGTTGCAAATACCAGACTGCTTTTCTGAGTGTGCCTGTATCTTCCCCAAGTACCCTAGAGCAATGTTGCATCCTTGGCAGAGTGCTCCGCGCCACTGTTTAGTCTCGTGGTTGTGGTCGAGACAAGGCGTTTCGGTAAAAGGCTTGGCACAAATGGCACAGCAACCATGTTGCTTTTTAACCTGTGCTTCGAGATGTTCGTGGGAACCCTTGCCGTATCTGCGCTTGCGTCGATCCTCCAGAACCTTTCCAGGGTGGGCAGCATACCTTTTGCGTTGCAAATCCCGAATCTTTTCAGGGTGGGCAGCGCGGTATTTGCGGTTACTCTCTTTTTGCGTTCTTTGATTGTCATTGGTGTGCCTTTCTGAAAAGTGGGAGAGCCTGTCTCACACAGACCCCTCCCCGCCCGTAGCCACTAGGAGGCTAATTGCCACGGGAAACTCACTGGGAGTCTGGAGACAGGACTATGAGACCTGCCTACGCTTCGCAGACTGTAGGAACTCCCAGCGTCACAGCCTGCCTGTTGAGGGAAGGGCAGACCGTGGAACTGTAGGCTGGTACTGTTTCAAGTGGACGGATGGAATGTACGTCCAGGCGCAGAGTCTCTCTGCGCACCATATCCCAGCCATCTCGTTAGCCGCCGACTTCACTGGAATCGACGGTGCTCTGGAAGCCCCCGCCGTTATCATTACGGCTATTGCGGAACTGCCCAGCAGGCTTTCTGGGCCCGCCGTTATCAGCCGCCTGCCAGACGCTAGCCTTCGCGGTGTCATTGTGTGGACCACGGTGGTCACCCTTGTTGCTGCCTTCAGTGCGTTATGGTCAACCTGCTTAATGACACATGGTGACACCTGACTTCCCAAGGCCATGCCTGTGACGCTGCTATCAGTGCCATGGGGCCCCACTTTCGAAATGCTGAAAATGACGCTGGGTTGTCTGGAATCGGTCTGCCATGGGTGTACGGGATGCGGGTGTATCTCCAACATTCATCGACGTTGTAACGCTGGAACCTTGTCTTGGATTATTCATCATTGCTGTTACTTCTTTCTGCCGCTGTGCGGCTTGATAAAACTTATCTGCGAGCCACGATAGCGGCGATGCCCTTTGCGCCGATCTTACCCACTAATTTGCTCTTCTCGGCAGTGGACAATCGCTAATATCAGACGCCCTCATTCCCGCATGGGCAATCTGGTCGGTGACTGTGTGCTGGGCGGTGACTGATTTTTCGTTGTAGGGCAAATCAGTCCATGCCGCTAGACCGTGTGTGTTGATGAACCGAATTTTGGCAGCTTCATCACCAGCAAATCTAATGTGAAATTTATCGAGCCAGCAGACCCGAAGAACAATCGCGGGTGCTTGTCCCGAAGAGCAGTCAACACGGTGCCAGTGGACATGAGTTGCTCACCCTGCCGCAATTCTAGGTAATTACCCACCACCGTCGCTGCGATGCCGAACTCGCTCTCTAACTTGCCCAGCACTTCGCCTACGTCCTTCGGCTTGAGATTCGCCATGCCGAAGCATCTCTCAGCGCACTGGTATAACTCATTGGTCATCTGCATTACTTCTTCCCTACTTTCGGCTTGTCGTTGTGGCTTGGTTTGAAACCTTGCACCAACATGGCAACGTAGATATGCTGCACAGCCTTTCCCTGTAGCGCAGTGGCGAGGCTCTCGGTGCAGAATGTCGGCGTGCCTTAGCTGATGGTGAAATCGTTTCTGTTGACCGTTCAGACGTCCCTCTAAGATTGCCAGGGTGGCCTGTTGTTCGAGAATGTCGAACCCTTCCCTAGCGGGCGGTTTCGGTGTTGGTGTTATTGCCTTAGTTCGATTCGTGTATAACAATTTTCGCGTCGTGCTTTCATTGGCTGTGCCTCCCAGCACATGTGTGAATCTAAAGCCGTGACCAGCCCAGCGCCTTGCGCCGTGTCTTGTATCTGGTCTTGGGTAGTACACCGTCTCGGGTAGTGATTGGGTCAACGAACCCACGCGTCTTGCGCGCTAGTGGTTTGAGCCTCGGTACGTATTTCATGACCCTTGCGGAATGTGACTTTCTAGGTCGGTGGTGGTGGTGGTGTTGCTGGACCGCTGAATCTGGCACCGTGCAAAAGCTCCCGGTGCGCGGCACGCTTCTTGCGTCTCTTCTCGCTGGCTTCATACCGTGCCAGCAGTTTGGTGACGAACTCTCTGGACTCGGTGTTGCTCTGGTCGGCTAGATATTTCTTCAGGACACGGACACCGCCCAGCCTGCGGACGACCAGTCTAGCCGATTGTTTCCCACGTTTGGACATATTAGCCGTCCTCCTCTCCTTCGTAAGTGATTGATTTAGTTAGTGCGGTGTGGGTCTATCTCTACTGTTACATCTATTGTAGCACGTCTATTGCCAAAATGCAATAGGCTAAGTATAGGCTAAGTTGTTGATTCTATTAGACAGTGTAGGCGACTGTAGGCGACTGTAGGCGATTGCTGGCGTAACTTGTTGATTCTAAGCAGTCGGAAGTTTTTAGAAAAAGCACAGGTTTGTGAAATTTATTTTCAGTCTCCTCTCCGCCCACCGCTCGGCAATCCCCCTTGCACAATCTGGGGCTTGCTCGGTGGTGTGACATGGCGTGTCTCGGCGCTAGCCGTAGTGGACCCAGCCGCACTGGTCACGATCTGCTTTGCTTCAATCGCGGCTAGCCGTGCCTTCTCCTTCGCGGCTGCCTTGGCGATCTTCCGCTTGCTTCTCTTCCGTAGGTTCTTGCCGGGTGACGATGGTGTCATCTAGGTTGTCCTCCTCTCGATTCAGTGACCACATGGCTATCAGCTTCTGCGCCTCAGCCTCATTCTTGACACTAAACTTCACAGTAAAGTTGTACTCTAGGGGACCGAAGTCACTCCACCGGGAGAAACTATGGCGCTCCTTTATGACACATGGTTGGGTGCGTCCAAATCCATAATGCTGGGCTGCCTGATACAGTCTTTCGGTAGCCGCTGTTAGACGCTCCAGCGGTTCAGGGGATGCTACCTCGGGGTCGAATCCCGGTGGGTGAACATCCCGTACCCGGTGGTTGCTCCAACCACCAACCCGCTCAGTGATTCCATCGGAGCGTATGACCACTTCGGCTACCGGGTCAAATGCTTCAAAATCGACCGAAGTCGTCTCAAGTGAGACGGGTTTAGACAGCGGGTCCTCGCGTTTGCCTATACTTATCTCATACTCCGCGATGCGCCGGTAGGCCGATGCCTTGGACAACCCAGCCTGACGCAGCCACTCATGGAAGCCATCATTGTGACCTCTGCCGCCGACGGAGATTCTATCCTTACGCTCCTCATACAAGAGCTTGCCGATCTCCAATTGGTTCGGCTGGGCTTGCGGCCAGAGTTCACGTAGCCGGGTAAGCCGCCTGTTAGACGCCTCCTCAAACCTCTCCTCTATGGTTAAAGCACGTCCATCTGGGTGCACAGGATATCCGGGGCCGTCGCTCAGTTTACACTTGGCTCCTGTCTTGTACTGCTTCTCAGTTTTATCTCGTAGCCTCTGCTCGCGGTGCTGTAATGGTCCCTCCGGGTACTTTGGTGGTGGGGGCGGCGTGTCGTGCATCCGTTTCCCTTGCGCCCGCAAGTCATCCTTTGAGCCAATGCCTAATGAGCGCGAATCATCCCCCACACAATACCAACGCTTAGGATTCTTCTTGGTTGGTTCGTCCATTTCATCCCTCCCTCAGCTTCAAAGCATCACTTGCGTGCCCTGCTACGGTCAGCCGCTGAGTGGCATCCGAGACCTGAGTTCGTCGGACGTTACCAATCGTCGTGACTCAATCACCTTCGCGTAGTCGGTATGTTCAGGCGTTCGCCTATGTCTGGGGATCGAGTATGCTATGCCCCTAGGTTTCGCCCTGCTTGTGCGCTTGTGAGGCGCTTGCGACTGTTGCGACTATGCGGCAGTTCGGATTTTTCGTCAAGTAGAACAAAAAGCGAAAGCGATTAAATGCAAGAAAACAAAGCGAATAAAGTTTTTCGTGTCGCTTTTCGTTCGCTTTTTTCATCATGTTTAACGTGCGCGGGCGTGCGTGAAGTGTACACTGTACGCTAGGAATCCGACCTGCTAAGGCTAGCGTCTATAGGTCACCCAGTCCTATAACCAGTCCCCATGTGAGAAGGCAGTAACCAATGGGTTTACCAATGGTAACGGCTCTGGTTACCCTAAGCGTTAGCATCTGCCCTACCGTGCGTTGGTTTCGCTTTCTGTTCGCCATCTACACGCCAGCATGACCAGTGCAAAAGACACTGCTAAGCCATTGAAAATGCAAGGGTTTACCCTGTGGTAACCTGTGGAATCCCAGGGCGGTAGACTGCATTGCTCAGAATGGGATTTTGAGTGACCTAGGCTATGCAGGCCATGGTATGTGCCAGATAACAAAGGGAGTTGTGCGTCGGTGCCGTGGAAATTCATTGGCTATGGGTGGGTGTCTACAGGCTAGAATGGGTGCTCGGAATGAATTGTGCCGAATAGGGGTCCGAGGCTAGGGACTGGCTAGGGCTAGGTCGGGACTGGCTTCGAGGGTGTTTCAGGCATAATCAGGCCGATACGCGGGGAGCGCACCGGGTAAATCTACAGGCAGGAATCAGGCGACTCAAGCTTGCGTACACTATACGAAACCTATGGCACAAAGGTGGTACATGTCTACAACGGGGCGATTCTAGCCACGTTTGGCGCTCGGGTGCCGTCCAATGGCTTCGAGCGCCGATCTACAGCGCCAAGCCCCTATTGCGGCCCAGCGCCCAGCAGTTTAATCGCGGCTTCGATGGCATCCGCGTCGATGTGTGTATACCGCTGCGATTGCAGGATGGATGCGTGCCCAGCCAGTTTTTGAATGATGAACGGGTTAACGCCACGATTACCCAGATTCGAGCAGAAAGTGTGCCGGGTGCTGTGGAGGACACAGCCTTTGGGCAGGTGCATGTCTTTCCTCAGCTTGCTGAACATGGTGCTAGGCAAGCCTCGGGCCATGCCATGCGCCCCGTTATTGGCGTGAAGGCGTACGCGCACCGGGAGATGTCGAGGGCAGCCTGTAGCGCAGTAGCAGCGCGCGGCGTCAGTGGAATGGTTCTCTTGGCGAATTTGGACTTGCCCTTGAGAATCTGAATCGAGACAGGCTTGCCGTCTGCAAACTCTATCTGCTCCCACTTCAGATCGCAGGCTTCGCTGATCCTGCACCCTGTGTCAACCAAGAAAGGCAGTAAATAGCGGAATGCGCTGCGCGGCCAGTTCACATAGGCCAGCTTCACCATGTCCTCTACCATCTGCGGCGTGAGCACGAAGTCGCGCATGTTCTCATGCGATAGAACCTTGACCTTCGGCACTCGGTGAATCAGCTTCCACCCATGTGCTAGGCGCAGGATCACGCGCAGGACACGCAGTTCGTTATTGACTGTCGCCACTGCTTTATGGTCTTGCAGGCGGCGCTGGGTGAATGTCTCAATCAACTGTTCGTCCACACGGCTCAGCTTGCACACCCAGAGCTGACCAAAGTTGCTTAGCGTCTTGAGTGTATCCTTGTAGAACCCGTGGGTGCTCGGCTTCACGTTCGACTGCCAGTAGGCGAGCAGTCTCGGCTCAAGCTCCATTAGGCTAGGGCACTTCTTGGAGTCGTAGAAACTGAAATCACCCTTGAGCAGTGCGGCGTGGATGACTGCCTCGCGCCTGACTGCTAGGGTGTGGTTGGTGGTGCGAAGGCTCTGCTGGTAGTTCTTGCCTTCGTGCATGATACGGCTGTGCCATGTGTTCCCGCGTTTGAGCAGCGACATGCGGCGACTATGACCGATTTTGGTACAACGGTCAAGAAAAATCGCGTTTTACAGGGGATTTTCGCATTTCTTACCAGATCAAACATTTTGTCCACGCCTACAGCGAGTGGTTCAAGCACGTGCTGGTGCCCCTGGGGCCGTGGGGAATGCTGGCCTTAGCCGCGCTCGACGGTTCGTTTCTGGGCATGCCGCTCGATGCCATTTTCGTGTACTACGTCTATACCGACCGCTCTCGCCTCCTGCTATACGTGCTGCTTGGTGCGGTCGGATCGGCGCTCGGGAGCGCCGTTATCTATGTCATCGGGTACACCGGCGGCGAGGTGCTGTTGCGCAAGCGAATGTCGCCGGCGCGGTTCGAGAGGGTTCACGAATCCTTCGACCGCCATGAATTCTGGGCGCTGATGTTTCCGGCAATGTTGCCTCCGCCGGCGCCGTTCAAGATCGTCGTGCTGGCTGCGGCGGCGTTTGAGATGAACTTCGGGCATTTTCTGCTGGCGATTTTTGCGGGACGGTTCACCCGCTTTCTGATCGAGGCGCTGCTGACGATCTGGTTTGGTCCACAGATTGTGACGCTGACGGCAGACCTTTTCGCTCACCACTTCGTGTGGATTCTGATCGGCGTCGGCGCGGTGGCGGCAGGTTGGTGGGTCTGGCGGCGGATGAAGCGGGGTCGAGCAGCGCTCGACATCGACGGGGCGGAGCCCCGTCACCACACTAGCTAATTCTATTAGGCGGCTGCTGCTCCTTGTGGTTTGTGCAGGGAGCGGGACACCGCGGCCGCTACTACTGGCAATCCGAACATGACAACGGTGAAGAGCATGTCGCCCGCGATTGCGTGGCGGAAGAAGGGCACTCCGGCAACGTAGCAGGTGATCAGACCCGGCACGGTCTTCGGGTACATATTCCAGCACGCCCACACGGCAAAATTGCTGATCAAGAAGAAGGAGACGGAACTGGCCAGCGATGCTCCTGCGATTCGGATCCACGAAGTGCTTTCGCGCAGCCGCGTGCCTAGGAAAAGGATTGCCGCATACCAGGCCCAGGTCACAAGGTGGTCTCCGACTATAGGCCACGATAGCTGATAGAAGTAGACGAACCTGGTGAGGATGAGGTCAGAGGCGGCGAGCAGCGCCAAGGGCACCCAGAGCTGACGGCGCGGACCGCGCGCGCCAAAGTAGAGCAGCGCGGCGGCTACGGGAGTGAAATTCCAGGGATGCGGCATGAAGGGCATCCGCGCCATGACTGCAAAAATGACAAATAGATAGGCCAGCATGATTCACCTCAACAGACGTCAATTAGGATTGTTGCGCGAGCGCACAGTAACGGTCAAGCGGCGACCCCATTTGGCAATGATGCAGTTTGACCTTGGGTTGTGTGGTGACGGGCCTCTGGTCCGTCCTGACGGGGCAGAGCCCCGTCACCACACATGCATCCACCACACGTCCATCACCACCATGCATCCCACGCGCTAGCGAGCTTTGCTGCTCCTGCTTCCAAAGCGTTCCTCCAGTACTTGCAGATTGCGATTTAACACTACGGCGGCATCCAGGGCTCCGCGCGCGGGGTTTCCGGGTTCGTCGTAGCGAAGATCGCGGAAGTGAACCAGGTAGGCGGGACGAGAATCGTTTCCCGCATCATTCTCCAATTGCTCGGTTTCGGTAATCGGATACTGCGCCCAACTCAGGTAAACGCGTCCCAGATAACTTTTCTTCGCGGCGAGAGTGACGGGCGTTTCTTCGGGCTTGTAGTGAATCTGCATCTGGGATTCGGGATCCACTTCCGGGGACATTGAATTGAAGTTCAGCGAATCGACATCCATGGTGGCGAAGAAAGCGGGAGTTTCTATTACTCCATACCAGCGAAACGGGTTCACAACGCGTGGGTAAGCGGAAGCTCGAATCGCATCGGCCCCATTGTAAGTACGCGACTCAAGCGCGGCTACGGCACGGCTGTGCTCGAATTCGCGCAGTCCCCAATAGGCGAAGACGGCGATGAGAGCTACGGTTGCGGCCAGCCTTCCGCGCGGCAAGGCTTTATTGCGGACGCCGATCTCTTCGTTGATGAGAGAGAACAAGGCAGGCAGATCAGTCCGAGCGTGAGCACGACCAGAAGAATGGGATCGACGATGAAGACGATGTCCCCGGAATACCAGCGCTCGGAGAATGGCCAGAAGGGACGCACCCCGTAGTTGTTGGTGTAGTCGAGCAGAATGTGGCTGAGTCCGGCGAGGCAAGCATAGCCGAAGAGCAATCCCCAGCGCGGAGGCAGATTCGGATTCCGCGTCTTTCGGCCACGCACGCGCCAGATGAGATAGACGAATCCAACGACCGCGATGGCGACGATGGGCACGCCGAGGAAGGAGTGAGTGAAGCCGCGATGATGGTTTAGCCCAAAGGCGGAGCCTCCGAAGCGGCTGAGCACATCGAGGTCGGGGGCCTCGGCGGCCAGCGTTAGCGTGGCGGTGGCGAGCGCGGTTTTGCGGTTGAGTCCGGCGCGCCCCATGACAGCGCCAAATAGAAAATGAGTGACGGGTTCCACGATTAAAGGTCAGAGGTTAGAGGTCAGATTGCAAAGGTGAAGATCGATGTTACCTCTGCAATCTGACTTCTAACTTCTAACCTCGTTAGCCTCTGACCTCGTTTGCCAATGTAGAACTCACGCTCATCGTGGGTTTGAACCATTCGCTTAGGGGATTTTGGGTGTGGCAATCCAGGCATCTGGTCAGCGCGAAGTGAGTGGCGCAGTGGGGACAGATGCCTTGGCTCTGGAAGAAGTCGAAGGGCTGGCCGCACTTCCCGCACTTCCAGAAATCGCCGATGGGCGGATGGGCCTGGCACGCCGGACAAGTAAAGTTTTCGTGGCGCGGCAACTTGGCGAAACGCAACAGAGCGCGGGCGTGCTGCAATCCGCTCCAGCAATTCATGAGCATGAAAATGGCGATCGCGCCGAGAAAAACGTTATGCGACCAGAGCGCGAAGCCGATGAATGCGGCTACGCCTGCGAAGCCGAGCACTGTGGCCACCATCAGGCTGCGGGCGCGCCCAAGCACAAACCAGAGCAAAGACCGAAGGATCTGGCCGCCATCGAGGGGATAGATGGGAAGAATGTTGAAAAGGAACAGCCAAACATCGATTTCAAAGGCAGCATGAATCAATGTCCGCAGGTCGGGGACGGCTGCATACCATCCCAACGATCGGCTCATGTATCCGATACCGATCAAGACTGGAACGAGGACTACGTTCACCAGCGGACCGGCCGCGATGCTCCAGAGGGTGGCTCCAGGGCGTTGCGGCGGATCGACGTAGGCCACGCCGCCGAGGGGCCAGAGCACGATCTGATTCGCTTGTCCGCCGACTTGGCGACAGGCGAGCGAATGACCGAATTCGTGAAGCGTCACAATCAGAAATAGCGCGAGATACTCGAGCACTCTCCAGGCGACGGAGGAATAATGGCCGATGCCTCCGCGCTCGATTTCATAGGCCGCAACCAGAAACCAGGACCAATGCAGAAAGACATCAATGCCTGCAAAACGAAAGAGGTGAATCGATCCTTGGCGAATGCTTGGCATCTGCGAGATTTATAACACGTCGGCGGATTGGATGTTCCGGCGGAGTCCGGGGCACTGCAGAGACGGGGCAAGCCCCGTCTCCACTACAAGTTCACGCGGGGACGACCAGGGACAGGGCGTCTGGTTGGACGGTCATGCGGGCGGGCAGGCGGCCGAGGAGTTCTCCATCGGCTTCGACGTAGACGCGGTCGTTATTTTGACTGTCACTATTTTGACTGTCATTATTTTGACCGTCGTTATTTTGATCATCATTGCCGTGGCCGCCGTGACCGTCGCGGCTGTGAACATCGCTGCGGCCATTTCCGTTGCTTTTTTCCGGCAACTTGCAGAGTACTTCCGAGCAGCTGACCAGATCAATGCCTTCGATGCTCCATTGCTGGCCGATGAGCCTGCCGGCGACGTATTGCAGATAGGCATTGCGGCTGGCGGTGCGGCACATGACGGTGCGTAGGTGGTCGCAGTCGAGGGACGCTCCGGGAACAAGTTCGCGCAGAATATTTCCGAAGAAGCGGATTCTTACCGCCAGAAGTTCTGTCAGCAAAGCGCGCTGCTTATGGCCGGTGCCGTTGGCGTATTCAACCTCGAAGCGGCGCATGTTATAGCTTGCCCACAACTGCCAGGCTTTTAGGTAGTAGGCGGCCATGCCCGAGCGGCTTTTAAGTTCCGCGGTCAACTTGTAAAAGAGATGCGCATCGACGCCGATTCCGGCGGCAACGGTGAAGTAGCGGGCGGCGGGTTTGCCGGCAAAATCCTCATATTCAACGCGCCCGAGAGCCACGCGCCGCACGGTTCCCTTGACCGCGACTCGAGCGGCGGCGCTGGGGCGAAGCGGGACCCCAAGGTCATGGGCAAGAGCGTTGGCGGTGCCGAATGGGAGAATCGCCAGCGCGACCGGAGTACCGGCCAGGCCCTGAATGACATCATGGATCGTGCCGTCGCCTCCGCAGGCGAAGACGGTGTCGCTGCCGGCTGCGACGGCGCAGCGCGAGTGAGCCGTCGCCTCATGGCTGGAGTGGCACACCGTAAGATCGGTGTGCACGCCAGCCGATTGAATGATGCCGATGGCGTGGTTCAACTCGGCGTCGCGTTTTTTCCCGCGGCGGCCGGAGTTGGGATTAAACAGAATTGTGGCTTTTCGCATGCTTTGACTGGGTCGGCGTTCAGTTTTGCTTTGAGTTTCGCTTCTCCAGTTTAACGCATGCCCCACTCCCACATGCCGAACGTTGCCTTTTGCGGGATCGGGTATCCGGCTTGGCGGGCCAACATGGTGATCTGCCCGCGATGGTGAGCGTCGTGCGCGATGAGGTAGCCGAAGAAGCCCGCTGCATCGGGGCGAAAGCCTTTCACGCGGCCATCGCCTTCGAGAGACGACTGAAGAACCTCGCGCAGCGCGGCGCGGCTCGACTCCAGCGCCTTTCTTGCTTGCGCGGGCGTGACCGTGAACCGATCGAGTTGTGCCGGGACTTTTCCTTTCGTGGCCTTGAGCCACATGACGCGGACGTTATGCATGTGCGCAACCACCGCCGCGATGTTGCGGCCCTTGTTGCCGGGAGGTTCGGCGCGCCAGGCTTCGGCGGGAAGATTCTCCAGAAGATATTGGTTGATGCGGTCGTTAGTATCGAATGCCGGTGAGCAGAGCTTCCGCGAGGACGAATGGCTTGTCGGATTTCCTCGGCATGGCGGTTGCGGACCTCTCGAAAATGGAGGTTAGCAGGCGATTGGCGTCGATCGGCTAGCCGGCAGCAGGCTGCGCGCCGCTTTTGTTGACTTGCCTGTTTTACCCACGTAAGATTTGCCCACTAATGATCGGGCAGACAATCTCGCATTATCGGATCGTCGAGAAGTTGGGCGGCGGAGGGATGGGCGTTGTCTACAAGGCTGAAGATACCCGTCTTGACCGTTTTGTCGCGCTGAAGTTTCTGCCTGAGGATTTGGCCCAGGACCGGCAATCGCTGGAACGATTTCGGCGCGAAGCGAGGGCGGCATCGGCGCTCAATCATCCGAATATCTGCACCATCCACGATATTGGCGAAGAGGACGGAAAAGCGTTCATCGTCATGGAGTACCTTGACGGCGCGACGCTGAAACATATCATCGCCAGCCGTCCGATGGAGTTGGATACGCTGCTGGCGCTGGGTATCGAGATTGCCGATGCGCTCGATGCGGCCCATGCGCAGGGAATCGTCCATCGCGACATCAAGCCGGCGAATATTTTTGTTACCAAGCGCGGGCACGCGAAGGTTCTCGACTTTGGGCTGGCCAAGGTCACGCAGCCGGCGTCGCAATCGCCGCGGTCATCATCGCAGCTCTCTGGCGCAACGGTGGAGGCTACGGTCGCCGAGGAGCACCTGACCAGCGCAGGCTCAGCGATTGGCACGGTAGCCTACATGTCCCCGGAGCAAGCGCGGGGGAAAGAACTCGATTCGCGCACCGACCTGTTTTCGTTTGGAGCTGTGCTCTATGAAATGGCCACGGGGATGGTTCCGTTTCGCGGGGACACGACGGCGCTGATTTTTCAGTCGATCCTCGATCGAGCTCCGGTTTCGCCGGTGCGGCTGAATCCGGATCTGCCGGCGAAGCTGGAAGACATCATCAACAAGGCGCTGGAAAAAGATCGCAACTTACGTTACCAGCACGCCGCCGATATCCGCGCCGATCTGCAACGCTTAAAACGCGACACCGATACGGGACGCGCTGTGGCCGCCAGCTCCGGGTCGGTGGCGGCGGCGCAGGAGTCGGGATCTAGGCCGGCGCTGCAACCAACGCCGCAGCCAATCTCGTCGCCTTCTGCGGCCGTCGCCGCTGGTTCGTCGGGCGCGGGCGTAGCGATACCCACGAGTTCCGCTTCCACACCAGCAGCCCCAGGAAAATCCTGGAAGATTCCTGCCGCCGTCGCATCGGCAGTGCTGATCGCCGCGCTTATTGGCGGAGGTATGTTTCTGCGCTCGCGCGGTGCCAGTTCCCTCACCGAAAAGGACACGGTGGTTCTCGCCGACTTCGTCAACACGACGGGCGACTCGGTTTTTGATGGGACTTTGAAACAGGCGCTGGCGGTGCAATTGGAGCAGTCTCCTTATCTGAACCTGTTGCCGGAATCGCGCACGCGCGAGGCTCTGCGATTTATGGGACGCCCCGCCGACACACGCATTACGAACGATGTCGCGCGAGAGATCTGTATGCGCGAAGGCGCGAAAGCCATGCTCACCGGCTCGATTGCCAGCCTGGGCACGCACTACGTCATCACCCTATCCGCATTGAATGCTCAAACTGGCGACGCGCTGGCCCGCGAAGAGACGGAGGCCGACAGCAAGGAGCACGTCCTGAAGTCGCTCGACCAGGCTGCTTCCAGCCTGCGGAGCAAGTTGGGAGAGTCCATCGGCTCGGTACAGAAATTCGACACGCCGCTCGAACAAGCCACCACCTCATCGCTCGAGGCCTTGCAGGCCTTCAGCCTGGGCCAGGCCGAGCACACAAGACTTGAAGACGAGAAGGCGGTTCCCTACCTCAAGCATGCCGTCGAACTCGATCCCAACTTCGCCATGGCCTATGCCACGTTGGGAGTGGCCTACAACAATCTCACGCAGCAGGAACTGGGTAACGCTGCGATCAAAAAGGCCTTCGATTTGAAGGACCGCGCGAGCGAGCGCGAAAAATTCTACATTTCGGGGCACTACTACGACGAGGTCACCGGGGATATCGATAAAGCGATCGAGGTCTACGAACAGTGGATACAAACCTACCCGCGAGACACAACGCCGCGCGACAACCTCTCCTTGCGCTACGGAGCCATCGGGCAACAGGAAAAAGCTCTAGCCAGTTCCAGCGAGGCGATGCGCATCGACCCGAAGGACGGTTACGCGTACCAGAACGTCGCCTCTACCTACCTGCAACTCAACCGTTTCGATGAAGCCCGGGCCGTAGCCGAAAAGGCGGCCGCGCAGAACACAGGACGGTCAGTGGCGCACTTCGTACTTTACCAACTCGCCTTCATTCGCGGCGATCAGGCGGCGCAGCAGCATGAGATGGAATGGGCCACCGGAAAGACCGACGAACCCATTTTGTTCCTGCTCCACGCCCACTCCGAATGCTCGCTCGGCAAAATGCAGAGCGCCGCGGCCGCTTATTCCCAAGCTGTGACTGCAGCCCAGCGCCTGGAATTCAAGGAGTTCAGCGGCGTCATTCTCGGTGACCAGGCTTGGCGAGAAGCGGAAGTCGGCAATCTCACTGAGGCTCGCCAGAAAATGGCGGAATCGCTCGCCGCCTCCCAAGACCCCGGCACTCGGGAATTTGCGATGGACACCCTTGCCCTGACCGGAGACAGCGCGCGCAGTCAGAAAATGGCGGAAGACTTGGTCCGCGAAAGTCCGACCGACACCATGCTGAACAAAGTCTGGGTGCCGATGGCCCAGGCGTACACCGATCTGCAGCATAATCAGCCGGCACAGGCCGTGACGAGGCTGGAAGCGGCTGCTCCGTACGAACTCGGCAGCGGCCCTGGAGCCGCGGGTTACAGCGTCAATTTCGTTCGCGGCGAAGCCTACCTGCGCTTAAAGGATGGCGCAAAGGCGGCTGCCGAATACCAGAAGATTCTCGACCATCGCGGAACGGACCCCAGCGGCGTGGAATACACGCTCTCGCATCTGGGCCTGGGGCGCGCTTATGCCCTGCAGGGAAACACGGCGGCAGCCAAGTCCGCCTACCAGGATTTCTTCGCCGTATGGAAAGACGCCGACCCGGACATCCCCCTCCTGAGGGAAGCCAAGGCGGAATACGCGAAGCTGCAATAGGTGAAAGCAACCAATCCCAACTAAGTTAGATAATCGCCAGCGTTACACTCGAAGCATGGGCGAGATGGGACGGCTGCTGGTGATGCTGGGCGTGGCCCTGGTGGTAATTGGCGGCGTCGTGATGCTGTTGGGGCGTACGGGATTGCCGCTGGGACGGTTGCCGGGGGATTTCCTGTATCGAGGCAAGAACACCACTTTCTATTTCCCGCTGGCTAGTTCCATTCTGATTAGTATCGTGCTTACGATTGTTCTCTTCCTGGTTGGGCGGATGAAGAGATAGTGTGGGCGCTCCCCGCGAAATTGCCCTTCTGCGCAGCCAATCGGCGTGTTTCCCCAGCGAGAGGCAACTAATTAGTTGACAGTAGTCAATTGTTAGGTTTACACTTGGATGGTGATCGGCAGCTTTCGCCATAAGGGGCTGGAAGAGATCCGCCTTACCGGCAAGACTCGCCGGATCGGCGCCGATCATCTCAGGAAGTGCGTGCGCATCCTGCAATTGCTCGAAGTGGCGGCGCAGCCGGAGGACTTGAACATCGCCGGCTTTTACTTTCACGGATTGCGCGGCAATCCGAAACGGTGGTCGGTGCGTGTGAGCGGGAATTACAGGATCACGTTCGGCTGGTCCGGCGAAAACGCATTGGAGGTCGATTTTGAGGACTATCACTAGGAAGCATGCTACGGAGGGCAAGAATGGGCTACCGCCCGTCCATCCGGGCGAGATTATCAAAGAAGACATCCTGCCGTCTGCCGGGCTCTCGGTGACCGCCGCAGCCAAAGCTCTGGACGTATCGCGCCAGATGCTGCACGGAATTCTGGCGGGACGTAAACCCCTGTCTGCTGTCATGTGTCTGAAAGTGGGGCGGCTGTTTGGCGGCTCTCCGGACTTATGGATGCGATTGCAGGCCGCCTACGACCTCAAGAAGTCCGAGCGAGACAAGAAGGTTATGGCTCGGGTCGCGCGGATCGTCCCTGTCAAGCCCGTCCCTATTAAGCCCGCCCCTGTCAAGATCGTTCGGGTCAAGCCAGTCGAGGAAGTTCGGGTTTGATGGCTACATCCGACCAGCTCGGGTTTCAATTTCGGCCTCCGGAGCGGCGTGTCTGGACGGTGCGGGCCCTGGTTTCGGCGGTGCGGTCGCACATCGAGCGCGAATATTCGGATTGCTGGGTGGAAGGGGAAATTTCGAATCTGCGCATTCCCGACTCCGGGCATTTGTATTTCACTTTGAAAGAAGAAGCGGCGCAGATTCGCGTGGTGATGTTCCGGTCGTCGGCCAAGCTGCTGCGGTTTCGGCCGGAGAACGGGCTGCATGTCACGGTGCGCGGGCGCATCACGGTTTACGAAGATCGCGGTGAATTGCAAATCTCCGCTGAGTTCATGGAGCCTAAGGGCGCCGGAGCCTTGCAACTGGCGTTCGAACAGTTGAAGGCGCGGTTGGCGGCGGAAGGATTATTTGAGGGCTCGCGTAAAAAGCCGATTCCGGCTTTGCCGCAGCGAATCGGGATTATCACTTCTCTGCAGGGGGCGGCGCTGCGGGACATTCTGAATATTCTGGCGCGCCGGCATCATTCGGCGAATGTGCTGATTTATCCGGCGCAGGTGCAAGGAGACTCGGCTCCGGGCGAGGTGATGGCGGGACTGCGCCACTTTAATCTGGAGCAGCGGCCCGACCATCGTCGGGGCAGTGCGGTTGAGGTCATCATCATCGCGCGCGGCGGAGGCTCGGCTGAAGATCTGGCCTGCTTCAATCACGAGGGGCTGGCGCGGGCGGTTGCCGGTTCAAAAATTCCTGTAATTTCGGCGATCGGGCACGAGACGGATTTCACCATCGTGGATTTTGTCGCAGACCTGCGTGCGCCTACTCCTTCGGCGGCGGCGGAGTTGGTGATCCGTTCGCGGCAGGAGATCGAGACGCTGGCGGAGGATTTGTGTCGGCGGCTGGAACGCGCGGTACGGTACCGGTTATTGATGGCGCATCAGGAGCTGACCGGCCGTGCGCAGCATGGCGCGTTTGCGCGCATGATGGATGGCATACACCGGCGGCAGCAGAGGCTGGATGAGCAGCGCTTTCGGCTGGAGAAGGCGGAACGGCAACTCCTGGAGCGATGCCATCGCCGGTGCGAAGCGGTTACGGCAGCGGTCAGGCACTATGATGCGCGGCGGCGACTGGCTGGAGTGAAGCAGCGACTGGAAGCTTTGGTCGGAAACCTGGCGGCCGCTACGCACACGCGCTTGCTCGAGAACCGGGGAGCGCTCGATCGTTCGAGGGCTAGCCTGGAAGCGCTATCACCGGTGGCAATTCTCAATCGAGGATATGCGCTGGTGTTCGATGCGAAAGGGCAACTGGTGAAGGATGCAGGCCTGCTCGCGGCCGGAGATGAGGTTTCAGCGCGGCTGGCTCGGGGAAGGATCCGTGCGCGGGTGACGGCGAATGAGACTGGCGAACCATAAATGGTCAAACCATAAACGGCAAACCATGATCGAAGCGATCTTCCGCTGCAGGCACAGCCTAAGGAGGCACTCCGCTTAAGAAGCGCACGGGCTCTGTTGACATCCTGCTTTCCCGTCGCACGTAGAGGGCGCACAGTGTGCTGCGTCGGTGTGCTGCATTAGAATGAAATTCAATTCGGCTTTCCAATCGAGTAGCGGCATGAGGGTGGCTTGACACCGTCGCTGATCTGGTCGCACATCTCGGCGATTTCGTCCATTTCGATCCTGGACATTGTGCTGGTCGCGATCCTGATTTACCAGTTTCTGTCACTGGTGCGGGGCACGCGCGCGGCTCCGATGCTGATTGGAGTGGCGACGCTGGCGCTGGCGTTTTATTTCGCGCGGCTGGGCGAACTGCGAACCCTCAACTGGCTGCTCAGCACGCTCCTGCCGTATGTTGTTTTTGCCTTGATCGTTGTTTTTCAGTCGGAGATACGGCACGCGCTGGCCAATCTGGGCAGCCGCATTTCTCTCATGCGGTCTCCCAGTTCAGTGGCCGACGTCTATGACGATATCGTGCTGGCGGCTAATCTGTTTTCGCAGACGCAGACGGGCGCTTTGATTGTGATCGAGCGCGAGATTGGGCTGCGCACTTATATCGAAAGCGGCGTGGCCCTCGATGCCAGGCTGTCCTATGATCTGCTGGCTACGGTGTTTCGGCCGAGCGCTCCCTTGCATGACGGCGCGGTGATTGTGCAGCGGGATCGCATCGCTGCCGCCGCATGTTTTCTGCCGCTATCGATGAATCCCGTGCTTTCGACGCAGCTCGGAACACGGCATCGCGCGGGAATCGGCATCACGGAAGAAACCGACGCCGTGGCTGTCATCGTTTCTGAAGAAACGGGCATCATCAGTCTGGCGGTAGGAGGAAGCATTGAGCGCGAGTTGACAGTCGAGCGATTGCGCGAGCGGCTGGGAACCCTGTTGCGGCGCTATGCTCCGGCGCCGGCGCTGCTGAGCCCGGTGGAGGAAAGCTTTATTGAAGAAGAGCCGCCGAGTTCCAATCTTTCTCGCAGGCAGGATGCAGGAAGGGATGACTGACGATGGCGAGCTTTTTCCAGAGAACATTTCTCCACAACATCGGACTGAAGATCGTTTCCTTGTTGCTTGCCTTCGGGTTGTGGCTGGTGGTGGCGCGCGATCCCATTGCAGAAATTGAAGTGCAAGTTCCCATCGAGTTTCATAATCTCCCCGACAACCTGGAGATCGATTCCGCCAGTTTTACCGAGGCGCAGATTCGGGTGCGTGGACCGGAACGTATTATTCATCGCCTGCAGCCGTCGGATGTTCGCGTGGAGGTTAATCTGTCTAAGGTCCAACCGGGAGAGCGGACCTTCGATCTGAGCGGGAGGGAAATCGTTGTGCCGCAGGATCTGAAGGTGGTGCAGATCATTCCCGGTCAGTTTCACCTCTCCTTCGATAATCGCTCGACTCGGGTGGTCGAGATTCGACCTCGGGTGACCGGTACTTTTGCCAACGGTCTGCGCGTCGGGCAGGTGATCGCCGATCCGCCGAGCGTAACGATTACCGGGCCTCTCCACCGGGTGGAAGCGGTCGAAGCGGCGGTTACAGACCCGGTGGACGCCAGCGGGGTACTGACCCGCGCTTCGTTTGAGACGCATGCCTACGTTCCCGATCCGCTGATCCAGATTGTGCACCCCACGCCGGTGCGGGTGACGGTTATCATGGAAGGTTCGGGAAATTCGAAGAAGTAGAAAAGTCGATGGTCGTTGGTCGATGGTCGTTCGCGATTTGTGAAGGGACTCGCGATAGAAATGGCCGCCGACTCAACGACTGACGACTAGCGACTGACGACCAACGACTCGCCTTACGACTGATTCATGACGCAAACTCGACAGCTATTTGGTACGGACGGGATTCGTGGCGTGGCCGGCGAGTTTCCGCTGACTCGGGACAATGTTTATTGGATCGGCCGGGCGCTGGGGCACGATCTGGTGCGAGTCAACGATAGGCCCAGGGTCGTCATCGGGCAGGACACACGCGCCTCGAGCCGCTGGATCGCCGATCGATTTCTGCAGGGCCTGGCGTCGGTGGGAGTCGAGACGCGCAGCGCCGGCGTGATTACCACGCCCGGAGTTGCCTACCTGGCGCGTTCGCAGCGGTTCGATGCCGGAGTGGTGATTTCGGCCTCGCACAATCCCTGGACCGATAACGGCATCAAGATTTTTTCCGGCGACGGCTATAAGTTGCCGGATGCGCGCGAACTGGCGATTGAAAAGGAGATCTTCGCGCTGCTGCAGGCGGATGCTGCTCCGGCGCCCGACCTACCTCCGGAGGTTGCTGGCGAAATCTCGAGCGTTCCGGGTGAGGAAGCGCTTCGCCAGGCTTATGTGCGCTGGCTGGCGAGTGGCGTGTCAGCCGATTTAACGCGTCTTCGAGGCGCGGTTGATTGCGCCAACGGAGCAGCGGCGGCGGAAGCTCCGGAGTTGTTCGGGGCACTCAAAGTCAAGGCCACCTTTCTGCATTCCGCGCCTGACGGGGAGAACATTAACGAGAATTGTGGCGCGCTGCATCCTGAGACGATAGCTCGATTTGTCGCTGAAGAAGCAGCGCGGGGACGTTTTGATCTAGGCGTGACTTTTGACGGCGACGCCGATCGAGCTCTTTTCTGCGACGCTGACGGACGGGTGGTCAACGGGGATGCGGTTCTTTTGCTGGCGGCGCGCGACATGCAGTCGCGCGGCACGCTTGCCAATGCCACTGTGGTGGCAACGACCATGTCGAATATGGGCCTGGAGCTGGCGTTTAAGCGATCAGGTATTCGGATGCTCCGCGCGAATGTTGGCGACAAGTATGTGCTCGAAGAAATGCAGCGGGTAGGAGCCACGCTCGGCGGCGAGCAGTCGGGTCACATACTGTTTCGCGATGGCGATGCCACGACGGGTGACGGGCTGCTGACTGCGCTGCGGGTGATGGAGATCATGGTCCGGACGGGCAAACCGCTCGCCGATCTGGTCGGCGATCTCAAGGTGTTTCCGCAGACGATTCGTAATGTGCGGGTGCGGACCAAGACTCCTTTCGCGGAGATTCCACCGGTGCGCGCGGCGATTGCGGCGGCGGAGGGAGAACTCAACGGCAATGGGCGCGTGGTGGTGCGCTACTCTGGCACCGAGGCGCTGGCGCGCGTGATGATTGAGGCGGAGTCGAAGGACCAGATGGACCGGCTGGCGTCGTTGATTGCGGATGCAATTCAGTCGGCGCTGGGGGCGTAGAGGCCGCGCCCGTTCTGAGTGTAATCCCTGTTCTCGCTAACTAAGCCCTTTACTGATTTATGCCCCAAAGCTGAGAATACCTCTTAACCCAAAGTTCCCGGTAAAGGATCGCGGATGAAGAAAACTGTGCTGCCTGTTCTGGCGTGTGTACTGTTCGCTTTAGCATTGTCGCTGCATGCTGCCGATTGCCCGACAATGGCAGGCGGTGTCCCAGTTGTCATTCCACCTCCGGACAAAGAATTTGTGGAAGTCGGCGGCGATAAGCGGGATTTCTTCGAATATATGGTCCCGTCCAGTAATCGACTCCTATGCGCTTTTGTGCCTGTCGACTTTTTGCCGCGCCTCAAGAATCCTGCCAGCGGGATGGGACAGTACTTGGTGGTGGAACTGAGCCGCAAACTCGACGAGAAGAACACAGAAGTCACGTCGGCTGTTTTTGAAAAGGTCGTCTTAGGCGTGAAACAGCAGTTCGCCGACTCTTCTACACTCAACCAGATCGTTCAAGCGACCTCGGAAGAAATCAGCAGCAAACTTAAGCAGCTTGATCGGTCGAAAGACGTATCTATCGGCAAGCCCGTGCCTCTGGGCACCCTATTTCAGACTTCAGATGCTTATGCGTTCGCGATGCTCTCGCCTGTTTCGTCCGGTGGAGTTACGACGCGGGTAATCGGCGCCTCTGTTCTTCTGAGGGTGAGAGAGCGGCTCATTTTTGCTTACATATACGGCAGTTCCGACGATGAAAATTCTCTGAAATGGGTCGAAAAGACGGCTGAACAGTGGGCCGACGAAATTCTGACGGCCAATTCCAAATCAGCTAAATAGCCGTCAGGATAGTTGGCGAAAAATCGCGATAGCGCACATCCCTGCAATTCTGTTCTTACCCCCTCCAAGTACGTCCTTTTGTACGGTCCAGTTATCTTGTGCGCTCCGGCTAGCAAGCCGAGAATAAGAATCGGTTTAGAGTTCACCGGTTTAGACGAGGCTCATGAGAATTCTTATTGTGGAAGACGACGCTGCGCTTTCCAGCTTTATCAGGAAGGGACTGGAAGCGGAACATCATGCCGTGGATGTTGCGAGCGAAGGCAATCAGGGCCGCGCCATGGCGATGGAGTTTGACTACGATCTGGTGGTGCTGGATCTCAACCTTCCGGGGGTCGATGGGTTGTCAGTTCTGAAAAGTTTGCGGCAGCGGAAGGCAAACTTGCCGGTCATGATTCTCACTGGGCGCAGCCGGATTGAAGACCGTGTGCAGTGCCTCGACTCGGGCGCGGACGATTATCTGATCAAGCCTTTTTCTTATCTGGAGCTCTCGGCACGGGCGCGGGCTCTGTTACGCCGCAGCCATCTGCCCTCCGAGTCGGTGATCACTGTCCGCGATCTTTGTTTGGACCGCGTGCAGCGCAAAGTGGAGCGAGCCGGGCGTCATATCGAATTGACGACCAAGGAATTCGCGCTGCTCGAATACCTGATGCGAAATGCCGGGCGGCGGCTGACCCGGGCGATGATCATCGAACACGTCTGGAATCTGACCTTTGATTCCACGACGAACGTGGTCGATGTTTACATCAACTACCTGCGGCGCAAAGTGGACGACGGTTTTACGCCTTCGCTGATTCACACGGTTCGCGGAGTGGGTTACCAGATGAGTCCGGAAGGGGCGCCGGTATGAGCGCGGGTATGAGTGCGGGTACGAGCGCGGGTACGGCGATGACCTCGGGTTCGCGTGCCACTCTTTCAGCCCAACATCCAGATGTGCTCGGCGAGTTGCTGCACTCGCTCAGCCAGCCGCTGACCGGCTTACGCTGCTCGCTCGAACTGTCGCTTCAAGAAGCCGCCGAACAACAGCAAGAGCGGGTTGCGGCAGCCCTGCAACAAACCGAAAAAGTTATCACCATGGTCCGGTTGATGCGCGAATACGTGGACGCCGAGCAGCCTGCGCCCGCGATTTTCTCGACCGCGCTGTTGCCGGTGATTCGGGACTTGATCGAAGAACTGTCGTCGATAGCGGCGGTTCGCAATGTCGAGGTGCGCTTCGCGGGCAGTTGTACGGCAACCGTGCCCATTCCCGAGTCGCGCTTGCGGCTGGCGTTGCAATATTTGATTGCGGCCGCGATCGAAGCGCAATCGGCAGGTGGGAGCGTGATGCTGGGGCTGACGGAGAGTCCGGCGGGAAGTGTCTTGCGGGTGGAAGGCGTCAGCGTTTCTCGCGTGCCGCCGCGGGCAACAGCGGCTGCGGCATCGGCCGCATCGACGACATTGCACAGGGTGAGGTTGGCCATCGCCCGTCGCGTGCTTGAAACGGCTGGAGCATCGCTGGTGCTTCAGGGGAACGGCGGGGATGCAGGATTTGTGCTAAGGATTCCGCCCCGAACTGCTTCGTGCCGCACGCTTTGTTTGCCCGAGACTGCAGCGCGGCCTACTGGTGCGCGTGCGGACTTTGAGCGGGATTTCTGACAGCCGCTGGCGGAGCTTTCGCGATCCTTACATCGAAGCTGACCGGTAACTGCTTGGGGGGATAGCAGGCGGCGTTGTCGCAAGCCTGATATTTCAAAGTAGCGCGAATTATGTATTTGCCGGGTTGCGCGGAGTGCATGGGTCGAACCTGCACGTCAATTTTGAAGTCTCCGGTATAGACGTTGAGCTTTTCATCGGGATCGAAGGGGAAGCTCATATCCTGGCCATCGGGGTAGCTGGTTTCGCCGATGACGACGTCGGTGATCGCCTCGACTCTGAGCGCGGTCGGGATGAGGAACTCCGACTTAGGACGGTTGGAATTGATGTGATAGCCGGGGGTAACGCGAAACATGAGCGGAACAATAGCCGGCTTGCCTTGCACTGCGGTCACGACTGGAGCGGGCGCCATCTTGACAACTGGACCTTGTGGGCCAAGATCGTCCTGCCCCCAGGCGCAGAGGCAGAGCAGGAGAAACGCGCTCGCGGAAACGATTTTCATGAGCTTTCGGCATCGTTCAACGGATGACGGATGCCTTCACGCCAGATTACTCCACGTCGACACGCGACTAGTAGTTACTTCTGCGCCTGTACCGATTGGCCCTGACTCATGGCCTTTTTGATGTTGTCGACAAATACGCTGCGGCTCTGGAGCCCGAATTCGCGGGCGATAAGTTTGCCGCTGCGGTCTACGAAAAAGGTTGTCGGCAGCACGCTGACGCCGCCGTAGCTATCGGCGACGGAATCTTTCCCAAGCAGGATGGGGTAATTTATCCCCAGTTCTTTCGCGAATTTCGCGATTTCTTCTTTGCTGGCATCGTCCATCGCTACGCCTACGATCTGGAATCCTTGCGGGCCATATTCTTTTTGCAGTTCGACAAACCACGGCATCTCGATTTTGCAGGGGCCGCAATAGGTCGCCCAGAAATTAAGCAGAACGGCTTTGCCGCGCAGGTCGGAGAGTTTGAGGTTCGTGCCGTCGAGCGTCGGCAGGTCGAAGTCGGGAGCGGCGCTGCCTATCAGTTGGCCCTTGCCCGCTCCGTTGGCGGCATTGTGGTGAGCCATGCGGACACCGGCGAATAGCATGGCGGCGACGAGGGCGGCGATGAAGAACAGAATTAGAGGATTTCTTTTCAAGCTTAAACCCCGACGGCTAAAGCCGTCATTCAATGTGATGCAGTTATCCCGCCGCTAGACTCTGCGCCGCTCAAAAGTTCCAAACGCTTCCCCAGCACGTCCGGGCAAGCCGCGTTTCTGCCGGGAATCAGCCGCGCTTCGCTTTCTCTTCCCTACAGCGCGAACCGATTCAAGAACGAGAAGTAGCCCGAGATGAGGGTGAAGCGGCCCATCACCAGCAGGATGCCTAAAGCGATCAGCAATCCTCCGCTCGCCACTTCCACGGCGTGCATGTGGAATTTGAAGCGGTTGTAAAACTTCAGAAAACGCTCGATACCGAGCGAAGTCAGCAAAAAGGGCACCGCTAGTCCGGCCGAGTAAATGGCGAGCAGAAAGATGCCCTTCCAAACGGTGTCTTGTGTAGCGGCGAACCCCAGCACTACAGCGAGGATGGGACCTACGCAGGGAGTCCACCCGAAGGCGAAAGCGAAACCGATGACGAATGCGCCCCACGCGGAAGAGCTTCCTTTGAGGCTGTGCAGCCGGGTATCGGCGAGTAGAGCCTTGATCTGGAAGATGCCGGTCAGGTGCAGGCCGAAGAGAATGATTACCACCCCTGCGATGCGTGCGAGCAGCGACTTATATTGCGCGAGGACCTGGCCGACCTCTGTGGAGATGGCGCCCAGAGTGATGAAGACGATGCTGAAGCCGATGATGAACGCGGCCGAATTGAGCATCACCTTGCGGAAGAGCTGGCCTTCCTTCATTTTTAGTTGCTCGACTCCCACGCCGGAGATAAGGGAGACGTATCCGGGCACGAGCGGCAGGACGCAGGGCGACAGAAAGGAGATCAGTCCGGCAACGAAGGCGGCGAGCGGTAGGGGCAAACTCGTCATAGTTCCTTATTGTAACGATGGGGGAGAAGTTAGCACATATGGCGATCTGCTCCATACATTGGACGCGGGCATTCGGCAGTCGTTATCGTGGCGGCTTCCGCGCACGCTTTGGGGCGGAAGTCTTTTCGGGGGATGAAACCGCTGGCGCGGCGGTTTCAGGCGGAGCTTCTGCCAGGGCTTTGCGGATGAATCCGGCAGGCACGCTGGCGGTAAGGACCGCGCGATCTCCGGCTTGAACTACTTTGAGGCTCGCGAAGAATGCTTTTACGTCCGGGTCGGTACCCTGGGTGCCGACGCTGCCTTCGGCGGCGTGAAACAGGCTGAAGAAGGCGGAAGTCTTTGCCACGAGTTCTTGCGCGGTACTCTCACTGTCGGTGAATGCCTCCGCGCGCAGGTGAAGGGCGCTGGTCTGAAAGGTGGGAAGATAGCGGGCGGAGATCACGGCGACGGCAGGCTTGGGAAAGAGAAGACCCCAACTGCCAAGTCCGCCGAAGGAGGTCATTTCCGGGCGCACGCGCAGAATTGCGAAAGCGAGACTCGCTAAGGGAACTCTGCGATAGAAGTTGCGGAGCAGCCACGGTCCGCCGAAGGGCGAGGCGAGCTTTCGGGAGCGGTCGAGTATGCCGCGAATCACATCGGGGTCGGGATGGTTCGAAACCGCGATGGTGTCGTAGTTCAAAACCGCGACTCGCACCGTGCGGCCTTCGAGCGGGATGTTGTAAATCTCAAAGCCGCGATAGTCGTCGACGGAACTCGATAGCTTTTTGAGGTACGCCGTCAGCCGGGTAGAGTCGATCTTGCCGACGAAGACTTCGGAGAAACGCGGCTCGGTAGCCGAACCGGCGGTCCCGCCGCCCCAACTCTGGGGATAGTGAATGGCGAAGGCGGCCTGGTCAAGGTCGCGTTCGAATTGAAATCCGGTCTGCTCGACAAAGTTCTGATATTCGGGTTCGCGGGAGACGGGTGGCAGCTGGTTGGTGGCGTTGAAGGTGCGCATCCACTTCAAATTGATGTAGAAGAATCCGTCGGCGCCGGGGAGCAAGCGAGCGGCTTCTGGCGGGGCGTGCTTGCGCAGGGCTACGATCAACGCCACCGCGACCACAATCAGCAAAACGCTCAGGGGGATGAGGAGACGGCGTCGAATGCGCATCGATTTCGGCAGGTATAAAGGCCCGTCGCGAACACTGGGCCGATTTCTAATGATAGCACCCGGTGCACGACCGTGGGGCTGCCTTGGGCGACCTCTGGTTGCACGTCAAATGCCCTTGTGATAACTTAAATAATTGTCCCGGAAATTCAGGAAGGGAACAAGGAAGTATTGCGCCTGAAAAGGCTTGCTTCCACCCGCTGGCGTAGCTCAGTCGGTAGAGCATCTGATTTGTAATCAGAGGGTCGGGGGTTCGATTCCCTTCGCCAGCTCCAGACATAAGATTCCGGAAACAGAAGAGGTTGGCGCGGCGGCACGCAGTTTTTAAGGCAGCCTATCGAAGGCAATCCATCGAAGTATTTCCGGCGAGTGTGGTCAGGCGGGAGTTCTCGCATTTGTTTCCCGAGCTGAGAATGACTGAGCGATGTCGGTGTTGCTGTTGCCCGGCGCTGTGTTTTCGGATTTGCACAGGTGGGTGAGTGGTTAAAGCCAACAGACTGTAAATCTGTCCCTCTCAGGAGGTACGGAGGTTCGAATCCTCCCCTGTGCACCAGAAATAAGGTTTCAGGGTTTCAAGGTTGCAAAGTTTCAAAGTGAGGTCGCGGCGCACTTGGGCTTCTTTAGAACACTGAAACTTTGAAACGTGGAATTTGCGTTGACGATCAAGAAGAAGTTCGGGCTGGCGTTGATAGCGTATGCGGTGCTGGGTGTTTTGGCCTGCACGACGCTCTCGGACGAACCGATTCAGGTCTTCAATGCGAATGTGAGACTGCGGACCGGGACGCTGTTGATCCTCGGGCTATTCGCATTTCGCGCGGCAATGTATTTTTGGCGAACCCGGATTGAGGAAGAGCGCGAAGCGCGCAACCTGCAAATCGAGGTGGATTCGATCGAAGATTGATTCGATTGAAAGTTGATCCGGGCGGCGGCTTTGATTTTGAGGCAAGTAGTAGTGAGCCGATGTAGCTCAGTTGGTAGAGCACTCCCTTGGTAAGGGAGAGGTCATCAGTTCAATCCTGATCATCGGCTCCATAAAGATTTCGCGCGGCAGTTTTTGCTGAGAGCTGACAGCTGAGAGCTGACAGCTGGTTTGGGCGGGAGTAACTCAGTGGTAGAGTCACAGCCTTCCAAGCTGTTGGTCGCGGGTTCGATCCCCGTCTCCCGCTCCAATGTTCAGGCGTAGTGAGCTTTTGTTTTGGATCGCAATGGAGCGGTGACAAGTGGTTTTCGAGCAAAGCGTTATCAAGGTCGAAAAAGAGCGGGAGTTCGGCGACCTGAAGATTGTGGTCGAGAAAGCGTTTGCCGCCGACCGGATCAAAAGCTTTTTAAAAGCGTTGAATAGCCGTGGCATTCGAGTTCGTGATATGGATGCGATCTTCGCGGCTGACGCGATTGACGGGGCTGCGGGAGAAAAGGCTGGGACGGCGAAGTCTCTGTATGCATCTCTGCCGGTTTCGGATCAGGCCCAGGTGCGAGAGTTTTATCTCTCGAAGCTCGAAGATGTGGATCCCGCGCTGCGGGCGAAGTTTCACAAGCTGTATCAGTACTACTGAGTGGATCTCAGGACGACGACCGATTTGCGAAACAGCCGGCGGGACGCCGGCGCTACAAAGGACAGGAAATGGCGAAAGAAAAATTTGAACGGAATAAGCCGCACTGCAACGTGGGGACGATTGGTCACATCGACCATGGCAAGACCACGCTGACGGCGGCGATCACCAAGGTTTTGCAGAAGCACAATCCGAAGATTGTGTTCCGGTCGTTCGATTCGATCGACAACGCTCCGGAAGAAAAAGCTCGCGGCATCACGATTGCCACGGCGCACGTAGAGTATGAGACGGCGAACCGGCACTACGCGCACGTGGATTGTCCGGGGCACGCGGACTACATCAAGAACATGATCACGGGCGCGGCGCAGATGGATGGCGCGATTCTGGTGGTGGCGGCGACGGATGGTCCGATGCCGCAGACGCGCGAACACGTGCTTTTGGCGCGGCAGGTGGGCGTGCCTTACATTGTCGTTGCTTTAAACAAGTGCGACGCGGTCGATGATCCGGAGTTGCTGGATCTGGTTGAGCTGGAAGTGCGCGAGTTGCTGAAAACGTATCAGTTTCCGGGCGACGATGTGCCGGTGATCCGGCTATCGGCTTTAGGCGCTTTGAACGGAGAAGAAAAGTGGGAGAAGCAGATTGACGCTTTGATGGAGGCGGTGGACAAGAGCGTTCCGCAGCCGGCGCGCGATCTGGACAAGCCGTTCCTGATGCCGATTGAAGACATTTTTTCGATTCAGGGTCGGGGCACGGTGGTCACGGGACGCATTGAGCGCGGCAAGGTGAAAGTCGGCGAGGAGTCGGAGATTGTGGGCTTCCGCGAGACGCGCAAGACGGTTGTGACCGGCGTCGAGATGTTCAAGAAGCAGCTCGATGAAGGCATGGCGGGCGACAATGCGGGACTATTGCTGCGCGGCATTGCGAAGGAAGATGTGGAGCGCGGGATGGTGCTGGCGAAGGGCGGATCGATTACTCCGCATACCAAGTTCAAGGCCGAAGTTTACATTTTGACGAAAGAAGAAGGCGGGCGGCATACACCGTTCTTTAAGGGATATCGTCCGCAGTTTTATTTGCGGACTACGGATGTGACGGGGATTGCGGAGTTGCCGGAGGGTACGGAGATGGTGATGCCGGGCGACAACGTGAGCCTGGTGATCGAGCTGATCACTCCGGTGGCGATGGAAAAGGGGTTGCGGTTTGCCATCCGCGAAGGCGGGCATACCGTGGGCGCGGGCACGATCGCGGAGATTGTGAAGTAAGGCTTTCCATGGAAATCGTCGTTGACGGATGGCGTTCAAGTGGCGCGGACTGGGATGCAGTTCGGAATATTCCCATGGAGC
The DNA here is from genome assembly GCA_963810955.1 of uncultured Acidobacteriaceae bacterium. Taxonomy (GTDB): domain Bacteria; phylum Acidobacteriota; class Terriglobia; order Terriglobales; family Acidobacteriaceae; genus Acidiflorens. Next base: position 41,060 of record CAWEPW010000036.1, on the reverse strand, counting down.
AGCTGCCAGTTCTAAGCGAGGAACAGCGCCAAGTCGCAAAAAAGCTCGGTATTCCCGAACAGGACTATGCGCGAAGCGTCTTGGCTGGTGAACGCAACCGGGAGGCTTTGCTGGTGAAAACCGAGCGCCTCGCGCGGTTGCTCGAGCAACGGCTCGGCAAGCCCGGTGCTAAAGTGCGGATCAATCGAGTAGTCCTCAGGACGTTTGAGGATCGCTTCGATGTGGAGTTGCAGATCGATGGCAGAGGCGTGCCGCTCAGGATTGAGGAAACGTTGGTCAATGATTATTTCGATAGTGGCTCACTGGATGCCGAAGAGAGATTAGGCCGCATTCTTGAGCGCGCGTTAGCAGGTGTAACGCAGTGAAAATCAGCGAGCGGGAGGTTTCCGTTCTGCTGAGTGAAGAAGGCCGCCAAGTCTTTCAACTTGCGGCGCTGAGTCTGACAGAGTCGCCGTTTGTGTGGGTGAAAGTTGAAGACAGCGACGATATGGGTATCTGGATTCGGATTGGTCGGGAAGATGGTGATCATGTGTTTCTGATTCGCTGGGAGTACATTTTGTCCATGGACTTCATTGTGGGTCAGCCGAAGACTTTAGGATTGAGGTAAGGTAATGCCCCGAGAAATTATTACGTTGCAGTGTGGTGATTGCAAAGAGCGGAACTATTCGAAGACCAAGAACCGCAAAACGACACCGGATCGTCTGGAGCTGAAAAAGTTCTGCAGCCGGTGCCGCAAGCACACGCCGCACAAAGAAGTGAAGTAAGGCGGTTGCCGGTTGCCAGTTCGCCAGTAAGAGCCTTTGATCCAACTGGCAACTGGGAGCCGGCAACTGGGAACTGTTTTTAGGGGCGTAAGCTCAACGGTTAAACTGTCGGTCTCCAAAACCGAACTTGGGGGTTCGAATCCCTCCGCCCCTGCCAGAGTTGAGGACCGAAGTTCAGCCCCGAGAGGGAGCAGTCGAGGAAAGCGGGAAGGTATGGCAACAGCAGTAGAACAAAACGCGGTTGTAACCAGTCTGCGGTCCTGGCCGGAACGCATAAAGTCTTTTTACAACGACGTGCGCACGGAGATGAAGAAGGTTACGTCTCCGTCGCTGAAAGAAGTCCAGGCAACGACTACGGTGGTTATCATCACCGTGTTCCTGTTTGCCCTTTTTTTCTGGGTGGTAGATCTGGCGATCAGCCAAACGCTGGAGCGGATGCTGCATTATCTCTCACGCCGCTAGGGTGGAGAGCGAAAGAAGCGACTAAATGCCGGATACGGATACGAACAAAGAAAAAAACGAAAGCGTCGCGGTTGGGCTTGGCGCGGAAGGTGCTGGCCAGCCAACGCCGGCTGCCGACGCGGCTTCGGGCGGCGAACCTGCGCGCAATCCGAATATGAAGTGGTACATCATCCACGCCTATTCGGGCTTCGAGCGCAAGGTGAAGGAGTCGCTCGAATCGCGGGTGCAGGCTTTCGGTTTGCAGGACAAGATCGGTAAAGTTCTGATCCCGACCGAGTCGGTCACCGAGGTCCGTGGCGGCAAGAAGTACACGTCGGAGCGCATGTTCTATCCCGGCTACGTGCTGGTTGAAATGGACATGGACGACCACGTCTGGCACGTGGTGAAATCGACGCCGCGAGTCACAGGATTTGTGGGCACGGGGCAGCAGCCGACTCCGCTCTCGGAAGAAGAAGTGAATCACATTGTATATAAGGTTGCCGACAGCCGGGAGAAGCCGAAGCTCAAAGTCAAATTCGAAAAGGGCGAGACGGTGCGCATTGGCGAAGGCCCGTTTGCGACGTTTACGGGCGTGGTCGACGACGTGAACGAAGATCGCGAGACGCTGAAAGTGATGGTCACAATCTTTGGGCGGTCTACTCCGGTAGAGTTGGAGTTTGGGCAAGTGGAGAAGGTCGCGTAGCATGGCCAGCTTACAGAAAAAGGAAATTGAAACGGTGTATTTGGCGCAACCGACTGGCGCCTCATTTCCGGCAGTCGGACGTAGTGCGCTGGAGATCACGGCTGAGAAGCACAGGGCATACTTCATTGTCGGCGAAGAAGGTGCGAACGTTGAAAGAGAGCGATTGTCCTCTCGCCATCCGGAGTGTCTTTGGCGGGTGGTAAAGGTGGAACAGTCCCATTCCGACGGGTTCATAGTGGTTGGTCAAGCACGAGCGTGATTTCTTAGTTTGGGAAAGGCATCATGGCGAAGAAGGCTACAGGATCGGTAAAGTTGCAGATTGCGGCGGGCAAGGCTACGCCAGCGCCTCCGGTGGGTCCGGCGCTCGGGCAGGCGCAAGTCAATATCATGGAGTTCTGCAAGCAGTTCAATGCGCGCACTTCGCAGAAGGAGCTCGAAGGCCTGATTGTTCCGGTCGTGATTACGGTCTATAGCGACCGCACGTTTACCTTTATTACCAAGACGCCTCCGGCTTCGGTATTGCTGAAGCGCGCCGCGGGAATCGCCAAGGGATCGGGCGCTCCCAATAAAGATAAGGTCGGCAAGGTGACGGTGAAGCAGGTCGAGGACATCGCGAAACAGAAGATGCCGGACCTGAACGCCGCTTCGATCGATGCCGCAGTCAAGAGCGTGCGCGGCACGGCGCGGTCAATGGGCATTGAAGTGGTGGGGTAGCGCTGGCGTCTCGCCGGCAAAATTCAGCAGTAGAGACGCGGCTTGCCGCGTCTGATGTCGAAATTACCACGGCTCTTCAGGACGGCGAAGCGGCGGTGGGAGACTGAGGGCGAAATGAAGAAGTCAGGCAAGAATATAGAGAAGGCGCGGAAGGCGGTTGAGTCGCGGCCTTATACCCTGCAGGAAGCGGTTCCACTTCTGCAGAAAGTCAAATTCGCAAAGTTCGATGAGACGGTCGAGGTGACAATGCGGCTGGGCGTCGATCCCAAGCATGCCGACCAGATGGTGCGCGGTACGGTCGTGCTTCCGCATGGACTGGGCAAGTCGAAAAAAGTTCTCGTGATCGCGACCGGTGAAAAGGTTCGCGAGGCCGAGGCGGCGGGCGCCGATTTTGTCGGCGGTGAAGATATGGTCGAAAAAATCACGAAAGAAAACTGGACCGACTTCGACGCGCTGATTGCTACGCCCGACATGATGAAATCGGTCGGACGACTGGGCAAGGTGCTCGGGCCGAAGGGACTGATGCCGAATCCTAAGACAGGCACGGTCACCATGGATGTGGCCAAGGCGGTGCAGGAAGTCAAGGCCGGCAAGGTCGAGTTCCGCACCGACAAGACAGCTCTGGTGCACGTGCCGGTGGGAAAGATTTCGTTTACTCCCGACAAGCTGATCGACAATGCGACCACTGTGATTTCGAGCGTTATTAAGGCTAAGCCTTCGGTGGCGAAGGGCAAGTACATCAAGGGCTGCTATCTGAGTTCGAGCATGGGGCCTGGGATTTCGCTGGATACGGCTCCGATTGAACTCGCGTCGAAGGGCGCGGTTTAGGAGCGGTGCCGGGCTCCGCCCCGGCGGGACGGGCAGAACCCGTCACCACATGACTTTGAAAGGGTTTCTATATGGCGGTTACTCGAGCTAAGAAAGTTGCGGCGGTGGAGAAGCTTGGCGGCGAACTGAAGAGCGCTTCCAGCATGATTGTGGCTACGTATTCCAAGCTGACGGTTACGCAGGATTTTGAACTGCGCAAGGCGCTGCGTCCGACCGGGGCCAAATATCGCGTGGTGAAAAACACTTTGGCCGAGCGCGCCAGCAAGGGCACCAAGGTCGAAGAGGCGCTGAAGAACCTGCAGGGCGTGACGTCGATCGCCTACACCGAAGGCGATCCGGTAGCCCTGGCCAAGGCGCTCGCGAAGTACGTCAAGGACAATCCGGAATTCAGCTTTAAGGCCGGTGTGGTCGAAGGCAAGGTGATTTCGGTCAAGGAGATCGAATCGCTCGCGACCATGCCGTCGAAGGAAGAGCTTTATTCGAAGCTGCTGTTCCTGTTGAATGCGCCTTCGCAGCGTTTGGTTACGGCGATGAATGCAGTCGGGCGGAATCTGGCGGTCGTCGTTGGACAGGGCGTGGAGCAGAAAAAGTTTAAGGAAGCATAGGAATTTGTAATTGGTGATTTGTAATTTGCAATTTTGAACCTGGCAAGCCTGGGTTTTCAATTACAAATTACAAATTGCCAATTACAAATCCAACAAGTTTCTGGGCGGTAATGCCGCTCGAAAAGATTTAGCTGGCGTGAAGCGAGGGGTGGCGCGGTCTGACATTTGGGCGTTGTCTGGCGCTGGAATGGATGACCTGGTCGCACTGGAAACCTGGCTTAGCGACGGCGAAATCGTAAATCTTACTTAAAGCGGAGAAGTTCACATGGCGGATCTACAGCAGTTGGAAGAGTCAATTGTTGCCTTGTCTTTGCTGGAAGCGGCAGAGCTGGTCAAGAAACTGGAATCGCGTTTGGGTGTTTCGGCGGCGGCAGCGGCCCCGGTAATGGTTGCCGGCGGCGCGGCAGCGGGTGGTGCGGCAGCTCCGGCGGAAGAAAAGACCGAGTTTACGGTCGTTCTGAAGGAAGTTGGAGCCAATAAGATCAACGTTATCAAGGCGGTACGTGAGGTCACCAGCCTCGGCCTGAAAGAGGCGAAGGATCTGGTGGATGGCGCTCCCAAGAGCATCAAAGAGGGTGTCTCGAAGGATGAAGCCGAAACCATCAAGAAGAAGTTCACCGAAGCCGGAGCAGTGGTCGAGGTTAAGTAGGAAGCTAAATAGTTTGGGCAGGGCGGAAGCGTATTGTGTGTGGCGGGGCGAGGCCCCGTCACCACACGAACCGCATCCGTCAGCAATTATTTGACCGAACACTAGCTGAATCTTTAAGAGTGGTGTTAATATCTAATAAATAACCCGCTTACCCTGGCTTCACAGTGAGGCGACGGCGACCCGCATCCTCCAAACAAACCCAGGAAGCGGAAAAAGGGTCGCTGGAACGAAGTTTGGCAGCCGGTCCCGCGGGCGGCGGGACGGAACAGGCCTTTGAACTGGCACGGAATTTTACAAGTTACCCAAGAGTAAGCGTCGAGCGTGGCGCCCGAGGACAAACATGTCCCTGCGGGCGCCCGCGTCTTTTTCTCAGAGTAACCGCCCAGGAGCAGTAGTGTCAGCAGTCACTTCGGCAGTAATTTCGGCGCGATGTCTTGCGCCCGTATTCCGCCTTGTACCGCAGCCCCGGCTGCCTGAAAGCAGGAGTTCCTAAGAATGCCAAAGCACAACATTCATCGCAAGCGTTTCGATTTTTCCAAAATTCCAGCAACCATTCAGATTCCGAACCTGATCGAGGTGCAGAAGCGTTCCTATGATCGCTTTCTGCAAATGGACAAACTGCCGAGCGAGCGCGAAGACGGCGGTCTGCAGGCCGTGTTTCAGTCGGTGTTTCCGATTACCGATTTCCGCAACGTCTCGCAGCTCGAGTTCGTTGACTTTGCCATCGGCAACTGGGAGTGCAAGTGCGGCCACCTGAAAGGGCTGCATCACCTGCGCACCACTTGCAAAAATTGCGGATCGACGGTGATCACAGACCCGTTTCATCCCGGCGAGGTTCTCTGCCACAAATGCGGCACGTATAACGCTAACACTCCCGACTTCTGCAACAAGTGCGGCGACCCGGTTGGATTGCAATTGAAGTATGACGTTGCCGAGTGCGAAGAGCGCGGCATGACCTATTCCGCGCCGCTTAAAGTCACGATGCGCCTCACGATCTGGGACAAGGATGAGGCCGGCAATCGCTCCATTCGCGACATTAAAGAGCAGGAAGTTTTCTTCGGCGACGTGCCGCTGATGACGCAGAACGGTACCTTTATTATTAACGGCACAGAACGAGTAATCGTCAGCCAGTTGCACCGCTCGCCCGGCGTGTTCTTTGAGACGGCGGCGAATCGCACTTACTTTTTGGGCAAGATCATCCCCTACCGCGGATCGTGGGTTGAATTCGAATACGACCAGAAGAACGTTCTCTACGTGCGCATCGACCGCAAGCGCAAATTCCTGGGGACGATCTTCCTGCGCGCCCTTGGGCTGCGCTCCGGCGAAGACATTCTCAAGACGTTCTATACCACAGACCGCCTGATCGTCCGCGACAAAAAGCTCTTCTGGACGCTCGATCCGGCGAGCGAGAAGCCCACGAACCTGCTGGGCATGAAGCTGGCGCACAGCATCAAGTCGAAGTCGGGAGATGAAGTAGCCCACTCCGGCCGCAAGATCACCGCCGCGACCTTTAAGGACATTCAGAAGGCGAAGATCGGCGAAATCGAAGTGGACACGACCGATCTCGAAGGCGCGTGGTCCGCGAGCGACATCGTTGACACCACGACCGGTGAAGTGCTGCTCGAGGCCAATACCGAAATCACGGCCGACAAAGTCGCCAAGATTCTCGAGTCTGGCGTGGTCGAGATGAGCGTCTTCTTCCCCGAGCGCGACGACGTGGGCACGGTGATCAGCCAGACCCTGCGGCGCGATTCGATCACCAGTCCTTCGGAAGCGCTGATCGAGATCTATCGTAAGCTGCGTCCCGGCGATCCTCCGACGCTCGACACGGCGACGGCGCTGTTCCAGGGCATGTTCTTCGATCCGCGGAAGTATGACTTCTCGCGCGTGGGCCGGCTCAAGTTCAACATCAAGCTTTTCGAGAACCAGGAAGCGACCAGCCTCGAACAACGCACGCTTGATCCCACGGATTTCTACGCGACCATCAAGTACCTGCTCAAGCTGCGCAAGAACATCGGTGCCGTCGATGACATCGATCACCTGGGAAATCGCCGCGTGCGTGCGGTCGGTGAGTTGCTGGAAAACCAGTTCCGCATCGGCCTCGTCCGCATGGAGCGGGCGATCAAAGAAAAGATGTCCGTCTACCAGGAAATGTCGACGGCCATGCCCCACGATCTCGTCAATGCCAAGCCAGTGATGGCCGCGATTCGCGAATTTTTCGGGTCGTCGCAGCTCTCGCAGTTCATGGACCAGACGAACCCGCTGTCGGAAATCACGCACAAGCGCCGTCTGTCGGCCCTGGGGCCGGGCGGCTTGTCGCGTGAGCGCGCCGGATTCGAAGTGCGCGACGTACACCCGACGCACTATGGACGCATCTGTCCGATTGAAACGCCGGAAGGTCCGAACATCGGGCTGATCTCGTCGCTGAGCTGTTTTGCGCGCATCAACGACTACGGTTTCATTGAGTCCCCGTACCGCAAGGTGAAGAACGCGCGCGTGGTCGACTACGTCATCGTCGTCAACGCCGGCGATAGCAGCTTCAAGGTCGGCGATTACGTCGAGAAGAGTGAGATGGAAAAGATCAACGCCGATCTCAAGGAGCGCAAGAAGAAGGCAGTCGAGGTCGAGCCCTTTTCTTTCTATCTCTCCGCGTGGGAAGAAGACCGGCACACCATCGCTCAGGCCAACATCGAACTCGACGACAAGGGCCGCATTGCGGGCGAGCTGGTCAACGCCCGTAAAGCAGGCAACTTTGTGCTCGTGCACCGCGACGAAGTGGATTACGTCGACGTCAGCCCGAAGCAACTGGTCTCCGTCGCCGCATCGCTTGTGCCCTTCCTCGAGCATGACGACGCCAACCGCGCTTTGATGGGCGCGAACATGCAGCGCCAGTCGGTTCCGCTGCTTCGCGCTCAGGCTCCCATCGTCGGGACGGGCATGGAAGGCGTCACCGCGCGCGATTCCGGTGCGGTGATTTTGGCGAAGCGCAACGGCATCATCGATTCGGTCGATTCCGAGCGCATCATTGTGCGCGTCGAGGGCGAGCATCACCCGATGCAGCTTTCGCGCGAGGTGGGCAGCGACATTTATCAGCTCACCAAGTTCAAGCGCTCGAACCAGAACACCTGCATCAACCAGAAGCCGATCGTGAAGAAAGGCCAACGGGTAGTCAAAGGTCAGGTCATCGCCGACGGCCCCTGCACTGACTTCGGCGAGTTGGCGCTGGGACGCAACGTGCTGGTCGCGTTCATGCCGTGGCGCGGATACAACTTCGAGGACGCGATTCTGGTCTCCGAAAAGATGGTGAAAGAGGACTACTACACCTCGGTTCACATCGAAGAATTCGAGCTCGAAGCACGCGACACGAAGCTGGGACCCGAAGAGGTCACGCGCGACATCCCGAACGTCAGTGAATCGACTCTGCGCAACCTGGACGAGGCGGGTGTAATCCGCATCGGCGCCGGCATCAAGCAGGGCGACATCATCGTCGGCAAAGTTACGCCGAAGGGTGAAACCCAGCTGACGCCGGAAGAGAAACTGCTGCGCGCGATCTTCGGCGAGAAAGCCGGCGACGTGCGCGACGCTTCGCTCTACTGCCCGCCGGGAATCGAAGGCATCGTGGTCGATGTCAAGATATTCTCGCGCAAAGGGCAGGAGAAAGACGAGCGCGCGAAGGCGATCGAGGCGAACCAGATCGCGAAGCTCGAAAAGAACTTGTCGGACGAGATCCGCATTCTGACCGATGAACGCTTGAAGCGTCTCGAAGGCCTGCTCGGCGGCAAGGAAGTGCAAGCCGACCTGCACGACGAGCGCACCAACAAGCGTCTTCTTACGAAAGATACGATTCTCGACCGCGACGCCATCGAGCGCATCTCGACTCGCAACCTGAAGCGCATCAAGTACGCCGACAAAGACCCGCGGGTGAATGAGCAGATCGACGAGATCGAGGAAATGACCTCGCGCCAGATCGACGTCCTCAAGAAGATCGTGAACGAGAAGAAAGACAAGCTGACCAAGGGCGATGAGCTGCCGCCGGGCGTGATCAAGCTGGTGAAGGTCTACATCGCCATGAAGCGCAAGCTGAGCGTCGGCGACAAAATGGCCGGACGCCACGGCAACAAAGGCGTAATCGCGCGCATCTTGCCTGAGGAGGATATGCCCTACCTCGAAGATGGAACGCCGGTTGAGATCGTCCTGAACCCGCTTGGAGTGCCCAGCCGTATGAACGTGGGACAGATTCTTGAAACCCACCTGGGATGGGCGGGCTTTGAACTGGGCAAGAAGATCACGGAACTGCTGAAGCAGAACAGCCGCTCCGAAGCAATCCGCCGTGATCTCAAGGCTTTGTTCAAGGACACCGTGCTGGCGGACACCATTGCCGACATGAGTGAAGACGAACTCGAAGCCCTGGCGCCGACACTGGCCAAGGGCGTGTTCATGGGATCGGCCGTATTCGACGGCGCCCGTGAAACGGAGATCAAGGCGTTGCTGTCGAGCGCAGGCCTGCCCACATCGGGCAAGACCAGCCTGCGCGACGGCATGACGGGCGAGATTTTCGAACAGCCGGTAACGGTCGGCTACATCTACATGTTGAAGCTGTCGCACCTGGTGGACGACAAGATTCACGCGCGTTCCATCGGACCTTATTCGCTCATCACCCAACAACCTTTGGGTGGCAAGGCGCAGTTCGGAGGCCAGCGCTTTGGAGAGATGGAAGTCTGGGCTCTTGAAGCGTACGGCGCGGCGTTCATCCTGCAAGAGCTGCTCACCGCGAAATCGGACGATGTGTACGGGCGCACCAAAATCTACGAGGCCATCGTCAAAGGCGAGGCCGCGATGGAGCCGGGCGTGCCGGAGTCGTTCAACGTGCTGATTCGCGAATTGCAGGCGCTTTGCCTGGATGTCGAGTTGGTCAAGGCTACCGAGAAGAAGCCGGTGGCGGTGGCAGCGGATTAGTCGGCGGTCGCTGGTCGTCAGTCGTTTGTCGTTGGCGACCAGCGAAAGTTGACTCACAAAGTTTAGAAAAAACGAGACTCGCAGGATTGCCTTTGAGGCTGCGGGTCAAAGATTGAGCTAGCGACTGACGACCAGCGACTAGCGACTTCTTCAAAGGCCGCGTGCGGCGGCGAATAGCCGAGGAAAGCGGAGGAACATGTTTCGTTCGAGCCCATTCGATATGGCAAACCCCGTGGCCGACTTTGACGCCATTCGCATCAGCCTGGCGTCTCCCGAAAAGATCCGGAGCTGGTCGCATGGGGAAGTAACCAAGCCGGAAACCATCAACTACCGCACCTTCAAGCCGGAGCGCGATGGCTTGTTCTGCGCCCGCATCTTCGGCCCGGTGACGGACTGGGAGTGTCTCTGCGGCAAATACAAGCGCATGAAGCATCGCGGCGTGATCTGCGATAAGTGCGGCGTGGAAGTCACTTTGTCTAAGGTTCGCCGCGAACGCCTCGGTCACATCGAGCTCGCTTCGCCCTGTTCGCACGTGTGGTTCTTCAAGGGACTGCCCAGCCGCATCGGGCATCTGCTCGATATCTCGCTGCGCGATCTGGAAGCGATTCTCTATTTCGAGGCCTACGTGGTCATCGATCCCGGCGACTCTCCGGTGAAGGAGCGCGAGGTTATCAAGGACGAGGCCAAGTATCGCGAACTCGACCAGCAATATCGTCCCGCCGGATTCAAGGCGATGATGGGTGCGGAAGCGATCAAGGAACTTCTCAAGCGGATTGAAGTCGATAGCTTGTCCGGCGAACTGCGCGAGAAGATGAAGCACGAAACCTCGCTGCAGAAGCGGTTGAAGTATGCCAAGCGTTTGAAAGTGGTGGAGGCCTTTCGCAAGAGCGGCAACAAGCCGCAGTGGATGATCCTCGACGTGCTGCCGGTGATTCCACCGGAGCTGCGTCCGCTCGTTCCACTGGATGGCGGGCGTTTTGCCACTTCCGATCTGAACGATCTCTATCGGCGCGTAATCAACCGCAACAACCGGTTGAAGAAGCTGATGGACCTGCACGCTCCCGAAGTCATTGTGCGTAATGAAAAGCGCATGTTGCAGGAAGCGGTCGATGCCCTGTTCGATAACGGACGCCGTGGCCGCGTTCTGCGCGGCGCGAACAACCGCCCGCTGAAGTCGCTCTCCGACACACTGAAGGGCAAGCAGGGACGCTTCCGCCAGAACCTGCTTGGCAAGCGCGTCGATTACTCGGGACGTTCGGTCATCGTGGTCGGTCCCGAACTCAAGCTGCACCAGTGCGGCTTGCCGAAAAAGATGGCGCTGGAGCTGTTCAAGCCGTTTATTTATCACCGGCTCGAACAAACCGGAAACTGCACCACCATCAAGCAGGCAAAAGAAATGGTGGAGCAGCAGGATCCGATCGTCTGGGACATCTTGGAAGAAGTCATCAAAGATCACCCCGTGATGTTGAATCGCGCGCCTACGCTCCATCGCCTCGGTATTCAGGCGTTTGAGCCGGTGCTGGTGGAAGGCAAAGCAATTAAGATCCACCCGCTCGTTTGTACAGCGTTCAATGCCGACTTCGACGGCGACCAGATGGCCGTGCACATTCCACTGTCGCCTGAGGCGCAGGTGGAAGCCAGCGTCCTGATGTTGTCTTCGCATAACATTCTGTCTCCGGCGTCCGGTCATCCCATTACCGTGCCTACTCAGGACATGGTGCTTGGCCTTTACTACCTGACGAAAGCGAAGCCGGGTGCGAAAGGCGAAGGCCGTTCGTTCGCCAATATTGACGAAGTCGTGATCGCGCTCGAAATGGGCGAGGTGGAGACGCTTACCCCGATCCGCCTCCGCTACACCGGCGAGGTCATCGACCTGACGCAGGCCTACGACGATCAGGACGTGAACCATACGGAGCCCGTGCACATTGTGCGCGAGTACCTGAATACGACCGTGGGGCGCGCGATCCTGAACGATCATCTGCCGAAGGCGGTGCCCGGCGTCAACCTGGCCATGCCGTACATCAACGGTTTGCTTAAAAAGAAGGGCATCGGCCAACTGGTCAACTACTGCTACCTGCGGTTCGGGCTTGAAGTCACGGTCAAGATGCTCGATGAGATCAAGTCGCTCGGCTTCCGTTATGCAACTCGATCTGGCCTCTCGATCGGCATCGATGACATGGTCATTCCCGACAACAAAAAGACGCTGGTGAAGGACGCCGACAAATCTGTGATCGCGGTTCAGCAACAATACCTGGATGGCGCCATCACCAACGGCGAACGCTATAACAAGGTCATCGAAATCTGGTCGGCCATCACGGAAAAAGTTGCCGATGAAATGTTCGGCCAGATGCAGAAGCGCGACAAAGAAGGCGAACTCAACCCGATTTACGTCATGGCCGATTCCGGCGCTCGCGGATCGAAACAGCAGATTCGCCAGCTCTCCGGAATGCGCGGATTGATGGCCAAGCCGACGGGTGAAATTATCGAGACGCCAATCACGGCGAACTTCCGTGAAGGTCTAACCGTTCTCGAATACTTCATCTCGACCCACGGCGCCCGCAAGGGATTGGCCGATACGGCGTTGAAGACCGCCGACTCGGGCTATCTGACGCGGCGTCTGGTCGACGTCGCGCAAGATGTCATCATCAGCGAATACGACTGCGGCACCGTCGACGGAATTTTCGTCTCCGGCATTGTCGAAGCCGGCGAGATCATCGAACCGCTGCGCGACCGCATCGTCGGCCGCGTATCGCTCGAGAAGATCAAAGACTACGAAGGTCAGGTCGTGGTCGACGTCAACCAGGAGATCACCGAAGATCTGGCAGGCGCGATTCAGGCTGCCGGAATCGAGCGCGTGAAGATTCGCTCGGTGCTCACCTGCGAATCGAAGCGCGGCGTTTGCGTCATGTGCTACGGACGCAATCTGGCCTCCGGCCGTCTCGTCGAACTGGGCGAGGCTACCGGTGTGATTGCGGCGCAGTCCATCGGCGAACCTGGAACGCAGCTCACCATGCGTACCTTCCACATCGGTGGTACGGCATCGCGAGTTTCGGAACAGTCGCGCCTCGATGCCAAGAGCAACGGCACCGTGCGCTTCATCAACCTGCAGACCGTGAAGTCGAAAACTGGCGATCTCGTTGTCATGAATCGTCAGGGTTCGATTGCCGTCGTCGACGAAAAGGGCCGCGAACGCGAACGTTATGCGGTCGTCTACGGCGCCAAGGTCAAGGTCACCGAAGGCGGACCGGTCGCGCTCGGCGAGGCTCTCGTCGAGTGGGATCCTTACACCTTCGCGATCCTCACTGAAATCGGCGGCACGGCTCAGTTCAAAGACTTGCAGGAGGGCATCACGCTCCACGAAGAAGTCGACGAAGTCACTGGCTTGTCGCGTCACGTCGTGGCGGATTCGCCCGACGAGAAGCGCCAGCCTGCGATCGTGATCAAGGGCAAGGCTAGCAAGCGCTACCTGATGCCTTCGCGCGCTCACCTCATGGTGCAGGACGGCGACACGGTATTTCCGGGCGACGTGCTGGCCAAGATCCCACGCGAGACCACGAAGACCAAGGACATCACGGGCGGTCTGCCGCGCGTGGTGGAATTGTTCGAGGCTCGCAAGCCGCGCGACACCGCAGTGATCAGCGAGATCGACGGTGTCGTTCGCTTCGGCGAGGTCGCCAAGGGGCAGCGCAAACTCTACGTGGCTGCCGACAACGGCACGGAGAAGGAATATTCCGTTCCGCGCGGCGTTCACATCAACGTGCAGGAGGGCGAACGCGTCAAGGCGGGAGAACCGCTGATGGACGGGCCGCTCGACCCGCACGACATCTTGAAGGTACTCGGCGAAAAAGAGCTGCAGTCTTACCTGGTGAATGAAATCCAGGAAGTCTACCGCTTGCAGGGCGTGAACATCTCCGACAAGCACATCGAAGTCATTGTCCGGCAGATGATGCGCTGGGTGAAGGTCGAAGATGTGGGTGACACGAAGTTCCTGCTGGAAGAGCAGACCGACAAGTTTGCCTTCCATGAGGAGAACGAGCGGGTGATCGCGCAAGGCGGCAAACCGGCCACCGGGCGTCCGTTGCTGCTCGGTATCACCAAAGCGTCGCTCTCGACCGATTCGTTTATCTCAGCTGCCTCGTTCCAGGAGACGACGAGGGTGCTCACCGAAGCCTCCATCAATGGCAAGGTCGATCATCTTCGCGGCTTGAAAGAGAACGTGATCGTGGGCCGCTTGATTCCCGCCGGCACCGGCATGGAGTATTACCGCAACGTGCGCCTCTCTCCGGAAATGGAAGAGGCCGCGAGCAAGGTGCAAGAGGAAGTCTCGCAGGCCTACGAAGATGCCGAGCGCGCGCTCGAACTCATGCGGCACGAAGGCGAGACGGAAGAGCTTGCTGCGGAATAAAAACGCGACGATCCAGGACAGGGGCGACGCAAGTCGCCCCTGATTTTCATAATGACGCTTTTCTTGAATGGCGTTTCCTTAACCTCATGGCTCTAGCACTCGAACCACAGCGCCTCAACGGTTCACCTCAGAACCCCGATGCCAAGCCGGAGCCGATTCCTGGCGGATTGGTGGTGGCGCCGGCCCTGGGACGCTTCTGGCGCTTGTTTCGCCTCTCCATCTGGCGCGCCTTCGAGCACGATGCCTTCGGAACTGCCAAAGCCTCCGCCTATTCCTCCATCTTCACTTTTTTCCCCGCCCTGCTCGTGTTGGGCGCCATTCTTGCCACACTCAACCGTGGCGAAGTCTATCTGCGCGAAATCTCATACGCCTTGGGCACGATCTTGCCCGCGGGCAGTTCCACTGTGCTCGCTTATCTGCGAGGCAGCACCGATCGTCCGGTGGGATTGCTCATTACCACTTCGCTGATCACGCTATGGAGCGCCTCCGGCGTCATCATCACCTGGATGGACGGCTTCCGCCGCGCCTACCAGCTTCCCAAAACCTGGGGCCTGGTGCAGGAGCGACTGATTTCGTTTTCGCTGGTTCTGATGGCCGGCATACCGATGACCTTTTCCACCATCCTCGTTGCCTTCGGAAGCCGCATTGAAACACGGATTCTGTTTCAAATCGGCCATGAGTTCGGACCGCTGATTCTGTTGTTGTGGGGTTTGATCCGCTGGGTGATTGCGATCATGACCAGCATTGCGGTTATCCAGCTGATCTATCACAACGCGGTGCCGCGCACGCAGCCCTGGCACAGTGTTTTGCCGGGGGCGGTTCTGGCGACGGCCATGTGGCTCCTCTCCACGGCGCTGTTTGGATGGTATTTGCAGCACTATGCCGACTATAGCGTGATCTATGGATCGCTGGGCTTGGGCATTGCGCTGCTTGTCTGGATGTATCTGATCTCGCTGGTGGTGCTGATCGGCGCGGAATTCAATGCCATGATCTATCCCCGCGGTCTGTCGAAGGTTCCGCCGCGGGCCGACCCCGACACTCACTGACTGTGTGGCGGCGGGGCTCTGTCCCGCGGACGGGGCGAAGCCCCGTCACCACACGAACCCAAGTTGCAATAAGATTGGCAGAACCATCCAGAGAGAGGAATCGCTACCTGAAGAAACGCAAATCAGATCTGCTTGAAGGAAGTCTGCCACTTTCCACCGCTGCGCCTGATCAGGCGGCGGAACATGTGCGCCGGGCAAAAATCATCTGCACCATCGGTCCCGCTTGTGATTCCGAGGAAATGATCTCTGACCTGATGCGCACCGGCATGGATGTTGCGCGGCTGAATTTTTCCCACGGAACGCACGCTGAACACGCACGGCGCATCCAGCGCCTGCGCCGCGCTGCAAAGAAACTGAAGCGGACCATTTGCATTCTGCAGGACCTGCAAGGCCCCAAGATTCGCACCGGCCTCCTGAACGACGGAAAGCCGGTGCTGCTCAAGGCTGGAGCCATGCTGACGATAACGCCGCGCAAGGTGGCCGGAACGGCCGATCTGATCTCCACCGATTTTGCCGGCCTGGCGCGCGAAGTCGAGCCCGGCGCGCGGGTGCTTTTATCCGACGGGCGCATTGAACTCAAAGTGCGCTCGATCCAGGGCAACGACGTGGAATGCGAGGTGGTGAACGGAGGTACGCTCGGACAGCAACAGGGTATCAATCTGCCGGGAGCGGCCATGGCGATCCCCGCGCTGACCGACAAAGACAAACGCGATCTCGAATTCGGATTGAAGCACGGAGTCGATGCGGTGGCGCTCTCCTTCGTCCGCTCCGCCGATGACATCGGCATGGCGCAAAGCCTGATGCGCGAGTTCGGGCAGTCCGTGCCCATCATTGCCAAGCTGGAAAAGCCGCAAGCCATCGAGCGCCTGGAAGAGATTCTGGAAGCGGCCAACGGCGTGATGATTGCGCGTGGCGATCTGGGCGTGGAAATGGCGCCAGAACGGGTTCCGATCATTCAAAAGCTGGTGATTCAGCGGGCGGATGTGTGGCGCCGGCCGGTCATTACGGCTACCCAAATGCTCGAATCCATGACTGAGAACCCGCGCCCCACGCGGGCGGAGGCGAGCGATGTAGCAAACGCCATTTTTGACGGCACCGACGTGGTGATGCTTTCGGGAGAAACCGCCAGCGGCCGCTATCCGCGCGAGACAGTTGCGATGATGGTTCGCATCATTCTCGAGGCTGAGGCCAGCATCGCGCAATTGCCGTTGGTGCCGCGCCGCCGTCGCCATGATGAGGAACCTCGCTATTCGGTTGCCGAAACCATATGCGAATCGATCGCGCACGCCGCCGAAGATCTGCCCATGCGAGCGATCGCCGTCTTCACCGAAAGCGGCAACACGGCGCGCATGCTTTCGAAGCACCGTCCGAAGGTCTGCATTTACGCGTTCAGCCGCGAGCTTGAGGTCTGCAATCGCATGAATGCGCTGTGGGGCGTGCATCCGGTTCACAAGAAGCAGTGGGAGTCGGCCGAGGCCATGCTCAGGACCGCCGAGAACGAATTGTTGCCGAAAGGGCTTCTGCACGCAGGCGACGTGCTTGGCTTGGTAGCTGGAACGAGGCTCACTTCAGGTGCCACGAACTTCATGCGGCTGCACACGGTGGGGGAGGGCGACCGGGCGCGCAAAAGGGTTCGAGATAAGAAGTAGTCTCTGCGAAGGAATCAAAATTCCACCCTACGAATCATTTGTCGATGACGCACCGGACCCAGCCGTTCGCGGCTTTCTGCATTCGCCGGAGAGCCCCAATGGCGATGCGCTGGTCCTGACGCATGGCGCTGGATCGAATTGTTCCGCGCCTCTGCTGGTGGCGCTGAGCGAGACTTTTGCCGGGCATGGTTACGTGGTTCTTCGTTGCGATTTGCCTTGTCGTCAGGAACGGCGAACTGGGCCGCCGTTTCCGGGCAATGCGGAACGTGACAGAGCTGGACTGCGCAACGCGGTTGCCGCTGTCCGGAAGAGCGTAGCGGGACGAATTTTTCTTGGCGGCCACTCCTACGGCGGGCGGCAGGCCACGATGTTGTGCGCGTCCGAACCAGACCTCGTATCCGCGTTGCTCTTGCTTTCCTACCCGCTACACCCGCCGCGCAAGCCCGAGCAACTCCGTATTCAACATCTCCCCAATCTGCGCACGCCGAGTTTATTCGTGCACGGAACGCGCGATCCCTTCGGCAGCATCGAAGAGATGACGAGCGCTTTGCAGCTAATTCCGGCCAAAACCGAGTTAATGACAGTAGAGGGCGCAGGTCACGATTTGGGTTTCTCGGGGAAGGCGCGTGCACTAGAGCTTCCGGCACGGATCTTGGCGAGGTTCCGAGAACTATTCTGCTAGGGGATGGCTTTATTCCATGCGGAGGCTACTTCACTGCCGGCACGCGGACAAGAGTGTCCGCGCCACACCCGCAACAGCCTTAATTCACCCAACCTGATTTTGATCCGCCATTCGGTTTTTCATTTTCATCGGGCGGAATGTAGTTCCCGTGTTCGTCGAAGCTGACTTTGCGGTCGTGATCTCGCATGTAGACTTCGAATTTTCTTGCCGCGCGTCGCCGCTTCCAGCGGTAGTAAGAATTGCGCACACCAAAATACTGCTCCGATGCGGCATAGCTCATGCCGCGGGAGGGCATGAACTTTACCCACAGATAGCCGAAGAGCAATCCGCCGAGATGAGCAAAAACCGCGACTCCGCCCTGCGACGGCTCAAACACCGCGATGACCGCGACCACAACCCAGATTCCCACCAGATACTTGGCCTTGATTCTGAAGGGCAGCGGAAACAGATACATCTCCTGATCTGCGTAAATAATTCCAAAAGCCATCAGCAGCCCGAAAATACCGCCAGACGCGCCGACCGTCGCGGTCGCCGGATTCGCGCCCAGGAAATGCGTGTAGGCGATGATTATCGTTACCAGAGCGGCGCCAACTACGCAGAATGTGTAGCACTCGATAAATCGCCGCGGACCCCAGTCGCTTTCCAGGTAAGCGCCGATAAACCAGAGCGTAAGCATGTTAAAAAACACATGGCTGAAGCCGGCATGCAGCAGCGAATACGTAACCAATTGCCACACTTTTCCATGCATTACATCTGCAGGGATCAGCGCCAGCCATTCCTGCATCAGAAGAACAATGCCTGGAGCGAAGAGGCGCATCACTGCCTGGAACAGGTAAATTCCCGTGCAGGTGAGGATGATGCGCTTTACCCATCCTGCGAATGGCGGGAAACTGAACGAGATGGATTGTCCGCGAGGCACTTTGTCTTTTTATCCTGCTATTTAGTTTTTTATCTTTCCGGCTCCGGCACAACCGGCAGGCTGCGATGTCCCGACGCATCGACCGCGCGCAGACCGAATATCTCATTATCCTTCGAAACGCTCAGGGTTGCACGCGTGCCGCTAATCGGTTGGACGTACTCCCAATCGGCCGCACTCGTCGACCGCCAAACCACCTCATATGCGGCCGCTCCAGCCGATGGCTCCCACGTCAGCGTGGTGTCGTTTTCCAGATTCTTCGTCAGCATTTTTACATCTCGCGGCGGCGCCGGAGCCGCCGCCAACGACGCCAAAGTCGCGGCATTCAGCCGTGCTACATGGGCAACATATTCGAAATCGACAAACTTCGGCAGGTCTCCATATTCGATGCCGGTGGTTTCATCCTTGCGAACGTTTTGATGCTGATGGTTGAAATCTTCGCGAAATTCCGTGAAACGCACGGCGGCGAAACCCTGCTGATTGAAGGAATAATGGTCGCCGCCGCGCAGGAACCGGTCAAGCCGGAAGACGAGAAGCGGCTTCACTCCGGCATCGTAGGAGCGCCCCACGTCGGCGATATAGCGGGCCAGTTCGCGCGAACTCGAATCGCTTTCTCCGCCGAGCATTCGAATGCGCTTGATTTCAGCTTCGCTCGCCGCTGCCGGCAAGCCTTCGGAAAAAACGCGCACCAGGCTGGTGTCCTGTCCCGGGCCGATGTTGCCTCCCACAATGTCGTTATTCAAAACGGCTTCGATGTTCCAGCCCTGCTGCTTGGCCATTTGGGCGAAGTGCTTGCTGCCGTTCAAACCCTGTTCTTCCCCGGCAACGGCCAGAAAAATAATGGTCGCGCGGAACTTAAGCTTGCCGGCAGCCTGGCTCAAAACACGGGCGCACTCCAGACTCACAGCGGTGCCGCTGCCATCGTCGTTGGCTCCGGGCGCGCGGTCGGTCGTGTTCAAGATGTCGCTGTTGCGCGAGTCGTAGTGTCCGGTGACCAGCACGACGCGATCCGCCAGTTTCGGATCGGAGCCGCGCAGCACCGCATAAACGTTGGTGATTTCGGTCGGTTTGGGAATGCGCTCGCCGGGTTGTTCAGTGAACGAGTCAGTCTTCACCTCAAGGCAGCCGCCGCACGCTTTGGAGTAGCGCTCGAATTCAGACTTGATCCATTCCCGCGCCGCTCCAATCCCCTTGCCGGTTTTGATGGAATCTTCATCCTGGGCAGAGATCGTGGAACGGGTTCCGAAGCTGACCAGTTTCTCGATCGTCTGCCGGATATGATCCGCCGAGACCTGGCTGATCGCTTCGGCGATGTGCGCATCAACATGCTTGTCGGAAGCCAGGCGAGGCGGCGGAAGAGGTTCCTGAGCGCCTTCCTGCGCCGGGCATAGAGAAGCGCTTAATGCCAGCGCCAGGGCGAGCGGAACTGCCGCAACGTGCGCTGTCGAACGTTTACCGGAACGGCAACTGACGGCCGGTGCAGATTTTTCTTGGCAAGCCACTTGACCTTTTCCTCGCGAAGAAACTAAATATAACAGGGTACCCTGAACGTGGAGGAAAACATGGTGTATTGTCCCGAATGCGAGACGGACCTCGACATCGACGAAGATGAAGTCGATGAAGGAGCGGTCGTCTCCTGCCCGGAGTGCGGCACCGACTTCGAGGTAGTCACGGTCAACCCCGTCGAACTGAAAATCGTCGGCGAAGATGAGATCGACGAAGACGAGGATGAAGAAGAAGCCGGCGACGAGGATGAGGACGAGGATTCCTGAAAAAGCTGCGCCCTTCCGGAAGTTGACGCGCTTCGCCGCAATGGCTTCGTTGGTTTCGTTGCTTGCTCCTCTCGTCACTGCCGTTGCGATCGCCCTGGCGTCGCCTGTCGCCGCTTTGGGCAGCGAGAGGCCAAAACCCTACGCGCTAATCTTCGGAACGGTTTGGGACCCCGACGGGCACCCGCTCTATGGGGTCAAGGTCAAGATACGGCTGGCCACCGACAAGCCGAAAAAGGTGCGCTGGGAACTTTATTCCAATCACACCGGCGAGTTTGCCCAACGAGTGCCCGTCGGCAAAGCCGATTACATCCTTTCGGCCGACGTGAAGGATTACAAGCTGCCCTCGGGCAGAAAGCTGAAGCCCGGCCCCGAAGTAGCCGCACATATCGACAATGACGAGCGTTGCGACGTAGGTCTTCATTTAGACTGGTAGTTGGACGGCGCCGCGCAAAATTGGCGTCCGTGGGAAATAATCAATGATGAAGAAAGCGGGCGCTGGAACTGGAGTTGCAGTCGCGAGCTGCGCTGATGTTTGGCTTTTCGCTGTCGGGCCTTCCGACGCCAGTATTTTCGTCCTCGCTGTGGACTAATGCGGCGCTCGCTGCTCCAGCGCAGTTGTTTGGCCGCGACACGAAGAAAGATACCACCCGCCTGCTCACCGGCAAGGTGCTGGACTCGAGCGACAATCCTCTGCCGAACTCCGTCGTGTACCTGACCAATACCCACACCCGCTCAGTAAAAACCTACATCGTGGGGGACGATGGCACCTATCGCTTTCCCGCGCTTCAGCCGACCATCGATTATGAAGTCTATGCGCAACTGGACAATCACAAGAGCGGGACCAAGACCGTCAGCCAGTTCGACGATCGCACGCAGGTTTACATCGATTTGAGGATCAATACCAAACGGGCAGCGAAGTAGCAGCCTGCTTGCCACCAAAAATTGTTGCCAGGTTAATTGTCATCCCGAGCGAAGCGAGGGATTTGCAGTTCGCCGCAAACTGCAGATCCCTCGCTTCGCTCGGGATGACAAATCCTATTGGATTGACTAGCTAGTTGCTGTCGCCGCCGGCCCGCTTCCACGAGATCAGATCGCCGATGGTCGTGCTATTCGAGGACGACGACGATGAGGAGGATGGGTGCTTGTATGACTCGACTTCCTGGCGCGACGCTTCTTCGCCGACCGCCCGGATGCTCAGGCCGACTTTCTTCTCTTCCTGATTCATCTTGATGATCTTGAAGTCGAACTCAGCGCCGGGTTCGAGATGCATCGGCTGTCCGTTGCCATCGACCGCTTCGGAATTGTGGCACAGGCCTTCGATGCCCTCGGCGATCTCGACGAATGCCCCGAAATTTGCCACGCGCAGAACCTTGCCATGCACGATGTCTCCGATGCGGTGCTGGGCGAAGAACGAATCCCAAATGTCGGGCTGCATCTGCTTCACACCCAGCGAAAGACGGCGCTTGTCGGGTTCAATGGCCAGAATGACGGCTTTAACTTTGTCGCCCTTCTTCAAAACTTCCGACGGATGCTTCACACGGGTCGTCCAGCTCAGGTTGCTGACGTGCACCAGACCGTCGATTCCATCTTCGATTTCAATGAAAGCGCCAAACTCGGTCAGGTTGCGCACGCGGCCTTCGACCGTCGCTCCCACCGGGTATTTGTCGTGCAGCGTATCCCAAGGGTTCGAGGCGAGCTGCCTCATGCCGAGCGATATGCGGCGCTCGGTCGGATTCACACTCAGCACCACGCAGTCGATTTCGTCGTTGACGTTGACCAGCTTTCGAGGGATGCTTCATCCGCTTCGACCAGGTCATTTCGCTCACGTGAACGAGGCCCTCAATTCCCTGCTCGAGTTCAACGAACGCTCCGTAATCGGTGACGCTGATCACGCGTCCGTGAACGTGCGCGCCAACGGGATAGCGATGCTCCGCATCGAGCCACGGATCGGGCGTGAGCTGTTTGAATCCGAGCGAGACGCGCTGCTTGTCTTTGTCGTACTTCAACACCTTGACCTGAATCTGATCGCCAACGTTGACCAGGTCGCGCGGGTGCGTCAGGCGTCCCCAAGACATATCGGTGATGTGCAAGAGGCCGTCGATTCCGCCCATGTCAACGAATGCGCCATACTCGGTCAGGTTCTTGACGATTCCGGTGAGGACGCTGCCTTCTTCGAGATGCTCGAGCGTCTTGCCGCGCTTTTCGTTCTGCTCTTCTTCGAGGAGTTGCTTGCGCGAGACCACGATGTTGCCGCGCTTTTTGTTGAGCTTGATGATGGCAACTTCCATCGTCTGGCCCTTCATGCCATCCAGATTCCGCATGGGGCGCAGGTCGACCTGCGAGCCGGGCAGGAAGGCGCGCGCGCCCTGAATGTCAATGGTCAGGCCGCCTTTGATGCGCTCCACGACGACGCCCTTGATCGGCTTCTTCTCGTTATAGGCACGCTCGATTTCATCCCACGATCGCAGCCGCTGCGCTTTCAGGTGCGAGAGGTTGACGTAACCCTCTTCGGTTTCACCCTTCTCGCGCATGACGTCGATCTCGTCGCCGGGGTTGAAGCGGGGCTTGCCCTCGTGGTCGAGGACCTCGGCGAGGGGAACCATGCCTTCGGACTTGGTTCCAATATCGACGACAACGTGGGTCGCGGTCAGTTTTACTACGCGGCCTTTGATTACGTGATCCTCGCCAACGGCTTCTTCGGTCTCGGTTTCAAAACTGTGCAACGCGGCCGCGAAATCGTCGCTGGCAGCCGCGGCTGACTCTGAAGCGCTGTTCTCAGAAGCCTCGATTTTGGCGGCCTCTTGTTGAGGAGCATCTTGAGCAGCGTAGTGCTCGGGAGAACTTGTCGGCGAAGAGTCGTTTTGCGGAGCGCGATCGTGATCGCCATCGTGATGACGAATTTCTTCGGGAGCGGCGGAAGCCTGTGGTTCCGCAGGTGAAGGTTGTGCGTGCTCGGGAGCGTCTAATACGGCCGAGGCGCCGGCGTGGGCATCGTGATTAGGTGTCATGGTTTCAAGACTGGATTCAGAATTGCGATTGGTGTCGTCGAACAAGTTCATAGCCTCTATCTGGCGCGCGTTCGTGCGCAACTCATACGGGACGTGGTGTAGCGGACTGCTGGCGTGGTCATTGGGTTACGTTGAGGTCGACCTGGCGGACGACCCTGGGACAAATCCAGCTGGTTCGAAACCGCGTCCAAACAAATACGGGACTCTTTGACTATAGCAACCGCTTTGGAACAGTGTCAAACGCGATTCCGGCCAATGACCTAAGAATTTACAGAGTTGTCACACTGGGTATGGCCCCGAGCCGCGCAGCTCAATTCGAAACCGTCCACCACAAAGGCCACAAAGGTGCACTAAGGACAGACTAGCAACAAATCTTTCGTGATTCTTCGTGCCTTGGTGGTTAGGGTGCTGTCCGCTATGTCGCGAGACTGCTATCAGCGAGTCGCTCGCGGCCACCAGCGCATTTCTGCTACCCTCGCCGCATGGATCATCTCTGGACCCCCTGGCGTTACGCTTATGTTACTGGCGCCGACCTGGTATCGGGCTGCATATTCTGCGATGCTCCCAAACAAAGCGACCGGCAGGCGCTTATTGTCCACCGTGGGAGGCATTGCTACGTCATCCTCAATGCCTATCCATATACGAACGGGCATGTCATGGTTGTGCCCTACGCGCACCTGGACGAACTAAAGAAGCTCCCTGCCGACGCTGCGCAGGAGATGATGGCCCTGACCCAACAGTCGGAGGGGATTTTGCGCTCGCTCTACATACCCGACGGCATCAATCTCGGCATGAACATCGGAAAGGCGGCGGGCGCCGGAGTGGCTGGACACATCCATATGCACATTCTGCCCCGCTGGGTCGCGGACGCCAATTTTGTCAGCGTCATCGGCGAAACCAGGGTTCTGCCCGAGACTTTGCAGGTGACTTGGGAGCGGATCTCGAAGGCATTTGCAATGGGTAATTTGTGATTGGTAATTTCAAGGCCTTTCGACGCCACGAGTAATCTTGAAAAGCATCTTGTCGAATGCTACAAACGGGTATGGACATGAGCGTCCGTATTTACGGCAGCCACGAGGAAATGAAGGCTGACCAATACCGGTACTGGCAGAGCCGCCCCGTCCACGAACGTATGAGCGCTGTTGCGGAGCTTACTCTATCCGTCTACGCGCTGAAGGAACCCGCCAACGATGTTCGACGACTTCAAAAAACTCTTGTCTGTCTTCAACGCCCACGGCGTTAAATACTTGGTGGTCGGCGGATACGCGGTTTCGTTTCGCTTCAGCACTCAGAGCAGCTAATCTCTCACACTGCGGCGACCAAGTGGCCACAGACCGGAACTGAGCGACAGTGGCCTGTCGGTATGGAAATATTTCTTGTAGGCTGCGATCCAGTCGGTTGCGATGTCGCGCTGCGCGGTCGGCAGGTCGAGTTTGCCGGCGCAGACCATTTCGTGAAGGCGTTCTTCCAGGGCGTCCTTGACGTGCGCATTCCATGTCTCAGAACTGTAGGGTTCCGGCCATAGGTTGTGGATTTCTTCCACGCCGCCCAATCCCGGAGCAATCAGGTAATCGATCTCAAAGTCGCCTGCGTGATCGTTTACGATGCCGTATTCCTGAAAGACCTGCTGGCGCAAAGGCGTCGAGACGCTACCAACCACCTCCTCATGAGCCATTGAGCAAACATCGCTAAGGGTAACGATGCGCGTAGCGCCTGGCGTGAGAATGCGGTCGGGTTCGGCGCCGCGTTCGAATGCGGCAACAGCCGATTTAGCCCCGTGGAGTGGGGAACGCAGCCAGAAGACCCTGCCCACCACCGCAGCAACAAAAACCGCAACGCAAATCAATGCCGCCGCCCGTGCAGCCACGGAGAACTGGAACAACCAGCGCCACGAACCAGCCTCGGGCTTAGCCGCGAGTTCGGCTAATTGCGCTTTCAACAGCGCTTTTGGGCCTGCCATGGGAGGCAATTGTGGATCGAGAGTTTCACGCTGGGCTCGCGCGAAATCAGCGATGGTACCCTCGATCTCCGCCATCCGGGCGCGGCAGCCCCAGCACGCGGCAAGATGGGAGTGGACTTGAGCGGCGCGGCGGCTTGGGAGTTCTCCGTCCGCGGTCAGAAGCAGCTCCTGATCCGAAAGATGCAGTTCTTCACTTGGACTGGCCTTATGCATAACTTTTATCTCCCGTCGGCACGCATCAGGCGTGCCAGTGAACGCGTCAGCGAAATCGATACCGCTCCCAACGACATCCCGAGCACCGCAGCAATTTCCCGATAGCGAAGTCCCTCGGCGCGCAGTTGCAGGCAGCCTTGATCCGCTTCCGGAAGGGCGCGTACCACGGCTATCAGATGGCGGCGCCTTTGCGCCGATGACAGCTGCTCTTCGGGATTCGGCGATGGATCGGACGGCTCTTGCGCAATCGCGGGCTCATATGAAATCCGGTCGCGCGATTTCTGGTTTGCATGGCGCCGCCGCAGCGCCAGATTATGCGTGACACGAAAAACCCAGCCGCGAAGGTTCTTGCGCGACCGGCGCAGTCGGAGGTGCCTGAACAGGGCAAGAAACACCTCCTGGACGATCTCTTCCGCGTCGTGCACCGGGATTCCAAACGAGAGCGCATAGCGCAGAAGCGGATTGCGAAATTGCTCAAACAGCTCCATAACCTCGCGCTCGATCTCCGAAGGCTTCGCCGAAAACGCAGTATCCGCCTTGCTGGGGAACGGCGAGTCGTTAGCGTCGGCGATTGAATCGGCGGGAGGCATGTGCTGGAACCCTCTATATATATTCCGCACCGGCCAGTTATGTTCAAGCCTTTTTTCCAGCATGACGAAGCCCCAATACGCCGCACCAAGTTCCCGACAGCTCACGATTCGGAGAAAGATCCGAAAAAATAGTGAACGGAACCATCCGGCGGCGAATATTCAATTTGCAGGGGAGAAAGGGCACCCATAACCCCAAGTCCAAGGTAACTATCCGGGACCAAAACGCCGGTCAACCCCTCCCCGTGCAACCGCTAGACTATAAGGGCCGCCATTCATGAAGAGAGTTACAGCGATTCTTGTCTTTTGCGCCTTGCCTTGGTTCGGCCTCAGTGTGTTTGGCCAAAGCAATAGCGGCGAATTGCGGCTTAAGGTGACCGATCCCGCCGGGCTGGGCGTGAAAACAACGGTCAAAATCTCGAGCGAGGCGAATCAGTATCGAAATACTCTAGCCACGAGCGATCAGGGCACTCTGGATGTGCAGCGCTTGCCTTACGGCCTCTACGAACTTCAAGTCAGCCAGCCCGGCTTTGCCGATCTATCCGAGACTGTCGATATTCATTCCTCCATTCCAACCGAATATGCCATCCAGCTGCGACTGCCTTCAGTGAACGAATCTTTAACCGTCACTGCGCCGGACACGCTGATCGACCCCGATCAGGCCGGTTCGGTCGATCAGATCGGCTCCGAGGATATCCAAAACCGGCTCGGTTCGGTTCCGGGCCGTTCCTTGCAGGATCTGGTGAATTCGCAGCCGGGCTGGCTCTATGAGGGCAATGCCGTGCTGCATCCTCGCGGCTCCGAATATCAGACGCAGTTTGTCGTCGACGGTATCCCGCTGACCGACAATCGCTCGCCCAGCTTCGGACCGGCGATCGACGCCGATGACGTGCAATCGCTGACCATCTACACGGCGGGCATTCCCGCGGAATATGGACGAAAGATGGGAGGCGTGGTCGAAGTGAACACGCTGCAGGATGCGCAGCCGGGCTTGCACGGCCAGTTGGTGCTTTCCGGCGGCAGCTTTGATTCGGCCGGCGCCGCCGCGCAGGGGCAGTATGGCTGGGGCAAGAATACGTTTGGCGCCAGCGCCAGCGGCAGCATGACCGACCATTACCTGAATCCCGTGGTTACGCAAAACTATACGAATACGGGCACGCTGGGCGATTTCTCGGTTAACTTTGAGCGCGACTTGACCGCGAAAGATCGTTTGCGTTTTATCGTTCGCCATGAATTGTCGCGTTACGACATTCCGAACGAGCAGGTGCAGGAGGCGAACGGCCAGCTGCAAAACGCCGACAACATTGAAACGATGGGAATCGCCTCCTATCAGCACACATTTTCGTCCAATGCGGTCGCCGATTTTCGGACCATGGTCCGCGACAACGACATCGGGTTCAACTCCAATCCGGAGTCGACTCCGATTGAGGTCTTCCAGCACAATTTTTTTCGCGATGCCTACTTCCGAGGCACAACCACCATCACCCGTGGCCGGAACGAATGGAAATTTGGCTTCGAGTCAGACAATCTGTTTCTGAATGAAAATTTCCGCTACCACATTACCGATCCGACCCAGTTTGACGATGACACTCCGCCCGACTTCAGTTTTATCGGTAACCGGCCGGACCTCGAGCAATCAATATTCGTGCAAGATCAGATCCGTTTGAAGAACTGGACCATCAACGCCGGGCTGCGCTGGGACCATTACCAGCTTTTACTCAATCGTCATGCCGTGGACCCGCGCTTTTCGATTTCGCGTTATTTCCCGTCGGCCGATCTTCTATTGCATTTTTCTTATGACAGAGTTTTTCAAACTCCGTCGTTTGAAAACATCCTGCTTTCGAATTCCGTCCATGTTGAAGCCATTGACCCGACAAGCGTCGTGGAGCGCGCGGTCGAACCCTCCGAGGGAAATTACTATGAGGCGGGATTCACCAAAGCCTTTTATGGAAAGACGAAGGTGGACATCAACTATTACCGGCGGCTGGTCTCCAACTACGCCGACGACGATCAGATCGATAACACAACCATAAGTTTTCCGATCGCATTCCGCAAGGCCATCATTTATGGAGCAGAGGCCAAGGTCGATCTTCCGGACTGGCACCGGTTTTCGGGCTTCCTGAGCTATTCCTATACGCTTGGACAAGCATGGTTTCCGGTGACGGGCGGCTTGTTTCTGGGCGATGACGTCTCTGGATTGCTGCCGAGCGGTCATTTTCCGGATTCGCAGGATCAGCGCAATACAGTGCGCGGGCGGCTTCGCTACCAGGTCACCTCGCGCTTCTGGGTAGCGGGCGGAGTCCAATTTGACAGCGGCTTGCCCTTCGATTTTCAGTGCGATCCCAGCCTGAGCCTTCAACAATGCATTTACGGGCCGGGCGGGCCAGAGCAGACCTACGGGCAGGACGTGGTGAATCGCATCAACTTTGCCCGCGGTAGAATCTATCCAGCGTTTCAGGTCAATGCCTCGGCGGGCGCCGATGTCTACAAGTCGGATCGTGTGAAGATGCGGTTCCAGATCGACGGGCAGAACCTTAACAACGTTCTTAATGTGATCGACTTTGGCGGCCTGTTCTCCGGCAACGCCATCGGGCCGCCGCGGAGCGTCGCCGCGCGGCTCGCCACCAATTTCTAGGCCAGCTTCTAGTATTGATCGCCACTCTCTGCTCAGAGTCGTGGCTTTCGGGCTACACAATGCGTTTAGAATCGCCCTATAGGTGACGACAGGAAAGGATGTGCGATGGGTTCGAAGAGAACGGGCCTCTGGCTCGCGATAGTTGTTGTGGTCGCTTTAGCGATATTTGTGTGGGCGCGATACCAGGCAGTTCCGACCAACGTCGCCTACGTGAGCGACGAAGACGGTGGGATCGCTGTGATTGACCTGACCACGCTGCAGGTGATCCGCCGGGTGCAGCCGAGCGATTTCGCTCCGAGAGGACTGGCAGTGACGCATGATGGAAAATACGTCATCACATCCGACAAAAACACGGCCGATGTGGCGGTCTTCAGTACGCCGCACCTGCGCCTGGTCAAACGAATTCATGTCGGAGATAACCCCGAATTCATAAAAATCAATCCCGCCGGAGACCGGCTCTTTGCGACTTACGAACCTACTTCGCAGGGCGGACCTCCGAAAGCCGGGAAAGCCGAACTTGGCAAAGCTGAAGGTGGTAAAGCCGAAGCCGGTAAAGCCGAAGCCGATGACGACAATGGGCCGCCCGCCGAGATCGCCTCCTTCCACGTCGGAGACTGGACGCCGGGGCCGGTTTCCACAGCAGGCCAGGAAACCGAAGGCGTGGAGTTTTCACGCGACGGAAAGCTGATGCTGGTAGCGAACGAATCGCAGGAGAACATTGGCGTGTTCGACGAGGCCACCGGCGCGCATGTGCGCGACATCGATCTTAAGCCCTACGGAATCCGTCCGCGCGGCGTGAAGGCTTCTCCACAAGGCACCGGGTATGCGGTGACTATGGAAACGTCCGGCACATTGCTGACGATGGACTCGAATTTCAACGTGCTCAAGTCTGTGCCGACGGCCGCGAAGCCCTACGGACTCGCCTTCGACCGCGCGGGCAAGCGCATCTTCGTTTCGGCGGCGCAGGCGGGCAAGCTCCAGGTTTTTGCGGCGGATTCTCTCCAACTGCTCGCCGAGATCCCCACCGGTCAGAGGTGCTGGCAATTTACATTTACGCCGGACGATTCCAGGATTCTGTTAGCCTGCGGACGATCGAAAAATGTAGTTGTAGTCGACCCCAACTCGTACAAAAAACTCCAGACCATCGAAGGATTCAAGTTGCCATGGGGCATCGTGACCTACCCGAGGTCGTATGGGAGTTTGGGATTGCCGTAAGGGCACTACCGGCAAATGGCTGCGGTCTTCTAGGCAACACGTCTTAGAAGATTGTTCTGCATCCACGCCCAGGCACTCGAGACGATGTCGGCGAGACTGCGCTTCGCCGTCCATCCCAGCACTCTTTGCGCCTTGGAAGCGTCGGCTACCAGAACCGGCGGATCGCCCGGCCTGCGCGGCCCCATCTTGCATCGAACCGGGCGTCCGGTGGCGTTTTCGACTGCGCGGATGACTTCGAGAACGGAATGTCCGTGGCCGGTTCCCAGATTCAGGGCCAGCGAGTTTTCGATTCGTTCGTCGTGGGGTCGTTCGTCGCCGTTTCTTTCGTTGTTGTTAGATCCGCCGTTAGATCTGTCGTTTGCTTTGTCGTTTGCTTCGAGGTATTGCAATGCCCGGACGTGAGCGTCGGCGAGATCGTTGACGTGAATGTAGTCGCGGACGCAGGTGCCGTCGGCGGTCGGGTAATCGCAGCCATTGATCGTCAAGAAAGGGATTTGCAAGAAAGGAACCTGCAAGAAGGGGATCGGCGACTCACGGCCGTCGCAGGTGGATGCGGCCAGCGCCAGCGGAATCAGGTGGGTCTCGGGATCGTGGAGTTCGCCGATCTCGCCGCTTTCGTCAGCTCCTGCGGCATTGAAATACCGCAGACTCAACGAGCGCAATCCGTAAGCTCGACCATAGGCTTCGAGCGCGTTTTCAAAAAAAAGTTTGGACGCGCCATAGGGATTGACCGGCTCGCGCGGTGTCCGCTCGGTGATCGGAATACTTATTGAACCTGGGGTCATCGGGGCTGGGCTCGGACTTTGCTCCGGGACGCCATACACGGCGCAACTGGACGAAAAGACGAAGCGGCGGATCCCGGCGTCCAGCGCGGAGTTCAACAGGCTGAGCGCCGCGGCAACGTTGTTCTGGAAATATTTGCGCGGGTTCTCGACCGACTCTCCCACGCAGGCGGAGGCGGCAAAGTGCATGACCGCGTCGACGTTTGCGAGCACCGGCCGGAGCCGGCGCTTGTCGGCGATGTCGCCCTCGATTAACTCGAAGCCTTGCGCCAGGAGGCGGAATCCAGTGGAGAAATTGTCATAAATGACGACCTCGTAGCCTGCACGGCGCAGCACGCGCGCCGCATGGCTGCCGATGTAGCCTGCTCCGCCCACTACCAGAATCGCCACAGCGTCCTCTCGATTTTCCCCGCAAACTGATTGTGGTGACGGGCTTTCGCCCCTTATGCGGGGCAAAGCCCCGCCACCACACAAACATTTCCCTTCCGTGACTTCTTATCGGGACTTGGGAACATGTTGACGCGAAGGGTCGTCGCTTCGAGGTGATGGCCGTCACTCTACGTTTGTGAGATAGGGCCGAAGCGGCGGGCTGTGCGGGGCTGTTCGGGTGGTGGACGCGGGTGGGCTTCTGGGGGTGATCGGTCTAAATTTTTTTAATTCCGATCTTTAAGAATCAATGACTTAGGAGAAAAATCGCGCCAGATCTTTGGGTTTAAAAGACTTATACGCAAAATATTACGAAAAAAGAACTTAAGAGCAGATAAGCGACGGGTTTCTCTGGGAAGCGTGTTTCACACACGACCACTTAGCGTGATCTAACTCGTGCCAAAGGAAAAAACGGCGAAGAGTTATCCCGCGCCCTATGATCTTAATTTCTTGTATAAGTTAATTATATCAATTCGGACCTACCGGATTGGACACAGTTTCCGATTTTATTTTCCGTGGCTATTCATCGGCTTACCGGGAAAATCGTCGGAACCGGGGGTTGACAGAGATTTCTAAGGTAGCTGAAGCTACGCGGCTCGGGCCGGTGATCGCTTCCTTATCGTCTCCCGGGGCTGGGGACTAGTGTAGAATCTGGAAGTCAAACCCCACGCTGTCATCATTGTTGTTGTCATTGTTGTTGTCATTCTCGGCAGCGATTCGATCGGGACGTAGCGCAGCCTGGTAGCGCACTTGCTTGGGGTGCAAGGGGTCGCGAG
Source organism: uncultured Acidobacteriaceae bacterium (assembly GCA_963810955.1). Lineage (GTDB taxonomy): Bacteria > Acidobacteriota > Terriglobia > Terriglobales > Acidobacteriaceae > Acidiflorens. The sequence continues at coordinate 9,328 of CAWEPW010000036.1, read as the reverse complement.
TTCAAATCTCGCCGTCCCGACCAATCACTTGAGACTCACCGTTTCTGCGACTTGTGAGCGATGCTCGCTATTAAGAAGATTCTTCTGCCGGTGGACTTCCCGAATACCTCGCTGTCGGTGATTCATCAAGCTGCGGCATTGGCTCACCGTTTCCATGCAGAGATTATCGCTGTGCACGTCGTGACAGAAGAGAGTCGCCGCGCTGGCGTTCCGGACAGCGCCGAGTTTACCAGTTGGGACATGGTCGCGGAAATCGTTAAACGGGCTCAGAAAAAGCAGGATTACGCTATCGGGCCGCAGCTTGAGGGCCTTCCGCATCCAGCGCGTTCTGGCCGGAGGCGACCCGGCCCAGGCCATTCTTGACGCGGCTCAAATTGAAAAGGCGAACCTGATCATGATGCCGTCCCATGGCTATACGTTCGATCAGTTTCTTTTGGGCTCCGAGGCGGCGCAGACTAGAAACAGGACCGAATGCCCGGTTTGGACCGGCGCCTACGCGGAAGGATCGTTGTCTTCGTCTTCGTCTCTCACACAAGAGTTTGCAATCCGCAGTGTCCTGTGTGCGGTCAAGTTCACACCCCATAGCGAAAAAGCTGTATCGTGGGCTTCGCGTATAGCCGCCGAATTCGGCGCTCGCCTCACGCTGGCTCACGCCACTTGCGATATGGGGATTTGGGCGCCGGGTGGAGCCTATGTCAATCCAAAATTGAAATCGGAGCTGGTCACAGACGCCTCGAGGCAAATGTTAGAGCTGCAGCAGAGTATGGGTATCAAGGCGGAGACATTTATTGGCAGCGGCGATGTGCCCAAGGTCTTGAGCCAGGCAGCGGAGCAAACGAAGGCGGATTTGCTCGTAAACGAGTGTTACCCCTACGGTGGCAACTTGCGGATCCATGGCTTCGGTGTCATCTGCGCGGTTCCGATTCCGGTTCTTAGCGTGTGAGCCTGGCCCGTTCGATGCTTTCGCCGCTGTCTTAAACCTGGACTGCGGCTGTCTTCGACCGGACCCTAACCCGAACCTATGACCCGCCTCCTTGCATTTTTCGCCCGTTTGGAGCACCTTTTCACGTGAAAGGAGTGCCCAAGAATCATGATCAATATTCTTGTTCACCACGAAGTCGCCGATTATGTGGCCTGGAAAGCCGCCTTCGATTCCAACCTCGATTGGCGGCACGCACACGGCGAGCACAGCTGCCGGGTTTTCCGCAGTGCAGGGCACGTCAATGACGTCACGTTGCTGTTTGAATGGGACAATCTTGAAACGGCGCGCGCCTTTATGGCATCCGACGAACTCAAGGCCAAAATGGCGGGTGCGGGAGTGAAAGGCGCGCCTCAGGTTGAGTTTCTGAACGAGGTGCATAGCGTTCGGCGCAGCGCTGCTGATTGACATGGCCCAAGGCGCGTTATCACGAATAGGTCGTCCCTTGTTGCCAGGCGCGAAAAACCGAGTATCGATTTCCGCTGCTTCGCATCCAAAAGCTGAACTGAGAACTGGCTGCGGAGGCGGATAGTGGATGTCTGTCCGTCAATCCTTTCTGGCCTACCTCAAATTTGCATTCTCAGGAGAACTTCATGGCTAAAAAAGCAATCTCCAACAACTCGCATAAAGCATCAGCCCAACCTCGTTTTCACCAGAACGCTCGCGAACTTCAGGCCTTTGGCACGGTGACCAGTATGCAGCCGTTGCAACTGGAAGAGCCGGTACGCCTGGAAATGACCGAGCAACTCAACCAATTGCTGGCCGACACCATGACGCTGCGGGATCTTTACAAGAAATCGCATTGGCAGGTATCCGGAGCCACTTTCTATCAGCTCCATCTGCTGTTCGATAAGCATTATGAAGAGCAGAGCGAGATTGTCGATACGATTGCGGAACGAATCATGTTGCTCGGTGGAGTCAGCATTGCCATGGCGGCGGATGTCGCCGAAACCACGCGTATTCCGCGCCCACCCAAGGGACGCGAAGAGGTTCCCGTACAACTGTCGCGATTGCTCGATGCACATCAGATCATCGTTAGTTCGTGCCGTGAACTGGCCGAGCGTTCCGACAAGTTGGGCGACGACGGAACCAACGATTTGGTGGTGAGCGATGTGCTTCGCGCCAACGAGCTGCAGATATGGTTTGTGAGCGAACACCTGGTCGATGCTCCACTGGTGGAAGCGGAGCGGGAGCGGGAATCGGCCTAGAGACGGCATGTATGGTGGCGGGTCTTTGACCCGATTGGACGGGGCAGAGCCCCGTCACCACACAAGCCAGTTTGAGCACAAAGCGGGATCGTGTCCTGCGATTCGGCGCGCTAATGCCGCGCGGAAAGAATGTGCAGGATCTGCTGCAGTTCAGTCCGCAGATAGCGCAACATTAATTGACGGAGCGATAGGAAATGGAAGGGCCGTCTGATTCCGCTCAGACTTGGTTTCTTCGCGCAATTGCAGCCGCGCCCCGGCGATGGTGAAACCATCGTCGTAGAGCAACCTCTTGATACGCACCACGGACTCGACATCGCGCTTGCGATACATGCGCTGGCCCGTGCTGCTCTTAACTGGCTTCAACTGCGGAAATTCGGTTTCCCAGAAGCGAAGCACATAAGCCGGCAGACGGCATAGCGCGGCAACCTCGCCGATGCGGAAATAGAGTTTATCGGGAATCACGATTTCCGCGCCGCGCGCCGTTTTTTTCGACACTTTCTTGCGAAGGTTCATCGAGCGCATTTCGAAATTTGCCGTATACGCGTTTCTAGCACGAGCCGCGCCGCGGAACAACCCCTGCCGCACCCAAAAGTGCACTTGGGCCCAACCCTATTTTCGCGCGGCGGCAGATCCGGTCGATCAGCACAAACGGAAAAGCCTCTCAGGAGGTGCTTCTCCGGAGAGGCTTTGGGGAAGTTTCTTGAACGATCATCCCGTCCGCTTAGTGTTTCTTTTTCTTGGCGGCTTTCTTCTTGGTTGCCATGAAGTGTTTCCTCCGTTTGAACGATTTGTTCTCCCAAGGTACTTCAACAAGGCACCTTGATGCCCGCGCTACTCAACTTCTAGTATGAGCAGCTGTCCTACCACAAGATATTGCCATTCGTATGCAATTTGTCAACAAGTATTTCGTGTCAGCGAGCGATTTTGGTTTCGCGCGTGCTCTGCTTCGCGCGGCTGACCTCGCGGAAAATTTCATCATCATGGTGGAAACTTCGACGCGAGAACCGGTGAAGGCGCTGATGCCTGTGCGATAATTTCAGAATAAATTTATGTCCGATCACAAAGTCTTCTGCGCAAAATTGAAGCAGGAATTGCCCGGGCTCCCTGAGCCTCCATTCGACAGCGAGTTGGGAAAGAAGATCTACGAGAACGTCTCGCAACAGGCGTGGGGCCAGTGGATGGAGCACTGCAAGATGCTGCTGAACGAATATCGCCTGAACCCCGCGCGCAAGCAGGATCAGGAAGTCATCGTGAAGCAGATGGAGCAGTTTTTCTTCGGCGAAGGATCCGCACGTCCTGCCGAATACGTTCCGCCGACACACTGAACATTGCGTGTTAGGGAACGGATGCGGCCCTAGCCGCTCTCCTGTTGCCAAGCCGGATTGGCCATGAGCTCGTTACTTACCGGTTACCTCCGGCTCTCGGCTAATAGCTAATTCATCACCGCGTAACACTAACTTGGCGAGAATGCAGAAGCGTGGCAGACCGCTATCCGAGTTTACGACACGCTGATCCTTTCGGATCTGCACCTCGGCGCGGACATGAGCCGCGCGCGCGAGGCTTTGCGCGTCCTGCAAGAAAATCAATATCGCCGCCTCATTCTGCTGGGCGATATTTTTGCCGACCTCAATTTCGGACGCCTGAAAAAAGAGCACTGGAAATTTCTCGGCTTCATTCGCAAGCTTTCCAATCCAAAGCGCAAAGTCGAAGTGGTGTGGGTCGAAGGCAATCACGACCACGGCCTGGCCGAAATCATGTCGCATCTGGTCGGTGTGCGCGTGTACCAGGAATATCAATGGGAATATCGGGGGGTGCGCCACTCGCGGTGCATGGCCATCAGTTCGACGGCTTCGTGGTCAGCAATGTACACGTCAGTTATCTCTTCGGGACGCTGCTCTATCTGCAACTGCAGAAGTGGGATTCAAAAAATAAAGCTTTGACGCGCTTTCTCGACCGGCTCGGCACCCGCTGGCAGCGCTTGTCGGCGAAGGTCGCCGCGGGCGCTCTGGCCCATGCCCATCAGTATCAGGCGGCGCGCATTTTTTGCGGCCACACTCATGCTGCCCTGCACAAGCGCGACGAACAACATGGAATCGACTACTTCAATTGCGGAGCCTGGATCGATGCGCATCCGACTTACATCACCGTTGGCGAAGACGGAGTGCAGATCCACGAATATGTGGAGCGGCCTGAAGATAGTCATCCTGCCGCGGAACAAACTCCCGCCGATGCCGAAGCCGCCGAAATCGAAGCTGCCGAAGACGACGCGGGATTGCTCGAAGTTGACGAACTCGACTATGGCGAATACGAGGGCGTGGCTACCGGAGGCCGGTTCCTTCGTCTTCGAAAAAACCTATTCACCGCAAACGAGGCAAGGACAAACTTGCGCAAACTAACCATTGTTTTCCACCACGCCGGCGGAGGACATCGCAGCGCGGCGGAAGCCCTGAAAGCCACTCTCTCGATCGCAGGAAAATCCCTGGGATGTCACGCTTCTCGATATTCAGGAATTGCTCGATCCTCTCGACCTGATTCGGCGCGCCACCGGACTGCGCATTCAGGACACCTACAACGTCATTCTCCGCAAAGGCTGGACGCGCTTCACGCCGCAGTTGCTGGCGGTGTTGAAGGCGACCATCCACATTTACCATTCGCCGATCGTGAAACTGCTGCGGGAGCACTGGGCGCAACATCCGGCGGACCTCGTGCTGTCGGTGATTCCGCACTTCAATCGCGAGATCGCTGAAAGCCTTCGGCCCGACGGGTCAGGAGCAGCACACAACCACAAGCACACAAGACGCGACTGTGCGGGGCAGCCGCAACAACAGGACCCCCTTCGTCACTCTGATCACCGATTTGGCGGATTACCCGCCACACTTCTGGATCGAGCGCGAATCGGAATACATCATTGCCGGTACAGATCGCGCGCGGCAACAGGCTCTGGCCATCGGCCATCCCGGTCGAACATATCTTTCAGACCTCGGGGATGATCCTGAAGCCGAAGTTCTACGAGAAGATCATCGTCGATCGCGCCGCCGAAAGAAAAAAACTTGGACTGGAACCCGATTGCCCGACGGGCATTGTTCTATTCGGCGGGCATGGCTCGCAGGTCATGATCGACATCACGCGGAAACTCAACGAATCGGGCAGCGGCGTTCAGCTGATACTGATTTGCGGGCACAATCAGAAGCTCGCCGCTGATTTGAGGAAACTGCAGACCAAGAAGCCAATCGCCGTCATGGGATTCGCGCAGAATGTCGAATACTACATGGCCCTGGCAGACTTCTTTATCGGGAAGCCAGGCCCGGGATCGATCAGCGAGGCGCTGCAGTTTCATTTGCCGGTGATCGTGGAACGCAATTCCAGTACGCTGCCGCAAGAGCGCTTCAACGCCGAATGGGTGACGGAGAAGGGTTACGGGATCGTCGTGCCGAGGTTCAGAAAAATTGCGCCAGCGGTGCAGCGCTTGCTGCAGAGCGCGACCTTCGACGAATTCAGACGGAAGGCGAGCGAATACTCGAATCGAGCGCTTTTTGAAGTACCTGCGATCCTGGAACAATGCGCGGAGCACACAACAGCGGAGAAGCAGCAAGCCGTTCAACTCACGTAGGGACGGCCGTCCTCGGCTGTCCCAAGCGGGCTAGAAGTGAACTGAAATGCCCGTGGTAAAGCGGACGCCGTTCTGGCCCTTCCGTAGAAACGAGTGTTGATCCAATCGAGTTGCGCGCGCACCGCGACAGGCCCGAAGACTTTATAGTCCAGTCCTCCACCCGCGGCATTTGCGAACGACGTGTCCGAATCGGAGATTCCATTGCTGCGGCTGATGTGACCCACGCCTACCAGGAACTCGGCAAAGGGACGGAAGCGCTGCACCTGCACCGATACCCTGGGGCCAAACAATGCGTTGTGCGCAGCGATATCCGCGTTGGTGCCGTCGAAATTGTGGCTGCCATAGTGGCCATCGACGTCGACTACCAGGCCAATCCACGGCAGAAATTTTCCTTCGAGCGATGCATCCCAGCCATTCATGTTGGTGGTGTCGTTCGAGACGATTGCAGTGCGGTCGTAGGAATAGCCGAAGAATACGTTGCCCTTAGTAGGAACCTGCGCCGAGGCGGCGCCCGGCATGGCTAATAAGAATGCCGCAAGCAAAACCGGCAATGAGGCTATGGTCCAGGGCCTTCGCATTTTCTCTCCCTTTTCGCGCGAGCGGTATTCGATCAATTGAAATTCGTCTTAGAAGCAAATTTAGATGCGCGTATGGCGAAAAGATTTGTCTCGTGACAAGCGCACATTTCTCGATCGAAAATCTGAGTGTCGAAGCGGGCGGTTTAGTGGAATATCGCGGCGAAAAAGCCGCCGAGTTTTTTGAAGAAGCTTCTCTCTGGCGGACGATTCGCCGATGCGGTTGCAGGGCCAGATGTGGTGGTTTGCTGAGTCGCGCCAGGAAGAACGGGAGCCACCAAAGCCGGAGCCGCTGCTGGACGCGAATCGATGGGCACCGCCTTGGTGTCTTCAACCGGAGCGGGCGGCGGTCCAGTCGGATGGAACACGAATGGCACTTCCAACTGGACGTGAAGCTGGTTAGGCGTGGTGGAAGGATCTTGCGCCGCCGACGATGACGCTGTCGTTGTTGTGAGTCCCATCCCGGGTGCGTTCTCGGCGTGAGCCGCATCGGCCGCGGCATCCGCGGACATTGCAATCGAATCGGAATCGGAGGACAAAGGACTGACGGCTACGGCATTTTCATTCGTCGGTTGTGCCGCCGGCAGACTGTTCGCCGCTCGCAGCGGGGCCTCGCGCGCGGGGGACATCCGCACTCGAGCGGCACCGACATATCCACGCGATCAAGCTGCCCGGCACGAAACATCAACTGGTCGGTGGACTTGACCTGGTACGTGCGGTTTCCGATCAACTCGCTAACGATGGCCGAGGCCGTGTTGTGGGGCAGCGCCCGCACGCAGGTATCTCCCTTATTGTCGGCACTGATCGCAAAGTGAAAATCGCCTGGCCCAACCAGAAGGATGCGAAAGTCCGGCGTGATTATGGAATCGGAAGAAGCGTCGAGAGCGAGGTGAGCCTCAAGCGCGCCGGTGTTCAGGCTGAGCATCACGTTGTGATGGTTCTGCGATGGTGTCACCGAAACGGTGGTTCCGGGACAAACGTGCACCTCTCCGCCAGTCGACAGGCTGAGAATCGTGGTATCGGCCCCGGCCGCCACCGTCGAACCGGAGCCTCCGTCTTTCGCTGCCAGAGCCAACGGCCCGGGCGAGCGCAGCGCCGCGACGACCGGTTGCGGCCCCGGTGTTACGCTCGGAACCGTCGACGGTTGAAATGGCGCCCTGTTTGCTGGGCTGGGATTCTTTCCCAGATGCACGACCAGGCGGTTTCCCGCAGCATCCCAGGAATAGGTGCGCGGAGCGAGCAGATCGAGCACCACACGCGCTACGGGAGGATTCTGCTGGAACATATCGCCGCGCAACGTGGTGATCTCGTCAGCTTGTACGTTGATCCGCTTCTCCTGTGTTTCGAGCCGCGCATTCGGGAGATCGATGACCAGGCGGTCAGGCCCAGCGATGGCGTGGATCGACGGCACTAACGGCTTGGTCGAGAGAATTTCAACCGCCTGACCGTCTTCTTCCTGGATAACGCGCAGGCTTTTAATCGCGGCAAATTTGCTGGTATCGGCAGAAGCTGCAGCCCTCGAAAGCTGCTTATCTTCAACGGCAGGTTTAAAGGAATCAGACGCCGTCTGGGAGCGTAAACCCGGGGCGCCGGATAGCAACATTCCCAAAACAAGCATCGCGCAGAAATATCTGCCCACAGCGCAGCGAGAGAACGATTGGTGTAACGAAAGTTTCCGCGGCAGATCTTTCACAGAAGCGCTCGAATGCTAATGCTACAACGATATCACTCGGAGGCTTCTGGAAAACACTTCCGCAAAAACAAAAAGGAGAAAGAAACACGCGGCGACTGTGCGCTGACGATTTACGACTCGGCCAAAAACTCGTACTCGTCAATTACAGCCGCTACCGCCAGCTTGTCCGAGGGATTTCCGCCTTCGACGCGCACCACACGGCCCTTGCAGCGCACGCGTATGCTTTCGGTGAGCGTGATTTCCGGTGGGAAGGTCAAAGTGAAGTCAATGGCTGAGCCGGCCTGGATTGAGGAATCGACATAGAAGCAGATTCCACGCGCGCTGACGTCGCGGGTTTGCGCGTCTGCTCGGGATCGGGTTCGTAACGGACGGTCACGGGCAAACGAAACGCGAAACGCCGCGTGGCCCGCTTGTCACTGTTACTGTTGCTGTCTTTGTCCTGGACACTGCCGTGTTCGTGATCCGTGGATTTCAGCCATTGAACCGCCTTAGGAGCAAGGTTTCAAAGTTGCAACGCTTCAGAGTTGTAAAGACCCCGTTCAAATCGCTTGTGAGCATGTCAATTAGCGGCCAGACTGTCAAGCAGAAGCAAAAGCAGGTTTCAAAGTTTCAGAGTTTCAAGGTTTCAGTGGAAAAACTGTAACTCCTTCGAGCTATGGCACAGTCCCCTCGAAGCTTTGAAAACCTTGAAACTCTGAAACCTGGCCTCTCCTCCCCCCCAGCCTCTACAATGGATGCGTGGTCTTCGTTTGACAATTACGATTCGTTTACTTACAACCTTGTCCAATACCTGGGTGAACTGGGGCGCGCAGGTTGAGGTTCGCCGCAATGACGAAGTGAGCGTCGAACGAGATCGAGGCGATGCATCCTGAGCGGATTGTCATTTCTCCCGGTCCGTGCACTCCGCAGGAAGCTGGCATCAGCGTCGACCTGATCCGCCACTTTGCCGGCAGCCAAGGCTAAAGCCAAAAAGCCAAAGCCAAAGTGCCGGTGCTCGGAGTTTGCCTTGGACACCAGGCCATTGGCGCGGCCTTCGGCGGACATGTGGTTCGCGCCCGGAACCTGATGCACGGCAAGACCAGTCCGGTTGAGCATGACGGCAAAACCATTTTTCGCGGCCTGTCTTCGCCGATGACCGCGACTCGCTATCATTCGTTGATCGTCTCTGAGGATGGGTTGCCTGCCGACCTGGAAGTCAGCGCCTGGACTCGCGATCATGACGGAACCCGCGTCATTATGGGCTTGCGGCACCGTAAGTTTCCG
>CAWEPW010000035.1:0-191827 GCA_963810955.1 uncultured Acidobacteriaceae bacterium | reverse complement strand
CACCGCCCGAGTGGGATTGTCCTGCGCGATATAGTCGGCGATGGCATCGAGATCGCCTTCAACAAGGCTGGAGAATCTAACCCGCATTACTTGGCTGCATCCGCCAAAGCTCGATACTTCCTTTCCAGACGATCCAGCACTTTCTTGATAGGAACACCGGGGGTCTTGTCCTCCATCGCTTGCCGCCACACTTGCCGCAATTCATCGATACCTTGCTGACGCAGGCTCCGCTTCTGCGTCCAGTCCCGCAGCGCATCGCGCACTACCTCACTGCTGGAGGAGTATTCACCGGTCTCGACCGCCTGCCGCACAACCGCCACCATCTCCGGCGGCAATGCGATGCTGATCTTCTCGACAGTAGACATTAACTTAATCTCCTCGTTATGGTAGGAACAATTCATACCATAGAATAACCCGTGTGTAAAAACAAGGCCGGCTGCAAAAGAATCGCCCGCTCGCCACGTCTTATGGATCCCCTCCGTCCTCGCACCCCTCAAGCTTGTAGCGGCTCACTTCGCCTGCTACTCTCGCCATTCGCTCCCCTATGTTCTCCCGGCGCACAAACTGGCATCTCGCCCCCAACGCCCTCACTCGCGCAATCACCGAAGCGCGCTCCAAAGGCCAGCAAATCCTGGACCTTACCATCTCGAACCCCACTGAAGCCGGCATCCGTCCCGACGCCGAAGCTGTCCTCGCCGCGCTCACCAATCCAGAAGCGATGCATTACGACCCGCAGCCGCGCGGCCTGCTCACGGCGCGCCAAGCCGTCTGCCGTTACTACCGCGAAGCCCACGAAGTTTTCGATTTAGATCCCGAGTGCCTGCTTCTCACCACCAGCACCAGCGAAGCCTACTCTTACGTCTTCCGTCTCCTCTGCAATCCCGGAGACGAAATCCTCGTGCCCAAGCCGAGCTATCCGCTCTTCGAATTCCTCGCCGATCTGGCCGACGTGAAACTCGTTCCCTATCCGCTCCTCTACGACCACGGATGGCAAATCGATTTTGACTCGCTCTACAAAGCGGCTAGCGGCCGGTCGCGAGCCGTGATCCTCGTCCATCCCAACAATCCAACCGGCTCCTACGTATCGGCGGTGGAACCTTCGGCGCTCAATGTTTTCTGCCGTGATTGCAATCTCGCGCTGATTGTCGATGAAGTTTTTCTGGATTACGCGCACGATGATCATTCGCATGAACATGCGACGCGAAAAAGTTTCGTCAGCAACACAGGCGCGCTCACCTTCACGCTCAGCGGAGTCTCCAAAATTTCCGCTCTCCCGCAAATGAAGCTGGCCTGGCTCGCGACCAGCGGCCCTGAAGAAGACGAAATGGTCGCCCAAGCAGGAGCACGCCTCGAGATCATCGCCGACACATATCTCTCGCTGAATGCTCCCGTGCAGCTAGCCGCGCCGGTGTTGCTCGATCAGCGCCATCAGGTTCAGCCGATAATCCTCGATCGCGTGCGCGAGAATGTCGCGGAACTTGATCGCCAACTCGCCCAGCATCCATCGTGCACAAGACTGCAAGTCGAAGGTGGATGGTACGCATTCTCCGCGTTCCAGCACGTGGAACCGACGAAGATCTCGCCATTCGCATATTGCGCGAGGCCAGCGTGAGCATTCATCCCAGCCACTTCTATGATTTCCCCGCGGAAGGCCATCTAGTGATGAGCCTGATTACCGAGCCTGCCAATTTTCGCGAAGGCGTAGCGCGGCTGCTGCAGGTGGTGGAGTCAAAATGTGAGTAGTCAGCGAACGCCCAGTATCCTAAAGAATATTGACTGCGCGAGCGGCAAGCAGAGCCAGCGTTGTCAGGGAAATGAGCGATTGGATCATCATGAGTATTTTGGCCCACCCCGACAAGACAGGGCAGTCTGTTGGTGAAAAAGCGGTACTGGTATTGAAGGCGAGAAAAAGGTAATCCACAAAACCTGGACTCCAGCACTGCTCTCCCATCTCGCGCTTGGCTTGCTGATCGAGAGTCATCTGCGGAAAAAGGAATGCTCCATCGGTGTGCACACCGCGGAGCTCACGTTCGCGCGGCCCACCTGCATCCAGTCTCCAGTACCATGAGGCGAAAACCAGGATATTGGTAATCCATAAGGCAGTTGCCGAACGCAGCAGATCCTTCGGAGACTGTCGATGCGCGGGTAGAGCCGCGACCAGCAGTCCCAGCGACCAGATCATGTCGACAGTCACGATGGAGCTCAGCAGATAGCCCAAAAATTTATTGAGCTTATCTTTACCGCGCTGCCGCGCCCACGTTGTGGGAATCAGAAGCACTCCGACAATAACGATGAGCAGCCAGTCAGGGCCCGCTGACAGGGATTCGGGCAGAGAAAGGCGCAATCCGCCCACGGCGAGCAGAGCCAGCATTGCAGGCCATCGGGGATCCAGGCGTTTCGCAGTATTTGGCATGACACTCCATAATGCGACGCTGTTTCGTCACACAGGCAAATCAGCGCCGTTCTTCAGAGGATTGTCGCATATGGGCAGCGGCTAATATTCAGCGACGCGGAAACCCGACCGACAATTTATCCGACGGTAGTGGCTCATTTCCGCCATCCAACAATAAAAACCCGTGAACCACCAATAACGAAGTATCACGAAGGATTCTAGTTTCAATGTCTTCCTTCGTGGACCTTTGTGGCCTTTGTGGTTAACGGTTTTCACAAATTGAGCCAGTGTGTATCCGATCCTCCGGCGCCAACTCGGAACTCTTTTCGTGTTATGCTTCTCGCCGCTTCCCAAGCACGGAGAACGCATGTCCGTCACCCGTCGTGGATTTCTAGGTTCCGCCGTAGCAGCCTCCGTAGCTGCCAGTCTGAATGCGCGAGACAAATCCCGAGCCGAAACCAGCCACGCTGGATCATTCGGCTCCGGCAAGCGCCCCATCATCATCTGCGCCCACAACGGCGTAAATTATCTGGACGATGCGTTCGCCTTCCTGCAGAGCGGCGGCGACACCCTTGACGCTGCTCTCCGCGTGGTCAAAGGGCCGGAAGACGATTCGAACGACGATAGCGTGGGGCTTGGCGGCCTTCCCAATGAAGAAGGCGTAGTTGAACTCGACGCCTGCTGCATGCACGGACCCACGCGCCGCGCTGGCTCGGTCGGCGGTGTTCGTAACATCAAGAATGTCGCGCAGGTTTCGAAAGCCGTCTTCGAGCACACCGGCCATGTCATGCTGGTCGGCGATGGCGCGGAACGATTCGCGGTCGCCCTGGGTTTTCCGCGCGAAAATCTGCTGACTGAGCGCTCGCGCAAGATCTGGCTGCTGTGGAAGGAATATCACTCAACAGACGACTGGTGGGGGCCGGGATTAGCCGACCCGCATTGGAAACCGCCGTCTTCACCAACAAAGTCTTCACCAACAACGCCACAAGCATCGTCGCCGTCGCCCTCGCCGCAATCCGAACTCTGGCAAGAGCGCACAGATCGCTTGATAGCTCATCTCGAAGAGCGCGCCTCCGAACTAGGGATCGAAAAAGAATTCCGTCTGGCCGCAGTGCGCCGCGTTTTGTTTCCGCCCACCGGCACCATCCACTGCTCCGCGCTCAACGACAAGGGTGAAATTTCCGGCGTGACTACCACCAGCGGTCTCGCGTTCAAATTGCCGGGACGCGTCGGCGATTCGCCCATTATCGGTGCCGGCTGCTACACCGATCAGGATGTGGGTTCGGCCGGCGCAACCGGCAGCGGAGAAGAGAACATCAAGGTGGCCGGCGCCCATACCATCGTCGAAAACATGCGCCACGGCATGTCGCCGCTCGATGCCGGCATGGACGCGCTCCACCGCATCGTCCGCAATTACAACGACGACATTAACAAGCTCAAGTTCATCGACATGACCTACTATATTTTGCGCAAGGATGGAGCCTACGCCGCCGTCTCGCTCTGGGAGGGCTACACCGAAAACGAGAAGCACCAGATTGCCGTGCACGATGGCACCAGGCGACTGGAAGTGACGGTGTCGTTATTCAAGGGCCCTTCGCATGATTTTCCACCATTTCCTGTAAACATGCCGAAAGAACTAACCAAAGATTCCGTCTACGTAAAATAGGGCGGCCACTAGCCAAACCTCCAAGCGAACATGGCCGCTGTCCGCTTGTGTACGTCGGTGCTCCCGCGTGAAGAATTCCCCCTCCAACCGGGTGTACAATGTTTTTAGAAAACCGCAGCTTCACGGGTTCTGCACCCGCGTTCGAGGCTCGAAGATGAACGTTCACGTCAGTTATAAGGTTCACAAAACTCCCGACATCGAAAAAGAAATCAGCCACCAGATCGAGAAAATCCAGAAGCGTCTTCACGTCTTCCGCCCGGAGTTGGTCCACTTGAAGGCAGCTTATAGAGGAGAACTCAGCGCGCGAGGGGACGGTCGTCTCTCTGAATCTGCGCCTGCCTTCCGGCCAACTGGCAGCTCAGAAAAAAGCTTCGAGCCCGACTTCGGCGATCAAAGGGGCGTTCGACGAACTCATCCAGCAGATCGGCCGCCATAAAGAGATTCTTCGCTCCAGTCATAAGTGGCGTCGCTGGCGAAGATCCCCGCAAGAATCGCCCGAACCCGGCGTTCCCTTCGAGCAGACGCTGGCCGCAGTGCTGCCGCCCACTATTTCCGCCGACGATATCGGCTCTTACGTAAATGCCAATCTGGCGCGGCTCGAGCGTTTCGTCGACCGCGAACTTTACTTCCGCCGTTCCGATTCCGGCTCCAATTCTTCCAATGACGGTCTCTCTACCGCCGAGGTCGTGAATGAAGTGATTGCGCGCGCCCTCGCCGACCACGACCGTCCGGAAAAAATGACCCTCGAACCGTGGCTTTACCACCTTGCCCTGCAAGCCATGAACGAGATGACGACGCGCCTCGAAGAACTGGAATCCTCCATTCATCTCCATATCGAAGACAGCCGCCGCCGGCAAAACGTCGAAGCCTCCGACGAACCGGTGTTGCAGTTTCATCAACCCGACGAGGGTTGGACGCGAGAAAGCGCCATTGCCGATCGCCGCGTCTCCACTCCTGAACAGGTTGCCTATTCCGATGAGATGAACGCCCTGGTGCAGGCCGCGCTTCGTGGCGTCGACCGCACCGACCGCGAAGCTTTTCTTCTCTATGGCATCGAGGGCTTCTCCCTCACTGAAATTGCCGCCATCACCGGCCGGCATGGGGAGGCCGTGCGCGATTCCGTTCAGCGGGCCCGCGACTGTGTGCGCAATGCGCCTTCGATCGCCAGTGAGTTCCCTCAGGCACTCGCTGCGAAACGTCGAATGTAAAACCCAAACCTCAGAGCTTTACTCAACACTAGCAACTCTATTTCGGAAGGAGTTTCGAGAATGATGACCAGAAACGAAATCCGCGAATTGGCTACTTTTCAAGCAGACGAATCTCAAGGCGCCACTGCCTTGAGTTTTTATTTTCAGCCTGACCCGCCGCAAGACCGTTCTCATCGCCGCGAGGCAATCGTCGCCAAAGATGTAGTGAAGCAAGCCCTGAAGAGTGCCGCCGCTCAAGGCAAGAACGGATCTCTGCACGCCGACCTAGATCGTGTGCTCGAGTTGGCCGCGAACCTGCGCGGCAACGCGCGCGGAAGAGCCGTATTCGCCTGCTCCGCTCAAAATTTCTGGAGGGAGTATGAACTGCCGCCGCATCTTGGCAGCACGCACATCTATCTCGAGCCCCGCTTTCAGTTGAAGCCGCTCGCCGCCATGCTGGGAGCCGAACCCGCGCTCTCGGTGGCTATGGTCGATCGTCAGCGCGCGCGCATCTTCGATCTTCGCCTCGACGACCTGCGCGAGCGTGCCGCCATCGTGCACATGCTCTCGCGCAGTGCTTCGAGCTATGGCTATAACGGATACGAAGCCGGCCACGCAGAGCGCCGTGTCGCCGAGGAAGCGCTGCAGCACTTCAAAGCCGTCGCCGAACGGCTTCGAGTTGATTTTGAGAAGGGCCTCTGGGAGCGCCTCATCGTCGGCTGCCACGATTCTAACTGGCCCGAGTTCGAGCCCCATCTTCATCCTTACGTCAAACAGCGCTTGATTGGGCGTTTCTCAGCCGACGTAGCCAGCGTCTCCAACGAAGAGATTCGCATTCATGCCCGCGCCATCCTCGATCGATGGATCAAGAAGCGCGCCGACGAAAAAGTCAACGAAGCGCTCGACCAGGCTAAGTCCAACGGTCGCGGAGTCACCGGCCTGCGCCGCGTCCTGCAGGCGCTCGAGACCGGCGAAGTGCAGAGCCTCTTCCTCAGCGAAAATTATTCGACGCGAGCGGTCGAGTGCACGCACTGCGGCCACCTCGACGCCCATTTGGTCCCGTTGTGCGTAGCTTGCGGACACGCCACGCGCGAACTTGCCGATGTCTGCGATGCCATCATTCCCATCGCCATCCGCCGCGACATTGAGTTGTTTTATATCGAGGAAAACGAAGGCCTGGATCGCGCCGGAAACATCGCCGCGCTGCTGCGCTACCGCTCCGATCAAACGTCAGGCCCGATCGCCGCGGCATAGTAGTTTGCATACCCTGCGAAATGATTCTTGCCCTCGCATCGTCAAGTTTCCCGAACGATGGTGACCCAGTTCGCGCCCGTTTCCTGTCGTTCGCGGCGCTAATCTGGGCCGCACCCGGCATCTTAGAAACAAACGCAGAGCTGAGGGATGGAAATAAATATGGCAGAGCAGCTTCTTCAGAGAGCGTACGCAAGATTCAATTCACGAGACATCGATGGAGTCTTGTCCCTCATGCACCCGGATGTGGACTGGCCCAACGGAATGGAGGGAGGACGCGTTCTGGGTCACGACGCCGTGCGCGCCTACTGGACCAGGCAATGGCAGTCGCTCAATCCCAACGTTCAGCCAATCAGTTTCACTCCTGATGAACAGGGACGGACGGTCGTCGAAGTACACCAGGTCGTGCACGACATCAACGGCGCGCTCTTGGTAGATCAGACGGTGCAGCACGTTTACATGATCGAGGGCGGACTCATTCGTAGCATGGAGATAAGAAATCCGAATCAGTGAGTCTGGTGCCCCAGGTTCGCGCCCGTTTTTTGGGCGCTAACCTGGGTGCTGCACTGAGCAACTGCGACCTATTCGACGCAGCGCGAACTCCGCCGCCAGATGTTGCAAGACGTCATCCGTTTTGACTATGCTCAGACGAGATTCTAAAAAGAGCGGTGCAAGCAATCACGTGACGGCTTCAACCATACTCGTGGCCACATGGAACGACGGCCTGTTCGTCTTCTCCGGCGGGAGTCGCAACCAGGAGCTCGCCAACCGCTCGGTGAGAACGCTCGCCCCTGACGGGCGTGGCGGCGCCCTCGCGATCGTCGACAACCACTCGCTTCGCCGTCGCGCGCCCGACGGCGCGTGGAACACCATCGTCACCGCGAAGTCTGATCTCTCTTGTTGTGTGAAGGTCGGCGACGTTATCTACGTCGGCACCGACGATGCACATGTCTTGCGCGTTAGCGCGGCCGGAGAGATCGAGCAACTCCGCGGTTTCGACGTGGTCGCCGGTCGCGATAAGTGGTACGCAGGCAGCGCAGTGATCAACGGTAAGCGCGTCGGACCGCCCCTCGGCATCCGTTCCATAACCGCAACTTCGGATGGCGCGGTGCTCCTCGCCAATGTCCACGTCGGCGGCATCCCACGATCGGCTGACGGTGGAGTAACCTGGCAACCCACGATCGACATCGATAGCGACGTCCACGAAGTTCGCGCGCACCCGAGCCGTCCGCGCATCGTAGCGGCCGCCGCCGCAGTCGGCCTCTGCACCAGCGCCGACGGTGGGGCGACATGGCAGGTCGATCAGAGCGGCCTTCACGCCACGCACTGCTCCGCCGTCGCGTTCGCCGGCGACGACGTTCTCGTGTCCGCAGCGGAGGACCCCTTCGCCCCCGAGAGCGCGATCTATCGTTGGGAGCCTCGGGGCATCAGGGGACCGCGGATGAACATCCTCCCCTGGTTAAGGTCGCCGGCGGCCTGCCCCCATGGCTCGACCGGATTGCCCACAGTGGTTGCATCGCCACTCATGGCTCGGCAGTCGCCGTCGCCGACATGGGAGGCAACCTCTACCTATCTGCCGACACCGGTCACACTTGGTCGCGTCGTGCTGACGGTATTCCAACTCCAAGCAGCGTCCTGATAGTCTGATACCAGACATGGCGATTCAAAGTACCCGAAGACAATCCTCGTCGCACCAAGGTCAGTGTCTAAAGAACGGTGCGAACCTAGGGAGAACTCGGGGATAGGGAAGCTCCCCAGTTTCCACGAAAAAGAAAATTAGGTAAACGCTCCGTTTGTCCCTGAATCCCGCATTCGCGAAGGCCTCAGGCGCTGTATAGAAAGGCGAATCGCAGCGAACCCTGAGCGAACCGTTTTCTCCATTCGAATCGAAACTTATGTATAATCCGCCGATGCAAGCGATACCATGGGGCACAATTGCGCTCGGCTCGCTGTTGTTCATCTCGGCCGGCTCAATGGGAGGACAGGAAGTGAAATCTCCGCAAACTGAAAAGTCGAAACCGCCAGTCAAAATGGAGCAGCGTGGGCGCATCCTTGGAATCGGCGGCGTCTTCTTCAAATCCGCCGATCGCGATCAGATGCGTGAATGGTATGCGAAGCATCTTGGACTGGCCGACAAAGGCCAGGGCGTGATGCTTCCGTGGCGCGAACACGACGACCCGCAAAAGGAACAAGTTACAGTTTGGACTATTTTCCCCGCCTCCACTAAATATTTCGATCCCAGC
Source organism: uncultured Acidobacteriaceae bacterium (assembly GCA_963810955.1). Lineage (GTDB taxonomy): Bacteria > Acidobacteriota > Terriglobia > Terriglobales > Acidobacteriaceae > Acidiflorens. The sequence continues at coordinate 183,088 of CAWEPW010000035.1, read as the reverse complement.
CCCGCACCGTTCATGATCAACTACATCGTGGACGATATGGATGCTTTGCTCGACCGCTTAAAACAAGAGGGAGTGAAGATCGACGCCAAACGAATGGATGAATCCTACGGTCGCTTTGCCTGGATCTATGACCTGGATGGAAATAAGATCGAGCTCTGGCAGCCGCTGCCGGCAAAGCCCTAAGGCCCGGATCGCCCACTCTAAACCCCACGAGGGTGATAAATCCGTCGTCCCGGCCCAAGCGTTCCGCTTTTTATGCGCCTCGACCGGGGCGCCCCCCACTAACCAGTTATATGTGTACATATATATGCCAGTGACATATATGCCAAGTGTTCCACGTGGAACATTGTACGTACAGATGGCCGGCGGGTGGTGAATTGTCTCGGCGTGAGCGAAAATGAGACCATGATCCACAAGATTCTCCCCGTAGGCCCGCTGCAATGCAACTGCTCGATCATCGGCGATGAGACCACGCGCGAAGCCATGGTCATCGACCCCGGCGATAACATTGAAGATGTTCTTGTCATCATCCGCCAGAACAAGTTGCAGGTGAAGCAGATCGTTATTACCCACGCCCACATCGATCACGTCGGCGGAGCGATGAAGCTGCGCGCCGCAACCGGTGCGCCGATCCTGCTCAATCAAAATGACTATGCGCTACTTAAGATGCTCGACGTGCAGGCCACATGGATCGGCGTGGCCCCCCCTGGTGAAGTGGCCATCGAAGCCAGCATCGCCGACGGCGATTCGCTCGAAACCGGCAGCCTGAAGGGCAATGTGATTCATACTCCCGGCCACACCGAGGGTAGCGTCTGCCTTTATTTTCCGGCGGAGAAGTTGTTGATCGCCGGCGACACCTTGTTCGCCCGCAGTATCGGACGCACCGATCTCCCCGGAGGATCGTTCGATAAAATCATGCGCTCACTGCGTGACCGCGTCATGACCTTGCCCGACGATACGGTAGTGATTCCAGGCCACGGCCCAAGAACAACCATAGGAGAGGAAAGGGAAGAGAACCCATTCCTGGTGTCATGATCTGTTGCGAGAACTAAGGATGGTTTCCTGATGGAGCCGCGGGCGTCCTCGCCCGTCTGTCCTGAAGCGAAGTCGAAGGGACATGTATACGACCAGCTTGGCCGGGCGAGGGCGCCCGGCTCTCCACGATCGTTACTTCTGCGTAGGCGCCTGGTTTTGCGGAACAGTTGGCGGCGCAGCTGGAGCGGGGGTAACCGGTCTCGATGTTGTCTGTGTCTGCTTCACGCCAGAAAACACAGACTTAGGCCCACTTCGCCGGGCCGCAAAGATCGACAAAGTGATTGAAGTGATCATGAAAATGACCGCGGACCAGGTTGTAGCGCGGGAAAGAGCCGAAGCCGCTCCGCGCGGCCCAAAGGCGGTTTGGCTACCCTGTCCACCGAAAGCCGCGGCCAGATCGCCACTTTTTCCACTTTGCAGCAGCACCACCGCAATAAGGAAAAAACAAACAAATACATGAATGACTGTAACCAGAACCGTTATCCACATCGCAAAACTCCAGGCGAGCCGAAGCTCAGATTATTGAGATCTCTTAGTGTGTCGGCGCATCAGCGCGCGACCAAGGCTATGGTGCGGAAGGGGGGATTTGAACCCCCACGCCTTTCGGCGCCACCCCCTCAAGATGGTGTGTCTGCCAATTCCACCACTTCCGCAATATGTGACTTACCTGTAATCAACCGTGGAGCAAGTTCGTCGGGCAAAGGATTACCGCTGCACCCGATTTTGCACCGACTTCTCGCACTCGACGCGTTATCAGGCCGCCACAGATCTGCCAGCCGCTCAAACAACTTGCGAACCGCACATTCGCACGGGCGCAGCTATCACATCGTTGTCACAATGTTATCGTGTCCAGCCACATCCTGCAACGTAAACGGTCCGTGCGTTCCTTCCGGCCGGCTCAGCAAAATATGTCGGAGCACTCCGTTTGATTTTTCGATGTGGAAAATCGGCCGACCGGTTGACTCAGCTCGCCGTCTTTGCTGTAGTAAACTGTTAGCAACGGTGAAGGAGTTCACCGAAACCGCTGTTCCCACCACATAGCCGGGCACAGCTGATGACTCCTGACAAGCGGTGCTTGTCGCGGAGTTATGACCCGGCGACAGTTCCGAAAAAAAATAAGCGATCTTCGAGTTATGGCCTCGAGATTGAGGAGACTCTGGACATCGGGTTGCCCTCGATCAACGAAAAGATCGAGTGGCGGCAGGCCGCGCCTGGTTCGACTCGGGCGAGAGGTGATGTTTTGCGATTGTTACTTGCCGTAAAGCGAAAAGGTCAAGATGCGACGGAGCTTGATGACACTAAAATGAACGGATGATGCCCGAACCCATCTTCGATCGCGAGGAGGAACGCCAACGAATCGGCCGTTTCTTAGCTAGGAGACATCCCTTTCTCATCTACGGACCATCGGGAGTTGGCAAAACACTTCTGCTCCGTAGTGTGCTGCTCGAGTTTAGGTCTGTTCTCTATTGCGAAGACTCAGCGACGACCAACGTAATGCTTCGCAGTCTCGCACGTAGTTTGCTGCGATTGCAGAGTCCGCGTGCCTTCAAAGCGTTTCGCGACGAGGATGCGATCACGACTAAATCCGCGGTCTCGCTGAAAGGGATTGTGATGGATGCGCTGAGAGAAGGGAAGTACTCGATTGTGCTGGACCATCTCAAGCGCCCCTCGTACGCGTTTGCGTCGGCTGTTCGCGAAGTCATGGGATGGGGCTCGACCCCGGTCAACGCTGTGGCACGCTCCAGCCACATGGAAGACACGGGTTTTCTCCAGCCGCTTTACGGCGACCGTGCGCAGAAATGTGAAATCCGCAATTTCGACGCCTCAACCGCCGAGCAATTTGCCTGTGAGCGGATCAAGCGCTCTGGCCTGTCAGGCACGAACATCGGCGAATTCCTCGACAAAGTTCTGGAGTTCAGTGGGGGGAATCCTGGAGCTATCATTGCGCTGATTAATATGGCTAGCTTCCCGAAGTACCGCTCCAAGGAACACATTAAGATCTCTCCCTTGTATATCGACTTTCGTATGGCTGGGGGAGTTGCAAGTTGACGAGTAGTCCCGACTCACTTAATTCGAATCATCAGCGGCGCCTTAGCGTTACCTGCCGACACGTTGACAAGCTGCTGGCGGAGATGGAAACCGCCCTCAATGTCTCGACGTCCAAGCTAGCCTTTCCGCAATATGTTCCTGACCTTAGTCCGACTCCAGCGCCGTGTGATCGAAGACTACATCTGCCGCATTCGAGCCCAGTTGACTCGGGTGCTGGATGGTCAGGGTATTGAGCCCCCGCCTGCTGATATTCCTGTTTCACGCTCGTTGCATTCCTATCTCACTTTCGTTGATATCGCCACGGAGGAACTAAAGCCCGAATACATGCGCGGCTACGGGGAAGTTCCTCCCGCGGCTGCGGTTGAGCTGAACGGCATCGCCGGAGAACTCCAGGGTCTGGTGAGGCAACTCGATCAATACCTGATGCGCGGGTCCAGGGAAAACCCGCAGGAACGCATGGAAAGGCTCGAACAAACCCGAGACGAGATACCGGTTCTCAAGAAGCTGGAGTCGGTCATCAGCGAGCACGGTCTGGTCGAATTCCGATCGACGCTGTCGATGATTCTCGACCGGCTGGAAGACAATAGTTTCGAGATCGCCATCTTTGGACGTGTCAGTTCGGGCAAGTCGTCTCTGTTAAATGCGATGCTCGGGACCGATGTACTTCCGGTGGGAGTCATTCCAATCACCGCCGTTCCAACACGCTTGCTGTATGGCGAGGCTCCTGTGGTCCATGTCTGGTTTGCCAACCGGGCGCCTGAACGGTTTGAGATTGCGCAGTTGCGGGAGTTTGTGGCGGAGCAGCTCAATCGTGGGAACGAGAAGCATGTAACCAGAATCGTAGTTCAGCTGCCGTCGCCTCGCCTTCGCGAGGGTATCGCATTCGTCGACACTCCCGGGTTGGGATCTTTGGCAACTCGCGGAGCGGCCGAAACACTGGCGTATTTGCCGCGATGTGATCTGGGCGTTGTCCTCATCGATGCCGGGTCGACCTTAACTCCCGATGATCTTCGGACCATTCAGATTCTCTACGAAGCGGCAATACCGGCCATGGTCTTGTTGAGTAAGGCGGACCTTTTGACGCTCGAAGATCGCTCGCGGGTGATTGGATATGTGAAGGATCACATCAAGGAACAGTTGAACCTGGATCTGGCGGTGCGCGCCGTGAGCGTGATTGCTGGAAGCAAAGGTCTGGTGGCTCAGTGGTTCGAAGAAGACATCGCTCCCTTGTACAGTCAGCGTCAAGAATTGAAGCTGCGCTCCATACGGCGCAAGCTGAGAGCGCTTCGCCAATCGGTAGAGATCGCCCTGCGGGCTCGATTGCGCCGCAAGGATCAAATCTCGCCAAAGAAAGTAGAACAACTGCGTGTCGTAGAAGCTCAGTTGCGTCAGGCCAGTGGCCGCCTTGAGGAGATGAAGAAGATAGCGCGTAGCGCGGCGAACGAGTTGGAATGTTCCGGCACTCGGATATTGCGCTTTGCTGCGGCTACTCTGGTCGAGTCATGGTCCAGGCAAGACTGGTCGAAGCAAGGCGCAGGAGACGAAGCTGCAGCGGGGATCGTGCGCAACGCAGTGACAGAGACAGTTCAGGAACAAATCGAATCCCTTCGCCGACGTATGGACGCAATGGCGCACAAACTCCATGAAACTCTTCGAGCCACCGCGAAGGTGCTTGAGGTCGAGGACGTGCCGGGAGAACAAGAGTTCACCGGTCTGGCGCGAGAAATGCCAGCCTTTGATCTTAGCCAGTTCAACGCTGGCGAGGTCAATATCCACTTAAGACGGCCTTTCCTGTTCAGCCTGCTCGGAGAAAACATTTCGAGATCGATCGTGACCAAGCGCGTAACAGGTATGATCGGAGATCAACTCACGAAGTCGTTATCCACCTACCATGCTTTGTTGTACGACTGGTCGGAGAGAACTTTGGGCCAGATTCAACGCAGATTCGACGCTTATGCTAATGGCTACCGCGCTCAGGTAGAGAGATTGGTGGGCGATCACGTGTCGCCAACCGAAGAGGAACACGCTATTCGTCGCGATCTGGCGGGCTTGGCAGGCGCTCGAACGGAGCCGACTGTGGCTTCCTGAGTGGAGGGTAAGTCTGGTGAAGGTGCACTGAAAAGGAAAGGAACGAGACGACTTGCTGAAATACGTGATGGTCGGCGTGGGAGGTTGTCTAGGTTCGATATTGCGTTTCTGGGTGGGCAGTTATATTGGCGGCAGGATGGGAACGCGGTTTCCCTACGGGACATTCGTCATTAATATCACGGGTTCGTTCCTGATCGGCCTGGTCTTTGCCTTGTTGACGGCCAGAACTCATTGGAGCCCGAACTGGCGATATCTGATCCCAATTGGCTTCATCGGAGGCTACACGACGTTCTCCAGCTTCGAATATGAGACATTGCGCACGATCCAGGATGGGCAGGTCGGCATGGGCCTTCTTTATGTGGCATTAAGCGTGATCGTTGGGTTTGTTGCAGTCTGGGGTGGCGTTATGGCGGGGAGGGCGATCCCATGAACGGCCGGGTCGTGCCGCTGGATTTTTCGGTGGGTAATTTAGTGGGTCGAAGGGGACCCTAACGACAGGAGGAAGATGTGCTGACACCAGGGCCGGGCAAGAAAGTCGGCATTTACGTAGCTGAGGACCAGCAGTACCACGGAAGCGCTGCCTATGCAGCCGTGCTGGATTTTCTCTTTTTCCGCGGCGTATCGGGCGCAACCGTGACGCGTGGCATTGCTGGATTTGGTGCGGATCATCACATGCAAACGACTAGTCTCGTGGACCTGGCGGTCCACCTGCCTGTCAAGATCGAGTTCATCGAAACTGCGCAGAAAGTCGAAGAGTTACTACCCAAATTGCAAGCCATGGTAGGGACCGGACTGATTGAGATGCACGATACCACAATCGTCAAGCCTGCCGAGAAGACGCGAAAACATCCTGCTCCTGAAGCGCCTGCCCTGAGGAGTGAGGGCAAAGCCAAGATGATGCGGATCTACATCGGCGAAAACGACAAGTGGAACGGCAAGCCGTTGTATGAAGCCATCGTCGATGGTCTGCGATCCAACGACATTGCCGGCGTCACGGTTTACCGCGGGATTCTCGGCTATGGCGCCAATCGGAGAATTCACAAGGACGCAGCCCTGAGCCTTTCTCATGACCGGCCTATCCTGCTGTCGGTGGTTGATACGGAAGAAAAACTGAAGGCCTTTATGCCGATTCTTGACCAAATGGTGAAGCAGGGTTTGGTCGTGCTATCTGACGCGGACGTCATCAAGTACACGCATAACTTCGAGAAAGCCGAGCGCCGCGAGGAGACACGAATATGAAACTCGAAGGCAAGGCCAAAATGCTGCGCATCCATTTTGGCGAGGATGACAAGTGGCGCGGTAAACCGCTGTACGAGGCCATCGTAGCCAAGTGCCGAGAACTCGATATCGCCGGGGCCACGGTGTTTCGCGGGATCGAGGGCTACGGAGCCAGTACTCTCATTCATAAGAAGCATCTGCTGCGTTCCTCCGATCGCCCAATCATGGTCTCTGTGATAGACACGGAACAGAACGTCAACAAATTGCTTCCTGCGCTGGATGAAATGGTGGATGAGGGACTGATTGCTATGTCAGAGGTCGAGGTCATCCGCTACGTGCATCAGGAAGGAGTGCGCTCTCCGGCTTCGTAGGCAAATAGAGAGTGGAACAAGACCATTAGCGGGCGAGTTATGACGACGGACTCGAAAGAAAACTCGCTGCGTGAGGATGTCGTTTCTTCGCGCCGGGCATCGGTCGCCTCCGAGGATTGCGTGGCCTTCCCTTCAGGATTCTCACGGAGAGTCAGCACTCTTGCGGCTGGCGGAGTTAGCTGACGAATTTGACGCCGAGCAAGTCGCTGCCGATGCGCGATCCGTGGCAGAAAGGGTATCCGATGGACGCTTCTACGTTGCTTGTATCGGCCAGTTCAAGCGCGGCAAATCCTCTATCCTCAACGCGCTGGTGGGCGACAGCGTACTGCCCACTGGTGTCGTGCCGGTTACCACCGTGCCGACAATTGTCCGCTACGGAAGCCATGCGGCCGCTCGCGTGCGCTTTGATGGCGCTGGCGGCTGGACGGATATTCCGGTCAATACTGTTGATGAATACGTCTCCGAAGAGAAGAACCCCGAGAACGCGAAGCAAGTCGCGGCCTTGGAAGTCTTTGTGCCCAGTCCGATGCTCGCAACCGGAATGTGTTTCGTGGACACGCCTGGCTTGGGATCGGTCTTCACCGGCAACACTGCAGCCACCCAGGCTTTCATTCCTCATGTTGATGCAGCGCTGGTTGTGATCGGGGCGGACCCTCCATTAGCAGGCGACGAACTCGTGTTGGTGGAAGCAGTCGCGCGGCACGTTCAAGATCTCATCATTACTGTAAATAAGGCGGATCGCACCACAGACGCAGAACGAGCCGAAGCGGTGGCCTTTGCGCGACGCCAGCTCGAAAAGCGGCTCCCCCAACATTCTGTCGGACCGTTGTTTGAGATCAGCGCGGCGGAACAGCTTGAGCATCGCGGAACGGGTCGGGACTGGGAGAAGCTGGTCGCCTCGCTGAACCATTTGGTCGAAGGATCAGGCCGTCGTTTGATCCAGGCTGCGTGCGAACGTGGGCTAGAGCGGATCAGCGAGCAGCTTCTTGTGATCATCTCGGAAGAGCGCCAGGCGCTTCAGCGGCCGATCGAAGAGTCAGAGACCCGCATCGCCGCGATGAAACAGACCATTGCCGATGCAGAGCGTTCGATGAGGGAGCTCGGCTATCTTTTCATGGCTGAACAACAGCATATTTCGGACATGCTCGTCGATCGTCATAAGACATTTCTCGCCCGCGTAATGCCGCTGGCGCACAGGGAATTCGACGCTTCACTGCAATCGATAGCTGGCTGGTTCGGTCCATCGTATCGCCGGCGCACTTTTCACGAGGCGCAAGAACTGGCATGCGGTCATGTCATGCCATGGCTGAAACCCGGAGCAGGAAAAAGCAGAGAATGAATACCGACAGGTAGCATTGCGGTTCGTGAAGATGGCCAACGAGTTCCTAAAGAAACTTGCAGATGCCGGCGTTTCCGAGCTGGCGCGGATGCCCCACGCTCTCGATCCGGAACACGGACTTCGCGTACGCTCTGAATTCACTTTCTACGACTTTAGGGACGTCGCGCAGCCTGCCTCGCCGCTGCGCTGGTTGGCCGACCTGTTTCTTGGCCTGGCTGGCGGCCGGTGGATCATTAGGAACGAGGCCCGAAACTTTCTCACCAGGCTACTCGAAACCAATAGTATTCGCGTGCAGAGCGACGTTCTTAACCGGGTGCAGGAAAGCCGCTCGAGGTCAGAAGCCGAGATCCGCAAACTGCTTCACGAGGTAAGCCGGATTGCGGAACAGGCCCTGGTCCGCGCCCGAAAAGTAAAAGAAGACGGCGAGCCCGCGGTTCAGGCGGAGTTGAATCGATTGGAGAGCCTGGAACGTGAAGTGACTGGCCTCCGCGAATCGACACAAATTAACACAATGCGGGTGTGAGTCCGACTCATGGACTTGCCTTCTTGCGCGTCTTGCCAGATGCGTTTATTGTGGGATGCGCTCGTTGACACTTTAGCCATCCTTCTATGAATCGTCGCGTATTTTTCTGGTCGCTCACCTCCGCCCTTGCCGGGTTTCTTTTTGGTTTTGATACGGTGGTCATCTCCGGCGCGGAAAAAACCATTCAATCGCTGTGGGGTCTGAGTCCCGGGCTGCACGGGATTGCCATGGCTTCCGCCCTTTATGGCACGGTCGTCGGTGCGCTCGCCGGCGGCTGGCCCGCCGATCGCTTCGGGCGCAAAGCCACGCTGTTGTGGATCGGCATCCTTTACCTTGTAGGCGCGGTTGGATCGGCGCTGGCAACCAATGTTTCCTTGTTCATCGCGGCGCGCGTTATCGGCGGTCTGGGCATCGGCATCTCCACTGTGGTCGCTCCGATGTACATTTCGGAGATTGCGCCACCCAAGTACCGGGGACGGCTCGCCGGAATGTTTCAGTTCAACATTGTCTTCGGCATCCTGATCGCTTTCGTCTCCAATGCACTGCTCGCGGGCACCGGCGAAAATGCCTGGCGCTGGATGCTGGGCGTGGCCGCGTTCCCCTCGCTGATCTATTCTCTGTTCTGTTTTGGCCTGCCCGAAAGTCCGCGCTGGCTTCTGACCAGAAAAGGCGATCGCGAAGCAGGACTTAAAATTCTGCAACGCATCGAGCCCGAAGCTTCCAGAGCCACAATCGAGGCCGAAGGGAATGAGATCATTGCCGCGTCTTCGGAGAAAGGATCGTCGTCGCATTTCTGGACGATGCGGCTCCGCAAGCCGATTCTGCTCGCCATCCTGATCGCCTTCTTCAATCAGATGTCGGGCATCAATGCGATTCTCTATTTCGCGCCGCGCATCTTTGAACTCGCCGGTCTGGCGACCAAGGCAGCTCTGCTCCAATCCGTTGGTATTGGCCTGACCAATCTGGTCTTTACCTTTGTCGGCCTTTGGCTCATTGACCGTCTGGGCCGCCGCACCTTGCTCTATATCGGTTCCTACGGTTACATCGCCTCGCTCGGCCTCGCGGCCTGGGCCTTTTTCACGCAACATTATTCCATCGTGCCGGCCTGTATCTTCGCCTTCATCGCCGCTCATGCGGTCGGCCAGGGTGCGGTCATCTGGGTGTTCATCTCCGAAATTTTCCCCAACCGGCAGCGTGCGGAAGGCCAAACGCTAGGCAGCTTTACGCATTGGACCTTCGCAGCTTTGCTGACGACTTTTTTCCCGAGGATGGTTTCCAACTTCCCTCCTGGCTATGTGTTTTCGTTCTTCGCCGGGATGATGGTGCTGCAACTGATTTGGGTGAAAACCATGGTGCCGGAAACAAAAGGCGTGCCCTTGGAGCAGATTCAAAAACAAATGGGCATAACATAGGATCGCCAGAAAGACCAAGGGTCAACATGAACTTCAACATTGTCGGCGTCGGCGAAGTGCTGTGGGATTTGCTCCCCACCGGACGGCTATTGGGCGGCGCCCCGGCTAACTTCGCCTATCATGCGCACGCGCTGGGAGCGCAGGTCCACTTCATCACACGCGTCGGAAACGATGACGATGGCCGCGAGATCATTCGCCGCTTTCAAGCTATGGGCTTGTCTGATGCCACCGTGCAGATAGACGACACGGCGCAGACTGGTGTAACGAAGGTCGAACTCTCTGGCGACGGCCTGGCCCATTTCACTGTCTTGGAGAATGTGGCGTGGGATTACATTGCCGCGACGTCCGAAGCGCTTGCCGCTGCTAGCACCGCGGACGCATTCTGTTTCGGCACCCTCGCCCAACGTTGCGAACGCTCGCGCCAGACCGTTCAACAACTCATCGCGGCTACGCCATCGACGGCTCTGCGCGTTCTCGACATCAACTTTCGGCAACAGTCGTTTGCCCCCGGAGTCATTGAAAATTCGCTTCAGGCGGCCAACGTCCTGAAGTTGAATGACGACGAACTGCCCCGACTCGCTGCCATGTCGGGACTCAAAGGATCGGACAGAGACAATATCGAGTGTCTGGCGGAAACCTTCGATCTGCAACTGGTCGCGCTCACCCGCGGCCCGCAAGGCAGCCTGCTCTTCGATCGAAAAGGGAAGCGCTGGTCCGATTGTGCCTCGCGCCCGGTGAAAGTTGCCGACACCGTGGGCGCCGGCGATTCCTTCACTGCGGCTCTCGTGCTCGGACTGCTGCACAAAATGGACCTGGATGAAATCAATTCTATCGCCAACGAGGTCGCACGCTACGTTTGCAGCCAGCCGGGCGCGATGCCGACTTTGCCGCCGGAATTTGCCGGTAAGTTTTCGCTCGCGCAGCAGTAACTGGAATTTCCGCCCGTCGCGCAAACCAGGGACTTCTACCAGACCCGGCAGCGGTTTTCGCGGACCATCGGTTGGCCTGCTTTGCAGCTGAAGGCTTTCTGAAATTCTTCCATGTTCACCACCAGTCCGTTGACGCGATACTTGCCCGGTGAATGCGGATCGGTGATGGACGACATGCGCAAGTCCTCAGGGCGAGTGTTCTCGCAGGCCCACTGCGCGTAGCCAACAAAGAAGCGCTGTTCCGGCGTGAGTCCGTCGCGCGGCTCGAGAGTCATGTTCTTGATCTGATCTTGCCAAGCCATCCAGGCAAGAATAAGTCCGCCGAGGTCGGCGAGGTCCTCGCCTTCGGTCAGCTTGGAGTTGATCTTGACATCGTCAACAACCGTGTATTGCGCATACTGATCGACAACACATTGCGCGCGCGCGGTGAAATTCTTGGCATCTTCCTCGGTCCACCAATCTTTCAGGTTGCCGTGCGCGTCAAACTGGCGTCCTTCATCGTCGAAGCCGTGGGTGAGTTCGTGGCCAATGGTTCCTCCGGTGTCGCCGTAGTTGGGCGCATCGTCCATCTTCGGGTCATACAGCGGGGGCTGCAACACTCCCGCGGGAAAGTTGATGTCATTCATCTGCGGGTTGTAGTAAGCGTCGACGGTCGGAGGAGTGATGTCCCACTCGCCTCGGTTGACTGGCTTTCCGATCTTGTTTAGTTGGCGTTTTGATTCGAAGACGATTGCGCGTTCCACGTTGCCGGCGAAATCCATCGGCTTGATGTCAACCGAACTGTAGTCGCGCCATTTGTCGGGATATCCGATCTTGTTGACGATGGCGTGGAGCTTTACGAGCGCCTGCTGCTTGGTGGCCGGGCTCATCCAGGTCAGGCTTTTGATGTCCTCCTCCATGGAGTGTTCGATCTGCTCGGTCATGTGCAGCGTTTTTTCTTTCAGCTCGGGGCTGAAGGCTCGGGCTACGAATTCCCGGCCAAGCGCCTCGCCAAGTTGCTCGTCAACCAGCGAGACGCAACGCTTCCAGCGCGGACGAAGTTGTGGAACGCCGCGCAAGGTCTTGCTGAAAAAGTTGAAGTTCTCGTTGACGAAGTCGTCGGAGAGGTAAGGAGCGAAAGCGTGCGCGGTCTGCCAGCGCAGGTAAGTCTTGACGTCGCGAATGTTGAGCGCCTTCAGCTCCTTGTCGAGTTCTGCATAAAACGCGGGTTGCGTGACGTTGAAGGTATTCTGCGGAGGCAGACCAATCTCCTTTATATAGATCGACCAATTGAAATCGGGCGTCATCGCCTGCAGGCCCTTGAGGTCAACTTTGTGAAAGAGCTTATACGGGTCGCGGCGTTCGACCTGAGTTAACCACGCTTTGGCGAGCGTGGTTTCGATCTGCATCACCTTCGCGGCTTCGGCGTTCGCGACTTCGGGTTTGTCGCCCAGCAATTCGAACATTTTCTGCACGTGGGCAACATACTGCTTGCGGATGTCGACCGATTGGTCATCCGTTTTTGTGTAGTAATCGCGATCGGGCAGGCCCAGGCCTCCGGCTTCGGCGAAGGCGATCACATTCTGCGAGTTTTCGAAATCCTGATTGGAACCGAAGGTGAAAAAGAGGCCCGAGCTCTGCAGTTTGAGATGCAGGCTGGCGAGCAGCCCAGGCAGATCTTTGATTGATCGCAACGCGGCAATCTGAGCAAGATAAGGCTGCAACGGCTTGGCGCCTAGCTGGTTGACGGCTTCGTCCATGCAGGCGTTGAAGTAGTCTCCGATCTTCTGCTGGTTGGCGTTGCGGTCTGCTGTCTGCTTTGACAGTTGGTCGAGAATGCCCCAGAGGAATTGCTGGTTGTCCTGGGAGAGCTTGGCATAGACGCTCCAGCGTGGCTGGTCGCCGGGGATGGGATTGTTCTTCATCCATCCGCCGCAGGAGTACTGGTAGAAGTCAACGCATGGGTCGGCAACCTTATCCATGGAAGTGACGTCGAGGCCAGGGGTGTAGGGGAAAGACGTCAAGGGCTTTTCAGATTGCGCCACGGCGTTAGGGGCGATGACACTGGGAAGAATAACGATACAGCTGATGATATAAGCAGAAAAAAATCTCTTCATGGGGTCTCCGGGGCAAAGGGAGAGTGTATCCGCCCGAAGGCAGATAGCGCAAAGCAGATGGGGCGATTCGTCGTATGGAGACACCAGCTATACCGCGGAATACTCGCATGGCTCCCTCCAATTAACGTCCCGCAGTCAATGCGGCCAACGCCTCCGCGATGCACAGCTCAATCGGTTGATCGGTGTTAATCGTTGTTTTGGGATAAGTAATCTCTTCGAAGCGCGCTTTCACTTTGAGATAGAGCGCGAAAGTCCGATTATGCGCGGGGTGCGAGGGGTCGCGTTCCAGGTCGAGACGCCGGCGTGCCGATTCATCGGAACAAATGCACTCGATGATCGTACAAGGCTGAGCCAGTCCGCGCGCGAATTCCAGAACGCGGTCAATCTGATAACGGCGGGAGAAAGTCCGCCCGTCGAGAACGATTTTGCGCTCCAAAGGTTTTTGCAGCAGATAGCGGGCAGCTTCGAGCATGAGCTCCATGACGAAGTCGTCTTGCGCGGCAGAATATTCGATATCTGCCTGCGAGAACAACGCAGCCCTGATTTCATCTTTGCTGAGGAGCGCACCGCCGGTGCGGCGACACAGCTCCCTGGCCAGCGTAGACTTCCCAGTTCCGGGTAAACCCGCCATCAAAACAATCATGCTGTCGGATTCTAGCGCAGCTCGGCTGAAGGTTCAGCCGAAGTCTCAGCTAAAGTCTTAGCCGAAGTCTCAGATGGATTAGTAAAGTTCCGTGGCCGCGGCAGTGGCAGGTGCGGCGATCGGTAATTCCCGGGGTGAAAAGGCAAAAATAGTCTGACTCTGCCGCCAGTCGGAGTAGCGGTCGGAAACCATGATGTGGAAACACCAGTGGCGGCGCTCTTCTTCGGGTTCAACCAGGCCAAGCGCGTTCAGATAAAACAGATAGCGCTCTACGAATCGCAGCTGCTGCTTGGTCATGCCGCGGCGCTGCAGGTCAACCGTTATGCCGGCTAAATGAGAAGAAGCCGTGTCGCCCTCCGCCGGAGCGGCATTACGATTGTGCCGGCGAAGCTTCTGCTGTCCCTTGACCGTGCGCACCGCCGAGTTCAGTTGGATTTGTTCGTGGAACTGAGCGTAATAAATTTCGGAAAGGTCGCGGACGAAATCGCGCGTCCAAGGACGGCAATAGCGGCGCGAGGGGTCAAGACTGCGTTCGATTTTTAGGGACTCGGTCTCGACGATCGGCACCAGTTCACCGGAGGCCTTGAGCGCTTCGAGTTCGTCGTCATCCTGAATTCGGGGAAGATCGAGGCGGTTAATTTCTTCGTTTTGCAGAAGCAGGGAATCGTGCGACGGGCGAAACAGCGGGTTCCAGAGCGCACCGCGCAGTCCGCGGAAACGAAATGCGTGCAAAATGCGATGGTGGTGGTGACTCGGGGTGTGCTGCAAAGCAAAAACACTCCCGGATGCGGCCATAACCAGCGCGGCAAGTAGCGCAAGCCACGCGCCCGGCAGTTTTGAACTGTTCAAACTCAGCCCTAGCCTTCCAGTGATGGATCGCGGAGTCGTTCCGGTGACACGATTTGTTCCTCTTGCAACGATTGTCACAGTCTGTGGAAAACGCCCAATTCGTTTCGGAGTGCCAATTGTAAACCACCATGCAATAAGTTTGTGGGGCAATCTGAGGTAAGCCCCATTACTTAAGGGACTTGCACCTGATTACGAAGATCCAACCTGCGGACAATGTCGCAAATACCGGAAAATAAGCTATTTGGGAGCAAGCATTGCGCGGATGCAACATCACTCGCCTCTGGTCTCAGCGGCCAAAGAACCGAAGGTTGCCAGGGATCTCCTTTAGGATACGCATCTATCTCGCAACCGCCGCTGCACTTGATCGCATCGTACGTACGGAATGAAACAATCAACGGTCCAGAAGCGATCGCCACAGACGCAAAGAAAATCACCGTCGCTATTCGGAGCAATTTTATTTGGTTTCGCGGGCGGCCTTGGAGGCCTCTCTGCTATGGATCGCTTCGTAAGTCTGACCGCAAATCGTAAGAGGAAACCGGATCACTGGCTACCCTACGATGCGCAAGAGTGGGATGCTACCAGCAGAATTGCGAATTCTGCGACTCGCTGGATGACGGGCCGCAATCTCTCGCAAAAAGAGCTGAAAACGGGCGCGGAAATCGTCCACCATGCGACAGCCGGCGCAGCGGGTTCTATATACGGCGCGATGATTTACCGATCGAGGACAATCGCGGAATCGAGAATCATGTCAGGTTTGGCTGGTCTTGGTTTTGGGGTAGGGGTCTGGTACATGGGAAACGAGCTGCTTTTACCTGCACTCGGCGTGTTGAAACGAGAGGACTACACCGCAGGCATGCGGATTGAAGCGCTAGTAGCGCACATCGCTTACGGTGTAACCACCGGTCTCGTCTATCATCGATTAATGGCAACTTCTGCGAAAGCTGAATGACTGTTTTGAATAGCGGGTATCTTACGCTGCCCGCCGATAGACACGCCGCGATTTGCTGCTTTTTGCGGGATCAGTCCTTCGTGATCGCGATGCGAAGTAGCAGCCGCCCGCGGCGATAGATGCCGCCGATTGCGGCTGCTACCCATCGCCGGTTTAGCGACGCCTCAAGCTCATAACTTCTGTCGTGTGCCCTGCTGGTAAAAGTTCCGTGAGCCCCGTGATCGCCGGCCACTGGCGACCAGAGATTATTTGGCCGATTGGGATCTTCCGGTTCGTTGGTTTGCTGGGAACTGAACCCGGTATGCCCAAGATATTGGTCCAGAAGGCCGGGAGCAATCTTGTTCCCGACAATGGCAGCTACGGTCGGCGAGCCGACGTAGACTTCTCTTCGATCGTTGTGGGCGGCCCAGTAAACCGCCCGCGCGCCAACTTCTGGTTCAAAGATCGGCGGCACCGGTTGCGCCTTGTGTTTGAGGCGGCTCTTGACCCATCCAAATTGAGGAGTATTCAAGGCCGGCATCTGCACCATAGTGAGGCGAATCTTGCTCTGGTCATGAATGAGTTCGCAGCGGAGCGAGTCAGTAAATCCTGCAATCGCGTGTTTTGCGGCGCAATACGCAGATTGCAGGGGAATGCTGCGATAGGCAAGCGCAGAGCCGATCTGCACAATGGCCCCTTCATCGCGCGGCAACATGCGCTTCAGCGCGGAGAGCGTTCCGTAGACAACGCCGAGATAGGTCACTTCCGTGACGCGTTTGTATTCTTTCGGCTCCATTTCCTTGACCGGAGAGAACACCGAGGCCATTGCGTTATTGACCCAAATATCGATGGGGCCGAACTCGCGCTCAACAGCCGTGGCCGCCTGATCCATGGCATCTGGGTCAGCTACGTCGGTCGGCAAGACTAGAGCCTTGCCGCCACTGGATTCAATCTCCCGTTTGGCGCCCTCAAGACCGTCGACTCCCCGTGCCAGCAAGCCGACACTCGCTCCATGGCATCCGAAATGACGAGCGATTGCGCGACCTAATCCGGCAGAAGCGCCGGTAACCACAACAACTTCGTTTTTCACGGATAGTCTCCTGTTTAGAATTTTTGCACTTGGAACTCGAAGAACTTTTGTGAGGCATATCTATGCTGCCGCCACATTCTGGCCGCCGCTAACTTCCACCTCAAGCCTCCCCTCTACCTTGACGACGTGGGTATGAACCAAGCCGTCTGCCTTACGCTCGAATTTGAGGTCAACCGACGATTTCCCGACTCGCAGACTCTTCAGCTCCAGCTGACTGATGAAATCGGGCAGAACCGGCCGCACGATCTGCAGCCCATTCTCAAAAGCTTTCGGCACGAGACCGAGCAAGGATTCGATCATGAAGGGCACGGAAGAGGCAGCCCATGCCTGTGGATGACAAGCAATCGGATACCGGACTGGAATGGGGAATTCTCTCCGGGAAAAACCGGCGAAGACTTCAGGAAGCCGGAAATGCTCGAAGTGTTTCGCAGCCTGGACGATGCCGCTGAATATGGCGCAAGCTTCTTCGTCGCATCCGTAGCGGCGCATGCCGGCCAAAATAATGGAATTGTCGTGCGGCCAAACCGTGCCGAGATGGTAGCCAATCGGATTGAAACGGAGTTCGTGAGCCGAGAGCGTTCGAACTCCCCAACCACTGAACATGCTCTCCGCCATGAGTCGCTTAACCGTCTGCTGGGCCCGATTCGGCCGGGCGATGCCCGACCAAAGTGCCTGCCCCGCATTCGAGGAAACAACGGCTGCTGGCCGCTTGCCGCGTTGCAATGCCAGTGCATAAATATTCTTGTCCGCGAGCCAGAAGTCCTCTTCAAAACGCGCTTGCAGTTCGCGGGCTTCGGCGCGCAGGCGTTGCGCCGCGCTGCGATCGCCGTCACGTTCGTATATTTCCGCCAAAGACACTTTCGCGAGATAGACGTAACCCTGCACCTCTGCCAGCGCAATCGGAGGTTCGGCGAGCGTACCGTTAAAGTTGACGATAGAGTCACCAGAATCTTTCCAGCCCTGGTTACCCAGTCCCATCTTGGACTTAGAGCTGTACTGCACATAGCCGTCGCCGGTTTCGTCTCCGTAGCGGGTGATCCAGTCGAGAGCGTGATCGATGGAGGGTCTGAGTTCACGAAACAGCGAAAGATCCCCCGTCCAGTTGGCATGGTGGGCAGCCAGGATCAGAAACAGGGGCGTCGAATCAACCGAACCGTAATAGGGAGTCTGTGGAATCTCGTTGAGATGAGCCATCTCTCCGACGCGCAACTCATGCATGATCTTCCCTGGTTGTTCATCACGCCAGTCGTTGACCTCTTTACCCTGGTACTTCGCCAACAGGCGCAGAGTATGCTCTGCGATGGCCGGACGAAAAGCCAAGCTCTGCAATGACGAGAGGATACTGTCGCGACCGAACAGAGTTCCGTACCAGGGAAGGCCAGCCGAAAAATACTCTTCGCCATGCAGGGTGGCTCGCAACGCTCCGAGATCGCGTATCGAGCGTTCGAATAGGCTATTCAGAGTATTGCTGCTGCTGTGTAAATGGGAATGGTCGCGGAGCCAATCGTCGGAGTCCTGCTGCAAGCCTTTTCTTATCGTCTCGGCATCCTGGGACGGACGGGAGTTAATAGAAGTTGACTCGTCTCTGGAAGCTTCGGCTATCCGAATGCTGACTTTAATATCCTTGCTTTGCTTGGCTTTAAGTAAGACGGAAACGTCCGCTCCATTGCGACGGCGAGCCTTAATTCTATGAGCGGAAATGCTGATGGCGATGGTACGTCGCAATCCATCTGCGCCGTCGTAGGAAAACACCAACGTATCGCGATGCCACTTCGGTGTTCGCTTGTGGCCAATCTTACTTGGTTTCGCTCCGCGAATTTCAAAAATGTCCTTGAAGCCCGCTTCAAACAGAAAGGCGAGAACGAATTCAACCGGCTCGACGGTGTAATTGGTGCAGGTGATTACATCGTAGACAGAGAGTTTCGAACCATCAATGGTCCTCTGCCAGCTAAAGCCCAGGCTTTGTTTCTTAATTCGATTCTTAGAGGAAGAGTCGAGATCGCGGTTGGTGAGTTCAAATTCGGCTTTATAGCCATCCGCGGCGCTACTTACCAGCGCGTTCAGCCGGGATTTACCAATCGATATTTCGTAGCCCTTTAGAAAGCGGCAGTCGTGGTAATACAAGCCAAAGCCCTGATCGTCATCCAGAGGACAGCCTCCATCGCTCTGACACAGCATGAAAACGTCTGCATCTTTAATGACAATGGCGTTGGCTATGTTGGTAGGCTGTCCTCGCGCGCCCTTGGCTCGAAAGGTGGAAGGCTTTGAGATAGAGTTGTTGCCACTCTTGGCTTTCCGTTTCGATTCTCGTATCCTACTTTTGTGAGGCACTCCAACCTTTCATTCCGGAAAGCAAGTAAGTACGAAGGTACGAATCGCAGCGGAAGATGTCTTTTAGAGCTCTTTGCGGCGCTTGAGGTTGCCTATTCCCTTAGCGAGTTTCAATCAACTCAGGGCCGCTTTGAAGTTTCCGGGGCGTCAAGTGATCGACCATTGCCGTGGTTTCAATCCCTGATGCAGAATGCCGGCAAAAGCCGGCCTATTACACCTGTTCACGCTGCGAAGGATCGTCTGCTGTCGGGTGAGGGCCCTTACGCACATCCGCGAGATTGGGTCGGCAACCGCCTCGGCCATTCACCATATGCCAAGTCACAGCGGTCCGATTGGATTTCATCTCTGATGGCGGTTTAGTTCGCGGAGGCGCAGGGATGTTCCCGCCTGCAGGCTCATCGCTGCGTTGATAAGGCCGATATGAGAAAAGGCCTGGGGAAAATTTCCCACCAAACCATGTTTTCGGTCGTACTCTTCCGACAACAGGCCCACGCGATTACAAATTGAGAGCAGACGCTCGAAAAAACTCTTGGCCTCCTCATGTCGGCCCTGCAGCAGGTAAATGTCAATCAACCAGAAGTTGCAGGCTAGAAATGCCCCTTCCCACGCTGGCAGCCCGTCTTCGACCTTCTTCGTGTCGTAACGCAGCAGCAAACCATCGCGCATCAAATGCTTTTCAATAGAACGGATGGTTCCAGCAATGCGTTCGTCGTCGATCGGAAGAAATCCGACGATGGGCATAAGCAGTAGACTGGCATCGAGGTGCGGTTTCCCATAAGCCTGGGTGAAGCTATTCATTTTGCGATGGAAGGCTTTCTTGCAGACTTCGGCGTGAATTTTGCTGCGCAGATTGCGCCAGCGATCGACCGGGCCTTTTATTCCAAACTCCTCAACCATCCGGATTCCGCGATCAAAGGCCACCCACGCCATCACCTTCGAGTGCGTGAATTGCTGTGGGCCGCTGCGGAACTCCCACAATCCTTCATCCGCCGAGCTCCAGATTTTCTCCAAGTGTTCGAGCAGGGGCACCTCAATCGTCGCGCCACTCTTGTCTTTGTTTGGATATAGATTGTGGAGGCGGGAGCGATAGATGGAATCCAGCACTTCTCCGTAGGTGTCAAGTTGACGCTGAGACGACGCCGTGTTGCCAATATGGACGGGCGTCGATTTCGCGTACCCGGGTAGCCATTCCGCTACCCACACGGCGTGCTCACGTTTTCCGGTGACACCGTACATGGTCTTCAGTTGAGCGGGATCTCCCATGATCAGGCGATTCAGCCAACCGAGCCAGGCTCGAGCCTCGTTTTTGAAACCACATTCAAGCAGGCCCTGTAAGCTGAATGTCGTATCGCGCAGCCAGCAATAGCGATAGTCCCAGTTTCGAATACCCCCGATTTTCTCCGGAAGCGATGTTGTCGGCGCTGCGACGAATCCGCCGGATGGCGCGAAGGTGAGCGCCTTTAATGTAATCAGAGACCGTTCAACTTGCTCCCGATAGGGGCCGTGATATTTATTGCGTGCAGTCCATTGTTTCCAAAAGCGGGCCGTTTCTTTTAATGCGCGTTGCGCCTGCACGCGTGTCGGACCTTTGTCGGAATAGGAATTGCTGTATTGCAGCGTGAAGTAACAGCTCCGGCCGGCTTGCAAAAACCAATCAGCGGCCAGGGTCTCTTTATCACAGTGCAGACGGACATCGGTTTCGCAGAGTGAGGCGGTGCGGGCCCGAGATTACGTTCCAGGAGTCCTTCCCTTCAGATGTTATTCGCGGATCTACAGACCCGTAATCGAAGCGCGGCGAAAACAAGGTAGTCAGGCAACTGCGGCCCTTGATCCCGCGCACGATCCGGACTAAGCACGAGTGCTTGTCGCGAATACTCATGAAATCCGCGACAGATGTAACTGCGCCCGTGGATTCGCTGTACGTAGTCTCTAGAATCAGAGTTCCGAGGAGATACTGCCGCTCGACCCTTCGGATTTGCTTCGCGGAAAGCGACCAGAATCCGTGGGCGTGGGTGCCTAGCAGTCGGGCGAAACAAGCTTCCGAACCAAAGTCGGGCCAGCACAGCCAATTCAGAGAACCACGATCGTCGATCAATGCCGCAGTATGAAGATCGCCGATCAGAGCATAGCCGTCGATTTTCGAGGTTTCTATCATTCGGCGTGTTTCTCGCCAATCATATCTAACCTACTTATGACGAGTCTCAGACGAACAAGCACTCTCTGATCAAGGATGAAGTTGCCACAACGTCGAGGCTGAGGCTGGTAAGCCAACCCAGAGGGCTGCGAGAAAGAAACGTGCGCGGCAGTGACGCCAAACGTGCCCAAATACGATGGTGTTCCTGGCAAGAAGGTTGTTCGGAAAGCATTCCAAGCGGGGATGCGTGAGAGGCACAACCAACTCTCACTTTAGGTGAGAAGCGAGAAATAAAAAACAATTTGCTTGCAAACCCCAATGGGGTCGCTGGAATCATAGCGAAGGGTCGAATTCATAGCGCTCGAAACGGCACGCACCTATTCGGAAGCAAATGAGTGCTTTCGTGCAGTTGCTCTCTTCTTTCGGTGCTCGGCACTCCTTTTCAACCGCAAGGCTCCCGCCCAGAATCTTGCCACTGATTCTTAATGTGATCGATGCCGAGAGAAAAAACCGAGTGGCGAAAGTTCTAGCAGAGTCGCATCTGGATGCGATGATTTGCGACTCGGCGAGTGCAGTGCTGCTTCTGACCGGATACTGGCCGGTGATGGGAGCGAGTATTGTCGTCTTTACCCAAGAGGGCCAGGTCCAAGTGGTACTGCCCGAAGATGAAGTTGAACTTGCCCAACGAACTTCGGATGCGTTCTTAATTCCTTATCAACCCTCCACCTTAGCCGCCCTGACCTCTCCAATTGAAGCGCTCGCGGATCCATTGCGGCTGCTCACGAGGAAGCTCGGACTTTCCAAGGCAGCCATCGGCCTTCAATTTGATGATGGGATGCAAACCGCAAGTTACGCTTCGTCCTTACATTTTCGATGTTCTCTCGCCGACCTGTTGAAGAATTTGCTTCCGGAAGCGAATTACCGGAGCTGCGATAAGGTCCTGGAGCGAATGGAAGCTTACAAGACTCGGAATGAACTGGGTGGTATACAGCGCGCTTCAGAAATTGCGGCTGCTGGATTTGAACACGCGACCGACATTGTGCAAGTAGGAAGACGGGAAGCAGAAATCGCAGCTGCCATGCAGGCTGCTTTCCAAGCCTCGCCAAAAGCTCAGGCGGTAGAACGCAGTTACGGCTTCTTTTTTTGTATGTCTGGACCGAACTCTGCCCGCGCTTCTGCAGCATACGCACGCACTCGACAACGCACGATCGAGGCAGGCGATCTGGTAATGATCCACGCCAACACATGCGCTGACGGGTATTGGACCGACGTAACGCGCACCTATACAGCGGGCACGCCTACCGATCGGCAAGAGGCGATGCGAACCGCGATTGCCGAAGCAAGAAAAGCGGCTCTACTTGCGATTCGTCCCGGAGTCGCTGCGTGTGATGTAGATAGTGCCGCACGGCGCGTCATGAAGGCACACGGTTTTGGCGATGCCTTTAAGCATTCCACCGGGCATGGCGTTGGGTTTGCGACGGCAAATGCAAATGCGCTGCCACGGATCCATCCGCAATCTCCCGACGTGCTTGAGGTGGGCATGACATTTAACGTAGAACCGGCCGCGTACTTCGACGACTATGGCGGCATGCGCCATTGTGACGTCGTGGCCGTGACTTCCGAAGGCGCGACCGTATTCACAGAATTCTGAGGATGTGCATTGTTCGACAAAGGTAAGACGAAAATCACAGGAAGCAAGGTGGAAGTCTTCAGGGTGCCCACGGACGCTCCCGAGGCCGATGGCACCTACGCGTGGGACAGTACAACTATGGTGCTGGTCCGCCTCGAAGCAGGTGGGAAGATGGGTTTCGGATACACGTATGCGGATGACTCGACGGCGAAGCTGGCGCACACGCTGTTGCAAAAAGTAGTAGCCGCGCGCGACATCTTCTCGCAAGCTGCGATCCTTCAGGATGTCTACCGTCACGTTCGCAATCTTGGCGAAACCGGTATCACGAGGATGGCGGCAGCTGCGATCGACAACGCGATATGGGATTTGCGCGCGCGCCTGCTGGATGTTCCGCTAGTGAACCTTTTTGGGATGGTGCGGGATGGAATCCCGGTTTATGGCAGCGGGGGCTTTACTTCCTACAATGATTCGCAATTGCGACATCAGCTCGGCGGCTGGGCACAGCAGGGCTTCTCTATGGTGAAGATGAAAGTGGGGAGCAATCCCGAGGATGATCCCCGGCGAGTGGAGGTGGCGCGTAGCGCTATCGGCGAACAATGCGAGCTCTTTGTTGATGCTAATGGAGCGTATACAGTCACCCAGGCGCTTCGTCTAGCGCACAGATTCGCTGAGCAAAGAGTGCGATGGCTGGAAGAGCCAGTCAGTTCCGACAATCTCGCCGGGCTCAGCGAGGTGCGTGCCCGCGCCCCCATCGGGATGGACGTGGCCGCCGGGGAGTATGGCTACACCGCCTGGTATTTCCGCAGGATGATCGATGCTGGGGCAGTCACTATCTTGCAAGCGGATGCAACCCGTTGCGGCGGGATGAGCGGCTTTCTGGACGTGGCCGCGCTTTGCTGGGCAGCGAATATACCACTCTCATCGCATTGCGGACCGAGTATGCATCTGCATGTTTGCTGCGCTGTGCCGCGAGCCATTCACATGGAGTTTTTTCACGACCATGCTCGTATAGAAAGAATGTTCTTTGACGGCTTTTGCGAGCCGCAAAACGGAATTATGAAACCGGATTTGACTCGGCCGGGTCACGGTCTCGAGTTAAGGGAGAAAGATGCGGCTGCCTATCGAGTGTGATTTATGAGACCCGAAGATTTAGACGGATCGATCAAAACTAACGCGCCCTCGGCGCGAATGACGAAAGGAACGGTTTATGGCAAAGCAGGTTTCCGATCTTATTGTTGAACGTTTAATTGAATGGGGAGTGGATACAATTTTCGGCTTTCCCGGCGACGGAGTCGATGGTTTCTTCGAGGCGCTCCGCAGTCATAAAGGCAAGCTGCGATTCATCCAGGTAAGGCACGAGGAGGCTGCGGCATTCGCGGCTGTGGGGTATGCAAAATATACGGGCCGCATCGGGGTTTGCTGCGCGACCTCCGGGCCGGGCGGCGTGCATCTTCTGAATGGGCTATACGACGCAAAATGCGATCTTCAGCCTGTGCTCGCAATTACCGGGCACACTTTTCACGATCTGATTGGCATGGACTATCAGCAGGACGTGGATCTCGACAAGCTTTATATGGACGTCTCCGTCTTCAACCAGCGAATAATGGGGCCTGCTCATGCCGTGAATGTAGTCGATATGGCGGTCCGGACCGCCTATGCTCGCAACGGTGTCTCCCACATCTGCATCCCGAAAGATATTCAGGAATGGGAGGTCTCCGATAATCACCGCAGCAATGCCAATGTCGCGCACCACAGCGGAGAGTGGAGCGCGCCATCGACCGCCAAACCAGCGGACTCCCTTTTACAGCAGGCCGCCGACATCATCAACGACGGGTCGAAGGTGACGATTTTTGTGGGACGCGGAGCTCTCGCTTGCCGGGAAGAGGTCACGCAGCTCGCGACGACCGTGGGCGGACCGGTAGTGAAGGCTCTCCTGGGAAAGGCTGTCTTGCCAGACCGTAGCCCTTACACCACCGGCGGCCTCGGCCTTCTTGGCACCGCTCCCTCTGTGGATGCCATGAACGATTGCGACACGTTGATCATGATTGGCACCAGCTATCCCTACATGGAATTCCTGCCCAAACCGGCTCAGGCAAAATGTGTGCAGATAGAAATTGATCCCAGCCGCATCGGACTGCGGCATGAGGTGGATGTAGGTTTGGTCGGTGACGCAAAGACGATTCTCGGCGCGCTCCTCCCTTTGCTGCACCGGAAAAAGCATGACTTCCTCTCTAAGGCTCAGGCGCACATGAGGGATTGGAATGACCTCATGGAGGAGCGTGGCACACGCAAAGACATGCCCATGAAGCCGCAGGTGGTAACTCACACACTTAATAAATTGCTGAAGGACGACGCCATCGTCTCTTCCGATAGCGGAACTATCGCCACCTGGACGGCGCGCTACGTAGAGATTCGAGGCACCATGCAGTTCTCGCTTTCCGGCTCGCTGGCCACCATGGCTAACGGACTTCCGTACAGCATCGGCGCGGCCGTTGCTTACCCCGGAAGGCAAGTGGTCTGCGTCGTCGGCGATGGCGGCTTAACCATGCTCATGGGCGAGATCGCCACGCTGGTGAAATACAACTTGCAGGTAACCGTCATCGTCATCAAGAACAATGTACTGGGGCAGATTAAGTGGGAGCAGATGATTCTCGAGGGAAATCCAGAGTACGGCGTGGAACTGCAACCAATCGACTTTGCCAAAGTAGCTGAAGCGTGCGGGGCTCGTGGGTTCACCATCGAACATCCCGAAGAGGCCGAATCGATTCTTCGCGAAGCGCTCAGCCACAAAGGGCCTTCCGTGGTTCAGGCGGTGGTCGACCCGGATGAGCCACCGATGCCCGGCAAAGCGACGACGGAACAGGCAATCCATTTCGCCAAAGCGCTGTTGCGAGGACAGAAAGATGCGATGAAGATTCTTAAGACGATCGCTTTGGACGAAGTACGCGAGGTTGTCTAAGACGATGGCAAGGCAGTCCACGATCTCCGCCAACCATCCACGCCGCGATTTGGAGATCGTTGCGAATCGAATCAGAGAGGGGCGCTTCCAACGCAGCCTTTCTCTCTTGACTGCCGGAACCAGCATCGTAAGCGGCCTGGAAGTCGCCTACGAACACTATCGCGGCAGCTATAGTCGGCGCGTCATGTACACGCCCGTGATCATGAGTGTCTTGCTGGCGATGGCAGGCATCGCCGGTGTCTTCAGCGGCCGCGCGGCTCGAACGGTACTTCGATGGATTTCGGCCTTAACGCTCATGGATGCCGCAGTGGGGTTTTACTTCCACGTGCGCGGCATCGACCGCAAGCCCGGCGGGTGGCGGCTTCCGATGACCAACATGATTATGGGGCCGCCGATTTTCGCCCCATTATTGTTTGGTACCAGCGCCTACCTTGGGCTCATCGCTTCTTTCCTGCAAAGGGAAGACGCTTCCGACGACACAGGATCACGAGGTGGGACGTTTTTCGCCAAAGTTTTGCCCGCGAAAGAAAGCCGCGAACTGCTCTCGGCGGAACAGGATATTCGTGAAGCACGCTTTCAACACCAAGTGGCCATCGTGACCGGCGTGAGCGCTCTGCTTAGCGGCTTCGAGGCCTTCTACTCGCACTACAAAAACAACTTCCGCTACGCCGCCCAGTGGACGCCCGTTCTTCTTGCACCTGTCCTGGCGGCCGCGGCTTTTGGTTCCGCAAAGAGCCGCCGCCTTGCCACCACGGCCCTGCCTGCTCTGTCTGTGCTGGCTTCGGCCGACGCAGCCGTCGGATTCTACTATCACGGCCGCGGCGTACTTCGTCGACCGGGCGGTAGTAAGCATCTTCTCTACAACATCATGTATGGGCCGCCGATCTTCGCGCCGTTATTATTTGGCGCGGCGGGAATGCTCGGCCTGCTGGCCAGTCTGCTGCGGAGGAAGCACGCGTGAAGACGACAGGGGAAACAAAAGCCTGCGTCGATTCCGCTTTGCTGCCTCGCGATCTCGATGGTGTTCCGCGTGAGCCTCGCAGCACGCCAGGCTATTATCCCGGCTTCAGCACTCTTTCACAGAGTCCGTTCTGGGACGACACAACCCGCCAGATCGTCACCAATCGCGTGGACTCAACCCCAGCAATACAATTCTTTTCAGTGCAGGAGTGGGATTTCTGGACGGCTGTTTTTGCTCACTTGATTCCGCAGACAGACCGAACCCCTGACCGTCAGATTCCTATCGTTGCTCCGCTTGACCATCGATTGTTCATCAATCAGACCGTGGGATATCGCTTCGAGAACATGCCGCCGGATCGTGAAGCTTACCGCATGGGGCGCGAGGCTATAAATAAGGAGGCCGAACACGGCTACGGCGCCGCTTTTCTCGCGTTGCCTTACCAGCAGCAGGATATGGTCCTTAAAGCAATTCATGATGGTAAGCCGCAGGCCGCCGCGGAGATCTGGCAAACCATGTCAGTGCATCGGTTCTGGCAGTTGATCATGGGCGATGCTATCGACGCTTATTACGCCCACCCGTGGGCATGGGATGAGATCGGATTTGGCGGTCCGGCTTACCCGCGCGCTTATACGCGGCTGGAACGCGGTGAGGCGGAGCCATGGGAGGTCGAGGAAAAGCGCTACAGTTGGCTCGCGCCCGAGGCGACGGTTTCGGATGAAGTGGAGTCAGCGGCGCACCACCATACCGAAGCCGACCAGCATAGGTCCTGGAAGGAATGATGAACGGGAAAGAGCCAATCCTGGGAGCGTTTCGTCGGCCGCGCAACGGCAGGCACATGCTGGGCTCGTTGCAGTATCTGCATGCGCCGATGCGGAAGTTCGGTAAGAAAGACGAGGTTGACTACATTATTGTCGGCGTCGGCGCGGCGGGTGGCGTTCTTCTGCAACGGCTGGCCCGGGCCGGCTTCAACGTCGTCGGCATCGAAGCCGGTCCTTTCTGGGATACTGAGCGCGACTGGGTCAGTGATGAAGCGGGGTCGCACCAACTCTACTGGGAAGATCCGCGCGTAACCGGTGGTGCTGACCCGTTGGCGCTGGGTGCGAACAATTGCGGCAAGGGCGTGGGTGGAGGCTCCGTTCACTGGGCCGCGTTTACTCCCCGGCTGCATCCGTCGGACTTCGAGATTCATACCCGCGACGGCGTGGGCGCTGACTGGCCGATCACCTATCAAGACATTCTCCCGTATTACGAGCAACTCGAACTGGAGATGCCCGTCGCAGGCCCTGCCCACTATCCCTGGGGACATCCGCACGGCTACGCTTATGGACCTCATCCCATGGGCGGTGTTGGCAACGCGCTGATTCGCGGTTGCACCGCGCTCAACATTCCGGTGTCGATTGGCGGCCCAGTCGCCATTCTCTCCGGTTCGCATGGAGACCGTCCGCACTGCATCTACCGCGGCTTCTGTATTCAAGGCTGCAAGGTCGGTGCGAAGGCCAGCACGCTGATTACCCATGTTCCCGACGCTTTGAAACAAGGCGCGGAAATTCGCGACCGATGTATGGTGTCCCGAGTGGAACTCGGCAATCAAAGACGCGTCGCCGGCGTACATTATTTTGACAACGATGGCGCACCGCATTTTCAGAGATCGAAAGCGGTGATTGTTTCTGGCTATGCGATCGAGACACCCAGGCTCCTCTTGAATTCCGCTTGCCCCGGCTTTGAAAACGGACTTGCCAACTCCAGCGGCACAGTCGGTCGCTATCTGATGGCGCAGGCTGGAAACGTGGTCCTGGGACGTTTTGATCAGCCAGTGCGGATGTATAAAGCGCCTCCGGCGCATGCTTTGACGGAAGAGTTCTACGAGACCGATCCTAAGCGCGACTTCGCTCGTGGATTCGCGATCCAGACTGTCGGTCCCTTGCCCATCGCTTTTGGCAAACAGATGATCGCCGCGAAAAAAGCGTGGGGATGGGGACTGCGTCGCGAAATGATGGATTACAACCACTGGGCTGCCTTCGGTCTTCTCGGCGAAATTCTTCCCTGGGAGGACAATCGCGTGACGCTCGCACAGGAAAAAGATCGCTTTGGCCTGCCGGTGGCGCATGTCACTTTTAATCTGCACGACAACGACAAGAAGTTGATTAAATTTGCGAAAGAAAAAACCATGGAGGTAATGGCGGCCGCCGGCGCCACCGAGGTTGTGCAGGAGGCCCGCTACGCACACCTTGTGGGCGCTGCACGCATGGGGTCGGACCCCAGGACTTCGGTGGTGGATAAATTCGGACGTACCCATGATATCGCCAATCTTTTTGTGTGCGATGGCAGCGTGATGCCTACCCAGGGCTCTGCCAACCCGGGACTCACCATCCAGGCGCTGGCGGCGAGGACTGCCGACTATCTGATCTCGCAGGGGCACCGAATCTTCAATTCCGACGCCCGCGACATGACCTCGCCCCCGATTCGCCGCGAACTCGCGCCTCCGGAAACCTGGGGCAAGGGAGTGCCGCGGCTCAGGTAGCGATAATTTAGCCGATTCGACCGGTATCCACATCGAAATAAAGCCCCGCACAGGATCTCCTTTGCGCGTGATTCCGCCAAAGCATGTTAGCCTCTTTGTCAAATTGAGCGCTCGATATGAACGATCAACCAAAGAACGACCCAAAAAAGACGGAGCAGGAGTCAGGAGCGCGGGATCAAGAGATCCGCGCCGCACTGGATCAGCATTGGGCGGCTTCCGATGCCAACGATTTTGAAACGGAGCACCTCATCTATCACGAGGACGCGGTGCTGGAATACCCGCAATCGGGCGAGCGAACCCGCGGCCGACGCAACATACAGGACCAACGCGCCAGTCAGCCGAGCAACAAAAGGTTTACCATACGGCGAATCATTAGCAGCGGCGATCTTTGGGTCACCGAATTCACTCTGACATACGACGGCAAGCCGTCCTACACCGTGAGCATCATGGAGTTCACGGGCGTTAAGGTTGCGCGGGAAACGCAGTACTTTGCGGATCCATTCCCGGCTCCCGCGTTTCGCGCGCAATGGGTCGAACGCATCGACACCTAGTCTCGAGGCTTGAGCAGTCGCTAACGACAACGCCATTCGCGCTTTGCAGCATAACTTTTCGACGGAGGGGCAAGAGATGGATTGGAAACGGTTGGTTCAGTTTGCGCTGCTGGGCAACAGTGATTTGGAACAATATGCCATCCTGCTGGTACGTGTTTCTATCGGGCTGTTCTTTGCCATCTCCGGGGCGAACAAATTGTTTGTCGCGGGCGGCACGAAACCTGTTTACGACACGCTCGTTAAGGCCAAAGTCCCTTTTCCCCGCCAGACGGCTTATTTCGTGGCGGGTGTCGAGTTTGTTTGCGGATCCCTGGTGGCCGTTGGGTTTCTTTCGAGCCCGGCCTGCGTGGCTTTATTGATCGATATGATTGTCGCCACCCTGACGAGCGCGATTTCCACCTTGCCGAAAGGACTTTCGCCTCTCAGCTGGCTGGACGATTTCCTCTACCTTCCGGAAGTGCTCTACGTGCTGTTCTTTGTCTGGCTGATCTGCGCCGGACCGGGCAAGTTCAGTGTCGATTACTGGCTCGCCGGCAAGTTGCTGGGGTGATGGGTTGGTTCAACAACCGCGGACGAAGCTTGTTGTCAGGCGGCAGACATTATGATTGCTCCTGAGGCGATGATTCGCTGATGGATTTGCCGACATATTCGCTGGCAGCTGGCTACTTTTTGAGGGGAGAAATTGGAAAATTCATGGGGGTGCCCCCCTCCCCCTAAAACTAGTTAAGTTGATGATAATAGGTGTGTTATAGGTAAAGTATTCAAAATATGTGACTTAGCTTTAGAGGTCGCTAATTGGCGTGCATTTGCGAGGTATCGGCCGCTTGCATTTTTTGTCAAAGAACTGCGAAAAAAGTTGAAGCGGAAAATGCGTTTTGTCTCTGGAGACGGGCGCACTTCCCTATGGTGGATTATCGAGGAATGATCGCACCGATTGTGGCGCCTGTCTGTGATGGTGGTACGGGAAAAATGTGATGAAAAACGGAGGCCAGCTTTGAGGGGAAAGGGAACTGCCCCCAAGCTAAAAGACGGCTTGAATCTGCCACCACCAATGCCGCGCTTACTCTCGGTAAATGTTGGCCTTCCACGCGACGTGACGTGGGATGGTAAGACCGTGCGCACCGCGATCTGGAAGTCTCCAGTGGAAGGGCGGCGAATGGTGCGCAAGCTCGATATCGACGGCGATGGGCAAGGCGATCTCGCCGGTCATGGCGGAGAGCAGCGCGCGGTTTTTGTTTATCAGATGGACTCCTATCACTACTGGGAAAGCTTTCTCGGGCGGAAAGACTTCGTCTTCGGCCAGTTTGGAGAGAATTTCACGGTGGAGGGACTTCTCGATAGCGAGGTCTGCATTGGCGATCGATACCGCATCGGGGGTGCGATATTTGAAGTAACGCAGCCGCGCGTGACGTGCTATCGCGTCGGCATTCGCATGAATGAACCTCGTATGCCAGCGCTGCTCGTAGCACATCACAGACCAGGATTCTACTTTCGCGTGTTGCAGGAGGGAGAAGTTGGCGCGGGCGACGACATTATAAAAATTACTGACGGACATTGGACAGGGAACATAGAGCGAGTTAGTGTGGCCGATGTTGACGCGCTTCTATATTTGCCGGGACATACTCGCGATCAACTGCAACGGGCGCTGCGGATTCCTGCACTCAGCAAGGGCTGGCAGAGTTCGTTCCAGGCAATGCTCCAACAAGACTTGGGTTCAAAGACTACGGCGGGGAATCCGGGACTCGCTTATGAGGAGGAAGCGCCGGCGTGGCCGGGCTTTCGACAGATGCGAGTCAGGAATATTCATAAGGAAAGCGACAGCGTGACTTCGTTTATTCTGGCGCCAATCGATGGGCAGCCTCTTCCTCTCTTCCAGGCAGGTCAATTTGTGGTTTTGCGGCTGGTCAGATCCGGGCATTGATCCGGACGTTCATCCGAACATTGATCCGGACAAGGATCCGGGCAAACCGCCGGTTCTTCGCAGCTATTCGCTTTCTGATCTGCCGGCGGCCGACCATCTGCGCATCAGCGTCAAGAGCGAATTGAACGGCATTGGAAGTACATTTCTGTGCAATCGTGCGCGAGAAGGCGATCTGTTGGATGTTAGCGCGCCGCGAGGAAGCTTTACTCTGCGTCCCGGCCATGGTCCTGTGATTCTGCTGAGCGCCGGAGTGGGCGCAACGCCCGTGATGTCGATGCTGCACGCACTCGCCGCTGAAAGATCGCAACGAGAGATCTGGTGGATCTTTGGAGCGCGCAATGGAGCGGAACATCCATTTGCAGAAGAATCGCGTTCATTAGTGAAACAGCTCTCTCGCGGACGATGCTACATCGTCTACAGCAGGCCCGCAGCAACTGATCGAGTCGGGACGGACTTCGATGCTCCGGGGCACATTGATACCGCTTTGCTGGAGAGGATTGGCGTGCCAAGGGGTAGTGACTTCTATCTGTGTGGCCCTTCTTCATTCTTGCAGAACATGCGCGATGGGCTCGGAAGCTGGGGTGTGCTCGACGGGAGTGTGCACACGGAAATCTTCGGGTCTCTCGAGGCGATTACCCCTGGTATGGCGCAGGTTGTTCACAGTCCTCATTTGCCCCAAGGGCCGCCCGGATCTGGGCCGCCGGTCTCATTCGCGCGCAGCGGGATTACCGCGGCTTGGGATGCAAAATTTGGGAGCTTGCTGGAACTGGCGGAAGCGTGCGACGTTCCGGTGAGATGGTCGTGCCGGACTGGAGTCTGTCATACCTGCATGACTGCTCTGATTGGCGGATCGATTGTTTATAACCCTGAGCCGCTGGAGAGGCCCGGTCCCGGGAATGTGCTTGTATGCTGTTCCCAGCCGAATGCGGCTGTCACGCTCGATCTCTAAAGCAGATACATGGTGGAGGCGGCGGGAGTCGAACCCGCGTCCGAAAATGTTACTGGTCAGGAGACTACATGCTTATTCACGTTCATGCTCCCGGCCTTCACCGGGAACGTTCGCGGCGCGCGCTCAGAACGGACAAGAAACGCTAGCCGCTAGCCTGTGATCTTAGCCTCCCGACCCAGACGTAGACGGGAAGAGCAGCCCTCTGTGTGACGCTCGCTCACAGCCCAAGGGCGAAGCTGTGGAGAGCGGCTGCCTAACTAATTAGGCTGCGTATGCCATCTGTTGATTGGCAATTATCATTTTGCACGCGATTACGGGTGTGTGCACCCCGGCATGCCTCCTGGCCGCAAGCATCTCCGTCGAAGCCGTGACGCCCCCACTGGTGGGATTGGCCTTAAAGAACTACTTCTATTCTGGGCGGGAAGTGGCGGGAAGTCAAATATAGCGAAATGGGTCATCGGGCGATTGGATCGACTAAAGGCAAACGCCGGCAAGACTTGGTTTCTGGTCTCAATCACCCGATGGCCCGATCGTCCGATTAGCGATTCTCACTTGTCAACAATTTGTCAAATCGATGTCACATTGTTCGCCAAAATGTGTGATTCACCCGATATCACGCTAGAGTTTAAGGATATGATTCATGGCAATTACGGCGCGAGGGGATCGTGGACAAAACGCATATCTTCGACGGCAGCGGTGGCACAATGACGATGGACACGGTTCCCGGCTGGCTCGGAACGAATTCTTGGCTAATCGAGGATGATCGCGCCGTGCAAAAAGCTCTCAAACGCTTGTTTGCGGCGGAAGGCTATGCGGTGGATATTGCCGGGAACGGCACAGCTCGGTCTGGAAATGTTTCGGGCGGCAACGCCATCCGTTCTTGTGCTCGACTTGAGTTTGCCGGGGACGCCCGGGCAGGATGTGTGCCGCGAAATCAGCCAGGCCGCGCCCTCGCTGCCAATCATTGTTCTGAGCGCGAAGACGGAAGTGACCGACAAAGTGCTACTGCTGGAGTTGGGCGCGCACGATTATGTGACCAAGCCCTTCAGTCCGCGAGAACTTCTGGCGCGGGTGCGGACCGCTATGCGGCGCTCGCAGTCTATGCGGACGCCGCGGACGGAGACATTTGAATTCGCCGACATAAAGGTTGATTTCGCCAAGATGGAATTATCGCGAGATGGGAATGCCGGTGCAATTGACCTCACAGGAATTCAAAGTCCTGAAATTCATGATCCAGAATGCGGAGCGGGTCCTATCGCGGGAGGAATTGCTGAATCACGTC
The DNA here is from genome assembly GCA_963810955.1 of uncultured Acidobacteriaceae bacterium. GTDB lineage: Bacteria > Acidobacteriota > Terriglobia > Terriglobales > Acidobacteriaceae > Acidiflorens. The sequence goes on along the minus strand of CAWEPW010000035.1, from coordinate 149,279 downwards.
TGGGGATATCAGAATTATCCAAGCACGCAGGACTGTGGATAATCATATTCTGCAGGCTGCGGCAGAAACTGGAGCGGGACCCGGCCAGACCCTTTGCATTTCCGCACGGTGCATAGTTCCGGTTACAAGTTTGTGCCGTGAGTAAGAGAGGTCCGAGGCGACACCGAGTGAAGAGGCATAAGGTGCTGGTTTAGTTCGACGGACAGGCTCTGACCGCAGCAATCTGACCTCGTGCTTCGGACGGTGTCAGAACCATATCGAGGCGTCCCGACCATGGGCGCACTTCGGTTGCGGACCAAGTTCCTATTCTCGATGGTAACGGTTTCCGCCGCCTTGACCATCACTACCCTCCTCGTAGTGCGAGATAGCGTTCAGCGGGAAATGCGTCTTGGACATCCAGCGTGACCTCGAGAATTCCGTCTCCGCGTTTCACAACTTTCAAAAACAGCGCGAGGTCACGCTTGAGCGTTCGGCGGCGCTCCTGGCCGATCTCCCCATTGTACGGGCGTTGATGACTACGCACGATCCGGCGACCATACAGGACGCGTCGCGGGAATTATGGCAACTATTCGGGTGCGGACCTGCTGCTGCTCGCCGATTCTTCCGGGAAAGTGATGGCGCTGCAAGCGGATGCCTCCTGAGATTACGGTTGCACGAGGGGCAGAAATCTTTTACCCTGCTTAAGACTCAGGTTTCGCGTTCCGCAGAGACGCGGCACTGGTGGGACGTCGAAGGACACCTCTACGAAGTTTTCCTGCAGGATATTTATTTTGGCCCGGCGAGCGGGCATCAGGTTGCTGGGATATCTGCTGCTTGGTTATGAAATTGACGATCGCTTTACGCGGGACCTGAGCCGTGTCGCGGCGAGCGAAGTGGCGTTTCGCTATGGAGATGTCGATCATCACGGAGCACTTTGAAGCCGCGCAGGAATCGGAGTTGGCGCGCATTTCCGCCGAGAACGGTAGCCAGTGGTCCGCCACAAGGAGATCAGATCCGGTCTGGGTGAGGAACGATTCCGTCGTCACGGCTGTGGATTTGCCCATGCCCGGGCGCACCAACGCTGAGTTTGTGGGTCTTGAAGTCGTTCGACCAAGCGACCGCATTCCTGAAAAGCCTGAACGAGTTGCTGCTCGCGCTGGGGCTGACCGCTGTGCTGGCAGGAAGCCTACTGGTTTTTCTGATCTCGCACACCTTTACACGTCCGCTGGAAAATCTGGTCGCGGGTGTGCGGGCGCTGGAGCAGGGCGATTACGCGTATCCGCTGCAGGCGCGGGGTGGTGACGAAGTTGCCGAGGTCAACAGCAACCTTCGACCGTATGCGAAACCATCTGCAGAAAACCCAGCGAGAACTGCTCGACGCCGAACGCCTGGCGACGATTGGGCGAATGGCAAGCTCGATCTCGCACGATCTGCGGCATTCACTCGCAGCGGTCGTTGCAAACTCGGAATTCCTTTGCGAGACCAACCTGACGCCGGAGCAGCGCGAAGATCTTTACGCCGAAATACGGATTGCCGTAACGCAAATGACCGACTTGATCGAGTCGCTGCTGGAGTTCTCGCGCACGCGAGAGTCGTTGCGTCCCAGTTATGGCGATGTTCGCTCGGCGGTCGATCGTGCGGCGCAGGGTGTGATGGCGCATCCCGAGTTTCAACGCACGCGGATTCGTATTTCCGGTGAAGGATCGACCGAGGGCTGGTTCGATTTCAGGAAACTGGAGCGCGCCTTGCTGAACCTGCTCTTGAATGCGTGCGAAGCGGTGCCGCCTGCACTCGGGGAAAATTGACATTGCCGGATGCGGCGCATCGGCGAGAATCTGGAGATTCGTATCGGGGATAACGGTTCTGGAATCGCCGAGGCGATTCGCGAGAGCGTCTGTTCGAGCCCTTTGCCAGCCACGGCAAGGAAAATGGAACCGGGATGGGATTGACGGTAGTGCAGAAGATTCTGCAGGACCACGGCGGCGACGTCGCCGTCGAGCAGTCATCGTCATTGGGAACGACATTTCCGACTCACCATTCCCTTGACTCCTTCGGCCGAAAATGTTTTGGCAAGCCGTCATGCGACGTAAACGGCAGTCTCGCGATTAGGACTCTCCCGGCGTATCGTAGCAAAATGATCGACGGAAATTCGGCTGCTCGCCTTAGCGGCGCACCGGTACGGAATTGAGATGGGGATTGCAGGTTCCAGAAAGAGCTGGGAGGCAACATGGCGCAAGAGTGTTAGAAACTGGTTCGCATGTTTATGCCATTGGGCGTGCTGATCGCCGTGATCACATGGTCCACATCGGAGCGCGGCGCAAGATGCCGTTAACCGCATGCCGGCGGCATCTCGTCAGGCATCCGCCGAATCGAGCGCTTCCGTGAGCGAGTTGCGCAACCGGACTCACGTAAGTGACCTTCAATTCGCGCAGTTACGCGAACAAGTTCGCGAGTTGCAGGTGGCAGTCGCTGGATTACGTTCTGATTCGGAGCGTGCCCGTTCGGAAACGACGGAATTGCGCCGTGAACTCGACAATACGAGCAGAAACTGCACAACGGAAACCCGAGTTGCTGGAAGCATTGTCTTAAGCCCGTGGTTGCAAATTCCCGTGAGCCTTTCGGCGGGAAATGCTTGCTGGAGGCGATTGCAAACTCCCGCGCCGAACCGCGCCATCACAAAATTCAAACAACGGGCAATGATCAGAACAATCAGGAGGATCAGAGAAAGAGCGAACGTGTGGCCAGCCTCGAAGAGGAGTACCAACTGCTCAGTGGCAAGGTCGACGATCAGTATCAGACAAAAGTGGAAAGCGCATCGAAATACCGCGTGCGCCTCTCAGGCATTGTTTTGATGAATCTCTTCAGCAATCGAGGGAGCAGTGGACAGCATTGATATTCCCATCGGTCGCCTATGCCACGCCGCCGGGAGATTCCGGAGGCAGCTTTGGAGCGACGTTGCGGCAGTCGGAGATCGGCTTCGAAGTATTCGGCCCCACGGTTGCGGGTGCGAAGACCAAGGCGGATTTGCAACTCGACCTGGGTGGAGGTTTCGCCTCCGCTCCAAACGGGGTCGACTTCGGGTTGATGCGGTTGCGGGCCGGCACCATGCGAATGGATTGGACAAACACCTCGCTTGTGGTTGGGCAAGATGCGATTTTCTTCTCGCCAAATTCACCGACGTCGTTCGCTTCGCTCGCGATTCCGGCTCTTTCTGGGTCGGGGAACCTGTGGGCGTGGGTGCCGCAGATACGGGTGGAGCACAGAGTGACTTTGGGCGACGACTCGAGCGTCGACGTTCCAGGGAGGGATTCTTGATCCCCAGGCCGGAGAAGTGCCCGCCGACTGCGTCAGGCTCGAGTTATGACCGGCAAGCCGGCCCCGGGGAAGCCTCGCGTCAACCGGGCTACGGCACACACATGGCGTGGACGCGGAATGTTTTCGGACAACCGTTGCGGGTGGGCGCCGGAGGCTACTACTCCCGGCAGGATTATGGATTCAATCGTAACGTGGATGGCTGGGCCGGAATGACGGACTTTGAACTGCCGCTCAGTCCTCAGTTTTCGTTGAGTGGAGAATTTTATCGTGGACGCGCCATTGGCGGACTGTACGGCGCGTTTGGACAAAGCATCTTGTTTAATGGCGATCCGACGCTGTGCCGGCACGGAAGTGCAACCGTTGGACGTCGATTGGTGGCTGGGCCCAATTGAAATACCGGCCGGCGAATAAATGGGAATTCAATGCGGCGTTTGGCATGGATAATCCCTATGCCAGCGATCTGAAATATTTCGCATATCCGCAGTTCGTACGGGAATCGATACTGGAGAGAAATCGAGGAAGTTTTGTGAACATGATTTACCGTCCACGGTCGGACCTGTTATTTTCCGCCGAGTATCGCCACCTGACAACGTATTCGCTGACCGACGGCGGGAATAATGCCGGCCAGCTTAATTTGATGATGGGAGTTCTTTTCTGAGCAGAGAAATGTCTGCGGCATGATAACGGCGAAAAGCACTGAGATAATCAGGGACGAGTCCCGGTTGAGTCGTAAGTCTAAATCCTAATGCCGAGCGCTAAAAGAACGGGAGTCCTGCTGGGGCTCGCGATGCTTTGGGCCTGCGCGCCGCGCCGGCAACGGCACAGATCGCATCGCGGCAACGGCGCAGCTTCGGACGACCACGATACACGGCCGCGTCGAGGTCACCGGCGCGCCAGTTCGGGGAAAGCAAGTCATGCAGCGATTCCCGGACAGTGGTGTGGCTGACGCCGGTAGCGACGTCTGGAGCGGCGGAAGCCACGATGCCAACTACAGCAGCGATTCCAGCGAACAACCTGCAGTTAGTGCAGAAAAACAAGAGTTTTGAGCCGCACATCCTCGTGGTTCCGGCGGGGTCGCTGGTGGAGTTTCCCAATCGCGATCCTTTTTTTCATAACGTTTTCTCGCTCTTCGAGGGGAAGCGCTTTGATCTCGGCCTCTACGAAGCGGGCACCTCACGGACGGTGCGGTTCGACCGTCCCGGAATCAGCTACATTTTTTGCAATATTCACCCCGAGATGAGCGCGGTCGTTATTACGTTGGCCACGCCGCTCTATGCCATTGCCAACCGTGACGGGCAAATCAGTCTGCCAGGTGTTCCTTACGGCCACTACATCTTGCACGTCTGGAGCGAGGGCATGGGTCCGGAGACTGCTCAGCCGCTAACCCGGGAAATCACGATCGGCGAAAATGCGTCGTCGCTCGGGGTGATTCGAGTTCCGGAAGCGAATGGTCAGAGCATCGCACACAAAAACAAATATGGCCGTGACTATGACGATCCCACGCCGAACAATTCCGCCTATGAGCAGCAGCACTAGAGAAAAACCGCACAAGTTCTATGAACATCTTTATGAACGCCGATTTTTGTGAACAATGATTTTGTGAACAATGACTCTTATGAACAGTGATTCTTATGAACATAGATAAACTCCTCAAACGCTACCGCATCGAACGCGGGAAGCACTTTCGCCTCAGCGATCACGATCCAGCGGATACCCATGGATTGAAGTCAGAGCTCAAACCCGTGGCAAAACAGCTGCTGGCCGATGGTGTTGAGAAACTGAGCGAACTGCAAGATGTTCTCGCCGCGCAAGACCGCTGGGGAATGCTCTTAATTTTTCAAGCCATGGACGCCGCCGGCAAGGATGGGACCATCAAGCACGTCATGTCGGGAGTAAATCCGCAGGGCGTAGAGGTGTGGGCGTTCAAACAACCGTCCGCAGAAGAATTAAACCACGGCTACTTATGGCGAACCATGAAGTGTATGCCCGCGAGAGGGAAGATCGGCATCTTCAATCGTTCTTATTACGAAGAGGTACTCGTGGTGCGAGTCCATCCACAGATTCTCGGGAACGAAAAAATGCCGAAGCAACTGGTGACCAAGCATATCTGGCAGGAGCGCTTCGAGGACATCAATAACACTGAACTCTACGCGGCCCGGAACGGCATCGCGGTGGTCAAGTTCTTTCTCCATCTTTCCAAGGGTGAGCAAAAGCGCCGCTTTCTGGAGCGGCTCGACACTCCGGACAAGAATTGGAAATTTTCTTCGGCCGATGTCAAGGAGCGCGAATTCTGGGATGCCTATCAGGATGCATACGAGGATATGATCCGCCACACTGCGAGCAAACACGCGCCATGGTATGTAGTGCCGGCCGACAACAAGTGGTTCACGCGGCTAGTGGTCTCTCATGCTGTGGTCGATGTGTTGAAGGGCATGAATCTGAAATATCCGATCGTGAGCGGCGCCGAAAAAGCTGCGCTGGCGAAAGCGCGCAAGCAACTTGAGAGTGAATAAAGAACAGCCCTCCTGAGTGAAGCGCCGGGTCGGGCGCCGGGCGACCCCGCCCGGCCAGGATGACGATGAGGTCGACATTCGGAAAGGACGGGTGAGACGCCCGTCACTCCATCATCATTTCAGTATGACCGGCAGCACCTGGTCATACGGTTGAATCGAGATGGTCAGCGATTTGCGTTGTTCAAACTCGGCTTTGGTTATCTTGAAACCGACAATGATCGTTCCCCTCTCTGCGCTGCCGGCCAGCAGTTTCGTTTCCGGCGAGAGGGGAGGCTCAGCGCTTTCTTTCAACGACGGGAACGCCTGGTAGTAGCGATCAAGGTCGACCGCTGGTGCGGCCTCATCATCGAAGACTTTGCCATCGGCTGTTGTGAGCTGCGCCTTTAGAGTATGAATCCATAACGGTTTCTTGCCGGTATTCCGCAGCGTCATCGTGATGGCTGCCAGAATCATGTCTTGGCCGGGCACGTCCGCCGCGGTCACAAAATCAATGGAGCCCGCTCCCTGCGGTTTCGGCCGTTCCGTGAATGCAAAAATTCCCAGAATGATTCCTACTGCGGCGATGCAGATCAGAACAATTCCCGCAGGCGGAAGAGTGCGCCTCGCAGTTCCGAATTCTTCGCCAAAGTGAAAGTTGGTGATCGGCCGAGGTTGGGGCGGAGGAACCACGGGCTTCTCGGATGCTGAACCGCTCGTTGGATCGGACCTCAGATCGGACGCTGGATCAGACGCTGGCTCGGGGATCGGATCGGGCATGAGGTGATTGTAGATGACATTGCGGATGATACGGAGTACGCCATTGGCCTTCGGGAAACGGGCACTGGCCGTCTGTACTAGACGGGACAATAGTTCGCCGCCGGTGCGGCGCAGTGACTTTGGTTACCTTGCCTGAAGTGACGGTTACTGCGACGATGCGGAAGATTTTCCAATGGAGGTACTTGGCGGTGAATCGTAAAACTCTCTTTGCCGCGTTGGCTTGCGCGCTGCTGGTGTTCAGCATGCTGGGCTGCGGAACTACCGACAAATTACAGTCTATCCAGCTTTCCCCATCGAATACGGCCGAGTCCGTGACCGGCACCGTCAGCATAGGAATCAACGGTCCAGTTGCGGGACCGGTGCAATTGTATGTTTGGGGGAACTACAGTAACGGGAAGTCGCAACTTCTTAACGGAGCGATTACGTACCAGATATCGGTCGACGCCGACAACCCAGACGCGGTTGACCCTGGCAGCGGGACGCTTTACCCGCTCTCTGCTCCGCCTGACACTATCACATTAAGCGCAAATGGCTTGCTAACCGCCGTAGAGCCTTCCGCTTGCAGCTGGTTCAACAGTGCCCAGCCTCCCGCAACCAGTCCGGCATGGTCCATAGTGGGTTCGTACGTCGTCACCGCTACTACTCAGGGGATGACCAGCCCCCCTGTCTATGTCGCTATGGCTTCAGCTCCAGGTGTCTACAACGCCACCACTAATCCAAGCGGAGCATGTGGCCCCACGTCAACAAACTGATAACCGGTTTTCTGATTTTCCGTTTGCGAGGACGGCTGCTCGACAGCCGTCCTCGTCTCCATTTAGAAGTCTTCTGCTCGACCCAACGCTGACCTACTTTTATCTTCTGTTTGAGCGTATCGCCCGCAAGCCTATATAATCTCTCAGCTTTCGTTACGTGCCTTCATTGCCTATGCCTGTCATTTCCGCAATTGAAATCGTGTCCGGATGAACGTGCGCACCGGAATTGAAGTATCGAGCCAGACTGACATCGGGTGCGTGCGCAGTAATAACGAGGATTCGTTTGGTTATTGGGAGCCCGAGGATCACAAGCTGTTTCTCCGCAAAGGGCGGGTCGCGGTTGTAGCCGATGGCATGGGCGGCTACGAAGGCGGCCAGGAAGCAAGTCGGCTGGCGGTGGAAACGCTGTTGGCTGCCTATCGCGATTTCCCCGGTGACGACCCGCAGCAAGCGCTGGTCGAGGCCCTTCAAACCGCCCATGAGCAAATCCGGCAGTACAGCTTTGCCCATCCGGAATTGCGGGGTATGGGTACAACCTGCACTGCGGCGGCTATCGTCAGCAGTGCGTCGAGGGAAGGTGCGCTAAGAGACGCGCACGGACGCGCAAAAGTCGCCAGCAGCGCCGATGATAATTATGACGAGCTCTATTATGTGCACGTCGGCGACACGCGACTCTACCTCATCCGCGATGGTCAGATTACGCGAGTAACCCACGATCACTCTTACGTGGAACGCCTGCTGGAGGCGGGAATGATCAGTCCCGAGGAAGCCGAGCATCATCCCCAAAGGAATATTCTGACTGCGGCTCTAGGCACCAATCCCGATCTCACCATGGATTCCCCAGGCCATCCCGTGCCTCTTCGCCCGGAGGACGTCCTGCTGATCTGCAGCGACGGATTATGGGGGCAGGTGCGCGATGCGGAGTTGCTCCACGCCGTGCAAAACAAGAGCGCAGAAAAGGCCGGACGCGAATTGATCCAACTGGCTCGGGAACGCGGCGGACCGGATAACATCACCGTCGAGATTTTGCGCTTGCGCTGAGCGGTTCCTCTATACGATCGTCTCGGCGGCTTTCAACTTTCCTCTTTCGTTTTTCCTCTTTCCTCTTTCGCTTTTCGGCCGCTTCATTTCTAATTCTCCACTATGGTCAGACGAGTTGTATGGGTGTGTTTCAAGTTTTTTCTTGCAGCGGCGTTCGTTGTTTCGGCTATTGCCGCCGGCGGCGATTCGGATCGCGAGATCGCCGATCGTCTGATTGCCGAAGCGCTTAAGCCTTCGCCGCTGGAATCCAATCTTCGCCGATTAACCGACGAAATTGGCGGCCGCATTCCTGGCACTCCGGCGTTCCAGCGTGCTGTGGTTTGGGGAGTGGCGGCATTCAAAGATGCAGGCGCTGACAGCGTTCATACCGAAGAATTCACCATCCAGCATTCCTGGGCGGAGGGCGCAACCTCGGTAACGGCGACGCTTCATTCGGGAACGACTTTTCCCGTGCATGCGGTCTCCGTCGCGTGGGCGCCGGCGCTGGCGGCGGCGAAGCATGTGTCAATCGTGGATGTGGGAGAAGGGTCAGCTGCCGACTTTGCCAGGGTAGCGGATGTTTCCGGACGACTCGTGCTCGTGCACACCAAGGTGCTGGGGAACTGGAACGATCTTTTCGCGGAATACGAGCGGGCTCCCGCGATAATTGCGCTGGCCGTGAAAGGGAAGGCGAAAGCGATAGCGTTCATGGCTACGCGCGAGCACGGCATTCTTTATCGCCACACCAACACTAACCTTGGCGAGATCGACCTGATTCCGCAGGTGATCGTGGCGCGTGAAGATGGAGAACGCATTGCCCGCTTGCTGGCCTCGGCCAACCCTGTGTGGGCCGATATTTCGATTCCCAACAGAATTGGCCCTGCGATCAAGACGTGGAATGTTGTGGCGGAGATTCGCGGCAGCGAAAAGCCCGACGAATTTGTTGTGCTCGGCGCGCACCTCGATTCGTGGGAGCTCGGTACCGGAGCCCTCGACAACGGCTGCAATGCCGCGCTGGTGATTGATGCGCTGCGCACGATCAAGGCATCCGGTTTGAAACCACGGCGAACGATACGCTCCATACTGTTTTCAGGCGAAGAGGAAGGATTGATCGGCTCGCGAGCCTATGCGACGGCGCATCGCAACGAACTCGACAAGGCGGCGGGCGTGGTCGTCTTCGATTCAGGCACGGGAAAAACGATTTCGTTCTCAACCGGTGGCCGGAAAGACGTCGTTGCGTCGGCGCAGTCGATGTTGGCGCCCTTGGAGCAATTTGGTGTTTCGAAAGCAGAAGCGACCGCCGAGACAGGCACCGATCACTTCGATTTTATGCTGGAAGGCGTACCGACATTTGTCGCCGATCAGGAAGAAGCGAACTATCTGGAAAATTATCACGCGACGACTGACACGTTTGACAAAGTCGACTTCACGCAGCTTAAGAAAAACGTAGCCGAAGCGGCGCAACTTACCTTTGCTTTGGCGAATGCGGAGGAGCGCATCGGCCCACGCCTCACTCGTGCGGAAATCGACCAGACCTTGCGCGAGAGTCACTTGGACGACGAGATGAAAGCCATGGGCATGTGGGATGAGTGGGCCAGCCGAAAGCGAGGCAGGGAGCAGTAGAACAGGCGTCAGGTCTCAGGCGTCAGGTCTCAGGCGTCAGGTGTCGGGCGTCAGGTGTCGGGCGTCAGGTCTCAGGAAAAGATAGCTTTCCATCGGCTGCATGGACTGCCGCCCCCCGAAGATTTTCCTGAGACCTGAGACCTGAGACCTGCCCCTTCCTGTCGTAAGATTTCCTGTGCTCGTCTTCTGGATTCTTTTCAACCTGTTCGTTTTGGCGATGCTGGCGCTCGATCTCGGAGTGCATCGCCGCTCCCACCGTGTCGGTCTTCATGAAGCCCTAGCTTGGTCTGCGCTGTGGATCGCCCTGGCGGCCGCCTTCGCGGTGCTGGAGTTCTTCTGGCACGGGCGGGCGCAGGCGCTGCAGTTCGTAACCGGTTACGTTATCGAACTCTCGCTGAGCATCGACAACCTGTTCTTGTTTCTGCTCATCTTCCGGTATTTTAAAGTCGCCGATGAGCATCAGCACAAGGTGCTCGTCTGGGGGATCCTCGGCGCGCTGGTGATGCGGGGTGTCTTTGTTCTGGCCGGAGTCGGCCTCATCAGCCGCTTCGCTTGGATTACCTACGCTTTCGGAGCCTTGCTGATTTACTCCGGAGTCAGATTGCTGCGGCAAGGGCAAAAGCAAATCTATCCGGAGAGGAACCCTGTTCTTCGCATGTTTCGCCGAGTCTTCCCGGTCACAAAAGAGTATGTGGGCGGGAAGTTTCTGGTGCGCAATAAAACAGACCGAGGCCGCCTTTACGCTACTCCGTTGCTGGTGGTGCTGCTGGTGGTCGAGACCAGTGACATTCTCTTTGCCGTGGATTCGATTCCGGCGGTGCTGGCTATCACGTTGAACGCCTTTATCGTCTACACCTCGAATGTGTTTGCGATCCTGGGGCTGCGGTCGTTGTATTTTGCGTTGGCGGGAATGATGGATCGCTTTCACTTTCTTCATTATGGCTTGTCGCTCGTGCTGATTCTTACCGGAATCAAAATGCTGGCGTCGCATTACATCGACATTCCCACCGAGTGGACGCTGGCGAGCGTGCTTTGTATTTTGGGCGCTTCGATCCTTGTATCGCTGCTGCGTCCGCCGAGGAACTCAGCGGAGTAGATAGGCTATGATGATTGTTCATGATCAGCGTTCCGGTCGCAACGCCATCGCGTTCTTACGAAGTCCTGATCGGTAGCGGCCTGCTCGCCCGCGCTGGAGAATGCCTCGGCAAGTTTCTCGAAAACAAACGAGCATTTGTCGTCACCGCTCCGCCCGTGCGGCGCCGTTGGGCGAAAGTTCTGCTGCAATCGCTCGCTGCCGCGGGAATCGAAGCCGAGATTTTAGAAATGCCCGACGGCGAGCGCTCAAAACGTCTTGCGACGCTCGAGAAGCTGGCGGAGAAACTGGTCAAACAGGGCGCCGACCGCGGCGTAACGCTGATTGCGCTGGGCGGCGGCGTAGTTGGCGACGTTACTGGGTTTCTGGCCTCCATCTACATGCGCGGGGTCGATGTCATCCAGGTTCCGACGACCGTGCTGGCCCAGGTCGATGCCGCGATCGGAGGCAAAACCGGAGTGAACCTTGCCTCGGGAAAGAATCTTCTTGGCACCTTCCACCAGCCGCGGGCGGTACTGGTCGATCCGTCGGTTCTGGAGACGCTGCCTTCGCGCGAATATCACGCCGGCCTCTACGAATCGCTGAAGTGCGGCATCATTGGAGATCCGGGATTGTTCAAGCTCTTTGAAGACAGGCGCCGCGAGATTCTCGATCGCGACCCCGTCGTGCTCGAGAAAGTGATCGCCGATTCGGTGCGGCTGAAGGCATCGGTAGTAAGCGCCGACGAGCGCGAAGGCGGTTTGCGGCAGGTGCTCAATCTTGGCCACACGATTGGCCACGCGCTCGAAGCCGAGACGCGTTACACACAATTGCTCCACGGAGAGGGAGTGGCCTGGGGCATGATCGCAGCGACGCACATTGCGCTTTCGACCGGCAAACTCGACAGCGTGACGGCGGGACGCATTTCAAGCTCGGTTCTCGGTTTTGGCAAATTGCCGCGTATGCAGTTGCAGACCGCAAACATTGTGAAGCGGCTGCGTTCTGATAAAAAGACGAGGCAGGGAAGGATCCATTTTATTCTGCCGCGAGAAATCGGCAAGGTTGAGATCACGACGGATGTTCCCGCCCCGGTTGTCCGCCAGGCGATCGACGAGGTTAGGAAACTGGCGCGGAAATAGTGGAGCGACGGGCGTCTCGCCCGTCCAGCAGTATAGAAGCCGGGGCGAGCCCGGCGCTCCATAGACAATCAGAAACTATCGACGCACGATGGATCAAGAAATCAATCAGCGGATCATAGGCGCGGCGCCAGCGGGAGCCCAGGATCGCGAGTCGGCGGCGCAGGCCGTCCGCGAGATGTTTACTTCGATCGCGCCGCGCTATGACCTGCTGAACCACGTTCTTTCCTTCAATATCGATCGCTTGTGGTGGTGGCGTACGGCGCGCCAGTTCGACGCGATTTTGCGGCGTCCTGATGCCCGCGTGCTGGACCTCTGTTGCGGCACCGGCGACATGACATTCGCATTGAGCCGCCGTGCTGGCTCGGCGACGTCGGAAATTTTAGGAGCAGATTTTTCTCACGCCATGCTGCAGCGCGCGGCGGCGAAGATGGCAGAGAAGGGAAGAGGTAAAACACCGCAGTCGCGGCCACCGTTAAAATGGATCGAAGCAGACGCGCTCAACCTGCCCTTTCCCGATAGATATTTCCATCTGGTGACTTCGGCATTCGGGTTTCGCAACTTAGCCGATTATGACGCGGGATTGCGCGAGATTGCGCGCGTTCTCGCTCCGGGCGGCGAGTGCGGCATTCTCGATTTCGGCGCGCCGCGCGGCTTGATCGGAAAGTTTTACCGCGTTTACTTCAAAAACGTTCTTCCCGCCGTCGGGACGGTGATCTCGGGAGTCCGAGGTCCGTACGCCTATTTGCCCGCGTCGGTAGAGCGTTTCCCTGAGCCAGAGGAAATGCTCAGTCGCATGCATCAGTCGGGCTTTCGCGATGCTTCATGGACTCCCTATACGTTCGGCGTGGCGGGGCTCTACCGCGCCGTAAAGAGTGCCTAAATGCCGTAGTCCCCACGACTCTACGCATGCATGAACCGATATGATAGTCCTGCCTTCGGCAGATTTAGTGAGGAAGGATGGCGATGATCGAAACAGTTCTGAAGCGTTTCGAAGAACCCGACGAAATACGGACATTCGAAAAGGGAAGATTCGAACTCGTGCGCATAGGCGGCATGACCATTGGCCGCGCGACTTATGAGCCAGGATGGAAGTGGTCGGTTCACGTCGGCCCCAGCGTAGGTGCGTCGCGCTGCAATGTGGAACACGTTGGGCTGGTGTTATCCGGCCACGCTACGGCTGCGATGGAAGATGGAACGATCCATGACCTCCGCGCTGGCATGCTCTTCTATATTCCACCCGGACCTCCCGGACACGACAGTTGGGTGGTCGGCGACGTACCCTACGTCTCGCTGCATTTCATGGGCGCTGACCATTATGCAAGGGAGTCAGCCTTGGCTCGCTAAGAAGACCCCGTGTCCTCGGTGACTCGAGTGGTTCAAGCGGTTCGATTCTCTCGAAGCGCTCGGCGGTGAACTCAGTTTGTCTCGAACGAATCCGCGAACGCCTCTACGTTGGTCTTCTCAATCACGCGCGGGTAGTCGTCGCCGAGAAATGTCTTCAGCCTATCGGTATTCATGATGTACTGGCCAGTCATGTAAGGCACCGCGTCCGGCGGAATCGACGAGATGCCCCAGTTCCACAATAACTTCAGAACCTCACGCATGGCCAATGTTCCGGGCACACGGAGCAATTTGGCCTGAGCCAACTCGACACATCGCCCGAAGGTCAAAGGGTCGCCACGCCCTGCAACATTCAAAACGGTCAGCCGTTGCGCTTCGGGTTCGCGCTCCAATATCCATGTGATCAGCCGGGCCATGTCATCGACGTGGACGAACTGGATTTTATTATCCAGATACTTCTGGCCCAAGGGCAGCATGCAGGGCAAGCGTTTCGCGGATCGTCGCATATTCGCGGCGCGGCTACCCTTCCCATTGGGTGTCCCGCGGAATGCTCCCATCAGATAATTGTCGACGGTGGCTCCGGAAAAAATATGGGGGCGCAGAATGAAAACGCCGCACCCGCGGAGCCCCGGCGCGCGCTGCTGTACGACCAGGTCGCTTTCCTTCTTGTGGATCGCGTAGGGCAAGGTGTGAGCGCCGAGTGGCGCATCTTCGGCGACTGCCGCCGGCAGGTCGGAGCCATACACCGCAACACTGCTTAGAAAAATAAATTGTCGAATCGGGTTCTCCGTATTTCGATTGGCTTCGCTGATTGCCTCCATCACCCGGGCTGTGCCCGCGACATTAATGCGCCACATCCGGTCGACATCCAGGACCCCCGACCGCTGCGGGTCGATCACGAATGCCAGGTGCACAACCGAGGCCGGCTGCACCTCGCGCATCAGCAGCAGCAGCTCGCGCGTAGATTCTTCTGCTCCCAGGTCGAGAGCTACAAAGCGGTCGACCGCCGAAACAGCAGGGGGCGTGACGTCGACCCCCACCACTTTGTAATCGGAGAGCTGCGGCACCAGTCGCTGGCCGAGATTGCCCGAAACGCCGGTGACGATAATGGTTGGCTTCGCCGTGTCCATTTAGTCGGGATTTGCGGCATGGTCAGAAGCAGCCCTTCCGTGCGGAGCCAGCGGCATTCCGGAATTGCGCGTGGGACCAAAATAGGCATCGTTCAGGTCAACATCTTTCTGAAAGGTTTGCATCGCATCGCGATATCGCTCGTTGGAGATGGTCCTGCGAATATCCGGCGCCACGCTCTCCAGCGGCAAAGTCTCGTTGCTGACCATGATGTAGATGTAGTGTCCGCTGTTAGTGTCGGAGATCACTTGCGATACTTCGCCAGGCTTTAATTCCATAACCACCTGATGCGTCGGAGGCAAACTGCTGCGGCGCTGCTTTTCGAGCTTCGTGTTAACGGTATTTCCATTGAGCCCAGCCGCCACGTAAGCCTCTTTTTGCAGTTTTTCCGGGTCCTCCCCCTTCACCGCGCGCGCTCGCAAAGTGTCGGCCAGTTTCGTCATCTCTTCTTCAGAAGTCTTTTTTTGCTCCTCGGTTAACGTTGGGGGCGGGCTAGATTTCGCCCCAGGCTTCGCAACCGGCATTGGTGCGATCATTTTGGTGCGCGGAACGATAATCCGATTGAATGTCGCCTGCTCGTAGGAATCTTGGTTCTTCTTGTAATAGTCTGCAACATCCGCGTCAGTGACCTTGTTGGATTCCGCCTGCAGCGCGCCGCTCAGTTCCCGAGAAAGAATTTGTAGCCGGGCAAAGTACATTTTCTCTTCGTAGGACGGTTGTTTGTCGAGGCCGCGTTTTTCCGCTTCGGCGGCCATCTTCAATCCCATCGAATACCTTGTTGCGAGCTGGCGGCGAATGGGCGGCGACATTGTTGGTTGCAGCGCGTCGGCGAGCTTCTCGAACTGTGCGCGTGTGATCACGGTCTTGCAGGCGTCGCCGGTCTTATTGTCCGTGCAAAAACCCTTGAGCGTGATAACCGTATCGTCGGGCCCAACCTTCACTTCCGGAGCCTTGTCGGGCGCGGCCGAAGCGCCCGGTGCCACCGGGGCTCCGGCGGCAGGAGGTGCAGCCGGTGGCGCAGTTTGACTGTAAGCCAAGCCTGCAAGCAGGAGACACACGAGGTACTGGAAACGCATGAATCAAATCCTCCAGGAATAAGTTTCGATAAATGCAATCGTAGCATGTCCCGCCGCGGGCCGGGCAAGTCGAGCCCGGAGTTGGCGGCGGGCGAATCCAAAGCGATAATGAAGTCTATGCCAGACATTCGAGCCCCCTTCAGCTCTGAATCGATGCTCCGCGAAAAACGAGCGGTTGCCGGGAATTCGGTGCTGGCGGCTCTGGTCATTACCAGCCTGAAAATTGTTGTAGGGATCGCAACCGGCTCGTTGGGAATTTTGTCCGAGGCCGCCCACTCCGGATTAGATCTCATCGCCGCCACGATCACATTTTTTTCCGTGCGGGTTTCCGACAAGCCGGCCGATGCCGACCACCAATATGGACACGGCAAATTCGAGAATTTTTCCGCCTTTATAGAGACTGGCCTGCTGCTTCTGACCTGCGTCTGGATCGTCTATGAGTCGATCAGACGGCTGTTCTTTCACAGCGTGGAAATTGAACCGAGCGTGGTTGCATTTGCGGTGATGTTTTTATCGATAATGGTCGACTTTTGGCGCTCCCGTGCTCTCGGCCGCATTGCCGCAAAATACGACAGTCAGGCCCTCGAAGCCGACGCGCTGCATTTTGCCACCGACATCTGGTCGAGCGGAGTCGTCATCTGCGGCCTCGCGTTGGTGTGGATCGGCCGCATTTACGGAGTGGATTGGCTGCGGCAGGCCGACCCAGTTGCGGCGCTTTTCGTGGCAGGCGTCGTCATTTCCGTAAGCTGGCGTTTGGCGCGCAGAACCGTCGACGCCCTCCTCGACGCGGCGCCGGCCGGCGTGCGTAGCCAGATCTTCGAACGGATCAGGAGCGTCGACGGCGTACTCGAAGTGGAGCGTATTCGTTTCCGCAAAGCGGGGAACCGATTTTTCGCGGACGTTTCCGTCGGGCTGGAACGCAATTTTACCTTCCAGCGATCGGAGCAGGTATCCGACGCGGTAACGTCGCGGGTCCGCGAAATTCTGCCCGATGCCGACGTGATGGTGCATTCCGCCCCGCGCGCGGGGCGCACGGAAAACATCTTTGACCGCATCCGGGCCGTGGCCACTCGTCACAACTTCAATGTGCATGACATCAGCGTGCAGGATTTGAATGGCCAATTGCATGTCGAGCAGCATCTGGAACTCGATGAGCGTCTTAGCATGAAGCAGGCGCACGATGAAGTCACCCGGCTCGAAACGGAGATGCGCGCCGACGTCCCAGAGATTGCGACCATTCTTACGCACATAGAAAGCGAACCGGCGACCATTGAGACGGGGGAGGAGATTGTTCGGGAGCCGGAGTTGGAACAGCGCCTGAAGAACATAGTGAAGGAATTTCCCGACGTGATGGACGTGCACGAGTTCCAGTTCAAGAAGGTGCGGGCGCGGTTATATGTCTCCTGCCATTGCACCTTGCCTGACGATATGCCGCTGTCGCGAGTGCACGACGTGCAAACATCGCTTGAAATCCGTTTCAAACACGACGCACCGGAACTGTTCCGGGTGCTGATCCACCCAGAGCCCGTCACGGATAACCGCCGCTAGCGAGGTCAGTTGAGTGGCGGGGCGTTCTCGCCCGCCGCACGATGAGATGACGAGACGAGAAGACGCACCATGATTGAAGCATCCGTAAATTGGACCGACAAAGAACGATACATAGGTGTCGCGACGTCGCGGCATTCGATAGTGATGGATACCGCTCCGGATAAGACGGCCAACTCCCCAATGGAGCTGTTACTGATCGCTCTCTGCGGTTGCACCGCATCGGACGTAGTGGGAATCCTGCGCAAGAAACGCGAAAGATTCACCGGACTGGAAGTGCGCGCAGCCGGCGAAAGAGCTGATGGTTATCCCGCCGTCTACACTTCGATTCACTTGACCTATGTCGTTCGCGGAGAGGTGTCGCACAAAGCGATGGAGGACGCTGTGCGGCTCTCGAGAGAAAAATATTGCTCGGTTTCCGCGATGCTTGAGAAGACCGCGAAGATCACCTATACGATTGAGCACGTTTCGTGAAAGTGACGCCTCATCCACTCCGCGGTTACTTCTATATTGGCAGCGCTGCCTTTCTCTGGGGAATCTCGGCAACGCTTGGACGCGCGGCCTTTACCGGTCATCCGCTGCTGAGCGGCGTTTCCTTGGGAAATTCCCTCGCCAGTTCGCTCAAAAAGATTGATCCGCTGATCCTGTCGCAAAGCCGCGCCACGTTATCACTGGCGTTCTTATTGCCCGTGCTTCTGGCGCGAAGAGGCGCCTCCGCGCTGCGCGTTCCCGCCCGCGACCTGATGCGATTCTTTCTGCTGGGCATTTTGGGAGTAGCCGCGTCGAATTATCTTTACTACCTGGCCATTCAGCGTACCAACGTCGCGACCGCCATCATCCTGCAATACACGGCGCCCGTTTGGGTGTTGCTCTACACGGCGATCCGCGGAGTCCAACGGCTTTCGCTGCGCAGAAGTTCAGCAGTGGGACTAGCGGTGGTCGGTTGCGCGCTAGCGGTCGGGCTTGTAGGTTCCGGCGGATTCCGCATGGACGCGATCGGCGTTATAGCAGCACTGCTGGCCGCATTTTCCTTCGCTTTTTATAACGTTGCCGGACACGAAGTGCTCGCTCGCTATGACCGCTGGAAAGTGCTGCTCTGGGTGTTGGTGGCGACGTCAACCTTCTGGATCTTCGTGAATCCTCCATGGAAAATTCTCGCCGCTCATTTCGACCGGCAGCAGTGGGCATTCATGGTTATATTTTCGCTGGTTTCGGTGTTAGGACCGTTCTCGTGTTACTTCGCGGGCCTGCAGCATCTGGAGCCAACCCGCGCCATAGTCGCCAGTTGTCTGGAGCCAGTTTTCAGCATCTTGATCGCGGCGCTGGTGCTGGGAGAGTTGGTGCGGCCCTTCCAATCCGTTGGAATTATTCTGGTGCTGGTGGCGATTGTGCTGATTCAAGTGCCGGAGCGCGCTGCGAGAAGCGAAGAGTTAGTGGTCGAGCCGATCGAGTAAGTGGAGCGCCGGGCGTCCTCGCCCGTCCACCATCGGCCCGATGGCCATGCGGGAGGGATTGCATTAGTTTAGTAGATCGAGATTGGTGGCCAGCCCCGAGCCGTTAGACTAGGTTCATGGTTCCTGCGGGCTACATGGCGAAGCGCGTTCAATCACCCAAGGGATTTCATATCGATCACGTGGTTGACGTGTATTCGGTTAGTCGCTGTGTCAACGACAACTTCGCTGATTACATCAAGTACTGGAAGCATAATGGCTACTGGTTTTTTGATTCGCCGGAAATCATTCGAACGGTGGCGCGCGAGAATTCGATTCAACTTGAGGGAACATTCCTTTTTTATTATGAAGTGTACGAAATGGAGTTTGACGGCCAAAGCTGGCGCCCGTATCAACCCGAACCATCAATTCCAACCAATGTTGTTCCGGCTCCAGGGAAAAAACTTGAGGGGTTCGATGTGGTCACGTTTTTCGCGAAAAACGCGCCTGAGTGCTCGCCTCTCTCGTGCAACGCGTTGGCGCAAGAAATTCGGACCAATGACCACTGCCTACTGGCTGGTTTTGATGAGGCTTACGATAGAGTCACAAGCGGGGACTTCAGCAAAGCCGAGCCGGGGCCCTACAGGATATTCGCCATTTATTCTTTAGATTGGCCGGGCGGGCGCAACCGTTGAACAGTCGCTTAGGAGCGAACCGCTGTTGGCCCCAACCGCCGCAAATACTTCTGCGCTTTCCGCACATCCCGCCCGATCTGTTCTTTCAGCGCTTCGACGGAAGGAAACTTGATCTCATCCCGCAGACGATCAAGAAAATGAATTTCGACTTCCGTCTCCGCCGAAAGCTCGAGCGGATGAAAATTCAGCACGTGGGTTTCAATGGCGAAAGAATCTGCGCCGAACGTAGGCCGGTTGCCAACATTTGTAACTGAGTCGAAGCATTCGTTGTTATTACCCTGGCCGACGCGCGTGCGCGTGATATAGACGCCATCCCTGGGCACGAGTTCGTCATAGTGCGCCAGATTGATCGTCGGCACAGTATATTTAGCCCCGTAACCGCGCCCGCGCCCGGCCGTCGACAGAATGCTGAATGGACGCGCCAGCAAATGCCGCGCCCGGCTCACACGCCCTTCAGATAGCAACTTGCGGATATGGCTGCTCGAAACCGGTTCTCCGCGCAGGCGCATCTCAGGATAATCGTGCACCTCAAACCCCATGTCTTTTTCCCTGCCGAGATCGCGCAGCGTCTGGATATTTCCCGCCGCCTTATGCCCGAAGTGAAAGTTGTAACCCTCGTGAACCTCGCGTGCATGCAGGCGCTTTCTCAGAATCTCATCGGCAAACTCGCGCGGCGTCATCAATGAAAGATCGCGCGAGAAGGGAAGCAGCAGGACCGCATCGACTCCTGTTGCCTCGAGCAGCCGCAGCTTTTCCGGAAGAGGGGTCAACAGTTTCAAACTCTGATCGGGACGCAGTATGCGCACCGGATGTGGCTCAAACGTAACCACCACTGAATGCGCGTGAACGGCCCTCGCCCGACGGACAATTTCGTCGATCACGGCGCGGTGAGCGCGGTGCACTCCGTCAAAGTTGCCGACGCTGACAATCGCAGGACCGAAATCCCGAGGCACATCGTCGAGTTTATGAAAAGTAAGCATCCAGCGTCTTGCGCCCGCGTCCACGTGTTTCGTCTAAATTTCAAATTCCAGCTTCATCCCGTCAAACGCCAGCCGCACATTCGGCGGCAAAGTCGCGTTGGTGGCCTCGTGCGGCAGGTCGTGACAGATGTGCGTGAAAAATGTGCGCTTCGGCTTCACGTCTTCCACAATCTTGAGCGACTGGTCGACCGTCGAGTGCGTAGGATGAGGCTGATAGCGCAGCGCGTCCAGAAAGAGGATGTCGAGCCCCCGCAACTTCTCCAGCGTTTCGGCCGGAACCTCGCTGTGATCGGTCAGGTACGCAGCCGATCCGAAGCGGAAACCGAGGATCGGCGTGTCGCCGTGAATCACCGTCAACGGCTCAAAGCGCGCACCAAAAAGTTCAACAGGCCCCTCGATCGGATGCAGTTCAACCTGCGGCAGTCCGCCGAATTTGTAAGTCGGTTCAAAGATGTAGCGAAACATTTTTCGCAAAAAATCGCAGGCCTGTGGCGTGGCATAAAGCGGCATCTTGCCCGGCTTGTGGCGATAAGTCAGCGGTCGCAGGTCGTCGATTCCGAGAATGTGGTCGGCGTGCGTGTGCGTGTAGAGCACGGCGTCAAGCTTCGTAATGTGCTCGCGCAGCGCCTGCTCGCGAAAGTCCGGCGTGCTATCGATCATGACGTGGCGCTGGTTGTAGCTGATCATCACCGAAGGGCGAGTGCGGCGGTCGCGCGGGTCTGACGAATGGCAGACGGCGCAGTTGCAGCCGATCGTAGGGACACCCATCGATGTGCCGCTGCCTAATACCGTCAGAGTTGCCTGCATCAGCCCTTCTTGCCTGCAAGCGGACCGGTTGGCTGCGGAGGACGCGCCAAAGCGTTGGTCACTTCGACATAGGCCATGCGTAGTTCATAGAGGCAGTTCTGCAGAAATCCCTGTTCTTTTGGAGTGAGATTGCCTTTGGTTTTCTCGGCGATCATACCCAGCGTGTCGATGGTCTGGCGCGCGCCGATCACGTCAACGCCGGGCTGGCCGCCCTCCTCGTGCATGAGGCCAAGCTGCATCATGGCCGTCATGTAGAGCGACGCCATGAAGCGCTCAAAACTCATTTCCAGTTCTTTGGCCGAATGGCCGCTGAGTTCGACCCGCGTATCCAGATCGCGCGACGATTGCCTATAGGCATCATGCTGGGCTTGCTGCTCCGAAGCCGATGGTGGCTCAGGGATATCCGTTTCGCGCGTCGTCGCAGGGGTGGTAGGGGCAGTCTCGCTTACGGCTGCGGCTTTCTCGGGAGCAGCCTCTGGCGTCTCCGACACCGGCGCAGAAGCGGCCGGCGCAGCGGCTGCCGCCGCAGAAGTTGCGGCCGGAGTTGCCGTTTGTTCCTCGGCACCATCGGTTCGAAGATCCCCATCAGAAGTAAACAGGCGCCGATCGCTAACTTTAAATTCGCTTTCTTCTTTTCTTTTTTGAGCCATATTTTTTATCCGGTGTCTCGAAATTCAGATTTGCTTAAATTGTTTGTCAAACGATAGGGGGCTGCGTTACCGTCAGCGTAGCCGTTCCCGCGCGCAAATCTTTTCCGTGAGCCTCGCGCCGCAGATAGCCTAACGCAACCGCGCGATCTCCTCGCGGCCAAGGGCAGAACTGCACGGCTCGTGATCTCGCCCGCGTTCTTCTCGTCCGCTACTATCGCCGCTCCCGCGTCGGGCAGCGCGCCTTCGACCACAAAGGCCGTGAATTGCCGATGCACCGCGCCGCGCGAACGGATTCGCTCCACGATCTCCTGCCCCAGGTAGCATCCTTTGGTGAAATTCAAGGCGCGAGTCTGCCCGGTTTCCTGCGGCAGATCGCGTTCGCCTATATCCACGCCGAAACGCGGAATCCCAAAGCCGATTCGCCGCCGCTCCAGTGCTTCGGCTCCTACGGGGGTAGCGCCTGCCGCAATCAAGGCATCCCACGTCAATTTCAGTTTGTCGGGCGTCAACCAGATTTCGTACGACGGCCCCGCGAAATCCTGGCCTCTCACCAGAGTGCATTGCAGGCAATCACAAGCGCAATCGCATTTCGGCGTGCACAACTCGAGCGGCGCGAGATCAGCCCCATGGATTCCGGCGGCATCCAAGACCGCTCGCGCCTGCGGCCCCGCCACCCCGATGCTCGTCAGAGTAGCGCTCACGTCCGCGACTTCCACATCGTCGGCAATGATGTACTTATCGAAATGTGCTAGGACGCGCTCTCGCTGCCGGCCTTCGATGTCAACCATCAGCGAATCGCCCAAGTTATAAGCGTAGAGATCGCCCTGGATGCGTCCCTGAGCATTCAGCAGAAAGGCATACACGCCGTGATTCGGTATAAGATCGCGCACGTTGTTGGTGACCATGCCGTTCAGCCAGCGGACGCGGTCTCCGCCCGTGACCGCAATCTTGGCGCGATCGCTCAGGTCGTAGACACCGCAACCGGAGAGCAAGCTCTGGAATTCAGCGCGAGTATCGCCCGATCCAGGCGCAGTCGTCGCGCCGCTCCGCCCACCCGCAATCGCCTTAGGAAGTGCCGTAGAAGTCATAAGCTCAACCTCTAATTATAACGAACAGTTAGTGGAGCGATGCGGCGTCGCCCGTCAGTGCCCCGGCCATCGACGTCGTGGTTTATCAATGGTTAGGCCTGTGCTAACGTTGCCAGCGTGAGCACGAAGAAAAGAATTGCCGTAATTCCCGGCGACGGGATCGGAAAAGAAGTTATTCCGCAAGCGATCAACGTCATGCAGGCCGCCGGCGCTGCCGTCGAATTGACCCACTTCGACTGGGGAGCCGATCGTTATCTGGCCGACAAAATCACGGTACCGCCAGATGGCTTCGCCATTTTGGCGCGCGATTTCGACGCGATTCTGCGTGGGCGCATTTGGCGACCCGCGCGTGCCCTCCAATATTCATGCCAAAGAAATCCTGCTCGGCATGCGCAGCCAGATGGATCTCTACGCGAACGTCCGGCCCGTGCGCTTGTTGGACGCGTCACTCTGCCCGCTCAAAGGCGTCGAGCCCAAAGACGTCGATTTTGTGGTCATCCGCGAGAACACTGAAGGAGTCTACGGCGATCTCGGAGGCGTCTTCAAGAAAGGCACGCCCGACGAGGTCGCCATCCAGGAAGATGTCAACACGCGTAAGGGCGTCGAGCGCATCATCCGCTATGCCTTTGAGTATTGCGCGAGCAACAAGAAGGCAGATGGCTCGCCTCGCCGCCGGGTGCTGATGTGCGACAAATCCAACGCCATGACCCATGCTGGCGGCCTGTGGCAGCGCACTTTCAAAGCAATTGCAGCGGAGTATCGGCAGATCGAAGCGCAGCACATGTACGTGGACGCGCTCTGCATGCAGATGGTGCGCGATCCCCGCGGATTCGATGTCATCGTCACCAACAATATGTTCGGAGACATCATTACCGACCTCGCAGCGGGGTTGCAGGGCGGGCTTGGGCATGGCCGCGAGCGGTAATCTGCATCCGGGAAAGACGTCCATGTTCGAGCCCGTGCATGGATCCGCGCCGCCGATAGCTGGGAAGAATGTTGCCAATCCTTTCGGCGCGATTCTGACCTCCGCCATGATGCTGGCGCATCTGGGAATGTCTGCCGAAGCGCAAAAGATCGAAGCCGCCGTCCTCGAAGCCGTGCGTCAGAAAAAAACAACAACCGATATAGGTGGGAAGCTAAGCACGCGCGAAGCGGGCGAGTGGGTGGCTAAGAAAGTATCTTCCCACTCATAGTGTGTTGGTAAGTGATTGTGTGGTGACGGGGCTCTGCCCCGTTCTGCGGGGCAGAGCCCCGCCACCACATGAGCCGGAAGCCAACCTGATCGAATCCAATCATCTTCGTCGGCCCGCCAGCAGCGCCAGTTCCCGCCACTTCCAGTGGCAATCGACGTCGACAAATCCGATTTCGCACAGCCATGCCAACTGCGTTCCCACATCAAGCAGCTTGTTTGAAGGATCCTCAGTCTCAACTGTACAGCCGATCCCATGCAGGAACTCTTCATGCAGCTTCGGAGTGGGAGACGCAACGTGCTCCAGATTGCAGAACACGCCGCCGGCATTCAGCAGCTTCGTAAATCTCGGAGTAAAGGGCGCGCTTGCGTTCGTGTGCAACGTGATGAATGGCAAAGCACGAGACGACGGCATCGAACTTGCCCAGTTCGGGCAGCGGATCATCAAGGTTATGCGCAACAACGGCCACGGAAGAATCGGCGGCAAAACGCCTCCGCGCCGCGTCAAGCATAGCCGGCGAGAAATCAATCGCCACCGCTTCCGCGCTCCGGATGCTCCCGTTTCACCAGCGCCAGCAGTCGTCCATCGCCTGTACCGAGATCGAGAATGCGGCGCGTGCTCGGCGGAATGAACTCGAGCAACGTCGATTCGCCTTCCGTGCGATGCGCGATGGAGTCGGCTCGTTCGAGGTAGTCGAGCGCGTGATCGGGGTTGCTCCAAAGATTGATGGCCATGCGACAGTATAAACTCGAAGCAGATGGACAAAGTTAAGGCAGACGCTCAAAAACAACCGAAGTGGTTTTGCCGATCTATTCTCCTCATCCTGCTGGCAGGCACTCTATGGGGACAGGCCACCACTAGCGGCGCGCCAGAGCAGGACCAGACTCCGCCGGATTCGCAATCGCAAAGCTCCGCGAGCGAGGCCGCCCGCGCCGCGCCAGAAACCGTCATCTCGTCCAAAGAGGCGAAAGAACTTTTTCGTTCGGTCGACGAAATCCTGCAGTTTGCCAGCCAGGACACCGATCTGCCCATCCTTCACAAAGTGAAGCGCAGGCTCACCAAGCGCGACGAGGTGCAAGCCTACATCGTGAAAAGCATGAAAGATGACAAGGATGCCAAGCGCCTCGAGCGGTCGTCGGAGGTGCTGAAGAAGTTCGGCCTAATCCCCCGAAACTTCGATCTCGGCCACTTTCTGGTAGTGATGCTGCGCGAGCAGGTCGCCGGGTACTACGATGTCAAAACGAAAACCGTGAATCTGTTGAACTGGGTTGACGCGGAGCAGCAGAAACCTGTGCTTGCCCACGAACTGACGCACGCGCTGCAAGACCAGTCTTTCGACATCGACAAATGGATGAAAGGATCGAACCCAAATGCTGATAAGAAAGACGATCCGAGCCCCGCTGATATCGAAACCGACGAAGAAACCTCTGCCCGCCAGGCCGTAGTCGAGGGTC
This sequence comes from uncultured Acidobacteriaceae bacterium, assembly GCA_963810955.1. Classification (GTDB taxonomy): domain Bacteria; phylum Acidobacteriota; class Terriglobia; order Terriglobales; family Acidobacteriaceae; genus Acidiflorens. The sequence continues at coordinate 123,726 of CAWEPW010000035.1, read as the reverse complement.
AGGCGATGGTCGTCTTGTTGGATTATTCGCTCGCGCCCACCGGAAAGACCGTCCTCAATTCGCCCCAAATTGTCGACGCGCTCAAACAAGGCATGCTCGTCGGGACGGCCGATACTCCGGCTTTTCGCGAAGCCCCAATCTTCCTGAAAGAAGAGCTGACCTTCCCCTACCGCTATGGACTCGACTTCACCGCCGCACTCTTGCAGGCCGGCGGCAAGCAATTGGCGTATGCGGGCGCCTTCAAAGATCCTCCGAAAACAACGCGCGAAATCATGGAGCCCGACACTTACCTACAGCACGAGAAACTCGAGCCCGTGAAGCTGATCGACATGGATAAAGACCTCAAAGGCTATGACGCCTTCGATATCGGCGCCATGGGCGAATTCGACGTGGATGTTCTGGTCGAGCAATATGCTGGGACGAAAGAGGCTGAGGCCATCTATCCCGAGTGGCGCGGCGGATATTATTTTGCCGGCAAGCCGAAGGCCGACAAGTCGGCGCCCATCGCCCTGGTCTATATTTCCCGCTGGTCGAGTCCCGCGAAAGCGTCGGAGTTCGCGGCTGTTTATGCGAAATCGCTGGCCAAGCGTTATCAGAAGCAGCAAGCACTTGGTTCCGATGGCAAAGTTGCTGCTGACGCTCCACCGGTCGATTCCTGGCGCAGTTTGCGCGGACGCCATGCGTGGCTGACCGAAGAGGGCGAGGTCATGATCGAAGTCCGCGGCGATGCCGTACTGATCAGCGAGAGTCTGGATGACGAGACGATCAAGCGGGTGGAGGCGGACTTCTGGCCCGCACTGCAAGCCGCTCCCAGCAAGCCCTGAGTTTCCTTCTTGTATAATTTGAGTTTCTTGCAGTCATTCCGAGCAACGTCGGCTCAGCCCAATCAGGAGCGCAATTGCAGCAGGCAGAAATAGGTATTATCGGCGGCAGCGGTCTGTACCACATGCCGGGTTTCAAAGACGTGCAGGAGATCCGGCTCCAAACTCCGTTCGGTGACCCATCCGATGCCTACATTCTGGGAACCTTGGAAGATCGCAAGGTGGCATTTCTGGCGCGCCATGCCCGCGGCCACAAGCTCTTGCCCAGCGAACTGAATTTCCGCGCCAACATTCACGGCTTTAAGCAATTGGGTGCGGAGCGCATCGTTTCGGTTTCAGCCGTGGGCTCGTTAAAAGAAGAGCACAAGCCGCTCGACTTCGTGATTCCGAACCAGTTTTTTGACCGCACCCGTCATCGTGTAGATACTTTCTTTGGCGATGGCGTGGTGGCGCATGTCGGTTTTGGCGATCCCGTGTGCGGTGAACTGGCGAAGGTCGTCCGCAACGCGTGTCATGCGGCAGGCGTACCCGCGAAGCTCGGCGGCACTTACATTTGCATGGAGGGCCCCCAGTTTTCCACCAAGGCCGAGTCGAACGTGTATCGCACATGGGGAGCGGACGTTATCGGCATGACCAACCTGCAGGAAGCGAAGCTGGCGCGCGAAGCGGAGATTTGCTACGTCACGATTGCCATGGTGACCGACTATGACTGCTGGCATCCGCACCACGATTCCGTGACGGTAGAGCAGATTGTGGGCGTGCTCGTAAAAAATGCCGAGAACGCGGCGAAGGTGGTGAAGGAGACGGTGGCCGCCATGCCTGCGCAGCGCGAATGCAAGTGCGGACGAGCCCTGGCACATGCCATCCTGACCGATCCGGCAAAGATTCCACCGGCCACAAAAGAAAAATTAGAATTGATACTAGGAAAATACTTGAAATAGTTTTTTAGTCATTAGTCGTTAGTCGTTAGTCGTTATAAGTTAGTCGTGGGGCGTTGGAAAAGCGATCTATCATACAGCTGTTTTGGACGGGGCACGGCTTCGGTTGCGCCGCGAGAACCCATAACGAAAGGGCTTTAGCCCCTGAGGGGCCGGTCTACTTAGGCGACAGATTCGAACTTATTCCGCGAGCGGCCTGCCAACGACTGACGACCAACGACCAACGATCACTTACGGAGACTCATGAGCATCTTAGTAGTAGGTTCAGTAGCTTTTGACACTATCGCCACGCCGTCCGGCCGGGTAAGTGACATTCTCGGAGGCGCTGCGACTTACTTCTCGCTGGCGGCCAGTTACTTCACCGAGGTCCGCATGGTGGCCATCGTAGGCCAGGACTTCAAGCCCGAACACGAAGCCGTGCTCAAGAACCGAGGCGTGGATACGCGCGGCATAGAGCGGACCGAAGGTAAGACTTTTCGCTGGGGTGGCCAATATCTCGACAACCTGAACGAGGCCAAGACCGACTTCACCGAGCTTAACGTATTCGAGAAGTTTCAGCCGCGCATTCCCAAAGAATATGCGGACACCCAGTTCCTCTTCCTCGCCAATATCCATCCCACCCTGCAAAAGGCGGTGCGCCTCGAGATGAATGGAGTCCGCCTCACAGGCGGCGACACCATGAATTTCTGGATCAAAGGTACGCCCAAGGAATTGGCTGAAACGCTGAAACTGGTGAACGTTCTCCTGATCAACGACACCGAAACCAAGATGCTGGCCGACGAGAAGAATCTGCTGCGTGCGGCGAGAAAAGTAATTGCCATGGGTCCCAGCGCGCTGGTGGTAAAACATGGAGAATACGGAGCGACCATCTTTTTCCGCGAGGGAGCTTTCGGCATCGGGTCGCATCCTTTCCGCGCGCCCGCGTTGCCCATCGACGAGGTGAAAGATCCCACCGGAGCTGGCGACTCCTTCGCCGGAGGATTCATGGGTTACATAGCATCGCAGGGCGAGATCAATCGCGAGGTGCTGAAGCGGGCCCTGTTTTACGGCGGAGTGATGGGGTCATTTGCCGTGGAACGCTTTGGTACAGAGCGGTTGCAGAATCTGACGCGAGAAGAAATCGACGCCCGCTTCCAGATTTTCCGCGACCTGACGCATTTGGACTAACGCCACTTCCGCGCCTTCTCTTCGGCCTCGTGAGGCAGAAGGGGTCTGCGACGTATAAGAGTTTTCATCACGCAGCAGAGTTTCGTATCGGGGCACGCCTTCAGGCGTTTCATAATTTCTGCGCGACAAAAAGCGCCTTTAGGCGCTGAGCCTGGAGATTGACGATTCTGCTACGCACTCTCCATGAAAGAGCGCCGGTTGAAGAGCCAAGACCGCAAAGAAGATCGTAAGGAAGACCGGAAAGGCAGCGCAAAACAAGTCGCCCCTGCCGACCGCAGCACCGCTCGCGTCACCGGCCTTGCTGCACTCGTTTCTCTGGTGTCTTTTTTTTATTACTTTCAACACAGCGCTCTCCTCCTTTACGGCGATGCTGTCGCCCATATCAACATTGCGCGACGCGTGTTCGATTCGCAGACCCCTGGCCTGCTGCAACTGGGCACAGTATGGCTGCCTCTGCCGCATCTGCTGATGATCCCCTTCATCTTCTGGAGCACGATGTGGCAGAAAGGCACAGGCGGTTCGATCCCTTCAATGATCGCCTACATCTTCGCGGTCGTCGGAATATTTCGTCTCGTGCGCAGCATGTTGCAAGCGAGTAAGAATGCGCCGACGGAATCGGCCGCTGGCGTAGCTGCGGTGGCCGCAGCCTTCGCTTACGGAGCGAATCCAAACCTGATCTACATGCAGGCAACCGCCATGACGGAGTCGTTGTATCTTTCCCTGTTCATCTGGGCGGTGGTGTATTTCGCAGAATTCCTTCGTGCCTTGCAAGAAAATGATTGCCCGAAAAAAGACCCGTCAACAAACGATCCGTTACAGACAAACGACCCGTCACAAAATAAGCAGGCCGATCTCACTCCCGCACAATCGATGCGCCTCCCGCTGACCCGCTGCGCCTGGTGTCTAGCCGGTGCGGAACTCACGCGTTACGACGGCTGGTTCCTCGCCGGTGTAATGGGAACCGCGATTGCGGTGATTGCGCTGAAGCGATGGCGTCTTTCCAACTACCGCGCCTCGCGCGCTGTCTTTGTAAGATTCCTGCTAGGGATAGCCGTCGTTCCGCTCCTGTGGCTGGCCTACAACCGCGTGGTTTATGGCAACGCCCTGGAGTTCGCCAACGGTCCCTACTCGGCGAAGGCAATTGAGCAGCGCGTCGGCGCGCCGAATCCCGCCTTTCACAACGCCGGGGTCGCAGCCGTATATTTCTTAAAATCGGCCCAGTTGAATCTCGCAGAAGGGAACTGGGGACGATTCTGGCTGGCAGCGGCAATTGTCGCATTGCTGATCGCAGCATGGAAGCTGCGGCCTCAACCCGCCGCGTTATTTCTGCTGTGGGTTCCGTTACCGTTCTACGCGCTATCGATTGCGTACGGTTCTGTGCCGCTTCACGTCTACACTTGGTGGCCGTTTGCCACTTTCAACCAGCGCTACGGACTTCAATTGCTCCCCGTGTTTGCGGTTTCCACGGGAGTGATCGTTGCGTTCTTGTTCTCCTTGGCCTCACGCTCCGACGTAGCCGGCCGCCACCGGGGGAAACTGATAGCTGTAGTTTTTGCGCTCGTGATCGGCAGCTACGCGTCGATCTGGAAAGACCCTCAGTGCTTGTTGGAAGCTCGCAGGAACTGGCAAATCCGAAATCCGTTAAACTCCGCTGTGGCGCGGTTCGTAGCCATTTTGCCGCGCAACTCGCGCTATCTCATGGATCTCGGCGAGCATGTGGGCATCATGGAACAGTTGGGCATTCCACTGCGCCAGGTGGTGAATAACGAAAATCATCGCCCATGGAAGCGGCCGTCCGATCCCGAAGGTTTGTGGGAGCGCGCGCTGGCCGATCCGTCGCGCTACGTTGATTTTGTGATCGCCTTTGACGGCGACCTGGTGGATCAGGGCCTGAATCGCACCAACCTTGTCGAGTTGACTGAAATTCACGCCAGCGGGCAGCCCCACGCCCACATCTACGCCACCCGCACCAACCCGAATCAGCACCGTTAACTCGCATCTGAAAACAACCCGAAAAGCGCCGAAAAGCGATGATAAAATCCGCTCCGGGCCTCTGATCGCGTGTTGTCTACGTCCTCCCAATTAGCGGAGCGGGATGTTCTCATGAACCCATTTCATCAAATCATCCAACTGCTGCGTAACGAACTGGGGGCAGCGCTGAGTTCGACGCTGGCCCGTTTGGTGCTCGCGTCCATTCTCGGCGGCATCATCGGCCTCGAACGCCAATTGCGGCACCGGCCAGCGGGCCTGCGCACAAATATGTTCATCTGTTTTGGCGCGGCGATGTTCACGGTTCTGTCGCGGCAACTCGCCGTCGAGTCGGATGGCGCCCGGATCGCAGCACAGATCATCCCCGGAATAGGCTTCATCGGCGCAGGCTCCATTCTGCACGCGCGAGCTTCGGTGCAGGGTCTCACCACGGCGTCCACATTATTTGTGGTCGCGGGCATTGGCATGGCAGCGGGCGGTGGCTTGTATCTGACAGCCTGCTTCGCCACTGTCATTATTCTCTTGGCGCTCGTGGTGCTGGGAAGTATGGAGGCTAAGTTCTCGCTGAAGTCGTTTTCCATCACCTACGAAGTGACCAGCCGCAACGTGGATGGGATGCTGCGCGAAGTGAATCGCATTCTCGATTCCGAGCAACTGACCATGCACAGCGTGCACATCGCCAACGCCGATCCGGATTTCCGCATGGTGTTCGCGGTAGAGGGTGAGCGTGACGAGCAGAACGTCTTTTCCGTTCGCTTGCACGAGTCGACCGCCTTTGCTGTCGTGACCACGCTCGGGACTGTGGAACACGAATGACTCCCAGCTCAGTGCAAGAACCTACGCGGCCGGGTTCGCAAGCATGATTACGCCAATGACTGCGACGCAGAATGAGCACCGCTCGACGATTCCTTTCACCAAGGCGACGGCTTGCGGCAATGACTTTCTCCTGGTGGAAATTGTTCATGCTCCAGGTGACCTCAGCGCGCTTACCCGCCGCCTGTGCGATCGGCATCTGGGGGTCGGCGCCGACGGCGTGGAATGGTTATGTCCCGATGCGCAATCTGATGTAGACGTGTGTGCGCGCCTCATTAACGCCGATGGTTCGGAGGCGGAGATTTCCGGCAACGGCACGCGCTGTGTTGCCGCGGAGATTTGTTCACGCGAGGCCAAGGCTAAAGTCGTAGTTCGCACCGGCGCAGGTTTGAAAGCCTGTCGCCTGGTGGGAAGGCGAGGCACGACATCTGAATTCGAAGTAGACATGGGTCAGCCGGAAGTCAGCGGTCAGTTAGCGATTGAGACGATGTGGGGACTGGTCCTGGGCACAAAAGTTTCCATGGGAAATCCGCATTTCGTAATCTTCGTAGAAGACTTTCATGAGGGATGGCAACGGCAGGCTGAGCTGATCGGAACCCAGCCACAGTTTCCGCAGGGCACAAACATAGAGTATGTGTTGGTCCGCGGTGGCAATGAAAATGAAATCGAGATCCGTCTCTTTGAACGTGGAGTAGGCGAGACGCAGTCTTCAGGTACGGGATCGTGCGCAGCGGCAGTAGCTGCAATTTCCGCGAGAAAAGTCGCATCGCCAGTCAGGGTAATTGCTCCGGGAGGTTCGCAAATCGTCCGCTGGGAGAATCAAGTTTATCTGCAAGGCGCAGCGACTCTTCTCTGTCGCGGAGAATTCTTCATTTAAGATCAATTGCTAGTGGAGCGACGGGCGTCTCGCCCGTCCCGCCGGGCGGGGACCCCGCCACTTCATCAACAACTTTGCATACAGCACCGCAGCGTCAGTTAAGATCGATTCAGAAAAAATCAAGTCCCAGATGGTCTCCACGTCCCAAAATTCGCGAATCAAGCCACGCGCGCTTCGCCCCGGCGACAAAGTAGGAATCGTCGCCCCAGCATCGAACGTGAAGCGCGACCTGCTGGAGGCGGGCTACGACGGCCTGCGCCGCGCCGGTTACGAGCCTTTCTATTTCGACTCGATCCTCGACCGCGATCTCTACTTTGCCGGTTCACCCGAGCGCCGCGCGAGAGAACTGGAAGACATGTTCGAGCGGGACGATATCCGCGCCATTCTGTGTGCGCGAGGAGGATATGGATCGAACTATCTTCCTCTAATCCTGGACCCGAACAAGATCGTAGCGCATCCCAAAATCCTGGTGGGCTACAGCGATATTACGACGCTGTTGTGTTGCATCGCCGATTCGGCAAACCTCGTAACCTTCCATGGCCCAATGGCGGCCAAGGATTTCGCGATCAATGACGGCGTCGATCTCGATTCATGGCAGAACGCCTTGGGCGGAGCGGAAGAGTGGACCATTGCTGAAGCCTCGGGAGCCAAGCCTCTCTTGCCCGGAAAAGCCGAGGGAATCCTTTACGGAGGATGCCTGTCCATGCTGGCTTCGTCAATCGGCACGCGTTACGAGATTCAGACCGCGGGCACGATTCTGTTCATCGAAGACATAGCGGCCAAGCCCTTTCAGATCGATCGCATGATGATGCAACTGAAGCAAGCCGGCAAGCTCAACGATGTCCGCGGCCTGATCTTCGGCGAAATGTTGGATTGCCGGCAGAGTCCCGATCAGGATTACACGCTGGAAGAAGTGGTCTTAAGAATTGTCCAGGACCTGCGTATTCCCGTAGTGTTCGGCCTCCGCTCCGGGCACGTCTCGCGAGCCAACATCACGCTGCCCATCGGAGTGCGGGCGCGTCTGTCAGTCCAAGATACTGTGGAGTTGAAGATTCTGGAGGCCGCAACATCAAATGAGTAATCCTGTAACGAGACATCTTCAACGATCAAACCCAAAATGATCGAACCCAAATGACTAAACCCAAACACATTCACCTTATCGGCATTTGCGGGACGGCGATGGCGTCGCTGGCCGGCATGCTGCAGGAGCGCGGCTTTCGCGTCACTGGCTCCGATGCGGCCTCCTATCCGCCGATGTCCACTTTTCTAGACTCTTTGGGAATCCCAGTCGCACAGCCGTTTGCCGAAGCGAATCTTGGTTCTCACTCCGGTCCTCGTCCCGATCTAGTGGTCGTGGGCAATGCTCTCTCGCGCGGAAACGTCGAACTCGAGCGCGTGCTTGACGAGCGCATCCCGTTCTGTTCGCTGCCCCAGATTCTGCACGATAAGTTTCTGGTCGGTAAAGAAGTCTTGGTGGTGGCCGGAACGCACGGCAAGACCACAACCACCTCGATGCTGGCGTGGATCTTCGAGACTGCGGGTCTTCAACCTTCATTCCTGATCGGCGGCATTGCCGAAAACTTCGGCCGCAGTTTTGGCCTGGGCGAAGGCCGGTATTTCATTTTGGAGGGCGACGAGTATGACACCGCATTCTTCGACAAAGGCCCGAAGTTTTTACACTATTTTCCGGACGCCGTGATTCTCACGTCCGTCGAGTTCGACCACGCCGATATCTACAAAGATCTGGACGCCGTGGAGACCGCCTTTAAGCGCCTCGTGAATCTGGTTCCACGGCGAGGGCGCATCGTTGCATTTGATTCCGGCGATAGCATTGACAGCTGCCTGCAGAAGGCATTCTGTCCCGTTGAACGCTACGGCACATCTGAAAAAGCCAATTGGCGAATCACAAATCTGCAGCTGACCGAAGACCGAACGACCTGGTCGGTCTTTCGCGAAGACGTTCGCAAAGACGAGTGCGACGCCACGCCCTGGGCTAATTTCAACTTCCCGCTCGGCGGTGAATACAACGTCTGGAATGCAACCGCAGCCGCCGCGCTAGCCGCCAATTACGGAATTTCGAAAGATGTAATCACCCAGGCTCTGGCTACCTTTCGCAGCGTGAAGCGTCGCCTGGAAGTGAAGGCGCAGGTCAATGGAATCACCATCATCGATGATTTTGCGCATCATCCAACCGCCATCGAGCAGACGATTCGGGCTTTGCGGGCGCGCTATCCGCACTCGCGGTTGTGGGTAGTGCTCGAGCCGCGCTCGAACACCATGCGCCGCAACACGCTTCAGGATGCCCTGTCTCGTAGCCTCGCCCTCGCCGACGAAGTTGTGATCGCGGCCATCTTCAAATCCGAGGCGATTCCCGAAGCGGAGCGTCTCGACCTGAACCACGTCATCGGCGAAATCCAAAAACGCGGAAAGCGGGCGCGGGTTCTCGCCGATGCCGATGCCATCGTGAACGCCATTGCGCCCGAACTGCGCGCGCCCGATGTGGTTGCGATTCTTTCCAACGGCGGATTCGGCGGCATATACGAAAAGCTCCCACAACGATTGCGCGCTCTCACGGCGAAGGCATGACTCACGTAGCGGCAGCCGCCCTCGGCTGTCCGGCGGAGCGAAGCTCGCCAAAGCGAGGTCTTTTGCCAGCTGTAAAGTCGCACAGCCAGCGCTATGCTATCCTCGCGCCTTCAGGCGCCACAGAAAATTCGAGCTTCATCACGGACTGATAAGTGTTTCGTACCATCCTCATGCTGTTGTTCTGGGCCGCCTCGCTTCCATTCGCGGCGCTTCTGGGCATTCCCTGGACTTATCTCACCAAAGACATCACTTTTTTATACAAGACCAGCATGGGCGCGGCCTTCAACGGCGTTCGCATCGCGGGTGTAAAGGTACAAACCCTTGGGCTCGAAAAACTCGACCCGTCGCGCACTTATATCTTCATGTCGAATCACATTTCGAATCTCGATCCGCCGATCACCTTGCCGCTCATTCCGCGCCGCACTTCGGTGATGGTCAAGAAGGAGTTGTTCAAGGTTCCAATCCTCGGCCACATCATGCTCATCGGCTCGCTCGTGCCCGTCGACCGTGCCAGCCGCGATTCCGGCATCACGGCGCTGCGCGACGCGGTCAAAGCCATCGAGCAGGGACTGAACATGACCATCTACGTGGAAGGGAAGCGCTCCTTCGATGGCAAGCTGCTGCCCTTCAAAAAAGGTCCGTTCTATCTCGCCGAAGAATGCAAAGTTCCGGTTGTGCCCATCACGATTTCAGGCACCGAAGCCGTCATGCCGAAGGCGCGGTTTGCGATTCGTCCGGGGACGGTGAAGGTCGAATTTCACGATCCCATCGAGCCCTCCGATTTCGGAGACCGCGATTGCCTGATGGCCAAAGTACGAGCGGCGATCGACAGCGGCCTTCCGGCGGAGTTGCGCGAATCGCCGGCGCGAGTTTAACTGGCGGTGGGGGACGGCGGCTACTCGTCCTTATGGGTTTTCGGTCAAGTATGGGGATTCACATTAACGATGTGGAACACATGAGTGTTTCACGTGAAACACTTTGTTACTGCATATGTGTACGTACATAACGGCATTGATTGTATCTCATTGATAAGACTCAGGGGCGAGTGCGGTTAAATTGCCACACGCGAGTATTTATTTCACGGTAATTATTGCGCGGTGTCAAATCCCCGCTCGCCTTGTTCAAATCTCGAGGTTGACGCGGCTGTGGGACCCTATCCCTTGGGCTTTGCTCAGGGCAGGGTCCGGTGTCGAGACGCGCGACGTTAGCGTGGGGCGCCCGGGGTACCTGGTTCGTCATCTTGGAACAGGTGCGGGAATCTCTCCCGTACCCCTGGATGGTTCATGACACGGTAGGAGAGCTCGACTAGGTCTGAACGGACGATGATGTCTGTGTCTTGCTCAGGCTCACCTAAAATATCCCCTTCGGGTTGAGAAGCCACGAAGATGTTTGCCGTTTCTAAGGACGTTTCTTCCCATTTCCTAGGAGGGTCGAAATCGAAGGCAGGTGTCGCGTGGACAGAAATTAGTTGTCCCTTTTTTAGCTCCCCGATCGCTTGGCGGGAGGGCGGCCCGTCGAATAGTACCCGATACATGCCTCCCCTCTCAGAGTAGAGTACGACGCCGTCCTTCTTCGCTGTAAGCACATCCTTGAAAACATACGGAACGGGATCGCGTGAGCTCCGAACTGTGCGTGCTGGATCTGCAGAATGATCTTAAGCGCAACTGCTAAGCAGTAGTCGACGTTTTCCCGTGTCCAGTTAGCTGGATGCCCCCTGTCGCGAGTGTCCCACTTGATCATGTCGCTTAGTCCCACCGAAGGAAGGAACTCCTGGAGGGACATGAACGTGCTTGGGTCCACGCCGCACCCTAATAGATGGAGTGCTGCCTCTGTCTCTGGTTTGCCCACGCTCACCAAGTATGCGAAAGGGGTTGTGTTGAGAGCCTGCCGAAACGCCAAAGCTAGTGATTCCAAGGATTCTCTGAAGCTCCCTTGGCGGCTCAGCATCTTGGCGTGCGAGTATAGGTTCTCGGTTGTCACCGTCCTCTATCAGCGCCTCAAGACCGACTTCTTCCAGGGAGAGGCCCAAGCACGAGCGGCAAGTCTCGTCTAGGTACCGTCGAGTTTTGGCGACGCAGTCATGGAAATGGTTCATGTTGGGCGGAATGCCCAGATGCTTGAATGCGATTCGCGCCTCATTGAGTTCATTGAAGAAAAGCTTTATTCCAAGCTGCTTTCTCTTCGATGGCATTCACATAATCCATCAAGAAAGTTTTGTGCCTGTCTTTGAACGTTGCTCCAATCGACGCAGCAAGTCCGGCAAGAACGAGTTCGGAGGCGTCATGAGCCAGAAGGATCGATTGCGCGACTGAAAGCGGGTCGGCGTTCGGAGTCAACAGGCCCGTAGTCGAAATCAAATAGTTTCCAATCACGATTCGATTGAGAACCTGCGGAGACGCTTGGCTTGTCATCTTCTTGGTCCGATCGTCTAGGGTAGCGCGAAACGCGAAGAAAAGGGACTTCGATTCGTTATCTACGAGTTCCGAGTGGGCTGAGTGAGTTCTCTGACCATCCGGACATTAGATGCCGTAGGGGTCCTTCGACTCCTCTGGGGACTTCACTTCGTGAAGTTCCTGCTGCGCTCAGGAGGACACTTTTGAGAGTCGGGGAAGGGTATGCAACAGATCCCTCAGCCCGTTCGTGATGACGGGCTTAAATCGGCGGGAGCGTGGTGGCCGGGCGAGGACGCCCGACGCTCCATCGGACAACAGAGAAGCGGGTATGAGGCGATTAAGGTTCCATAGCTGGTTTATACTGGCTTCATGTCGGGCTCTGCTGACAAGACGTTTTACCTGGAAACTTTTGGGTGCCAGATGAATGCTCACGACTCGGAGAAAGTCGTGGGGACGCTTTTGTCAGCAGGGGTACCGGCAGGTTCCGACCGGGAAGAGGCGGGGCTGGTGCTTTATAACACTTGCTCGATTCGCGACAAGGCGGAGCAGAAGGTGTTTAACCGGCTGGAGGATTATAAGAAGTATACGGGCGCAGGGGAAGCAGTTTGGCGTGCTGGGGTGCGTGGCGCAGCAGGAGGGCGAGAAGATTTTTGAGCGGGCGCCGTTTGTGTCGTTGGTATGCGGGTCGGCTTCTTATCGGAATTTGCCGGCGATGCTGGTGCAGATGGAGGCTGGGCGCGCCGCGGGTTACGGGGCTCGACGATCGGCATACGGATGAGTGCTTTGAGACGGAGTTTACGGCGCGCACGAATCCGCATCGCGGGTATATCACGATTATTGAGGGATGCGACAAGTTTTGCGCTTATTGCGTGGTGCCGTATACGCGGGGCAAGGAGCGCACGCGGACTTCGGCTTCGGTGCTGGGTGAAGCGCGGCAGCTGGTCGATCTGGGGTATACGGAGATTCAGCTGCTCGGGCAGAACGTTAACTCTTATCGCGATCCTTCTGGCGTGAAAAGCTTTGCTGAGCTGCTTGGCGGCGGTGGCTTCGGTTCCGGGGATACGGCGGGTGCGGTTTACTACTTCGCATCCTCGGGATTTTGGGCGGGATATTGTTGAAGTGATCGATGCGGTGCCGGCGCTTTGCGATCATGTGCATCTTGCCTGTCCAGAGCGGGTCTACGCGCGTGCTGGATGCGATGCAGCGGCTATATACGCGGGAGCAATACCTGGAGCGCATTGCATGGATTCAGGCGGCTCGACGTGATCTATCGATTACCAGCGACCTGATTGTGGGATTTCCGGGAGAGACGGAACGGGAGTTTGAGGAGACGCTTTCGCTGCTCGATGTGGTGGGATATGACAGCGTGTTTTCGTTTAAGTATTCGCCGCGGCCGAATACTCCGGCGCTGGGGTTGGAGGATGCGATTCCGGATGAGGAGAAGGCGCGGCGGCTGGCGGTATTGAACGAGCGGCAGAAGGCGATTGGGGCGGCGCGGAATCGACGGCATGTGGGGCAGGAAGTTGAAGTGATGGTGGAAGGGAAGAACGCGGCGCGGGGGCAGTGGGTGGGGCGGACTTCGCAGATCAAGGTGCTGAATTTTACGGCGCCGGCGGGAGTGGAGTTGGCGGTGGGGAGTTATGCGAGGGTGCGGGTGACGGGGAGCTTCCCTAATAGTTTGGTGGGGGAGATGGAAAGTCAGCCATCAGCCGTCAGCCATCAGGAAAATCGCTCTGCTCAGTAGCAACCTGTTTACTGTGCCGCGATGATTTTGAGGGATTCTTATGGAAGTTGAGATGAAAATTCGCGGGCTGATGATGGATCCGGTTTCGAACATGCCGATTGTGCTGCTTAAGGATGTGGCGAGCGATCGGGTGCTCCACATCTGGGTGGGAGTGTATGAGGCGAACGCCATCGCGCTGGAAATCGAGAAGGTCGCCACTCCCCGGCCTATGACGCATGACTTGATCAAGAATGTTCTCACCGGGCTCGACGCCATGGTGCACAAGGTGGTGGTTTCGGATTTGAAGGACTCCACGTTTTATGCGGTGATCTGGCTGGAGAGGGAAGGGCAGGTGGTGAGCGTGGACTCGCGTCCGTCGGATGCGCTGGCGCTGGCGCTGCGGGTGGATTGTCCGATATTTGTCGAGGACGAGGTTTTGAAGACTTCGGAGCAGACCGCGAACGCGGTGCCGGCGGTTTCTAATGAAGAGCTCCGCAAGTGGCTGGAGGATCTCGGCGATGACGACTTGGGCAAATATAAGATGTGAGGGGCAGCTCTCAGCTGTCAGTTGCCAGCTCTCAGTTTCTGCGTCGATCTGGCTGGCGGGGACGTAGGTTTCGGATGAAGTTGTTGGCGGCGGCTTTAGGTTCTTCTCTTTTTTTCGCAGGCTTGTCGGTTGCGGCGGCGGCGCAAATCACCTCCGCAGGATCATCTAACGCGGCCGATACGGGTACACTCTCAAATCCAAATACTTTGGGGTCGAGCACTGCCCGGTCGGCCTTGGAGTCGATGATTGCGCTGCGCGCTTCTTCTACCATGAACGTGGTTTCGGAGATGGGCGGGGCGTTCAAGAACGGGTCGAAGTGTGACGCCGACGGCAATCTCTATATACGTAAACAGGCTCTGGACCGGCCGCTGTTGGCTCCGGTGGTCAAGATTGATCCGGATGGGAAGCGCGTGGCGGTGTTTGATCCGGCGGCATTTTCTCAGCTGGGACTGGACCGGGCGGATGCGTTTTCTCCGGCGCCCGATGGCGGGATTTATCAGATCGCAAGCCGGATGCGGCCGGACCAGGACGGGAAGTTGAAGCAGCGCATTTATGTGCTGCATTTTGCTTCGGACGGAACGGCGTCGTCGCCGACACTTTTGGATGCCGACTTTGAGGTGTACACATTCGCAGCGTTTGCCGAGGGAAATTTTCTGGTGTCGGGTGTGCGGCGCGATGTGCTGAATAAAAATGATCATGGGCGCAACTTCACCGCGGTTTTTTCCGGCGACGGCAGGGAACTGGCGCAACTTTCGTTTCAAAAGGCCTTGGGGGGCGCTGCGGGCACAACATCGGACAAGAAGAAGGACCAGAAGGAAGTTTCGGCTGATGCGGCCTCGGCGGCGCCTACACTCGACCTGGCGGATGCCGAGGTGGGGCGCGACGGCAATCTTTATGTCATGCGCGATGTGTCGCCGGCGCTGATTTATGTGATTGCGCCGACGGGACAGATTATGAAGACGCTCAAAATCGCGGGTCCGACGGCGAGCGGTGCGCCTAATGGGTTTCATGTTTCCGGTAACCGGCTGGCGCTGTCGTTCTGGAGTCGGGACGGCGAGAGCCAGGTAATGGTCATCGCGGATGCGCAGACGGGACAGAAGATTGCGAGCTATGCCGATTCGGCTGACCTGGGACCGTCTTTTGCCTGCTATTCGGCCGACGAAAGCGCATTTACTTTTCTCAGACTTGGCGAGGGCAATGAGTTGGAAGTTATTCGCGCTGAGCCGGAGTGAGGCGAATTTGTAATTTGCGATTT
Organism: uncultured Acidobacteriaceae bacterium; assembly: GCA_963810955.1. Lineage (GTDB taxonomy): Bacteria > Acidobacteriota > Terriglobia > Terriglobales > Acidobacteriaceae > Acidiflorens. The sequence continues at coordinate 108,617 of CAWEPW010000035.1, read as the reverse complement.
GTAATTTGTAATTGAAAACCGATGCCTGATTCCGCCGAGCAGCTGCAACGACTTTATCTTGCGGGATTCGAACTCCAGACCTTTGAACGATACCCGAAGTGCGTGGGCGTGGTGCGCGAGAATTGCGTCGCGCTGCTGGTGCCGGGCGTTGATGGACTGCAAGTCCTGGGGACTCCGGGTTGGCGGATGGGCGAAGTTATGGGCGTGCTTGACGGAACTGGGTGGACAACGAGTTTTTCAGGCGAAGACGGAGATTGTGGAGGCTACGCCGGAGCGGATGGAGATACTGGCGCGCTTTCGTGATGACCTGCGGCGAATCATGGCGGGGGAGGGCGCAAAATGAAAGCGATCACCGGGATTGAGGATTCTTGGTGCGATATTCATAAGAATTGGAGAAGCATCAATTGTGTGATTATGGCATCAATAAGATGTCGTTGACATCATTGCTCCCATGATGCATCATTGTGAGGATGCGGACTACCATTAACTTAGATCCAGATGTTGCTGAAATTGCAAGGCAATACGCGCGAAGACGCTCGGTGTCGTTGGGCAAGGCAGTGTCGGAGCTGGTGCGGCGGGGGATCGCCCATCCGCTGGAGACGCGGGAGGAAAACGGTTTTCATGTGGTGGTGCTGCCGGAGGGATCGGAGGAAATCACGCTGGAACTGGTTAACAGGTTGCGTGACGAGATCGAGTGAACGCCCGTTTGCTCGACGTAAACGTTCTCATCGCATTAGCTTGGCCGCATCATCCCGGTCACAAGGCGGCGGGAGCCTGGTTTGCCGATAATAGCGAACAGGGATGGGCGAGTTGCGCCTTTACCCAAGCCGCATTTGTAAGAATTCTGTCCAATCCTGCATTTTCAGCGAACCGGTTAAGTGTGGCGGATGCGGTGGCGCTGCTCAACTTGAATTTGAAGCATCCGGCGCACGTGTTTTGGCCGATGGACATCGGGCTGAACGAGGCAGTCGGCAGGTTCCGAGGACGGCTGTTTGGCCATCAACAGGTCACGGACGCTTATCTATTGGGATTGGCCCTGCATAGAGGCGGCCGCCTGGCTACGCTGGACAACAGCATGGTGGATTTGCTGCCTGCGCGGAGTCCGGAACGGGAGATGATCACGCTGATTGCTGGTTAGGCAGTTTACATAATACCTGTTATCGGACATTACTAATCTTAGCTAGGTTCTGTTGTTCTCGGGTTGCTTCAGGCCTCGGAAGCCGTCGCTCCACTTTCACACTGAGAATACTATTCCTGGGTGGAAAAGGGTGCCGGCGATTCTGGTCGCTATTGCTATCAGATCGCGCTGGCCGAAAAAGACTTTGATTTGCGGGGCGCGGGACATTTCGGGGAGATTCACGGAGCGGCCGCTGCGAATCAGGGCGGCGTTTTCTTCGGTGGCGGTTACGCTCGGCAGCTGCGGCACCAACTTTCTGGGATGGACGAACATCTTTGCTTCGAAATCGGACTCGATGCTTTCGGCGGACTCGACACTTCCCTGCCGCATGGCAGCTTCCAGGGCTTCGAGCGTGTGCGCATCTTCGATCTTGAACTCGGCTGCAGCGGTGCGGCGCAGGCTGGCTAGGTGAGCGCCGCAGCCGAGCTTTGCGCCCATGTCGTGGGCGACCGACCGCATGTAGGTGCCCGACGCCACGCGGGCGCGGAATGTGGCTTGATCGGCAGTGACAGCCAGAATCTCGAATTCTTTAATTTCCACGGGCACGGGCGTCAGCAAAACTTCTTTTTTCTTGCGGGCTAGCTTGTAGGCGGGCACTCCGGCAATCTTTTTGGCGGAAAAGGGCGGCGGCGTCTGCTCGATGACGCCACGGAACAGGGCCGCCAGGTCACGCAGATCTTCGAGGCTTGGGCGAACATCCTGCGGCGGGGTGGTGGGCTCGCCTTCGGCGTCGTAGGTGTCGGTGGCAAAGCCGAAGCGAATCACGCCTTCGTAGGTCTTCTCTGAATGGGCGTAGAACTGGGCCAGCCGCGTGAGGTTGCCTACGACAATGGGAAGAACTCCGGTGGCGGAGGGATCGAGGGTTCCGAGATGGCCGACCGAACGCTGACTGAGGATTCGGCGCACGCGATTGACTACGTCGTGCGATGTGAGGCCGGGCGGCTTATCGATGACTATGACGCCATTCATAGGAATTTGTAATCTGGTAATTTGTAATTGGTAATTTATAAACCAACGTTGGAATAGCGGCGTTTTGCTTTCAGCTTACGAATTGCCGGCGACAAATTGCCAATCTAAATGATTCCTCTTCGAGACGACCAGCCTTGTTTTTCGACACCGTTTGTCAATTATTTTCTGATCGTCTTGAACATCTTGGTTTTTCTTTGGGAGCTCTCGGTCAGCCACCGGGCATTGAATTCGTTTTTGTTCGAATTTGGTGTCGTGCCGCACCACGCGCTGGCGGTGCTTACGGGGCACTCCTACGACAACGTAGCCACTGCCATTTTGCCTCTGTTTACCTCGCTGTTCCTGCACGCTTCATTCTTACACGTCGGGGGCAATATGCTTTTCCTGTGGATCTTCGGCGACAACGTTGAAGACTATCTGGGGCATTTCCGGTATCTGGTGTTTTATTTGGCCAGTGGAGTGGCGGCGGGGGCAACGCACATTCTGCTAAACCAGGGTTCGCGGGTGCCCAGCGTAGGAGCGAGCGGGGCGATCGCGGGGGTGATGGGCGCTTACTTCATTTTGTATCCGCGGGCGCGGGTGCTGGTATGGTTCCCGCCCATATTTTTCTTTCATGTTCCGGCCTGGCTGATGCTGGGGTATTGGTTCCTGGTTAATTTCTTCAGCGGGACTGCGACTGCAGTTGCTGAGACCAGCCAGACGTCGGGCGGGATTGCTTTCTGGGCGCATGTCGGAGGGTTTGTTGCGGGGGTGATTATGATTAACCTTTTTCGAGAGCGGCCGCAGCGATACCGGTATGGGACGTGGTAGCGCAGGTCTCAGCTGTCAGTTCTCAGTTTTCAGTGGCGCGATTCGAGGAAGAACATTCATGAGGATTATTCTGGCGTCGGAGTCGTTGTCGCGAAAGCGAGCCATGGATATTTTGGGGCTCGCTTATGAAATACGTCCCAGCGCGATCGATGAAAAAACGATCAGAGACTCTGATCCGATTGCGCTTACGAAGAAGCTTGCGGAGGCGAAGGCTTGGGAAGTGGCCGGTTTTTTTCAGGACGCGGTCATTGTCTCGGGTGATGCGGTGGTGGCGAAAGAGGGAAAGATTTTCGAAAAACCGCGAGGGATTGATGAGGCGGTGGAGTTCCTGCATGAGTTTTCCGGTAGTGCGTTTCAGTTTGTGACCTCGCTGGTTGTGCTCCGCACCGATACGCGGAGGATGCTGTCGACGATTGAAAGTTCGCAGATCAGATTTCGCCAGCTGACGGACGGCGAAATTCGTGACTATGTGGGGAGATATCCAGTGTTGCGATTTGCAGGGGCTTTTGAGGGGGACGGTGTTCTTCGCTTCGCCGATTCCGTCTCGGGCAGCTATAACTTTATAACTGCGATGCCGGTGAGCCGGCTGGCAGTGTTTCTTCGCGAGCAGGAGGTCGAGGTGTAGCTGGAGTCAGGGATCGATTCAGTGGCGCGGTGCCGGCGCGGGGCCGGGCGGCAAGACCTCTTGCTCGCCGGTTTGCACGCGGTGGCGGGTGGCGAACCAAACGGCGGCTGTCCAGGTGGGAAAAAGATCGGCGCCGGGGATCAATTTCGCGGCAGCACTCGGCAGGAACGCCCAGTGCCATCCGAGGAGGCGAAACATCAGGAAGGCTACGACGAGATCGAGGACGGAATCGGCGGGAGACATACCTCCTTCGACAAACAGCGGTAAGGCGACGATCTGCAGGGCGTCGGCGACGATGGCTATGCCCCAGGCCAGGCGAAGGTTGGGATCTTTGATCGAGTTAAAGTGATTCTTGAAGTTATCGAAGAATGACATTGGCTATTCCTTCGCCGGGCGCGGTTTCAGGTTCCCAAACTCATGCTACATCAGTTGGATGCTTTCTTTGGCGGCTGCGTCGCATGCTGGGGGCGCTTCTTCGTGGCCGATTCCGACCAGCCGAATCCGCGAGCTGCGCTCGCTGGACAGCCGAGGGCGGCTCTCCCCACGCGGTATGCCTGAAGGAATAGCCTGATACGAATTTCATTTCGCCACATACAGAATGTATCTGCTCTCTGGGGCTGCTAGAGCGTGCCGGCGGTCGGCATCAACACGAGTTTTTCTACGGTCGCGTTTTCCGGCAGGCGAAGGGCGTCGACCACCGTTTGCGCGACCGTCTCGGGCGTCATCATTTTGCGCCTCGGCGCCTGGGGCCAGAGCGCGTTCCAGATTGCGGTGTTGGTTGCGCCGGGCATGAGGGCGATTACGCGAATGCCTTTGGGGCGCAGCTCTTCGCGCAGCGTGTTGGTGAATCCGAGAGCGCCATGCTTCGCGGCGTTGTAGGCTGCCAATCCGGGGAAAACGCGCTCGGCTGCAATCGAGAGATTATTTACAATCGTGCCGCCCCGCTTCATCACGGCCAATGCTGCTTGTGTCATGAGGAACAGGCCGTTGAGGTTGGTGTCGATCACTTCGATCCAGGTTGGGTAGGGTAATTCTCCGACGGTGCGATTGGGATGGCCGATGCCGGCGTTATTGATCAGGATGTCTAGCGGCTTGTGTAATCCGCGAACGAGCGCGAAGAGGTAGTCGACGGATTCGGGGATGCGCACGTCGCAGGACTGCGCCAAGATGTGGACGCTGCTCTTTTGGGGCGATGCCGTTTGTCGATTCTCCGACTGTAGTTTGTCGAGTTCACCACGGGCTTTGGCGAGGGCACGCTCATCGCGACCGGTGATGATCAGATTGCATCCCTCACGCGCCAGGGCGCGGGCTATGGCGAGACCTATGCCGCGATTGGCGCCCGTGATCAGGGCTAAGTTGCCAGCGAGATTCGGATTGGTCTCTTTCAAGCTAAGCCCCCGCTGTCACAGGACCGTCGGCGGCGATTCTCTTCCGGTACGTCATTACACACAAGACGATTCCACCTAGCGTAGCGGCTGCGTACGAGGCATTGTGTGCCCACCAATCGGCCATAAAAGCGTTATAAGAGTGTTGCTCCAAGCGTCCGGTTATCCAAACCGGCGGAGCGATCACTCCTGCACGCGCCAAAACGTAACCGGTGGTTCCGGCCAAGATGGCACTGATAGCCATCACGACCAACAGCAACATTACTGGCCGCATGAGCTCCGATGCTGAAGATTTGCGCCGATGACCGGCTCGCGCTGAGAATGCCAGTACGACTCCGAGGATTGCTCCCAACCACCAGGTGGCAATCACGCCCCAACCCAGCCCCAACAACGTCGGATTGTCCGTGGGAAAGACGGGAGGGTGAAAGACGGTAAAGTACTCAACACAGATGCGGGCGGTCACCTGATCGTGTACGATTCCGTAGCAGATTGCCGCGGCGATCGACAACAGCACAATCTTCGCGAACTCCATGGTCTTAATGTGAACGACCGGGCTTGGTGCGACAAGTGGCCGAACCTATACCCCATTCGTGCGCTGGCGGATCAGCGAGAGGAATTCGGTTCGTGTTTCTTCTTCGTTGCGGAAACAACCTAGCATGGAAGAGGTCACGGCCGAGGAATGCTGCTTCTCGACGCCACGCATCATCATGCACAGGTGCCGCGCCTCGATCACAACACCCACACCCTGCGGTTCGACGGCGTTCTGGATCGCCTCCGCTATTTGCGTGGTCAGACGCTCCTGGATCTGCAAGCGGCGCGAGAAAGCTTCGATGAGGCGCGGAATTTTGCTCAGGCCTATGACTTTTCCGTTGGGGATATAAGCGACGTGCACCTTGCCGAAGAAAGGCAGCAGGTGATGCTCGCACAGGCTGAACATTTCCACGTCTTTTACGATCACCATTTCGTCGTAGTTAACGGTGAATAGCGCCTTGCGCAGCATGGCTTCGGGATCGTCTTTGTAGCCCTTGACCAGAAATTTCATGGCTTTTTCGACGCGGGCCGGAGTGCGCGAAAGGCCCTCGCGGTCAGGGTCTTCGCCGAGGCGGACGATCATCTCGCGCACCAGGTCTTCGTAGGTGGCACTGGTCAGGGTAGGCGGCTCGGTGGTTGATTTCATGGGCGATTAGTCGGTAGTCGTCGGTCGTTAGTCATTAGTCGTTGGTCAATTAGTCGTGGCGATCAGGTTGCTAACGACTGACGACCAATGACTAGCGACTTTCGCCTCCAGCGTATTCGAATGAGTTCATCATTGTTTCTTCTATTCGTATCCTGTCTAGATGCGCCTGCTGGAAACTGCGCTTCACAATATCGTAAATCGCTATGCACAGGTTCTCCGTGGTCGGAACATTTTTCTGGAATTCTGCCAACTGGTTGAGATTCTGGTGATCGTAGCGTTCGAGAATCTGCTGGCGGACGAAAGCGTCCAAGTCAGCCAGATTGCAAACCATGCCGGTCTGGTCATCGACCGGTCCGCTGACGGTTACTTCCAGCATGTAGTTGTGGCCGTGGCCGTATGGATTATTGCACTTGCCATAGGTGGCACGGTTTTGAGCATCCGACATTTCGTCGCTGTGCAGACGGTGCGACGCGGAAAACATATAGCGGCGGGTGAGGTGGGCTTTCATGCCTCACGCTTCCCCGTAGAAATCAACAAAGAGATCGGGCGTTTCGTAGACGCGCACTCGGTGCAGTTGCGCGGCGGTGAGTTTCGGGACGAGGCGCTGCCAGATGGCGATGGCCAGGTTTTCGGTAGTGGGAATCCGGGTGAAAAACTCGGGGACTTCCTTGTTGAGAAAGCGATGGTCGAGCGCATCGAGCACTTCCCTGCTCATCACGTCTTTTAGTTGTTTGAGGTCGACTACGAATCCCGACTTCGGATCGACGGCGCCTTTTACGGTGACTTCTAGTGTGTAGTTGTGTCCGTGCCCGTTGGGGTTATTGCATTTGCCGAAGATGCGGGTGTTCTCTTCCGCAGTGAAGTTCGGATTGTGATAGTAGTGCGACGCGGAAAATTCCGCTTTGCGCGTGAGATAGACCATGGGAATCGGTTCTCAGTTCTCAGCCGTTAGCTCTTAGCTCTTAGCTCTTAGCTCTTAGCTCTTAGTCTTTGATGCTTAGTTCATGCAATCGATTTGGCGCTTTGTTTCGTCGCAGGGTTATCTGCACTGGGAGCGCCGACACTGTATTTACGGCCCTTCCATGATACTTCACCATTGGCATAGGCTTGCTTGGAACGGCGGAGCAGATACGCGAACATTGGGAGGCCAAACAGCATTGCGATCAGGTTGTTTGCGGTCTTGAAGTGCGCGGCGCTGATTCGGCGGTAGACCAGAGGCCAGAAGGCAGCGAGGAGAATCCACGCGAAGTGGCGCGTGAGCACGCCATATATTGCTATGGCAACGGATGACCACGCCAGCAACCACAAAGCTAGAGTCTGGTACATCAGAAATTCGGATTGACGGAATAGCGGCTCGAGATTTTTTGCCCAGCCTTCGCGCAGCTGCTGCCAATTGCGATACATGCGGGTGCGGACGGCGTCCGCGCCATAGCGAAAGCAGACATGCTTGCCGGCATCGCGGAAGAGACGGGCCAGCGCTACATCTTCCAGGATTTGGTTGCCCACGGCAGCATGGCCACCAACGGACTCATACGAGTCGCGACGGACAAGGATGTATTGACCGTTGGCGGCGACGATTTCGGAATTCTGGTCGCGCACTTTGTGCGGGGGATAGCGCGCTGCCAGTTCGGCGAAGACCACGGGCATGACGGCTCGCTCGGCGAAGGTGACGACAATCTGCTCGGGCGAGTAGGACAACAGGTCAGCACGCTCGATCATAGCTTCCTCTAGAGCGCGCGCCAATGATCTTGGCTGGTGGATGGTATCCGCATCGGTGAATAGCAACCAGGGGGCTCGCGCTCGTTGCGTTCCGGCAATGAGTGCATTGTTCTTGCCGGTGCGATTCGTCGCCGCTAAGTCTTTATGCAGAGCCGGCGGGGTGACGACTTGCACTCCAGCGAAACTCAGCGCGATCGAGCGGGTGCGATCAGTGGAGGCGTCATCGACCACGATGATTTGGAAATCCACGCCGCTTTGTCTGGTAAGCGATTCGAGGCAGGCGCCGAGGTTCGCCTCTTCATTCCGGGCGGGAATGATGATCGACACTTGAGGCACACGAAGAGCGTGAAAGCCCTTTGTCGGAATCGTAAGAGGGATGATGTTGTTCTGCGGCGAGCGTGGAAGCGAACGAATCATCGGTTTTTCGCTATTATAGCGGTGTGAGACGAATGATTCCTGGCGCGCTGGCGGAATGGGTTGACGGTCAACAGACGGCCCCTGAAGGGGTATCATATCTTGAGAATTTGCGGTATCGCTAAAGCGATACCCTGATACCAAGCCCATTCGGGACGCAAAGCTCTTCTGGGGTACGAAACTCTTCTGGAAGACAACGCTCTTCCGGGATACGAAGATCGTCTGGAATACGAGGCTCTTCGGGAATGCGAATTTCTTCAGGCATTCCAAGAGAAGTCTCTCCGCAGTTTGCCTCGCTATTGCGTTGCTCGCCGCGCTGAGTGGATGTTATAGCGGGAGCCGTCCGGCTCGCATCGGATTGAATGCTCCGGACTTCACGGTGCAGGATTCCGATCACAAGGTGACGCTTAGCCAATTTCGCGGGGATGTGGTGGTGCTGAATTTCTGGGCTACCTGGTGTCCGCCATGCGTTGAGGAGACGCCGTCGCTGGTCCAGATGCAGACCATGCTCAAATCTAAGGGCGTGGTTGTGCTCGCCGTGAGTATTGACGAGGACGCCGACGCCTACCATAAGTTCCTCAAGGAATATGGCGTGAATATGGTGACTGTGCGGGATGAATCCCAGAGAACGGCGAAACTCTACGGCACGGCTGGCTGGCCGGAGAGTTACGTGATCGACCGCAAGGGAGTTATACGGCGCAAGTTTATTGGACCGGTGGATTGGACGAGTCCTGAGGTTAGGGATTATCTCAGTAAGCTGTAGACGGAAGGTCTCAGTTGTCAGCTGTCAGCTCTCAGCAAAAAACTTACCGACAAGGGGCTCGTGCTCTACTCCGTTTTTTTGATAGGCTAACGACCGCCGTGATCGCTCAACGCGGCTTTCCGGAGCTAAGAGCTACAGTCTCACTTTCCTTAACCTTAATGCGTTTGTAATTACTGAGACCGAGCTGAAGCTCATCGCGGCGGCGGCCAGGATCGGGCTTAACAGCAGTCCGAACGCTGGATAGAGGACGCCTGCGGCTATCGGCACGCCAATCGAGTTGTAGACGAATGCGAAGAAGAGATTTTGGCGGATGTTGCGCATCGTGGCCTGGCTCAGTTTGCGGGCGCGGAGAATTCCTTCAAGGTCTCCTTTAAGAAGGGTGATGCCGGCGCTTTCGATAGCAATGTCGGTTCCAGTGCCCATGGCGAGGCCTACATCGGCTTGCGCCAGCGCTGGAGCGTCATTGATGCCGTCGCCGGCCATGGCTACTGTCTGACCTTCGGTCTGCAATTGCTTAACTATTTCGGCTTTTTGCGCAGGGAGAACCTCGGCTTTGAAGTCATCTATCGCGAGGCTGCGCGCCATCACCTCGGCCACAGCTTGGTTGTCGCCAGTGAGCATGACCAGCTTGATTCGCTGCCTTTTGAGTTCGCGCAGCGCAGTCGCAGTCGATGCTTTTATGGGGTCGGCAACCGCGATGTGGCCGGCGTACTTGCCATCGATCGCCACGAAGACACTGGTGGATCCGCCGGGCTTGGCAATTAGCAGCGCTTTCTGGTCTGCGAAAGCGCCGGTTGATCCCATTAGAGCGGTGTTGCCTACCGCGATACTCTTCCCCTCTACAATTCCCGTTATGCCTTGGCCGGGCAGCGATTGAAAATTGGCGGGCTCGCTCAGGTTGAGATTTAGTTCCTTTGCTTTCGATACAATTGCCGCGCCTAAGGGATGCTCGCTGGCGCGCTCCAGACTTGCGGCGAGGCGCAGAAGCTCGTTGCTGTCCATGCCTAGCACCGGCTCTGTGGTAGTCGCGATTGAAATCGCCACCACTTTCGGTTTGCCTTCTGTGAGCGTTCCGGTCTTGTCGAAGACTATGGTGTCTACTTTTTCGAGGGTTTCAAGCGCTTCGGCATTTTTGATGAGCACGCCGGCTCGTGCGCCGCGCCCGGTACCCACCATGATGGCCATTGGCGTGGCCAGGCCGAGCGCGCAGGGGCAGGCGATGATCAGCACGGCTACCGCGTTTACTATCGCGTGCGCGAATCGCGGCTCCGGGCCGACTGTTGCCCATACTATGAATGTCAATGCCGCGACTGCGATTACGGCTGGAACGAACCATCCGGCAACTTTATCGGCCAGACGCTGGATGGGGGCGCGGGTACGTTGCGCCTGGCTGACCATCTGGACGATTTGTGCGAGCATGGTTTCGCTGCCAACGCGCTCGGCGCGCATCACCAGAGCGCCATTGCCGTTCACGGTTGCGCCGATCACATGGGAGGATGATGCCTTCTCCACGGGAACGGATTCGCCTGTGATCATGGACTCGTCGACCAGGCTGGAGCCGTCGAGCACAACGCCGTCGACGGGAATCTTTTCACCTGGGCGGACGCGCAGACGGTCTCCGAGTTTGACTTCGTTTAGCGGCACATCTTTCTCGGATCCATCTTCGGCTAGCAGGCGCGCCATCTTCGGGCTTAGATCGAGAAGCGCGCGGATGGCGCTTGAAGTCTGGCTGCGGGCACGAAGTTCCAGCACTTGGCCTAGCAATACAAGGGTGACGATGGCCGCCGCAGCTTCGAAATAGACATCCGGGTGGCCACCGGGATAGCCGCCCATGCTGCGGGTCGTGCTTGTGAACGATGCGGGAAATATCTGTGGGAATAAAGTCGCTACTACGCTGAACAGATAGGCGACGCCGGTACCCATGGCTATCAGAGTGAACATGTTCGTGCTGCGATTTACTACCGAGGCCCATCCACGCTCTAAGAAGGGCCATCCGCACCACAGCACAACGGGCGTGGCTAGCAGTAGTTCGAGCCACGGGAGGATTGAGTTCCACGGCGTTACTACATCTCTATTTCCGCTGACGATAACGAATCCTCCCATGAACGCATGCGGCCATAACATGCTGCCCATGGCAATCGCGAGCAGAGGTGCGGTGAGAGCAAGGCTGATCCAGAAGCGACGCGTCATGTCGCGCAGTTCGGGATTTTCTTCTTCGACGGTTACGGTGCGGGGCTCGAGCGCCATGCCGCAGATTGGACAACTACCTGGCCCGGGTCGCACGATTTCAGGATGCATCGGGCAGGTGTATTCCGTTTTGGTTGCGGGGGGCACGGGCGATTCGGGATCGAGCGCCATCCCGCACTTAGGGCACGGTCCCGGGCCGATCTGCCGCACTTCGGGGCACATCGGACAGACGTAGGTTCGCGTGTCTTTGTTTTCGCGCGATCCGGTTGGAGTGCGAGGCGTGGAGGCCGCGACTGGCGACTCAGTCACGGTCGGCATTTTTTTCGCGACTGCCGGAGCGCTGAGGGAGATCAGGTCGGTTGCCATCGGCTTTGGCGGGGAAGACAGAATCTTCTCGGGATTCGCCTGGAACTTGGCCAGACATCCGGCGCAGCAGAAGAAATACTCGTTGCCCCTGGTGCAGGGCTTTGTGACGCGCGGTTTCGGGATTTACCTCCATGCCGCAGACTGGGTCTTTTGACTTGGCAGGGGACGGTGCGGGTTTGGGATTGTCCATGAGATCTCAGGGGCTCCAGAGTCTGGTTGACGGAACCTCGCTTCGCTTGGCGGGACGGACGAATGCGTCCGTCCCCACGTAACCCGATGCTCCTCTAACAGATCGTGCTTGGCGGAACCCTGTTGGTATTAGATACTCAAAAGGTTCATGCAGAACCTTGATTATTGGAGAACTCAAAATGACCTATCTTGAAGTCGCCTACCGCTATCAGACTCCTCCGGGAGAGGCTGAGTTGCGCGCGATTGACAGTTTGCGCGAGGTGTATGGCATACAACTCGTTCAGTTCAACGAGAAAGACCGGATCGTGCGAGCGAGATTCGATGCCTCGCGATTTAAGGCCGAGGTAGTGGCGAAGTTGCTGCGTGAGGCGGGAATCGACGTACAAGAACAGTTGGCGCTCGCCTGAACCATTGGTTGAGATTTCAGCGGTAACGATAGGGAGAGTTATGGCACTCCGCTGGCTCCCAGCAAGTCCTCAATGAGGAAGGGAGGACATTCGGGGGAAGGCCAGGAAAACCGAACGGAGTGCCAACCTCGGCGATCAAAACGGAGTATGCAAGGGGCATTCGGAAAGACCTCTGGCCGAAGTGATTTTCCAAATGCCCCGTTGCGCGCCACTTCGTCTGCCACCAGGAGAAGCATGTCGGATGCCATCGCTAAGGCATTGCCAACATACACTCATAGAACGCTGGTGCGGGTAGCTTTTGCGCGACCGGGGGAAACTTTTACGCTAATTTACAAATCGTCGATTCCGATTATACAAAGCATTAAATTTGCGAGACCGGCGTTGTCCGCGACTGGCGCGGCATTTGGCGGATTCCGCGGGTCTGATTTTCGAGTCTAGGGGTCTTGCTGTATCCCAGGCCCGGAAACACTTGGGAAAAAGCGCGACCGCGAGTTTGGATGAAATGATTCTGTTTCCGTTATAATTCAAACACACTTCTCTGCGACGATGCGCCCGTAGCTCAATTGGATAGAGTGCTTGGCTACGAACCAAGAGGTTGGGAGTTCGATTCTCTCCGGGCGCACCATTTTTCTTCTCGCCTAAGGACACTTTTCTGACGTCAGTCGCTTCAGCCACGTCCGCAAAACAGCTCAAATTCTGTTCCCGCGCTTAATTATTCAACGAATGGATTTTCGATACGAACGCCGTGGATTGTTTGTCCGGCATTCAAGTCCTCAGAGAGTATGCGACTCGCTCCGCATTTGATGGCGGACGCGACAATGAGTGCATCCCAAAATCCGATCCGGGATTCATCTTCGATTTGAAAGGCTGACGAGATTTCAGACGGTGTGGTTTCGATGCACCAAATCGCATAGTTATTGATTACCTTGCGCGCCAGGTTCTTTGGAAGCGGAGATGCTATCTTACGGGTAACGTTGACGTAGAATTCTTGTAGTACCTGCATGCTGACAACGCCGATTCGCTCGCTCCAGAGCTGGGCGAGCAGGTTTTTGGCCACGTGATGCTTGGATTTCGCATCCACGTCATGAGCATAGATTAAAATATTTGTGTCGACGAATGTCTTATCGCTCATGCAATTCATCTCGGGTAGTCCGGATCACTCCACCCAGATGAAATCCATGATTGAGCAATGTCATGGCCTGTCGCTGGGAATGCTCGTACGCTTCTTCCTCGCCCACAAGAATCTCGATTTGCTCGGCCAGGAGACCGCTGATGGAAGTAGCCCGGCGGGCGGCCAACACTCTAGCCTTCTGGAGTGTCTCTCGGCTGAGGCTCAATGTAATGTTTTGCTTGACGGTATTCATTGTGCACGCATTATACGTGTATCACGTAGCATACGTGGTGTCAAGATCTCTAACTATGTAAGATGGCGCATCTCGCGAAATCATTGACCACGAAGGCCACTAAGGCACACGAAGGAAACATGAGGCGGCGAAAGCCAAATGTTCCGATCTAAGTTTTCAGTTGATGCCCAGTGCCCCCAGCGCCGTGCTCCTAACCTGCTTGAATGCGTCTGCGGCGGGGTCGATCAGATCGAAGTGGCTGGCGCGGTGAATCTCCAGCAATTGCACTGCCTCGCCTGCCTGCTTTTTCTGCGCTACATAATCGCGGCTGAACTCCGGAGGCACGATGTCATCTTCGGTGCCGTGGAACAGCCACTGGCGCGCGTGGGGAATTTTGAGTTCCATGGGATCGGCTTCACGATAATGATCGGGGACCGCGTCGGGTTTGCCTCCCAGGAATTCTTTCACAGCGTCGTTGCTCAGGTGCAAGCTATAGGCTTTCTTCAGGTCGACGACTCCAGCGAGTGAAATTACGCGCTGGATCGAAGGTTCATGCGAGGCCAGGCATAGGGCGAGTTGGCCTCCGGCGGAATGGCCCATCACTATGAGTTTGTCCAAGTCGATTTGGAAGCGGGAATGTTCCTGCTGCAGAAAGCGGTAGGCGGAGCGAATGTCCTCGAAGGAGCCGGGCCATCCGCCGCCGATGTTGCCCAGGCGGCGGTATTCGATGTTGAAGGTGGCGAGGCCTGCGGCACGGAGGGCTTCGCAGAGGTGTCCCGCGTGCGCTAGGCCGTATTGCGCGCGCCAATAGCCGCCGTGGATATTCATTAGAACCGAGTGCGGAGGCTTGGTACGCGGCAATCGCACTTCGAGAAACTGATTTGCGTCGGCGCCGTACGCTACGCGCGCATCGGGCGCCGGTTGCGGCTTGCTTAGAATATCTTCAGCGGACATTCGAATTAGCTCATTCGTTGGCACGGGCGTTCCGCATCGCTGACTTGCCATGGCTACGGGCTGAGTCCGCCGAGCTTGCGCTCGGCTGGACAGGTGAGGGCACCTGTCCCTACGCGAGCCTGGACCGTCCCCTGCCTGCCCGTCTAGACCTCTTTCAGTTTCAGCCTGCTTTTGTTTTCTTCTATGAAGGCCTTGAGGTCGGGAACGGCGTTGAGCAACTTCGTCCACTGCTCGTAATAGAGAGTGACTGGAAAGCGGCCTAGTCCATAGACGCTGACACCGCCTTTTTCGCTCACGCGAAAATCTATGACCCCGGCTTTCTTCTTGGTTTCCACCTGTTTTTCCAGATCGGCCAGGCGGGCTTTCAATTCGTCATAAGTGGGTTCGGTCATGAATACTCCTCGAATGAATTTCTTTTTGTCCATATCATAGGGTGGCGAAGCGCTTTTCGTCGAGGCTGGCTGAATTTCCGGGTGGTGGAGTTCGCGAAAAATCGTTAGCCACTAAGGCCACAAGGGTGCACGAAGGAAGCATCCTTGATTTCTTGATAATTGTGAACCTCGTCTCCACGATCTCCCTGTCTCCACGATTTCCCTTTGATTGAAAAATTCTGCCTAGTCGGTTCGGCGGGGCTGGCAGGCTTTGTCCATCTCTTGTTTCCACAGGCGGTTACGGTACCTCGGTAAGGTGCAAATGGAGGCGCAGATGCTAAGATTACTAAGACGGCCAATTCTGATTGAAGAATCTTGTGGAGATAAGCGATGGCGAGGTCAGTGAAAAAGTCGATTTTTGAGAATGTGCCCTTGCTGGTGATATTGGGCCTGCTCGCTGGCGCTGCGGGAGGATTGGGTGTTGGCCTGGTCCAGTTACGAACCTTGACCTCATCGGCCACTACTGCCCCGAAATAGATTTTGTTCTTCTTTTGCACCCTGTCAGGTTGATTTGGATAGGCATCGTGGGATGACTGATGCCGGTTACTGCAGGGCTACGCAGCCGCACTAACGCCTACCTCATAGTTCCGTAGAACCTGCTTCGCGAACGGGTGGAACAACAGCCTCAGGAATTCATCACTCTGATCGTTTCTGACTGGAGCGGGAGACGGGGATCGAACCCGTGACATCCAGCTTGGGAAGCTGGCGTTCTACCGCTGAACTACTCCCGCTCAACTTCGTTAGACTACCATTCTGGTTGGTGCAAAACAACGGGCCGAGGCCCGTCACCACACAACCACAAATTCAAACTCTTTCTGGAGCTTTAATGACTAAGGACTCCCTTCCCCCCGAGCGTGGCTCGAAGTCCGTCGCAAACGCGAACTCGAAGTTCCCCTCGCGCAGGATTTTTCTTCGCGCCACCATGACGGCAACCGTCGCGGCGGCTGCTTATCCGGCGCTTAGCTCGGCTCGTGTCGCTGACCCTGCGCCTGCCGGCAACAGTGGCGCAGATACGGTCGAAGGTTCTGTCAAGGACTTCGAGTTGGACGAGATCACGATTGACGACGTTCAGAAGGCATTTCAGTCGGGCGAGTATTCTTCTCGGAGTTTGACCGAGAAATATCTGCGGCGCATTGCGGAGATCGACAAGGCCGGCCCAAGAGTCAATTCCGTCATCGAACCTAATCCAGAGGCTCTTCAGATTGCGGCTGCACTTGACGAGGAGCGGAGGGCCAAGGGCTCGCGCGGGCCGCTGCATGGGATTCCCATTCTCATCAAAGACAATATCGATACCGGCGACCGCATGCACACGACGGCGGGATCGCTGGCGCTACTCGAAGCGGCGCCGGGATCAGGATCGGGATCGCAACCGGCAAATGATGCTTTCGTTGCCGCGCAGTTGCGCAAGGCCGGCGCGGTGATCCTGGGCAAAACCAATCTCAGTGAGTGGGCCAACATTCGCTCCAGCCATTCCACCAGCGGATGGAGCGGGCGCGGCGGGCTGACGCGCAATCCTTATGCTCTGGATCGCAATCCGTGTGGCTCGAGTTCCGGCACGGGAGCCGGTGTATCCGCGAATTTCTGTGTCGCCGGAGTGGGAACGGAGACGGACGGATCGGTGGTTTGTCCTGCTTCTGCGAATGGACTGGCGGGGCTGAAGCCTACGGTTGGACTGGTGAGCCGGACGGGGATCATTCCGATTTCGCACAGTCAAGACACGGCCGGGCCGATGGCCCGAACGGTGCGCGATGTTGCGATTCTTCTCAGCGCCATGGCGGGGGCGGATGCCGAGGATTCAGCAACGGCTGATGCGCGGCGCAAACAGTTCTCCGACTACACCCAGTTTCTCGACCCGGCTGGGCTGAAGGGTGCGCGCCTGGGAGTGGTGCGCAAATATTTCGGCTTTAACGATGAGGTCGACCGGCTCATGGAGACGCTGCTCGGCGAGATGAAGCATGCGGGCGCCGAAATCGTCGATCCGGCGGATGTGCCCACGATTGGCAAGTTTGATGAGAGCGAGCTGACGGTTTTTTTATATGAGCTCAAGGCCGATCTTGCGGCTTATCTGAAGCGGCGTCCGGGCGCGGCGGTCAAGAACTTGAAGGATGTGATTGCGTTCAACGAGCTGCATCGCGACCGCGAGATGCCATATTTTGGGCAGGATCTTTTTATTAAGGCGGAACAGAAAGGTCCGCTCGACACTAAGGAGTACCTCGATGCGCAGGCGCTGAATCGCCAACTCAGCCGCGCTGAAGGCATCGATTTCGTGATGGACAAATGGAAACTCGACGCGCTGGTTGCGCCTACGGGAAGTCCGGCGTGGATTACTGACCTGATTAACGGCGATCGCATCTCTGGAGGCAGTTCGACCGCGGCTGCGGTTGCAGGCTATCCCAATATAAATGTGACGGCCGGATCTTTGTGGGGGCTGCCCGTTGGAATTTCGTTTTTCGGGCGGGCCTGGAGCGAGCCCACTTTGCTCAAGATTGCATACTCGTTCGAGCAGTTGACTAAAGCCCGGCGGAAGCCGCACTTCCTGCCGACCATTCGAGCTCCCGCCGCTTGACGAGGCTTAGAACCTTAACCATGGGGGACACAGTGGAGCGCAGGGGAAATCTCTACTTTTGGTTCGAGTGGTTACTGCGGCGAATTTGGGCCTGGATCCCGCAGCGACGCTGGCGCCGAGACAGGGACGGATTCCTTTGGCTGCAATGATCGACCATCGCCAGTCTTCATCGGGACCGGGAGTGATACCGATATTTTCGCGAAACGCGGCTTTGCTGAAAGGCTTGGCTGCGGTTTTCAGGTGGTAGAGGAAGGTCACATCGGAGCGGCGCTCGACGGAGACGGGCGCATTGGTCTGAGCGGCCGGAATCACCCGCGCGCGCGCGGCCATTTCGGCGTTCTCGCCTGGGCGACGCTCGAGCGTCAGGCCAATGGTGATTTCGCGCAGGTCCCAATCCGTGCCATTGAAGACCTCGAGTTGCAGATTCTCGTCCTGGATGGAACCGGGGCCGTCGAGTTTGAGCAGGTCAGAGACCGGAAGATCCTCGACCAGAACCGGTCTTATCAATAGCGAACTGTCGCGGGTATTAAAAGAAAGATTGCAGGTTACATCGGGGGCCGACAGCTTTACGGTGTTGGTGGACGAATCGATGGATAAGACGGTTTTGTCGGCTCTCGACGGCCTGGCTTTCCGGGCATCCTCCATGACCTGGGACAGATTATCGTTATCGATCACGGTGGTCTGGGGCTGTTGCTGGGGCTGCTGCTCGGCCTGCTGTGCCTTGTTCTTGCGCAGATTGCGAGCGACGTCGCCGAGCGGAGCAGGGTCATCCTGTTGCGCGGCAGCCAAGGGCGCTATAAGGAAAGATAGCGCAAGCACGGGCAGGATGGGGAATCGCATGACTTTTGATTTTGATGGCTTAGCCGCGGTCGCTGAGCGGCGGGTGCGGGCGCAGCGCTCCACACACAAAGTCTAGGCGAGTTGGAACAGAAAGGGGGCTAGGATGGGGGCACGAAGGTGCTAGCACTTCCAGGGTTGGATGAAGCATGTCGAAAAAGATCAGCGCTCAGGAGCGTTGGGAACGGGCATGAGCGCGCGGAGAACGAAGGGTCGCGCAACGGGGCGCGCACATGCCCTTTCGCCAATTTTCCTTGCAACAGCGTTACAAGTTACAGCAGGCCAGAAGCACGAAAACGGGTGATCGGATCGCTTACCGGCATTGCTTGACGCTTAAAGACCCAGCGCGCCACCGCGATTCCCAATGCCGCATATGCCAGATGCCAAATTTTCATAAATTCGCTCCCCACGCCGGACCTTTGCGGGGGGTTACGAAGGTCCCGTCGTGAAATAACACTATCGCCGCTTTATTGGCGGGTCTAGCCCACGAAGGTGCCATGAGGGCACGCGAAAGTACGTGTGGGTAACGAGGACAGTAACGCTCGGCAACGCACGGCCCCTCTAATATGGAAATTGGGCACATCCCGCGGATTCAGCCCTGCTAAACACGGCGGCTCCCCGCCATAGTGCTTATCGGGCGGTGTCTTCGATCCAGCCACCGCCGACTACTATGTCGCCGTCGTAGAAAACGGCCGCTTGGCCGGGGGTGATGGCACGCTGCGGCTCGTCGAAGGTTACTAGAATCCCGTCGGGGCCGTTGGCTTCGATTACGGCTGGCGCGGGCTGATGCTTGTGGCGAATCTTCACCGCGACTCGCATCGGCTGGCGCAGCTCTTCGGTTGAAATCAGGTTTACGCGGCCAGCGCGAAGAGTGCGCGAATAGAGTTCCTCGTCGTTGCCTACCACGACCTGCTTGGTGTCGTTCTTGATCTGAATCACATATAACGGCGAACCGGTGGCCACTCCCAATCCCTTGCGCTGTCCTACGGTGAAGTTATGAACTCCGGAGTGTTCTCCGATTACCTTGCCGTCGGTTGTGACCATTTCGCCGGCGAGCATGCCGGGGGAGATCGTCTCTTTGGAAGTCGGAGCGCCGAAATTCCCGCTTCCCTGCTCGTTGAGATAGGCTTCGAGAAAACGCTTGTAGTCGCCGCCGGGGACGAAGCAGATTTCCTGCGAATCGGGCTTTTCGGCGATTACGAGGCGGTGCTGGCGGGCCAGTTCACGCACCTCGGGCTTGGTCATGCCGCCGAGCGGAAACAGCGTATGGCTTAGCTGCTCTTGCGTAAGACCGAAGAGAAAGTATGTCTGGTCTTTTGAACGATCGGTTGGGCGCTTCAGCAGCCAACGACTGCGTTCTTCGTCGAAGGCGACTTGAGCGTAGTGTCCCGTAGCAATGTGATCGGCGCCAATCTGTCTGGCTACAATGAGAAGCTGGTCAAACTTTAAATGGTTGTTGCACAGGCTGCAGGGGATGGGCGTGCGGCCGGCGAGATACTCCTCGACGAAAGGGCGCACTACGTCGCGCTCAAACCGCTCCTCGTGATTGACCACATAGTAAGGAATGCCGAGGGTCTCGGCGACGCGGCGCGCGTCATAGACATCGTCGATCGAACAGCATCGGCCCTGGACGGATTCGGGCATGCCGGCGTGCCCGGCGAGACGGCGCTGGTTCCAGAGTTGCATGGTCAGGCCGATGACGTTGCGGCCTTCGGCGCGCAGCATGGCTGCGACGGTTGAGGAGTCGACTCCTCCCGACATGGCTACGGCGATGGTGGGTTCAGCACTTAGCACTTGGCGATTAGCATTTAGCTTTTTAGGAGTCCCGCACGGCTAGATGCTAACTGCTAACGGCTAATTGCGGTCTTTGGCCACACCGGCGACAACTCCCTCAAATGTGCAACCGTTTCTGGTATCAAGCCCAATGCAAAGTCTATATCCTCGGGCGTATTTTGCTTTCCGAGACTAAAGCGAATGCTGGCCTTCGCGCGATCTGTGCGCAGCCCCATCGCAGTTAGCACGTGCGACGGTTCGATCGCTCCGGAGGAACAGGCGGCGCCGGTCGAGACTGCCAGGCCCTTCAAGTCGAGGGCGATGACCAGCGACTCGCCTTCGATGCCATCGAAATAGATGTTGGTCGTATTCGGCACGCGCGGGGCAGGTTCACCGTTCGAGTCTGCGCCGTTGAGGCCTGACGCTTCTATCTGGAGTAGTTCCCTTTCCAGATGGTCGCGCATTGCGGCCATTTTTCTCCCTTCCTTCCTATCTTCCTTTCCATCTCCGCCGCAGTCGAAACCGGCCATGGCCAGCTCGGCGGCCTTGCCCAGGCCTACTATGCCCGGAACGTTTTCGGTTCCGGCGCGGCGCGAGCGTTCGTGGCTACCGCCGTGGAGCATAGGCTCAAGCTCGGTTCCCCTGCGGACGTAGAGCGCGCCCGCACCTTGCGGGCCATGAAGCTTGTGGCCGGAAATGGACAGGAGGTCGCATCCGATTTTGTTGATATCGATCGGGAGCTTGCCTGCGGCTTGCACGGCGTCGGTGTGGAAGTACACGTCGGCTTCGGCGGCAATTGTCGCGATCTCTTCGACCGGCTGCAGGACTCCAGTCTCGTTGTTGGCGAACATGATCGTGACCAGCTTTGTGTTGGACCTTAGGGCGCGCTTCACGTCGCCCGGATCAACCAGGCCGCGGCCATCGACCGGAATGCAGGTCACCTCGCATCCCTGCAGTTTTGTTGCGAGATGCTTGCAGGCATTGAGCACGGCATGGTGTTCGATGGTCGAGCTGATGATGTGGTCGCCGGCTCGGACTAACCCAAATATCGCAAGGTTGTCGGCTTCTGTGCCGCCGCTGGTAAACACCACTTCAGACGCGCGACAGCCGAGCAACGCGGCTACTGATTCGCGCGCACGCTCGACGGCGGCCCGCGTCTCCTGTCCATGATGGTGGATGGAGGACGCGTTGCCGAAGTGCTCGAGAAAGTAGGGGCGCATGGCTTCCAAGACTTCGGGGAGCACGGGAGTGGTCGCGTTGTTGTCGAGATAGACCCGGTGCGTCATGCTGTTTCTATTGTACTGGTGCATGTGGAGGGACGGGGTCTCGCCCGTCCGGCAACTGGGTGGCCGGGCGAGGACGCGCGGCGCTCCACGAACGGGGTTAACGCTGCTCTAGGGGCACATATTTTTGCGGGTAGGCGGGGCCTACGTAGTCGGCGCGGGGACGGATTAACCGGTTGTGGTCCAGTTGTTCGATGACGTGGGCCGTCCAACCGCCCATGCGTGAGACCGCGAAGACGGGCGTAAACAGGTCTACATCAATGCCGAGCGTGTGATAGGTGGAAGCCGAATAGAAATCCACATTGGCGTTGAGGTGCCTGCCGGCTTTCAGGAAGTCTTCAATTTTTTGCGAATATTCGAACCACCTGGGATCGCCGCTGGATTGGCCCAGTTCGCGCGACATCTTCCGCAGGTGTGTCGCCCGCGGATCTTCGGTGTGGTACACACGGTGGCCGAAACCGGGAATTTTTTTCTTTTGCGCCAGCATTGCCTCAACATACTCGACCGGGTCGGCGCCCTTGGCATCGATTTCCATAAGTAACTTGAAAACGGCTTCGTTGGCGCCGCCGTGCAATGGGCCTTTGAGCGCGCCGATTGCGGAGGTGATGGCCGAGTGCATGTCGGAAAGAGTAGCGGCTGTAATTCGCGCCGCGAAGGTCGAAGCATTCAGTTCATGATCGGCGTGCAGAATGAGCGCGATATCGAGGGCGCGTTCGGCGGTCTTCGAGGGCGTAGCGCCGTTCAGCATGAAGAGAAAGTTCGCCGCGTGAGAGAGTGATCGGTCCGGCTCGACGACTGGCTTCCCTTTGCGAATGCGGTCATAGTCCGCGACGATCATCGAGATCTGCGACGTCAGGCGGATGGCCTTATTAATATTGGCGTCGTGATCGTTCTTGTTGTATTCGGGATCGTAATAGGAGAGCTCGGACACGACGGTCCGCAGCATGTCCATCGGGGGAACGTGCTTAGGAACGACCCGCAGCCCGTCGACGATCGATGGGTCAAGCTTGCGCTCTTCCGCCAGGCGCGATTTAAGCTGTGCGAGTTCGTCGGCATTGGGCAGGTGTCCGAACCAGAGCAGGTGACAAACCTCCTCAAAGGTCGAACGGTCGGCCAGATCGTGAATGTCATATCCGCGATAGGCGAGCACTCCCTCGTCACCGTCGATGTAGCAGATGCTGGACGTGGTAGCGACCACCCCTTCCAGACCCTTCGGAACGTGCGTATTAGTCATGGTGGCCATGGATTCCTCGCTTGCTGTGCAGACGGTCGCTTACTCGTTCGCACCAACGGAAGACTGGCAACGGAGTCACGTTAGTTTTATACGCCAAACCGGCGGCTGTTTCCACGCGCGGCCTTCTACTGATTAGGATGCCCAGTGACACTGAACGGATACTCAGCCTCCCTCCGATGATAGAATTCCGGTTCGAACGGGGGATCCGCTGACCATGCCACACACGATCTGCCATTTTGAAATCGGATGCCGCGACCGCGTCAGGACGAAGGAATTCTTCAGCCAGCTTTTCGATTGGAAGATGGACGACGCCCCTCCGGCTACCTTCATCGGAACTCTAAATGAGGTCGGCGGACACATTACGGCCCTGGGACACGAGCCGCACAACTACACGATCTTCTACGTCAAGGTGGACGACGTGAAGGCGCATCTGGAGAAAGTTGCCGCGCTCGGCGGCAAAACGCTGGTAGGGCCACTCGCCATTCCTACCGGGACGTTTGCCTGGTTCGCCGATCCCGAGGGCAATACGATCGGGCTATGGCAGGACAAGAAGTGATAAGAAATCACGCAGGATAAGAAATAAGAAAGACGGCGGCGATGCGAAATCCTGCCGTGGGTTATTCGGGCCAGATCGCGGCTGCAGTCTTGCTCAAAATCTGCATCCGCGTCTCTTCCCGCATAGGCAGGGCGTTAAACTCCTCGAGGTTTCGCTTAACATCTGGAACGCCCGGGCCGGGCCAATCAGTGCCAAACAGAGTTTTGTGCGCGATCTCGTCTAGCCGCGGAAAATAACTCAGCAGGCTCTTCGGCGGGATGCCGCTGATATCGAGATAAACGTTCGGGTGCCTTCGGATTAGAAAAAACGCGGTATGCATCCAGAGCGGACGGCCGCCGTGGGCCATCAGAATTTTGAGTTTGGGGAAATCAACCGCGACGTCATCGAGGTAGATAGGGTCGCCGTATTTGTTGCGCGCGGCCGGAAAGATCGAGGTGCCGGTATGGAACATGACCGGGATCTCATTGGCTTCCGCGGCGCGGTAGATGATTTCGAGCTCTTTCACTCCGCTGAGATAGTCGTTCGGAAACAGCAATTGATGCGGCGGATGAATCTTGATCATGCGAAGGCCCAGACGCAGAATGTGCTCGACATCCGCCATGATGTTCGCGGTGTGGCGAGGATGCAGGCTGCCGCAGGAGATGAGCCGCTTCGGATCGTGGCGCGTGTAATCGGCGACAAACTGGTTGACTTCGGAGGTGAAGCCGATCACTTCCGGTGCTACGTAGTTGATCAGCGCGGCGCGGTCGACGCCGCAGCGGTCGAGATATTTCAGGAAGGCTTTGGGGGAGCGGCTATATTCGGCGATCTCCTCGAAATTGGCACGCTTGCGCTTCATCAGTTCGAGGGCTTGCGGCTTGAACTGTTCGATCAGCGAGATGTGGATGTGGCAGTCGGTGATCAAGTTTGGTTTGCTACCAGTTAAGAGAAAAGAGCAGACAAATCTTGTTCGGCATTTGTTCAGTACAACGCTCAATACAGCGGAACCTTTGGGTCTACCGTCCGCGCCCAGGCGTCGATGCCACCGCGCATGGATTGAACTTTCTCGTATCCCTGCTGGCGCATCCAGTTCGTAACCGACAAGGAGCGCACGCCGTGGTGGCACATTATTACGATATGATCGTCGGGGTCGAGCTCCTGGTGAGCGCGCGACGGAATATCGCCCATGGGTATATGTTTGGCGCCTTCGATGCGGGAGGCTTCATATTCCCACGGCTCGCGGACGTCGACCAGCGTGAATGTTCCGCCGGCCTGCTGCAGCGATTTGACCTGGTCGGGAGAAATTTCGAAATCGAGATCCATGGCTGTGGTGGACGGGCGGGGACGCCCGCCGCTCCATTTATTTTTTACTCTACTTTTCCATGAGTAAAACTTTGTCGGCTTCGTCGATTTCGCTTAACTTCACTTCGATCACTTCATTCTCGGTGGTCTGCACGGTTCGGCCGACGAAGGTGGCTTGGACGGGCAATTCCCGATGGCCGCGGTCGATCAGCACCAGCAACTGCACGAGGCTGGGCCGGCCATGCGAGAAAAGTGCATCGAGGGCGGCGCGCGTGGTGCGGCCGGTATAGAGGACGTCGTCGACCAGAACAATCTTTTTGCCCTCTATGGAGAAGCCGATCTCGGCTTCCTGAACGACGGGCTTCGGACCGAGCGTCGAAAGGTCATCGCGATAGAAAGTGATATCGAGAGTGCCGACGGGGACTTTCTTCTTCTCTACCTGCTGGATCATCTTGCCCAGGCGCTCGGCGATGGGCACTCCGCGACGGCGAATTCCGACTAATCCAAGACCTTCTACGCCGCCATTCTTTTCGAGAATTTCGTGCGCCAGGCGGACCAGCGTGCGTTCAATTTCCGAGCCTGACATCAGTTGCGCTTTTTGTGTCAGCGCCGTTTTGCGAACCGCATTTTTCTTCATGGTCATGCTGCGCGTACCTCTTGAAGAATGAGTGGGAATGCTTTTCGGATCGGATCGATCACAGTTGGATCAGCCCCAGCTTTCGAATGTATTGGAGCCTTCCATGGAACGTCAAGGATACATGATGGAGGGTTGTGGCTCAATTTGTGAAACCCTCTACCACCAAGGTGCACGAAGGAGAACCTTGAGGCCCGAGCTTCTTGGTCTTCTTGCCTTGGTGGTTCGCAATTCCGAGTGGTGGGGGTGTTCTCTGAAAGTGTCACCCATCCACTGGACGAGTACAGGGGGCGGCATCTTTCCTCGGAGTTCGTTAAAATTATTGAGCCGCCACTCCGTGCCGAAACCGGGCACTTGCAAATTGCAATCCGGATCTAAATCCCGAGGTGCGCTATGAAACGAAACCTGCCGGCGCGAATCGTTCTGATTTCTGCTGCCGCCCTTCTGCTTCTTTCCCTGCTCGTCTTCCGCGGTGAAAAGTTCGTGCAGGCGGCGCCGGCGTTCGAGGGTGTACTAACCTATCACAACAACAACCAGCGGACGGGATGGAATTCGAGCGAGACCGAACTCACTCTGAAGAATGTAAATTCCAGCACGTTTGGGAAATTGTTTGTGATCTCTGCGGATGGACTGGTGGATGCGCAACCTTTATATGCCTCTAACGTGCATATTGCGGGAAAAGGTACCCACAATATTCTGTTTGTAGCGACGGAACACGACTCTGTGTATGGATTTGACGCGGATAGCGGCGCGAAGCTCTGGCATGTTAGAACGCTCGCCGCGAGCGAGACGCCGTCAGATAATCGCGGCTGTTCGCAGGTTATCCCGGAGATTGGAGTGACTTCCACCCCTGTCGTTGACCTGACGGCAGGGTCGCACGGGACGATCTACGTGGTGGCCATGAGCAAAGACTCGAGTGGGGACTACCATCAACGGTTGCACGCGCTTGACATTACGACCGGAGCTGAGGAGTTTGGCGGCCCAGCGGAGATCACGGCGAAATATCCCGGGACCGGCGACGACAGCGAGGGTGGTTACGTGACCTTTGACCCGAAGCGGTATAAGGAACGGGCTGCGCTGTTGTTGGTGAACCACGTCGTCTACACTTCGTGGGCCTCTCATTGCGACGACCTCCCCTATACGGGATGGATCATCGGCTATAACGGGAGCACGCTGGCGCAGCAGACGGTGCTCAACGTGACGCCGAACGGCAGTGGAGGAGCGATCTGGGCATCCGGCGCCGGGCCGGCGGCGGATACCAGCGGAAATATTTATTTTCTCGACGCCAATGGAACTTTCGATACGAGTCTGAACGCCAGCGGATTTCCGGCCCATGGGGATTATGGGAACGCCGTCATACGACTCTCCACAACGAACGGCAAACTGGCGGTGCACGACTACTTCAATATGTACAACACGGTAAGCGAGTCCGATGCGGACGAAGACTTGGGGTCGGGCGGAGCGATGGTCGTGCCCGACTTCGAAGACGCTGGCGGAACTCTGCATGAACTGCTGGTGGGAGCGGGAAAAGACGCGAATATCTATCTGGTGAATCGGGTCAACATGGGGAAGTTCAATCCCAACAATAACAGCCAGATTTATCAGGAAGTGACGGGCGCACTGGCGGGAGGGGTGTTTTCGGCTCCGGCATATGCTGTCCACAGAATTTATTACGGAGCGGCGGGCGACACGATCAAGGCTTTCTCGTTCAATGGCAGAGGCTTGCTGAATTCGACGCCGGTTTCGGCGACGAGCACGAAGTTTATCTATCCGGGCTCGTCTCCGAGCATTTCCGGAACGTCTAATTTGATTTTGTGGGCCTCCCAACATTCCTCGCCTGCGGTGCTGCACGCTTATAACGCGAATAATCTTTCCGTTGAACTGTATAACTCGAGTCAGGTAGCCGGAGGCCGCGATCATTTTGGAAATGGCAACAAATACATCACGCCAACCATTGCCAACGGAAAAGTTTATGTCGGCACGACGAGCGGGGTTGGCGTTTTTGGGCTATTAAAGTAGTAGTTCACGTGTGGCAGAGCCCGTCACCACACGAAGGCAGAGATTTCGACTAGGTATTGAGGAGACAGCGGAGATGAAATGGATTCTATGGCTGGTTAGCACTCTTCTTGCTGTGCCGGTATTTGCACAGGCTGCGGCGACTCCGCAGACATTCCAAAGCACAGCCGGAGCGGTCAAGATTACGCCGCTCTATCACGCGAGCACGCTGATTGAAGCAGGCGGAAAGGTCATTTATCTCGATCCCGCCAAGCCCGCGAAATTCGACGGACTGCCGAAAGCGGATCTCATCCTTATTACTCACAGTCATCCCGATCATATGGATCCAGGCGCCATCGCGGAAATCAGCAAGGCCGGGACCGAGATCATGGCGCCTGAAGCTGTGGTGCAAACCGTCAAGACCGCTTTGCCGATTTCGAACGGCGAAACGAAGACGTGGCAGAGATGGACGATCGAGGCCGTTCCCGCTTATAACCTCAAGCGCGGTCCGGCGCCTGGCAAGCTCTTCCATGTGAAAGGGGTCGGCAACGGATACGTTCTCACCTATGGCGGAATGCGGTTTTACTTCTCGGGCGATACGGAGGGAGTACCCGAGATGCGCGCGCTGAAAAATATTGATGTGGCGTTTGTCTGCATGAATCTGCCTTACACGATGCCGCCGGACGAAGCGGCAGATGCGGTGAAGGCGTTCCATCCCAGGATTGTGATTCCCTACCACTACCAAGGGTCCGATCTCGCGGTGTTCCAGAAACGGTTGGAAGGAACTGGAATTGAAGTGAGGGTGCTTGACTGGTATGCGCAATAGCACCAATCTAAAACCCTGAACGACCAAGGTCCTGGTGCACTTAAAGTGGAAAGCTTGCCGCGGTGAGACCCGCGGTTGCTGAATGCGTAGGATTTCTTGTTATTTGTATGCATGTTAGGCGTATGTCTGGTGACCTCCCCCTCGGTCGTGGTCCTTTGGAATCAATTACTTAGGATGGGATAACGCTAGGTCTTTGAGATTAAAGGAGTTGCCGGTAAAGTATTTATTCTTGAAGGAGTTGCACGAAGTATCACAAAGGTTTTGGCATCAGATTCCTTCTGTAGCTTCTTGCCCTTGGTGGTCGGGTAGTGCCTCAGTTTCAAACTGAGGCACTACCGGTGGTCGAACTACTTTGCAATGCTCCCGGCAGGACGGGCGAGGACGCCCGTCGCTCCACTTTGATTACTCCTGACTGCCGAATGCTTTCAGGTCTTCCGGTCCATCGGTCAATACAACCGCCTCTTTGCCCTGAACTAGCACCCGGATATTTTCCACCACGTCAGGATTCGCCAGCGTGGTGATGTCTCCGGTGTTCATGCGGTTGGAGAGGGCCGCTAGAACGCGACGCATCAGTTTGCCGGAGCGGGTTTTGGGCATATCCGGAACGATGTGGATGCGCTTGGGACGGGCGATCTTGCCGATCATGGTTTCGATGACCTTGTTGACGCTGTCAATAATCGCCGGGCTGGCTTGAACTCCGGGCTTCAACGCGATATAGACTTCGGGAACGCGGCCTTTGATCTCGTCGACCACCGGCACTACCGCCGCTTCCGCCACCTCGGGCACGGTCAGGCACGCGGATTCGATTTCCTTCGTGCCGAGGCGATGGCCAGCCACGTTGATGACGTCATCGACTCGCCCGAGAATGCGGAAATAGCCGTCGGCGGCCAGCACCGCTCCGTCCGCCGCAAAGTATGGCCAGTCGCGCCAGTCTTTGCTGTTGCGATTCTTGCAATATTTGGCAAAGTACTGCGCGACAAAGCGATCACGATCACCCCAAATGGTCTGCATAATGCCGGGCCATGGATTCCTTATGCAGATGTTCCCTGCTTTCCCTGATCCGGCCGCGACCTCCTCGCCGTTTTCGTCGATGATGATCGGGTAAATTCCCGGCATGCCTGGGCCGGCGCTTCCCGGCTTCATGGGATCAATGGCAGGCTTGGTGCTGCACAGAAATCCTCCATTTTCGGTTTGCCACCAGGTGTCGACAATCACCGCTTCACCTTTGCCCACGGTTTCGTGATACCAGCGCCAGACCTCAGGCTCGATGGGTTCACCAACGGTGGTCATGTGCTTGAAATGGTAGTTGTATTTCGCGGGCTCATCGTGACCGGACTTGCGCAACATGCGAATGGCGGTCGGCGAAGTATGGAAGATGTTGACGTCGAGGCGCTCGGCGATTCGCCAGACGCGGCCGGCATCGGGGTAAGTCGGGACGCCCTCATAAAGGACGCTCGTCGCGGCCAACGCTAGCGGGCCATAAACGATGTAGGAATGGCCTGTGATCCAGCCGATATCGGCCATGCACCAGTAAACATCTTCGGGATGAATGTCCTGTATGTACTTGGAAGTGCCGGCCACATAGGAGAGATAGCCGCCGGTGCGGTGTTGGCAGCCTTTCGGCTTGCCCGTGCTGCCGCTGGTGTACATGAGAAACAGCGGAGCTTCTGCGTCCATAGGGACGGGAGCCACCAACCGGCCTTTGAATTTCGGGAGCAATTCATCAACCCAGAAATCGCGGCCTTGGACGAAGGGCGAGGCGGTGGCACTCTGGCCGGCGTGACGTCTCCAGACCAGGACCTTGTCGACGGTTTGATTTTCATGCTTGGCCGTGCCCAGCGCGATATCGGCGGACGCTTTGTGGTCGAGCATTTTGCCGTTGCGATAGTAGCCATCCATCGTGATCAGGACTCGGCTCTGTGAATCGGCGGCGCGCATGCCGCACGCCTCGCCGCTGAAACCTCCAAAAACAACGGAGTGAATCACACCCAGGCGTGCGCATGCCAGCATGGTGATGGGCAACTCGGGGACCATCGGCATGTGGATGGTGACGCGATCTCCGCTCTTGAGGCCGCAGAAATCGCGCAACAGCGCCGCGAATTCATTCACTCTCACGTAGAGTTCACGGTAGGTAACGGAGATGGTCGCGTCCGATTCGGGCTCCGGAACAAAGATCAGGGCAGCTTTGTTCTTGTATTTGCCGAGATGCCGGTCGACGCAGTTGTAGGAGGCATTGAGCTTGCCGCCCACGAACCACTTCCAGAACGGAGGATCGCTGGTATCGAGCGTGGTGTGCCAGTATTCGTCCCACGTCAGCAGATCGGCGTACTCGCGGAAGCATTCCGGGAAATTCTTTTCGCCGAAGCGTTCGATGACGCTGGGATCGGTCAGATTGGCCTGGCCGACGAACTTTGCGGGAGGATAGTAGTATTCCTCCTCGCGCCAGTGAACTGCGATTTGAGCCTCGTTAGTCTGACCGGCTGATTGTGGATTGGGACGAACTTCTGCCATGCTGTTCCCCTTAGATTGCTGTGATTATTATGTACCCAAACTGTGCCGCCACTGGCTTGCGCAGCGACCGGAGTCCAGGGCTATGATCCCTCTTCAGTTCGGTAGAAAGCCGGGCGTTCCCGCACCGCTGTCCGAGTTTGTGCAGGACGGGCGAGACGCCGGTCGCTCTGCTCGGTACATTCTACGACTCGACACACGATCACGGCCCGTCCTCAGCTATGGGCATCAATCGGCTGCCGCGGTGCGTCCGCCAGCCTCATCCCAGATACGATTACCATGGGTTTTCTTTCAGCAGCAGACTTCCTACGATAAACGTAATGCTGGCGACGATCATTGGGTAGTAGAGGCCAGCATAAATGTTGCCCGTTGCCGCTACAGTCTTTCGCGCGACATCATAACCCGGCGTACCCTCGGGCGGAAGGGCATATTTGTTGTGCTGCGGGCCATCATCGTGGTGTTGGCGACAGTGGGCGTTGGCGCCGTGCGTTCTGCAGGTTTGCGGACTTTGGCGCGGAAGCGCTGGGCGACCGAATGCGGGCCAGCGAGGGCAAGCGATGGCGAGTCCGTCGGCAACGGGATCGAAGTTAAATGAGTTTGGAATTTAAAACCCGGACGCCAATTACTGGCGTCCGGTTTGGGAGGAGTACCACTTTAAAAGTCGTGATCTTCAGACGTGCAGGGGCAAACTCCGTAGCCGCTGCCCAAGCGTGATCCCGAACGAGCAGGATAGCGCCAGGTTGCCGAGCTCAACTTTGCCCAGGTTCGAATCGGCAAAGGTGGTTTCGGTAACGTAGAACGGTCCCTTCGATGGGATGTTCGTGGTGGCCTGGATGTGGGTTCCCCACACGCGCAGTCCGGGAGCCGCCTTCGGGTTGGTCGGGTCATTCGTCGAGGACGAAACAACCTTGATCACGCCACGCGAGGTCTCCGCACGGCCGGTGAATTCATTCGAGGTCAGCTGTTTGTTCACCGACTCCGAAACCAGACCGTCTGAAGTTACCAGGCAAGCGCAGCAGGACTGCAGTTCCTCGCTATCGTCGAAAATGTAAAAAGCGGCCCACAGCGGCCCGTTTTCCACGCCCTCACGAGCTGAGTGGCCTGATCGCCATCGTTGATCGCGCGCACAACACCGTCCGGCGCCCCAGCGGTATTCGCGTTGGAGTAATAGGAGACGAAATACACGGTATTGTCACCGAGTTTTGAGCCAAGGCGTTCCCCCCGAGCATCAGGGCCAAGGCCAGCATCAAAAACACAAAGCCAAACTTTTTCATTCAGAGATCCTCCTGGTGGTTTGGCGCCGTGCGCTGGGGGAGGATCAGCTACGGGCGCTGGAGGTAAATCTATCCGTTTCTGAATTCTTTACTACTACCCACGTGGATTAGTCGGCAATAATAATTTCGCAAACTAATACACATGGAGTAGTTCCACGAGCGCCGGAAAGATTCCCGGAGCGCTTGGGATGTGCCGCTTGACGCAGCTTTGGGCGAGATTCTGCTCAGGGTGCGGCTGGGATATAGAAAAGGGTTTGGGCCTACACGTTCCGGCACGCCTACACGACTTTCCTCACTCAGAACAACGATGAAGTGAAGGTGGTGCGCGAGCTCCCAGGTCATGCAAACAGTCGCGTTAACGCCGGATCTTTACGCTCAGGCGGGAATGCCGAACAAGCGGCTGGCGCAAAGCAAACCTGTTCGGATGGTTTTCAACAAGGGAGAAACACTCGCCTAACTGGACCAAGTTGGACCATGCCGCAAATTGCCACTTCTTTGCAAGTGCTTGAAAGAATGGCGGGGACGACGGGACTCGAACCCGCGGCCTCTGCCGTGACAGGGCAGCGTTCTAACCAACTGAACTACGTCCCCAACTTGACTTCCTGCGGTGACATCCAATTTGGACCAACAGACGGGTAGGAAACAACTACAAGAAACCGTCCGAAAACGACCGCGGCGCAGAGCATCTGTCCATGCTCTGAAATTGAATTGTAGCAGAGGGAATTCAGATCGGTATAGGGCGACCTGCCGCGACCGGCTCTTGGCGCCTCTAGTCTAATTTTGCCTGACGGCAATTGCGGTCGCCAGATCACTCTAGCTCGGTCATCACTCTCGGTGATCACTCTCAATCATTCAGCCTTCATCGCTCAGTCGATCTTCGAGATCGGTCTCTGTCGCATTCCAGCATTCTGGTTGCACGATATTCATTGCACCACTACCTTGCCGGTCATCTTCGGATGAATCGTACAGTAATAGGGATAGGTCCCTGCCTTGGTGAATGTGTAGGAGAATTTCTCGTCGGTATCCATTACCTTGGACTTGAAAATTCCATCGGTGCTAGCAGCCGTGTGCGGGATATCATCCTGGTTGGTCCAGGTAACGGTCGTCCCGCTCGGGACCGTTAGCGTTTGCGGCTCGAAACTGAAGTTGTCGATTTTTATGACCGCAGGCACCGCCGCGGGCCGGTCATTATTATGATTATTATTTCCCGCACTCACAGACGGCGATCCAGCGTAAAGGAGCGCCGTCACGATCGCCGTCGCCCAGCCTGAAATCCACAAATTCCTCGTTGCCATTTTTTCTGTCCCCTCATGTTTGATTTTTCTTGCCGCCACTTATCGGTCGGCCGGACGCTTAGCAGGGCACTTAGGAACGCGAGAGACTCCCATCCCAAAACCCCGCTGGAATCTGAGTTTTTTGAGGCTGCCTAGCGATCTATCCCAGAGTCGAATCGACTATCGCCAGGGAATGAGGGCGCCGAACATAACTCACATTCGTAATTCCGAGCAGACTGCGTAATTGCTCTGCTGGCACTTTCATCGGTCCTGGAGACTCCGCCTTACCGGGTTGCGGTTGCGGAAATGCCGTCGACATCGCGGTATGAAAGGTCACATTTCCTTCCACCTTTTGCATCGTCTGGTGAATGTGTCCGTTCAGTACGGTCACCGAACCGAATTTCTTCAGGTATGCCAGCGCTTGAGCGCTGTCTTCCGTACCCCAGCCCCATTCCGGATAGACCGTCCACAGCGGAATGTGCGCGAAGACTACGATCGGCGTGCTGTGCTTCAAATGCTTGACGTCCTTTTCCATCCATTCGAGTTGCTCCGCACCCAGCGAGCCTAATGCGCCGGCTTTCAAATTCAGCACGTTTACCAATCCTATGAAGTGCACGCCCTTGTGCTCGAAGCTGTACCATCCAGCGCCTTGGGCATTCTTGCCGTAGCGTTCGAGATAGGATGTGCCGTTGTCGTCGAGCACGTCGTGCTCGCCGGGCACAAAGAATACGTCCCTGGCGCTTGCGCCTTTCAAAACCTGATCTACGGTGTCGAACTGTTCCGGTCTCGAGAGGTGGCTGATGTCGCCGGTGTGCAGCAGGAAGTCCGGCGGGTTGGGAAGGCCGTTGATTTTGTTCACCGCCGCTTGCAGCGTCGCCACCACGTCCGGGTTGGCGGGCTTGTTGAACCCCATGTGGCTGTCGCTGATCTGAACGAAGCTGAAATCGCCGGCTTTGCCCTCGTTTCGATCGCGACCCGCGGCAAACGCGCGCGACACGGGAATTCCGCCGCTCATGGTCCAGACCAATCCCGTACCGGCCCAAGCCATGCACTTCAGGAATCCGCGCCGGTCGACGCCATCGTTATTAAGGTCCTGTAAGTTCTGATCGATAACATCTTGTTTCTTCTGGTTTGTCATTCGTCCTCCGTGGCTTACAGAACCGGCGGAAGCCGGTTTTATTCCGCGATATTTATTTGTCAGCGATGGGAATAAAACATGGGTCCGCTGGTTTACCCTTGTGGGCGTGTCGAAAGCGAGCTTGCCAGCGGAGTCGTTCGAGGAATTGGCTATGCCTCACTTCGACCGTCTCTATAACTTTGCCTGCTGGCTGACGCAGGACCGCCAGGAGGCCGAAGATCTGGTGCAGGAGACTTATGCCAAGGCGCTCAAAGGATTCGCATCGTTCCAACTGGGCACGAATTTTCGCGCCTGGATCTACAAGATTCTGCGCAATACGTTTCTCACCTCGCGTACCGGACTGAAGGCCACTGCGACTGTGCCGCTAGACGAGAGCGCGGAGGAAACCTTGCCCGCAACCGCGGAGACTCCCGAGAGCATTCTGTTACAGCGCTCGGATGGCCAACTCGTACAGCAGGCTCTGGCGCAGCTGCCCGTCCCCCACCGCGAGGTGCTGCTGCTCTGCGAGGTCGAAGAAATGTCGTATCAGGAAATCTCCGCCACACTCGCCGTTCCTATCGGCACGGTGATGTCGCGTATATCACGCGCCAGAAAAGCGTTGCGAGAAGCTTTGCGGCAACTCTCGCAGGTGGGATGAGGCGACGAGCGGCATGAAGTCAGTGGCATGAATTCTTGGTGAAGTATGGTTTGTGAGTCGTGGAAGGAAAAACTCGATACCTACCTCGACGGTGAGCTTCCGCCGGAGGAGATGCGCGCATTCGACGCTCACGTACGGGGCTGTCCCTCATGCGCCGCGGACGCTCTGACGCGCGTGCAAATGAAGCGCGCGATTCACGCGGCCGCTGCAGGGCGGTTTGTGCCAAGCGCCGAGTTCCGCAAGCGCGTGCAAGAGAGCATTGCACCGCAGCGACCTGTTCGTTCGGGTTTTCGCTTTGATTTGCGCCTTGGCTGGATGCTTGCGGCGGCCGTCATACTTCTCGCAGCGGGAATTCTACTTTCAAAATCTGTGCAGACCCGCTTCAGCGAGCAGGCTTCGCGGGACCACATTTACAGCGAGATTGCCGACTTGCACGTCGAAACTCTGGCCAGTTCGTCGCCAGTCGATGTAGTTTCGACCGACCGGCACACCGTGAAGCCCTGGTTCCAGGGGAAGATTCCCTTCGCGTTCAATCTGCCGGAAGTGCAAAACACCGAGTTCTCCCTGATGGGAGGCCGCATGACCTATCTCGACCAGGCGCCGGGCGCGCATTTGATCTACGATGTGCGGAAGCACCATATCTCGGTGTTCGTGTTTCAGGATCGGATGTTTTCATCGTCACTGCCGTCATCATCGGTGCTGTCAGCCAGCGGCCACGACAATTCGCTGTCGCCGAAGAATCAACCTTTCAACCTGGAAACATGGAGCCAAGGCGGGCTTCGTTATTTTGTCATCGGAGACGCCAGTGCCGCGGACATTCAAGGGCTGGCGAAGTTGTTTAAGGCCGCGTCGTAGATTGGTGCGAAAGGGGGGACTCGAACCCCCACGGTTTTACCCGCCAGATCCTAAGTCTGGTGCGTCTGCCAATTCCGCCACTCTCGCATTCGCTACGGCGGGGCGGAGGAATGCGTCCGCCCTGCGCTACCACTATAAGTCTAGATGTGAAGGTTGCCGGTTGCAACTTTTCGCGCCACCAACTCCGCTGTCGCCTTTTCTGCCACTTCTTCACGATAATGCAACACCTGCAGGCCAGCCGCTAGGCGGAAGAGTTCGCCAGCCTCGAGCAAATGCGCAGGATTCTTTGGTCCTTTAGGCAGCTTCGCCTGCTCTGATGTGTAGGTTTTGTAGATGAGCAATCCGCCGGGCCTTATGGCTTGCAGCAACTCGGGAAAAGTAGTTCGTTCCAGGTAGAAGAACACCATCACCACTTCGAACCCTTGTTCGAACCGAGTTTGCGAAGCGCTCAAGCCGGTGAGATTATTTACCAGAAAATGAATATGCTCTGCGAGCGGTCCGGCATTCTGCCGCGCCCGTTCGAGTCCGGCCTCGGAGATATCGGTGAGCGTGACCTCCCAGCCTTGCTCCGCTAGCCAGATTGCGTGCCGTCCGCTTCCTCCGGCCAGGTCGAGCGCGTTTCCGCCGCTCGGATGCAATGGCAGAATGTATTCCGTAAACGCGCTCACCAGTAAGGGATCGGGAGCCGATGTCCACGCGGTTGGCGCTTCGCGATATTTGCGGTTCCAGCGCTCCCACTCGTCGTTCTCGCTTTTTGAAGTAGGAAAGGCCATGCGCTCTGAGTCTAAACCCTGCCATTCACGTTTCCACCGGCATCCGGGGGTGCTGGCATTGCGTTAGGCTTGCGGGTCTCTATCCTTTAAGTATTGTTTTCGCTCGTGGCGCGGTGAGGCCTGCCCCGCTGGTAGTCTGAATTGACGCGACGCCCTGGGAGTCAGAGGTTGGGATTCGATTTTCGAGGCCTTTGAGGGAGGTGGCAAAAGCTATGGCAAGAGATGGTTCGTTCCGCTGTGATGTTGAGAAGTCGAAAGATACCGATGAACACGGAAACCACGTCACGACGATCAAGTGTCACGGCGAACTGGTCACCAACACTGCGAATACGATCAAGGAAATAGTGAAGCCCCTCATCCCTCTGGGCGGCCGCATCGTGATCGACCTTGGCGATGTAAAACATGTAGATAGCTCAGGCCTGGGAGCGCTGGTTGGCCTCAAGACCTCTGCCATCAAGCAAGGCCAGTGCATTCTTGAACTGGCCAACCTGACGCCTCGCGTGGTGGAACTGCTGCGCATCACACATCTGACCAAGCTATTTTCGTCGTAGAGCCACTAAGGGCCTCGAGACCTCGGTTGCGCTGTGTGCCAATCCGATCCGCGCCAACCCTTTATAATAGAAAGATTCGGTAGCCAGTTTTGATCCATCTGTAGTGCCAGGGGAAGATGTCGACAGATAGCATTGTGGTTCGCGGGGCCCGGGTTCATAACCTCAAGAACATTGATTTTGAGATCGAGCACAACACTCTGACCGTCGTCACCGGCGTCTCTGGTTCAGGGAAATCGTCGCTTGCCTTCGATACGATCTACGCCGAAGGGCAGCGGCGCTACGTGGAGTCGCTCTCCGCCTATGCGCGGCAATTTCTGGAGCGTATCGAAAAGCCCGATGTCGATCTGATCGACGGCATCGCGCCCGCTGTGGCCATCAAGCAGAAAAATTCTACTCGCAATCCTCGCTCGACTGTTGCCACTGCCACCGAGATCTTCGACTACCTGCGTTTGCTGTTTGCTCGCGTCGGCCGCACCTATTGCCTGCTATGCGGTTGCGAAGTAAAGAAAGATACGGTCGATGAGGCTGTCGATCGCCTGCTCGCCCTGGGCGAAGGCACGCGCTTGAATGTGCTTTTTCCGATTCATACGCCCGCCGAGGCGGCTGTTTCGGGTCAGGGGGCAAGTGACAAAAAGATCGTCAAGAAGTCGCGCGCCAGGAAGTCCGCCAAAGCTGACGAGGCTAACTTGCCCTCCGATGCGATTAAGGCGCGGCTCTTCGATTTGCGTAAACGCGGCTTCAACCGCCTGGTTCAGAAGGGCCAGATCTTCGAATTCTCGACGCCAGAGTCATTGCTCGACCTCAACTTTTCCGAACCCTTGTTTGCATTGGTCGATCGACTGGTGGTCGCGGCCGATCAGCGTTCCCGCCTCGTCGATGCGGTCGAAATCGGTTATCGCGAAGCAGGCGAAGTGATTTTCGAAACCGCGCTTCGCGGGGAGAATGGAGACGGCGGCGAAGCTCCCGAGCGCCTGCGCTTTTCGCAGCGCTTTGAATGCAAGGTCGACGGCAGCCGCTACGAAGAGCCCGAGCCGCGCCTCTTTTCGTTCAACAATCCTTATGGCGCGTGCCCGCGATGCCAGGGCTTCGGCAACACCATCGATTTCGATCTCGACCTCGTTATTCCAGATAAGGGCAAAACGTTGAACGAAGGCGCGATCGAGCCTTGGACCAAACCGAAGTATCGGCCATTGTTCACCGAACTGAAACGCTTCGCGCGCGAAGCGGAGATTCCCCTGGATGTACCCTGGTACGATCTCGATCCTGAGCAGCAAAAACTAATTACCGATGGCGGCCGCGGCTTTGGCGGTGTCCGTGGCTTTTTTCAACATCTCGAACGCAAGAAGTACAAACTCCACGTCCGAGTATTTCTCAGCCGCTATCGCGGATACTCGCTGTGCTCATCGTGCGGTGGCACTCGTCTGCGCACCGAAGCGCGGCAGGTAAAAATCGAAGGCAAGAACATCTGCGAGGTCTGTGCGATGACGGTCGAAGAGGCCGCTCGCTTCTTCAGCCAACTTACTCTTACCCCGCAACAAGCCGCAATTGCAGAGAAACTTCTGGTCGAACTGCAGGAACGGCTGCGCTTTCTCAATGAAGTCGGCCTCGAATACCTGACGCTCGACCGGCTTGCCTCCACGCTTTCGGGCGGCGAGGCCCAGCGCATTCAACTCGCTACTTCTCTTGGTTCGCGTCTGGTTGGCACGTTGTATGTGCTCGACGAACCTTCGATCGGGCTGCACAGCCGCGACACACACCGGCTGATCAAGATTCTGCATGACCTGCGCGATCTGGGAAACACGATCCTCGTTGTGGAGCACGATCCCGACATCATGCGCGCCGCCGACCGCATTCTAGACCTCGGTCCCGGAGCGGGAGAGAGCGGCGGAAAAGTCGTTGGCGCCGGAACTTTTGACGAGATCTTAAAGATGGAGCATTCCCTCACCGGCCGTTATCTGGCCGATGAACTGCGCATTCAGATTCCAGCGAAACGCCGCCAACCCGGTGCGCACAAGCTGATCATCACGGGGGCGCGCGCCCACAATCTGAAACGCATCGATCTGGAGATTCCTCTCAACATGCTGGTGGCAATCACGGGAGTCTCAGGCTCTGGAAAATCGTCGTTGCTGCATGACGTTCTCTATCAGGCGCTCGCAGTGGCCAAGCGGCAGACGAGCGCCAGCGCCGTCGCCAAGTTGTGGGACGACATCGAAGGTGACGATTATCTCGACGAAGTCGTTCTCGTCGATCAATCGCCCATAGGCCGCACTCCGCGTTCGAATCCGGTCACATACATAAAGGCCTTCGACATCATTCGCGAACTTTTCGCCTCTCTGCCAGAAGCGAAGAAGCGCGGCTTCCCTGCCGGACATTTTTCCTTTAACGTGCCCGGCGGACGCTGTGAAAATTGCCAGGGCGATGGCACCGTCACCGTCGAGATGCAGTTCCTGGCCGACGTTGAGTTGATCTGCGATGAATGCAAGGGCACCCGCTATAAGCAGCAAGTGCTGGACATCCGTTACAAGGGAAAGAATATTCACGAAGTACTCAACCTGACCATTCGCGAGGCGCTGAAGTTCTTTGCCGAGGTTCCGCGACTTACGGAAAAACTGCGCGTTCTCGACGAAGTCGGACTCGGCTACCTGCGGCTTGGCCAGTCGGCGACGACGCTCTCCGGTGGCGAAGCACAACGCATGAAACTGGCGGCCCATCTTCAACCTGGAAACCGTCCGGCGACCCGTCCTGGGGAAAGCGGCGAGGCCCGCAAACACAAGCGCCGCGTGCTTTACATTTTCGACGAGCCGACGACGGGCCTGCATTTTGACGATGTCAGCAAGCTGCTTTCCGCTTTTCGTCGTCTAATCGATGCGGGAGGTTCGATCATCGTCATCGAACACAATCTCGAAGTCATCAAGACGGCCGATTGGGTCATCGATCTTGGTCCCGAAGGCGGCGAGCGTGGCGGGAACCTGGTTGGAGCCGGCCCGCCGGAGGCGATCGCGGAGTTGGAAAACTCTTACACTGGACAGTATCTGAAACAGGTTTTGAACGGAAACGGTGTACCGCATGGTGGCGGATAGACTACAAATGGAGCAGCCGGGCGTTCCCGCCCGGCATTCCCAGAAACGTCCCTCGCATGAACTGCCCGGCGACCACTACCATTCTGCGAATCGTTCTCGCGTCTGGGCTGGCCGCATGTGCCTTCGCCCAATCCCACACCACCGTTCGCCATTACAAAGAAGCCATCAGCAACCAACCGCCCGAAATCGCGCAAGCCGAAGATGCCATCCAGAAGAACGATTTCGCCGGCGCGGAAACGCTGCTGAAAAAAGCGCTGGACAAAGATCCGAACAATTATCAGGCATGGTTCGATTTAGGATTCGCCCTCAACGGCCTGAACCGCGCCGACGAATCGATCGCCGCGTATCGCAAATCGGTCGCTGCCAAGCCAGACGTTTTTGAATCCAACCTCAACCTCGGGTTGATGCTGGCGCGTGCAAATAATCCTGATGCCGAGCAATTCCTGCGCGCAGCCACGACTCTCAAACCAACCGAACACGTCGACGAAGGGCAAGCCCGAGCCTGGATCGCGCTCGGCCACCTGCTCGAAAACAAAAAACCACAAGAGGCCCTCCAGGCTTACCGCAAGGCTTCCGAACTTACCCCGAAAGATCCTGAACCCTATCTCTCCGCTGGCTTGCTGCACGAGCGTCAAAAGGAATTTTCCGATGCCGAGGCCGAATATAAACAAGTGATGTCGCTTGATCCCCGCTCCACCGGTTCGCAGAGCACGGAAGCAGCCATCGGCCTGACCAACATCTACATGAAGTCCGGCCGTCTGAGCGACGCTGAACCGTTGCTGCGCCGGCTCTCAGCGGAGCGGCCCGACGACGCCGGCATCCATCTGCAACTCGGGCGTGTGCTCGCGGCGCTAGATCAAGATAAAGATCAAGATAAAGATCAAGACAAAGACAAACCAGGTAAGAAAGACGATGCGATCGCGGAAATTCAGACGGCGCTGAAACTCTCCCCTGCGGATGCCGACGCCCAGCGCGAACTGGCCGACCTGTACGCGAGCTCCGGAAAGTATGATCTCGCCGAGGCAGCCTATCGCACGCTGGCCGCCGCTCACCCGAATGATCCCGAATTGCATCGCAGCCTCGGACAAGCTCTTCTACGTCAGAAGAAGTTTCCGGAAGCTGAACAGGAATTGCTGGTGGCTCTGCGACTGAAACGCGATTGGCCAGATGTTTATGTCGATCTGGCGTTTGCGGCCAGTGAGAACAAGAACTACGAATTGACGGTCAGGGCGCTGAATGGGCGCGCATTACTCAACGCGGAGATGCCCGCCGCCTGTTTCTTTCTTAGGGCGTCCGCTTACGACCACCTGCGCGACTACAAACACGCAGCCGTCGATTATCATCAATTCCTGGAGTCTGACAAGGAAAGAATCCCGATCAGGAATGGCAGGCTACCCACCGCCTGATCGCGATTGAACCGAAGAAGCACTGAAGCAAAGAAATACTGACCGCCATGCGCCGGATGACCATCTCGATATTTCTCATAGTCTTCAGTTTCGTATTGTGCGCGACGGCCAAAGACGAAAGCCTTGACGAACTGAAAGCGCACTTTGAGAAGGCGCGCGCCGAAGACCGTGCTCCGCTCGGCATAAAAATCGCGGAGCACCAATTGCACAACGCCGACACTCTCTACCACGAAGGCAAGATCGACGACGCCAGGGCTGCGATCGCAGACGTCGTTACTTACTCCGAGAAAGCGCGCGACGCCGCCACCCAAACCAAAAAGCATCTCAAAGAGGTCGAAATCGACTCCCGGAAGATGGCAGAGAAGCTGCGCGACATCAAGCGCAATCTCGCCTTCGAAGATCAGCCGCCCGTCAAAGAGGCCATCGATCACCTCGAAGCCATTCGCACCACCCTGCTCGATGAAATGTTCGCCAAGGACGACAAGAAGGGGAAGAAATAACATGAGGCCCGGCAGCCGGCGTTGTCACACGATTCTCGGACTAGTTGTGCTGCTGGCGCTCCCGCTATGCGCGCCGCTGGCTTCGCGACTTCAAGCCCAGCGCCGCCGCGACCCGCTGAATCCGTTGGAGATCGATCAGCTTCGCGATGCCATGCTCGATCCCGATACGCGCTTAAAGCTTTACGTGAAGTTTGCCCGGGATCGCATGACCACACTTGAGCAGATGCGCAGCAATCCCAAGACGACCGAGCGCGGGCACCAGACCCACGACATGCTCGACGATTTTCTCGCCGTTTATGACGAACTCAACGACAACATCGACATGTACGTCGGCCGCAAAGACGATATTCGCAAGCCGCTGAAAGTGATCATCGAAGCCGACACGGAGTTTCAATCCAAGCTGCGCGCCCTTAAGGATTCCGCCAATACGAATGCCACCGAAGCCAGCCTATACGAATTTCTTCTTACCGACGCGCTTGACACCGTGGACTCCAGCACCGAAGACCATCGCAAAACCGTCGCCGAAGTTGAGGATTATATGAAGCGCAAGAAGAAAAAGTAGGATCATGGCGGCTGATAGCTGCCACCCTCGTGCTACCCTTCCCTGAACGTGACCCCAAAACTCACAGAGATTTTTCACAAGGTTCATCGCGAACTGCGTCCACGCACGCCGACGCCGCTTTTCCACGTGCGTTTCTATCCTTTCGTTTCGCTGAATAACACCATCCGTCTGCGCCAGGGAGAGCTTTACATCCGCCTTTCAGATTTGCTGGAAGGCGCTCCTGACACCGTGCTTCACTCGATCCTCCACATTCTGCTCGCCAAGCTCTATCGCAAGCCGGTCGATCGCACTCATAGCGCGCGTTATCGCCGCTATATCGGCAGCCATGACGTCTCCGCCAAAGCCCGCCTGGTCCGCCAGATCCGCGGACGCAAGCACATCCGCTCTGCCCGAGGCCATCACTACCATCTGGAAGAAATCTTTGAAGACCTAAACCGCCGCTTCTTTCACGGACTCATGGGGTGCCCGCAACTCACCTGGAGCCAGAACCAAGCCCGCAGCAGCCTCGGCCACTACGATCCCGCTCACAACGCGATCGTAATCAGCCGCGTCTTCGACCACCCGCGCGTGCCACGCTACGCGGTGGAATACATCCTCTATCACGAAATGTTGCACCTGAAGCATCCCGTCAAACTTAAAGACAGCCGCAGATGCGTGCACTCGCGGGAGTTCTTGGAAGAAGAAAAACTCTTCCCCGAGCTGGCCCATGCGCAGAAGTTCTTGAAGATCATATGAAGGCGTAAGAAAATCCGCTTCTCACTGAGTGAAATAGACATGTTACGCCAACAATCCTCCTGAGATTATCGTCAAGCCTGCTTAACTCTGGGATATTCCGGTTCACAGATCGGCCTACGCTGCACTCGTGCGACCGTTTTCAGCCGCAAAACCAGCGTGCAAAACTCTGCATCTTGATTTCCGCCCAGCCCCTTGCTACTGTTGCTGACGCTCGTCGTCTGCAAAAGAAAGAGCGTGGAGCCGCACCGCATCTACACTCCTCCCTTTCCAACCCGCCGTTCGGCGCAAGAACGTATTAGGAGATTTTACCCATGGCCACTCTGTCCGCCCGCCTTCTCGCCCTGCCTTCTTTCGCCAACTTGTCGTCCACCTCCACCGCTCCGACAGCAAAAAGCCGCGCGCCTCGCCTCCGCTCCATGGCGGCGGCCTGCGCCCTCCTGCTTCTGCTGGGCGCGGTTTCCATTCCCGCCCATGCCCAGACGGACGCACAAGCCGCGTTACCGACTCCCTCCGCCGGGCAAACCCCCAGCGTGGTTCCGCCTCTAATGTCGGCCCGCAGGGCCAAATATTTCAGGAACGATCCGGCGGCGCGGAGCCAATTTCTTGCGCAATGGAAACAACGATCGGCTAGCTCTGCGCGGCCTTCCGAAAAGAAGGCTTCGCCTGCCTTCGGTGGGACCTGGCAACTCGGGACCGTTGTGACGAGCAACGACCCATTATGCAACCCGTTGTTGCTGACCGACGGAACTGTGATCTTCAGCGATTGCGGGACGTTAGGGCATTGGAACAAGTTGACGCCCGACATCACCGGCAGCTACGTGAATGGCACATGGTCTCAGATTGCGACGCATGCCGGTATTCAACAACTTCAACCCCGACCCACAATATGCCCCGCTCTATTTCGCCTCTGCCGTGCTCCCCGATGGCCGGGTCATCGCCATGGGCGGTGAGTTGAACTACGGTGATCACTATGGTCTTCCGGTAGGAGCGATATACGACCCTGTCGCCAATACCTGGACACCTGTATCGGCGCCACCCGGAGCCGGGTGGGTACAGGAACCATTGGCCATCGGTGATGCTGAGAGCACGGTGCTGGCCGACGGCACATTCTTGCTCGCCGCCTGTTGCGCCTACGATCCTGACCTCGATGCCCTGTTTGACGCCACGAACCTGACCTGGACCAGCACGGGAGCGCCCAACGCGGGAGGTGGCATCCAGGACGAACAAGGTTACACGCTGCTACCCAACGGGAACGTATTGACAGTTGATATTTCGACGGGTTGCAGTG
The DNA here is from genome assembly GCA_963810955.1 of uncultured Acidobacteriaceae bacterium. Classification (GTDB taxonomy): domain Bacteria; phylum Acidobacteriota; class Terriglobia; order Terriglobales; family Acidobacteriaceae; genus Acidiflorens. Next base: position 64,138 of record CAWEPW010000035.1, on the reverse strand, counting down.
GCGGATCCTGCAACGGCCCGAATCCCACCAACGCCGAACAATACAATCCTTCGACCGGCACCTGGAGCAGCGCCGGGAATACGGTGGTTTCGCTGGTCGATCCTTATGCTTGCGCCAATTACGAAATTGGCCCGGCTCCGCTTCGGCCGGATGGAACCGTGGTCCAATTCGGCGGCAACACGGGCTGCACTGGCGAGGCGGATCCCACCGGGATCTACGACTCGACCACTGGCGTTTGGAGCGCCGGCCCCAACATACCAGAGGTGTGCGGATCCAACGGGACCACTCAATGCGACCTTGCCGATGCTCCGGCGGCGGTCTTGCCGAATGGGAACATTCTGTTTGGGGCCGAGACTGGGGCTTACGAACCGCCAAGCCATTTTTTTGAATTCACTACCCTCAATGCCATCAATCAGGTGGCCGACGACGCTGGTGCGAGTTTCGCGGCTGCCTTCCAGTACAACTTTCTCGTCCTGCCCAATGGCCAGATTCTCACCACCGTAGGATGTCGACCAGCCCGAGTTCTATACTCCGACCGGATCGCCCGATCCCAGCTGGGCTCCTGTGATTTCTACCTCGCCGTCCAGCGTTTACCCTGGGACGACCTATACCATCACCGGAACGCAGCTCAACGGTTTGACGCAGGGCGCATATTACGGCGACGACGTACAAGCGGCGACCAACTATCCGATCGTCCAGATCACGAATTCGGCGACCGGTCATGTCTTTTACGGCCGCACGTTTAACATCAGCACCGAGTCGGTCGCGCCCGGGGCTGCGGTCTCCACGAACTTTACCGTCCCCGCAAATATCGAAACGGGCGCGAGCAGTTTAGTCGTCATCGCGAATGGCATCCCATCCGCGGCGGTTCCCATCGGGGTGCGTGTTTACCCCTTGACCACGGCGGCCAGCCCAACCAACGGCGGAACCGTCACGCCTGCCTCGGGCACCTACTACGCTCCGAACACCGTGGTCAATCTAACCGCAACGGCGAACGCAGGTTACACGTTCTCCAGTTGGACGGGCAACGTGGCCAATGCCAACAGCGCCTCGACCACCGTGACCATGAGCGGGCCGCAAAGCGTGACCGCGAATTTCGTCGCAATCGCCCCGCAAGTAACGGCGTCGCCATCCAGCATCAGCTTCGGCAACGTCGAACTCTGCCGGACGAAGACAGCGCTGGTGACCCTGCACGATAGTGCCTCGACGCTGGTGCAGATCGGCCCCATTTCGCTAATCGACGTCACCGGAAATCCGTCCGATTTCACCATCCGCAGCTATAGCACCACCGGAATCCTTGGCCCCGGCAAAGGCCGCAGTTACCAGATCCAGGTGAAATTCAGTCCCAGCGCAGAGTTGGCGGAATCTGCAACGCTGAATATCGTAACCAACGCTCCCGGCAGCCCCGTCCTGGTACCCATCACCGGCACGGGGATTAAGGGACCGAAAAGTTGTGATCTCAATCCGTAACGGATCGATCTCCACCCTAACGTCACCGCTCTCCCGACGTTAGGGTGGGATTTCACTGCCGCGCAAAGCTCGGGATTTGTTACCCGCTCTTACTCTCACGCCAACGGAGGGTTGGGCGGTACCTTCTGCTAACAGGCGATAGCGCTCCGGACAAAATGCAGATCCCTCCATTTTCTTCCCGCGAAAACACCCGCTCAATCCCCCAATTCCCCACGTGATGCAAATCACAGCGATTCGTGATTCATCGCATTGACCGCGCCCCACGCAAAACCGTATCCTATTGATATTGAAATTGAATTTCAATTTCAATTAGAAGGCGGACCCTAACTTCATGCTTCAGGCGTTCATCATTACCCTTCGCGAAGGCGTTGAAGCCGCCCTCATCGTAGGCATCACGCTCGCCTATCTAGCGAAGATCGGCCGCAACGATCTGCGCAAGTCGGTCTATGCCGCTCTGGCTGCGGCTTTTGCCGGATCGATCGCCGTGGCCATCGTCGTCTCCCGCCTCAACTTGAATGAAGACATCATCGAAGGCTGGGTCATGCTGGTCGCCGCCGTCTTCGTCGTCACCATGATCGTCTTCATGATGAAGACCGGCCGCAAACTCAAAGGCGAAATCGAAACGAAGGTCGGCCGCTTCGCCAGCGGCGAAGCAGGTACGCGCGAAGCCTCGCTCGGACTCTTCCTCTTCGTCTTTCTCATGGTCATGCGCGAGGGGGTTGAGACGGTTTTGATCCTCTCCGCCGTCACCTTGAACTCGAGCGAACTGACGAGCTTCATCGGCACGCTCTCCGGGGTTATCGTCGCCATCTTGTTTGGCGTGATGTTCGTCAAGGGCAGCGTCAAAATCAATCTGCAGAAATTCTTCAAGGTCACCACCGCGATTCTTTTCCTGGTGGCTGGGCAACTCGTGATCTCCGGCCTGCACGAACTCTCCGAAAACGGCGTGCTTCCCTCTTCCCGGCAGGAGATGGCCATCATCGGCCCTATCGTTCGCAACGATTTCTTCTTCTTCGTTACCATCCTCGCGCTGGCTGCGCTGATGGTGCTGTTTGAAATGAAGAGCCGCCAGCCGGTCGCGCTTCCGCCAGCCGGCGCCGCCCGGCGCAAAGCGCTTTGGACGGCCCGCCGCGAGCGTCTCTGGATGGCCTCAGTTTACATCTTCTCGTTCGTCTTTATCGTGATGGTCACCGCCAGTTTCATCTATGAGAAGAGCGCCAGCGCGCTTTCACCCGCAACGGAGGTCACATTTGTCGATGGCAAAGTGTCGATCCCGCTGAAGCAGATTTACGATGGCGACCTGCACCGTTTCGAAGCGAAAGAAGGCGGAGTTGAAGTCCGCTTCTGGCTTTACCAGAAGCCCGACGGAAAAATCGCGACCCTTTTCGACGCCTGCGAAATCTGCGGCGGGGTTGGCTTCTACAAGAGCTCACACGGAGTCATCTGCAAAAACTGCGCCGCTCCGATCAATCCGCAGTCGGTCGGCATGCCGGGCGGATGCAATCCGCTTCCGCTGAAGGCGCAGGTTACGCGACGATGCGGTGATTGTTTCCGAGGCCGACGTCGCGGCGGGCAGACGCTATTTCGAGCAAAAATAATGTTCCCGCGCATCGTCTACGAATCGTTTCGCCGCCAGGCACGCCGCAAGCTTCTGGCTGGCATCGCGATCACGCTGGGCGTAGCCGTTGCCACAGCAATGATCGCCGTTGCCACCGACATCGGCGACAAGATCAACCGCGAACTGCGCAGCTACGGCGCCAACCTGGTCGTGACTCCACAGGAAGACACGCTCGATGTGGAAGTCGGCGGCGTGAATCTGAAGCCCCCGAGCGATGGCGCTTTTCTTAACGAAGCCGACCTCCCGAAAATTCGCGGCACCTTCTGGCATCACAACATTCTTGGCTTCTCGCCGATGTTGCCGGTCACGGTAAGAGTTGATAACTCTCAGCTCCCAGCGCTCAGCTCTCACGATGTCACGCTGGTTGGCACCTACTTCAATAAGACCCTCCACTTTGGCAAGGAAGATTTCACTACCGGAGTGAAGATCACCAATCCATGGTGGAAAGTTTCGTGTGGTGACTGCGCCGGGTGCGATGTGGATGGCCGAGTGACGATTCTCAAGACATCCTGCTAGGCGAGCGCCTCGCCGCAAAACTAGAAAAGAAACCAGGCGACACAACTGGAAGTCGACGGCCGCGCACTGACCATCTCAGGCATCCTCTCCACTGGCGGCGCCGAAGACGACCAGATCGTCGCGCCGCTCGCGCTCGCGCAGCAAATTCTGGGCAAACCTGGCGCCGTACGCCGAATCTACGTCAGCGCCATGACCAAGCCTCAGGATGCGCTCTCCGACCCGCGACCCCAAGACGATGACTCCCGAAGTTTACGACCGCTGGTACTGCTCGCCTTACGTCGAGTCGATTGCTTACCAACTGCAGGAAGTCATTCCGCATTCGCACGCGGAGCAGATCCGCCAAGTCGCGCAAAACGAAGGCACCGTGCTTTCGCGCATCAAGGGACTGATGCTTCTGATCACGCTCGCTGCTCTTTTTGCTTCCGCGCTCGCCGTTTCCGCAGCCATGGCCACGGCCATTTATGAGCGCCGCGTCGAAGTCGGCCTGATGAAAGCCTTAGGCGCGGGCGATCTCTCGGTCTCCGCTTTCTTCTTTGCGGAAGCGCTGCTGCTGGCCATCGCGGGCGGCATTGCCGGATTTTCCGGCGGAGCATTGCTCGCCCGCCAGATCGGCCGCTCAATTTTCAACTCCCAGATTTCCATCGATCCCGTGCTCTTCCCTATCATCCTGGCTCTCGCCGTCCTCGTGACCTTTGCCGGAAGCGCCGCCGCCATCCGCCGCGCCGTGAAATTCGATCCCGTATTCGCCCTGCGAGGTGAAGGATGAGGATAGGATGATGATGAGCACCAGCGGCACGCCCGGAACGCCCGACACGCTTCTTGCTCCGCACGAAGTTGCCGCTCGCCGCGCTCAAGCGGCGCATTCGTCGCCATCCGTATCGATGTTCGCGCGCATGTTGTTCCGCGCCGCCGTTCTTCGCCGCAGATGGGCGGCCTCGGCCCTGCTCGCCATGATCGTTGCCGCGGCTGTCGCCACCGCGATGATGAATCTCTATGTCGATGTGCAAGCCAAGCTCCGCACCGAGTTCCGCAACTATGGCGCCAACGTAGTGATCGTCGCGAAAGAAGGACAATCCTTGCCCCCCGATGCGCTCGCCAAAGTCGAATCGGTGCTGGGAGCAAAGACGCTAGCTGCTCCCTTTTCTTATGCTGTGGCGCGCACGAAAGATGGACAATCGGTGGTCGTTGTCGGCACAGATTTCGCCCGCGCCCGCCAGTTGAATCACTGGTGGAAGGTAAGCCATTGGCCTACCCCACAAATGCTTGCGTACTTGGTGGATGATTCCGGTTCAATTCCCGCTATCCCTCGCGAGGCTCTCGTCGGCGTTCGCGCGGCTGCGGTGGTCACGCCCAACCGTCAACCTTTCGACTTAACCTTTCAGGGTAAAACCATCCAACTCGCCCCCGCCGGCTTGCTCCAAACCGGCGCCGGCGAAGACAGCCGCATCTATCTCGATCAATCCGCCTTCCAAAGCTGGACCGGCGTTGCCCCCTCGACCATCGAAGTCGCCGCCAATGGAAACGCCGCCGAAATCGAAGCGTCGATTCGCCAACTCGCGCAGCTTCTGCCCGCGGCCGAAATTCGTCCCATCCGCCAGATTATGGAAGGCGAGGCCAACGTCCTGAACAAGACCCGCGCTACGCTCTACGCCTGCGCCACTTTGGTCATCCTCACTTCCGCTCTCTGCGTCCTAGCCACGCTGATCGGATGGGTCTTCGATCGCCGCCGCGACTTCGCGATTATGAAAGCGCTGGGAGCTTCCGAAAGCTTGATCAATGGATTTTTTGCGGCCGAGGCTGCTGCGCTAGGTGTAGTAGGCGCGATCCTCGGCTTCTTCATCGGCATCGGCGTAGCCGCCTGGATTGGACGCGTCAACTTTCACGCGCCCGTTGTGCCGCGCTTCAGCGTTTTTCCGTACGTATTAGCTGGCAGCATCGCTGTGGCTCTCCTCTCGGCGATCTTGCCGATTGGGCTGCTGCGTCGCGTGCAACCCGCTATTATCTTGAGGGGAGAGTAGAGAGTGCGATTGAATCATTGAGTCATTGAATCATTGAAATATTTGAGGCATCGATTCAGGATTTCAATGTTTCAATCGCTCAATGATTCAATGACTCAATGTCTCAATGATTCAATCCCTTGTACAAAGGGTAAGCAATGATTCAACTCAACAACGTCACCAAAAGTTATCCCGCCAACGCGCAAGAAAATAGTGGCGGCCTGATTAAAGCGCTGGACGACATCTCTCTCTCCATCGCCCCCGGCGAATGGGTCGCGATGATGGGTCCTTCCGGCTCCGGCAAGACCACCATGGTCAATCTGATCGGATGCCTCGATCGCCCCACCAGCGGCGAAATCTGGCTTGATGGACAAAACGTCGCCAACCTTAGCGCTTCTGACCTCACTCGCGTACGTGCCGAAACCATCGGCTTCATTTTTCAGCAGTTTCATATGATCCCCTATCTCACCGCCGTCGAGAATGTCATGCTCGCGCAGTACTTTCACAGCATGACCGACGAAAAAGAAGCCCTCGAAGCCCTGGATCGCATCGGCATGAAAGATCGCGCCGGCCATCTTCCTTCGCAACTTTCGGGAGGCGAACAGCAGCGCGTCTGCATCGCCCGCGCCCTGATCAACGATCCCAAGATCGTGCTCGCCGACGAGCCCACCGGCAATCTCGATGCCGTGAACGAAGAGATCGTCCTCCGCCTTTTACGCGAACTTCACCAGCAGGGGCGCACCATCGTCATGGTGACGCACGATCCCGTGGTGGCGCGGCTCGCCGATCGCCGCATCGAATTGCATCATGGCAAAATCGCGGCTCAGGAAGTCTTCTCGATGGCCGACGACGAGCAGTTCGACGAAGTGCTGGAAGAACTATTTGCCCTGGAAGAGCACGGCCAGATCGCCGAGATCGGCCGCATGGAAGTCCACGGCGCTCTGCCTGTCTCGATAGCCGTGGAAAAAATGGCGGCCATGGGGCTGGTTACGATGCGCCCGCATCCACCTGAATCGCACGATCACAAGCCCTTTGTCAATCCCTGCCACGACGCGCTGAAACCATCTGGCGTCTCAACGGGCGATGGTCAGGCGATCGTCGAACTAACGCCGCGCGGATACCAGCGCGCGGCCGACATCATCCGCCGGCACCGCCTCGCCGAGCGCCTCTTCACCGACTCGTTAGCGATGGATAGCGAAACCGAAATCGAGCAGCAAGCCTGCAAGTTCGAGCACATCCTCTCGCCCGAAGCCACCGATAAGATCTGCACTTTTCTCAACCATCCCGCTCACGTGTCCGCACGGCGCGCCCATTCCACCGGGCCCCTGCTGCGGACGCCAAGCTGAACCCCGGCAGGCAGCAGCGTTGTCGGAGAGGCGCTAATTGTCACGTGTTTAGTGTGGTGACAGCTTGTGTGGTGACGGGGCTCTGCCCCGTCCCTGCGGGGCATAGCCCCGCTACCACACAACTACTTCTTCCCGAAAAACTTGCCAAATCCCAGCCGCACCTGCACCGTATTCAGCCCCGGATTCGGCACCGTCAACCCCGCGTTCGATATGTGCATATACCGGACATCCACCGACCACGCATGATCGCGCAGAAAATACATTCCGAACGCCGCGCCCGTTGTGAAGTTCACAGTCGAAGTTCCCGCCGGCACTTCATGCGTGGTAAACAGCGTCCCCCGTTTAGCTCGAGATAAGGTGCAACGTGTCCGCGCGTGGCGAAGATCCACTTGAAGCCCACGGGATTCAGTCCGAAGCCGTAAGCCGTGTTCGCGCGCTGGAACACGGCAAACGCCGGCACCGCATCGACCGCGAGTTCAAATCGCCCGGTGAAAAATGCTGGAAGGTGCGGCCCAGTCAATATCCATCCATAGCGAACTCCGGCGTTCCATACGCTTGTGTCTTTCGTCCCGCCTGGAACCGAATATCCGCCGCCAGTCCACACCTCGATTTCATGACCGCCTTCTTCGGGGCGATCCTGCGCGACGGCTGCCGAATTCGGCATGAGCATCGACAGAGTGAGAGTTAGAAAGAGCGGCTGAAGATACAGACCGGCCCGGCGAATGGGTCTTGTCCTCCAAGTGCTCAGCATATGTGTCCCAGGCTTTATCAAGGTTGAGACAGAACGATACGCGAAATCAAGCGATTCGTGAACTGGTGTTAGAAAATTACGGATTGGCTGATGCAACGCTCTTCTTCTATTCCAATCTTTGCTTGTGGAGCGCCCGGCGTCCCCGCCCGGCCGCCCAACTGCCAGACCGGCGAGACTCTCGTCCCTCCATCAGACCATGCCCTTGCGCAATTCTTCTAGCGGATACTTCGTCCCGCGCCATATGATGCCGTTGCTCCTGAGAGTCTTGACCATCGAGCGCAGCAGTATGTACATGAACAAGGTGGTGCTGACCGGGTGGAGAAAGATATAGTATGCCGGCACGGGCGACCGGCGCGACATTCCGTAGTAAATACCGAACAGCGAGACCAGCGCGATGGCATACGGAACTCGCGCCCATCCATGCGCCAGGCCGACGCCGAGAAATGGCCCGAGATTCAGGAAGCCCAGACCAATGATCGTGATGACGGTTCGCGGCCATTGAAACGAGAGCACGGCGAAAAAGTTCTTGGTGAGATTGTCGACCATGCCGAAAGCGCCCTTTGCCCAGTGCAGAGAAATCAGGTCCTCGCCAAAAACATTGCGCTGGGCGAAGCCCGCATTCTTGATCACCTTGCCCAGTTTCATGTCGTCAAGCACCTCCATGCGCAACGCGCGGTAAGTGCCGACCGCCTCATAGACCGTGCGCCTGACCAGGTTAAAAGCGCCCACTCCCATGTGGTCGCGCGCTTTAGGATCGGCAACTTTCCAGGGTCGATGTCCAAAAACAAAAAGCGCCTGGAAGAATGCAATCATCATTCTCTCGCTCGGGCGCTTCATGATCATGCGCGGAAAAAGGACGAGGTGGTCAGCGCCCTCGGCTTCGGCATAAGCCACAGCGCGGCGCAAAGAATCCGGCTTGAACAGCACATCGGCGTCGGTAAAGAGCAGCCAGTCTCCAGTCGCCTTTTCGCCAGCCGTCCACATGGCGTGGGTCTTGCCTAACCACCCCGAGGGCAGTTCCGAGATATGAATCACCTTCAGCCGTGTGGCGCGGATACTCTTGTCCGCGTCCGTCTGCAGCGCGGATGCTGCGGGCGTGCGGACACGAGTATTTGCGCCACACCGGCTCTCTGACACGGCCACCTCATCCATGATGAGGCCCGTGTGATCGGTCGAGCGGTCGTCGACGGCGATGATTTCGTAGTTCGAGTAATCGAGGGCAAGCAACTGAACCAGCGTAGCGCGAATATTTTCTTCCTCATTGCGCGCCGGAACGATTACGCTGACTTTGGGCTCGCCATAAGGAGCACTCGGCCTACGATCCCATTCGGGCCGCGCAATATCGGCGACGTGCGGCATCCCGAGTGCCGCTTGCACAATGCGCGAGAACCACGCCAGGGCGAGAATGATGCCCGCCATCCAAACAAGTATTTGCCAGTGCATTGTTTTGAGAAAGATGCCCTGAGACCGATGTTCCGAGAAAGCAGCTCCCGAGCGGACCTACGATGCCGCCGATGCTTCGCCGATTCGAATCGGCGGCGCAAATCGCATCCCGTAAAACAGTATGGCAGAAGAGATGACCATGGCGATTACCGGCAAAATGAAAGCCGTCTGCAGCGAGCGTTTATCGGCTACCCATCCCATCATCGTAGGCGAAGGCACATCGCCCAGAATGTGAATGATAAAAATGTTCACTGCGATCGCGGTGGCGCGAATATGGCCGCCAACCGAGTTGATCACCGCCGCATTGAGAGGTGAAGTATTCAGCAGCAGAAAAAAGGCTGCCAGGGCAATCGCCGGCACCATGGCGCGCCCCTTGGCAAACAGAGCGACGATCATCACCGGAACGCCGAGCGCCATGCTGACGGCCGAAACCAGGTAATACGAACTCTTCATGCGCGGCAGCAGGTAGTCGCCCAGCCATCCGCCGGCAAGCGCGGCCAGAACGCCGTCCACGACGATGATGATCCCGAAAGTAAAGTTTGCCTGCGCCAGCGAATAATGGCGCTCGCTGTAAAGAAATTGCGGCATCCACACCTGAATGCCGCCCAGAGAAAACGTCATGGCCGCCATGCCGAGAGTCGAAGTCAGGAACGCCGGATTGCGCGCTAAACCAAAGACGGTGCCGCGCTCCGGAGTCTCCTGCAGCGTGTCAAATTGCCCGCGAGGTGGCTCTTTGAGAAAGAACACCGCCAGCGCCAGCAGGAACCCCGGCGCAGCCGCGATATAAAAGGGAAAGCGCCATCCATAGTGCGGAGCCAGATTGCCGCCCAGCAGATAGCCCGCCGCCGATCCCACCGGAATCGCCAGATAGAAAACGCCGAGAATGCGCCCGCGCACCTTCTCCGCGAAGAGGTCGGCGACAAAAGTCGGCGCGATGGTCACGAATGTCGCTTCGCCGATCCCCACCAGCGTGTGCCGGATCAGCAACTCGGTATAGGTGTGCGTAACCGCGGTGAGTAGCGTGAGAGCGCTCCAGAAGATCGCGCCGAAAGCGATGATCAGCTTGCGCGAATAGCGGTCGGCCAGCGGCCCTACAAACGGCGCTGCGATCATGTAAAAGCCCAGAAACGCGCTGGTGAGATAGCCGATCTGAAGGTTGCTCAGGTGAAATTCGTCCTGCACCAAAGGCTGCACCGCAAACAGCACATTGCGGTCCACATAATTGAGCAAATTAAGCGCAGTGAGCACAAGCAGCGCGGTTTTGGCGTGGAACTTTTGCGAGGCCACGGATCGAGAAAATATAGCATGTCGAATGTGAGAATCGAGACTTCCGGGCTATCTTCAAGTTAGTAATTTCGAAAGGCTCTCAATTTCGGCTTGCGCTTTTCCTGCGTGGCCACCGCGCCACCACCACCGTCGAAATTCCTCCGCGCGGACGGAACTCGCCCCTGACCTCCGCCCACACCGGCTTGGCCCAGCGCACGACATCTTCCAGCACTTGATTCACGATGTTCTCCTGAAAGATGCCGAGATTCCGATACGCTTGCAGATATTCCTTTAGAGATTTCAGCTCAAGGCACAGTCGACTCGGCTCATAGCGGATCACGATATTGCCGAAATCTGGCAACCCAGTCTTGGGACACACAGAGGTGAACTCCGGATCGTCGACCACGATCTCATAGCCGGGAAACTGATTGGGCCAGGTTTCAATCTCCGGGAAATCATGATTGAGGCCGGCGCTGGCGTGCGCGGCCGTATAACGCGACGTGGAACGCGGAGACTTACGCATCCGACTATTGTACCCAGAGCCGAGACCTCGAAACATTCACGACCGACGTAGAGACAGCCGCCCTCGGTTGTCTGCGGGGCGAAGCCCTGTCGCTCTGTTCGTTCAGTTGGCTGAAAAAATCGAGGCGACTTTCTCGCTGGCTTAACATCCCAGGTCGGCCGACCCGACGCAACCTTCCGTAGAATTCGGCGTTCGTACCTGAAGCAGACCGCCGGCGCGATGCATCTAAACAGGCAAGTCCCAAGCCTGCATTTGCCTGCTCCTACGGCGGGTGGATGTTATACATTGAAGCTTGCGCTTTTCTCTGCATGCCATTGAATGGAAACAGTTCGGTACGCCCGCCGCGGCGTTGGTGGGTAACGTCGCTTGCGATTTTGGCGGCCGTGATTGTGCTGGCTGCCTTCATCAGGCATCGCGATGACTCAGTGCCGGTGAGAACTGCGGTGGTTGAGCAGGGCACGATCCGCAGCGTGATCTCGACCAACGGAAAAATTGAGCCAATCAATAACTTCGAGGCCCACGCTCCCATTCCCGCGAGGGTGGAACGCGTTTTAATCAAGGAAGGCGATGCCGTTAAGAAAGGCCAGTTGCTCGTCGTTCTCGACGATGCTAACGTGCGCGCCCATGCCGCTCAGGCTGAGACCCAGGTGAAGACAGCGCAGGCGGAGCTCAATGACGCGGCGCGAGGCGGAACTCAGGAAGAAGTTTTGAGCCTCGATGCCCAACTGGTCAAGGCGGCCAGTGATCGCGATTCTGCCCAGCATAATCTGGATGCGCTGAAAAAACTTCAGCAGCAGGGCGCCGCCACCGCCGGAGAGGTGCGCGCCGCGGAAGATGCTCTGGCCACCGCCGATGCCCAACTAACATTTCTCCGGCAAAAACAGACGAAACGATATTCGCGCGCGGAATTGGACCGCCTCGAAGCGCAACAGAACGACGCGCAGGCCAGCTACAACGCCGAGCAGGATGTCCTGGCGCAAACCAACGTCCGCGCGCCCTTTGATGGCATCGTTTACTCGCTGGCGGTGAAGCAAGGCGGATTCGTAGCCGGTGGCGATTTGCTGCTGGAAATGGCCGATCTGCGTAAAGTGCTGGTTCGCGCATTTGTCGATGAGCCCGACGTGGGCAGATTGGCTCCTGGAGATTTGCTCGAGGTCACCTGGGACGCTCTCCCCGGGCGCGTCTGGCCAACCACCGTGACGGCTGTTCCCGCCACGGTGAAGCTTCATGGCACGCGCAACGTAGGTGAAACTACCAGCATCGTAGACAACAAGGATTTGAAACTTCTACCAAATATTAACGTCGGCATAACGATCGTCGTGGCCCGGCACGATAATGTGCTCGTCGTGCCGCGAGAGGCAGTAAGAATGGACGATTCCAAGCCTTACGTTTTGCAGGTTGTCGGCCATGAACTCAAGCGGCGGGAGGTGCAGACTTCCCTTTCCAGCCTCACGCAGGTTCAAATCACCAGCGGCTTGGCCGCCAAAGATGTGGTTGCGATCAGTTCGTGGAACGGCAAGCCGATTGGCGATGGAACACAAGTGAAGTTCCAGGAATAAAACTTACGATGATCTCTCGCTTCAAAACATTAGCGGTTTTGCTCGCGCTCGTCGGGTCGCTCGTTGCCTCGGCGCCCGCCGCCCTGGCAGATTCTGCCAACGACATGCTGGCGGCTGGCCGCATCGATGAGGCCATTGCCGCGTTAAATGTCCGCCTTTCTTCGGCCGCAACGGATGCCAATTCATCCAATCTTCTCTGCCGTGCTTACTTCGCACTCGAAGCCTGGGATCAGGCGCAATCGTCGTGCGAACGTGCCATCTCGCTCGATCCGAATAACAGCCGCTTCCACCTTTGGCTGGGACGCGTGTATGGCGAAAAGGCAGATCGCTCAAATTTCTTGATTGCGGCCACGCTGGCTCCAAAAGTACGTGAGGAATTCGAACGCGCCGTGGACCTCGATCCGAAAGATATCGATGCCCGGCTCGATCTGGCGGAGTTCTACCTGTCGGCGCCTGCCATCGTCGGCGGCGGAGAACAAAAGGCGCGCGAGCAGGCGCAGTTCATTGCCGAGGTGAATCCGGCCCGCGCCCATTGGATCTACGCGCGCATTGCCGACCAGAAAAAAGACCCCGCAACCGCCGAACGCGAATATCGCCAATACATAGATCTCAGCCATGGCGATGCGGAAGCCTGGCTCAACCTCGCGCTCTTTTTCCGTCATCACAAACGCTTCGACGAAATGGAGCAGGCCATCGTCAAGCTCAGCCAGGCGCCGCTGTCCAAACCCGACGTTCTGGTGGAAGCGTCCGAGATGCTCTATCGAGCTCACCGCAACTATTCGTTCGCCATCGAACTGCTGCAGCGTTATCTGGCGGCTGGCCCAGTGGAGGCGGCGCCGGCATTCCGGGCCCACTATCTGCTGGGCACGCTGCTCGAAAAACAAGGAGACAAGGCCGGAGCCGCGCAAGAATATCGCGCTTCCCTATCTCTGGTCCGGAACTTCGGCTTAGCGCAGCAAGCACTCAACCGAGTCGCCCGCTAAAAGAATGAAACTCCGATTGCTGCGGCATTCGCGTTCCATCACTCTGCTGATACTTACGGCAGCTGTCATGGTAGCGATCGCTGCCCCCACCCAAGCCGAACCTGTGTCTCTGGAGCGCGCTATTCGTCTCGCCCTCACGCACAGTACAAGCTCGGCCATTGCCGACGCCGACGTGCAGCGGGCCTTTGCATCCTACCGTGAGCTCCGCGACAATTACTTGCCGCAGCTCTTCATTGGTTCGGGACTCGGCTATAGCTATGGTTATCCCCTCAGCATCGAAGGCAACGCGCCGGCGCTCGGCAATGCAGTCGCCCAGGCTACAATCTTCAACCCTTCTCAGCGGCAGTTCACGAATGCGGCAAAAACAGATTGGGTTGCCTCTGAATTCCAGGACAAAGACCAGCGCAATGCAATCATCCAGGATGTCGCTTTAAGCTACGCGGAGCTGGCGAAGTGGGAAGAGCGGCTGACGCATCTCCAACAATACGAGGCACAGGCGCAGCAAATGGAACAGGCCGTGGCGGAACGCCTGCAAGCGGGCGTGGACAGCGCCGTCGACCTCAATAAGGCGAAACTGACGACCGCGCGAGTGCGTCTTCACCGAGCCGAAGCGCGTGGCTCCGCCGACGTTCTTCGGCGTCACCTTGCGACCCTGACAGGTCTGCCGGTTTCCTCGATCGAAGTCGCGCCAGAAACCATCCCCGCGCTCCCACCCCTCGCCACGGAAGAAGATGCCCCGCAGAAAGCGATTGCGTCCAGCCCCGCCATCAAAATAGCGGATCAGCATTCATTGGCGGAATCGATGCGGGCCTCGGCCGAGCATCGCGCTTTATATCCATCCCTGGACTTCTCCGCCCAGTACGCGCGGTTCTCCACCTTCAACCACTACGCCGAGTACTTTCCGGAAAGGACCTTCCAGCCGGATAATGCCACCATTGGTATTGCGCTCAAGATTCCGATCTTCAGCGCCACCCAGCGCGCCCGCGCCGCCGGCGCAGACGCCGAAGCCCTCAAAGCCAAGAAGCAAGCCGAAGCAACTCGCAATCAGGTGGCGGAGGAGACGCTAAAGCTGCAACGCACTGCCGAACAACTCGAAGCTGCTCGCGAGGTCGCGAATTTAGAATATCAACTCGCGCAGTCCGGCCTGGAAGCTGCCCAAACCCGAGTCGACGCGAAGACTGGCACTCTGCACGAATTGGCCGATGCGCGTGTGCAAGCCGCCGAACGCTTCCTGCTTTTTCAGGATGCCGATTTTGAGTATCAGCGAGCCCGCCTGAATCTACTGCGAGCCACCGGAGACCTGGAGAATTGGGCGCTGCCCGGCGCCGCCTCAAAATAGAGTTTTTGCGTTGAGACTGAGACCGTTGTGTGGAGACGGGTCTTCGCCCCGTCTGCGGGGCGAACCCCGCCACCACACAAACCAATCCCGATTCTCGCGGCTCAATGCTCCAGAGCGACGTTCGCCGTCGTTATTTTGCGGTTTGATCTCAGCTAAGGCACACTGACAGAAGGGCTTCCTCGCTTTCTGCCGAGCCTCGACGTACCAGAATGGTAGCGTCAAGCCGCGTGATTGCGCATCTAACAATGTTAAAATAGAGACTCACACTATGCCATTGAAAACACTGTTCTTGAATCCTCCTTCATTTGAAAACTTCGATGGAGGCGCAGGCTCGCGCTGGCCGGCAACGCGCGAGATCGAATCGTATTGGTATCCGGTCTGGCTCGCCTATCCAACCGGCATGATCGAGGGCGCGCGCCTGCTGGACGCCCCTCCTCACCACATCACCGCCGAAGAGACCATCCGCACCTGCAAAGACTACGAACTGCTCGTGCTCTTCACCAGCACTCCCGGATTTGCCGGCGACGTTCGCATCGCCGAAGCCATCAAAGACAGTAATCCGCACATCAAAATTGCCTTCGTGGGTCCGCACGTCAGTGTGCTCCCGGAGAAGTCCTTGATGGAAGCCAAGGTCATCGACGTAGCCTGCCGCAAGGAATTTGACTATTCCATAGTCGAATACGCGCAAGGCAAGCCGATCGAAGACATTCTCGGCATTTCCTACCGTAAGAATGGCGGAGTCGTGCACAATCCCGACCGGCCGACGATCGAGAACCTCGACGCCCTGCCGCATGTAACCGACGTCTACCGGCGCGATCTCGACGTCCGCCGCTATAACGTGCCGTTCCTGCTCCACCCCTTCGTCTCGCTCTACACCACTCGCGGATGCCCCGCCCAGTGCACCTTCTGCCTCTGGCCCCAGACGCTCAGCGGGCATCCCTGGCGCAAGCGTTCCACCGACGATGTGGCGCAAGAAATGGCCAAGGCGAAAGATTACTGGCCTTACGTAAAAGAATTTTTCTTCGACGACGATACCTTCAACCTGCAGAAGGCGCGCACCATCGAATTATGCGGCAAGTTGAAACCGCTGGGGCTGACCTGGTCGTGCACCTCGCGCGTCACCACCGATTTCGAAACGCTGAAGGCGATGAAAGAAGCGGGCTGCCGCCTCCTGATTGTCGGCTACGAATCGGGCGATCAGCAGATTCTGAAGAACATCAAGAAAGGCGCGACCATCGAACGCGCGCGCCAGTTCACCAAGGACTGTCACAAGCTGGGCCTCGTCGTTCACGGCGATTTCATTCTCGGCCTGCCCGGAGAAAGCCGTGAGACCATCAAGAACACGATCAAGTTCGCCAAGGAACTTGATGTCGAGACGATTCAGGTTTCCGTGGCACATGCTTTCCCGGGAACGGAACTGCATGAAGCCGCAGTCAAAAACGGTTTCATGACCGCGGACACAAAGATGGTGGACGACCTCGGGCACCAGATGGTGCAGATCGAGTACCCCGGTCTGCCCGCGACGGAAATTCTTGCTGCCGTTCACGACTTCTACGATGCCTATTATTTCCGTCCCAAGGCTGCCTATCGCATCCTGAGAAAAGCGGTATTTGACAACTCCGAGCGCAAGCGCCTCTACAGAGAAGCGCGCACCTTCCTCAAATTGCGGTCGCAGCGCCATAAGTGGGTCAAGGAACAGAATCGCAAGGAAGAAGCCCCGACCCCGGCGCCGGCCAAAGCCTAAAGAGGCATTGAATCGTTGAACCATTGAGGCATTGAATCATTAAAGGCCACCAGCCCTCGCTTTTTAAATGATTCAATGCATCAATCACTCAATGCTTCAATGGTTTTCAATTGACCTTTCGAAAATACCTCGTTCTAGCGGGAATCACCATCTTCAGCACAGCCGGCGATTCCCTGCTGGCTCGCGGCATGAAAGATCTTGGCGGAGTTTCTCTACACCACCTTGCCGGACTGCTGCTGGCTATCCTTAATCCCTGGGTGACTGCGGGAATCCTTTTGCTGCTCGCATTTTTCGCCTGCTACATGTCTGCGCTCTCCTGGGCCGACCTGACCTATGTTCTGCCTGCCACCTCGCTCTCTTATGTGCTGGTCGCCCTCGTCGGCCACTTCCGCCTTCATGAAGAGATCTCGCTCACGCGCTGGCTTGGCATTGCTCTGATCGCCGCCGGCGTAGGCTTCGTTGCCGCCGGCCCGTCGCTTACGTCCCGTCGTGCATCCCTGGATTCTCGCGTGGTTGCGCCGGATACGGTTCCTCATGAGGTTAAGCCATGAAGGAAGTTGCAGCTCTCAACAACCTTTATGCCTGGGCCGCGATTGCCCTCATCATTCTGGCCTCGACGACTGGAGATGTTTTGCTGTCGCACGCCATGAAACGAGTGGGCGACGTAGGTGAGCTCTGGAGGCGCCGCGGCGTATTGGCAGTTTTCGCACGGATAGTAACGACTCCCACCTTTGCATTGGGTCTGATGGCAATGGGAGTCGCATTTTACAGCCTGCTTTTCGGCCTCTCATGGGGAAATCTGAGTCTGGTCGTTCCGGCATCGGCTTCGCTTACCTTTGTCGCCAATGCGGTCGCGGCCCGAATTTTTCTGCACGAACAAGTCGGCCGCAGGCGTTGGATAGCGGCTCTGCTCGTCGCATGTGGCGTGCTGCTGATGGCCGTTTGAATTTTGCCTAACCGAACAGATCGACAGGGACCACCAAACGTTCGTCGTCGAACGGGTCAGCCCCGGCGGATTCAGTTTGTTCCCGTCCCGCATCCCCGGCCCGCGAGGTTGTTCGCAAAAATTCGAACCGCTCTCTGAACGCCGATGCACTGATCTTTCCAGCTTTCAATTCCTCGCTAAGCAATTCCGCATCCATTGCGCGGCGATCCGATTTGAGTTTGCTGATAAGAGCATGCAATTTCGCGAGGTCGGTAACGAGGTCCGCGAGCATGTCTTTTCCGCCGGCACTCAAACGCACAAACTCAAATCCCGAACCGGATTTTCCTCGAATCGCCTTCACCTCGCCGAGTGCCCGGAACGAGGCAGAGTTAACGCGTAAGACAACTTCCGCCTGCGCGCCGCAATCCATCGGACGTGAGGTTTCAACCCAGCATCCATGCAGGCTTAAATCGCGAATTGACCCTGGAACGATGAGGCCGGTGGAAGGCAGGCAAATGATCTCGGCGATCCCGCCGCAACTGAAGCGCGGACTACGGCGGCGATCGTTCGCTGACGGATCATTTTCTGCGTTAGCCTTTTCCGTGCGATCGTTATCCGCACGATCTGCACGATTGTCGTCCGCCGTGGCAAGCTTGGGCATATCCCAATAACATCGTATGGCTCGAGAGATTTCTTGAGACGTGCGGCGCGGTAACCAGAAATCGGAAACTGAAGTAATTAAAGTTTCAGCGAATTTTATCGAAACAGTTTCATCAAACCACCCGGAGCCAGATCGGTTACGAGAAAGCCGGCACTCCTGCCGGCGGACCTCGCAAGCGCATCCGCGGCGAGATACCCGCTGCGAACCGCGCCCTCCATGGTGGCGGGCCAACCCGTCGCCGTCCAATCCCCGGCCAGGAAAACTCTTGGCCATGCCGTCTCCGACTTGGGCCGGTGCGCGTCGATTCCCGGCCGCGGTGAATATGTGGCATTGACTTCTTTAATGACCGTCGATTTCACAAGATTCGCCTCGCGTGCGGCCGGAAAGAACTCCCGCAATTCCTTCACCGCCAGATCGACGATCTCAGCCTTCGATTTCTCCAGCAGGCTTTTCGAGCTGCTTACCACCAGCTCCACATAGCTCCCATTGGCCTTCTCCCGCGCCTGAATAAGCCGCGATTTGTGAAACATCCACTGGATGGTTCGGTCGAGCAGCACGGCATGATCCAGATCGCTAATTTCGCGATCGAACCAGAGGTGAATCCCGGTAATCGGAGACGTCTGGAATTGATTGAGCATAGCTGTTAGCGCCGCGGCATCGGGCGTTCCGGGCAGAATGCGGCCCAACGAGTCGAACGGCACAGCCAACACCAGATAATCAAACCCCAGTTCCTCTCCGTTCGCGGTCACTTGAACCGCCGATGGTTCCGGACGAAACGCCTCCACGCTGGTTCGAAACCGAATCGCTCCGCCGCGCACCGCAATATAATCGGCAGCCGAGGAGTACAGTTCGGTCAATGGAATCGTTGGAATTCCCATCTCCCGAGCCTGCTTCGACTTCATCGACTCTCGCACCACCTGCCCGGCGTAAGCGACTGACACCAGTTCGAGATCCTCGCTCAGCGCACTGACCAGCACCGGCTTCCAAAAACGTTCGATAGCATTGTCGGTCTGTTTATGCCGGTGCAGCCAGTCCAAAAACGATTCTCCCGTATCGCGCGCTGGCACGGGAATCAGCGCGGCCATCGCGCGCGCAATCGCCAATTTGTCAGACGCATCCAGGAATGGAAATGAGAGAAACGAAGGAGCGGTGTGCAGTGGAGCCGGCAGAAACGACCGCTCCAGAACAGAAGTGCGGCCGCCTGGTTCGACAAACGTCATCGTCTCATACCAGCGGATATTCTTCTCCACACCGATTCGTTTGTAGAACTCAATCAGATTGGTGCAGCAGCCGAACAAGACGTGCTGGCAGTTGTCGACAACTTCACCGGTGCCGGGATGCTGGTAAGAAGAAGCGCGCCCCCCAAGGAAAGGGCGCCGTTCAAAGAGCGACACGCGAAAACCGGCTTCGGCCAGAGCGCATCCCGCAGCCAGGCCAGCCAACCCGCCGCCGGCGATTGCTACTGTGGGACGGGAATCAGAATGGTTTGGGCCTGGCATCACAGCAGACGCTTCGCGATTCCTTTTCCCAGAACCGAGAGTTTTTCCGGCACCGTCAACCGTATGCGCTCTCTGAAGACGTCGTATTGCTTCGAAGCGATCTTTTCGAGCAGGCGGCGATAGATCGTGATCAGGACCCACAGGGCAGGCTGGCTGTCTTCATTCACCAGCGGAATCAGTTCGTCGCCTGCGATGTAATAGTCTCTGGCGCGCGCCGCTTCGAGCATCAGCAGAGGGCGAATACGGTCAAGATCAACCTTGGGCCCAGCCAGGTCTGCGGCGGAAAGACCAAACTGAGCCAGGTCTTCCTGCGGAAAATAAAGCCGTCCCATGGCCACATCTTCCTTCACGTCGCGAAGAATGTTCGTCAACTGAAAGGCAAGACCGCAGCGTTCGGCAAGCTGCTCGGCGGCGGGATCTCTGTACCCGAAAATTTGTATGCACACCAACCCCACAACCGAAGCCACCCCGTAACAATATTGACGCAACTCTTTGAATGTCTGGTATCGCACGACGAGGGGCTGACCGCTAAAGTGCTCGGCAGGGCTGCACTCGAGATCAGCCGCCGTGCCATAAGCGAGTTGATCGAGAAGGCCAACCGGAATCTGATAAGTACGCTGCGCATCGGTCAGCGCCAGCAACACGGGATCGTCGGTGGGCTGCGCCGCCAAAGCGCGGTGCATATTGTCCAGCCAATCCAGCAACCTGTTGTGTCGAACCTCGGGACTCGCACTGTTGTCATCGGCGATGTCGTCGCAGCGCCGCATAAAGGCGTAAACCGCGCTCAACGCGTTTCTTTTTCTGTGCGGAAGCACCGCGAAGCCATAATAAAAATTCTTGGCGGCAGACCGCGCAATACTCCGGCAGACGGAGTACGCCATACGCAACTGGGATGCGGTCGGAATAAACTGAACGGTTGCGTTGCCTACGGCGGTGCTCATCGTTTCGGTTTTCGCTTCGGCACTAATTTTCCCAGGGCAGCGCGAGCGACCAGCCCCACCTTGCGGCCTTTAGAAATTGCAGGACGACGCCCGAGAACGGCATAATCCTGGCGCTCGATGGCATTTAGAATTTCCTCTCCGCCGCGGCTAAACAGTTCAATGTCGGTGGCCAGTGCGCGGTCGACCTTTGCAACCAGAGGCAACCCCTGTGCGAACCATTCCCGCGCCCGCGCAACTTCAAATTTCATCAACTCGCAGAAACCGAAAGTGTTGTTGCCATCGCGTAACACGTCTTCACTCACGTGGAACCGCCGCAGATCTTCCAGTGGAAGATAAACTCGACCCTTGGCAAAGTCCGCGCCAACGTCTTGCCAAAAGTTCGCCAGTTGCAATGCCGTGCAGGTGTAATCGGAGAGCAACTGGCGCTCATCATCGCGATATCCGCAGAGGTAGAGCACGAGGTGCCCCACCGGATTCGCCGAATACTTACAGTAGCCAAGCAGATCGTTAAACGTCTCGTAGCGGCTGACACGTTGATCTTGCCGGAACGCGGTCAGCAGATCCGCGAACTCATATTTCGGAATCTGAAATTTGTGCACAGTCTCTGCTAACGCAACAAACACCGGATGCCGCGCCCGCCCTGCATAACACGCGCCCAACTCCGTCTCCCATTGATCAAGCAACTGCAGAGACGCAGCGCTGTCGCCGACTTCGTCAGCCAGATCGTCCGAGATGCGGCAATAGGCATAAACATTAAAGAAATGCTGCCGCAACCGCCCAGGCAGAAACCATGACGCTACAGAGAAATTTTCGTAATGCGACCGCGCTAGGCGGCGGCAATATTCGCCCGCCTCGGCCAGCGATGGCGCTTGCTGAGGAATGGCATACTCCGGCGGCAGCGCACTCCAGGCGGAGTGAGACAGCGTGGTCGAGAGATCGCTAATCGCAGTTGTCATCAACAGTTGTTGGGTAAATAATCGTTGTCATCCTGAGCGAAGCGAAGGGCCTGCTTTTTGCCGGCGCGCGTAACAGCAGGTTCTTCGCTTCGCTTATGACAACTCAAACACGAAACCGGGCCCGATGTTAATGCCCCGGAATGATCGCGGTCTTGATGTCGCCATTGCGGTTCAGCATGTGGCGCAGCACGTCCTGCAGGCGCGAAAGCGGCGCTTCGCCCGTGATGTAGTCGTTGCCGCAAACCTTCTTCTCCGCAATCAACCCAAAGGCGCGGCGAACTGTCTCGGGAGTGTGATGGAACGTCGCCTTAAGTGTAATTTCCGAGTAGTGCAGGCGGTCGGTGTCGAGCTGCACCTTCGTACCCGCGGCGCACCCGCCAAAGAAATTAACCGTACCCCCCTTGCGCACCATCTGCACCGCCCACTCCCACGCTTCAGGACGGCCCACGGCCTCGATCTGCCACATCTGCTCCACGCCCCTCCGGACTCAACTCTCGTACGGCCTCCACCGGATCTTTCACCTTGGTGATCTGCACCACTTCGTGCGCACCCTTCTTGCGCGCCAGAGACACCTGCGAATCGCGCTTGACCACCGCAATCACATTGCAGCCGATAGCTTTCGCGACCTGCACAAACATCAGCCCAATCGGCCCGCCGCCAATCACCGCCACCGTGTCGCCAATTTGCACTCCCGTTTCATGCAGCCCGCGAAGAACACAGGCGAGAGGCTCAGTCATGGCGGCATCTTCGAATGTCACATTCGACGGCACGACGAGCATATTGGTCTCAACAATGCGCCGCGGAATCCGTATGTACTCGGCATAAGCGCCGTTGTTGAACAGCAGATCCTCGCATAGGTTCAACTGACGCTTCGAACAATAGAAGCACATGCCGCAGGGAGCCGAGTTGAGCGCAACCACGCGCATGCCCTTCTTAAAGCCGCGCACGCCCTCGCCCACTTGCTCGACCGTTCCCGCCAGTTCGTGCCCAAACAGCGCCGGCGGAACAATCATGCGAGCGTGATATCCGCGCTGGTAAACCTTTAAATCCGTCCCGCACGTGAGCGCCACATGCACTTTAACCAGAACTTCGCCCTCGCCGAGGCGAGGAATCGGCACCTTTTCAATCTTGATATCTTCTTTGCCGTAGAGGACGGCAGCCGTCATCTTGCCATTCACAATAGATGTCCTTCCCACGCGCTCCACTTCATCGCGCTGGCCCGCCCGGCTGAATCACGATCTTCATCGAGTCCGGTTGAGGATGAGCAGCCAGATTCAGCGCTTCTACCGCGCTTTCCAGCGGGAAACGGTGGCTGATGAGCCGTTCCAGATCCATTTCACGGTTCATGACAAACCGCACCGATTCCTCCTGCAATTCCACCGACGCACTATAAGAGCCGAGCAAAGCCTTTTCGTCCACGCACACCGCCGCCGGATCAATCGTGGCCTCGCCGCGCGCCGTTTGCGCAAACAGCAAAGCGCGCCCTCCCGCACGCGTAGCATCCATCGCCGGCCTGATCAGTCCGCTCCCGCCAACCGCCAAAATCACAGCGTCAGCCCCGCGTCCTTCCGTCATTCCGCGCACCGTCTCGCCAACGTCAGCGTTGGAGGCGTCAATCGTGTGAATTAGGCCGAAGCTATTAGCCATTGTAAGCCTCGCCGCATACAAATCGGAAGTAATCACCCGTGCGCCCGCCCGCTTCGCCAACGTCGCCAGGATCAGGCCAATCGGACCCTGCCCGATCACCAGCACCGTCTCCCCAGCCTGCAGGCGCAGTGTCTCGATCCCTTTGATGCAGGTATTCACCGGCTCGACAAAGCACGCCTGCTCATAACTGACGCCCTCCGGGATGCGCACAGTTCCCTTCTCCACGATCCAGTCCATCACCCGGACGTATTCCGCAAAACCGCCGCCGGAGGGCTCGAATCCCGCCGTGCATCCCACTTTCTTGTACATAGCGCATTGTGCGAACGTCTTGTGCCGGCAGTAATAGCATTCGCGGCACGGAATGTGATGGAAGACGACGACGCGTTCGCCCACGCTGAACTGGCGAACCCGATCCCCGACCTTCGCGACGACACCGGCAGTTTCGTGCCCAAAAATCCGCGGCGCGGAGTGCGACCCAGTAGAGATTTTCTTAAGGTCGGTCCCGCAAATGCCACAAGTGTGGACACGAACCAGAATCTCTCCCGGCCCGACTTCCGGTACGGGCACCTCTTCCAGCCGCACATCATTCACACCGCGGTAAACCGCGGCCTTCATCGCCGCGGGAATGTCGCGTCCGAAGCTAACTGCGGCATCCTTAACCGAAATTGCAGATGGTGGAGCAATCGTCATACAGATTCATTATCTTAATTTCTGCCTCTGAGCGTCACTAGGGGTGCGATGCCGAGAGTCTATAAACCCAAACTTTATCCCCACTCAATCTCGGTTCGAGCCGCCAACATCTCCCCGCGTCATATGAGTAGCGATGCCACGCACAGGGCCCGGCTGGCTTTCGCGCTATTCAGTGCCAACGCGATTGCACGCCCCCATAACCAAGGACGCATCGCAACATGGCACGCGAATTGGACAGAGCGAAACGTCCCGTCATCCGCCACAAAGCCTTCGATCTCCGGCATACTGAAATCCGAAGCGTCAGAGATCGCCTTCAAAACTCCGAATTCCACTCCCGCCTGCTTCAGCACCATTCGCCACGGCAGCAGCTTCCATATCCACAGCCCCAGCACCATAAGCCTTAGCCAATCGTATTTTCTGCTCCTTGCCGGCCACCGTCGAGGAACTCACCAAAACTCCCTCGCCAGAACCGGCATCGGTGCGAACTCCGTCGGCCGCGCTAATCACCATCCGCGGCTGCAGCACATCCCCAACCCGCAACGAACCATCCAGCGCGCCGGCAAATCCCACCGAAACTACGCGCAAGGGATGAACTTCCTGAATGATCGCTTCCGTCGCACGACGCGCAGCTTCGGCGCCAATTCCGCCGCAGATCAGAGCGACTCCGCCATTTTCAAACAGCCGATACCGCCGTCCGCCATGTTCGATCGTCCTGAACTTCCAGCTTCGGATCAGCGGCCTCACCTCGCGCTCCATGGCGGCTATGATGGCAATTCTAGACATATCCGTTCGCCCGGAACCACTCCACCGACCGCCGCAACGCGCCATCCACCGGAACCATCCGCCAGCCCAGTTCCCGCTCCGCCTTCGCCGAACTCACAAACATCATCTTGCGTCCCATGCGCACCGCATCAATCGTAGCGCGCGGCTCGCGGCCCAGAAGCCGGCCCGTCACCATCTCATCCACGACTCCAGTCGCCAGCGCAAAAAAATATGGCAGCTTCACGGTCGGCGATTTCAGTCCGGTGATCGCCGCCAGCCGGTCGAGAATCTGCTTCAGCGTAAGATTCTCTCCGCCCAAAATGTAGCGCTCGCCCGATCTCCCCTTTTCCAGCGCCTGAACATGGCCGCGAGCGCACTCGGTCGCGTCCACCAGGTTCAAACCAGTTTCCACATACGCCGGAAATTTTCGCTTCAGAAAATCCAGCGACGATGCGTCCGGTCGGAGTCGGTTTGATATCGCGCTCGCCAACCGGCGTCGTAGGATTCACGATCACCACATCCACTCCTGACTCTCGCCGCCTCGACCGCCACCTGCTCGGCCATGAACTTCGAACGCTTGTAATGCTCCGATCATGTCCGCCAAGCGATACCGGACTCTCCTCATCCGCCAATCGCTCGTGTAGGGACGGCCGCCCTCCGCAGGTGCGTGGTTAGAGTAAAACCCATGGTCGCCACGCTCGACGTGTACACCACGCGCCGCACGCCGTGTTTGCGCGCCGCCTCCAGCAGCGTCCGCGTACCCTCTACATTCGACCGATACATTTCCTCGGGATCGCGCACCCACAGCCGATAGTCGGCAGCAACGTGAAACACCACGTCGCACCCAGCCATGGCCTTCTCAATCGAGCCCGCGTCGCGCAAATCGCCGACGACCCGATCGGCATTCAGATCGCTAACTTGCGCAGATCGCTCGTAGCCCGCACCAGCAACCGCAATTCGGCTCCCTGCTCCGCCAGCGCACGAGCAACATGGCTGCCCAGAAATCCCGTAGCGCCGGTAACGAAAGCCCAGCATTCAGCACTCGGCAGTCAGCATTCAGATTCGAACTCCACGGAATCCCAGCCGCTCTCCCTGATGCTGAGACGCTGAACGCTGAGTGCTGATGGCTAGCTGCTCTTCTCCGCCATCACCTTCGAATAGGTCGTCAGCGCAATCAGCGGGAAATACTGCCATAGAGGTGATACTTCAGATAAAACACGCGCGGGAAGCCGGTTCCGGTGAAGAAGGCCTCGTCCCATGAACCATCTTTATTTTGCGTGCGCAGAAGATAAGCCATGCCCCGCGCCACGCATTCGCTGCGCGTATCGCCAACGGCCAGCAATCCCATAATCGCCCACGCCGTCTGCGAAGCCGTGCTCTCCCCTGCCCCCGCAGGTTAGGATCATCGTAAGACCCGACCGTCTCTCCCCATCCGCCATCGGCGTTCTGCACCGACCGCAGCCACTCCGCCGCCTGCTGGATCATCGGATCGTTCCGGTCCACGCCCATCGCCTCCAAGCCGCGCAACACCTGCATTGTGCCGTAAATGTAGTTCACGCCCCAGCGTCCGAACCAACTGCCGTCCGGCTCCTGCTCCTTCCGAATAAACTTGATCGCCCGCTTCACCGCCGGATGATTCTGGTCGTATCCATAGGTCGCCAGACATTCCAGAATGCGACCCGTGATGTCAACCGTCGCGGGATCGAGCATGGCGTTGTGATCGGCAAACGGCACATACTGGAACACCATGCGATCGTTGTCTTTGTCGAATGAAGCCCAGCCTCCGTTCTTGCACTGCATCGAAAACATCCAATCAATCGCGCGCTGCACTGACTCCGCTGATACCGCCCATTCGGATGCTCGACCCGGCTCAACCCCAGACACACCATGGCGCTGTCATCCACATCGGGATAAAACTCATTGTTGAATTCGAAATACCAGCCGCCCGGCTCGCCCTTCGGATTCTTGATCTTCCAGTCTCCCGGCTTGCGCACCTGCTTCTGCAGCATCCAATCGGCGCACTTCACCATCCGCGGATCGGCCGCCGGAACCCCCGCCTCGCCCAGCGCAAACAGCGCATATGCCGTGTCCCACACCGGCGACATGCACGGCTGCATGCGGAAGGTCTCGCCCTCTTCAATCCCCAGCTTCTCGAACTCGTCCATCGCCCGGATAAACTGCGGATCGTCCACCGAATACCCCAGGCAACGCAACGCGATGATCGAGTTCATCATCGAGGGATAGATCGCTCCCAGCCCGTCGCTCATCTCAAAGCGCTCCAGCATCCACTTCTCCGCTTTCCTCAAAGCCAGCGAACGCAGAGGACGGATATGCACGCGCTCGAACCAATGCGTCAAGCGATCCAGCAATAAAAAGAAATTGCGCCACGAAATCCGTTTTTTCGCCCAGCGCAAGATGCATGCGCGACTTGTCGCGCCCGCCAACGAACAGTTCTTCCACTCCCATTTCGTCGGGAATTTTCTTGAACGGCTTCTTGGCATAACAGATCGAAAGCGGCACCAGGATGGCGCGCGACCACGAAGAAATTTCGTAGATATTGAACCAGAACCAGTTCGGAAAAAGCACGATCTCCGGCGGAACCGCCGGAACCGCATCGTAATCGTACTGCCCAAAAAAACAAAGATAGATCTTGGTGAATGTATTGACCTCGGTCACCCCGCCCATTTCAAGAATCTTCTTGCGCGCCCGCGCCAGCGCCGGATGATCCGCCGGTAAATCCCGCCAGCTTCAGCCCAAAGTAAGCCTTCACCGAAGCGCTGACGTTCGAAGGGCCATGAGCATAAATGCTCCAGCCGCCGTCTTCATTCTGATGGTTGAGAATATACCGGGCAGCCTTGTCAAAACGCTCCTGATTGCCCGTGCCGAGCAGCATATGCAGCAGGATGTAGTCGGATTCGAGAGTGGTATCGGCTTCCAGTTCGCCGCACCAATACCCATCTTCGTGCTGCTGCGAGAAAAGATACTTGCGCGCGGCATCGACCGCGACTGCGACCCGGCTCGCCAGGTCATCGATCTTTCCAAACCGCATCTGAGGCGCTGAGGCTGCGCGTTGCCCGGAGCTTCGTTGCCCGGAATTATGGAAAGAGCTTTGCGCTGAGCTATGTTCCGAATCAGTTGCAGAACTTCGTACCGAAGCAGCCGAACTGTAGGGGGAGAATTCTTCCATCTTCGCTCCGAACTATCGCTCCGCTATAACTCTGCGCCCGCCGGTGCCGCCGCAATCGTCTCCACGATCTCCGGAGGCAATCCAAAGCGCACATTTTCCGGCATGATTTCCAATTCCTGCACGTCGCCAAAGCCCCGCCCCGCCAGATACTCCACCACTTCCTGCACCAGATGCTCAGGAGCCGATGCTCCCGCAGTCAGGGCCACCGTCTTCACGTCCTGCAACCACTCCGGTTCGATATTGCTGCAGTCGTCGATTAGATGCGCCGGAGTGCCCAAACTACGGGCAACTTCCACCAGACGTTTCGAATTCGAACTATTGTCGGAGCCAACCACCAGCAGCAAATCCGCATCCGAGGCCACGTGCTTCACGGCAACCTGCCTGTTTTCCGTGGCATAACAAATATCCTGCGCCGCCGGCCCCTTAATGTTGGGGAACCGCTTGCGCAGCGCCGCAATAATGTCTCGCGTCTCATCCAGGCTGAGCGTAGTCTGCGTCAAATAAGCCACACGGCTTGGGTCAGGCACGTCAAAGACGCCACTTCCGCCGGCGATCCAACCACCTGCGTCACCGCCGGCGCTTCGCCCAGCGTCCCGATCACCTCGTCGTGATCGCGATGCCCGATCAGGATCAGCGAATACCCTTCCTTTGCGAACTTCACCGCCTCCACATGCACCTTGGTGACCAGCGGACAAGTAGCATCGATCACGCGCAGATTCCGCGCCTTGCTGGCCTCGCGCACCTCGGGAGAAACCCCATGCGCGCTATAAATAACGCGTTCGCCCTCCGGCACCTCATCCACGCCGTCGACAAAAATCGCGCCCTTCTGCTGCAGCTCTTCAACCACAAAGCGGTTGTGGACAATCTCCTTGCGCACATAAATCGGCCGCCCAAAAGCCTCCAGCGCAATCCGCACAATATCGATAGCCCGCACCACCCCAGCGCAAAATCCCCGCGGCTTCAACAGCAATAATGTCTTAGTCTGCAAGTTCGTCCTCAATAAGCTGCCGCTCTCCGGCAAATCGAATCCCCCGACCCACCTAGGCTACACTTACTTCTAATACAAGATGCAGAAAGGGTATCGAAAGATGCACCCCCGGTCAACGTAAGCCTTTGATGACGCGGGGATTAGCAGTGGACGGCGAAAACGGACAGGTGAATGGGCGACACCCCAACCGCCCCAACCGTTTAGAACAAGCCCCGGAGGGGCGACCAAGGGAATGACTTCACCAAACCCGACGCACACCATACTGATCGAAGATTTTCTCGTTGCTGACGATAAACAACTTTTCCATCTCAGCCTGAGCAATCAGCATACGGTCAAACGGATCCTGGTGAGGTCCCGGCAGCATCCCGGCCCTTATTCCATGGTCGTAGGACACAGGCAGGCTCAGAAAGCTTTCCCGATCAAGATATCCACCGAAGTCTTGAACCAATTCAGAGGCACTCGCCAGCTTGCCCAGCCGAAACTTCGTCGCAATCTCCCAAGCGGAAACCGCGCTAACAAAAACGCTGCTGTCCCGCCGGGCAATCAATTTTCTGCACGACTTCGGCAACGCCGGATCGTCGCTATACCACCAGAGCAAAGCATGCGTATCCAGCAATAGCCGCAACTATTCCCCCAACTGTCCAACTCTTCGCAGGCAATGGCTCGAAAAACTCCGGCCCGACCTCAACTTCCCTTGCAAGGCTCCGGGCTTGCGTCGCCCTGTTTATTCTCAATCGCGACCAGTCGCACCACCGGCTTCTTCCCCCGAGCGATCACAATCTCCTCCCCCCGGCAAGCCCTCTCAATCAGCCGCGAAAGCTCGGTTTTGGCCTTGTGGATGGTGATGGTTTCCATGCGTCTATGTTAGCTAACTTCGCTTAGCTAAGTCAAACCAGTCTTACAAAGCAATTTTTTGCAAAACGGCGGGAACAAGAACGAGCTTAAGACCAGTTAAATACCTTTCCATGCAAATCCTCGCCGTCCTCCTCCTGCTGATTTCGGTCCTCGCCTCGACTCCATCCTTCTTGCCTCCGACCTCGCTTGGTGCTCGCCAAGATTTATCCGTCGCCCACAGAAGCACCAATCGAGGATGGCACGAATCCGATCGTGCCATCAACTGGCCGCATACGCGCCTCGGGCCGCACGTGCTCAACATAAAACGTGCCATCGACTTGCCAGGGCGTGCACCGTCCTTGGATTGCCACAGTTTGGTTTCACGCGCTGGATTCTGGTACACCCACGTCGCACATCCTCACTCCCGGGCTTACTTCCATGCGGAGAAGCCACACGTCCGGTCAGATCTCATCGCAACTGGATCAGATGTTGACCCGTTGGGGTTTCACGACTGTGATTCGACCGTGGACTTCAGTTCTGGCCATAGCTACGCACGCCATTCGTCAGCGAATCGACCAAAGACGGGCAGAAATGCTCGTGAAGACCCCGAAATCTCGACCGTAGGAGAACCGTTTTACCCGAAAGGCGGAACTCCGATCTACGTCAAAGCATTTCTTGAAGATAGGACTAGATACCCTCGGCAGAGGTGCAATCATCGCCGCAGGCCGTCGAACGAGTCCGTCGCAGATCCAAGCCCGGCCCCGACGGGATAAGATTACCTCTTCGGCTCCGTCGAACCACTAATGGCGTATTGCCAATGCCCATTGACCTCACTAAGGCCATCGTTGACCGAAGCCCACCGGGGCATCGCTTAACCGGTCTTCGCCCATCCCTTCAAATTCTGTCGGATCTCGAAATGCTCATTCAAAGCGGCGTCAGATACCCTCGCGAAGACGGATCCCAATGAGAGGTCCCACTCGATTCCGAGTTCGTGCACTGATTCCAAGCAGTCAATTAAGAAATGGTGATCTCGGGCAAGATTGAACGTGACCCGGCACCCATAGGCCCCGTCTATGGCGATATCAACCACTCTCCGCCACTACTATTCCCCGTCTACAGGCTCGGGATCCATGTCACTGAGGATACGCGAACGCTGGATGAAGCGATTAGCCGAGACCGCCGTGCAGAAAGTTTGAGATCGCGCCACTAATCAAAGCAGGCGAGCCTTGTCTTTCAGTTTGAAACTACCCATTCGCCAGGGCCTTGGCGCGCCGAAGTCCGAGGGCCCACTTACTTAACTTACGCAGGAGTATATTTGGAACCTCTAACTACTAAATCCCTGACATCAGATAGCTTGACACCAGATGTTAAAATAGAGCTATAATAAACAAATTGATAGCAGCGATCCCAGATTCGATCTTTGACAAATCGCCGCATCACAAAATAGCCGAAGCCCCGGCTCCGCTTTCCTTGCCCAGTTTGGCTATGCCCCACCAAAGAAGAAGTGGCCGAAATCGCAAAGAGTTCCAATAAATCCTTATTCCGGAAGATTTTCCGAATAAGCCCTTAAACTCAAAGATCTGGCGGGAATTTCCCGCTAAGTCAATGATTCCAATCGACGGAGATTTAATCTTTTTCGACACCGAAACCCACCCGATGGCGTCGTACCGAAAGCCAAGAGCTAACTCCTTATTCCTGAATACTTTAGAATCATATCTTTGTTTTGAATACTTTGCGGGAAAATAGGGGGGAGGGGGGTACCCAATCTGCAAGCGGAGACAACGACTTATCCGTTGGCCCGAATCATCTGCTCCGCATGCTTCCGCGAAGTCTCAGTAAGCTTGGCTCCCGACAGCATGCGAGCCACTTCTTCCGTTCGCTCTTCGCCGCTAATCTGCCGAACCGTAGTCTTAGCCCGCCCCGCAGCCTCGCGCTTCTCGATCACATAATGATGATCGGCAAAGGTTGCGATCTGCGGCAGATGAGTTACGCAGAGCACCTGATTGCCTTTAGAGAGCGCTTTCAATTTCTTCCCCACGGCTTCAGCGGCGCGCCCTCCGATGCCGGTGTCGATTTCATCGAAGACAAGCGTCCGCTGCGCTGCCGCCGATTTCTTTTTTAAATTTCCTAGCGCATTCGTCCCCGCCTCAACGCTTGCTTTCAGCGCCAGCATGACGCGCGACAACTCGCCGCCGGAAGCAATCTGTTCCAGCGGACGCAGCGTCTCTCCCGCGTTAGTCGAGATGCGATAGACGACTTGATTGATGCCCGAAGCTGTCCAATGCTCCTCCGCGTCGTTTTCTTCTACAGCGATGCGGAAACTCGCCCGCATGGCAAGATCGTTGATCTCCGCCTCAACCAGCTTCTCTAATTTCCGTCCCGCCTCCGACCGCTTGCGAGAGACGGCGCGCGCGGCCTTGCGATACTCCCCTCCCGCAACGGCGAGCATCGCCCGCAGTTCAAGCAATACTTGATCTTTGTTCTCCATCTCCGACAGCTTGCGCCCGACGTCCTCGCCGAATGCAATCGTCTGCTTCAGCGTTGGCCCATACTTACGTTTCAGCCGATCCAACAGAGCCAGCCGTTCTTCGATTTCGGCAAGACGCTCCGGCGAAGCCTGGATTCCTCCCGCATAATCGCGCAGCGTCGCGCCCACATCTTCAACACTGATGCGCGCAGACTCAAGCGCCGCGAGCGCCTCCTGAAACTTGGGCTGATAGCGAACCAGCTCTTCAAGGTGCTTCTGTGCGGCACGCAAGCTTGATGAAGTCGACGCATTGCCCTCATACAACAGGTCGAAAGCATTGACCGCCGCGCCATAAATTTTCTCGGCATTCGCCAAAACGCGCTTTTCCACCTCGAGTTGTTCGTCCTCGCCGGCCACGAACCGAGCCTCTTCGATCTCACGGCACTGGAAGTTCCATAAGTCCAGCAGCCGCATGCGATCCTGCTCGTCCTGTTCGAGTTCGGCGATGCGCCCGCGAATCTGCTTCCAGTGCGCGAACGCAGCCGCTAGGTCCTTCAACTCAACTCCCGCGTAAGCATCAAGCAGGTCCTGCCGCGCCGCAGCATCGAAATTTACCAGGGATTCATTCTGCGCATGGATCACCGCCAGGTGCGGCGCAATCTGTTTCAGCACAGCTACCGTCGCCGGCTGATTATTGACGAAGACGCGTCCCTTGCCGCCGCCAGCAATCTCTCGCCGCAAAATCAGCGAGCCATTCTCTGCATCCAGTCCATTCGTCTCCAGGATGCTTTCGATCGAGCGTGCCGCCGCTCCTTCGCCCTCAAACACCGCAGCGACCACGGCTCTCTCAGCCCCCGTGCGAATCACATCGGAAGATGCCTTGTCGCCCAGCAGCAGTCCCAACGCATCAATCAGGATCGACTTCCCCGCCCCGGTTTCGCCTGTAAGAAGATTCAGGCCAGCCGCGAATTCAATCACGACATTGTCGATCACCGCGTAATTTTCAAGTCGAAGTTCGGCTAGCACAAGAGTCCCAGGATGTGTAATTTACGAAACTATGAACATATATGGCCCACTAACTAAGAGCGAGCGTTGCACTAATGATTGCGCGTGCACTAATGATTGCGCAAAATACACTTCCGATTTTGCCTTGTAACCAGCCGGATCGCGAAAATCGCATGCATGCGATCCTTACTCTCAGCCTCTGTAGCAGCGCTTCTCTCTTGTCTGGTGTCTGTGTCCGCATTGGCACAACGACTTGAGTGTGTCCCCTGCAGTTATGATTTCGGAAACATCACCATCGGCGAATCCACTTCCTACTCCGTCCAACTTACGAACACGAGCAGCACGGCGGTGGTTATCCTTTCCAAATCAGAACAAGGGAGCGCGTTCTCATTCGGCGATTTCGCCTTACCCGCGACACTCGGGCCCTGGGCAACTGTCGAGGTACCGGTTATTTTCACGCCGACTGCCACAGGATACACCGGTGGTAGCCTTACGCTCACAAGCAATACCTCGAATCCCACTCTCACCGTAAATGTCTCGGGGACTGGCGCCGGTGCCAGCACCGCCGCAAACCCGAAACTGAAGATCTCGCCTGCAAGCCTCAGCTTCGGTAATGTCACGGTGGGATCGAAAGCAAAGCTGCAAGCAACGCTTACGGCCTCGAACGCAGCTGTAACGATTTCGTCCGACCATTCGACCAGTTCGGAGTTCGCCATCGTCGGATTGAAACTGCCCGTGACCATTCCGGCCGGAAAAAGCATCCCAGTCACGGTTCGGTTCTCCCCAGTTCCTCCGGCACCGATCCGGCCAAAGTAGGATTCATCAGCAACGCCACGGATTCGCCAACGGTTGAACCGGTGACAGGTACCGGCACGCCACAGGGCAGCTACACCGTCTCCCTTTCATGGACCGGAGTCACGACGGCACTGGGATATAACGTGTTCCGCGGAAACGCCGTGGCCGGTCCGTTCCATCAGATCAATGCTGGGATCGACTCTTCGACCGACTACACGGATTCAACGGTTGCTGCGGGTAACACTTACTATTACGTGACCACCGCCGTGAACGCCCAGGGCGAGCAATCCGGATACTCGAATGTCACGGAGGCGGCGATTCCAAGCAAATAGCTATTCCCGGCATCGGATCATCGATATTCAACCAAGCAAGGTGATTGATGATTCAGTGTCTCGGGAAACGCCTTCAACAAATGCATTGACCGATGCGATACCCTCGCCGACCCCGCCGTCGCAGTGGTCTATAATTGTTAACGGGGATCTCCCAAAACCGATGCATTTTTCTTCTGTCCTGCCGTCATTTATCCTTTCGTTTGTCGGCGGCGAAATCGTTGATCTCGTCCTTCAGACCGGTCCGGTCGCCAAAACCGCGCTTCTCCTGCTCATCGCCTTCAGCGTGCTCTCGTGGGCGGTGATTCTTTCCAAGTGGAGACAGATCAGCCGCGCTCGCTCGCAAAGTGGACGCTTCGTGCGCGCTTTCCACAAAGCACCGCGCCTGCAAGACATTGCGCCGATCGCCGAGCAATTTCGCCCCAGCCCGTTGGTTGGAGTGTTCGAATCCGCGGTCGTCGAGTTCAAACGCCAGATGGGCACCACCGGCGGAATTCATAATCTAATCTCCATTCAGCGCGCCATGCAGATCGCGTCGTCCGAAGAGATTACCCGCCTCGAGCGCAACGTTGGGTGGCTGGCAATTACCGGCGCCGTCACACCGTTCATCGGATTGTTCGGGACCGTCTGGGGAATCATTGACGCCTTCCATGGCCTTGGCACGGCCGGTGCCGCCACTTTGCGCGCGGTCGCCCCCGGAATCTCCGAAGCTCTGGTGACCACCGCTGCGGGTCTTGCCGCCGCCATCCCGGCCGTGATCGCCTATAACCTGATCATCGGCTCGATTCGTGAAATGGCCGCGCGCAACGATGATTTCACCCTCGAAATGCTGAACATGGTGGAGCGGCAAACCGTGGAGGCGTCGCAATTCACCGAGGTCCGGCGCTGATGGCTTTCACCGCTGCCAATGGACGCACGCAGAGCGCGCTCTCTGACATCAACATCACCCCGCTGGTGGATGTCGTGCTCGTGCTGCTCATCATCTTTATGGTGACTGCGCCTGTTTGCAATCCGGAATCGAAGTCAACGTTCCCCACACTCGCACCGTCAAAGAGATCACCGAAGAACGGCTGGTGATCAGCATCGACAAATCGCAAAGGGTTTTTCTCGGCAACGATCCCATCAACATCAACCAGATCGCGACTGTCCTGAAGCAGAAAATTCGCGACCCGCAGCACCAGTCGATCTATTTGCGTTCCGACGAAGATGTCCCTTTTGGCGCCTTCGCCACCGTCATGGACGCCATCAAACAATCGGGCATCAGCAACGTGAGCATCGTCACGCAGCCCATGGATGTCCGCGCCGGGCACTAATGTCGATATCGGCTATGTACAACGACATCTATTCCGAACACGCGCAGTTGGGCCGGCCACTGGCGTGGTCTCTAGGATTGCATGTCGCTTTCGCAGCGTTTGTCGTGTTTTACGCGGTGTTTGTGAGCGGGATGCGCGGTTCCAGTTGGGGCAGCGGAGGTGGCGGCGAAGCCATGGGAGCAACTCTGGTAAGTTCGGTTCCCTTGCCCGCCAATCCAATTCAGACAACTAATGTGCTGGCCACGGAATCCAAAGGTCTCTCGAAGTCGGAGCCCGCGGTTCACGAAAAGGAGCCGGAAGCGATTCCGATTCCCGACAAGAACACGAAGACAAAAATAAAGCCCGCCCCGGTCAAGACGGCGACGCAACGTAAACCGGAACCGGCGGCAGCCGCGTCGAATCAGATTCCATATGGCGAAGGCGGTCCTGTCAGCGGCCCCTACACCATGAACGCGGGCGCAGCCAAGGGCGGATTTGGATTCACCGGCAGTGGCGGCGATTTTGGCAGCCAGTTTGCCTGGTACGTGCAAGCTGTCCAACGCAAGATCACCGAGAACTGGTTGAAGTATGAAGTCGACCCACGAATCACGGAAGCAAAACGGGTTTATTTGACGTTCGATATCGCGCGCGACGGCCATCCCTCGAATGTTCAACTTGAGCAGTCGAGTGGCGTGCCGTCGTTGGATCAATCGGCGGTCCGAGCGCTACAGCGCATCGATACTTTCGGTCCGCTGCCGTCGGATTATTCCGGAAGCAAAGTATCGGTAGAGTTTTGGTTCGATTACAAACGGTAAGTCAGTCGCTAGTCGCTGGTCGTCAGCCGTTCACAGGACAAGCGGGGTTTGCTGGTTGCCAACGACTAACGACTAACGACTGACGACTATATAGGAGTACAAATTGAGTTATTCAGCTCGACCAACTCGTCGTTGCGCTCTCATCCTCATTGCCCTTCTGATCTTGTCGGCGACCGCCAGTTTCGCGCAGGACTGGATTCGCACCGGCACCGGACTCGGCGTCGAGCGCGTTCGGCTGGCCGCAGCCGACTTCAAGCCCTCGAACGCCGATCCTAACAACGCCAACCTGCTGAAGACCTTTAACGAGGTGCTCTGGAACGATCTCGACAACGCCGGAATCTTCGATCTCGTCTCCAA
Source organism: uncultured Acidobacteriaceae bacterium (assembly GCA_963810955.1). GTDB lineage: Bacteria > Acidobacteriota > Terriglobia > Terriglobales > Acidobacteriaceae > Acidiflorens. The sequence goes on along the minus strand of CAWEPW010000035.1, from coordinate 27,433 downwards.
GAGTTTTTATCCGCTGCAGGAACCAGGCCAGCCCTCTGAGGTTAATTTCACTGCGTGGAATTCCCCGCCGCCCAACACCTCCATGCTCGCCTTCGGCAACCTCGGCATTGCAGGCGGCAAAGTCACAGTGCAGGGTTGGCTCTACGACGTAAAAAATGAAAAGTCGCCGCAGGTTCTCGGAAAGCAATACACCGACAATGCCACACCCGATGCCGTGCGCGTCATCGCGCACCGGTTTGCCGACGAAATCATCTTCCGCCTCGGCGGCGGCGTACAAGGCATCGCCGAAACCAAAATCTATTTCGTCAGCAAGCGCAGCGGCAACAAAGAAATCTGGATGATGGATTACGACGGCGCAAATCAGCAGCAGGTCACGCACCTCGGAACCATTTCTCTCTCGCCGCACATCTCTCCCGACGGCTCGCGCCTGGCCTTTAGCGCACTCACAAAAGCCAGCTGGGAGATCATGATGTATTCGTTCGATCTCAACCGAATGGTCAGCTTTCCACGCCAGGGAGGCATGAATTTTTCGCCATCCTGGTCTCCCGATGGCAAAATAGCCTTCTCCTCCTCGCGCAACGGCTACCCCAACATTTTTGTGGTGGATGCTTCGGGAGGAAACTTGCACCGCCTGACCACTGATAAAGGCCCCGACATTTCACCGACCTGGAATCGCAAGACCGGCACTCAGATCGCCTTTGTCAGCGGGCGGACAGGTCTGCCGCAGATCTATACGATGGAATCCGACGGCACCAACCTGCAGCGCATGACCGATCAAGGCTATGCGATCTCACCCAACTGGTCGCCGAATGGACAGTTTCTGACTTTCTCCTGGGAGCGCAAGTATGGCCCGGGCGAACCCGGCTCCTACGATGTTTATCTGATGGATGCCGCCAGCAAACAATGGGTGCAACTGACGCATGACGCCGGGGGCAACGATTTTCCTTGCTGGTCGGCTGACGGGCGTCACATCGTGTTTCAATCCCACCGCTCCGGCAGCGATCAGATTTGGAGCATGCTGGCGGATGGCACGAACGTAAAGCAGTTGACCTTTAAGGGCAGCAACACTCAGCCCAACTGGAGTTGGAAATAGCTGGATTCGTAAACAGGTTGGTCGATACAGTAACAAGTAAGGTTCGCATCACGACAGACATCCCGAGGCGGGAAGTAAGCTTGGTATCAGGGCAGGCCTTTACAGGCGGCGAACAAACTCACATAGGGACAGCCGCCCTCGGCTGTCCAGCGAGCCCAGCTCGCAGAATCAACCGAGGGTAGGGCGTGTCGGCCGTGCCATAGGAGATACGCAATGAAAGCGCCTTGAGGCGCTGACACCACAGATTCAAGATTTACCACGGCTGGTAGTAAGGTTTTTGCGGCTGGCTCAGAGTGCGCCCTCCCGTCAAGCTGCAATTACGCATTTTGCTGCGGGCGCACGGAAAACTGGAGGAATCAGTGAAGCACGCAATGACGTCCGAACTGAGATTGGGAACAACACTCAAGATGACAAGATGGGCCACGCTGATCTTCGCCCTGAGTGCGCTTATCTTCCTCGGCGCATGCCACAAGAAAGTTGCGCCGCCACCACCCCCGCCCCCACCCGCGCCGACCGCCCCCACGGCTTCCCTTTCGGCGAATCCGAACACTCTCGATCCGGGCCAATCAACGACGCTGACGTGGCAGACCTCGAACGCCACTGAGGTCAGCATCGACGGCCTCGGTCCCGTGGATATGAGCGGCTCGCGCCAGGTTACTCCGGCCGAATCGACCACGTATCATCTCGTAGCCAAAGGCCCCGGTGGAACGCAGGACGCAACCGCTCGCGTGACCGTGAACGCCGCACCCGCGCCGCCGCCCCAGACGTCAAACGCTACCGAAGAAGAACTCTTCGCGCAAAACGTGAAAGATATCTACTTCGATTACGACAAGTACGATATACGCCCGTCCGATCAAGTGACGATTCAGGGCGATGCGCGCTTCCTGCAGCAGCATCCCAACATCCGCATCACCATCGAGGGACATTGCGACGAGCGCGGTTCAACTGAATATAACCTGGCCTTGGGCGCAAATCGCGCCGACTCCGTGAAGAACGCGCTCGTACAGGCTGGACTGGCCGGTGATCGCATCAAGACCATCAGCTACGGCAAAGAGAAACCATTCTGTACCGAGTCGAACGAAAGTTGCTGGCAGCAAAATCGCCGTGGTCACTTCGTTTACGAAAAATAATTCAGCCGGCGGCTCGATGCGCAGTCTAGTCGCCGCCACTTTTTAGGAATTGTCATCCCGAGCGAAGCGAGGGACCTGCATTTTGGCGGAAACTACCCGCCCCTCGCCTCGCTCATCCAATAGGATCTTATGAAATCGAATCGCATCGCACTCGTCCTCACACTATTGTTCATCGTCTCCATCGCGCCCGCCCACGCCGTCAACAAAGACCTCATCGAACTGCAAACCCAGGTCACACAATTGCAGCAGCAGATGACCGCGATGAAGCAATCGTTTGACGAGCGCATGGGCGTCATGAAGAACCTGCTCGACCAGAACACCGACGCCGCCAACAAAGTGATCGCCGCAATTAACGAACTGCAGTCGTCCATCAACAAACAGCAGCAGGATCGCTCCGGCCAGGTCGACCAAATGTCCGGACAGATTCAGGCGCTGAATGACACCATGGACGAGCTCAAAGTCCGGCTCTCCAAGCTCAGCAAGCAACTCGAAGACATGGCGGCCGCGCAGCAGTCCATGGCCACGCAGCAGGCTCAGGCGCAGCAGGCCCAACAGGCAATCGCGCAGGCGCCTCCGCCAGATGTTCTCTACAACAATGCGCTGCGCGACTACAACGGCGGGAAAAATGACCTGGCAACCCAGGAATTCAGCGACTACATCAAGTTCTACCCCGATACCGATCTCGCCGGAAACGCCTACTTCTATCTAGCCGAAATCCAGTACAAGGCCGGCGATTTTCAGTCGGCGGTCACAAACTACGATATGGTTTTGCAAAATTTTCCCAGTGGCAACAAAGCCGCCTCGGCGCAACTAAGAAAAGGATTGGCCCTCATCGAACTGGGGAAACAGGATGACGGCATCCAGGAGCTGAGGCACGTGATTCAACGTTATCCGCGCACCAGCGAAGCCATTCAGGCAAGAGACAAGTTGCGAAAACTCGCGCCATCAGCGCCGAAAACCCACTAGTGTGGCGCGGACAGTCCCTGTCCGCGAAAAGCATGCAGCGCATGCGCCTTGCAACTGGTAAGAGCCGTCGCCAGAGGCAAAAACAACGGCGGCGGCCAAGAGTGTCCACTCAATCCGATTACGGCCGTGGCGCAGTGTTCGGCACCCTCACACCACCCTCAATTTTCGGGATACCAAAGTGCCCGCCCAGATGCGCCAGATCAACCGGGCTAATGGAGCCAGAAATAGAAACCAGGTCCACTTCCGCCGGCTTCACCAGCAGAACCGCAACATCACTGACCGCGTTATTCTCCAGTCGCAGCCACAGGTTCGTAACTCCCTGGCTTCCGGCGTTCTCGTCGTGCATCACCTGTCTCCAGCCCGTGGAATGATATTCGTCCTTCACCGACTGCAGAGCTTCCGCATCATAAGTCGACCCCGCCGCATACCGGAATCTGTGCACCGATACGCCGTTCACGCCCGCAATCACTCGGCGCAGATCCTCATTGTCGGGATCAACCTTCGCCGCCATCACCAGCATGGAATGGTCAAGGGTAAACTCGGTTTTCGAGGAAGCGCCCTTTCGCAAAATTTCCAGCCCCCGCGGCGTCCACTCGTGCGGTTGTGACGGAGTGGGCGGCGTAGCTTGCGATTGCGGTTGTGCTCCACATAAAGTGACCGCACATATTGCCAACGACCACGCCAGAAGAACGCGGAGAAGCCTCATGATAGAACGCCTCGATTATAAGATCAGGTCGAAGATAGAGGGGATAATGACCCAGCCGAGGAGCCGCCCCTCAGCAGATAAGAACCCAGAGCCGCGAAATTAGTTGTACGTTGACCCGCGCCCTCGCAGGGACGGACGCATTCGTCCGTCCCGTCCGAGCCCAGCTCGAACCGCTGCAAATGTCTAAAACCTAAACGACGTCCACTGCGGTCTCAGCCTTCGCCGCCAGCATGCCGCTGCTCGGCCGCAGCGTAACCCAGTCGGTCTGCACCCGGTCCCAGCCCTGAATCAGGAAGCCATACGAATCGAATAACTGCCGGATCTGCGTCCGCTGCCAGCCGGCAATCTCTTCGAGAATCGGCACCAGCGTCGGCAGCGCATTGTCGCTCAGCACCGTCCGCTTCGCGATCTGCGCCACCAGCTTCGATTCTGAAACAGCAATGGTGAAACCGTCGCGCCGGTTCACGTGCAGCATCACATGAATGTCAGAGTTGCCATCGCCCACATAAACGATGTGATCGGCCGGCAGTCCTAATTGTTCTTCGAGTTGATCCAAGCGCGTGACTTTTCCATAACCCGCCGTGGCTCGCACCAGGCTCTCAATCTCGCCCGACGCTTTGTACTTGAACTCGGTGCCGAAGATGTGATCCTCCGGCACGATTCCCTCCAGAGCCGATTGAATCACTTCGACCGGCGACGCTGAGATCACGTAAAAATCAAAGTGGAAGCCATCGATCCGCTTGTCCAGAATCTCATAAACCTGCTTGATGTTTTCCTTGAGGCGAATCAGCTTGCCCGCTTGTATCAAGTCGTCGCGCCGCACCCGCGAGCGAAACTCGGGGTCGTGTAAGAGCAGATAAGAAAGTTCGGCGCCCTGCTGAACCAGGTTCAGCTTCGCCATACCTTTGGCTTTGCGCTCGAATTCCTCGACGGAAATGCCAAGCAACTCGCTCAACACGTAACCCGTATCATTGAAGGTCAGCGTCTGATCGAAGTCGCTGGCAAAGAGATAATGTTTACGAAAATTGCTAGCCATATCCTATTTTAGATTCAAGAGCAGGTTAACCGACTATTAAATTTACCTATCGTCACTATTACAACAACTTGCAGATGGAACAACGATAACTACTTACGGCTATTGCTTAGCGCGAGCTTTGAGGATAACCTACGTTTTCAATCGTTACTAAAGGACGTGAACAGAAAATGCCTAACACGCCAGGAAGCGCCAGCGATCATCTCCTCAACGATTCCGATCGCGGAAAAGGTTCTCAGGAGCCGGACGAGCGGGGCCAAAGCGGAAACAACTCCATGCAAGGCCAACTCGGCCACCGCAACCCCGACCCCATGCAAGACGGCGCCGATAGCGATTTCCCCGAGCCCGGTCACAGCCCCGAACACTCCTTCGAAGGAGAGTTGAGAAAGAAGACCGGTTAGCATCTTCCACAAACTAAAAATGGAGCGACGGGGGCCCGTCCAGGCGGCACGCCCGTTTGCTAATGCAAAGCTCGCATCGACCGAGTGATCCCAGAAGTCCGTCTCCGCGGCCCATCGGCTGAAAACTGAGTCCTCCTCACAACTTCGTTCATCTCATTGTTCAGTTCCATTCGTCTACAAATTCCCACTCACCAGAATTCATGAGGAAGAACTATGCCAGCATCAAAGATGAAAGCCGTGCAAGTCTCCAAGCCCGGAGGCAATTTCGAAGTCATCGAAAAAAACATTCCTGATCCCGGCCGCAATCAGGTCAGAATTAAGGTCGAAGCCTGCGGCATCTGCCACAGCGACTCGCTCGTGAAGGAAGGCTATTGGCCCGGCATCCAGTATCCCCGCATTCCCGGACACGAAATTGCCGGCCGCATCGATGCCGTCGGCGCCGACGTTACCAACTGGAAGCCTGGACAGCGCGTAGGCGTCGGATGGCACGGCGGCCACGATTTCACCTGCAACTCCTGCCGCCGCGGCGATTTCATCAACTGCCAGAACGAAAAAATTACCGGCATCAGTTACGACGGCGGCTACCAGGAATATATGGTCGCTCCCGCCGAGGCCGTCGCCGCCATCCCGGACGATCTCGCCGCAACAGACGCTGCGCCCCTCCTCTGCGCTGGCATCACCGTTTTCAATGCGCTGCGCAATTCCGGAGCGCGCGCCGGCGATCTCGTCGCTGTGCAGGGCATAGGTGGACTCGGCCATCTCGGAATCCAGTACGCCCGCCAGATGGGCTTTCGCACCTTCGCCATCGGACGAGGAAAAGACAAAGAGGCGCTCGCGCGTAAACTGGGTGCCGCTCACTACCTGGATACCTCAGCTGTCGATCCCGCCGCAGAATTGAAGAAGTTCGGCGGCGCCCACGTGATCCTCGCCACCGCGCCCGATTCCAAAGCCATGTCCGCTCTGGTGAATGGACTTGCCAGCAGCGGTAAGTTTGTCGTCGTAGGCGCAGGTTCTGACCCAATTGCGGTCACCCCGATTCAGCTGATCGTGGGCAGCAAGGCCCTCCAGGGTTGGGCCAGCGGGATCGCCACGGACTCCGAAGACACCATGCAATTCAGCGCCCTCACCGGAGTCCGTCCGATGATCGAAAAATATCCACTGGAGAAAGCCGCCGAAGCCTACGACCAGATGATCAGCGGCCGCGCCAGATTTCGCGTAGTACTGACCATGGGCAGCTGAAAATCTCGTGTGGTAACGGGGCTCTGCCCCGTAAAGGTTTGCGTAAAGACAGCCGCCCTCGGCGGTCGCAGCCGAGCCCAGCTAGGCTGTAGCTGCCTGTTGTAATAAGCACCTGGTGCACCTATAAACTATTCGAGCCGGCTCCAAAAGAAGCCGGCTCAAATTTCTCAATCATCCAACAAAAAATCCTACTGCAATTCTTCCATGCACTTCGCCAGCGCTTCCCGGCTCGGCCGCGTCAACGATTCCGGCAGAGTGGCCAGCGGATGATCCGTAACATTCAGCATGTCGATAAAGCTCGGCGCGCTGGCATTGATGTAAAACACGCCCGTCAGCACATCGCCATTGGCGTGCGACTCCATCAAGCGTCGAACCGCGTTGACCTTATCCGTCGGATCATACTCTTCTTCAAGTTTCCGCAGCCGCAAACTCGACCCATCGTGCATCGTGACTTCAAACGTGGTCCCCGGATCATAGTCCACGTTGATCTCCTCAAACGCCGGAACAAAGCTGACTTCGTGCAACGGCTCTTCATGCGCCAGCATGTATTTGTAAGACTTGGTCGAGCCTTCATGATCGTTGAACGTCACGCACGGCGAAACCACGTCGAGCATCACCGTTCCCTTATGCGCGATCGCAGCCTTGAGCATGGTGTGAAGTTGCCGCTTGTCGCCGGAAAAAGATCGTCCCACAAACGTAGCTCCCAACTGAATAGCCATGGCACAAGTATCCACCGGAGGCAGGTCGTTGACCACGCCGCTCTTCAGTGTTGACCCCAGATCTGCCGTCGCCGAGAACTGCCCCTTTGTCAGACCGTAGCAGCCATTGTCCTCGATGATGTAAATAATCGGCAGATTGCGCCGCATGAGATGAACAAATTGTCCCGCGCCGATCGAAACCGTATCGCCATCGCCCGTCACGCCGAGCGCAATCAGCTCTTTGTTCGCGAGCATCGCTCCCGTCGCCACCGAAGGCATGCGTCCGTGCACGGAGTTGAAACTGTGCGACCGATTCATGAAATACGCCGGACTCTTCGAAGAGCATCCAATCCCGCTGAATTTGGCCACGCGCTCCGGCTGCACTCCCATTTCATACATCGCATCGATGATGCGCTCGGAAATCGCATTATGCCCGCAACCCGCGCAGAGAGTAGTTTTGCCGCCGCGATAATCAACCACCTGCAAGCCAATGCGGTTAATCTTCGGAGCCGGAGCTGGCGCCGGCGTGTTAGTCGTTGTGGTTCCCATGTTACTTACCCTCCATCATCATCAGTTCGTCGGTTACCGAGCGCGCGTCAAGCGGCAATCCGTGAATATGGCAGATCGATCGCAAGCGCGGAGTCAACTCCGGCTTGATATCCAGCTTCAATAAGCTGGCCATCTGCCCGTCGCGGTTCTGTTCCACAACATAAGTTCGTTCATGCCGCTCGATAAAGTCGTGCACCTCGCGCGTAAACGGATACGACCGCACCCGAAGATAATCCGTCTCAAGCTGGTGTTCTTTGGCCAACTGATCCCGCGACTCGATGATCGCCCAATGCGACGTGCCATAAGCCAGAATTCCAACCTTAGCCTTACCGCTTCCCGCCAACTCCGGCCGGGGAACAAACGACCGCGCCGTTTCGAACTTTTTGTTGATCCGTTCCATGTTGCGTTCAAAATCATCAGGACGTTCGCTATACTGCGCTCTTTCGTTATGTCCGCTGCCGCGCGCAAACCACGCCGCCGCCGGATGATCCGTACCCGGCAGCGTGCGATAGCCGATGCCGTCGCCATCCACATCCTTGTAGCGCGCAAAACTACCCGCCTTCTCCAGATCCTCTTTAGTCAGCACTTTTCCCCGATCAATCGGCTTCTCGGGATAAGGAAACGGATCCGACATCCAGTTATTCATACCCAAATCGAGATCCGACATGACAAACACGGGAGTCTGAAAGCGTTCCGCCAAATCAAAAGCATCCTGCGCCATGGTGAAACACTCGGCGACAGAATTCGGAAACAGCAGGATGTGCTTTGTGTCTCCGTGGCTCAGAAACGCCGTCGAAAGCACATCGCCCTGCGAAGTGCGAGTCGGCAAGCCGGTCGATGGACCAACGCGCTGAATATCCCAGATCACCGCCGGAACCTCCGCGTAATACGCGAGCCCCGTAAACTCAGCCATCAGCGAAACACCCGGGCCCGCGGTCGCAGTCATCGATCGCGCACCCGCCCAAGCCGCCCCGATCACCATGCCCACAGCCGCCAGTTCGTCCTCGGCTTGCACAATGGCAAACGTCGCCTTGCCGTCCGGCCCGATGCGGTATTCCTTCATGTAGTCGATCATCGTCTCAACCAGCGAAGACGACGGCGTGATCGGATACCACGTCACCACCGTGCATCCGGCAAACATGCAGCCCATCGCGGCGGCCGAATTGCCGTCAACGATGATCTTGCCCTTCGTCTTATCCATGCGCGCGATGTAAAAAGGATCGCGCTTCTTCAGATTCGCTGCGGCATAGTCGTGGCCGGCCTTGGCCGCCGCCAGATTCAAATTCGCCGCCTTCACCTTGGTCGCGAACTGTTTGCGGATCGCCTTCTCCACCTCGGCGTAATCAATTTCCAGCAACTGCGCCGCGACCCCGACGTAAATCATGTTCTTGATCAGCTTGCGCAGCTTGGCGTCCGCTCCCACCGTAGCCGCCAGCTTGTCGTAAGGCACGGCGTAATAAATCAGATCGCCGCGCACCTTATCGAGCGCCAGCGGTTCGTCGTAAAGCACGGCTGCCCCCGGCGCCAGCGTCTTCACGTCATCCTGCGCCGTTTCCGCGTTCATCGCAATGAGCAGGTCGATTTCTTTCTTGCGCGCAATGTAGCCGTCTTTATTGGCGCGGATCGTGTACCAGGTCGGTAACCCCGCAATATTCGAAGGAAAAAGATTCTTCCCCGAAATCGGCACGCCCATCTGGAAAATGCTGCGCAACAGAACTGTGTTGGAACTTTGCGACCCCGAACCATTCACCGTCGCAACCTGAATGCTCATGTCGTTAACGACACGCCTTTGCCCCAGTTGGCCCGCCGATTCCTGGGGCACGACATCGATAGTGGCCATTACTCTACCTTTCTGGACTGAACCGCCAAAGTATGGGGGCGAACCGCACCACCCGGAAGCCTTGTGGATAGTAGTGACCCCCTAATTATACGGCATGCAACGAGCGAAAGAGGCGAGGTACGGCACGCCAACAGCAAAGGCGAATTACGAAAGACGAAGCACGAAAGACCGCACGCGAAAGAGCTTGGCCGTTCAGGAGCTCACTCCATTCGCTCTCTATCTCTGGCGGCGAACAAATTGACAAAGTCTTGACCGCTGCATGACACCCCCTAACTCGCGACAGCCTACCTTCATCTTGCGGTGAATGCATCGCCGGTTCGCCCGGTCACCGACATCAATTCTATAAAGACAGGAGTCTGTCACCATGAACCAAGATACCCTAGCCCTCACACTGTCCGCTGAAACAACTGCATCCGCATCCGATTCTCCATCTGAATCTCGATCCGGTTCGCCAATGGAGACCGGCGTCAAGCGCCGCTCCTTTCTCAAAGGCATGGGCATCGCCGGAGCGGCCCTCACTGGCGGTTCCCTGCTGGCCGCCGCTTCCGAAGCGTCCCAGACAAAAGGCGTCATCACCTCCGGCGACGTAGCCCTGTTGCGATTCGTAGCCGCGGCCGAGCTCATCGAGGCCGACCTGTGGCAGCAATATGCGGAGCTCGGCGGCCTTACACCCGGCCAACTCCCGGTCGAAACAGTTCCCTTCAAACCCATGAACAGCTATCAGGCGGCTTTCATGAACCTCGATTCCGACGGCCCGCAGTACATTTCCAGCAACACCACCGATGAACTGAGCCACGCGGAATTCTTGAACGCCTATCTGCTCTCCATCGGCGCTGAGCCCGTGGATCTGGATGCCTTTCGCACATTGCCCAGCAGCCAGGCCAAAGGCGCGCAGCAGATCGGGCGGCTCACCAATCTGATGAACCTCACTGTAGACACCAGCTGGTATACCCGCTATCGAAGCGCTCTGAATCCAGACCTCGGAGTCACGTTTCCGCAAGCGATCGACCTGGTGAACGTGCCCGCCATTCCGCTGGCCGACGCGGATTTCGAGCCGCCGCATCACATTCAGGCAATCGCCAATACGGCGGCCTTCCACTTCGGAACCATCGAACAAGGCGGCAGCACCCTCTACTCAGCCTTCGTCCAGAAAGCCACCAATTTGCAGGTGCTGCAGATTCTGGTCAGCATCGGCGGAGACGAAATAGCTCACTTCCTCGAGTGGGTGGATTTTGCGGGCAATGGCGTGCAGCCATCAGTCGCCCCTTTCACCGATCCGGTGTCCGGGCTGACCTTCCCGAACTTCGATAAAACGGTCGATACGGCGCTCCAAACTAACCTGATCTTCCCCGTGCCCTGCGAATTCATCAGCCCCAATCTGCCCAAGTGCGCTGTGATTCGTCCCACGAATCCGAAAGGAATAGCCAAGGGAGTGGTCGCATTCCTGACCGCGATGGGTCTCTTTATCGGCCAACCCCCGGCATTCTTCAAAACCCTTAACACGCTGGCCCATCAAGCGGACGCGGCGCAACGCGGCTTCTAAACGTGTCGTAAGAGCGCGCGAACGGCTCTGGGGGAGGGCTTTTTTCCGTGGCTCGCGGCAGGGGGCGCTGTGCTTAACGTGCAACCACAGCGCCCGCTTTTCCCGTAATTAGCTTGCGGCACGTGCAAACGATTCTTAAGGAGAAATTATGTTTGAAGGACTGTTTCAACCCATGCATCTGCTTTTAATTTTCGGGATCGCTCTGCTCGTGTTCGGCCCCAAGAAACTCCCCGAACTCGGCAAAGGAATCGGAGACGGTATCCGCGGCTTTAAATCCGCAATGAAATCCGAGGAGGACTCGCCAGACAAGGCCCCCGCCGCCAAAAGCCCGGGATCGACAACCGTCGCTTGATACGTTGTTTGATACGTAGTGTGATAAGTCGAGTGCCGCGTCGTCTTCTACAGTTATTACTTTGGAGAAGCCAGAGTCCCGATCGCCATTTAAGCTGCCCCTTCGCTTCAGCGATAATAGGACGATGAGCGGTAACTCTAAAACCGACGCCACCGGCAGCGCCAGGCCCGTCAAAGAAAATAACGCTGACGCACAGAGCTGTAACGTGGCTCTCCTCGGCTTCGGTACGGTCGGCAGTTCCGTCGCGCGAATTCTTTGTGAGCACGCCAACGCTCACCTGCGCCTGACGCACGTCTTCAATCGCAGTGTGGCGCGGAAAAAAGTAGACTGGCTTCCGTCTTCAGTAAAGTGGACCGAGAATATCGACGAAGTTCTTTCTTCCGACGCCGACATTGTGGTTGAAGTCATGGGCGGCCTGCAGCCTGCTGGAGACTGGATCAGGCGCGCCCTAACGTCGGGCAAATCCGTGGTCACGGCGAACAAACAGCTGATCGCGCGCTGTGGCCCCGAGTTATTCAGTCTGGCGCGAGCGGCGAACCAGCAGATTTATTTTGGCGCATCGGTAGCAGGCGGCGTGCCGGTAATTTCAGGATTGCAAGAGGGACTGGCCGGCGATCAACTCTTTAAGATTCGCGGCATCCTCAACGGCACCTGCAACTACATTCTCAGCCAGATTGAGGCGAATGGAATTCCCTTTGCCGCCGCGCTGCGCGAGGCGCAGAAACTGGGCTTCGCCGAGGCCGATCCCACCGAAGATATCGATGGCCTCGACGCGCGCGCCAAACTGGCTATTCTGGCGCGAGTCGGACTGCACTGCCAAGTCAGCCCCGAGAGCATCATGGCTCGCACGATTTCAGCTATCGACGCGGTTGATTTCGAATACGCGAACCAGTTGGGCTGCACGATTCGTCAGATCTCCTGGGCGGAGTTGAGAACGACCGAGCCAACAGCAGAGTTGAAGACGAAAGCAAAAGCTGATGAGTTGTTCGCCGCGGTCCAGCCGGCGTTAGTCGCTCTCGCGTCGCCATTAGCGCGCGTGGAAGGCAGCCAGAACCTAGTAGTAGCCACTGGAACCTATGGCGGCGAAACCGTATTCGCAGGCCACGGCGCCGGCGGACATCCAACCGCAGTCGCAGTCGTTTCCGACATTCTCGCGATCGCCCGCTCAAGACAGTCGGCAACGAGTGACTTTCCACAGACCACCGCGAAGACGCCGCCTGTCACCGCCGATTTCACAGCGAAGCACTATTTGCGCTTTCTGGTGAAAGACCGCCCAGGGATCATAGCCAGCCTCGCCACTATCCTCTCCCAGTGCAACATCAACATCGATTCAGTGTTGCAAAAACCTGGCTGTCAGAAATGGCATCTGCCATTCCTGATAACTCTGGAGGAATGCAAAGCGTCGCTTGTAGAACAGGCATTGCAGCAAATCAATTCACTGGATTTCCTGGTGCAACCCTGCCTTCATTTGCCTATCCTTTAGAAACCTTTGCCTGTGGAGCGACGGGCGTCCTGCCGTCAAGAAGAGATCACAGTCCCAATGGTATGCGTCTTTCACAGCAACTGCTTAACGCTATGAAGTCCAGGGATTGACCAGCGAAATCGCGGCGTCCTCAAAATGAGAAGTGTTGCGCGTGGCAAGCGTAGCGCGGTGCGCCAGTGTAATCCCGGCAATCATCGTATCGCGTAGATCGCCGGTTCGGCCTTTCCTATGCCGCTCTGCCATCAGACCGCTAGCCTCGGTCGCAGCAGCCATATCGAACGTCGCCACCCGCCCGCCAATCCGCTTAAGCAGCTCTTCAAACGCCTGGCTCAGAAGCGTTCGCCGCCGTCCCACCGCCAGAATCTGCAATCCAAACTGGATTTCAAGGATGGTAACTGATGTGGTCCATATTGAAGTTCGGGCTTGATGGTCGAGCCAAGCGACAACGCCTGCCTCTGGTACCCGTTTCATCAGCGCGGAAAGCACATTCGTGTCGAGAATAATCACTGCTCAAACTCAAAAGGCTGAACAGCATGTCCACGCAGTTCGGGAATGTCGGCATCGAGGCCAACTTTACTGAACAAAGCCGCAATTTCCTTCCCCAAGCCGCCGGAGCGATGGGTTTCTTCAACCGTCGCGCTGCGAAGAATATCCCGTATTTCCTCTTCCATGCTGCGGCCGTTCTGTCGCGCCCGACGCTGCAACCGGGCCTTGACGACATTCTCAATATTGCGAACAACCAGTTGTGCCATGGCGGCCTCTATATTGCAATGATATCATGATATCACTCTGGAAAGAAACGCCAACCGAGTCAGGCACTAATTTCGCACTAATTTCCAAGAGAGCGAACTTCGCGGGCGCACAGCTCCTACGCTTCCACCTGAAAGAACTGCGCCATGTTGCGGAATTTCTTATAGCGTGTCTCCAGCAACTCGCTGACCGGCATTTCCTTGATCGCGTCCAAGTGCTGCCGCAGCGCCACATCCAGCAACTCCGCTGCCTGAGCGTGATCGGTGTGCGCGCCACCCGCGGGTTCGGGAATGATGCCATCGATGCAGCCGAGTTCGTTCAAATCCTTGGCCGTGATCTTCATGGCCTCCGCCGCCAGATCCTTCTTGGTGGCGTCGCGCCACATGATTGAGGCGCAGCCCTCCGGTGAAATCACGGAGTAAACAGAATTCTCCATCATCAGCACGCGGTCAGCGACCGCAATCGCCAGTGCCCCGCCGCTGCCGCCGACGCCAATCACAGTAGTAACGATTGGCACCTCCAGGCGAGCCATCTCAAGCAGGTTGCGGGCGATAGCCTCTCCCTGGCCGCGTTCCTCAGCGTGCAACCCCGGATAAGCTCCATCAGTGTCGACGAAGGTGAAAATCGGCCGCTTGAACTTTTCCGCAATCTTCATCACCCGCAGCGCTTTTCGATATCCCTCCGGATGCGGCATGCCAAAGTTGCGATACACGCGCTGTTTGGCGTCACGCGCCTTCTGCTGGCCCACAATGATGACTTCCTCGCCGTGAAAGCGAGCCATTCCGCAAACAATCGCCGGATCGTCGCGGAAGCCGCGATCTCCGTGAATCTCACTCCAGTCGGTAAAAATGCGCTCGATGTAATCCAGCGTATAAGGTCGTTGCGGATGGCGCGCCAGTTCGGTGCGCTCCCACGCATTGAGCTGAGAAGAAATCTCACGGCGCAGATCGTTCACGCGATCATGGAGTTGCTGCATCTCGCGGACCGTTTCCGCATTCTGCCCCTCCCGCTCCTGCAACCGCGTAATCTGCTCTTCGATTCGAGACAGTTCCTGCTGCGCCTTCAATGCTGAATCCATTTTAATGACGTTGCCATTCTTCCGAGTGTGATGCGCTTCCACGATCGAGAGCAAAAACTCCATGCCGGCGGTGGCGGAATTCCCCATGCCATCGGCCGACCGATTTCTCGCGCCGTTTTTCGCGCTGTTTTTTGCGCCATTGTCCGCAGCGTTGGTCGCGCCGCGTTCTAACTTCTCTCTCCGCTTTATTTTCGTTCGCCGCATCGGCCGCATCCATTAAACATTTGTCCGTGGAGAGCCGGGCGTCCTCGCCTGGCGGCGACGCTGCTGGCCCCTTCGGCTCAGTTCAGCGCCGGCTCGCGATAGGGCCGCCGCTCCACCCTCTCACTGATCAACCTTACGGAATCAACTAATGACGCGCACGCTGCCGCGTCCGCACAACTCTTCCACTCGGCCAAGAAAATTGCGGTCCGGCATCACATTATAGCCTTCGGCTTCCATCACCACCATGAAATCGCCGTCCCGCTCCACATCGAACAACACCTTCGCCTCGCCTTTGCGCTCATTGAATAACGCATGAAGAGCGTCGACCGTGCCATCAGTCGCGCTCTCCAAAGGAATGCGTATGCGCAACGCCTTGGGCAGCGGCACGCGCGCTTCGTCGAGCGGCGTAATATCGTTGGCGGTAAGTTTCGCATTCGCGCCTTCCTCAATGCGCACCCCGCCGCGGATCAAAACCGGAACCTCAAGCTTCACCTTTTCCGCAAGCTTCCTGTAGGCCTCCGGAAAGATGAGCAGTTCAATCTTCCCCGACATGTCCTCCAGCGCCGCCTGCGCCCACAATTCGCCTCTTCGCGATTTCGCCACACGCAGCCCCGAAATCAATCCCGCCGCCATAATGTTCTCATCCTTGCCCGTAGATTTCTTCATGGCGGAAATATCTTCGGTCGACAGAGCATGCAGGTCGGCGAGCTTGTCCTTGTACTTTTCCATGGGATGCCCGGTGATGAAGAACCCAAGGATTTCCTTCTCCGCCGCCAGCCGCGTGTGTTCATCCCAATCGGGCGTGTTAGGGAGTGCGCCGTTGGCCTCTTCCGCGGTCTCGTCGGCAAACACGCCAAACAACCCATGCTGCCCCGACTCCGCATCCCGCTGCGCTTTCTGCGCCTGCTCGATTGCCGTATCAAGCGCATGCATCAACTGCGCCCGCCGGCCGAAGCAGTCCATGGCGCCACTCTTGATCAGCGATTCGAGCACGCGTTTATTCAGCAGCCGCAAGTCAACTTCTTCGCAAAATTCAAAGAAGGATTTGAAATTGCGCCCAAGCTTTTTGCGCGCCGCGACGATCGACTCAATCGCATTGCCGCCAACGTTCTTCACAGCCGCGAGTCCAAAGCGAATCGCCGGCCCATGCGGCGTAAAGTTCGCGTCGCTCACGTTGATATCGGGAGGCTCAACCGCAATCCCCATCTCGCGGCATTCGTTGATGTACTTCACCACGCTATCGGTATCGCCTGTGATCGAGGTCAGCAACGCCGCCATGAAATCCACGGGATGGTGCGTCTTCAAATAGGCCGTGTGGTAAGCCAGCAGCGCGTACGCCGCCGAGTGCGATTTATTGAATCCGTATCCCGCAAACTGCGCCATCAGATCGAAGATCTTCTCAATTTTTTTCGGCGGGAAGCCCCGCTGCGTCGCTCCCTGCACAAAGCGTTCCCGCTGCGCCGCCATTTCCTCCGGCTTCTTCTTTCCCATCGCGCGCCGCAGCAGATCGGCCTCTCCCATGGAGTAGCCCGCGAGTTTGTTGGCCGCCTGCATGACTTGTTCCTGGTAGACGAACACGCCGAGCGTTTCCTCAAGGATCTCTTTCAGCTCCGGCAATTCATATTCGATCTTTCGCCGACCATGTTTGCGCTCGATGAAATCGTCAATCATCGCCATCGGGCCGGGCCGGTAAAGCGCATTGAGTGCCGTCAAATGCTCGATCGAGTTGGGCTGGTAACGCCGCAGCACATCGCGCATACCGTGCGACTCAAACTGAAACACACCGGACGTCAATCCACGATGGAATACTCTCTGATATGTTTCCTCGTCCTCCAGCGGGATCTCATCGAGGGTGAGCTGCTGGCCTTTTTGCGCAATCAGTTTCACCGTGTCGTCGAGAATGGTCAGCGTGGTCAGCCCGAGAAAATCCATCTTCAGCAGGCCCATCTTCTCGATGGCGACCATGTCAAAGGCGGTGACGATTTCGTCGTTCTTGGTTTTGTGCAGCGGCACCAGTTCAATCAAAGGCCGCGGCGAAATCACCACCCCCGCCGCATGCACCCCGGAGTTCCGCACCAGACCTTCCAGCTTCCGCGCCGTGTCAAGCAACTGCCGCACCTGCGGATCCTTCTGATAAGCCTCCTGCAGCGCCACCGACTCCGCAAGCGCATCGTCAAGCTTGATGTTCAGCGTAGTAGGCACCATCTTCGCGATGCGGTCAACGTCGCTATACGGCATATCCATGGCGCGGCCGACATCCTTGATCGCCGCCTTAGCCGCCATGGTGCCAAACGTAATAATCTGCGCGACATTCTCGCGCCCATACTTGTGCGTAACGTATTCGATCACCTCGCCGCGCCGGTTCATGCAGAAATCGATGTCGATATCCGGCATGGAAATACGTTCCGGATTCAGAAACCGTTCAAACAGCAATTCATGCTGCAAAGGATCAATATCCGTGATGCCCAGCGAATACGCCACCACCGCGCCCGCCGCCGATCCGCGCCCCGGTCCCACAGGAATACCGCGTTCCCGCGCGTAGCGAATGAAATCCCAAACGATCAGGAAATACCCCGAGAACTTCATCTGCTGGATGATGCCGATCTCGCGCGCCAACCTCTGCTCGTACTCCGGCAGTGAGTGCTTCAGCCGGCCTGCAGCCGCCGCTCCGCGCAGGTTCTCCATGCGCCGGGCGAATCCTTGTCGCGTGATGTGCTCGAAATAACTGTCGAGAGTGAATCCGTCGGGAACCTCAAAGTGCGGAAACGGGCTGGGAACTTTCTCCAGCCGAATGTTGCAGCGCTCGGCGATATCGAGCGTCCGCGCAAGCACCTCAGGCGCATCCTTGAATACGCGCAGCATCTCCTCGCCATTTTTGACGTAGAACTGCGTGCCCTCGAACTTCATCCGGTTGGTTTCTTGAATCGACTTGCCGGTCTGAATGCAGAGCATCACATCCTGCGCATGCGCATCGTCTTCGCAGAGATAGTGGCTGTCATTGGTGGCAACCAGCGGCAGGCCGAGATCTTTTTCGAGCTGAAACAACCCGGACCGGATGCGATGCTCCATCTCCAGGCCTTGATCTTGAATTTCAAGAAAGAAATTATTTTGGCCAAACAGGTCGCGATAGAATCCGGCCGCCGACCGCGCCGCGTCGTAGTTCCCCTCCATCAACCGCTCGGCCACTTCCCCCTTTAGACACCCGGAGAGACCAATCAATCCCTTCGAATGTTCCGCCAGAAATTTCTTGCTGACGCGGGGCTTGTAATAGAAGCCGTGAAGCGAAGCCTCCGAAGTGATCTTCACCAGATTGCGGTAGCCTTCCTCGTTTTCGGCTAGCACCAGAAGATGGTTGTAAGTATCGCCGTCGGGAGGAGTGCGCGAAATGACGTGATCGTCCTTCTTGCAGATATAAAGTTCGCAGCCGACGATCGGTTTGACGCCGGCCTTGTGCGCCGCATTGACAAAATGCACGGCGCCAAAAATATTGCCGTGGTCGGTCATGGCCACGGCGGGCATTCCGAGTTCCTGAACGCGCTCGACAAGTTTCTCGACGTCGCAAGCGCCATCAAGCAGGGAGTAATCGCTATGCAGATGCAGATGGACGAATTGATTTTGACTCATGAAGACGGCACTTAGATTTCAGTTCTTAGTTTTTGATTCTTAGCTCTCGGCTTTCAGCGTTAGCTCTCCGCCCTGGCCTCGCCTCGTATCAGGGTATCGCTTTAGCGATACCGCGAGTTTCTCGCAATCAAACCGCCCCTTCAGGGGCTGAACGCGGATAGCCATTTCCACGGCGCCGCCAAAACGCCGTGACTTAAAATTCATTCTAATGGCTGGGAAAAATCGCGCAACGCCTGAATGTGGTGCAGTTGCAGCTAATTCATGATCATGATTTGCAGTGCCGGCGCCGGCACCTGAAAATCCACGCCGCGATCGTCGTTCATCTTTACGGTAGCGGGAATATCAAGTTGCGCGAGCGGAATCTTCTTCGCGGCCTGGTCGTTGAGCACCCAGAGCGTTCCGCCCGAGATGGCGTAATTATGCACTTCTTCCACGTGCTGGTCGCGGAAAACCAGCGCCGTCGCGGGTTCGGGCTCCGGCTTCGGCCGATTGCGCGCATCCACATCCTGTTGCAGCCGGTCGACTTTATTATTCAGCTGATCAAGATCCCGTTGCGTCCCGCTGTCGTCGACATAAGGCGCGGTCTCTGGATTGTAGGCATCGGCATATGCATCCTGATCGTCAGAATCATAAAGAGGATCTATGTACCAGCCGTAATAGGGGTAATAGCCGGCATAGGGATAATACCCGCGTCGTCCGTAGAAGCCTCTGCTGTAGCGATTTCCAATCCGAATGCGCACGCCCGAGCCGCGTCCAAAACTGCCGCCGCGCAACCCAGCCGTGGAGTGTCCAAGTGAAGAACGCCCAAAAGACGAACGCCCGAAAGAGGACCGTCCAAACGACGAGTGTCCAAACGCCGACTGTCCGATCGAAGCGTGTCCAGCAAAGGAGTGACCGCCAGAAAACCCACCCGAGGCGAAATGAGCGCCTCCTCCTGCCCCGCCGCCGTGACGCTGTGCCCACACCGGTAGCGCAAGAAGAGCCAGGCTAAACGTCGCTATGCAAAGCCAGCGCCGCATGACGTCATTATAGCTTAGTTTCCGACTTATTTTTCGGCAGAGAAAATGTGCAGGGTGTAACGGCGTTTTAGCGAAAGCGGCGTGTGGCCCAGGTTAGCGACAGAACAATCGCAGGCAAGAAGGTTAGACCGGCAGAAAAAATCAAGCCCGCGCGATAGACTTTGGGGCGAGTTTTCTCCGTCTGAGCGGTATCCCCCCAACACCAAAGAATCTCAGTAATCCATCCCAAGGTGTAGCAGAGATTGGCGGCCAACGCGTAAAGAACTACCGTCATGAATGGACTGCCCAAATCTTGGTCCGCCGCATACACATGCTTCCAAGCGATGAGGGTGACAAAACCAGATGCTAGCCCCGCCACAAGGACCAAAAGATTGAATGGAATCCGCCGGATTTCCCACCACACAATGGCGTCCCACGGGCGCTTCATGCCCACAAGCCTACTGCCGCCCTAGCCCCTCGTCCAGCAGAGAAACTACTTCTTCTTGTTCTTACCGGCAGGCTTGGCCTTAGGTTTAGCGGCTGGCTTCGCAGGTTTGGCTGGCTTGCTCGGCTTCTTCGCCGGAACCTTCTTCGCCGGAACCTTCGCAACCTCTGCGGTCTTTGCCGCGACTGCCGGCCTAGCCGGACTCGCGGGTTTGGCCGCGATCGCCGTTTTTGCCGTTGCCCCAGACTTGGCAGTCGCGCCCTTCTCAGGCACTGGCGTCGGCGCAGCCGCAGCAACCACCCCAGCTTTTCCCTTCCCCTTGCCCTTGCCGACTGGCTTGGCAGCGGCTTCCGCAGCCGCAGCCGATACTGCCGCGGCCGCCTTAGCTCCCCGGCCGCGCTTCGCCGGAGGCGGCGGTGGTGGTGGCGGCGGTGGCGGTGCCAGCGGTTTGAGATATTTCAAAGTTTCCGTCCGTGACCGCAACTTGCCGTCCAGCAGCAACAGA
Source organism: uncultured Acidobacteriaceae bacterium (assembly GCA_963810955.1). GTDB lineage: Bacteria > Acidobacteriota > Terriglobia > Terriglobales > Acidobacteriaceae > Acidiflorens. Next base: position 6,796 of record CAWEPW010000035.1, on the reverse strand, counting down.
AACACGTCGTTGGCGATCTTCGGATACTCCGGCATCTCCGGCGTAATGCGCAGCTCGGTCATCTCCGGCAGCGGAATCTTCTGCTTCACCTGGCGCCACTTCGTAAAGAAATTCTTGATCTTCTGCGCCACCGCCTGCTGTCGCGCCGTGATCGCAAGAAACAGAACCATCTCCGGACGCGCCGACGACAGCAATTGCCACGTCCGCGCGGGCGTGGCCGCCTCCTTACCCGCCAACCTCTTAGCCAGGCTGTGGGCGTTGTCTTCCAGGTCCTTCCAGGCCTCGACCAGATCCTTGCGCGGAATCGCCCGCCGCAAATCCGAAATGTCCTTGTCGCCCAGCCGCTCGGTCAGAAAATACATCACTGCCGGAGCCACTTCCGGCGTATAGCCGAGTTCATTCATTTGCTGCCGCGTCTTGATCAGCGCGCCCAGTCCCGCCGTATCCACCTTGGCCGTGCTCCAATGCGGATTCAGTACCTTCAGCCATCCCTCTTTTTCATAAGCCTTCAAGACACCCAGCGGATCATCCTCATACGCTAATTGCTCGATTTCATATCCGATACTCGAGCTGCGGATGTATTCGATGTAATTATTTTCTTTTCCCGATTCGTAGCGCGCCTGCGTGCGTTCTTCCAGTGGCCAGTGGAAGCGCGTAGTAAAGCGCGTGGCGCGGATCAGCCGCGAGGGCTCTTCTAGAAACGCGTAGTTGTGCAGCACGCGGATTACCTTAGCCTCTATATCAGCCACGCCGTTGAAGGGGTCCATCAACAGCCCGCGCGAGCCTTCGTTCAACGAAAGCGCCATGGCATTGACGGTAAAATCGCGCCGCCGCAGATCCTCAATAATGGTCGCCGGAGCCATCACCGGAGCTTTTCCCGGCTTGTCATAGCGCTCCGAACGCGCCATCGCAATTTCGGAGCGGACACCCCCGGGCAGCGTCAGCAACAAAGTCCGAGTCTCGTCGTCGGAGTCGCCGACCACCGCTCCTGCCCGTTCCAGATCCTTGTGCAACTTGAGAGCATTGCCCTGCACCGTGAAATCCAGATCACGGATCGCAAAACCAGTAATAATGTCGCGGATCGCGCCGCCGGTGAGATAAAGATTCATCCCCGCCGCTTTGGCGGCGTCTTGGACGAGGCTTACTGCTTTCTGTTGATCCGGTGTGAGCCGGGTTTCCAGCGTGTAGATGTAATCGGCCATGCCTTCCTAGTCGCCGTGCGGTGGCCCATCATGGGGCTCGATAGAGGCGTTTTTCACAGGATTTCCACAGGCAATTGGCGCCAAACTCAGAGCCGCAGCCCGCTCGCAGATTCTAACTTACTCTAGATGTTAGACTTATAGCGCAAAACCGCAATCGTGTGAACACAAGAAAATAGCATAAGGTTTACCGTTTGGCTACTGCGAAGGCACAAACTGCCCGAATTCCAGGCAAAAGTGCGAGAATCCAGACTGAACGTGTGGCGCGGACACTCTTGTCCGCGAATCCGCAGCCTCGCACGCAAGCCGCGGGCTTGATAACTCTATACTTACAAACGAGAAGCTATCGCGATCCCCATGCCCTCGACCCACAAGAAAGTAATCGTCCGCAAACACGACCGCGATTCCATCAGCGGATTCGTTGCTCCCGCGAACTTTGTGGTCGAAGGCAAACTCGAACTGCTCAACACTTCCGGCAATGTGGTCGGCATCGACCTGCGCGAGATCAAGACCGTCTATTTTGTCCGCGAATTCTCCGACTCCGACCTGATGCTCCGCAAAACTTTCACCACGCGGCCCCGTACCGAAGGCCTGTGGGTACGCCTGAAGTTCAAAGACAGCGAAGTGATCGAGGGCATCCTTCCGAATGATCTAACTCAAAATCCCGCCGAAGGATTCCTGATGAACCCTCCCGACCTGCGCTCAAACACGCAAAGAGTGTTTGTGCCAAGAGAAGCGCTGACATCTGTAACGGTTCTGGCGGTAATAGGCTCATCAAACCGCCGCCGCAAAGGCGGCCAGCCCGACACCAGGCAGGTAACGCTCTTCGAGCAGTAGTTCGAGCAATGGCCCGGGCAATAGATCGTGTGGGGACGGACGCATCCGTCCGTCCCGGTTTTCGCAAATGCCTGACCGAATCTCAACCATCCGCAAAGCCACCTCCGTCGATTCCGCAGGAATCCTGGCATGTCTGCAAGCAGCCTTCGCGCCCTACCGCAGCCGCTATACTCCCAAAGCCTTCGTCGACACCGTGCTCACTCCTGGCGCGCTGAACACACGTCTAGCGGCCATGTCCGTATTCGTAGCCGTGAGCAGCTCCGGGGAAATAGTGGGCACAATCGGCTGCCAGGTCCTGGGAGCAGGCGAAGGACACATTCGCGGCATGGCAGTTCTGCCGGCATGGCAAGGCTCCGGCGTAGCTGCGCAGCTGCTGGAATCCGTCGAAGCGGAGCTGAGTCTCCAGGGATGCACTCATATCACACTCGACACAACCGAGCCCCTCCAACAAGCCATGCGTTTTTATGAGAAGAACGGTTTCCGCAAATCAGGAAAAATCTCAGATTTCTTCGGCATGCCTCTCTTTGAATATGTCAAGACGCTAGCTTTGAATGAGCAAGGACACAGACAAAGACAAAAACAAAGACAACGACAAAGACGAAGGCCTTCCGAACCATCGCCCTTCGCCACTCCGCGCCGTTAACCGCGCACTCCGAAGCACCCGGCGTCCGCCTTCCGCTACAATTCCCCGAGATTGCCATGAAACTATCCGACATCGCCCAAGCTCTCAACGCTCGCCTCGAAAACGCCTCGCCCACCACTGAAATCACCGGAGTGGCCGGCATAGAACAAGCCGTCCCAGGCCAGCTGACCTTCGTCTCCAACCCCAAGTACACCGCCGCCGCAAAGACGACCAAAGCCTCCGCGGTCATCGTGAGCGAAAAGTTTCCGGCGATCTCCACCGGCATGCTGCGCAGCAAAAACCCGTATCTCGCCTGGGCCAAAGCGATCGAACTTTTCTACCACCCCCCAACCTACTCCCCCGGAATCCACCCGACCGCGGTCGTCCATCCCCAGGCAAAGTTAGGCAAGAAGGCCCACATAGGTCCCTACGTAGTGATCGACGAAGGCGTAGTCATCGGAGACAACGCGGTCCTCCTGTCCCACGCCGTCATCTATCGCGGAGTAACCATAGGCAACAATTTCTTCGCCCACGCTCACGCCGTGGTAAGAGAATTCTGCCAGCTCGGCGACAACGTCCTGCTGCAAAACGGAGTAATAGTAGGCTGCGACGGCTTCGGCTTCGCCAAAATCGAAGCGAGCGATGTGGAGAATGATTTGCAGAACGATTTGCAGAATGATGTCCAGCCCGGCGGGCAGAACAATGTCGAAAACACCGATGCCGAAAACAAAGCCAAAGCCGGTCGCTGGCACAAAATAGTCCAATCCGGCAAAGTAGTAATCGAAAGCGACGCCGAACTCCAGGCCAACACCTGCATCGACCGAGCCAGCATAGGCGAGACCCGCATCGGACGCGGCTCTAAACTAGACAACATGGTTCACGTAGGCCACAGCTGCACCATAGGCCACGACACGCTTCTCTGCGCCCAGGTAGGCCTCGCCGGAACCACCGACGTAGGCAACAACGTGATCCTGGCCGGCCAGGTAGGCGTAAGCGGCCACGTAAAAATCGGAGACGGAGCCATAGCCATAGCCCAAAGCGGCATTCCCCATGACGTCCCCGCCGGAGCCATGGTCAGCGGAGCCCCCGCCATCGATCACAAGCTATGGTTAAAGTGCTGCGCCGCCTACACCAAGCTCCCGGAAATAGCCAAGGCCGTGAGGAAGCTGTCAGAGCGCGGGTAGTCTCCAGATTTAGTGTGGCGCAGCACTTCAGCGATGCGATAATCGCTCTGTTTCAATGGGACTTTAGACCCCGACGGAACAAACCCAGGAGCCTTTCGTGAATCTTGAAGGAATCAAACTCACATGGCTGGGCCATGCCACTTTCCGGGTGCAGACGCCGGAAGGCAAGACCATCATCATCGATCCGTGGATTGCGGGCAATCCGATGTGTCCGGAGAGCGAAAAAGACGTCAAAAAGGCCGACGTGATGCTCTGCACCCATGGCCACGGCGATCACATAGGAGATGCCGTCGACGTCGGCAAGAAACTCAACCCGCTAGCCGTCGGCATCTACGAGCTTTGTTTGTGGCTGCAAAAAAAAGGAGTCAAACAGATCTCCCCCATGAACAAGGGCGGCACTCAATCCGTCGCCGGAGTGAAGGTCACCATGGTCCACGCCGTGCATTCCTGCGGCATTCAAGATGGCGACCAGATCGTCTACGGCGGTGAAGCCTGTGGCTACGTGATCGAGTTCTCGAACGGAGTCAAGCTTTACCATGCGGGCGACACCAATGTCTTTAGTGATATGGCGATCATTCGCGACCTCTACGCCCCGAAAATTTGCATGCTGCCCATTGGCGACCACTTCACCATGTCGCCGCGCGAGGCTGCCTACGCGTGTAAGCTGCTGCAACCGGAAACTGTAATTCCGATGCACTTCGGCACCTTTCCGCAACTCACAGGGACGCCGGCCGAGTTGCAGAAACTTGTTCCGAATGTGAAAGTGTTGGAGATGAAGCCGGGCCAGACAATCTCGTGAAAAAATCTCGTGAATGACAATTTCGCAATAATCATCTCGTGAATAATGTATGAATTGTCATCCTGAGCGAAGCGAAGGACCTGCTTTCGACGGCGATCAACTGCTCCGTCGCTTTGTTTAAATAACGCGATTGCCCGGCCATCGCAACCATCCCGCAAGGAGCACCATGACCGCTCAACCCGCAAAATCCGAATGGCGCATGGGAGGAATCACAGTTCCCGAAGTCGATGACTACATCTACGCCATGCTGCCCCCGCGCGACGAAGTTCTCACAGAGATCGAAGCCGAGGCCACCCGAAACGACGTGCCCATCGTCGGCCCCGCCGTGGCTCGAGTGCTTTATCAACTGGCCGTGATCAGCGGCGCGAAAAAAATCTTCGAGATGGGCTCGGCTATCGGCTACTCCACCATCTGGTGGGCGCGCGCGGTGGGCGACGGTGGACGCGTTATCTACACCGACGGCGATCGCAAGAACGCCGATAAGGCGCGCCGCTATTTCGAGCGCGCCGGTGTCAGCCAGCGCATCACGGTTCGCGTCGGCGACGCCCTCGAATTTCTCTCCGAAGAAAAGGGAGAATACGACATCATCTTTAACGACGTGGACAAGATCGACTATCCGCGGGTCTTTCGATTGGCTCTCCCGCGCCTGAAAAGCGGAGGCCTCTTTATCACCGACAATGTATATGTGGAGCGGCAAAGTAATCCAGCCCGATCCTGACGCGCAAACCAAAGCCATTCTCGAATTCAACAAAATGATTTACGATTCGAAGGATCTGTTTACCACCATCCTGCCTATCCGCGATGGCGTTGCCGTCTGCATGAAGGATTAGGAATTGGTATTGGCGCCGTCAGCGCGTCGGCTGATTCAGTCGCGACCGCAAAGGGCACAAAATACACCCGCAATTTTGCATTTCACATTTCCCTTCGTGTAGCCTTCGTGACCTTGCTGGTAATTCGCGTCCTCCGAATGTGCCACCGCCGCACGCCGGCATCACCCAATTATCTAACGCACTCCGGGTGCTAAAATTATCGCTTTCCCGCCCAATGAAAACCTCCACTCTCCCGCAGGTCGAACGAATTCCCGAAACCCTGCCGCGCGCCCAGGAGTTGGAGCAGCCCGATTCCGCGACGGATGTTCTGATCGTCGGCGCTGGCCCCGCCGGCATGGCCTGCGCGATTGAGACGCAAAAAGCGGGCTTCAAGGCTCTCATCATCGATAAGGGATGCCTCGTCAACTCCATCTACCACTATCCCAACAACATGGTGTTCTTCACCACGCCCGAACTGCTCGAGATCGGCAATGTTCCCTTCACCACGGCCCTGCCGAAGCCTACGCGCCTGGAAGCGCTCGAATACTATCGCCGCGTGGCCAAGCCTTATGACCTGAATATTCATCAATACGAATGGGTAAAGACAATTACGGGCGAGGACAACGATTTTCGCGTCACCACCACCGACCGCAGCGATGCCATCCACGATTACAAAGCGCGCAAGATCGTGCTTGCCACCGGATATTACGATCTGGCCAATGAAATCGGTATTCCCGGCGAGGAACTCGACAAGGTTTTCATTACTACCGCGAACCGATCCCTATTTCGACAGCGATGTGGTAGTGATCGGCGGCAAGAATTCAGCGGCCGAAGCCGCTCTGGACCTGTGGCGTCATGGCGCACGCGTCACGCTCGTCCGTCGCGGGCCGCAGATACATTCCCACGTCAAATACTGGGTGCGCCCTGATATAGAGAACCGCATCAAAGCGGGCCAAATCACAGCTTACTTTAATAGCAGTGTGGCCGAGATTAACGACGACTGTGTCGTTCTGCGTACCCCCTCCGGCCCGGTTCGCCTCAAGAATGATTTTGTGTTTGCCCTCACCGGCTACCATCCAGACTACGACTTCTTGCGCAGCGTCGGCGTTGAACTTTCTCCCGAACAGCTTCGTCCCGTGTGCGATCCTGAAAGCCTCGTGTCCAACGTTCCCGGGGTCTACGTGGCCGGCGTCATCGTCGCCGGATCGCGGACGAGCGAAATCTTCATAGAAAATGGCCGTTTCCACGGCAAACTGATCGCCGCTCATATCGGCGAAAAGCTGGGCGGCGGCAACCCAAATTTTCCTCTTGACGCGACCTAACGTGTAACCGTATAGTTACGCATT
>CAWEPW010000034.1:0-53555 GCA_963810955.1 uncultured Acidobacteriaceae bacterium | reverse complement strand
GACTGACGAAACTGGCCTTACGGAAATTTCAGCGAGTCGTGGCCATGCGCGTCACTCCGAGATGCTCCAGCGCGCGGTCGATCACAGCCTGGAGTTCGTGGGCGTACTTAACTTCGCGGCCCTTGGCAAGGATGATGCGTGCTTTATCTGCGTCGAACCATGTCGGATCGCGACCGTCTTCTTCGGGATGGCGGGTTTGGTGGACTTCCATCAGGAAAGCTTTGACCACATATTCCTGCACGCCGCCGGGCTGCCAAAAGACACCCTTGGAATGCACGTAGATGTGAAAATGGCGAGGCTCAATGACGCCGATCGCGCCCGCTTCTTCTTTAGCCTCGCGTTCGGCGGCCTGGCTGTGCGACAGGCGCGGTTCCGGGGATCCTTTGGGAAAGGTCCACTTGCTGCCGCCGTTGGTATGCACCAGCAAAAATTCGACACTCGAATTCGCCCGCCGATAGCAAACGGCAGCAACCTGCAGCGGCAGCGCAAACCGCGAAATGCGAGGCATGCTCATCGTCCGCAGTTTACTAGAGAGATATTTCAGAAATGTTAAATGCAGCGAAACTGGTGCACACCTTTGGTACCCGTCCTTTGGTGCACTCCGTTGCGCAGAGCTTACTTTTTCGAGTCAACTACCCAGCGTTTGGCCTAACTGCTTCAGTTACAAAGATAAGCGTGAACGCTCTTACTGAGAACTGAGAGCCGGGAACTGAGACCTTCTTCCGAAGCTTAGCCCGCTTAAACCGGCCATCGCCCGGCTGTCTATCCCTACGCTGGCAACCAGCACTTGAAAGCTGTCGCCCATGCCTTCCGGAGTAACTAGATGCTTGAGTTGAAGTGAGACCTTCGCCCGTTCTTGGGGAAGGCGGCAGTCTTCGAACGCATCGGCAAACTCATTTCTTTCGCCGATTCCCATCAGAAATTGCGATTGGGTCAGCAGCCTTTCGCAGCGCAACCTCCTCGCTCGCATGCGGCGGCGAGCGCGGTGAAATTGACGTGGGCGGTAAGGTCCTGTTCGCCTGGCGCCTGGTAAGGATCGGCGCTCGCGGAATGATGACGGTAGGCCATAAGGGTGCCTCGATGGCGGCCAGCTAGTTGTTCGTTGCGGATGTAACCGTAGTCGATGGTGATGAGCAGGCCTCGCTTGACCAAGAGCGCAATTTGTTGGACCCAAGTTTGCGCCGCCATAGAAACTTCGATCCGTTCACCCGCTTCAGGCTGGACGCCGTAAAGGTCGAGGAATTCCAGCTCTTCGGGCAACGGCGGCAGCCAGATTTCGTGCAGGCGATTGTTTTCGAGCGCGACATGGAGTTTGCCGGCCGCGCCAAGAATCTCGACCGGCAGCGCATCGAAGAATTCGTTGGCGAAGACGATGAGCGGAACGCCGGAGGCCTGAGTGCGATGGATGTCCGCAGCCGCCGAGCTGCCCTCGGCGGGGCAGGCGTGGGCACCTGCCCCTACGTGAGCTTTGCCGGCTTCGAGATGTTCGCGCAGCGTTTCCCGTAGTTTTGCCCGCAATGCCGGCGACTCCTCTTGCAACGTGTAAGTGAGTGCGGCGAAAGAATCAGGGAATTTCTTGTCGCCCCAATCGAGCACATCGCGGGCAAACAAGCCGCGTCCGGGGCCGAGTTCTAGGATTTCGATTTGAGGCGGACGGTCGAGCGCCCGCCATATTTCGTCGAATTGCCGAGCCAGCAAACGTCCGAAGACGGCGTGAACGTCGCTCGAAGTGTAGAAGTCTCCAGCTTTGCCGAATTGCTCGGTGTTGCGCGAATAGTATCCGTGCACTGGGTCGTAAAGGCAAAGCTGCATGTAACGAGAAAACGCGATGGGGCCACTCCGCCGGATCTCCTCTTCAATTTGTTCGCGGAGGCTTTGTTCGTAAAAAGACAAGGCGCTAGACATCCTTTTCAGATTTCGCGGAGTCAGCGCTCGTCAACTCTGCCTTCGTCGCGTCAGCCTTTAACGGCTCGCGAGCGTTCCGATCCTGCGGAGTGCGGACGAACATTTCAATGAAGTAGTCGTGCAGGCCGTCATAGAGCTGGTGCTGCAGGTGCCAGGCAAACTGGGGATGATCGAGGTCGCGAGCATGAATCGGCAGCACGTAGGTGTGAACGGGCACAGACAAATTCTTGAGATCGATCAGAACTTCAACAACGCCTCGATTTTCGCGCGCGGAAAAGGCCAGCAGCGGATGCTCGTAGAGCCGCAAATGATCAAGAACCTTCTGGAGGGAGTCGGAATCGGGCACGGGTTCATTGTACTAAGGCAGATACCGCGGAACGCGGGCACCGAGTCCGACACTTGTCCAGTTCAGGCGGCGATTCGCGCTGAGGGGTTGCCTTCGCCCTGGAAGGCGCGCTTAGTCGAAGGCTGCACCAGATAAAAGATGCAAGCGGGGTCAATCACCCCGAACAGCAGAGAAAACATATGCGCATGGATCAAGCCGGGCAGAACCAGGATGAGTCCAATCGCGGAAAACAGGAGCGTCAAGAGGCGGCCCCAGTTCTCCATATGCAACACTCCGTATCCGGCGAGCATGTGCACGACTGCAAAGACGATGATGGCCAAGCCGGCGGCGTGCCCGAATTCGCGCAGAATTCGTTCGATGGCACTGCCTTCGGCGGCCCTGGAGGAAGCCAGGCGGCCAGACTGCTGAACAGCAGCACGGAGAGCCCGAACAGCAGAGATAGAATTCCGCGCAGAATTTGATACCAGCCAACGAGGGTGACACCGACCGGGCGCATAAATCCTCCTGTACTTTTGGGGAGAAATATAACACACGGTAAGGCGTTCGGCTTCCGCTTTTATCTCTAACGCGGGCCGGGAAAAGCGCCTCGCAGCGCCAGGTCTATTCGTAGCGCAAAGCCTCTATAGGATCGAGACGCGAGGCTTTGATGGCAGGCAGCATGCCGCTGACTACGCCGACAAATCCCAGGATCATGGTGGACGCCAGCAAAGTGGTTAAGTCTATGGTGAGCCGGATATCGCCGTCGCTGCCATTCTCCGCAAAGGCGCTCCAGAGCGTGAGCGATCCGACCGACCAGGAAACCATATAAGCCAGAAGCACTCCGGCCAATCCGCCGAGAAGCGTGATGGCAAGCGCTTCCGCAAGAAACTGGACGAGAATGTGCCAACCGCGCGCCCCCAGGGCCTTTTCGACACCGATTTCGCGTGTGCGCTGAGTCACTGACACCAGCATGATGTTCATCAGCCCTACGCCGCCGATGCCGAGCGTCAAAAGGCCTATAAAGCCGAGCAGAATCTTGATGCCGGTCGTGATCACGCGCAGGTCGAGCAGATCGGCGAACACATCGAAGACAAAAATGGCGCGCTTATCCTTAGGATCGAATTCGTGGTGAAAGGCCATCGACCGCCGCACTGCCTCCGCAACTTTGGCGTGGTCGCCTTCATACTCCATGGCAATAGCATTCAGATAGTAAGTGTTAGTAAGGTCGCTCATGGCGCTGAACGGGATATACACCTTGCCGTTCATATTCTCATCGCCATTTTGAATCACGTGTTTGAGCACGCCAACTACTGCGTAGGAAATTCCGTCGATCCGCACCTTTTCGCCCAGCGCGTTCTGCCCCGAGAACAACTTCTTCTTAACATCGGCACCGAGAATGGCGACGCGGCTGCGCGCGTTTTCATCGGAATCTGTGAAGAAGGTGCCGTCTCCGATCTCAATGCGGCGCATACGCGAATAGTAAGGATAGACTCCACTGATGCCGTAGCTGCCGCTGCGCGATCCATAAGCGACGGTGCTCTGCTTGGCGGCTTCGGGCGAGATGCGCTTGAGCAGAGGCACCTCGGCCTGCAGGTAATCGAGATCATTGACGGTGAGTTTGATTTCGCTGCCCGCTTTGGTGCCGCCGGCTTGCAGCGAGGTGCGTCCGGGAAAGATGAAGACCAGGTTCGTGCCCCAGGATCGGAAAGCGACCCAGAGTCCCCGCTCGAAACCGGCTCCGTAGGCGAGCAACAACACGACCGTCGCGATGCCCCAGGCCATGCCCAGCATGGTGAGGATGCTGCGCCGACGGTTGTGCCGGAGCGCATTGTAAGACTGGCGGGCGAGTTCGAGAAGCATAAGTGATTTCCGTATTAAACGAGTGGAGCGCCGGGCGTCCCCGCCCGGCCCAGCAGTCGGGTGGCCGGGCGAGGACGCCCGGCACTCCACGAGTCCCTTACTCCTGGCGCAGCGCCTCGACCGGCGGCAGCAACGCTGCTTGCCGCGCCGGGTAAAGACCGGCCACAATGCCAGCAAATGCCAGCGAGAAAATGGCGATCGCCGCCGATGACGGAACAATGCGCGGCGTGTCAAATCCTTCAGGAGCCGGCAACGCGGCAAGCATCGCGACCAATGCCGTTGTGATGGCCAGCCCGATACCTCCGCTCAAAGCCGTCAGGAAAGCGCCTTCCACAAAAAACTGTGTCAGGATGGCGCGATGCGTCGCGCCGAGCGCTTTCCGCAGACCGATCTCGCGCGTGCGTTCCGTGACCGAGACGAGCATGATATTGATGATGCCAATCGCTCCGAGCGCCAGCGTAATCACGCCGACAACGCCCAGAAAGTAGTCCATGCCGTCGAAGATCCTGCCGACGCGCTTGTTGTCTTCGATGGTGTCCCAATCTTCAAACGACTCGGTAAGCTTGGGATCGAACCCGTGACGCCGGGCAAGAATATCGTGCACTTCCTGCTTCGCTACCAGGTCCCCCGAAGGCGTCAGGGGACGGTAATTCAGAAACGAAATAGCGTCTTCGCTGTTCTGATCCTTCAGCCGAAACAGGTTGCGCATGGTCTCGATGGGAACGAAAATGCGCGCATTGGTGCCATTGTTGCCGTCCTGCCCAACCTTAGTGAGCACGCCAATAATTTCAAAGCGTATGCCGTTGAGCAGGATCGCCGAACCCACCGCTGGGCGTCCGGGAAATATGTTTTTCAGAAGCTCCCATCCGACAACGGCCACGCGGCGCGTTTCGATGTTGTCCTCTTCATTGAACCAGCGCCCCGGTCCAACCGGAATCGTTCGAATCTGGTTATACTCCGGCGCGACGCCAAAGACCTGGCCATTGGTCGACCCATATTCGCTGACGGCGCGAATGTCTTCGCGGTTCAGCACCGGCGAAAGATATTTAAGCGAGCGCGCCTCGTTGCGAATCGCGAGGTAATCCTCGTATGTGAAATGGTAGGTCCGGCCCGATTGCGTGCTGCCCTCGACCGCCGGAATGCGGCCCGGAAAGGTAAACATGATGTCCTGGCCAAGATTCTTTAATTGCCGAGCCTGTCCGCTGCGGAAGCCTTCGCCCAATCCGACCAGCAGCAGCAGAGATCCGACGCCCCAGGCGATGCCAAACATGGTGAGAAACGAGCGCAGCTTGTGAGCCCAGAGGGTAGCCAGCGACTGGCGAACGATTTCGAGGAGCATTCGCATGATGTGGTCCGAGGCAGCTGTCCTTTGAATGGCAGACGGCGCCCTACCCTCTGCTGTGTGATACGAGAAGGATCGCGATACGGTTCCAGAGAAAAGCGATGATTTCCGCGTCATATTAGACGGCGAACTGGCTTCATTGGTTAGCGTAAAGGAGTGGAACGCAAGACCAAGGTTGACTAAAATTCAATATTCCTGCTCACTAGCCGGCTAACGGCCCGTCTAACCCGCCGACCAGGGGTGGGCGCGCGATTCGCGGCCCTTTTCAAAACAATCCAGATCGACACATTGATCTACACATCTGATCGACACATCGAAGGAGGCGTTCCCCATGTTTACGAAAGCTTTGCGAGGATTCCTGCAGTGCCTGCTGATGGCAACCCTGTCGGGTGCTCTGGCGGGAGTAATCTCGGCGCAATCGCTGGTACTCAATCTGCCCCGCCAGAGCCAGGGGGCGGAAATTTCACAACGCATCGGCATTACCGACATCACCATCCATTATCACCGGCCGCTCGCGAAAGACCGCAAGGTTTGGGGCGACCTCGTGCCCTATGGCAAGGTGTGGCGCGCGGGCGCGAATGAAAACACCACCATCACCTTCAGCGACCCGGTCATGGTCGAAGGCAAACCGCTCGATAAGGGAACCTACGGATTGCACATGATCCCCAATGCCGACGAATGGACAATTATCTTTTCCAAGAATTCCACCTCCTGGGGATCTTTCACCTACGACGAAAAAGAGGATGCCCTCCGCGTAACGGTAAAGCCTCAAGCCGCGGACATGCACAATGCGCTCACCTACGACTTCGATCAACTGCAGCCCGATTCGGCCGTGGTTGAAATGGAGTGGGAGAAGGTCGCGGTCCCCTTCAAGGTCTCTGTAGATGTGCACGACGTCGTTCAGGCCAGCCTGAAGAAACAGCTTCGCAATCTCTCCCAGTACACCTGGCAAAGCTGGGATGACGCCGCGAATTACCTGCTCGCCGAGAAAGTCGACTTGGACGAAGCGCTGGCCTATACCAACAAGTCGATCGAAAATGAAGATCGCTTCGACAACGAAGACACCAAGGCCAAGGTGCTCACCGCTCTCAATCGTAAAGACGAAGCCGCCGTGGCGCAAAAGAAAGCGCTTGAACATGCTACTCCTCTGCAAATGCATGCCTACGCTCGCCAGTTGTTGGGCGAGAAGCGGAACGAAGAAGCCTATGTAGTCTTCCGCGAAAACGCGCAGAAACATCCCGACCAGTGGTTCGTGCACACGGGCCTGGCGCGCATGTACTCCGCTCAAGGCAAGTTCGATGACGCGGCGAAAGAAATGAAGATCTCGGTCGCCGCGGCTCCGGAGAGCCAGAAGGACTATCTGGGCGGTCTCGAAAGAAAGCTGGAATCGAAACAAGACATCAACCAGTAAGCGTTAGCGGCGACGCGAGGACTCAACTCCTCGCGCCGCCACTACTCAGTTGGTCTGTCCTGTCAAACGACGAATCCGACAAAGCGCACTGATCAGGAGACTCACTCTCATGAAACAAATACGAATCTTCTTGCCGTTGGCGGTGACCCTCTTCATCGCTTTCATCTTCATCTCTATCTCTGCCGCCGCCACCTTGGGGCAGGGAACAGGAACAGGAACAGGAACAACGGCCGCGGTCGCCGGCGCGCCTCAGGCGCAACCGCCGCAGCCACCGCCCACCATAGCTTCAGCCGTGGACCGCGAGATCAGCACCATTGAAAAGGAGATTGTGGAAGCCGCCGAAGCCATGCCCGAAGACAAGTTCAACTTCTCTCCCGAGAGCTTGAACATTCCCGGCAGCGACTACAAGGGTGTGCGCACGTTTGCCTTGCAGGTGAAGCACGTCGCTGCTTCCAATTATTTTCTATTCTCGTCGGTCACCGGCGACCAGATCCCGGAAAACTTCAAGGGCGGAAACGGTCCTGAGGACTTGAAGACCAAGGCCGATATCATTAAGTTCCTGAAGGATTCTTTTGCCCTGGGTCATAAAGCCGCGGCTACGTTGACTGCTGAGAATATGTTGCAGACCGTGGGACACGGTAAATCGCCCCGCCTGCACCTGGCCACATTCGCCGTCGCCCACGCCTTCGACCATTACGGACAGATGGTCGAGTATCTGCGAATGAATGGAATTGTGCCGCCCGCCAGCCGGGTTAAGTCAGACTGACGGACAGAACCGCCATAGCTTCCAGGTCGACCTAGCCCTAGCGCGTTCCAACATCGTTATCCGGCGTGGGTGACAACTCGAGCATTTCCTGGGTCACAACGATTTCCTTGCCCATGTTTTTGCCGACTTCAACCGCGGCCGCAAGCGTCTCGTCATCGGTTTCGCGGGCACGCACAATTTCGAGCACTTTCATCGCCTGCACCAGGTTCGAGAAGCGCATGCCGACGCACTTTTTGGCGCGATAGGTCGCGCCGGCGAGCTCGGTTACGCTCAGCCACGACGTGCTGGCGGCGAGAATCGTTGCCGGGCGGCAAAACTTGTCCAGCATGATGAAGATTTCGAGCTTCGATTCCAGTTCGTCGGGAACGGCCTCGATGACAAGATCGGCCTCGCGCGCCGCTTCATCGACCGATCCGGCGTATTCGATCCGCGAAAAAGCCTCGTCGGCATCGGCGGCGCTGATCTTGCCCAGTTCGACGGCTTGATCAAGATTGGCGCGGATTTCGCTTTCCGCGTTGCGGAGCGCGTTCGGTAGAAGGTCTTCGAGAATGGTGCGATAACCGCCGAGAGCGGCGGCGTGTGCAATGCCCCGGCCCATAGTGCCCGCGCCGATGACGGCCACGGTGCGGACTTTAATCACTCCTTGTCCTCTTTGTTTTCTTTGCCCGCTTTCTCGAGGCGCTGCACCACGCTCTCATAGCTCGGTTCGGACTTGCGGATGTATTCGCCAAGGCGGGCGCATTCCTCCTTGGTCATCGCCGGAATGCTGGCGCTGATACGGCGCAGCGTGGTGGCGATGTCGTCGATGTAATTCATGTGGCGGATTAGTTCTCCAGTTGCGGGCATGAAGGCTCCTTGCGTTTTCTGGCGCGCCCGGCTGAACCGTTGCGGCCTGATCAATGATTCATTGTTTAACATGTCAGCGGTTTTGGCAAAGGAGGTTTTGGCAAAGGCGGTTTTGGCAGAGGAGGATAATTAGGTTCATGCTTCGTGACCCCAGCCTGATCCCGCTTTCGCATCAGCATCACCGCGCCCTGGCGCTCTGTGTGCGCCTCCAGCGGGCGCTTGAGGCCGGCCCTGTGGAGCCCCGCGCGTGGCAGGCGGAAGCGCACCAACTCTACGCCGACGAAGTTCAAGTCCATTTCGTGGCTGAAGAAAAGATCTTATTTCCGGCGGCGAACCGATTTCCGGAACTCACCGCCCTAGTAGAGGAGCTCCAGGTAGAACACGAACTGCTGCGGGAAAATTTTGTTCGTGCCGGAGAGGGCAAGCTCGACGAAGCGGGGCTGGCAATATTCGCGCAGCTGCTCTCCGGGCACATCCGCAAGGAGGAGCGGCAGCTATTCGAGGTTTTACAGCAGCGCCTGCGGCCGGAAGAATTGAAAAATTTGGGACACGAATTAAAGCTTGCGTTGGAGAACGCAGTGCAAATATGCCGGCTGCGCCCCGGCACGGTGGGTTAGCCTTCGAGTTTGAAGCGAGTCTCGGCGAGGCGATAAAGACGCCGCCAGAGCAAGCGGTTGGTCGTCACGACAACCGCCGCCAGGGCGATCGTGCTGGCGAGAAGGAGGTTGAAGTTTTTGGCATCGGTGGCCCCGGAAATCAGGGCGCCTACGCCCACCGTCGAATAGATCTGGCCCTTGAAATGAAAATACTCGGCAACGATGCTGGCATTCCATGCGCCGCCGGAGGCTGTGATCATCCCGGTTACCAGGAACGGAAAAATTCCAGGAAGAATCAGCTTCCGCCAGCGCTCCCACCCGCGAATGCCAAACACGCTGGCAGCTTCTTTTAAATCTGTCGGGATCGCGATCGCGCCGGCAATCACGTTGAACAAAATGTACCACTGCGTGCCGAGGAGCAGCAGAACGATGGAGCCCACGCCTAGGCCTCCGCCCAGCCGAATCAGGACGAGCAGTACCACTGGAAACAACGCCGTGGCCGGCACCGACGCGGCGATCTGGGCAAGCGGTTGTGCGATGCGCGCCAGGCGAGGATTGAATCCGATGGCCACCCCGACCGGAACCGTCCAAAGCGCGCCTAGCGCCAGAGTAAGATTCACGCGCAGGAAGGTCGCGGCCAGTCCGATACCGATTCCGTGTAATTCCGAGCTCCGCAATCCGGTCAAGATCATCACGACACGCACGACGGCATAGCCGATCGCGCCGATAGCACCGATTCCGACAATACGCCAGACCCATAACACTGCCCGGTTCTCTTCGGGCGATTCAGCTTGCGCCTTATCCTGACGGGCGAAGTAGTGCACCATCTGCTCGCGAAGCGGCCGAATCGCCCGCTTGCGAAAGAGCGCAACCCCGCGGGAGCGCCGAAGAAAATCTAGCACCCATGAGGTAGGAGCGCTCGCGCTCTCCACCTGCTCCATCTTGAATTTTTCAGCCCAGGCGATGACCGGGCGCCATAGGATCTGATCCATCAGCACAATCACGGCCACCATGGTGAGAATGCCAAGTAGAATCGACTGAGTATCGCCATTGTCGGCCGCGGCCTGGAGATACGAGCCAAGGCCCGGCAAGCGGAAATCGCCAAATTGTTCGCAGGCCATCAGAAAGAACCAGGCTCCGGCGACCGACATCATCGAATTCCAGACCAATCCAATGGTGGCAAACGGCAGTTCAATCTGCAGAAAGCGCTGCCACCAGTTGAAACGGTAGATTGTCGCCGCTTCGTGCATCTCGCGCGGAACGCTTTTCAGCGATGCATAAAAGCTGAAGGCCATGTTCCAGACCTGCCCGGTGAAGATGAGCAAGACCGCGCCCATCTCGACGCCCAGTTGACGCCCCGGAAAAAGCGCGGCCATAGCCAGCATTACGCCAGGAAGAAAACTCAATACCGGAATAGACTGCAGAACGTCGAGCAGCGGAATCATGAAGCGTTCGGCGCGGGGACGGTAAGCGGCGACGTATCCGTAAGTGACGGCGAAGAGCAGGCTCAACAAATAAGCCAGCGCGATGCGCAGCAGCGAATATCCGGCGTAGACGGGAAGCGCGCCCAAGCTGCGGCTGATCTCAACGTGAGGATGAAACGGCCCGAGCCAGTTGCGGCCGACCTCGACAATGCCATAGAAAAGCGCCAGCCCTCCGGAAAACATGATGAGGTCGGGCAGGCTCGCCACACTCCGGCGGGGCAACACCGACCATATCCGAACCAGTGGTCTGAGAGAGATTCGTTGCGGACGGGTCACGACTGCACCGGAGTCGTGGTTGGAGGGTGAGGCTCGCCGACCGGCTCGGCCAGAACCAACCGTTGGCCTTCGCGGTCAACGTCAAAAATCTCAGCGTAGCGGCCCCAGTTCATAGCGGTTTCGAATTGCCGCTGCACTTCATCCTCGCTGAAATGTTCGTCGAGAATGTCGTAGAAAAATTCCTCTGAAATGGAATGATCCGACTTGGCGTGCAAAACGCTGTCGATCTGCTGCAGAACGACAACATGTTTCAGCGCAGCCTGGCGAAAAAGCATTTTGCGAGTGAGGATGTCGGCTTCCGCGAAGCTCGTGCCCTCGGGTGTGATTTCGACATCGCCCTCTTTCAGCGTGGCAAAGCCGAGCAGGACTGCTGCCTCGACAATCGGCAAAAGATCTTCAGCATCCATGAT
This sequence comes from uncultured Acidobacteriaceae bacterium, assembly GCA_963810955.1. GTDB lineage: Bacteria > Acidobacteriota > Terriglobia > Terriglobales > Acidobacteriaceae > Acidiflorens. The sequence continues at coordinate 42,334 of CAWEPW010000034.1, read as the reverse complement.
GAGGACTTCGGCAAGGCGGTACAGATCTTCCTTTCCGCCGCGGTCCTGAAGCAATTCGAGCAGGCCGGCGATGCCGCCGACGCGCGCGTGCGGAATCATCTGGTATTTCTGCCGAGCCGGTTTTTGTGCGCTCGCAGTTGCGCCCGGAACAGCCACCGCGAGGTCGGGTTGCGTCATGATCTTGTAGATGTAATCCACCAGTTCGACAAAGCGCCGCGATTTGCGATCGCGCGGCTGCGGCAGTTCGATAGGGAAATCCGCGCGCAGCCGCGCCGGATTTCTTCCCAGCACAATGACGCGATCCGCCAGCAGCACGGCCTCTTCGATGTTGTGCGTGACGATGAAAATGGCGCTGGTCGGCATCTTCTTGCTGATCCAGAGTTCGAGCAACTCGTTGCGCAGATTTTCCGCGGTGAGCACGTCGAGCGCCGAAAAAGGCTCGTCCATGAACAGGACTTCGGGCTCCACCACCAGGGCGCGGGCAAAGCCGACGCGCTGTTTCATGCCGCCCGAGAGTTCCTTCGGATATGCGCTCTCGAAGCCATCGAGGCCGACGGTATCGAGAATGCGCAACGCGCGCTTGTGGCGCTCCATAGCGGGAACGCCGCGAGCCTCGAGCGGCGCCTCAACGTTGTCGAGGACGGTGAGCCAGGGGAACAACGCAAAACTCTGGAAGACGATGGCCACGCCCGCGTTTTGCGAGGTGATCGGGCTCCCGTGCCAAAGAACCTGCCCCGACGAAGGCTGGCTCAGTCCGGTCAAAATCCGCAGCAGGGTTGACTTGCCACAGCCAGAGGGGCCGAGCAGTGTGATAATTTTCCCGGGTTCTACGTTGAGATCGACGGGAGCGATAACTTCAATGCGATTCCCATCCGGCTGCAGATAGAACTTTTCTACGGCCTGGGCGCGAATGATGGGCTCGGTCACTGAGTTGCGCTCCACTAAGATGGATCAATTTGCCTCGCCAGCGAGGATACACTACTCAGGCAACCCATTCTTCGTTGGTATTCGAGCTGTTGCCGTCGAAGCTGGCTGGCGCTGGCAGCGGCTGTGGAAGCCGGTCGCATACTTCGACGAGCGTCGCAAGTTTTTTTGCCAGCTCGGGACGAAGCAACTCGGAGCGAAACCGCCAGTCCCAATTCCCGTCTGCGCGGCTCGGCACATTCATACGCGCCTCGCTTCCGAGGCCCAGCGGATCTTGCAGCGGGAGCAGGCAGAGGCCGGCGACCGAAGCCGAGGCCGCGCGAATCATCGCCCAGTTGACCCCATCGTCACATCTACCTAGGTACGCTTCCACTTGTTGACGTTCGTATTCGGTTGCGCTCGATTGCCACCATCCGAGCAGCGTGTCATTGTCGTGCGTGCCCGTATACACAACCTTTTCGGTCGTGAAGGTGTGCGGCAGATGGACGTGGGCCCCGGCATCGCCAAAACCAAATTGCAACACGGCCATGCCAGGAATTTTCAGGCGCTCGCGGAGAGCCTCCACGTCAGGCGTAATGTAGCCCAGATCCTCGGCAAAAAATGGAAGGCCGCCCAAAGCTTCGCGCAGCTTCACAAACAAATCATCTTTCGGACCGTCAACCCAGCGGCCATGAATCGCAGTGGGTTCGTTCGCGGGAATCTCCCAGAACTGGGCGAACCCTCGGAAATGGTCGAGGCGAACGTAATCGAAATTGTGCGTGGCCCAGCGCATCCGGTCAATCCACCACGAATATCCGCGCTCCCGCATCACGTCCCAGCGATATAACGGATTGCCCCAACGCTGTCCCTCTTTGCTGAAAAAATCAGGAGGAACACCCGCTACCACCTCAGGGTCGAGGTCGGCGTTCAGGCGAAACAGATCGGGATGGGTCCAGACATCGGCGCTATCGAAGTTTACAAAGATCGCAATGTCGCCCACAACTCGTATCGAGCGTTGCGCGCAATAAGCTCGAAGCGCCTGCCACTGTTCGTAGAAAAAAAACTGTACTACGCGACGGCGATCCAGATCTTCCAGCATTTCACCGTGCGCCTTCGCGATCGCTATGGGATCGCGATGAGTCAGTTCGCGGGGCCAGCGGTTCCAGCTTTCCAGCTTGAATCGCGCGCGCAAGCCCGCGAATAGAACGAAGTCATCGAGCCACCATTGATTTTGCAGGCAAAACCGTTCATAACGCGCCTGGGCCTTCGGATCCGCTGAGCGCAAAAAACTGCGCGCCGCTTCAAATAGCAGCGGTAATTTCCGAAAAAAAACCCCCGGATAATCCACTCGGGCGACGCCGTCAGGCAGAGCATCGACCCGGGCGCGGTCAACCCAGCCGCGATCGGCAAGCCTCTCCAGGCTAATCATCAGCGGATTCCCGGCGAAGGCCGAAGTGGAAGAATAGGGCGAGTTCCCATAACCGAGTGGGCCGAGAGGGAGCACCTGCCACAACCCCTGCCGCGCAGAAGCTAGAAAATCCGCAAAGGCATAGGCTGCGGGCCCAAAGTCGCCGACCCCGCCGCGCGAAGCAAGCGAGGTGGGATGAAGCAGAATTCCGCTGGTCCGGGGGAAAGCCATCAAAAATCAGTTCTCAGCTCTCAGGATTGATATCTCAGACTTCGTCGGCCACGCGGATCACGACTGAGAACTGAGAACCGCGAACTGACAACTTCTTTGTTACGAGCCTTCTTCTTCGCCCCGTCGTGTCAGGTTCTTCATTTCTTCCTGATTCACCTTCAACCGGTGGGAGCTTTCCATATCTTTGCGTAGGTTCGTAACGAAAAGGCCAAACAAGTCGTTCTGCTTGTTTTCGACCAGTTGCTGGCGAATCTCGTCTTTCTTCGCGGCAAATTCCTGATCCGTGGGCGCCTGTTTCTCGAGAAGTTGCGCCACGACGCCATTGCCTCCGGCAGTGATCGGCCCGCTGATGTCGCCAGCCTTTAAAGAGAAAATCGCGCTCGCGCTGCTCATCGACCCAATGTCTGGAACCTGCCCATCGGGCGCAACCAGATCGCTGGTCTTCACCGTCGCGCCCAGATCCTTGGCCGCTTTTTTCAGGTCGTGTTCCGCCTTGGCGCGGTCGGAGAGTTCCTGTGTCTTTTGCTGCAGCAGAAAGCCGGCGCGCTCATTCTTGAACTGAGCTTCGACCTTCGAACGAATCTCTTCGAACGTGGGCGTAGCCGGAGGCTTGACGCCAAGCAACTGAAAGACTACATAACCCTGCGGAATCTGCACCATGTCGGGCGGAGCCTTGGCTGGCTCGCCGAAGACCGCGTCCATAAACTGCGGATTCGCCCCCAGGCCGGGCAAATTGTCGGTTTTACTGAAGAAGTCCGTAGTGACTGCAGCCTGTCCACGTGTGGCGGCAGCCGCATCGAACCCGTCGGTGCGCGCCTTGCCGAGCATGGTGTTCGCCGCCACTTCAGCGGCATGCGCCGATTTCTCTTGCTTCACCTTCGCCTCAATCTCGCTCTTCACTTCGGCGAGCGTCTTGAGGTGAGCTTCCTGCTTATCTTCAACGCGAATAATGTGGAAACCGTAGCTGCTTTTCACCAGATCGCTGGTCTGCCCTTTTGCGAGCGAGAATGCGGCCTTCTCGAATTCAGGTACAGTGCGTCCACGGCCGATCCAGCCTAGTTCTCCGCCGTTCTTGGCGCTGCCCGGATCGTCCGAGTATTTTTCCGCCAGCTTGGCAAAGTCTCCACCGGCCTTAACCTGCTTCAAGACGTCTTCCGCTTTCACGCGGGCGTCGGCGATGGCCTTCTCATCCTCCTTGGCGCCCGGAGCAGGCAGCGGAGTTTTGATCAAAATATGGGCGACCTTCACTTGTTCGGGCACACGGAACTCTTCGCGGTGCTGGTCGTAATACGTCTGCAGATCCTGGTCGGTCACCGTCGTGTTCGCGGCCACTTTCGACGTGTCGATCACTACGTACTTGATTTGCCGCTTCTCGGGAATTGTATTGTTGTAGGTCGCTTTGTTGCGCTCGTAATACGCTTTCAATTCCTCGTCGGTGGGGTGCAGTTCCTTGAGGATGTCGGCCTGCGTGATCACCGCGTATTCGAATTTCACCTTGGTGTTGCGGCGGTCGAATTCTTCATGAACTTCGGCGTCGCTCACGAATGCGCTGCTGGAGACCAGGGCGCGTAACTTGCGTACGAGGATGTCGTTCTTGACCTCGGCCTCAAACTGAGGAACCGTCAGATCATGTTGCTCCAGCAGGTTTTCGTATGCTTCCTGCCCAATGAAATTGCCGTTGGGAAAGAAGGTGGCGCCCAGTTGCCCATGCTGCAGATCATCGCGTAGTTCTTCATCGCTAACATGGAGGCCCATGCGGTGTGCCTCATCAATCATGACCTTCTCGTCGATGAGGCGCTCCGCAGCCTGACTGGCAAAATACGGAAGCAGCATGCTGGCCTGGGCTCCGCCCTTGGGAAACTGCTGGCGGATCATATCCCTCGCCGCCTTCTGCACCTCAGGCACAGTCACTGTTTGGTCGCCGACCGTGGCCACGACCCCGGCAGGTGGCGCGCCAATACCCAGGCTGGAACCGATTCCCCCTGGAATCAGCGTGATCGCCATTGAGGCGCAGATAATGACCAGCAGCGCCCCCAGAATGATTTTCAGGGCTGGCCCTGCATTTTGCAGCTGTCGAATCATAGAGAAATTACTCCGTCAGACAATTCCGTCAGGTAACTTTATGCTGGAAGTCAGAACCTATGATTATAAACCAGTGAATGAGGAGGAATGCCGCAGCGAACCTTTGGTAGCGATGCCGTTTGAATTCTGGCTGTGTGACTGGCCCATCCTGAAGGTAGAGCACCCCATTATCCTGCGGAGATAATGGGGCTCGGGGGAGGGCCATTCGTGGCTTGCGGTCGCAAAATCTGCGCCCGCCGCAGTTCCACAAATTCTCCTTGAGTTTTATACGGATGCAAAATTCTGTCAACGGTAAAAGATAGTACCTGCCCTTTTTTCCCGATTCTGACTCGTTCACGGTGCAATTGTTTTCATTTTGGGTATTGAAACGAGTACCCGCTCGCTTCATTCCCCGACATAAACCTGGTGTTGTATTCCAGCAGGTAGTTCAGGTGCTCGGAATCGGAAGGGAAGGACTGCCCGGGGTACGGATAAGTGCGCATGCCGCGGAATGGCAACGGGTCAACCGTATCCCCGCGATAGGCGTAAAAGTCCATATCTTTCTCGTATCCATTGGCCACAAAAAAGTAGTCGCGCACCCACCCGCGCTGCAAGCCCGGCAGTTTGGCCGGATCGAAGTCGAGCGCCACTTCATCGCCCGATCCGAACACGACAAACTTATCGTCAACCGAATCGAGCAGCGGCCGCACATCGCCATAGCGCGTGTAGGCCCCCGCCGGCCGCGTGTAAGGGCCGGTGGCGCTCGTCTTTTCGTAAATGTATTTCACATTTCCCGGCGGTTCTCCTTCGATCTTCAGCGGAAAGCCATGAAAACCAAGTTCGGCGCGCGCCAGCGGAACCGGCGTTACACGGGCACTTTGATGTTGGCGATTGTCCAGAATATTGTCCTGGCGAGTCCGGCTGATCAGAATATTGTCCCAATAGATCTGCAGATTCGTAGTGATGCGAATGCGCCGCGTGCCCGGAGGAAGTTTGCCGGTAAGATCGGCCGTCATCGTGCGTGCGCCCCCGGCGGGAAATCCCATGTCATCGACGACCCGAACCCATTTGCCTTTCCCGTTCTTACCGCTTGATCCAGCAGTCGCGACCTGCGCCTCGACAAACGGCGCAATCGGATGCAGCCCCGCTTGATCGGCGGCATACATGCTGGTCGCCGAATAATATTCGATCTCCCCATGCATCAACAGCCACAGTGGGCCGCCGCGGTAAGGTTCGCCAAGATCAAGCTCCAGGCTATGCGGCTCGGCGAATCCCATGAACGGGAGCACTTTGAAGTCGCCGAAATAACGATGCGCGAGCAGATCGGGCAGCACGTCGCGCCCATGCTCATCCCCGGCGCCAGCGGGCGGCCGCGCATCATTCTTGCTGCTGAACACAACCTTGAACGGCGGATAGGGCGGATTGCTGGCGAAATATTCGTTGGGATAGACGTCGATCCCGGCGGGATGATCGACGGCGAGCAATTGCACCTGATCGAGGTAAACCGATTCTTCCAACGGTTCCATGAACCGGAAACTGAGCTTGCCGTCCTTCTCGCGGAGAGAGGCGCGGTCGATTTTGATCGCTTCTGTGGGGCGAGGAATATTGCGCTCGACGTCGTCTTTCTTCGCCGCGATCCAATGTCCCACAACTCCCGCGCCAAGCATATCGCCGACCAGCTGATATTCCCGGCCATCCCACGCGAAAAGCGTGGGACACGAACTGCCGCGCCGGTCAAGCTCAAGAATGTTCTGCATCTTGTTGGCCGCAACTTCGATTTCATCCTGCAGCACGCCCGTCGGCCACAACATGCGAACAACATCGGCTTGCTTGGCTTGCCCGAGGCCAATAGTCAGGTAAGGCGAATTCTGTCCAAGGTAGCCGGACGAGCCGTAGATTTCAAATTTCTGGCGAATGCCATCGGAGAAGACTTCGACTTTCGTGCCAATGGCGCTCTTGTTATCGTTCAGCCCCTTAAGCGCAAGCCGCAGCGAATTATTCTTGTTGCCGCCTTCGTTACGGAACAGCACGGCAGGCCCATGATTTTGCGTGATCAGAAGATCGGCTGCGCCGTCATTGTCGTAGTCGCCGACGATTATGGCGCGCGGTTCTTTGAGTTGAATCTTGTCAAGTCCAGTTTCGGTGGTGACGTCTTTCCATCCGTCGGGGCCGAGATTGCGAAAGAGGCGGACTTCTCCCTTACCCTCCTTCGTCTCGCCGACAGCGACCACATCGACCCAGCCGTCGTTGTCATAGTCGATGGCGGCAACGTCCCAAGCAACAACCCAGTTGGTCGCAGGCAATGGAACTTGTTCGAAACTTTCCACGGTTGTTACGCCAAAGGATGAGGCCTCCTTCACTCCAGCGAGTCGTGAGGGCAATATCCATCCACCCGTCGTGATCGAAATCGAAGAACGGCGACGCCGGCGGTTAGACCCGAAGCATTGGTGGCGACCAAGGCCGACGCTGCACAAACTTTCCTTCTCGCGGATTCTCGAAGATCGTGGGGGCGTCGCCTGCATCGCCAGCCACAGCATATCCACGGCTCGATCGTTGTTGTAATCTGTGCCGACGGCTGCGACGCTTGGCCCCAGCCGCCAATCCGAGCGTCTTGCGGTCGCATTCGTGAATGTACCGTTCGCCGTTGTTGCGCCACATGAGGTTTGGCTCCGCCACCAATTGGTGGACTGTCGACCTGTACTCCTCGATTCTTCCCTATCGGCATCGATCTCGGTCGTTCATTGCTCACTTGTCACATATAGATCCAAGTCGCCGTCGTGGTCGTAGTCGATGAACGTCACACTCATATTATAATTCTCCCTCCTGATTCCTGCGCGCGGTCACGTCCTTGAAGGTTCCGTCTTTCGTTGTGCAAAAGCAGCACCCGTCCGCTTAGACTGACGCTATATCGACGAATCCATCATTGTCATAGTCACCCGCTGTACAGCCAACGCGTGCAAAGTAGGATCCAGTCCGGCTCTTTGCGGTCACATCTTCGAACTTACCACCGCCCACATTGTGGAATAGCGACCATGCCGCCCTGACGGCCCGCTATCGGTAGGCAGGAGGTCAATTTGCCGTCATTGTCGTAGTCGAGAAAACATGCCCCAGAATCCCTGAAAAGAGCCGGATTAACGGAAGGCGACTTCGTGGCCTTCGCTCTGGTTACCAGGCGCTCTTGCGTCACGTCCACAAACCGCACAGGAATCGCCGCGCCGCACCTTCTCCACCGCCATCGGCGAGTCTTCCGCGCGCGAATACTTTCCCTGCTCGCCATAGGCCAGGCTGATTGGCACGCCCAGCTTGTTCTGAGTAATGTGCTGAAACTTCTGCATCGCCTCATGCGCGGGGTCGGACCTCCCGGACTGTTGGTACGCTCGCGCCAGTCCGAACTGCGCCGACGCGTGGAGCGGGTTGAGCTTTAATGCGCGCTCAAAAGCGGCCATCGCTTCCGGAAATTGCTTGAGCTGCGCATAGGTCGACCCGAGAAAATACCAGGTGTCGGCATCGTCCGGATCAATCTCCGTGACATGCCGGAACGCGTCAACGGCAGCGTCTGCATCGGCCGAGTTCTTGTAATAAAGCCCGAGGTTATACCACGCGTGTGCATCTCTGGGATTGCTGTTGACGGCCTTTTCCAGCAGCGCCTTCGCTTCGTCAATACGCTGCAGATTCAGCAAAGCCACGCCGCGATTGACGGTCGTAACCTCCATTGCCGGATCGTCTTTTGCCGCCTCTTCAAACGCCTTCAGCGCCTTCTCAAAGAGTTGCTGATTCATATAAGCCACGCCAAGGTTGTTGAGGCGGGCCGCTTCCTGCGGATTCGGAGTTGGATCGTTCGCGGCCAGCAAGGCGACAAAGGAAAAGATGAGGATTAGGACGACGATCAGAAACCTGGGCATGGTTTGGGAGTGATTTTATCTCAGTGGAGAGAAAGTGACGTTGCGGGGATTCACCTAGAGACAAGCTTTACCAGGCTTTGTCGGACTACACAGAACCTCTGCACTTCACAAGACCTTGCCCTGATGGCTGATAGCTGATCGGCTGACAGCTATTTCGGCTGCATCGTCTGCGCCACCATCACCTGGCGCTTGAAATCTTCCATCATCTGCGCTTCCAGCCGCACTTCGGTGGGCCGCTTGGCGAGCGTCATAGTGTCGATCTTGTCCTGCAGTTTGAGCAACGCATAAAACAGATTCTCGGGACGCGGCGGGCAGCCGATAACATACACATCCACCGGCACAATGCGATCGACGCCCTGCAGCACGGCATAAGTATTAAACGGCCCGCCCACCGACGAGCATGCGCCCATCGAGATCACCCACTTCGGCTCCGGCATCTGATCGTAAATTCGCTTCACCACCGGCGCCATCTTCAGCGTGACCGTGCCGGAAACGATCATCAGATCCGACTGCCGCGGGCTGGGCCGAAATACCTCCGAGCCAAAACGCGCAATATCGAAGCGTGCGGTCGAAGACGCAATCATCTCGATCGCGCAGCACGCCAGGCCAAACGTCATCGGCCAGAGCGCCGACTTGCGCGCCCAGTTGAAGACGTAGTCCACCGTTGAGATCATGAAATTCTTTTCGAATTTGTTCTGGAGCCAGCTCATGGGGTCTCTCGTTCGCTACTCGGTCGCTACCAGCATACATTCTAGCTCAGTAAATCGTGTATCCCGGCGCCGGATTCCGCACATCGGGCTTCGACGCCATCAGCAGCAAAGCGCCAATTCGCTTGAATGCCTTGAGGTCGTCCAGCGAATGAAACGAAGTCGTCTGGTAATTATCGGGCGTGGGCGTGTCATCGGGAATCTGCGCGTACTCGACATTTTCGAAAGCGTGTTTCTTCAGCAGTTCGACATACTCCGCCGCCGAACGGACATGCACCGGCACCTTCAGCTTCGGCACCCACTGCAGAGAATACGGATTGTCCTTGTAAAGATTGATCAGAATAAACAGCCGCGCATGCGGCGCCATCACGCGAAACAGCTCGGCCAGAGCGCGTTCCTGGTCGGGATAGTAATAGAACGACTCCACCGACAGCACCTTGTCAAAAAAGTTTTCTTCCCACGGAATCTGCGCCGCCGATCCCACCACAAACATCACGTTGTCGAAATCTTTCGAAGCCACACGCGCCTGCCGCACCATCTCGTCGGAAATGTCGACACCGATAACCTGCCCAAAGCCCTGCGGACCCTCGCCAACCATGCGCGCCAGCAGCCGCGTCGCCCATCCCGATCCGCAGCCGAGATCGAGGATGCGCTCGCCCGGACGCAGATCCATGCGGCGTATGGTTTTCTCGGTGATGTCGAGGTGATGGCGCTCCATCTTCGCGCCCTCGCCCTCGTCGGCCCAGCGGTTGAATTCCTGCTGCAGGCGCTCGTCGGGAGATTGGGATTTATCGGCAGGCATCAATTTCACTATTCGTTTCCTTCTTTCCACGGGTCAACGACATCGACCCCACATTGCTCGAAACCCTTGACATCGCGAGTTGCTACTTTGGCTCGCCTCGTTTTCGCGATGGCGGCGATTTGTGCGTCCGACTGGCTGATGGGCCTGCCGTCGATGCGCCGGCTCGACGCAATCTTCGAAAAAGCGCGCGCCGCTGCGCTGTCAAAACCATAAACTCGGCCCGAAAAGTCTTCCGTAAACACGGCTTCGGCGGCCATCGTCAGATGCTCGCGACGTTTGCCCTTAGCTAACATTTCGATTCCATAGAAGATCTCGGCTTCGGCTATCGAGGTCGTAAAGAGTTCTGCCTCTGGCTGCCTTGCAATCCAAGCGATCACACTCGCGGAGGGCTTGGGCCTCATCAATTCCGAGAGCACGTTCGTATCGAGGATGATCATTGGATGATGATTTGACGATCATTTGCCCGATCGACCATCGCTAAAATCGGGAGGCTTACGAATCGGATCCCGCCGTGGCAATTTCAGTTCCACCCCGCCAAGCGGCGCAAATCGATGCCGAATCCTCTCCGCCAAGTTTCCCTTCACCGGGGGCGCAGCGCTCAGAACTGCCCGCAAAATCTCCCGGACTTCTTCTTCCATAGAACGTCCGTGATGGGCAGCTCGGATCCGCAAGCGGCGTTTGATGTTCTCATCGAGTTGCCGAATGGTTATGGCCGCCATGCGATCAATGATAGCACTGATGGCAATGACTGCGCAATATCTATGAGCCATCAACCGGCAAAAGCACTTTACTCGCCGGTCACGGCGCGCAACTCCTCAAAAAACGCCGGATACGACACTCCCGCCGCATCCGCGCCCTGAATCGTCGTGTCGCCTTCCGCGCGCAAGGCCGCCACGGCAAAGGCCATCGCAATCCGGTGGTCGCCGAACGAATCCAGTTCCGCGCCGTGCAGATGCTGGCCGCCAGGAATCCGCATTCCGTCGGGACGCTCTTCGACTTCCGCGCCCATCTTGCGCAGATTGCCAGCCACGACGGCAATCCGGTCCGACTCTTTCACGCGCAGTTCCCTGCCATCGCGCACTTCAAGGCCATTCTCCGTATACGGTGCAACCGCCGCCAGCACCGGAATTTCGTCAATCAGCGCAGCCGTATCGGCGCCGGCAATAACGGCTCCCTTCCATGACGCGCCATGCGCCTCAATCGTTCCCACCAGTTCGCCGTGATCTTCTTCCAGATGCCCAACCGAAACCTTCAACCCCATCTGCGTGAGGATATCGAGCAGCCGAGCCCGTGTCGGATTCATCAGAATTCCGGGCAGTGTAATCTGCGATCCGGGAAACAGCGCCGCCGCACATAGAAAGAATGCAGCACTCGAGAGATCACCGGGCACATGCGCCTCAATCGCGCGCAACCGCTGTCCACCCATGATTCGAGACGCGTTGCCAGTGCGGTCGACTTCCGCGCCAAACGCGCGCAGCGCGATTTCGCCGTGATCCCGCGTGCGGATGGGCTCCTCAAACACGGTCTCGCCCTCTGCGAACAATCCCGCAAAAAGCACGCACGATTTCACCTGCGCGCTGGCTACTTCCGGCCGATAGTGAATCGCTTTCAGTGGGCCGCCCTGAATTTTCAGCGGCGGCCGCCCACCATCGCCAGACTCGATCCGCGCGCCCATCTGCGTGAGCGGCGCGATAATGCGCGCCATCGGCCTCCGCGATAACGACTCATCGCCGCACAAGTCGCTGCTAAACGGCTGGCCGGCGAGAATTCCGCTGAGCATGCGCATGGTCGAGCCGGAGTTTTCGCAATCGAGCGCTTCGGTGGGAGCTCGGAGCTGCGGGCCCACACCGTGAACCTCTATGGCCTGGTCCTCTGTTCGTCCCCAGTCGCAGCCGAGTGCGCACAAGCAGTGAAGGGTGCTGAAACAATCGCGTGCCGCGGAAAAATTATGGAATTTGCTCGTGCCCTCCGCAAGCGCAGCCAGCAGAGCGTAGCGGTGCGAAATGGATTTGTCCCCCGGAATGCGAACCACCCCGCGGACCCCGCGCGCAGAGCGGATAACAACCTGCGAACCGTCTGGCTTCGAATCGCTGCACATGAATTTAATATAAAGGAGACTTAGTGGGAGGTCAGAGGCAAGTCCTCAGATTGCAGAAGTAAGATCGCAATCCGAACCTCTGCGATCTGACCTGTCACCGATATTTCTACTGCACTCGCACGCGCCCGGCGGCTTCCGCGAGGATCTCCTGCGGGACCTCCCGCAATGTCACATGAAACTCGAACATTGGCGTTTCCGAACCACGCCCCCACCGTCGCCACATCCCAATGCGCGCGAATAAACTTGACCTCCGGCCGCGCCGTCAGGTTGAGCAGCAGCGGGACCTCCTCGCGATAGAACTTCTGCGCGAAAGCAACGACCGGCTTGGCATCCCACGTCTCGCCGTCCGCTGATCCGTAGATACCGACATCGAGCGATTCCTGCTCGATGATGTTCGTGATCGCAAGCGTCAGTAGAAAAATCCGGCCAGCGGCGCGGCTCACATCCAGCGCAGGCCCATCGCCTTTGGCATTGACGACCGTGTTTTCCGGAACGAGCAAGGCTTGCATCATAATGCGGCGATTCTAGCAGAGCTAACGGCCAAGCGGTGGAAGCCAGTGGAGCGCCCGGCGCCCCGCCCGGCCACGATGAAACTCGCGAGGTCAGGCCGACGCCCCATCCAGAAACTGCCGCAAGACTTTGCCGACTAGTTCAGGTTGCTCCCACGGCGCGTAGTGTCCCGCCTTCGGAATCACCTTCAACTGGCTGCCCGCAATATTTTGCCGCATCAGTTCACCGTCGGCGACGGTCGAGAGCACGTCTTCCTCTCCGATCACAATCAGCGTCGGCACATTGATGGTCCTCAGATCCGTAACCGAATCGGGACGCTCCGCCATGCCGCGCTGCACTAGGCTGATGTCTTCGGCGGACATCTTACGCATCATGGCGCGCGCCGCTTCAACCAGGTCAGGACGCGTGCTCACTGTCGTGCGCCCCATCAGTTTCGGAATCATCGTGTCGAGAAACGGTTCCGTTCCCTGTTCCAGCACCGCAGCCGCGGCCTTTAGGCGATTCGAGCGCGCCTCCGCCGTATCGGCCTGAGGACGAGTGTCGCAAAGCGCGAGCGCGGACACTCGCTCGCGAAAGCGCCGCCAGAATTCAAACAGGATATAGCCGCCGATGGAACAACCGATGAACGCCGCCTTGCCAACGCCGGCGGCGTCGAGCAGGCGCGCAATGTCACCGGCATGCTTGGCCATTACAGCAGGCTCTTCGCCAATTTCGGAATCGCCGTGCCCGCGCAGATCGGGAAGAATCAGCCGATAGCGCGATTCGAGCGCCGCTGCGACCGGATCCCAGAATTCATGATGACAAGGAAAAGGATGAAGAAGAACGACGGGCGCCCCGTTCCCGCGAATTTCATAGAAGATGTCGGCGTCGTCGCTGCGCAGGCGTTCCATGGGAGAAGATTATATTGCGTGGGGAACGCCGCGAGGCCTGAAACCAGAAGCGCCGAGCAAATGGAGCCCCCAACCAATGGAGCGCCGGGTGCTCGCCCGGCCACATCGAGTCTGGAAGCGCAAAACGCCCGTCGCTCGGGCAATGACTAGTTCGTGATGGGCTGTTGCGACGCCGCAACGGGCAGCAGCAGCGGCTCTTCCGGAATGATGATCCACCCCAGCACGTACGCCACAAGCCCGGGAACGATTCCGCAGGCGAGCGTAATGAAAAACCAGAGTATGCGCACGAGCGACGTGTCGAGGTCGAGATACTGCGCCAGCCCGGCACAAACTCCCGCAATCTTTCGGTCGGCGCGCGAGCGCATCAGTTTCTTCGGCATGGGCGGAACCCCCACCACGTTGCCACAGTGAGAGCAAAAACGCCCGTCCTCAGCGATGATCTTGCCGCAAGCGTTGCAGTACATGGTCGTCCCTCCCTTGTATATGCATACGACTATTGCGGCAAAAAGGTTCCAGATCTGATTTCCAGCGCGAGTAAGGCATTACGCCATTAAGTCATTGAGCCAAACTTGGCCTAAAAGCTGCCTCTTGCTGCTCAGTCCCTAAATGTTTAATGCTCACTCCCGGTACGCTTCTTTCATCCTGTTCCGGGCCTTATCGGCGGCGGCATTGCCGGAATTCGTAGCCACCACCGCTTCATACTTCCGCAGCGCCAGGTCCCGCTTCTGAAGCTGGTCGTACATTTCGCCGGCTCCCAGATCCGCTTTCTGCAGCAATTCCGGATCGGCTCCGCTAACCTCGCTCATCATTTCGTAAGCCGCAGCCGCAGCCTGATATTTTTTCTCGCTGCGCAACAAGTCGCCCAGCCCAATCGCCGCGATTTCGTAATGCAGGCTGCCATATTTTCGCTCGCGCCCGTTCTGCCACACGCGCCGATATTCTTCTTCGGCTTCGTCGTTCTTGCCGGCGGCGCGCAAAAGGTTCGCCTCTTCGAGCGGCAGAAGATAGTTGCGCGGAAAGCGCGGCCCCAACGCGGCCGGAATCTGCAAAGCCTCGCCATAGCGGTGCTCCCGGCGAAGAAAGACCATCAGCACGATCCCGGCGTCTACGCTGGTTTCGCCGTTGGCATGGTAGGCCTCATTCAGATACCTGAGTCCTTTTTCTTTGTCTCCGCTCAGTCCGACCAGCGCGACGGCGATTTTTACCGCCAGCGACAGGTTCCCCATCACGTAGTTGTGCGCCCCCACCACCAGCTTCGCGTCGGTGTAGTGCGGATCCAGCTCCAGAACCCGTTCGTGATCGCGGCGCGCTCCCACGGCATTGCGCAGGGCGGAAAACCACGCGCGTTCAATCAGCGCGGTGTAAAGCGCAAACTGGCCGCGCGTAACCCCGCGAGCATAAAGCATATCGACATTGTCAGGATTGTTTGCCAGTTCGGCGTTTTCCAGCTTCTCGGCTTGCGCCACCAGTTGCTTGATGCGTTCTTTCTGCGCTGCCTCTGCGGGACGATGCGCTATCCCAATGAAATTGTCGTTCGAGTAATCGCCGGTATTCATCGCGCCCATGCGATAAAGCTCGCGCACCTGAATAGCGGAGAGCAAATGATTCACGGCAAACGGATCGTTCGGATGCCGCGCCAGAATCCGCTCGAAATCCTGAATGGCCGCGTCGTAGTCAAGGTTGTAATAGTGTTCGAAAGCTGCTTGGTTCAGCGGATCGCTGGGGCGAAAATCAGCGGAGCAGAATGCCGCGGACGCAGGATCCGCCGCCCGGCAAACCTGCCCAAGAATCAGCAGGATGATGGCAGCCAAAGCAGGGCGACGCCGGAAGAGAAAGAAAAGCACGCTCCTGACAGTCTAACTGATCGGGGATTTCCCGCGAAAATTCGTTTGGCCGTGGCACGGGATTTTTGAACAGGTCGGTGAAAGGAGGGTGCGTGTCGAGACAAAAGGATTTAGCATCTATTCATGCAATCGGAGAGGATTTTTCGTCGAAAAACGGGAAAGGCGGTTCCGATGGATACCAAGGAATTCGACGAATTCGTCAAACGTCAGCAGGAAGCAGCCGCTGGAGTCGCTTCGGTGGATTGGGACGGAACGCAAAGAATGGCTTGACCATCTCGATAAGCTCTACCAAAAGGTCGAATCTTTGCTGCACAAATATGTCTCCACTGGCCAGATAAAGCTTGGTTACAAGCCTATTGAGCTGAACGAGGAGAATATCGGACAGTACTCTGCTAGACAGATGGTTTTGAAGATCGGGTCAAAAAGCGTAATTCTTGAACCAATCGGGACGCTGCTTATCGGGTCGAAGGGACGCGTGGACCTCGTCGGGCCTACTGGCAAGGCTCAAATCCTTTTGGTCGACAGCAAGGTATCGGACCCCCCGATCACTTTTCCGAGTAAGGGTTAGCATCGGTGCCGGCAAGAAACCGCCTGCCGCTCCGCCCAGAACGCCGCGGGACATCAAGTGGGAGTGGAAAATTGTCACACGTCCACCGGAAAGGAGATTCATAGAGATTACGCAGCAGACTCTCTTCCAACTAATTATGGAAGTAGCCAATGGATAGCAGCACCATCGTGGAAGTTGCCGAGTATCACAACGATGTTGTGACCTCACTGAAGTTCTTTAGCAAGACCTCTCCGAGCTTCATAAGCACGCGGTATTTCGGCCGCCCGCTTGGCGACTTGCTCGCTGCTGGCATTGAAGAAACGGATCTGAGATCGGCATTCTTTGTCTTGACCGCTCTGGAAGCCGCTTTTCGTATCGATTATCTATACCGGTGTCAGAAGAAGATGAAGGATGACCTCTCCAGAGCTTTCCGCGTAATCTATAAGGAGCGACGGGGAGAGGTGAGTTTGGACGAAGACATTTTCGAGACCTGGAAGGGAAAGTCGTCTGCGCCGGGCCCTCGACTGATTGGGGAATTGCGTGGCGCATTCAATTTCCGTCACTACCTCGCCCACGGACGCTATTGGGAGCCAAAACTGGGGAGAAAATACGACTTCAATTTTGTTTATTCACTAGCTGATGATGTATTGAATTCTTTTCCACTTCTCAATTTCGATTAGGGGAGTGCTCTGGGAAAACAACATTTCGCGGACGCCCTTCGGGCCGCGCAAGCTCATCCGCCCATCGCTATACCGGCAGCTCTTCCTGCATCCATCCCCCGGCAGCTTCCAGCTTCGGCTCCGTAGCAAGATCGAGAATCAGTCTCTCCAGCACCAGCCGTTTGCCCGGAGGATTCGAACGCAGCGCCAGGTCGGCCTTCGCGACGAGACGAATCGCTCGCGTCAGCTCCCGCTTCGATTTGTAGCGCCGCGCCTGCCGGATGATATCGTCGGCCGCAAACGGAGGCACACGAAAGCCCTGCCACAACGCCGCCCACAGCATGCGCTGGTCGCGCACGTTGCGCTCCAGAATGACCAGCATCTGCCGAAAAGTCTTGGCCAGCATGTAGAGATGCCCGATGGCCGCCTCTTCGCCGTCGCCAGTCGAAAGCAGCGCATCGAGAATTTCGAGCGCGCGCACGCGGTCTTTCGATGAAATCGCATCGGTTAATTCATATAAAGACCGCTGCTTCGCCGCCAGCACCATGGTCTCAACATCGCCGAGCGTGATTTGTTTCTTTTCGCCAACGTAAAGAATCAGCTTCTCCAGTTCGTTCGAGACCATCATCATGTCGCCGCCCAGCGCATCGACCAGTTCGCGGGCGCCATCGGCGTCGATCTTGACGCCGCGGCTGGTGCAGTAGTCGCCGATCCAGCGAATCGCCTCGCCCTCCTGCACGCGCGACAGTTCAACAATGCCGCAGAACGGGCCCATATCTTCGCGGATCTTCTGATAGCGATCTTTATCCGTCATCTCCATGCGGCGCGCGTCGGCGGGAATGCTGATGTGATCGGCTACGAACACCAGCAGCGCATCGGGATTAGGATTCTTGCAATACGCTTCAATGGCTCCGATTTTCTCGGCATTGGAGCTAGACCCGCGGCCAAACAGCGTCTTGACTCCGCGGACAAAGAACACCTGAAACGGCGCCATCAGCGAAGGGGTGCGGGCGCGATCCAGAACCTCGTTGAGCGAAGTCTCGGCGAGATCGAATTCAAACAAGCCGAAGTCGCGCGAGTCGGGCGCAACCAGATGCTCAAGAATGGCGTCGCGGCAGCGCTTGCGAAAAAAGGCTTCGTCGCCGACCAGCACATAAGCGGGCTTCAGCTTGCGAGATTCAAGCTCGGAGAAGAATCGGTCGGCTTGGCTGAAGGCGCGCATCGTCAACAGTAATCCTCCGCCATCAGTAAGCCTCCAAAATATTGGCCACCAGGTTCCGCGCGAAATCACGCGACAAGCGATCGACCGCCGGAGAATCCTCCTGAAAAAAACTGGGCAGGTCGCTCGAGATCTCGTACTGCTCGTGAAAAAGATACGCCGGATTCTCGAAGAGCACCTTGCCCCGCCGATCTGTCATCGCCACCTGCACGCTCACCGTAACCAGGGCGCTGACGGCGCGCCCGGTTGTGGAATCGTAAACCAGCGGCGTGGCCGATGCCGATAAAACCGTCGCCTTCAGCACCGCATCCGCGTCGCTCTTCGTATCATGGATCACACGGTACTGGGTGCGGGTATTGAATTCGCGCACCACCGCATCGGTTAAGAGTTGTTCGATCCGAAAAGTCTGTGTGTGGCTGACAAAGCCCGGAATCGCGATGCTTTGAATATTCTGAGGCAGCGCGGCGGCGCTTCCGGCCGTGTGATAGCCGCAGCCGATCAGGATTGACGCCATCCCCGCTCCGAGCACAAGTGCGGAAATTCTTCGATGGATTCCCCGGATTCGAAGCTTGACTCGCAGCCTCATCGAATCCGGCCTCACTGAATCTGGCCTTTCGGACGGGATGCAGTCATGGTCTCGGCGCATTCCACCGCAGTCAAAGCGGCAGATGCGCAGATTATCGGTTGTCGCCCAAAGCCACACGCCGTTTTTGTGATTCGGGTCGTCGCCAAGCGAGACCAGGATCTCCTCCTGACCGGCAGCGCTCACGTTGGTGGGAATATCCTCGAGTCCGCTTACCACTACGTGATCTCCCGCAAGAGCCTGCGAAAGATCTGCGATGGCAACGGGTTTCTCCATCTCAAGGTAGACAGAAAATCCATGACCATGGAAGACCGGCGCCTGCAACACCTGTAGAGCAGGTTCGGGCGCGCCGCGAGCAACATGCCGGTAATGCTTACGGATGCGCTGCGCCACAGCTCTCCAACGAGAAATTCGACCTCGGCCCATAGCGCTCCGCCATGTTGAAGGCCACCTGAATGTCGAACACATTCTTCGGCAGTTCCTGAAACGACAGAAGGTTCACCGTCTGCTCGTGCAACTCATCCATCCCCTTCTGGCCTCTCTCTGAAGCCGGTTCAAACACAGTGGCAACCATCTGCTGAATCTTCGCAGTCTTCTCCCAGGCGCAAAGCAAGCATGGCCAACACCGTAGCCGCAGGGTGCGCCACGACCACCGGCCCCGGCTGCAGCTCCGGAGCAACGGGTTGTCCTGTCTCGCGTTCGATCCAGGGCGAGCGAATCGTTGCGCCGGGCTCATCTTCCAGCGCGAACGAGAGATCGACGATGGTATCGCCGAGGTCGCGCGCCGCCTTCCAGTTATTACGGGTCGAGCGCGGACCGGAAGCAAAAAAGGCGAAGTCCACGCGCTCAAACTGTTCCGAGCGAATGCTCTGGATAAAGTTCATCTCCTCGCCCACCGCCTCCAATTGCCCGAGAGACTCGTCGTCATCCAGCAGTCGTATATCGACCGCAGGGAAATTGCGGTCGCGCAAAACTTCCGCAACTTCTTTGCCCTTGAGCGAGGCCGCGCCCACAATGGCCACGCGATAAAGGTTAGTGCCGCGCAGATCAGCCGGCGCCGCGGCGGCGCGCGGAAGGGACTTCGCAGGAGGAGTCATGGAGTGTGAGATGCTTCCCGATACACCGGAGGTGCAGGCGGAGTCCTGCGGTGGAAGATCCATTGCAGGCGCCATAGAACGCCGGAAGCCATGTACAAAATGGCGATGGCGAAAAGGGCCGGGCGCGAGAAGTACCAGATGAAGGCAAATACAATCGCGATCAGAACGATCAAGCGAAAAGGCCGACGCGAACGAAAATCAATATCCTTGAAACTGTAAAAACGCCAGGTGCTCACCATCAGATAGCCGACCACGACTACCATCATCAGCCAGCTGATAGCCGTCACCCACGATGTAATCGGCTCGCCGCCGCCGTAGTGGACGACCGCTGCAATCACTCCCGCTCCCGCCGGAATCGGCATGCCTACAAAATATTTCTTCCCGGGGCGACCCGGATTCGAAGGCTGTGGATTCTTTGCAATATTGAAACGAGCCAGCCGACTCGCGCCCGCGATAAGAAAAGCAAAGCACGCAATCGAGCCAAGCTGCGAAAGTTTCAGGTGCAAATCGGGGAAAATCTTAACCACCGGCAACAAATGAAAGCCCCACATCCACGCCAGCAGCGCCGGAGCCACGCCAAACGTTATCACGTCCGCCAGCGAATCGAGCTCCCTGCCGAAATCGCTCGCTGTGTTGGTCATGCGCGCAATGCGCCCATCGAGGCCATCGAACAATACCGCGAAGCCTATCGCCTTAGCCGCGAAATCCATGTGCCAGGGTTCAGCGGCCGTGCCATGTACGGTCTGCAGAATCGCGTAAAAACCAGCCGCGATGTTCGCGGTGGTGAAGAGCGATGGCAATATGTACATGCCCTTCCGCAATTTGCCCCGCGGACGGTCCGACTCCCGCCTGCGCGGCACGGTCTCTCCCGCTCTGGCATTCGGGTTGATATTCGAATCGACGTTCGCGCCCATATTCACGAACCCCGTGCCTCGCCTTCCAGGCTTGTCCCCGCATGAACCGGCTGCACCGCCGGCGGCGCGACCGGCAAAAGAGCGAGCACCGTAGCTCCTCCCTTGACGCGCTCGCCAGTCTTCACCTGGATCACGGCATCGCCATCCAACAACACATCCACGCGCGAGCCAAACTTGATGAGCCCGACCCGCTCACCGCGACCCACGTGGTCTCCCACTCTAAAGTTGAAGACGATGCGGCGCGCGATCAGCCCCGCGATCTGCTTGAATATTACGATACGGCCTTCACCTTCAACCGTAACAATGTTCTGCTCATTCTCTTCCGCCGAATGTGACGACATAGCGTTCAGAAACTTGCCGCGCTGATAGCGCACGTCGCGGATCACGCCCGCAATCGGCGAGCGATTGACGTGGACATTGAACACGCTAAGAAAAATGCTGATCCGCTGGCGCCGAGTATTGGAATAAGCATTGGAATATGTATGGGAGGAAGTATCCGACGAGTTTCCGGAAGAAGATGCGAACGACGCTTGGTCGGTGGTTACCTGAGCGACCTCCGTCACCGTGCCATCGCCGGGAGAAACGACGGCCCCGGGGATGGCAGGAATCTGCCGTTCCGGGTCACGAAAAAACCACAGACAGAACGCTCCCAGCAACAGCACTGGGACCGCGAAAGGCCAAGCTGCCAGCCATGCGATCATGCCCGCAGCGAGCAGGCATCCCGCGCCATAAAAGTAGCCGTCACGCACCATGGAATTTCAATCAAAGTATTATAGGGCGTAACTCTTTCCGCTGTGGCTCGTTCGCGCGTATTCCTCGCTGCTTGGCGGTTCATCAAATTTGCTAGTCGTAGTCCGTTACTCGCTTGATGATGCAACTCTTCACTTGGTACCCGACAACACCTCTGCGTAATGGTCAATCCATCTCCGCTGCTCCGCGGTCTCAGGGACGGGATTTCCGCGGGCGGCGCTGATCGTCTTGACCGCGGATTCCGGAGTGAGGCCTTTTGCGACCAGTAAGCAAGCCGCGACCAACCCGGTACGACCGACTCCCTGGCGGCAGTGGACCACCACATTCTTTCCCGCCGAAAGATCAGAGTCCATTCGGTCCAATACTGCCGAGACTTCCGACTCCGAGTTTGGCACGTCCCGATCGGGAATCGGCAACGCGACGAACTTCATTCCCCGAGCCTTCACGCCTCGCGATTCCTGCCTGAGGTCGAGGTCACGCTCCTCATCGGGAGTTAGCAAAGAAACCACAGTGTCGATTCCAGCCCGTCTCCAGGCTGCCATCTCTTCCTCAAGCCAGTCGCCGCCCCGAGGACGCGGAGCCAGGGCCAGTTTTCCCTCCCAAGGGCCCTTGACCCAATGAAGCTCCGTCCCCATTATTTAATAATCCTCTTTCAAGACAATCTCACGCGCCAAAGCATCAACATCCACGCCCCGTCGGCGAAGAATATAAATTCTATGATGTCCATCGAGTATAGTTCCATCGGATCTGGTTTTCAGAGAGTCTTTCTGGCCCGGAAGTAGTGAGGTTTGTAGAGAGTCGGTCGTGCCACGTTCCATTTCGCCAAGTTTTGCGGGACTCAGCGAGGCATCTGGGTGAAGCGGTTTCAGCGGCGGAAGATTTGACATCGCGACTCAGGTCCAGCGTGTCCGCGCCCAATTGCGTTAAGTTCTGGTTAAATTGAATAAAAAAAGGCGCTTAGAAGCGCGCCCTACCGAGACAGGAATAGACTGCGTTGATTTACCAGTTCCAAGCTAAGGCCCGATCAGCAGGCCTTGAAATCTAGGCAGAGTGCCGGTGGTGTTCCAGGCTCTGCATTTGGTCTTTAAGGCGCAGCTTCAGTTTTTTCAGCCGCACTTGCTCCAGTCTTTCTTCGTCTGTCAGGTATCTTTTTTCGGTGAGGGATTCGAGCCGTTGGGAATATACCGAGTGCTCCTGAACCAGTTTTTGCAACTCCTCATGTCGGTTCAGGATTTGATTTCCTGGAGTCAGCATCCTTGCCAGACCTCCTGCTGTTTGTTACAGCATGATTAAAAAGTAGCACAGGGACCAGTCGGGTTCAATGGAGATTTCCGGAGAGATTTCCACTGTCTAAAGAGCGTCTCAAAATGCACCATTGAACCCAAAGTGGTGCAAATTTGCGGATTTTTCGAGCCAAAATCCGGCATCTGGCCGCGCCAGTGGAGCGCCGGGCGTCCTCGCCCGGCTTCTCTCGACTCGGCTTCTCTCGACCTAGGTCAGCGGTCGAACTGCAGCGAATACAGAATAGCGTCCTCCGCGGGAGCGCCGTAATAGCCGCGGCGGCGTCCCGCCTCGCGAAAACCATGTTTCGAATACAGCGCGCGAGCCGCCAGATTCGACTCGCGGACCTCGAGACGCATTGATGAGGCGCCATCACTCTCTGCGCGTCGAATCAACCCGCGCATCAACTCGGTCGCAACCCCGCGACGCAAGAATTCGGAGGCCACGACGACGTTCTCGATCTCCCACTCGCCCGCGACCGCCTTCGCGCAAATGAATCCAAAGAGCCTGCCAGCTTCTTCCGCCACAAGAACAACTCCGCCATTCACCAATTCGGCGTACGCCGCGTTATTCCAATGAGCAGCGCCCGGCGTTTGCCGCTCAAGCGCAAGCATCGCCGCCACATCGTTCAAGTCCGCGGATCGCACAGCCACCGGCATGAGGAGCCTCAACTAGTTTGGTGTCACCGGAGTTTCGTGTCAGGGGTGTTTTCGCGTCATGACGCCCCGGATCACGAGGTTTCGTATCAGCGACATCGCTTTAGCGATGCCGCAAATTCTTCGAAATCAGCTGCCCCTTCAGGGGCTGCGCCCGCTCGCCTCGGACCCCTCACGTCACCGGCTTCGAGAAAATTTCAGCATCTGACTGGCGAATGTAGTTGGCTTCCAGTTCTTCGGGAAGAACTCTTTGACCGCGCTGCAACCGCTCCCAGCCAAGACGCGCAATGACCGCGCTGTTCGGATACTCAATCAACTCCACCTGTATCCCCAAAACTCCAAACGCCTCAGCCAGTGCGGCGTCGGGCGTGACCACCGCCTTAAACTTGCCTTCAGCAAGGCCTGTTTCGAGCAGAGCCTGCTTGTTCAGCAATCGTTTGTTCAGCAATCGCTCGCCATACATCCGAACCCGCCGGGGATCCTGCGCGTCGACCTCATAGTCGCCGGCATACACGTCGCCGCGCCCCGCATCGAGCGCGGCCAGAACGCGTCCACGCGCCGAGCCGCTGACCGCAACCGCTTCAAGCAACGAAATTGACGCAATAGGCTTCTGCAGCGCTTCCGCCAGAGCCTTAATCGCCGCCAGTCCCACGCGCAGGCCTGTAAACGAACCGGGGCCGTTAACCACAGCAAATGCCCCCAGATCGTCTTTTCTATATCCATGTTTTCCTAGCACAGCGGCAATCTGCGGCACCAGTTGCGCCGAAAACGCGCCTCCAGTGAGCGGCACAACTTCAAGAACAACGATTTCGCTCTGCTCTGGCGCGATGGCCGCCAGCGCCAGACTGCCATTCTTCCCAGAGGTATCAACGGCGAGCAAAAGCTGAGACATTTGTAATTTGTAATTTGTAATTTGCAATTGGTAATTTGAAACCTGGAGCGGCCGATCGGCGCTCTTCCAATTACAAATTACAAATCGCAAATTACAAATTTAGTGCCCGCTTTCCACCAATTCCAGCAGCACGCCCGCCGCGCTTTGCGGATGCACGAATACGTACCGGTGCCCGCCCGCTCCAGTCTTGATTTCTTCCGATACCAGCCGCACGCCGTCATTCTTTAATTTCGCGACCGCCGCCGCCAGATCCGGAACCCGCACACAGACATGATGCAGTCCCTCGCCGCGCTTGGCGATGAATTTAGCGATTGTGGAATCGTCCGAAGTCGCTTCCAACAACTCCAACCGGCTCTCTCCCACCGGAACCATCGCCACCCGGACTTTTTCCTGCGCGACGGTTTCTTCGGGGGAGATATTCAGCCCCAGCTTCTCGTAAATGGATTTAGCCGCCGCGAGCGACTTCACCGCGATGCCAATATGATCGATCTGGAACATTCCGCGCCTCCACATCAACCACGCAGGCCCGGACGCATTCGTCCGGGCCGGAACTTCCGTTCGGTCGGGCGGACGAATGCGTCCGCCCCTACGTGGTTCTTGCCATTCCTTCGACCATCTCCTCTACCAGCAAATACGGATCTCGCTTATGCTCGGCGATCTCCGCCGCATAACGCTCCAGGCTGCCGCCTTCCATTCGCGTCAGCGCTTTTTCCAGCATGGCATCACGCAGCATCTCAACCAGCCGCAGCCGCCAGTTCTCGACATTCTTCTTGAGGCCCAGGTTTTCTTCCTTAAGGTACGCTTCATAGCCGGCGATCGCCGCCGCTAATTCCGCGGTTCCTACGCCCTCGCTGGCCACGGTCTTCACAATCGGAGGAGTCCAGCCGTCGTGCCGCGTGGCCAGCGATTGCAGCGCGCGGATCTCCCGCTCCACGCGTTCCGCCCCCTCGCGGTCACTCTTGTTGATGACAAAAATGTCGGCAATTTCCATGATCCCGGCCTTGATGGTCTGCACATCGTCGCCCATGCCCGGAACCAGAATCACAATTGTGACGTCCGCCAGGCGCACAATATCGATTTCGTCCTGCCCCACGCCCACCGTCTCGATCATGACCAGGTCTCGCCCGGAAGCGTCAAGCACGGTGGCAGCATCGGCCGTGGCGCGCGCCAGCCCGCCGAGCGATCCCCGTGTAGCCATGCTGCGAATGTAAATTCCCGGATCGCTATAATGATCCTGCATACGGATGCGGTCCCCCAGAATCGCCCCGCCCGTATAAGGACTGGTGGGATCAACCGCGATAATGCCAACCGAAAGATTTTCTTTGCGATAGTGCTTCGCAAGCTGATCGACGAGCGTGCTCTTGCCGGCGCCGGGCGCGCCTGTCAATCCGATAACTCGCGCCCGGCCGGTAAACGGAAAAAGCGCCTTGAGCAGTTCCGACCAACCCGCAGCCCGATTTTCGACGGTAGAAATGGCGCGTGCGAGCGCTCGGGCATCGCCGGAGCGGAGATGGTCAACCAGAATTGTATTCGCAGAAGCCAAGCAGGATAGTGTAACAACCCGCACTGATCCGCGTTCATTCGACCTCAGCGTGCAATCGCAACCGGATGCTTAGGCTGGTAAAGTCCGACCTTTCCGCCTCCGGGTAGAGTAATCGTGGTCAGACTGCCCCACCGCTCCTCCTTGATCGCACCACAATTCACCCTCTGGCCCTTCAACCATTCCATAGTCGATTTCAGGTCGTCGCACATGAAGTAAAGCTCATGCAGGTCATTCTTCTCCGCCGGATGAAACGCAGCCTCTGCCGGCGGCAGCGCAAAGATAAGCCATCCGTGACCGGCATCGACGGCGGGAAATTTGAGGACGTCGCGAAAGAAAGCGCGATCGGCTTCGGATCCTTGCTGTAAATGATGACGTGCGCTCCGTTGATCATGGCAAATTCCTCGCATCTCGCTGGCGACAGGTACCTTCGACCTTCGGGAAACGTTGTCAAGCCCCCGGTTTGACGATTTTCCCTCTAAGTGAATGCATTGAAATGGAATATAAAGATGGAAAACTTGTCCAGTTAGGTAGCCTGAAATTGTTACAATAGAACTATGAGGGAAAGGAATCCAAGAATTGGCACGTCACTTCCGAAATTTCAGCGATCACGTTCTGGGCGACCTGCCCTGGTGATCACCTAAGTCTTTATTCCATAATATTTTGCGAATTGGACCTTTAAAACCAAAGATTTAGCGGTAATTTCTTCCTAAACCCATGATTCCAAAGGATCGAGAAACTAAAATTTGGAACCCCTTCAAAGATAGTAATCAAATAGTATAACATACGGGACTGCACCGACGCAAGCCCCGACCATTCCCCCGTCCTAATCCTTCAGTACCTGCCGCGCGATCACTAGCCTTTGGATTTCGCTTGTCCCTTCGCCGATTGTGCACAGCTTCACGTCGCGGTAAAACTTCTCCGCCGGATAGTCTTTGATATAACCGTACCCGCCGTGGATCTGCACGCCTTCGTTGGCGCACCTCACCGCGACCTCGCTGGCGTAGAGCTTGGCCATCGACGATTCCAGCGTGGTCTTCATGCCGGCATCTTTCATAGCGGCGGCGCGATAGGTCAAAAGTTTTGCCGCGTCGATTTCCGTGGCCATATCGGCAAGCTTCCACTGGATCGCCTGAAATTCCGAAATCGCCTTGCCAAATTGCTCGCGTTCTTTGGAATATTTCAGCGCCGCCCCATAGGCACCATCGGCCATGCCAAGAGATAGCGCGGCGATCGAGATGCGTCCGCCATCGAGCACGCGCATCGCGTCGATGAAGCCGTCGCCTTCCTTGCCCAGCAGATTTTCGTCGGGCACAAAGCAGTCTTCGAAGATCAGCTCCGCCGTGTCGCTGGCGCGCAGGCCAAGCTTGTTTTCTTTTTTCCCGGCGCGGAATCCCTTGGTGTCTTTCTCTACGATAAACGCCGAGAGCCCATGGGTGTGCGCCGCGCGATCGGTCACCGCCAGCGCGACCACCACGTCCGCATAATGGCCATTGGTGATGAAAGTCTTGGTGCCGTTGAGCACCCATCCGCCCTTCGCCCGCGCCGCCGCCATGCGCGCGCTGCCGGCATCCGATCCGGCCGAGGGCTCGGTCAGTCCCCATGCGCCGATATACTCGCCGCTGGCCAGCCTGGGCACATATTTCTTCTTCTGCGTTTCGTTTCCGGCAAGGAAAATATGGTTCGAGCACAACGACGTATGCGCCGCGACGATGATGCCGACCGAGCCATCCACGCGCGAGAGTTCCGCGATGGCGGTGACGTATTCCACGTAGCCCAT
Source organism: uncultured Acidobacteriaceae bacterium (assembly GCA_963810955.1). Classification (GTDB taxonomy): domain Bacteria; phylum Acidobacteriota; class Terriglobia; order Terriglobales; family Acidobacteriaceae; genus Acidiflorens. Next base: position 15,060 of record CAWEPW010000034.1, on the reverse strand, counting down.
GCCCGCGCCGCCATATTCGGAGGGGAAGATTATTCCCATCAGCCCGAGTTTGCCCAGTTCCTTGATTGTGGCCAACGGAAATTCGCCGGCTTCATCCCACTTCATAACGTTAGGAGCGATTTCGCGCTCGGCGAACTCGCGCACCGTCTTCTTGAGTTGCAGTTGCTCTTCGTTTAACTGGAAGTCCAAACATCCTCCATCGAAACCTCGCCGGTTCCCGCTGTAAGATTTGTCATCCCGAAAGCGGAGCGAGGGATCTGTAGTTCGTGCTGAATAGCGGGTTTGGATGCCCCGCGCGGGGATGACGCGAAACTCGGCGTCCAATTTTCATTTAAGCACGGACAGCAGTAATTACGAAATCGTAGTACCGACCGGTTGGCCGGGAGGCTCGTTTCTGGAGTCAAATCGGAACTGACCGGTCGAAACCGACGTTTACTCGCAGGATTTGGTAGTGGTGCCGTTTCATTTGCGCAGCACGCAGTGCGATTGCTGCTTGTACTGCCTATTTAGGTCCTACCAACTGAGAGGATTTATGGCGAAAGAGAAAGCGAACCATGTTGAAATTCCCTAGCTTGACCCAAGCGTGCAGCATGTGGGAATCAGTCGCCTGCGGGCGCTAAACGTAACGCAGCTTCGGGAACTCGAAAAAACTTTGGTGATTCAACAATGACAAACCGCTTGCCGTTCTGCCGAAATACGAACATTTCGTGGCAATGCAGGAGCGGATACGAAAAAGTGAAGAGTGTTAGGAGTATCAGACCATGCCGTATTTTTGGGCGCACTGCTGAATCCTGAAATAGCGAACCATTTTACGAACATGCCCAACTTTTATTTTCTTGGACTTCGGGAGAGAGGGGTAGATCAAGCTGCCGAATTTTATCCTTCGGAAGTGGTCCGTAATGCGAAAGGTGTATCCAGGGGCGCAGTCGTTCAACATGCGTTGAACGTCGGTAAAGTCTATCGACACCGACATTATGCAGCTTGCTTATCAGCTACAGAATATGTGACTGCGACATTCTCGCTTGTCGCGAATGGCTTTATTTTCCCGTCCAAACGCTCAACCTCGATTCGAGGAGGCCTAGAATCCGGCGATTGTCGCGGCAATTTGGAGAACGGTTCGGGTGGCGTCATATGCCCACTTCGTACCGTCTTCAAGGCGTCCTCCCAAGCGTGTTCATCCACATCGGCGTCATTGAAGAAACGCTCAACTTCGGTTCTAAATTCGTCGAAGTTTTTGCTTTCTTGTACGATGTCTAGCAGCACGTTGGTATGCGCTTGTCGAAAACGCAAGAATGCCTCATCGACTGTACACCCGGACTCGGCGATTGCGGCAGGGCGGACGCCGTACATCCACCATTTTCCATCCTCTTCCTGCCGCATCAATGTCCGTCCAGACACGGTGATGCGAGCCAAGAAACCGTCCCCGGAGATCGTATCTTGGAGCGTGATCAATATCGGGTGGCTTTTTTAGATCGACGGTCGGGTCGGTCATCAGCATTAATTTCCTCGCTGGTTGTCGGTCACTCGTTTTCTATCGGCGCAAATTGATTGTCGGACCAGTGCGCCAACGATTCAACGTTACCGAATGGCGATGTACCAGTAGCAATTTGGATTCCACAACAGGGGAAATGGTTATCTTTGTCACGACTGCGGATCGTATATCAGTTCCTTGTAGCGAATCAAGCAAAAGACGCCGAGGAAATCATTACTGTATACGCTACCACGTTCTACGGCGACTTTCCTTCGGCAGCCTCGCGCAGTCCGCGGAAAGCAGTTTGGGCTGCATCTTCATCCATAGCCGGAATCATCAATCCGGCAACCGGAGAGCCAGGGTGCTCGCGGCGGCAATGGACACTAAATTACCATTCACAATTTGAAGCTCGTTGAAGGACGGATCGGCGGTGACCCGGCGCAATGCAAAGGCGGCATCACATTCAGAGCATTTCCACACGAAAGGTTTGTTGTCGCTGTCATCTACGAATGCGGCTGGAATCAGAGTTGCCGTGCCTCACTTGCCCCACAGTTTCAATGCATTTTCTACTGCTGTGGAAATCAAACGGCACCCCTAACCAAGATTTCCAGTGCTTTCCTGAAAGGCAATTCCGGGTTATACTCAGCCCAACTGGAGTGTTGGGTTCTCGATTTCCCCTCGACAACCTAAGGTGAACGCTGCCTTTGTCGCGGATTGGTGATTGCGGAAAAGAGGCGCGCTCCCTCGTTGGCTCTCCGAACCGGGCAACCCTAATGGATGGGCGCAACAACAAGGGCGACGATTCCGACAGCCCGACGATGCCGGGTACCCGCCTGCCGGCAGAAGTGGTTGGCGCCGGCGCTCTGACGCCTCCGCCGCTCTCCAATGCACCGCTTTCCGACGCTCCCACGCTGCCCCACGGAGCTCCATTGCCGGGCGGCGGGGCGCAATCGCCCCCCTACTCTCGCCATACTTCGCCTGGAGGCTCAGGACTTAGCAGTATCTCGGCCTTTCAGGGCCTGCAGCCCGGAGTTCTTTTCGGCGAACGCTATGAAATCCTTGGCGTTCTCGGGCAGGGCGGCATGGGCGCTGTCTACAAGGCTCGCGACCGCGAGCTTGACCGTCTGATCGCACTCAAGGTCATACGCCCCGAACTGGCGACCGATCCTGCGATTCTCGCAGCGCTTCAAGCAGGAACTCATTCTTTCGCGCAACATTACGCATAAGAATGTCGTCCGCATTTTCGATCTGGGCGAGGCGGAAGGCATTCGCTTCATCAGCATGGAATTCGTCGACGGCGAGGATCTGCGCACGATTCTGCGCCGCGAGGGAAAGTTCGCGCCTAAAGACGCAATCTCGGTGGTCGAGCAAGTGTGCCGCGCGCTCGACTGCGCCCATACCGAAGGCGTGATTCATCGCGACCTGAAGCCGCAGAACATCATGCGCGACAAGAACGGCCGCATCGTGGTGATGGATTTCGGATTGGCGCGCTCGCTCGGCGAATCCGGCATGACGCAGACCGGCGCCATCGTGGGCACGATGGAATACATGTCGCCCGAGCAGGCCCTGGGCAGCACGCTCGATCAGCGCTCCGACATTTTCAGCGTCGGGCTCATCTTCTTCGAGCTGCTGACGGGGAAAGCTCCCTATCAGGCCGACACGGCCATTGCCAGCCTCATGAAACGCACGCGCGAGGAGGCGCAATCCGCCTGCGAAGTCGACTCCTCCGTTCCCAAGTCGCTGAGCGCCATCGTCAGCCGGTGTCTCGAGCGCGAACCTGTCAACCGCTATCACTCCGCGGTTGAACTGTTGCAGCAACTGACGACCTGGGAGGCCAACCCGAACATCAGTGTCGAATCGCTCTCGCAGATGATTCCACACCCCATCATCCGCCGCTCGCACTTCAACCTCGATCTGCCGGGCAAGAGCTGGATGTGGATCTCGGGGGCCGTGCTCGTCCTCGTGCTGGCAATCTTCGCCGGACGCATGGTGTTGAATCGCCCGCAGCTATCGTCGGAAAGAACAATGCAGGGCATCCCCTCGCTGAAGCAGGGAAAGTATGTGGCGATTCTGCCTCTGAAACAGATAGGAGACCAGAAGGCCCTGGGTTATGTTGCCGACGGCATTGAGGAGGCGCTTGCGGCCAAGCTCTTTCAGCTGAAAGAAATCCACCTGGCATCGGCCGACGCCGTTGAAAGCGCAAGCGACCAAGGATCTTCCGCTTACGAAGCTGGCGCGCGAACTGGGCGTCAATCTGATCTTGCAGGGCAGCGTGCAAGGCAATCAGGATCAACTGCGCGTCACCCTGAGTCTCGACGACGCCGCACGGGCAACCGCCTCTGGAGCCGCGAGTTTCAGGGCGCGCCGGGCGATCTGCTCACGCTCGAGGACCAGATCTATGGCAACCTGGCTACCGCCCTGGCCCTGAAGGTCACCGACGAAGAGCAAGCCCGCGTTGGCGTCCATCCGACGGAGAACGTCAAGGCCTATGACCTCTACCTGCAAGGGCAAAACGTTTTACGCAACGGCCACAACCAGGACGCCTATAAGCAGGCGGTAGCGTTATTCGAAAAAGCCATTGAAACGGACCCCAACTTTGCCCTGGCCTACACCGGCCTGGCCGACTCAAGCCTGCACATGTACGGGGAAACCAAGGATAGCGTCTGGGCGCAGAAAGCCACTCTGTCGGCGCAGCAGGCCGAGCGGCTCTCTAACAACCTGCCTGAAGTTCATCTCTCGCTCGGCAGCGTCTACTCCACCACCGGCAAAAATACCCAGGCGGTTGCGGAGCTGAAACGGGCTTTGGAATTAGCTCCGAACTCGGATGAAGCCTACCGCAACCTGGGAGAAGCCTACAGCCGCAGCGGGCAAAGCAGCGACGCGATAGCCGCCTACCAGAAAGCGGTCGCCGCCAACCCATATTACTGCGTCGAATCATATTGCCCTGGGCAACGCTTATTTGAGGCTCGGGGACAATGCCAAGGCGCAGCCGGAATTTCAGAAGGTGATCGAAATTGCCAGCGACAATCCCATGGGTTATGAAGGCCTCGGCACGCTGTATATGCGGGAAGGGAAGTGGAGCGAGGCTATTCCAGAATTCACCAAGGCGCTCAGCCTGGCGCCGGACTCGCCGACGTATTCCAACCTGGGAACCGCTTATTTCTTCATGAAGGATTATGACAAGGCTACGAAGATGTACGAAAAAGCGGTGGAGATGACTCCGAACGACGAACAGCTTCAGGGCAACCTGGGCGATGCCTACCGCTGGTCGGGCCATTCCGATCAGGCCGCTGCCGCTTATGGCAAAGCCATCTCGCTGGCTTTCCAGGAACTGCAGGTCAATCCGCGCTCCGCCCTCACCATGGGCGATCTGGGGCTGCTCTATGCCAAGAAGGGTGACGCGGAGAACGCGATACAGTATTTGAACCAGGCGCGCGCCATCGCTCCGGACGACGTACAGTTGATGTACTCGGAAGCGGAAGCGAAGACGCTGATCGGCAAACCGGAAGAGGCGTTGAAATCGCTGCGGCTGGCACTGGAGAAGGGATACCCTGCGCAGGAGGCCTGGAACGATCCCGAACTTCAGAAGCTCCAGGCCCTGCCGCAGTTCTTACAACTGGTGAATCAGTACACGAAAAAGAACCCTTAGGAGTTCCAGCGGTTCTTCCACTGCTTGCGGCGCGAGATTATCGCACCCAATCCGGCAACCATCAGTGCAACCGTACCCGGCTCCGGAACCGAAGAGGCGCCGTTCGCATACCCGCTAACGTTCAACCCGCCCGGCCAGCAGCTGGTTTTGACACAGGCGAAAGTGATGGCGAAGTTCTGCCCATTCTTAATCCCGGTGTTGGTGTTTTCGCCTTCGCTGATCTGTAGAAGGATCTCTACACTGCCGTTCTTCAGGGTTTCAACGCTGCAGCTGCCAAACAGGCTTGAATGGCATTTGACGTCTGCCGCTGGCACTCCGGTTTCGACCAACGCCAGCGAAGTCCAATTTTGCCCGCTGTTGTTGGTGAAAAACAGGGAGCCTGATCCGCTCGCGGGTACCTTTAAACTAAAAGTTAGGCCGGTGATACTGGTGCATCCACCAACCGGACAAACAGCCGAGTTGCCGCCCGCACCGTGAATGATGATTTGTGGATCGTTGATGCCGTCGGCGAACGCCATAACCGACCCAACGACCAGCAGCATTAGAACCGCAAAAACCTGAGAGAGTTTCATTGATCGTTTCCTGTTCACCTAAGGATTTTGCCGGGACGATTTCTCCCAGCTTTTGGGGGAATTTCGGGAGGTTAGCTCCTCTGGCAGCGCAGGTCAAGGGAAAACCCGCATGACGTTGAAAAATATCCAAATAGCTGCAAACAATTGCGCTACAAGTCAACAAATTGTGCGCTCTAAATGTTCGCAAAGCGGTCCGGCGGTGCAAGAGCGAGCCCGACAAAAAAGCCGGGGCCTTGAAAGCCCCGGCTGTCCAGTTGGTGTGTGCCCGGATAAAGTCAAGTACGACAAAACCCAAATAATCGATGCAGCTGCGACCTAAGATGCTTCTTCTCAGCCGATGTTGCTACGCGCTTCGTCGCGGCCGCACCGTCAAATCTCGCACCTGCGCCAGAATGCTCGACATCTGCATCCCGTTCAGCTGCGACAGATAGGGCATGACCTCGGCGACGAACTGATCTTCCATCAACTCGCGCACTTCCTCCTGCCGGTTGCGTTCTCCGCCAGAAAGCAAGTCGGGCACGCTGACTTCGAGCGCCCGCGCGAGGCGTTCGAGGGAAGACAATGTTGGCGTTGCTTTCTCGTTTTCGATTTTCGAGACGTAAGTCCGGGGCACGGACATGCGCAACGCGAGCTGCCGCTGACTCAAGCCATTGCGCAACCGCAATGAGCGGATGGAGTGCGCCAGTTTCAGATGCCCGCGTCCGTTAGAATGGATGTCTACCGGCAACACTTCTGGAGCCGGAGTCATGGCTGCGATCTCCGCCTCGTCCTCATCCAATGATCGATGGCAACGGCGGCAAAGACTATTTGATGTGCGGAATTGCACCAAGAAACAACGGTCGCACCGTACAACTTCCCGTGAGTCGACGGGAGCTAATGTAGTGGCCATTCAGGTTTTGCGAGTGCCAGAGCGGGGCTACCCTCAAAACAACTTAGTGCGTAATCTGAGGGATTGGGTGTGTGAATGTCAAGACAAAAAACTGGTAAGGGGAATTTGTCGACGCCGCAAGACAGTAAACAAGCAATGATAATCAGCGGAAACAGGTGGAAAACGTGAATCAACGGGATGCCGCGTGGTGTTTACTAACTGAATTCACTCAATCGGAAAGTTTGCGCAAACACGCACTCGCGGTGGAAGCGTGCATGCGAGCTTACTCCCGCAAAGCGGAAGCCGACGAAGATCTGTGGGGAATGGTGGGGCTTCTTCATGACTTCGATTACGAAAAATATCCGACGCCTGAGGAGCACCCTTACAAGGGATGCGAGATCCTCAAAGAACGCGGGTATTCCGAAGAAGTGCGCCGCGCGATAATGTCGCACGCCGAGTATTCCGGAGTCGCGCGTCTGTCGCCAATGGAAAAGACTCTTTTCGCCTGCGATGAACTCGCGGGATTCATCACCGCCTGCGCTCTGGTGAAGCCGGGAAAGTCGCTTGCTGAAGTTGAAGCCCCATCGGTGCGAAAAAAAATGAAGGACAAAGCCTTCGCCCGCAGCGTTCACCGCGAAGACATTATTGCAGGCGCCGCCGATCTCGGCCTGGATCTGGAGCAGCACATCGCTTTCTGCATCGGCGCGATGAAGGGGATCGCGCGTGAGTTGGGATTGGACGGAAGCTCAACGAAGTCCGCATAAGTGCGCGCATTTCAATGCCGCTTGCTTCGTTCAGCATTGCTTCATGGGCTTGCGGCAGCTATCGCACAATCGCAGCCACCTTGCCGACGGCGATAAGCGCCGCGATCCGCGCGAAATCCTGGTACATCACGCGATCCTTCACCATCGTGGCGCACACGGACCGGATCGCCGCATGCGCCTGCTGCAGCGGCTTGGAAGTCTTCAGCGGCGCCAGAAAATCGATTGCCTGCGCCGCCGCCATAGCCTCGATGGCTAGCGCGTTGCGAGTATTCTCGACCACTCTCTTCAGCTTGTTGGCGGCCGTCATGCCCATGGAGACGAAGTCTTCTTTATTCCCCGAAGTGGTAATCGAATCGACGGACGCCGGATGCGCCAGAACTTTATTTTCGCTCGCCAGCGCGGCGGCGGTGACTTGCGGCATCATGAAGCCCGAGTTCATGCCCGCACCGGGAGCGAGAAACGGCGGCAGTCCTTCACTGAGAGCCGGGTTCACCATGCGCTCCAGTCGCCGCTCGCTCATGCCGGCGAGGGCGCTCAATGCGATCGCCATAAAATCGAGCGCGAAGGCCAGAGGCTGGCCATGGAAATTTCCACCGGAAATCACTTCGCCCTCTCCATCCATCGCTTTCGGATTCTTCACGAATACCAGCGGATTATCAACGGCGGAGTTTGTCTCGATCTCAAACACCGCGCGGCAATGGGCAAGCGTGTCGCGCACGGCGCCATGGACTTGCGGAATGCAACGCAAAGTGTAGGCATCCTGCACGCGTCCGCAGTCGCGATGCGATTCGCGAATCTCGCTCTGCTCGAGCAGGCGCCGCAAATTCGCCGCCGTCTTGATTTGCCCGGCGTGCGGCCGCGCCTTTTGGATGCGTTCATCGAAGGCGACGTTCGTTCCCTTAAGCGCATCGCATGCCATCGCGCCAATAACGTCGGCGGAATCGACCAGCGTTTCCGCATCGAGCAGCATCAACGTGCCGATGGCCAGCATGGCCTGTGTGCCATTGATGAGCGACACAGCCTCTTTCGCTTCGAGCACCAGCGGCTTGATCTGGAGGCGCTTCAACGCTTCGGCGCTGGCAATGCGCGCGCCTTTTTCGTCAAAGCATTCGCCCTCGCCGATCAACGCCAGCGCCAGGTGGCCGAGGGGGGCCAGATCGCCGCTCGCTCCCACGCTTCCCTGCGATGGGACCATCGGCGTCGCTCCGCGATTGAGCATCTCGCAGATGGTGTCGATGGTGATGGCGCGGACCCCGGAATTGCCCTTCGCGAGCGAGTTGGCGCGCAAGAGCATCATGGCGCGCGTCTCGGCTATGGCTAGCGGTTCACCCACTCCCACCGCGTGCGAACGCACCAGATTGACTTGCAGTTCGCGAACCTGATCGCCGACGATGTGCACGTCGCTCAACTTGCCGACGCCAGTCGTGATCGCGTAAGAAATCTTATTGCTGGCGACGAGCCCGTCAACCACCGCGCGAGCGCGGTTGACAGCCTCGCGCGCGTCGGGAGCGAGCAGCACCGGCCGCTTTTCAACGGCTACTTCTCGCACCGCTTCGAGCGTCAAATCGTTTCCGTTAATGTGCAGAGCTTGCAAGGGAGATCCGGTTTTCAGCTGCCAGTTGCCAGTGTTATTGAAGTGTTTCGTATCAGGGTATCGCTTTAACAATGCCACAACTTCTCGAAATCGAACGCCTTTTCAGGGGCCGGCTATCGCAGCCCGAAAAACTTTCAGATATTTCTCCGGCAGCGCGCGAGATTTCATTTTTGAATTGGCCACGATGTGCGTAGTCTCGCCTTCCGCCAGCAATTCGCCGGTTCCCGCATTGCGCAGTTGGTATCCGAAACGGAGAACTTTCTCCCGTACATGTTTCAGATACGTCTGCATGACGACCTCGTCATCATAGTGCACCGGTGCATTGTAGCGGCAGCGGGCGTCGATGACGGCGATGTAGCAGTCGTCCCCCTGCTCCATATCTTTATAACTGAAACCGAATTGGCGGAGCAGTTCCACCCTCCCCACTTCAAACCAGATGAAATGATTGGCGTGATAGACGACCCCCATCTGATCGGTTTCGGCATAGCGGACCCGTATGCGGGTTTCATTTATGGCCGAGATGCCGTTCTGATTTGTCTTGCCAGATATCGGCGTATTCGCCGGCTTCATCGTCCCGTCCATTGCGGCTTGCGCTTTTCAAGGAACGAGGTGATCCCTTCGCGAAAGTCGGCGCTCTCGCGAATGCCTGCATTTTCGCGGATGGCCGCTTCAATTTGCGTATCGAGTTCAGCGCGCGCGTGTTCGGTGAGCAGGCGTTTGGTCTGGATTAGCGAGAGCGGGCTATTTTCCGCTAAGTGCCCGGCAAGTTCGCGGGCGCGGTCGAGAAGCTTTTCTGGAGCAACGATTTCGTTGATCAGGCCTATCTTGAGCGCCTCCGCCGCGTCGAAGATGCGGCCCGTAAGCAGCAGGTCGCGAGCGATTTTCTCACCCACCTGGCGCAGCAGAAAAGTCGCGACGATAGCGGGCACGAATCCGATGCGGACTTCGGTGTAGCCAAACTTGGCTTCCGGCACGGCGAGCGTGAAATCGCAGAGCAAAGCAAGGCCGGTGCCGCCAGCGATGGCCGCGCCATTCACCGCGGCAATCGTTGGCTTGGGAAATTCATAGAGCGTTCGAAACAGGCTCACCATGGTGCGCGAGTCTTCCATATTTTGGTCGCGAGTCCGTCCGATCAGGGCCTTGAGATTCTCCAGGTCCATGCCCGAACAAAAAGCCTTCCCTGCTCCGGTCAAGATGAGGATGCGCGCAGAAGAGTTGTTCACTTCCGCCAGGGCGCGAATCAGATCGTCAATCAGTCCATAGCTGATGGCATTGCGCTTATCGGGCCGGTTGAGGGTGAGGGTCGCAATGCTTGAATTGAAGGCGAGTTGCAGGGTGGAGTACGTCATGTGGTTATTCGCGGCTCGCTGGTCGTGTCGATTCTAACGTCGAATAAAACTCCTTCAGCATTGATGGACTACCGGTGAAGTCGGCTGCTAAATCGTTGGCGCGTCCATGGCACATGACTTTGAATTGGGGGCCCAAACGGTCAAAATGCTCTGTGTAGAATTCCCAACATTCCATCTGGTTGTCCGCGATTCTTGTAGTTCTTTTGTGAACAAGCTTGTAACCCGAGCTCTCGTACATTGCTGTTGCTCGGGCCATTCCAATCTCCAAGTTCTTATCGTCCTGGTGAGTTTGAATGCTCGGCAATTCAGACAATTGCATCATGCCATACGGTGACTGGAAGAACTTGCTTCGAACGTAGCCCGGATTGTTAAATAGTGAGACTGAATAATAATCTTCACCGCCCAGATATCGCGTTGGCACGGGCACCTCCAAGCCGCAGCAGCGTACTTTGAATCCGTGCCTAACATGCCAGGCCAACGCCATCGTCTCAGGCAAGAACGCATCTATAAGTTCCACCGCCAACAGCGCAATCAGGCAAATAGTCAGAAACCATCTGCCCGACCTCGAGATTTTGAAATCCAAGGCCATCTTGATCAGCCGGCCGCAGATGAGATCTTGTACCGGCTTCCGATCTCAGCCGTCGCTCTTAACAGCGCGTCCAACGACTTCAGCGGCGGTAATTGCGCGCCGAGTTTGCGCAGGGCCTCGATTGCTATCTCCGTCGGAATATTTCCAACCAGCGAGTCCTGCGCAAAGGGACATCCGCCGAGGCCGCCGATGGCCGAATCGAAGCGACGGCAACCGGCGTCATAAGCGGCAATGAGTTTGACGGCCGCTTCCTCTGGACGGCTGTGCAAGTGGACTCCAATTTCTAGGTAACCGTATTCGGCCATCACCGCGGACACGACCTCTTTAATCTTCTCGGGCGGCGCTACGCCTACGGTATCGGCCAGCGAGATCATGCGGATCTCCTGCAACTCGAGCAAACCTACGGCCGCTACGACTTCGTCGACGTTCCAGTCGTCGCCATAAGGATTGCCGAAGGCCATCGAGATGTAGACGACGGTTTCAAGCCCGGCCTCATCAGCCTTCTTTTCGATTTTCTCCAGTTCCTCAATGGCGTCTTCGAGACTCTGCCGTTGATTATTTTGCAGGAATGTTGGCGAGATTGAATACGGGAAACCCAGCGTGCGCACCGCTCCGGTCGCAATCGCCCGCTGCGCGCCCTTTTCGTTGACCACGATCCCGATGATCTCCACGTCGTCGGGCGGATTGAGTTCTTTCAGAACCTCTTCGGAGTCGGCCATCTGCGGCACAGCGTTCGGGGAGACGAAGCTGACTGCGTCGATATGCTTGAAGCCGGCAGAGATCAGCGCCTGCAGATAGTTGGTCTTCAGATCGGCAGGAATCTGGCCCTTGAGGCCTTGCCAGGCATCGCGGGGGCACTCGATGAGTTTGATTGCGTCAGACATTTTCACCACGGAGACACTGAGGCACGGAGAAAACCGAACTCTTTCACAAAACCTTTCTTTCTATTCCGCCTCTTACCAGGGCTGCTACGTTGAAGTTAATGATCAGGCCCACGCGCTTACGAGTTAGCTTCAGATAGGTGAGCAATTGCGCATCGTGGACTGGCAGCAGGTGCTCAATGCATTTCGGTTCGAGAATCACTGCGTCCTGAACAATAAGATCCAGCCGATATCCGCAATCAAGTTTGACACCCTTGTATTCGACTGGCAGCGGTACTTGCCTTTGAAATGCTATCTCTCGCAGATTGAATTCGTGGCACAAGCACTCTTTATAGGCTGATTCGAGCAACCCCGGACCCAGCACTCGATGCACTTCAACTGCAGATCCAATGATCTTTCCAGTAAGATCTTCATAAAGAAGTTCGCTCCGTGCCTCTGTGTCTCCGTGGTGAATCATGTCTGCAGCACTCCCACTTTAAACTCCGGGACATCAGGATTCAGTGAGGCCGCTTCCAAAGCCTGCGTGATTGCCAGGCGCGTTTCCATGGGATCGATGATCTTGTCGATCCACAGCCGCGCTGCGCCGTAGCGAGGATCGGTTTGCTCTTCGTAGGTCTTCTTGGTTGAATCCAACAGTTCTTTTCTTTCTTCGTCGCTCAGCTTCTTGCCGCTGCGTTCCAGTTGTTTGACTTTGATTTCTACCAGCGTGCCGGCCGCGGCGTCTCCGCTCATGACCGCGTATTTCGCAGTTGGCCAGGCGAATACGAAACGCGGGTCGAAAGCCTTGCCGCACATGGCGTAGTGTCCAGCGCCAAAAGAGCCGCCGACGATCACGGCAATCTTGGGCACGACGGAGTTCGACACCGCATTCACCATTTTTGCTCCCGCCTTGATGATGCCGCTCCACTCGGCGTCGCGGCCTACCATGAATCCGTTGACGTCGTGGAAAAATACCAGTGGAATCAGGTCCTGGTTGCAATCCATGATAAAGCGCGCGGCCTTCTCGGCGGACTCCGTGTAGATGACGCCGCCGAATTCGACGCGCTTGTGGCCTTCATGATCGGTCTGCTGTGCGTGCAGCTTCTGGTTGGCGACGATGCCGACGGCGAAACCTCCAATGCGTGCGTAGCCGCAGATCAGCGTTTTGCCATACTCGGGCTTGTATTCGTCGAAGCGGCTCTCATCCACGACGCGCGCCAGAATTTCTTTCATGTCATAGGGCCGCGCGGGTGAGGCATCGTAAACGCCATAAATCTCTTCCGCCGGCATGGCCGGATCGACAGGCTCTTTGCGATCCCAGAGCGACTGGCGGCGGTATCCCCACTTTTCGATCAGCGAGCGGATGCGGGCGATGCAGGCTTCGTCATTGGGCTCGCGGAAATCGACGGTGCCGCTGATGGCCGAGTGCATGGCCGCGCCGCCTAATTCCTCGGCAGAAACCTTCTGGCCAATGGCGGCCTGCACCAGCGCGGGGCCTGCGAGAAAAAGGCCGCTGCCGTCGGTCATCAGAACGTGATCGCACATCACGGGCAGATATCCGCCGCCGGCGACGCACATCCCCATTATGGCCGCGATTTGCGGGATGCCCATGGCTGACATGACCGCGTTGTTGCGGAAGACGCGGCCAAAATCGTCGGTGTCGGGGAAAACATCTTCTTGCAGCGGGAGAAAAACCCCGGCTGAGTCGACGAGGTAGATTGTCGGAATCCGATTTTCGATGGCGATGTTTTGCGCGCGGATAACTTTTTTCGAGGTCATCGGGAAGAACGCGCCGGCTTTTACGGTGGCGTCGTTCACGATGAGCATGACCATGCGGGTGTGGATGCGGGCGAGCCCGGTAATCACGCCGGCAGCGGGCGCTCCTCCCCATTCTTCGTACATTTTATAAGCAGCGTAAAGACCGAGTTCGAAGAAAGAACCGGGGTCGGCGAGAAGATCGATGCGCTCGCGGGCGGTGAGCCGCGCTTTCGCGTGCTGGTTCTCGATAGCCTTCGCGCCTCCGCCCTCGCGGATTTTCTCCTCTTCATTGCGAACCTGGGCTACCAGGTCAGCGAGAGCGCGCATGTTGGATTCAAAACGCAGGGAACTGGGGTCGAGCTTGGTTGGAAGAACGTTGTTGATCGTGACAGCGATGGAGTCGTTACGTTCGGCCATGAGGGCAGAGTTCTTACTGAAACTATTTACTATATCAGCGCCGGCGAGGAGGGCGAATGTGGATCAAGAGCGCGGACTGCAGCGGCGATTGGGTCCGCGGCGATTGCATCCACCATTCCAATTTCGAGAGCATGCGCGGCTGAGATTTGTTCCGATGCGATAAAGAGTTCCAGCGCTTTGCTCTTCCCGATCAACCGCGGCAAGCGTTGTGTCCCTCCCCATCCGGTCATGAGGCCGAGAGCGGCGCCGCGATGTCCGAAGACGGCGTTGGGCCCTGCGATCCTGCGGTGACAGGCGAGCGCGAGGTCAAGGCCTCCGCCCATGCAGTGGCCTTCGATCGCGGCAATGACTGTGGCGGGATAGCTTGCGACCGCGTTCATGAGAGCTTGTCCGATGGCGGAGAACGCATAGGCTTGGGGGCCGGTTAGCTGGCGGACTTCATTGAGATCAGCTCCCACGCGAGAAGTTTCGTTCGCCTGAGATGATCAGGGGTTCGTTTGCAACACCGGGGCATCGCCGAGAAGCCATAGTCCGAATTCCTGGTCGAGGGCCACGATTGGTTCGTCGGGCGCGTAAGACGGTTCATTCCATCGGCCGGATACGAGCGTAAGAAGAAAAAGAACGAGATCTCCATGCATCGTCCCAAGGTGAAGTCGATTGATTGAGATTGGCACGGGCACGCTCAGGTGTCAGTGTCGGGCTGGGAAATTTATCCCGCTGCAGGCACGCCGTGCGGTTTCACATGCTCGCGGATGAACTTCACGATGTCGTCCATCGGGGTGCCCGGTTGGAAGATCGCAGCCACGCCGATTTTCTTGAGGCCTTCGATATCCTGATCGGGAATGATGCCGCCAACCAGCACCAGCACGTCGTCCATTTTATTTTGCTTCAACAGGTCCATCACGCGCGGCACGATCGCGTTGTGCGCGCCCGAGAGAATCGAAAGCCCGATGACTTGAACGTCTTCCTGCAGAGAGGCATTGACGACCATCTCCGGCGTCTGGCGCAGGCCAGTGTAGATGACCTCCATGCCGGCGTCGCGCAGCGCGCGCGCGATAACCTTGGCGCCGCGGTCGTGGCCATCGAGGCCGGGCTTCGCTACGAGAACGCGGATTTTGAAGGTCAGTTGGCATTGGGAACCGTTTCGAACAATTCGTATGTGCTTCACG
>CAWEPW010000033.1:0-149103 GCA_963810955.1 uncultured Acidobacteriaceae bacterium | reverse complement strand
AATGGATGGAAGATCAGTGCAACTCCTTGAAAAGATGGTGAGCGCGGAAGGAATCGAACCTACAACCTACTGATTAAGAGTCAGTTGCTCTGCCAATTGAGCTACGCGCCCACTGCCGACGGCGGGCTGACGACAAATTTCGATTATAGCATCCGGGTTGCGCGGCTCTTTGTGAACGACCGAGTCGGTAGTGTCGCACACTTCAGACCCCAGCCATCAACCTTCAGTTGTCAGCCATCAGTTGGAACCGGTGTAGCTGAGGGCTGAGGCTCGGCTGACAACTCAGGGCAGAGCAGACTGAGTCGGCCTCTCGATAAAACCTAGAATACTCAACGACCAATGACACTAAGGGTTTCGGCTTCATCTCTGTCGGATTCGCAGAGGCGCGCGCCCGATTATGCGGAGGCGGCTTCCTGGTTTGGCTCCGGAACGGCAGGCGTTGTACCGGGCTTTGCACCGACGGCAGGTTTGCGGATCGGCACTACCTCGGCAGGAACGGGCGGGCGGCGCTCGACTCGTCCAATTATGGGGCGATCGGATGCGCTTGCTGAGACCATGGGTACGAACCGTTTCTCAGCCCACAGACGATCGATCAATCGGCGCTGCCAGGGGCGAAGAACCTGCTGCGGCAGCGAGAAGAAATTTCGGAATGTCCAAATCAGATACGCGCGTTCCAGAAGATTCGGTTGAACATAGCGAAGACCGAGGGGTGTGTCCAGTTGAACGATGCCATCGATGAGTTTCTCAATCAACATATACTGCTCCACATATACTGCTCCACTTTAAAACACTGCCCAACTCAAATTGCCCAATACCGCCTTTGATTCAAGACGGGAATTATTGCACCATATGTAGGTCATTGAAAAGCAATCTTTTTCTTTTTGCAGAAATATTCTCGGTGTTGAACCGAATCAAGACGTGAGCTGGATCAGTTTGAGACAATGAGGGCATGGCCTGAAACAGAGCGGGGGATCGCGTCGGGAACAGCGAGTGGAACGACGAGGCATCGAGTTCAACTGAGTTCAGGCAATGAGGCGATGCGGTCGATGGTCGCCGCAACGCCCATACCCTTGCCCTCCGATTTCTCGACGCGAACCACCGAGGCTTCGCACAGGGTCCAGCCGCCGGGACCCAGACCCATGCCAGGAGGCAGCATGATGACCAGCTCCAGCTTCGATCCGGCCTTCATCTCTGAGTCGGAATAGA
This sequence comes from uncultured Acidobacteriaceae bacterium, assembly GCA_963810955.1. Taxonomy (GTDB): domain Bacteria; phylum Acidobacteriota; class Terriglobia; order Terriglobales; family Acidobacteriaceae; genus Acidiflorens. The sequence goes on along the minus strand of CAWEPW010000033.1, from coordinate 147,897 downwards.
GAAAGATGCCCGACGAACTCAGATCGCGAGTCATCCCAGGACGCTCCGCGCCCTGATGACGTACTTTCACCGGAACGCGGACCGGGGCGCGCTGGCTGGCACGCCGATCCGGTGTCGAATCGGATCTGGATGTCGTCTTCCCGACCATATGCACTGGAAGTTTACCCGCTAAAACGTAAACTTGACAGCCAACTGAATACCGCGCGGCCCGCCTCCGCCCAAAAACGGGTTGCCGATGCCTACATCTCCGGTGGCGGCGATGTGATACGCGCCATTGCCAACTTCCCGGCCCGCCCCGTTGGTAATGAACCCACAGCCGGCGCCGACATTGCAGATCGGGCTCGTAGGGCCCGCCGCATCAGCGATGAATGCCGGCAGGAACGGATTCGCAAAATTCGGATGGTTAAGAATGTTAAAGAAGTCGGCGCGAAACTGCATGTTGAGCCGCTCAGTGATCGCCGTTGTCTTAAAGACGGCAAAATTCCACTCTTTGAAAGCAGGGCCTCGCAAGGAGTCGCGTCCCTCATCGCCGAAATGGCGAGTCCCTGGGATGCAGTCCTGAGCTGTGCCGGTTATGGTGCTTGATATGAGCCCCGGCTGGATTGTGCATGGGATTGCAAAAGAATTCAGGTCCAGAAAATTGAAGGGGTTGCGAGAATCGTACTTGATGGGTCCGACCACATCCGGCCGGTCGAACCCGTTGCCGCTGCCGCTATAGTCGTCCTCGAAGTTGTAGTTCAGTTGGAAGGGCTGGCCGTCCTGCAAAGTCAAGACGCTGTTGATGCCCCACCCATTTTTCAAACGCTGCCAATCGCCGCCCATCTTGGGAAGCTCGTAAGCAAAGTTCCACGTCAGGCGTTGCGGAATGTTGAAGTTCGAAGGTGCGTATTCGAGCTGCGGGTTGTTGCTGTCGTTGGGCTGGGCAGCATTCGGCTCGAAATCCTCACCATCGCTGGAGTTATCGAGCGACTTGGAATAGACATAGTTCACAATGGAGGTAACGCCGTGCCATCCATTGATGCGAAAACTGGTTTGCAGCGCGTTGTAATTGGACTTACCTGTCGAGTTTTCCTGCAGGATGTAGAAAGCGTCATACGGATTGTCTTCGTAGTTGCGGGGCACACCGTAGGCCCCTGTTATAGCGCCCCCGGGACAGGGAATGGTCGCAACCCCATTCGGACAATCTGAGGCTGTGATTTGAGCCAGGCTGGGCTGGCTGAGGTCGAAGAAGCGCCAGAGACGATGGCCCTGCGAACCCACGTAGCTCACCTGGATCACAGCCTTGCTGGAAATCTGCTGTTGAATGTTGAGGTTGTAGTTCTCCATGTAGGGAGTCTTGATATTGCGGTCGAAGCCGAAGGCGTCGCACTCGAAGCCACAACCGGTGCTTGGGGCAAATACAGGTTGCTGGCTAACGATAGGCCCAACGATTCGCGGCGCTTGAAAGGATGGGATCGGGGCCAACGTTGTTATAGGCGGGACCGGGATCGAAGTAAGGCGAATAGGGGAGATGGCCCATCACCATGTCCTGCGAGAAAGCATCGTAGAACAGGCCGAAACCGGCGCGCACCACGGTCTTTCCCTTTCCAGTTGCGTCCCATGCGAGGCTTACACGCGGAGCAAAGTCCTTTTTGTCCGGGTTGTAAAGACTGCTCAGGCCGGGCTGGCCGACTTGCGTCAGAGTAAAGGTGTCGTTGACGGCGTCGAGATCGGTAATATTGCTGAGCAGATTGTTTTTCTCCTGCACGACTCCAAAATAATCCCAGCGCAGGCCGTAATTGAAGGTCAACCGTGGCGTCACACGGAAATTGTCTTGAGCATAAAAGCCGAAGTTGTTCTCATGTGTATGCCGCGTGGAGTCTCCGTAATACTGGAAGCTGGCGGTCGTGTCGTCATCGACATCGCCAGCGAGAAAGTCCTCGATCCCAGTACTGTTGGGATTAACTCCGCCGCCAGTGAAGGCCAATCTGCCCCGGAAGTACTTATCGAAATACTGCTGCACAGACGTGCGATGGAAATCGAAACCAAACTTAATGCTGTGCTTGTTGATCTTCCACGAAAAATTATCGAGGACCTGGTTATTCGTATCAAAACGATGACGCGGAACGCTGCTGGTGGTGCCGAGTTGCGCCAATCCACTTACCTGAATTATAGGCAGCCCCTGATCGTTGAGCCCTCCATTGCAACCTGCCGCGGTGGTCGCGTCGCACAGGCCGATCGAGCTGGGGTGGAAGTTCTGGTCGCCGGCAAAGAAGCCTTCTGCAAAGCGATTCCAGCCGTAGCGCAGTTCGTTGACCTTGCTCGACCCAATCGTGCGCGTGTAAGAAAGTGAAACGAGTTGTACACGCGTCGGCGTAAACGTGTTAAAGCCCGGCAACTGGCCTCCGCTGGCAGTGAGCGCAAGCGGAAACGACTGGATGCTGTCGCCGAAGAAGTAGCGTCCCGTGAGCGTGTTATTAGTGTTGATGCTGTGGTCGATCTTGGCAATGAAGCTGGTCAGGTCGTTGTAGGAGGGGGAAACGACCGAAGCCGTGCCGGCATTAGAGATCACACCCGGGTTCGGATTCGCCAAATTCGGCGCCGGCCAGGGATGGCGCGCCAACAACGACGCAATCACCGGGTTGCTGGCGTCGCTCGGTTGCAGCGATCCATCGGCGGCGGTACCGGTGGGTACAGTGGCGATGGTCACCACCCCTACCGGCTCCCGCTGGCCGTCATAATCGACGTAAAAGAACGTTCGATCTTTTATGATCGGGCCGCCCAGCGAAGCCCCGTACTGATTGTTATGGAACGGAGCTTGGGGATTGGCGACCGAAAGCTCAGTAACCGGATTAACAACACTGGCGGGATTGAAATAATTGCGGGCATCCAGCGCGTTATTGCGGAAATATTCTCCGGCTGTGCCATGAATCTTGTTGGTGCCACTCTTGGTCACAATATTGACGACCGCACCCGCGTTGCGCCCATACTCCGGCTGGAAATTCGAAAGGACATTGACTTCGGCTATCGCATCGATCGGAAGGATCACTGATGGAGTGCCGAATACGCCCGCCTGATTGATGGCTGGATCATTGCGATAACCATCATTCATGTCGGTGCCGTCGAGCAGATAGTTGTTCGAGCGTCCACGGGCGCCATTCATCGAAAATTCACCAAAAGAACCGGGCGAGTCAGAAATCTCGTCGGGAGAACCGGCCACTCCGGGGTTGAGATAGATAAGCTTGGTGTAATCGCGGCCGTTGACCGGCATATCCGCGACGGTCTGGGCCGTAATGACGCCGCCAAGATCATTCGTTGTGGTCTCGACTATAGGTAAATCCTCAGCCGAGACCTCGACGCGAGTCGAAACTTGGCCGGTCTTGAGCGCGGCATCCACGCGACGTTCGGTAGCCACATCGACGGCTACTCCGGTCGCCACAAACGTTTCGAACCCGGTTTGGGTTACCGTCACAGAATATGTGCCAATGGGCAATTCGGGCACTGAGTAGCTGCCATCGGCGCTCGTGGTGGTTGTGCGCTCCAGGCCAGTGGCCAGGTTGCGAACTTTGACCGTCGCTCCCGCCACAAATGCTCCTGAGGGGTCGGTCACCGAGCCGAGAATAGTCCCGCGAAAAGTTTGCCCTACAAGGGCCGCCGCCGACAGTAGAACAAATATAAATACTGATGAACGCAGTTTCATTCCCGCTTCTCCTTGAGTCGCTCGCAGGCGCTGGATTGCGTATGCTCCGCGGACAGCTGATACAAATTCATTTTGAGATTCGCGGAATTATAAACGAGTACGCGCGAAAGGTCAGTGGCGGTACTCATAGAAAGAATCGATGCAATGAATTAGCGCGTTCGCAGAGGGAGAGTTGGAAACGAATGTCGATATCTTGCAGGCCAGACCGGAGATTCCGCATCATCACTGTTCGAAGCGGAGTTCGAGGCGAAGAGAAAATTCTAGAAGCTGAAGGCCACCCCACCCCGCGCCGAGCGCGCTGACTGCACCAGATAAAGAGTGCGACCATCGCGTCCCATCACGGGGACGTATCCCTGCGCGAGGAGATTTCGCAGGTCCATCAGAACTTCCATGTGTCCGGCGAGGAAACTGGTTGGGATGGGCTGCCGGAAACAAAAATCCAAATAAGGATCGGCTTGGCCGGGCGAAGTGTTGAACTCGTCGACCGGAGTCAGCGTGTGGTTGCCTGCGTAGCGATAGGACGCAATCCAGCGCGTCTTAGTCTTCGGCACGCTTCCGCTCAACTTTGCGGCTACGGACTCGCGGCGTTGCGTTCGAATCCACTCTCGCGCATCCTGTAGCTGTATATCGGCACGGGAGAGATCCAGCACGCCTCCGTAAGAATAATCCAGGGTTGCGGTCAGATCGGATAACAACTTCCTCTGCATTACGACTCGCACACCATGGGTCGTGAAGTTGTTCCCCTGATAGCTGAACGTGCCTGAGTAAACATCGGGCAGAATCTCACCGGATTCGACCAGCATTTCTCCGGGCGCCATGGCACCCACACCGGTGAGCACTGGATCGGAGATGCTGTCGGAGTAAAGCGCCACCTGCATGCTGTTCTTGCCGAGGCGCTGGGAAAGCGATACTTCATGGTGATGGGCCTTCTCGACCGCTGGGGTAAAGTTGGTAATACTCATACGCGGCGCGGTTTCGCTCAAGTCAACCGAGGCGGATTCGAGGCCGTCCCCATCCGCTCGATCTGCATCCAAACGATTTTCCAGGCCGGTATTCGGAACTGCGCTCGCGTACTGATATTCCAGAACGGTGTTCGGACTGAGGTGCAGATCGGCCGATCCGAAAGGTTTGAAGGCGTTTACCCGGCCCATAAACTGGATCGTCTGCAGTTCGCTGCCGAGCTTTCATCTCCAGTTTGTCGCCGAAGACGACGCGATCGGAACTGGTGGCCGAGAGCGCCTGCAGCGAGGCGCCGGGCATTGAGCTCTGGTCGGGCGAATTCAGCCGGAGAGCGGTAATCGCCATCGACGGCTCAAAAACACCGTTGAAGCGGTTGGTATAGGTGGTGCGCAGGATCGCGGACGGGATACCCGGACCGTCGGCATCATAACCGACATTGCCGTTCAACCGCAGGGTTCCGGTCGATAGGAGCGATCTCTGGACGGCGAAGCCCGCTGTCATATCCGACGGACTGCCAAAACCTTGCATGGGCGACCCTGCCAGCAGGGTTACGGCGCCTTTTAAGTTGTGGTCGGCCGACTCCCCGCTTTGAGCGACTACGGTCGTTCCATCTTGCAGGACGCGGAGAATGGGGCGGTTTCCTACCGATCGCAGCGTCCATTTCCAGTCGTCATCGTCCACCGTACCACGCCGCAGGGGAACCAACTGAATGGCCTCGGAAAGGGTGGTCAACGTCACATTCACCATCAGCTTTGCGCCCGCGTGAACGCCGATTTTTTCCCGGAAGGAAGGCAGGAAAGAAGGTGCGCTTACTTTAACGCTATAGGTTCCGGGCAGAAGACTGGAAACCGAATAAAAGCCTCGATCGTCGGTGAAGACCCGAAGCGCATCGGCGGCGGCCGAACTGAGAATCTCCACTGCCGCACCCATTTGCGGCGCTCCGCTGCCATCGCGCACATATCCGGAGATCGCACCCGAGACTGCACCAGGCACACTTCCCGACCAGGCCGGGAGAGCCATCGCTGTCACCATGACGGCAAGGACCACGGTAGCGACTGTGACGAACCCGAATTTTCGGAACATCGTCCACCACCTCTGGAAAACCAGGCAGCAGTGTACTCCAGGGTTACTCGACAGCAAAGGTTGCCGTCGGATCCACTGTCTGCTTGGAAAGCTTGTCGTTCACCTTAATCTCGATCTTATACAGGCCGGGCTGCAAATTCGCGGCGCTAAGCGTCTTTTGCAGCGTGACCTGGTCGCCCACGTTGCCCATCGTGTCGGTCGACTCGACGGTGTGGATGACAGCCTTGTTATTTACGTCGGTCACATTGTACTCGATTGTGGCCGAAGGCTTATGCGTCTTGTCGTCCACGCTGAGATTGTAGACCTGCATCCAGAAATTGAGCTTCTGGTTGCGTTTGAATAAAATTGGCTTGCCATCGGAAGGGGCTACGCGCGGCCGCACTTTCATGGTGCCGATCACGAAATTGCCGGTGCCTACGTTCTTGGTGGCGACGGGTTCCATCTGGTCGGCGATGATGAGCGAGGAGTTGCTTAACTTGTCTTCGCTGAAATCTGGGATCTGAATAGCGCGGCTCCAGGTGCCTTTGCGATCTCCATTCACATCCTTAACCACAACATCGAGGCGGTAGCGATTCTGGCTGATGCGCAGCGGTAGTGCTTTCCAGTAGACGGAAGAATTTTCGGCCGATTTCGGCAGCAGTTCCGCCGGTACGTCAACTTGCACGGTGTCTTCGAAGGTCTGGACAACTTTGCCTGTCAGCGTAGTCACGCGGCCAAAGATGTTGACCGTGCCGCGCTCGACACCGTCCTTGTTCTGGAAAGTCACATCGCGGTTCTTGATTTGAATAGTAACTCGGAACCAGCACGGTATCGCTCGTCACCTTTACGAAGTCTGCCCGCACGTCGAAGGGCATCAGGTTATAGATGATCTTCGTGTTTACGATTTCTTCCAGATCCTTGAATTTCACGGCGGGCGCCGCCTGCAGTTTGGCGAACTGGCTGAGGCGGTCGAATTCCTTGGTCTGCAAATCCTGATTGAAGGGGCCGGCGCCCAGTTGCTCCAAACCGCCGTTGCTGAACCGTTGAGTCTTGTTCGACATGCCCATCTGCTCGTAGAGCGTAAGACCGGCATTAGGTGTGTATTTGAGCGCATCCTTTTCGGAGCGGTCTAACGTCATGTGATAGTCGTTGCACATGCAGGTATCGACGAACTCGATAATGACTTCCTGCCCGATTCCCTCGATGTAGCGATAACGCCATTGCTCAAAGGGATAGGTGGAAGTCTCGCCGCCACCTTCTTCGGTCGGGCGTTCGTAGCTGCCGCCGGAGGGATGTGAGTCGATTTCATCGGGTGGCCCATACACGATGTACATATGGCCACGATCGGTCTTCCAGCCAGGAATGCCGGCAGCGAAGTGTTCGTTGGCGTACGCGATACGGCGGTAGTGCTCTTCCTTATATTCGTTCTCTTCGGTGTCGGGTGTGGGATCGCGGCGCTGCCAGAAGGCCTCAATGAACTGGTCGCGTTCTTCGTCGTTCGAGAGCTGCATGAACGCCGACCTTTCCTGGTCGGTGATGATCCAGTGCACGTCCTCGTCCAGCCATTTGCGATAGGTCTTGCTTAACTCGACCCTGAGCGCCTTCGCGTTGGCTTTCTTCTGCTTTTCCGGGATTGGGCGTTTGAGCGGGTCTACCTGGTTTCCCTGTGCCGCCTGGCTTTCGGAACCTGCCGTTTGGTCTTTGTCCTGCGCCGGGGACGTGACGGCGGAACCGAACGCAATGCAACCCGCCAGTACACCAACCGAGCAACGATTTCGAAAACCTGCGGAGAACATAGAAGGGCCTACCTCACGACAAACGACAGTAGCTTGATTCTATGTTCATTGGATACAACATGGCAAGAAGAAGTGGCCTGCGAAGATAAAGATTTCCTGGACGGGCGTTCTCTTCTAAGTCCCTTAAGAATGCTTATTTTGGCGTCGGGCGAGGATCTGGTCGGATGGTCGCGTGATCATGCCATCGGCTGATCTGAGTCAGAACTCTACCTTCACCGACCGAGCAATGACCGATGATCCGACAGTCGCGGCCCACGCTATAATAATTTTGTGCCGCGGATCTCCTCTCCGTAAGCCGACCGAAACGACACCCAGGGAGAAGCCTGTTTGCCGATACACGGGAACTTTCCTTCTTGTTTGTTCGTAACTGTTTCTATCTGCGGTCCGTTTCGCCGCTCCGTGTAACAGGGACCCGAGGGGAGTAAGCCGGAATGAGAAAGGCCACGAATTCGAGGCTGCTGACTGGCATGGCCTCCGGCTGGGCGGCATCGTGGCCAAGCCTTAATCGTACTCATCGCACTAGCGAAGCTCATGAAGACCTGGAAAAAAGTATTGATCGGAGTGGGCGCGGCATTAGCGCTCGGAATCATCGTCGCTATCACGGTTTACCAAAGCCGGAAGAACCTGGTTACCGTGCAGACCGGCAAAGTGCAAAGGGAGACGCTGGCCGCGGTGGTCAGCGCATCGGGTGAAATTAAGCCCAAGACGTATGTGAACATTGGAGCCAACGCGTTCGGCAAGATCATCAAGTTGCATGTTAAGGAAGGCGATCACGTGAAGAGGGGCCAGTTGCTGGCGCAGCTTGAGAACGTGCAGTCCTCGGCCGACGTGAATGCCACCCGTGCGTCGGTGCAGGCCGCTGAAACCGATGCGATCGCAGCCGATGCCGCGCTGAAGACTTCGCTCGCGGACCTGAACCGCGCCAAATCTGACGCCGCACATGCCAAGCTCGACTGGGATCGCGCCCAGGGTCTTTACAACGCCGCCCTCATTGCCAAGCAGGATTACGACATGAAGAAAGCGGCATGGGAGCAGGCCAACGCCGGATTGGCCCAGTCCGAGGCTCGCGTGGCGCAAGCCAGAGCCGAGAAAGATTCCAGCGACAAACATATCACCCAGAATGAGGCGAACCTCACTCGTGTTTCTGATGTGCTGCAAAAAACCACATACGAGGCGCCCTTCGATGGAGTGATCACGAATCTTCCCGTCCGCGAGGGCGAGACTGTGGTCATAGGAATTCAGAATTCGCCGGGCAGCACGCTGATGACGCTCGCCGATATGTCGGTGATCACCTCTGAAGTCAAGGTGGACGAGACAGACATTGTTAACGTGCGGCTGGGGCAGCCCGCGGAAGTCACTATCGACGCAATCCCGCGCAAGATTTTTCACGGCGTCGTTAGCGAGATCGGTGACAACGCCATCGTGCGCTCGACCGGTGTCGCTACTTCGCAAGCTACTTCAACCAGCGAGGAAGCGAAAGATTTCAAGGTCGTGGTGACCCTCAGCGATCCCCCAGCGGACCTGCGGCCGGGCCTTTCGTCGACCGCGAAAATAACGACCGCAACTCGCGACAACGTGCTCAGCATACCCCTGCAGGCCCTCACCGTCCGCACGCAGGCAGATCTTGTACCCAAGGACAAAAGTTCAGGCAAGAGCGTTCAGGCCGCGGCGACCGCCCCGGCGGACGCATCGAAGCTGAAGGAAGAAATTCAGGGAGTATTTGTGATTCGGAATAAAAAAGCTGAGTTTGTTCCGGTCGATACCGGCATCAGCGGCACTACCGATATCGAGATCACGAAGGGCCTGCGGGAAGGTGACGAAGTGATTACGGGCAGCTATAAGGTTTTGCGCACGCTGAAGCCGGGAACGAGCGTCAAAATAGATAACACGGCTCCGAAGAAGGAAGATGAAAGCAGTTAGCGGAGACATGGAGCGACGGGCGTCTCGCCCGTGCGCACAACGGGTGGCCGGGCGGAGACGCCCGGTGCTCCACTAACCTCTAGCTGGTTAGAACGTCCAAGACAGAACGGCCACTAGGAGCGTGCGTGCCCCAGCCCGATTCGCAGAAGGAGAACAGAATGGCGACCGCCGAAGTACTTCCTATTGACAAGCTTGATAAACCCGCGAATTGGGCTGCGCCGAATTCCTACATGATCACCACCGAGGATCTGTGGAAAAGCTACGACATGGGCTCGGAACAGGTGCATGCTCTTCGCGGCATCAATCTGCGCATCCAGAGCAACGAATACGTCGCGATTATGGGCCCGTCCGGATCGGGCAAGTCGACGCTGATGAACCTGATCGGCTGTCTTGACTCGCCTTCCAAAGGCCAATATTGGCTCAACGGACAACTTGTGAGCGAACTGGATGACGACGAACTGGCGCGCATCCGCAATAAGGAAATTGGCTTTGTCTTTCAGACCTTCAACCTGCTGGCCCGCGCCACATCGCTGCACAATGTGGAGCTGCCGCTAATCTATGCCGGCATTCCTTCTGAAGAGCGGGTTGAGCGTGCCAAAGCCGCGCTGACCTCGGTTGGCATGGAATCGCGCATGAACCACAAGCCCAACGAACTTTCCGGCGGACAACGCCAACGCGTGGCCATCGCGCGCGCTCTGGTTAATAAACCGGCCATCATCCTCGCCGATGAACCCACCGGCAACCTGGACTCGCAGACTGGCAACGAGATCATGGCGCTCTTCGATCGGTTGCACTCCGAAGGCAACACCATCGTTCTCGTCACCCACGAACACGACATCGCCGAGTACGCGCACCGCATCGTTTACATCAAAGACGGAGTGGTCGCGAAAGACGAAGTGAAGCAGTAGGCGAGCTACACAGCACATAGCTGCCTCGATCTTAGGCTGAGAATCGTTCGTGATACTTAGTGGCCTTGCTGGTTATAGGTTTCCGGTGACGGCGCTACTGTAGCGTGGTCGGGTTACTGACTTTCTCAGAACCCGCAGCGGAAGTAGTTCCGACTGCTCCGCCCGCTCCCGCCACAAAGAAGTTGTGGTCGTAAAGATTGCGGTACATCCGGCCTGCGATCTCGGCTGCTTTGGGGCCGAATGTGGGACGTCCGCCCTGCAGGAAAACAACCGTCACGATGCGGCCGATATCGGTGTTGGCGTAAGAGGCAAACCATCCGAAGCGCGTGCCCGCGTGTGAACAGGTGCCGGTTTTGCCCAAGATCGATTCCTCGTTGAAGTTCAGTCGCAGGCTGCGCGCAGTGCCGTAGGCAACCGCTCCAGCCATGCCGTCGGAGATTTCGGGAATCGCCGGTTCGATGTCGAGATGGCGCTTGATGCGGGGCTCGAAGTTCGCGACCGCCTCGGGGCTGGTCGGATGCTGCAAGTAATAAAGAGTGCCGCCGTTCGCGATCGCGGTCACCAGCGCTCCCAGTTGCAGAGGAGTCATCGAGATGCCTTCGCCAAACGAGCACATCTTGCTGACGCCACCGAGCTTGGGAGAAATCTCTTCTTCCGGATAAGTGCCTAAATGCTCGCCCGGAATGCCGTAGCCCGCGAGTTCGCCGAGCCCGAATTGCTGCGCGTAATAATGCACCTTCTCAAAGCCCAGCTTGCGCCCCACGGCTTCGAAATAAGCGTTGTTGGAGTGCGCCAGCGCCTCGGTTAGATTCATGCGGCTGCGGCCGCCGAGAGTCACTTCAGTTTCCTTGTCGATCAGGCCTTCACTCAGCGCAGCCAATGCGACGGAAAGCTTTATGGTCGAGCAAGGCTGCGCGCCGCTCGAAAGCGCGAGTTTCTGGTTGACCATGGCCAGGATGCGTCCGCTGGTCGGTTCGATCGCAACCACGGTGCCGTTCATATTGCCCAGGGCATCGATCGCGGCCTGGCGAACCACCGGATCTTCACCGGCTGTCATATCGCCTTCAGCGATATCGGACGCAAATGAACTCGTATGGAAACGCTCGTAATAATGATGGCGGCGCGGAGTAGTGGAATAGCGCGCAGCGGTGGCATAGTGCGAGCGCGGGACGCGGCTTCGCGCCAGCGTGCGCATATGCCTTTTGGCATGCTGACTCTCGGTAACGCCGTGAGTTTTCTTGTGGGGAGTGATCGCGCTGGGGTTAACGCTGGCTGCGATTCCACTGGCTGCCAGCGATATTGTTAATCCTAAGAAGAAAACGATTCGAAAAAACGAGTCCCTGACCTTCACTTCACCATCCCCGGTAGCATTCGGCCGATCTCCCGCTTACGATATCTATCGGCTCAATTAACAAGATCCTTTAGTTTCACACAACCCCCGCCATCATCGGTCAAGGTTCGTGCAATTGTCCGATAGTAGGCGATTTCCGCGGGTCCGCGCAATGGGAAAGTTGGGGAGTGCCTGTATCCGCATCCAACCGATAACTATCTGATTAGAATGCTTTTAACGTGGATTCCGAAAAGGTCACGAACCTTTGTACCCCAACCGGCGGTTACTTTAGAAAATCCCGTCTCTACATTACTTCGCTGCGTTTTCGCAAGAACGCCGGAACGTCCAGATCCTCCGTCTGGTAATTGGGTGCGTTGGGACGCATTGCATCCACCGAAATCACCTCAGCGCTGTGCGACGTGTTGCACGGCGCTGGTTCCTGAAACGCCGCCGGTATGGGATCGGGATCGAAAGACGGCTCTGGTTCGAAGGACGGCTCGGCCACCGTCTCGGGCTCGTCGAAATGATCGCGCCTATCGGAAACGTGACGCGACACACTTCGCGACCCATCCCGTGAAAGGATGACCGGATCGTAATTTCGCTCGTAACTCTGTTGGTAACTCTCCTGCTGCCGCGCGCGGCGCACGGCAGCTTCTTTGAAGCCGGTTGCGATCACGGTGATCTTGACCGCGTCCTTCATCTTCTCGTCAAGCACTGCGCCGAAAATAATGTTGGCGTCTTCGTGAGCAGCGCCTTGAATAATGGTGCACGCCTGCTGCACTTCGGCGAGCTTCAGGGAATTCGATCCTGTGATATTGATCAGAATTCCGCGGGCTCCATCGATTGCTCCCGCCTCGAGCAACGGCGAAGCAATCGCCCGCTGCGCGGCTTCCACGGTGCGATGTTCGCCGGCTGCGGTTGCTGTGCCCATCACGGCATAGCCCATGCCTGCCATGATGGCCTTCACGTCGGCAAAATCGCGGTTGATGATGCCCGGAATGGTGATGATGTCGGAGATCCCCTGCACTCCTTGGCGAAGAATATCGTCGGCAATGCGGAAGGATTCGAAGAAGCCGGCATTCTCGGCGACGGCCAGCAACTTCTCGTTGGGGATCACGATGGTGGTATCGACCGACTCCATGAGCTCGGCAATGCCGCGCTCCGCCTGACCCATTCGGCGCTTGCCTTCAAACGCGAAAGGTTTCGTGACCACTGCCACGGTGAGCGCGCCCATTTCGCTCGCCAGCGAAGCGATGATCGGAGCCGCGCCGGTTCCAGTACCGCCGCCGAGTCCGGCGGTGACGAAGATCATGTCCGCGCCTTCGAGGACTTCGATGATTTTGTCGGAATCCTCGAGCGCAGCTTTGCGCCCGATCTCAGGGTTCGCGCCCGCGCCGAGGCCGTTGGTGAGCTTCACTCCCAGCTGGATCTTGGTGGCGGCGCGCGACATGCGCAGCGCCTGCAAGTCGGTGTTGGCGACGATGAATTCGATGTTCTCCATGCCCGAGTCAATCATGCGATTGACGGCATTGTTGCCGCCGCCGCCGACGCCGATGACCTTGATGCGAGCGTCGTTGCGGGCTTCTTCGTTGAAAGAGATCCGGAGTCCGTTATCTTCAATCATGATTCACCTCGTAAAATCAGTTCTCAGCTTTCAGTTGTCAGGTCTCAGTAAAAGCCCTAAGAACCTGGACAAACCTTCCACCAGCAAACCCTCACGCGCCCTTCCCTGCAAATAGCGCCTTCATGCGCGAACCAAAGCTGGGCTCCTGCAAGCCGCGGGCCAGCCTTGCACGATGGCCGTAATACGCCATACCAAGCACGGTCGCAAACTCCGGCTCGGCTAGAAACGACGGCATCTTCGCCATCGGCATTGGCCATGCGAGGCGCGCGGCTTTGCGCAGCACCGATTCCGCCACGTCTAGAATTCCGGGAAGGCGCGACGCTCCGCCGCTCAACACGAAGCCGGCGATGCAGTGCTCCAGAACGCCGGCATGGCGCAGGTTGTCGCGCAGCAATTCGAAAAGCTCGCGGGCCCGCGGCCCCAGAATCTCGCCCGCCATGCGTTGCGGCATCAGGCGCGAGGGGCGGTCACCGACGGACGGGACTTCTACCTCGTTGCCCTCATGAATCAGAGTCGGCACGGCGTTGCCGAAATTTTTCTTGAGCGTCTCCGCGTCGGCTAGACCCGTGCACATGCCGACCGAAAGATCGCTGGTAAAGTGGTCGCCGCCGACGGGGATCACGGCGGTGTGCGCGACCGCTCCCTGCTGAAAGACGATCAGGTCGCAGGAACCGGCGCCGAGATCGACGAGGCAAACGCCAAGTTCGCGCTCGTCCGAGCGCAAAACCGAGTCGGCGCAGGCGAGCGGCTCGAAAATCGTATCGTCCACGTGCACGCCGGCCCTATTTACGGCGGTCACCAGATTCTGCGTCGCGCTCGAAGATGCGGTTACGATGTGCAGGCGCACTTCGAGGCGCATGGCCATCATGCCCATCGGATCCTGCACGCCGGGCTGGTCATCAAGAATGAATTCCTGTGGCAGAAGGTGCAGAATCTCACGATCAGCTGGCAAAGGCACGCTGCGCGCCTTATCCACGGCCTGCCGGATTTCCTCGCGGCCAATCTCGCGCGCGCGAGCGCCAAAAGTAATTCCACCATGGCTATTCATGCCGCGGATGTGCGCGCCCGCAATCCCGACCAGGGCATGTTCAATGGCAATACCGGCCACGTCTTCAGCGTGCTCCACCGCCTTTTGAATGCTGCTGACGGCCTTGTCGAGTTCGGTGATCACGCCCTTGCGCATGCCTCGCGACTCGCTGATGCCGTGGCCGCGATAACGCAATCCGTTCTCGCTCAGTTCAGCCACCAGCACGGATGTCTTGGCGCTGCCTACGTCGATCGCGGTAATGAAATTGGGCTCGTGGCTTGGCATGGCAAAGATTGCAGCTAGTTCTGCGGGCTCTCCTTTTTAATAGCGGCGCTCGGTTTCCTGGTCGCCGATGACACGGACACGGGACTGGCCGCTACCGGGATGGAGCGCGGCAGAATTTTTCGGAGCATCGGCCGGAGCGTGTGCCTTCGGCTTCACCGCCGCTTGCCTGGCAGCAGCTGATTTCGGTGATGCTGACTTCGCTGGCGCAGGCTTAGCCGCAACATGATGCGCAACAGCTTTCGCTTTCACCTTTGCTTTAACGTCCTTCTTACCTTGAGCCCGAGCCGGTGCCGTGGATCGCGCTGCATGTTTTTCGTGATTAGCTTCGTGATTGGCTTCATGATTGGCTTCGTAATTAGCTTCATAATTAACGATGGCCGCGGGTTTCGCTCCCGCAGCCATGGCCGCTTTAGCAGCGGCGGGTGTCAAGGCTGGCTGCCGGGCCATCCCCTGCAAGTCGGGATTGACAATGATCTGGCCGTCGTAACGCAAGTCGACCGATTCGAGCTTGTCGAACTGCTGTCGCCACTGCTGCACATGGGTCACGTACGTCTTGTAGCGTTGCAGGTAATTCCCCGCTCCGAGATGCACCAGCACTTCACCGTTGGCGTCGGCGGCGAGCACTTTCACATCGTCAGGATCGCTGACGTCTACCTCGCTCAATTCCTGGGAGTAATGCGCGCCGCCCGAATCGAGATCGCGAACCAGCGCGTTGTAGTTCTTCATCCGCGCGGCGCGGGTGGAGAGCGGCTCACCCGCATTCATTCCCGCAATCACCGCAAACGAATACTTGCGCTTGCTGCCGGGAGCGAGTTCCATCAGCGTTCCCCCAGCGTCGATCAGGGAGATGTGCGGGCCGATGCGAGCGAAAGCGACCGGTGTGCGTTCATGAATTTCGATGCGCAGGCGATTCGGCACAAAGCGCATCACGCTGGCCGATTCTACCCATGGAATCTGTTCCAGTTGCGCTTTCCGTTGAGCGAGGGGAACAAAGAAAATATTGCGGCCAATATCTCCACCCATCACTTCCATGATTTGGGCGTGGGCTACGTGCTCGGCGCCTACGACTTCGATCTGATCGCTGGAATCGATGCGAAAACGCCACGAGTGTTTCCCGTAGCGATACAGGCTCAGGCCAGCAGCTCCGACGGCGGCCAAGACTATGAGAGCCAGCGCAACCCATAGCAACTGGTTGGCGGTCTTCTTGGGAAGCTTTCCGCGGCGGACGGAAACGCGCTTCTGGCCGCGGAGAAATGGGGATTCCTGCTCCGCTTCAAGGTCGACGAGCCGCGCGTCGTCGAAGGGCTCATGCGGGGGAGCCTCGCGTTCAGACACCTCTCGCGGAAGCGGATACAACTCTTCCTGGACCGCGGTGGAACTTGATTTCCGCGCCACGCTTAAGAATCAATTGTCGACAGAAAACCGCTGAGCAAAATTACTATAAACGGTTTTCGCGAGTTGAAACAGTGTCAAGTTGGTTCGCGCTGGCGAAAAAAATTCACGTTCGGATTTATTCACTCGGCGTTGCGCCGAGCGAATTTACTCAGGCCTAGAATCTTTCGCCCACCTCAATGTCCGCAGAATCCGGGCCCAGATGGCTGAGAACAATTCGGGTCCTTGCCCTTGCCTTCGGACAGAAGACCGCCACGTCGCGATTGATCGCGTTTGCAAATTCGAACTGCGAACGCGTTCGATGTTGAATTTCCGCCTCCGCGCGCTGCACTTCCGCCTGGGCCCGAATGACATCGGCTTGGGCACGAATCTGCTCGCGCACGCGATCCCGAACTTCATCTCGGACAAGCTCAGCATCTCTTCGGCTTCGATTTTGCTCACGAAGCATTTCGGCGCGAGCACCGGACATCTGGGTTTCATCGGCAGAAGCAACCATCGCATCCGGCAAGTTGGAGTCGGGACTCGCGAATAACTTCGCTACGGCCAGCGTGTTCCCGGCGCTTGTCGCGATCTGGCACAGCGTGGCGCCGGCTCGGTCCGCGATCCTATGCAATTCGGCAAAATTTCCATGGCGGTATTCGCTGTTCAGCCCCAGCGCCAACGCTCCAACTGCAATCCAATAAGCGGCTTTGTTCGTGTTCATGGCTTGGTCCTCACGCTATGAACTTTGGACGAGCGGGAGCCAGAAAGGTCAACCGGAACCGCCGATAGTTTCTCCAGAAGCATCGCACCCAATTGTGAGACGCTGCCAGCGCCCAAGGTGAGGACCATGTCGCCTGGCTTGGCCAGCGCCGCAACCGAATCGACTGCCTCTGAAAAAGACGCCGTGTAAGTGACGTCACACTTCCCTGCTCCGGCGATGCGAGCGGCGAGAGCCTCGGCGGTGATGCCTTCGATCGGCTTTTCGCTGGCTGGATAAATATCGAGAAGCGAGACCGTATCGGCGTTGGCGAAGGCGGTCGAAAATTCCTCCATCAGATCGCGCGTACGCGTGAAGCGGTGTGGCTGAAAGATGACGTGCACGCGGCGGAACTCGCATTGCCTGGCGGCGGCGAGCGTGGCGCGAATTTCCGTCGGATGGTGACCGTAATCGTCAATCACGGTAATTCCCGCCGCTGCGCCTTTCAACTGGAAGCGGCGATCGACTCCACGAAAGGCTTCGAGCGCGGCGCGAATCTGTTCCGAGGGAACGTCAAGCGCGGTGCCGACTGCTATAGCGGCGGTTGCATTCAGCACGTTATGCAGGCCGGGCACGCGCAACGTGAACTCGCCTAGAGCTTTCTCCTTGTAAGTCACCTGAAACCGGATGAGCGGGCTGAGATTTCTGGCGGCATTTGCGGAGCTGATTTGCGGCTCCCGTTTCAGCGGCGACGAAACCCGCGATGTCCTCATCTCAATCAGGAAATCCGAACCGCGGCTGGTTCCATACGTGATCACGCGGCGATGGACGCGGGGCAGCAAACGCCGCAACGCCGCATCGTCATTGCAGCCGACGACGACGCCATAAAACGGGACGCGCTCCATGAATTCGAGAAAGGTGCGGCGAACGTCGCGCATGTCGCGATAGCAATCCATGTGCTCGCGGTCGATGTTGGTGACCACGGAAATAATCGGAGACAGCTTCAGGAAGGAGCGGTCGCTTTCATCGGCTTCAGCGACCAGGTAATGTGACTTGCCGAGACGAGCATTCGAGCCGAGCGCGTCGACGCGGCCTCCGACCACAACCGTGGGATCGAGACCGCCTGCGGCCAGCACGGCGGCGACCATCGATGTCGTTGTCGTCTTCCCGTGCATGCCGGCAATCGCGATGCCGTATTTCAGGCGCATCAGTTCAGCAAGCATTTCGGCGCGCTGAATGACCGGCACATGCAAGCGCCGCGCTTCGGCCACTTCGGGATTGTCAATCGAGATCGCGGAACTGGCGACCACTACGTCAGCGCCGGAAATGTTGGCGGCGGCGTGCGCTCCAAATATGGCGGCGCCCAACGTGGCCAGACGCTCGGTTACGGGCGAAGCCTTCAGATCGGAGCCTGAAATCTGGTAGCCAAGATTCAGCAGCACCTCGGCGATTCCGCTCATGCCGATGCCGCCGATGCCCACGAAATGGATGCGCTGAATTTTGGCGAACATGACAGCTATTCCGGCGACCGCCCGAACGCTGATGATAGATCATCGCCGAGACGCGGAGGACGCACGGTATAAATTCAACCTCAAACTGCACCAGCTGCGCAGCCAGCCAACTGCGCTACCATTTCCGCAATTTCTTCGACTGCTTTCGGGTGCGCCAGCGACTTCGCCGCGGCGGACATGCTGTGCAGGCGTCTGGCATCGCCGATCAGCAGCGCAATCGTGTCGACCAGATAAGCGGCGTCCAGATTGGATTCTTCGACTACAACTGCGGCGTCGGCGCGCTCGAGCGCACGCGCGTTCACGTTCTGATGGTCATCGGCGGCGGCGGGAAACGGCACGAAAATCGCGGGCTTGCCGGCTGCGGCGATCTCGGCGACGGTGCTGGCTCCGGAGCGGCAGACCAGCAGATCGGCGCGGCTGAACGTCTGCGGCATGTTGTCGATGAACTTGTGAACTTCGTGTGAGATTCCCGATTTCTGGTATGCGGCCAAAACACCGTCATAGTCGCGCTGGCCGGTCTGATGAATGATGTGGAGGCCGGGAATTTTTGCGCGCACGCCAGCGAGCGACTCAGCCGTTGTCATCGCCTGATTGATGGCGCGCGCGCCCTGACTGCCTCCAAAGACCAGCAGCGTTGGCGTTCCCGCAGACTTTGGAGGGATCGAAAAGAATGCTTCGCGCACTGGAACGCCGGTCACTTTGCAGTGAGGGAAATAACGGCACGTCTCTTCGAAATGCACCGCCGCAGCGGAAACCCAGCGGGCGATCATTCTGTTTGCAAATCCGGGAACGACGTTCGGCTCGAAGGCCAGGGTCGGAAGACGGCGGCGAATTGCGGCTACCATTGCCGGTCCTGAGGCATAGCCTCCGACTCCGATCACAACTTCGGGATCGAACTCGGTCAACATGCGCGACGATGCGGCTATGGCGCGGGGCAAAGCGAACATCGTTCTCGCACGCGTGAGCAGGCTGACATTTTTCAGCGCGCCGACTTGAATCAGCTCCAGCGGAAAACCTGCCTGCGGAACGAGGCGCGTCTCGATGCCACGAGCGGTGCCGATGAAAAGGACTTCGGCGACGAATTGTTTTTTAAGTTGCTGGGCGATGGCCAGCGCCGGAATGACGTGGCCGCCGGTGCCTCCGCCTGCAATGATGACGCGCATTAAGTTTTTTGCGCCTTTTATGGGCAGTTGGAAGACCGAGCCAATAATTCAGTTCCGATGAATCTCTCAGTTAGAATGGCGAAACGCATTTTTCGCGATGGCGGGTGATTTTCGGGGGGGTGCCCCCCTCCCCCCATTTTTAGGTCAAAGTATTCATTCTAAATTGGTTACCCGCAAAGTATTCAATATAAATAAGTTACAAGAACATGGCTGCTAATCTATCTTTCTTATCAATGGTTTGCAATGAATCAATTTTTACATGATGATCAAAAAGTCACGTAAAAGCGGCCATATTATCCCTGATAAAGAGGAGCCATTTTGACCCCGAGCGACCCGTTTGCCCCAAGACTCGAATCTCGACGGTACGCCGGACCCTATTTCTTATGATGGCGCTAAATTGATTATAGCCCCGGTGTCAATCTAGGATTTCCAATTCCGGCTGCAGATCGATGCGGGACGCATGCCGTCGGAGACCGGGCCTTCTCATCCCCGCTGGTTACATCAACCGGGCGAGGTTGCTCTACCAAATCGAACGTCCTGCGCAGGTCACCAGTCATTTCAGTTGACGAAAGCCTCGGCAAAAACTGGCGCGTTGTTGACGCTGACATGCTCGGGGCACGGAATTTCTCTCGGCCTTGCGAATTCGAGATGGCGCTTCTGCGCGTAAATCCAAAGATGCCAGCCCCAGCGTGATGCGAGTCGATCCTCGATCGAATGAGGAAGCAGCTTTCCGATAAGTGGGAGCCAGTTTGGATTCCAAAACATAACCTCTGTTTTGACATTTTTGAATTGCCGGAACATTTGCCGCGCCGATGATTTTGAGAATACTTGTGAAAGCGGATTGTCGGGGCCGTCGGTATTTCGATTGAGCATGTTTCGCATCTCCACGTAAGAACCGGGGTCCTTGCGGATGAGCTCTGCATGCCGCCGCAATTCTTGCTCTGTCTCGCCAAAAATTGCCCGAGACAGCTTGATACCCAGTTCTGTTCTGAGCAGAAGCGCGCGCATGCGGCGGACGATTCCCAGATTTACGTAGTAATTGAACGATTGGCGATAATAAAGCATGATGACGGCCCTTCCACCTGGAGAGAGAACGCGGTGAATCTCGCGGATGGTTCGGGGCGTATCGGGGGTGTGGTGAAGCACTCCATGCGAATACACGAAGTCAAAACAGCCGCCAGGGAAGGGCATGTTCTCGGCATCGCCCTGGACGACCTGTCCTTCCAGATTCGCTAATTGAAAACGCCGCCGCGTTATGCTCACCGCCGCGTTCGTCAGGTCGAGTGCGGTGTAATAGGCGCCGGCGCGAACGAAGCGTTCGGCCTCACTGCCGCATCCGCAACCGATTTCGAGCACCCGCAAGCCGCGGGTTTTTTCAAAACCGACCGCCGATTGCAGACGCGGATGCACTTTATACCTGTGCTCGTCCAAGCTCCGATAGAAGGCGGGGGTCCCGCGCGGCTCATTCGTGAACCATGAGTCGCAGGGTGATTCCTGCCAGAATCTCTGAACCTGCCTTTTGATGTTTGCAGAAAGTGGAGAGGCCGCGGAATTCGCGCGCTGTTCGGAAAATCTGACAAGCGCAGGAGTGGCAAAGGTCAACGACATGACGACGCCCCATTTTCCCAGGACTCGAACCGTTCGAGAACCCGGAATCGAGATTGTCGCGAATTATAGGAGCATTACTTTGTTCACGCCAGATGCAAAGCTCCGAAGCAGAAGCCCCACGGGCATTTCCAAGGATCGCGAAGGATCCTCCCGGCTTGGTGAGCGTTCGTCAAGCAAACTCTGCCCTCCTTTTTCTCCTCTGCTGGCGATCGACTCAGAGGTGCCTGGAAGCTGATTCCGATATATACTTTGTCGCCTTCAGGACTGCTCGAGGAGTGCTGAGAGGGAATCGCTGCCTCGACTTTCTGCCTCGCTATGATGACGCCCAACGCGGCACAAATCAGCGAACACACTCGCCGCATCGTCGGCTTGCGGCTGCTGCCCTTCCTGTTCACTCTGTACATCGTTAATTATGTAGACCGCACGAACCTGGCCTACGCGGCGCTGGGCATGTCGCGTGAGCTGGGGTTCAGCGACCATGTGTTTGGCCTGGGCGCGGGAATCTTCTTCATCAGCTACCTGGCATTACAGATTCCGGGCGCGCTGCTGGTAGAGCGCTGGAGCGCGCGCCGCATGATATCGATCGCCCTGATCGCCTGGGGCTCGCTCACCGTGCTGACCGCGCTGGTGCACACTCCCTCGCAGCTCTACCTGGCGCGTTTCGTGCTGGGCGCAGCGGAGGCGGGCTTCTTCCCCGGCGTGATTGTGTATTTGAGCCACTGGTTCATTTTCGAAGACCGCGCCAAGGCCACGAGCAGCTTCATGAGCGCCATTCCGCTGTCGGCGGTGCTGGGATCGCCGCTGGCGGGCTGGCTGCTGGGCCGCGGCTGGCTGGGGTTCCAGGGATGGCGCTGGCTTTTTGTCGTCGAGGGGGCCCCGGCGATTCTGCTGGGAGCAGTTGCATTCTTCTTTCTCACGGATTGGCCGAGGGAGGCCGCGTGGCTGACCGGCGAGCAGAGGAAATGGCTGGAGCAGAAACTTAAAGAGGAGACACCGCCGTGCACTGCCGCCATCACGGTGTGGCAGGCGATGCGATCGCCGACGATTGTCTGGATGGCTGCGCTTACCTTCCTCGCCTACATCGGCCAGTACACATTCGTCTTCTGGTTTCCCACCATGCTGAAGCGGCTGACGGGCTTCACCGATATGCGGGTCGGGATGGTGGGCGCGCTGCCGTTTCTGGCCGGCTTCATTGCCATGCAGATCAATGGCTGGCACTCCGACAAGCAGGCGGAGCGGCGGTGGCATTCCGCGATGCCCCTTTTTGTTGCCGGGATAGCCTATTTCTTCCTCTCCGTTCCGCGCCACTCGGTTGTGACCACCATTGGTTGGTTCACGGTCGCGGGCGTTCTGACGGCTTATCTTTCGACCTTCTGGTCGATCCCCACCGAGATCTTGAGCCAGGCAGAAGCAGCCACGGCGGTGGGACTGATTAACGCGGTCGGCAGCATAGCGGGATTTGCCGGGCCTTACATCTTCGGCTACATGTATACCAGCACCGGAGCGTCCTTCTCTTTGGGACTGAGGTTTGTGATGGCGGCGGCGTTCATCGCCGGGTTGATGATTCTGCGAATTCCCAAGGCGGCGCCGAGGATCAGCGCAAGTCAGATTGTGGGACCTGCCCCGGTCAGCTCTTAGCGGATTGGCGAGGGACCAGGGAGTGGAGGTTCCTTCGACTCCGCATCACCTTCGCTTCGCGAAGTCCTTGCTCTGCTCAGGACGACAACTGGGCACAATAAATCGGTTCAGCGAAGTATTCGAGAATCCTGTACCAGCGCACTCAGCGACTCGCCGTAGGGGGCGCGGGCGATGCCGCGTTCGGTGATGATGGCGGTAACGTATTTTGCGGGGGTTACGTCGAAGGCTGGATTTTCGATTCCGACTCCGTCGGGGGTCATCTGCTTGCCGGCGATGTGGGTTACTTCTTTTTTGTTGCGCTGCTCGATGGGAATCTTGCTGCCTTCGGGGCATTCCAGATCGATAGTTGAAATCGGCGCGGCTACGTAGAACGGGATGCCGTGCTCTTTGGCGAGAACAGCCACCGTATAGGTGCCGATTTTGTTGGCCACGTCTCCGTTGGCGGCTATGCGGTCGGCGCCTACTACTATGGCTCCGATTTTGCCCTGCTGCATCATGACTCCAGCCATGTTGTCGGAGATGACGGTGGTGGGGATGCCATCCTTCATCAACTCCCACGCGGTGAGGCGCGAACCTTGCAGGAAGGGGCGCGTCTCGTCGGCATAGACGTGGATTTTCTTGCCGGCTTCTACGGCGGCGCGGATCACGCCTAGCGCGGTGCCGTAGCCGGCGGTGGCCAGGGCTCCGGCGTTGCAGTGGGTGAGCACACCGCCGGTCGAAGGCATGAGCGTTGCGCCGTGGCGTCCCATGGCCTGGTTGGCGGCGATGTCTTCGGCGTGCACGCGCTGCGCCTCTTCGATCAGGGCTTGCTGAATTTGAGCGATCGCGAGCGAGCGGAGGGATTCGAATTTCTCGGTCATGCGGCGGATCGCCCAGAACAAATTCACGGCCGTCGGGCGCGTCTGGCGGATGGCTTCGCAGATCTGGTCGAAATCTTGTTTGAGGTCGGCGGGGTTTTCGGCTTTCGAGTTCTTCACTCCCAGGGCGATGCCCATGGCGGCGGCTACGCCGATGGCGGGAGCTCCGCGAACGACCATGTTGCGGATCACGTCGGCGACCTGCTGGTGCGTGGTGCAGGTGACGTAGACTTCTTCGGTCGGCAGCTTGGTTTGGTCGATGAAGACTACGCCGGAGTTGGTCCATTCCAGGGTGTGGATCATGAGTTGGTCGTTAGTCGTTGGTCGTTAGTCGTTAGTCGCTGGTCGTTAGTCGCTGGTCGTCCGTCGTTGGTCGTTAGTCGTTCGCTCATTCTTGAGTAGTTGGTGATCTCGTGGTCGCAGCATTATGCACCGATTCGCAGATGTTCTTTCCTTACATCGCTTGCGGTGAAGATCGAGACGAACTTTGCTGGGGCGGCGGCTTTTTCTACGTTGGGACGGCCTTGCGCCTCTTCGCGCTCGACCAGGCACATCGCTCCCACTACCTTGAAGCCGAATTCTTGCGCGGCTTCTATCGCTTGCACCGTGGAGGAACCGGTGGTGCATACGTCGTCTACGACTACTACGCGCGCGCCTTTTTCGCGAAAGCCTTCGATGCGCTGGCCGGTGCCATGTTTCTTCTCCGCTTTGCGGACCAGGAAACCGTTCAGAGTTCCGCTGGTGACGGCTGCGGCCACAACGATGGGGTCGGCGCCCATGGTGAGGCCTCCGATGGCATCGGCATGCCAGCCCAGCGCGCCGATTTCATCGAGGAACACCTGGCCTACCAGTTGCGCGCCTCGGGCATCGAGCGTGGTGGTGCGGCAGTCGATGTAATAGTCGCTGGTGCCGCCGGAGGATAGCTGAAATTCTCCCAGGCGAAAGGATTTGTGGGCCAGCAGTTGCAGGAGTTCTTGACGCGCAGCGGACATGAATTTCTACGATAGCACGGGCTCAGCCCCTGAAGGGGCAGCCGGGTTTTGCCATCGCTAAAAGCGATGCCCTGATACGAAACAAAATTCTCTCGACGGCTAGAGAGGCTGACGGCAGGGGCAGATGGACGAGGGCCCGATGGCTAGAGAGGCTTGCTGCGTTAAGGCTCTGGCGGTTGTTGAGACTGCCGGTTAATGGTCCTGGAGCCTCGCCACTGCCCAGCGCGCGTGTTCGGCTACGGTTGGATCGGAATCCGCGCTCAGCTTCTTTAGCGTGGGCATGAATTTCTGGTCGCCGCTGTTGCCCATCGCAATCACTGCGTTCCTGCGGAGCCCTGAGAGCTTGGCGCGGCGGACTGGCGATCGGCGAAACACTTCGCGAAACTCTTCTGGGTGCATTTCGGCTAGCCAGGTGAGATCGGGATTCACCAGTTTTTCTCTGGGCTCAAACTCTGCTACCGAGGTCAAAGAAATTGGCGCTTTGCGGTTCCAGGGACAGACATCCTGACAGATGTCGCATCCGAAGACGTGGCGGCCCATGCCTGCTCTTAGTTCGGCTGGAATCTCGCCGCGCTTTTCGATGGTCAGATAGGAGATGCAGAGGCGCGCGTCCAATTCGCCGGGCGCAACGATGGCTTGCGTAGGACAGGCCGCGATGCAGCGCGTGCAGGTTCCGCAACGATCGGGCGCGGGGAGGCCGGCGTTGCGATCGTCGTTGCGATTGCGATCAGCGGCGCTTAAGTCGAGAGAAGTTAGAATCACGCCAAGGAACAGCCACGATCCTAGTTGCTGGTTGATGATGCAGGTGTTCTTTCCTATCCAGCCGATCCCGGCGTATTTGGCATAGACGCGTTCTATGAGCGGACCGGTGTCGACATAGGAACGGAACTGCAAGTTGCCGGTTGCCAGCGGCCAGTTGCCAGTTGCCAGCGGCCAGTTGCCAGTATCGGCTAGCAGGCGGAGTTCGTTTTCTATTTGTTTCAGGCGGCGGAGAATGGCGTCGTGGTAATCCTCTTGAGACCAGGCGTAGCGGGAGATCCAGCCGCGGGTCGAAGCATTGGCGTGGGGCTGATTGGAGTAGGGTTGCGCGGTGTTGTAGTTGAGGGCGCAAACGATCACGCTGCGCGCCCAGGGAGCGACTCGGGCGAGGGCTGCGCGCTTCAGTTCTCCGGCATCGTTGCGGGCTGCCATGTAGTTCATTTCACCGTGTTTACCGGCCGCGATCCAGTCAGGAAAGACATTCAGTTCGGCGAAGTCCTGGACTGGGGCGATGCCGCAGAGGTCGAATCCGGCGTTGCGGGCGCTCTGCCTGATGCGGGATGGAAGGTCGGCCGGCAAGGTTGTGGATGGCGCTGATGGTTGAGCCGTGGGCAGGCTCGGTATCGTTATCCTTGATTTTTATCCTTATCCTTGAGAAAGGCTACCACTTTCCCGGCTGGCGAATCGGGAAGTATCCGGTATAGGTTGAATGTACGTACAAAGTGTTCCACGTGAAACACTTTCAATTGTACGTACAATGTTTCACGTGAAACACTTTGTAGGTGTAAATATGTACTTACAATGGGATGCGTATAAAGGCTGGGTCCGGCGCACAAAAGGCGAAAATACGGGGCTCGTTTGCTGGTGTTTAGTGACTGGTGGTCAGGAAAAACGGGGCGATTGCCTCTCAAGCTATTGATAATGTTGGGGGTGATTGTGGTTAAACAGGCACAGCAGAGTAGATATTACGCTGCAATTGTTACACGACTCACGTTTTGGGGCGTTTCGCCGGCGCTCGCGCGTTTTGACGGCCGCGAAGGGGGGCTTGACAAGGTATCCCCCTGCAAAACGCACTCAGAAAACACGATGGGCGCTACTCCGAGGGGCGTTGTTGGAAAGTGTCACGTTCTGATCTCAGCCGAGCGGTCTCGAATCGCAGGCTAAGCCTTGGCGTCGTTAAACCACTTCGCTGTTTTTTGTTCTGCGGATGAACGTCTGTGGAGATTGCGATCTATGGGCCCGCCCAAGCGAAGCTTCGACGGGGCACCCTTCAGAGTTGGGATGGACGCGGAACCCGGGCCACCCGCCACAAAGCCGGCCCTCACTGCTCCCACTGCACCCCTGGATATAAACTCGGCTGCCGGAATCCGCGATAACTCCACGATCCGGAAGTTGTCATTTGCCATACTGTCACCGGCGTGCTCTCGGGCGTGCTCCCCGGAGTGACTTCAAAAATCTCAGAGCCTGCCGTCACTCCGGCGAGCATGTATTCGATGTTTCCATTCGCCAGTATCTCCGTGTTTCCGGCGAAGAACGAGTAGAGCGACGGCGGAAGTATTTCGTGAAATTGGAAAGTTGCCGTCTTCGCGGTTTCATCGATCCGCAGTTCCTGAATCGTCGTGTACAGGCACGGCGGCTGACCCGTTGTTCCGCATGTGACGCCGGCAGGAAAGATACGGTCGTCGCCGTTATCCATCAGGGTCAACGAGTATACGCCTGTCGTATTTTCGGTGGCATAGATCACGCTGTGCTGAGCATAGAACCAATCCGTCGGATCGGTCCCCCCTACCAGCGTGAAGTCGCCCCCTTCGCCCAGCGTCCACAGAATATTTCCCGTGCCTGCGCCGTTCTGGTAATCCACCTTCACAACCCAATTCTGATGCCGCAACGAGATAATGAAATCTCCATCGTCTTGCGAATAAGACAGCGAGTTGCCATGCGTCCAGTCGGGGAACATAGCTGGCCAAGGGTGCCGATTTACGTCCAGGTGATCGAACGTGCTCCACGTCCATACCGGATTCCAGTTCGCATCCAGATCCACCACGACATCTCCCACCACGTTGACCGTTCCGGAATATCCGATGAGGCCGGTGTAGGGCACCGTAGCATTCGTCAGAACCAGTAAGTGTCCGTTGGGCAACGCCAAAAAATCATGCGAGAAGTTGAGCAGAGTTGGCACCGGGAAATTTCCCGCCGCGAGCGCTGCGTTCAGGCTGTCCATGGTGAGGTCGTGAATCGTATCGCCAGCCAGATCGATCTCGCGGATGTGGTACGACCCGTCATAAACGAGCGGATATGAAATCGGCGAAATAAGGGCCAGAAAGTGCCCGTTGGGCAGCAGCTTCGGAGGATAGAAAATCGAATTCGCCACGCGATCGGGGTACTGATAGGCCCAGATCGTATTGCCCTGCAGATCGGTTGCTAACACGGTGGTCGGTATGGCTTCGACTATCGGATTCACAATCTCAATACCAGGCTGTGGCGTTCCGGTCCCCAGCGTTACGGGAAATGTCGCCGGAATTCCCGCAGGCAGCGCTCCCGTCGCGAACGTGTGGTCCACGTCGCTTCCGACGCTTCCATTTGCCAGCGTGGCCATCGCCTTCATGTGATAGGTTGTGTTCGGCAACATGCCCGCCACAAACACCGACGCTACCGTTCCACCCGTCGAGACCGTCACCGTGTTTGTCATCCGCCCATAATTGGTACCCGGACCAAACGCTACGCTCCACGCTCCAGGAAAGGGCAGCGTCAGGGTATAAAGCGCCACCATCGCGTTCGCCGTAGCCGCGACCGCCCCGGAGACAGCGCCGGACGTGCCCGTCACCGACACCGTCGCAGGCATCCCGGCCGGCTGCGGACTTAAACCCAGAGTGATTGTCGCGCTTTGTATTGCCGGATTCGAAGCCACCGTGGGCGCATACTGCACCTGCAAATTGCACGACGCTCCGGGCCCCAACTGCCCTCCGCAACCGCCCCCGCTTACGATGCTGAAGCTGCTATCGCCGCTTAACATCGGGCTGAGAGTGAGCGTCACGTTCCCCGAATTCTCAATCGTCGCCGCCGTT
This sequence comes from uncultured Acidobacteriaceae bacterium, assembly GCA_963810955.1. GTDB lineage: Bacteria > Acidobacteriota > Terriglobia > Terriglobales > Acidobacteriaceae > Acidiflorens. Next base: position 119,642 of record CAWEPW010000033.1, on the reverse strand, counting down.
TGCGTTACCGACGAGCCCACCAGCGCGTCTCCAAAATCGTACGTTGTCGCGTTGAGGCTGACGCTCGGATGGCTTCCCGCCCCACCACCGCACCCAGCCAGAAATAAGATTGAGGAGGCACACAATCCACAAATCGGAAGACACCGCTTCATCCGGAAAACTCCAAATCGAAATGGTTCTTTGATATCAGCGACTGGTTTCGGAGCGAGGATATCGTATCCCGATCAAAATTTCATCCCGCGGGAACTTTGGGTGGCGCAACGCTTTCAGCATTGCGATTCAGGCCACCAAATCCGACGGATTTCGAGCTCATCGACCGGGTTCTGCGTGCTGTTGGTTTCAGAGTAAAAACAAGTAGCGCGTCAACGTATCGCAAGCAGGCCCGGGTTCAACAGTCGATCCGGCGGCACGGCATAGCATACCAGTTCCCTTCCGTCAGCCTCATGTGGGCGCAAGAACAAATGGTAATCTGCCACCAGAGTGTGGATGAGGATTGGGATGCGCCATAGATCATCTTGCTTGTGGTAGACACAAATGGAAAGAATCGGACGGTGCGTCTGGATCGAGTGGCGAGCACCCTCCAGCGCTTCGAATTCAGACCCTTCAATATCCATCTTGATGAAAGTCGGCCGTTCCCCCCGATCCAGATCATCAAGCGGAATGCACTCCACAACCACGTTGCCATCCGCCGCAAGCCGCGCAGCAGCGTTGCCGCTCGCGTGAAAGCGCAACCTGTCGCGTTTCGCGCCCACCGCGATGTTCAATGCGCTAATCTTAGAAGCGATAGGTGCATCGAGTGTAGTAATCCATTTCGTAAGGCAGTTGAAATTCAGTGGGTCTGCCTCAATCGCAACAATTCTGGCGAAGGCAGGAGCTCTGCGGATCAGCTCCTCCGCGGTATCTCCGATGTAGGCACCGCAATCTATAAAGACTTCGTGGCGATCGATTCGATACAAACTATCAGGGAAATATTGTTTTTCATCCACAGGCGGGCTGAGGGCGCTTTGATCGCCAAGCGATCGCCATCTCACCTGGTTCACGTATTCCCGGCGCGAGGAATCATCGCTCCATAGAGATGCCGCTCTCCGAACGTCACCCGCTTGTTCGTATAGCTTATGGGGCAGGTCCTGGCATAAATCAGGTAACAATTGGCTGGCGAACTTCCACCGTAATGATGCGGTGGAGTCGATGTGCGTACATCCTAAACGTTCGAGCTGAGCACAGCTATCGCGATAGAAGTGCCCTAGCGACCATATGGCGATAATGAACAAAGCCGACTTTCCATATCGTGCTGCCGCATCGTTAGGCGACAAAACCGGCACGCCGTCAACATGCGAGCCCCATTTGGACTGGCTGTTGTCAGCAAATGCCAGCGGTTCCACACCGATGCTTCTAACGCATCGCAGAATATTGCGCCCCAGATTTCCGGCACCGAAGAGCACTAAACGATTCCCGCAGTTAGTCAGCATTTTGTCAAAGGTCGAATTTTCTCGTTCACGGACGTTGCTCAAAGTCTCATTGAGAATGCGATCGAGTTCGAAGACGTGTTCGTCTATCGCGGTCATTCGGTTAGCAACCTTCGAATAGTTTTCTGCGGCGGGCACGCTCGCTTATTCGTGATGGTCCAGACGAGGTCAGCCCGCTGCAGCGGTCAAGAGCATCATTCAAATGCATGCCCCGCCGCCAGTGAGTAGGAAAACATGTTTGACACCCTGCGGGGCAACGAAGTCCCATAATACAAACAGCTGGTCTCATGCTCTGCCGGCGAACCGCCTTTTATTCTGGCATACCCAGCGGGGCCGAGCTGGGCAGTGTCGAAAAAGCGACATTTGACACGCAACAATGGCACGCGGAGTTATAGGCTCACACGATTTTCATCCCAAGCAAGGTTTTGCTCACGCGCTTCAACGCACTAGCTCGAAACAGGAAGAGACCTTGCAGGCTATTAGGAAAAAGGCTCAACGAGAACACTTGGGATTAGGGCAATACAGCATATCAAAATCCCCATACGCCATTTCGCGACCACACTCCGAACATACGGGCTGGTTGTTGTGGGCGGGCGTTGCGACCAAGAAGCAAGCTGATGATTCTCCGGAAGAGAAACGGGATGGATCAGGGTCCGGAAGGTTGGCGGCGGCTTGATTGAATGGCATAGGGTTCTCTTTCTACACAGATTAAGGAGAAGCCTAGCAAAATTCTGAGGGTTTGCACAAGATGGGTAATAGAAGATTGTAGATGCTCCAAGATAATGTCACCCCCTAACTGCAACGAGACTCTGTCACCCTCTTTGGATGGTGACGATGAGTCCAGTCAGAAAGAGTTCCACCGGGTGAAAGTGCTGGCCGCGTTGCGACAACATGAAAGGTGATGAGCGTAATAACTAAGGACGGGGCAGTCTCTCTATAAACTTGCTCTTTAAATATTGGGGTTTGCCGGGAGATACTTTCTAGGTTTTCTTCTTGCCTGCGGCGGCGGCTTTTTTGACGGCGGTGGGGCAATGCTCGATGCGGTTGCGGCCTTTCTCTTTGGCTTCGTAGAGGCCGGCGTCGGCTTGTTTCAGGAGAGCTTCGACTTCATTTTTCTGGTCGCTGGCGGAAACGGCTACTCCCATGCTCATGGTGATCAACTTCTCTTCGCCGGAACAAAGCACTGGAGTTTTGGCAATCAGCTCGCGCAGTTCGTTGGCGCGCAACATGGCGTTGGGCAGATCGCAATTGGGCAACACCATGAGAAATTCTTCTCCGCCATAGCGGCCGACGCCGTCGTAGACGCGAAGCTGCGCCCGCAAACGGCGTCCGATTTCGCGCAACGCCTCGTCGCCAAAGAGATGACCGAGGGTATCGTTCACGTTTTTGAAATGATCGATGTCGCCGAGGATCACGCCCAGCGGTTGACGCTCGCGGCGCGACCGCTCGAGTTCGCGCTCGAGCATGGCAAAAATTTCGCCACGATTGAGCAATCCGGTGAGGCTATCGTGGGTGGCGGCGTGGCGCATGGATTCCCGGGCAGAAACCAGTTCTTCCTGCAAATCTAGAATGCGCTTGCCGACCAGCAGGCGCGCTTTCAACTCGAGCTCGTCAAAGGGCTTGACCAGATAGTCGTCGGCGCCGGCTTGCATGGCGTCAAGCATGTTTTGGCGGCCTTCGTTGCTGGTTAAGAGGATGACGTAGACGTAGGGGCGGGATGATCCGGCGCGCCGAATGCGCTGGCAGATTTCTATGCCATCGAGATCGGGCAGGACCCAATCGAGGAGGACGAGTTTGGGGGCTTCCGGTTGCTCGAGGATTTGCCAGGCGTCGGAGCCGCACTCGGCGAGGCTGACGCCGAAACCCCAGCTTCGCAAATGATCTCCGATTAATTTGCGGTAGACGGCGGAATCATCGACCACCAAGACTTGCGCGAGTTGAGAGCATCCCTCGGCCGCGTCAAATGTTGGCAGGTTGAAGTGCGCCGAGTCTAACGACGAACTGTCGCTCATGAATGCCTCGATGGCAGATCAGTTGTGGCAGATCAGTCGGAGCAGATCAGGCCCTTGAACTCTCACCTCATATAATAAGACCAAGAAGCGGCCTGGAAGGCTGGCAATTGGACAAGCGGAGTACCGAAGTCACGTATCGGATGGGTTACCAGCGGGCTGTGCCGGAGGTTTTTTGGGCGGGGGCCGACCCGGTTTTGAAGAACGCATGGACTCTTGTCGTTGCTTAGAGTGCTGCTTAGAGTTGACCTGAGCTTCGCTTGCGGCCTAACATAGCCGCCGAAGGCACTGAGGCCCCTGGAATGATCGGCCAGACAGTCTCCCACTATCACATTGTGGGAAAGCTCGGCAGTGGTGGCATGGGCGTGGTGTATGAGGCGGAAGACACGCGCCTTGCCCGCCACGTCGCCCTCAAGTTCATTCCCGAGGAGATGGTGCACGACCGCAAGTCGCTGGAACGCTTTCTGCGCGAAGCTCGCGCCACCTCGCAGTTGAACCACCCCGGCATCTGCACCATTCACGACATCGACGATAACGGCGGGCATCCGTTCATTGTCATGGAGAAGCTGGAGGGAGTGAGCCTGAAGGAGCGGCTGCGGGGCAAGCCGATGGAGATCGACGAGGTGCTCGACATTGGCATCCAGGTGGCGGAGGCTCTGGCCGCTTCACACGCCAAGGGCATTATCCATCGCGACATCAAGCCGGCGAATATTTTTGTGTCGCAGACGGGTCAGACCAAGATCCTCGATTTTGGATTGGCCAAGTCGGCGCGCGATGCGGGATCGAGCGAGGCGGCGCTGGAAGATTCGCTGACCGCGATGGGAGTGATTCCGGGAACTGCGGTTTATATGTCTCCGGAGCAGGCGCGCGGCGAAGAACTGGATCAGCGGAGCGACCTGTTTTCGCTGGGCGTGGTGCTCTACGAGATGGCAACCGGCAAGAAACCATTTGCCACCGGCAACGTGATTACCACGCTGGATGCGGTTCTGAACCAGAAGCCGGTCTCGCCGCTCAGTCTCAATCCGTCGCTTCCTCGGGATCTCGAAGGCATTATCGGCCGGGCCATGGAAAAGGATCGCGGCCACCGTTATCCGAATGCGCTCGCCATGAAGGGCGACCTGCAGTCGCTGCGGAAGGAAACGGAATCGGGGATGACGAAGAGCGGCATGCGGCGACCGGTGCTGCCGTATCGTCTGGCCACGAATACCTTTCAGCACTCGAGCAAATTCTCGACTTATCTGCTGTTGGGTGTGAGCGCGCTGCTGCTCACGGTGTTGGTGGCAATCGGCGCGTGGTGGTTTAAACAGCGCCAGATGGCGGGCGCAGCCGCGGCGAAAAACACGATCGCGGTGCTGCCGCTGCAGAACATGAATGGCGACATCAGCGTGGAATTTCTGCGCTTTGCGCTGGCGGACGAAATCGCCAACACGCTCACCTACACTCGGACGCTGGACGTTCGCCCCTCGGCGATCACACGGAAGTTTGTGGGGAATGACATCGATCCGCAAAAGGCAGGCAAGGAGGTGCACGTCGCCACTGTTCTTACCGGGCACTTCCTGAAACAGGGCGACCGCCTGATGATTACGCTCGAAGCGATTCAGGTGGAAGGGGACAAGCTTTTGTGGCAGACGAATATCACCGCGCCGGCTCAAGACCTGATCGCGTTGCAATCGCAGATGGCTGCGAAAATCCGGCAGGAGTTGTTGCCGGCGCTTGGCGTAGGCAACGGGTTCCTCGATACCAGCACGCGCCCGAAAAATGCGGAGGCCTACGATCTCTATCTGCACAGCCTCGCGTTGCCCCACGATGCGGGGCCGAATAAGGATGCGATTGCGGTTCTCGAACGCGTGGTCGAAATGGACCCCACTTACGCTCCGGCGTGGGAGCAACTCGGATTGCGTTGCTACTATGACTCCGACTATTCCGATGGCGGCGAGCCGATGTTCCAGCGTTCGAACAAGTCTTATGAACGCGCGCTGGAACTCGATCCCAATCGGACGATGGCGGCCGGGCAGCTGGTCATCAATCACGTGGAGCGCGGCGAACTGGGCAAGGCGTATGTGGCGGCGCAATCGCTGGTCAAGCAACGTCCGGAGAACGCTCAGGCCCATTTTGTGATGAGCTTTGTTTATCGATATGCCGGCATGCTGCAACAATCGACAAATGAGTGCAACACGGCGCTGTCGCTCGATCCGGGGAATTACACTTTTCGAACTTGCGCGTGGGCGTTCATGGAGTTGGGGAAGACCGATCGAGCGAGAGATTTTGTGAGGCTGGACGCGGGGTCGGAATGGGCCGCATATGTGACTCCATCGCTGCTTCTGCGTGAAGGCAAAGTTGATGAAGCGCGTGAAGCGGTAAAGCGAATGCCGACGACGCCGCGTTATCGGCGCGATCTGCTGGAGGCCTGCCTTGAGTTGCGTCCGGCCGCGGATCTGGATCGTATGGCGCAGGAGGCGGAAACCAGTTTGCCCACCGAGCCTGACCCTGAGACGTGGTATTACCAGGGATCAATCTTTGCCTACTGCGGAAAAAGGCAAGCGGCTCTTCATCTGCTGCAGAGCGCGGTTGAGCAGAACTATTGCGCGCATGAAAATTTGCTATCCGATCCCCTGCTCGCAAAACTTCGAACAGATACAGCGTTTGACAAAGTGTTGACCGCAGCCGGCGCTTGCCAGGAGGCAGTGCTGGCGGCGGCCGGCGCGAAGCGCCCGTGAAAACGCAATTAGGTGCGGAACACGAGCGTATAAGCTGATACAATCCCGCTGTCGAGATGGATTCCTTTCCGCGGCGAATTCTCGCAAGAAATATCCCAATGAGGATCACTGAATGATTTCTATCCGAAGATTTTTCGCGTCTCTTGTTACCTGCCTGGTTGCCGCCTCGGTAATCGGCATGGCAGGCGTTACGGCAGCGCAGGAAGCGCAAGAGGGACGCATGCTACTTTTCCCCGATATTTACAAAGACAAAATCGCGTTCGTCTATGGCGGCGATCTCTGGCTGGCGCCGGGCGCGGGAGGCGCGGCGCAGCGCATCACTTCGAGTCAGGGACGGGAACTGTTTCCGAAGTTTTCGCCGGATGGAAAGTGGCTGGCATTCACCGGGCAATACGATGGCAATTTCAACGTGTATGTAATGCCCTCTGAGGGCGGCCAGCCAAAGCAGTTAACTTTTTACCAGGGACAGGCGCAGCCACTTACCGACCGCATGGGCGTGCTCAACCAAGTGATCGGCTGGACACCTGACGGTAAGAAGATCGTGTTCCTCTCGCGCAGCGATGCTTCCAACGGCTGGACCAAACGGCCTTTTATGGTGAGCGTGGACGGAGGACTGGCGCAGCCCATGCCGATGGATGAAGGAGGATTGCTTTCTTTCTCGGCGGACGGCACAAAGGTGGCTTACAACCGCATCTTCCGCAACTTCCGGCAGTGGAAGCGCTACACCGGGGGCATGGCGCAGGACATCACGATTTACGACCTCAAGAATAATGCCGTGGATGGGGTCGTTCCGCACACGGAGTGGACCGATACGTTTCCGATGTGGCATGGGAACACGATTTATTTCACTTCCGATCGCGGGCCGGAGCACCGGCTCAATCTTTATAGTTACGATGAAGGTAACAAGCAGGTCGAGCAACTTACTAAGTTCGATGAATTTGACATCATGTGGCCGAGCCTTGGGCCGGACGCGATTATTTTTGAGAATGGCGGATATCTCTACACGTTCGATCTGCAGAGCAGGCAACCGAAGAAGCTCAGCATCTATGTGAACGGCGAGCGCGACCAGGCGATGAAGCGCTGGGTCGCTACGAACAAGAATATTACGGACTTAGATATTGCGCCTGACGGCAAACGGGCCGTGATTGCGGCGCGCGGCGAAGTGTTTACCGTTCCGGCGAAGGAAGGCAGCATCCGCAATCTTACGCATTCTCCCGGGGTGCGCGAGCAACACGTGGCGTGGTCGCCGAATGGACAGTGGATCGCCTATATATCGGACCGCACCGGCGAGGACGAAATTTATATTGTTCCGCAGGATGGGCTTGGCTCCGAAGAACAAATCACCAGCGGACACAAGGGCTTCATGTTTCAACCAGTCTGGTCGCCGGACAGTTCAAGGATCGCATGGGCGGATCAGACCTTAAGACTCTGGTACACCGATATCAAAGAAAAGAAGCCGGTCGAAGTGGATCGGGGCAAGTTCGCGGAAATTACGAATTACAATTGGTCTCCGGACAGTAAGTGGCTGGCCTATGACAAGAGTTTAGATAGCGGCTTTTCGGTGGTCTATCTTTACAGCGTGGCTGACCAGAAGATTACGGCTGTTACTTCGACTTTGAGTAACAGTTATTCAGCGGTGTTCGATCCCGACAAGCGCTACTTATATTTTCTCTCCGACCGCGATTTCAACGAAGTGCTGGGGAACATCGACTTCGAGTTTGCGAATCCAAAGACGACTCGCGTCTATGTGGCGACACTGACGGCGGACGAGCCTTCGCCTTTTCCGGCATTGAGCGACGAGGTGAAGGTGAAGAGTGAAGAGCCGGCGGCTGGAGGACCAACCCCCGAGGCGAATAAGAAGAACCCCAAGCAGCCGCCACCGGACAAGAAGCGCGAAGAGGAAACAAAGAGCGGAGAGAAGACGGCGCAAACCGAGACCAAGGAACCTCCGAAGGTTTTCAGGATTGATCTGGAGGGCATCCAGAATCGGATCGTGGCATTGGCGATTCCACCGGCGGTGATTCACGGACTCGATGCATCGAAAGAAGCGATCTACTATTCGACCGCACCGATTCAGGGGCTGTCGGGAGCGATTCCCGGCGAAGAGCGGGCGATCCGCGCCTACGATTTGAAGGACCGCAAGAGCAAGGTTGTATTGGAAGGCGCCGATCGCTTCGTACTTTCGCGCGACGGCACGAAGCTATTGTACCGGGCGGAAGACGACGGGCCGATCGGCATCATCGACGCCAAGGTCCGCCGCGAGGAAGAAGACGATACCCGGCCGCCTGAAACACAACATAAGGTGGGCGATAATGCGCTCAAGCTGGATGGCATGCGGGCTGAGATCGATCCTCCGCTGGAATGGAAGGAGATGTTCAACGAGGTGTGGCGGCAGGAACGCGATTACTTCTTTGAACCATCGATGAACGGAGTGGATTGGCCGAAGGTGCGACATAAGTATGCTCAGTTACTTCCCTATGTGGCCGACCGTTATTCGCTTACTTACATCCTGGGTGAGATGATCGCAGAGCTGAGTAACTCGCACACCTATGTTGGCGGCGGCGATTACCCGGACCTGCATCCAGTCAACGTGGGACTGCTGGGCGCGGACTATGAAGTCGACGCTGCCAGTGGCATGTACCGGATCAAGAAAATTTTCCCGGGGGAGAACTGGGACGCGCACACGCGCTCTCCTTTGACCGAGCCGGGCGTGAATGTCAAAGAAGGCGACTACCTGCTCGCGATCAACGGGCGCGCGCTGCGTGCTCCGCACACTCCCGATGAACTGCTGGTGAATACGGCCAACGAGGTGGTCACGCTGACCATTAACTCCAAGCCGGCGGCGGACGGAACTCGCAAGGTGGTTGTGAAGCCGATCGGCGACGAATATAACCTGCGCCAGTTGAATATGGTCGAGACCAACCGCAAGAAAGTGGACGCGGCCAGCGGCGGGCGCATCGGCTATGTCTACCTGCCCGACATGGAAGACGACGGGCTCAACGAGTTCATGAAGCAATACTTTCCCCAGATTCGCAAGGAGGGCATCATTATCGATGTCCGCTACAACGGCGGGGGCTTTGTCGACGAGTTGATTTTTGAGCGCTTGCGGCGCGTGCTGGCCGCGATGAGTCCGGCGCGGAATTTCGAATCGGGCACGATTCCGCAGGATGTTTTCTACGGGTATATGGCCTGCGTCACCAATCACTATGCGGCGTCGGATGGAGATTTTTTCAGCTACTTCTTCAAGTATTACAAGCTGGGGCCGCTCATCGGCGAACGGACGTGGGGCGGAGTGCGAGGTATTCGCGGGCCGATGCCGCTGATGGATGGCGGCTACATTACGCGTCCGGAGTTCTCGCTCTCGAGCCTTGACAGCAAATGGCTGATCGAAAACCACGGCGTGGAGCCCGACGTGGTTGTCGATAATCCGCCGGATATGGTGGTGAAGGGGCGGGATCCGCAACTGGAGAAAGCGGTCGACATGCTGATGGAGCAGATTAAGGCCAATCCGAAGAAGCTGCCACCGCGGCCTCCAGATCTGCCGGCGTATCCTCCGGGGCCGGGGGTCTAGAACGAGCCCTGTAGAGGGACGCTCCCATCCGTACCTTTAGAGACAACCGATAGAGACAACCGATTTTGGTTGCCAACCGGTCGGTCGGTCGGTTATTATGCTCTTGGCGCTGAGGGGCGAAGAGTGAGCTGACAGATTGGAAATCGCAGTTCTCTGGAATCCCACCCGCCAAAAACATATGGCGGGTGGGTTTTTGTTTCCCGGAGTTAATCGTCGACGTTCAGGCGCTCGCCGATCGAGTTTGAGTCCCGACGCCCAGCCCCTAAAGGGGAGAGTATTTCCAATGATGTACGGCATCGCTAAAGCGATGCCCTGATACGAAACCGAGTTTTTTAGCGCGCCGTTCGGCCGCTGGCGTAAGGCTGGCACAGGAAGCCACTTTGCCCGCGAGCCGGGCCTGCATGACACGACATTGCCTTGGCGAGAGAGATGGGTAGGGAGGATTGCAGTGACGGGTCAGAAAACCACGCCATCGATAAACGACAAAACAATGAACGACAGAACTATGAGCAATGACAAGACAACCATGACCGGGGCCGGCATTCTTTGGGAGTGCCTGGAACGCGAGGGCGTTAGGGTTGTGTTTGGCTATCCGGGCGGCGCCATTCTGCCGGCTTATGATGCGCTGAAGCATAGCAAGATCCATCATGTGCTGGTGCGGCACGAGCAGGGCGCGACGCATATGGCTGACGGATACGCGCGCGCCAGCGGTGAGGTCGGAGTTGCGGTTGCGACCTCGGGGCCGGGCGCTACTAATATGGTCACGGGCATTGCCACTGCGATGCTCGATTCCATCCCGATCGTCTGTATCACCGGACAGGTGGGAAGCAAGCTGATTGGGTCGGATGCGTTTCAGGAAACCGACATCACGGGCGTGACGCTCCCGATTACGAAGCACAATTATCTGGTGACTCATGCCAGCGAAGTGGCGCGCACGGTGCGCGAAGCTTTCTATGTAGCGCGCTCGGGGCGGCCTGGTCCGGTGCTGATCGACATCACGAAAGATGCGCAGCAGAGTACGTGCGAGTTCGACTGGGAAGCAGCCAAGCCACAGTTGCCGGGCTACCGGCCGGATCTGTCGCCCGATCCGGCTGAGTATGCGCAGGCGCTGGAGTTGATCCACAATTCGAAGCGGCCGCTGATTCTGGCAGGGCACGGCATTATCGTTTCCGGGGCGATGCGGGAGGTGCGCGACTTTGCGGAACGCGCGGGCATTCCGGTGGCGATGACGCTGCTGGGTCTGGGCGCGTTTCCGGCATCGCATCCGCTGAATCTCGGCATGATGGGGATGCACGGAGAGGCGTGGGTGAACCATACGATTCAAGAGGCGGACCTGCTGCTGGCTTTTGGCATGCGCTTCGACGACCGCGTCACCGGCAACCTGAAGACTTATGCTCCTAACGCGAAGAAGATTCATATCGAGATCGATCCGGCGGAGATCAATAAGAACGTCAAGGTCGATGTGCCGCTGGTGGGCGACCTGCGGGAAGTCTTGCTGGAGTTGACGCCAAAGGTTGAGTCGATTGATCGCAGCGAGTGGCTGGATTCGATTGACAAATTGAAAGGCGATTCCGCGGTTCGAGATATTCAGAACCTGCCCGACAGCGGACATCTTTATGCGGCGCATGTCATCAGCGATTTGTGGCGGCAGACGCGCGACAGCAACACGATTGTGGTAACCGACGTCGGGCAGCATCAGATGTGGGAGGCGCAGTACTACAAGCACGAGCGAGCGCGCTCGCTGATTACTTCCGGCGGATTGGGCACGATGGGCTTCGCTTTGCCGGCGGCGATTGGCGCTAAAGTCGCTTGCCCCGACGCGGAGGTTTGGGTGGTGGTCGGCGATGGCGGATTCCAGATGACCATGGCTGAACTGGCGACGCTGGTGCAGGAGAATCTCAAGATTCACATCGCCATCATCAACAATGGATTTCTCGGCATGGTGCGGCAGTGGCAGGAATTTTTCTACGACCGCAATTATGCGGCGACGCCGTTGCTCAATCCGGATTTTGCGAAGCTGGCGGACGCTTATGGCATTCGCAGCATGACCATCTCCAAGCGTTCCGAGGTGGTGCCGGCGGTCGAAGCGGCGCGCCGGCACGAAGGGCCGGTGCTGATTAATTTTAAAGTCGAGCAGGAAGACACGGTGTATCCGATGGTCGCGGCGGGATCGGCGTTGCACGACATGATTCGGCGGCCGAGTCCGATTGTCGAGACGGCGGAAGATGAGTGAGAGCAGCGGTCAGCCGTCAGCCATCAGCCGTCAGGTAAAGCTTCTGAAGCTGATGTTCTTACCCAGAGTCTTTTGCGCTGCTAACGAGAGGGTTCGCTGAGGGCTGACGGCTGAGAGCTGAGGGCTGCTTTAAAAACTTATGCTGAATACGTTCATGGTGTATGTCGAAAATAAACCGGGGGTGCTTACCCGCGTGGCTTCGTTGTTTCGCCGGCGCGCCTTCAATATCGATTCGCTTACGGTGGGGCGGACGGAGAAACCAGAAGTTTCGCGCATGACCATCACCGTGGATGCCGACCGCGACCAGGCGCGGCGCATCGAGGCGAATCTCTACAAACTGGTCAATGTGCTGCTGGTGGAAAACATCACCAACCAACCGGCCATTGTCCGCGATCTGGCCATGATTCGGGTGGCGGCCACGCACGGCGAGCGGTCGCACGTGCTCGAACTGGCCAGCGTGTTTCGCGCCCGGGTGGTGGACGTTTCTACCGAATCGTTGACCATCGAAATTACCGGCGCCGAAGACAAGATTGACGGGCTGCTCGAAGTGCTGCGTCCTTATGGGATATTGGAGATGGTGCGCACTGGCATCGTGGCCATGCGGCGAGGGAGCAGATCGGTCGAGGCGGCTTCTGCGGCAGACGGCACGGCGACCGGCGCGGCGCAGGATGGTGTTTCTTATTCGGTCTGATACGGATAGGTCTTTGCGGCGGATTTAGGGATTATTCTTGTTTACGGCTGGCAACAAGATTCCACGCCCTTCAATTGATGGAAAAGGCAAGCTTCCGACGGCTAGCCCCTAAAGGGGCGATTGATTTCGGACGGCTTATGGCATCGCTGAAGCGATGCCCTGATACGAAACAGATTTTCAGCACACTATGCGGTGATGCCCCAGTGCGAAACAGATTCTTCAGGACCCTATACGGTGATGCCCAGTTACGAAACAGATTTTTCAGCACCACCCTGGTGATGCCCTGATACGAAACAGATTTTCAGTACCTATACGGTGGTGCCCTGATTTGAAACCGAGGTTCTTCGGCACTCGGCTAAGCTGGTTCCCTCAGGATTGGTTGCCTCGAATCTGGATTCAGTTGTAGCTCAGAAATACCCCCGAACCTACCCATCGACTATTTGTCTCAGGCTAATACGGCCTGCGGATATCGGCTGAAGTAAAAGGATGTGCGGCCGATGTAAAGGTATCCGCTATGAACGACTCCGACGACATTGTCAAAGAGTTTCTGGTTGAGAGCTATGAGAACATCGACCGGTTGGACTCGGACCTGGTCACCCTGGAGAAGACTCCCAACGACCGCGAGGTTCTGGGGAGCATCTTTCGCACCATCCACACCATTAAAGGCACATCGGGATTTCTGGGATTCGACAAGCTGGGAGCAGTGGCTCACGTTGGCGAAAACCTGCTGGGACAGCTGCGCGAGGGGCAACTGCGGTTGAATCCGGAAATCACCACGGCTCTGCTGGCTACGGTGGACGCTGTCCGCCAAATGTTGAGCAGCATAGAAGCCACGGGAGTTGAGGGGGAGCGCGACGACAGCGCGCTGGTAGCGAGGCTGACGATGCTGCAGAAGGGGTCGAAGGCGCCGGCGCCGGTGCCGGCTCCGCCTAAAAGCGAGGCAAAGTCTGCGGAAGCGACTCGACCGAAAGCAACGGCGGCGGCTCCTGCTGGTCAATTGATTGCTCCACCGATTGCTCCGTCGATTGCTCCGTCGGGTGCCGCGCCGATTGAGACTGCTCAGCCAGTTAATGTTGCCGCGGGACCGCATGTTCCTCCGGACGGCACTGGTTTAGGCCCACAGACGCAAGTGGCACCGCAAGTGACACCACCGACACCGCAAGCAACACCGCAGGCAGCGGCACAAGCACCGGCGGCTCACGGCCACAGTGCCGACCGCACCATCCGGTTGGACGTGGCTTTGCTCGACCAGCTGATGAACCTGGTCGGCGAACTGGTGTTGGCGCGGAACCAGATCCTGCAATTCGCGAACACGACTGAAGAAGGCAGCCTGCTCGCAACGAGCCAGCGCCTCGACCTGATCACGAGCGAACTGCAGGAAGGGGTGATGAAGACGCGGATGCAGCCGATCGGCAACATCTGGAACAAGCTGCCGCGAACGGTTCGCGATTTGGCGCTGGAGTGCGGCAAGCGGGTGCGCGTGGAAATGGAGGGTGAAGAGACCGAACTGGATAAGACGTTGATTGAGGCTATCAAGGATCCGCTGACCCACCTGGTGAGGAATTCGGTCGATCACGGCATTGAACGCCCTGAGGTGCGCCAGGCGGCCGGTAAGCCTCCCGAGGGGCGGCTGTCGTTGCGCGCGTTTCACGAGGGCGGACAAGTCAACATTGAGATTGCCGATGACGGAGCGGGGCTGAATCAAGAAAGAATTCGCACCAAGGCAATCGAGAAGAACCTGGTCTCCACCGAGCAAGCCAGCCGCATGAGCGATCGCGAGATCGGCAACCTGATTTTTCTTCCCGGCTTTTCGACGGCGCAGACCGTGACCAATGTTTCCGGCCGCGGGGTGGGCATGGACGTGGTGAAGACGCACATCGAAAAAATCGGCGGCACCGTCGACCTGCAATCCAAACAGGGCCAGGGCACGCTGGTGCGCATGAAGATTCCGCTGACTCTGGCGATCATTCCGGCCCTCATTGTTTCGAGCGGGGGCGAGCGCTATGCGGTTCCGCAAGTCAACCTGCTCGAACTGGTCGGGCTGGATGGGGAACAGGCGCGCAAGGGTATTGAATCGATCCACGGCTCGCCGGTATACCGACTGCGCGGGCGCCTGCTGCCGCTGGTCCACCTGGAGAATGTTTTGCAGGCCCAGGCGCGCGCGGCATCGGGCTCCCCGGCTGCAACTTCGGACCGCATCAATATCGTGGTGCTCGAAGCCGATGGGCGGCATTTCGGGCTGGTCGTGGATGAGATTAATGACACCGAAGAGATTGTGGTGAAGCCGCTGAGCAAACACCTCAAGAACATCAGCGTCTACGCCGGGGCCACGATTATGGGAGACGGCAAGGTAGCGCTGATTCTGGATGTGCTGGGGCTGGCGCAATGTTCGAAGATTCTCGTCGAAGGACGGGAGCGTTTGCAGGAAGAGAACGCCGAGGCCGGCGATGCGGGAGCGAGCGGGAAACAAAAACTGGTGTTGTTCTCGGGACTGGCCGGAGCGCGAATGGCAGTGCCGCTCGAGTTGCTCGCCCGTCTCGAAAATATTCCCGGCGCCGAGGTCGAGCGCTCCGGCAATCAATGGGTGACGCAGTACAGGGGACAGATTCTTCCGCTGATCCGGGTGAGCCATGCGCTTGAGGAGCGGCGTCATCTGCCTCCGGGAGTGGACATGCTGCCGCTGCCGACCACGGCCATGCTGCAGGTGCTGGTGCTCGAAAGCGAGCAGCACTCTTTTGGTTTGGTAGTCAACGAGATTCTCGACATCGTGGAGAGCAATCTGCAACCGCAATCGCCTGCGACCCGCGTCGGGGTGCTGCATTCATCGGTGATCTCGGACCGGGTGACGGAGTTGCTCGATGTTCCCGCGGTGTTGCGCGGCGGAGAACAGTACCAACCGGTCACGGCCGATGCGGCCGGGAGCTGATATCTGGGGAAAGTAACACCTGAGATCTGAACTATGGCCAACGCCCATCAATTCTGCACCTTCTACCTGGATCACCTGCTGTTTGGAGTGCAGTCGCAGAAGATTCAGGAAGTGGTTACTTACCGCGAATTGCGCCCAGTGCCGCTGTCTCCGCCGGTGGTGAGCGGACTGATGAACCTGCGCGGACAAGTGGTCGTGGCTTTGGAACTGCGCCGCCAACTGGAACTGCCCGATCGCCCCGCGGAGATGACTCCGATTTGCCTTGTGGTGCGTTCCGCTTCGGGGACGGTGTGTCTGCTGGCGGACGAAGTGGGCAACGTGGTTGACGTGGAAGATGACACTTTCGAGCCCTCGCCGGAGACGCTTTCGCCGCGATTGCGGTCGGTGATTCTCGGCGTGCACAAACTCGAGCAGCAGTTGATGCACGTGCTCGACACCGATCAGGCTTGCGAGGTGGAGTTGCCGGGCAAAGGGCAGGGCAGCGGGGAATGATCAGCCAGCCCGCAGATGCAGCGCGGCAAACCATCGGAGGAAATGAAAACCATGACTCCGACGTCGATGACTCGATAGTTGGAATGTCGCGGGTTGCAAAAGACTTCCTTAATGAGGAGAAGCACGATGAATAAGTTGAGTCTGAAGGCGAAGCTGGGCATGGGTTTTGGCAGCCTCTTGCTGATCCTGATCGTCATGGGATTGGTGGCTTACAGCGCGGTGGGAGAACTCACGGATATATCAGACCGGGTGGTGAAGATGATGACCAAGAAGGACATGGCCTCGCAGATTGAGGCCTCGGTCGAAAAGCAGTCGACCGGTGTCCGCGGCTTCCTGCTGGCGGGCCAGGAGGACCTGCTGAAGCACGATGAGGAGGGGAAACAGGAATACTCCGAAAACATGGAAAAGTTGCGGCAGACCATTTACACCGAGGAAGGCAAGAAATTGCAGGGCGAAATTGAGCGGTACTATGGCGAGTATCGCCAGATTGTCGACCAGGAAATCGCATTGCGGCGGGCGGGGAAGTCAGCGGACGCGGCGGGGCTCGCGTTCAACCCGCACACGAGCGAAGTTCGGACGAACCTGAGGGACGCAGTCCGCGGCCTGGTGAATCTGGAAGAAACGCTGAAAGATGCCCTTGTGAAAGAGCAGGCTGCGGCTGAATCCCGCGTGCGCTGGATGGTCGTGCTGCTCGCCTTTGCTGGGCTGGTTCTGGGTGCTGTCATCGCGACTCTCGTCGCTCGCACTATCACCAGTGCGATAGCCCGCATGCTGGTGCTGATCCAGCAGATTGCGGCCAACAACCTGATGGCCGAGGACATGGAAATCACCTCTCAGGACGAACTCGGAAGGGCCGGAGCCGCACTCAACGGAATGAAGAACAAGCTCCATGAACTGATCCGGTCGATTGGCGGCACGGCGGAGCAGGTGGCGGCGGCGAGCGGAGAGCTTTCCGCCACCAGCCAGCAGATCACGGCCAACTCCGAGGAAACTACGGCGCAGGCGAAAGTGGTTTCGGAAGCGGGCGGACAGGTCAACACCAACCTGCAAACTCTGGCCTCGGGCGCCGAAGAAATGACTTCCACCATCGGCGAGATTGCCAAGAACGCCACCGAAGCGGCGCGTGTGGCGGGCGAGGCGGGCGAGGCGGTCGAGGCTGCTGAATCCGCCAACCAGACGGTGTCGCGGCTTGGGGATTCAAGCATTGAAATCGCGAAGGTGATCGAGGTGATCACGTCGATCGCGCAGCAGACCAATCTGCTGGCATTGAATGCAACCATCGAAGCGGCGCGTGCCGGGGAAGCAGGCAAAGGCTTCGCGGTGGTGGCCAACGAGGTCAAGGAACTGGCCAAGCAGACGGCGAAGGCGACCGAGGAGATCAAGCAAAAGATCAGCGTCATCCGCGAGAACACGGGCGGGGCGGTCACGGCGATCGGGGGGATCAAGGAAGTGATCGACAAGATCAGCCACATCTCGACCACGATTGCCACCGCGGTCGAGGAACAGAGTGCGACGACCAGCGAGATGGCCCGGAATGTGACGGAAGCGGCGGCGGGAGCGACCACGATTTCGAACAACATTCAGGGAGTAGCCGAGACGGCCCAGAGCACGTCGACGAGTGTGGGCGAAGCGCAAACTGCGTCGGAGCATCTGGCGAAAATGGCGAACCAACTGCGCGACCAGGTTGGAAGCTTCAAAGTCGGGGCGGGAGTTCGGCGCGGGAGGATGAATCCCGCGCGCCGAACCGGGCAAGATATGCCGCCGCTGGGCGCTGAGCAAGTAATTGGACGACCGTTCAGGGAACAAGTCTTGTTGGACACGAGACGAGAGATGCAACCAACTCGCATATTGATCGTCGACGATTCGGCGGTGGTTCGCAAGGTGCTCAGCAACATGCTCGCCTCCGACCCGGCCATTGTTGTTGCCGGCACTGCGGGAAACGGCCAGCAGGCGCTGGCGCGGATTCCGGATCTCAAGCCCGATCTGCTGACCCTCGACATTGAGATGCCGGGAATGGATGGGTTGGAAACTTTGGTCGAGGTTCGCAAGCTCTATCCGAAGTTGCCGGTGATTATGTTCAGTACTCTGACCGAGCGCGGAGCGACGGCAACCCTCGACGCGCTGGCGCGGGGAGCGAGCGATTACGTTACGAAGCCTTCCGCAACAGGCGGGCCGGAATCTTCGCGGGAGCGAGTGCGGGAGGAACTGATCCGGAAGATCAAGTCGCTGTGCGCTGTTCGCGCGCCTCAGCCCAAACTAGCTGCGGCGCCGGCGCCGCGCACAGATCGTGCCGCGGCGCGGATCGACGTGGTGGCCATCGGCGCATCGACGGGCGGACCGAATGCATTGACGGCGGTGATTCCACAATTTCCGCCCGACTTCCCCGTACCCGTTGTGGTGGTGCAGCACATGCCTCCGCTGTTTACGCGGCTGCTGGCGGAGCGCCTGAATGGATTGGGGCGCCTTCGCGTGCAGGAAGGCAAAGCAGGAGAGATATTGAAGCGCGGCCAGGTTTGGATTGCCCCCGGAGATCAACACATGACGGTGATGCGCAAGGGCACGGACTTCGTGCTCGGGACCAACCACGATGCGCAGGAGAATTCATGCCGCCCCGCGGTGGATGTGTTATTCCGCTCGGTGGCTCATGTCTATGGCGCGAATGTGCTGGCGGTCGTGCTGACCGGCATGGGGGCGGATGGAACTCGCGGCTCGGCCGTCATACGGGAGGCGGGCGGCGAGATTTTCGTTCAGGACGAAGCCTCTTCGGTGGTTTGGGGCATGCCGGGGAGCGTGGTGGGCGCCAGCCTGGCGGATCGCATCTACCCTTTGGGACATATCGCGCCGGAAGTAGTGCGCAGGGTTGCTGCGCAGAGGGTGAACGTGAGCGCCGCAAGCCCGTGACGCCTTGATTGCTTCGTAACGGCGCTGAGGAGAATTCGAAGAAGGCGACTTTTAGGAGCAGCCCAGACTTATAAGTACGGCTAAGACGATTTACTAACTCTATCTCTATCTCTATCTCTATCTAGCCACCATGAGCGATCCACCAACTGGATTGGCCGAAAGATGAAACGATGATCGAAACCGCAAGAGCTAAAGCCGCCCCTACATCCGCGTCGAACCCCGGCGATCCGGCATACTTGACGATTCGCGATCTGATTTATCGGATCTCTGGAATCTATCATTCGGAGGAGAAACTTTATCTTCTGGTATCGCGTTGCGAGCGCCGGATGAACGCTCTGCGCGTGGCCAGCCCCACGGAATATCTGGAACACCTCACTACGCGCGGAAACCGCGATGCGGAACTGCGCCTGCTGCTGAATGAAATCACTATTGGCGAAACCTATATGTTCCGCCATCCCGCTCAGTTGAATGCGCTGCACAATGTGATCATCCCCCAGATCCTCGAGACCAAAGGTTCTTTCGGCATCAAACGCCTTCGTTTCTGGTCTGCGGGTTGCTCGACTGGCGAAGAACCACATACCCTCGCCATGTTTCTGCTGGAAGAAAAAGACAAGCTGCTGGCGGGATGGACCTGGGATATTCTGGCCACCGATTTGAATGATAACTCGCTGGAGGCGGCGCGCGCGGGCATTTACGGTGAGTACGCTTTGCGCAATACCAGCGACGCGCTGCGCCGCAAGTACTTCAAGGACGTTGGCAACAATAAACTCCAAGCGAACGAGCTGCTCAAGGCGCAGATTCGTTTTGACCGCCTTAACCTGCGGGACGACACCAAGATGCTGTTCCAGAAAGGAATCGACATCATCTTCTGCTGCAACGTGCTGATCTACTTCGACCTGACGTCGAAACGCCGCGTCGTGCAGCACTATCATTCCAATCTGCTGCCCGGCGGCTACCTTTTTCTGGGGCATGCCGAATCTCTGTTTCAGGTGGACGATTCGTTTCGACTTGTCCATTTCACGGGGACCACGGCGTATTGCAAACCGAAAGCCGATCAGGCGGGGAGAGTGAACAAATGAATGCCACCAGGCCGTCAGAACTGCGAGCGCAAATCAAGCAGTTAGACTCGATCTCGACCGCTCCGGCAATCTTGACGCCGCTGCTTGAAATGCTACGACTGCCAACCGAGAAAATCAGAATGGACAAAGTCGTTGAGTTAGTTTCTTATGACGCGTCCATGGCAGCGCAATGTCTTCGCCTGGCAAATTCTCCTCTTTTCGGGAGACGCCAGACAGAGACCGTGCGCGCCGCGGTTATGACTCTTGGCCTCGAGCGAATTCGCTCGTTACTGCTGGGATTGTGTCTGCATCGGACTATTCCGGCGGATAAGTGGGTCATGGAACCGGACGCGTTCTGGCGGCATTCGCTCGGTTGCGCACTTGTCACCCAAAAACTCGCGCAAAAGATCGAATATCCGGAGCCGGAGAAAGCCTATCTGGCCGGACTGCTGCACGACCTTGGATTTCTGGTGAACTCGGTCCTTTATACCGACGCCTTTCGGGAATGCCTGCGGCTTGCCGCGGAGCGGCGCGCGCCGCTGCACACTGTCGAGCAGCAGGTTCTTGGCTTCACTCACTGTGACACGGGATCGATGCTCTGCGAACATTGGCACCTGCCAAAGGACTTGGCAAACGCCGCCGGGTGCCACCACGACATAAATCTTCTTCCGGATGCGGGACCGCTGGCGTGCCTCGTTCACCTCGGCGATCTATTATGCAGAGTGCGATATCTAGGGTACGGCTACGATGAGATCATTGGGGTCGACCTCAGCGGCGATGAAGCGTGGCAAGCCTTGATTACCAGCTATCCCGCGCTAGCGAACGTAGATCTCGTTCGTCTGACGCTTGATATCGACGGGGCGATGGATCAGATTGTAGCGACAGTGGATTCGATTTTTGGAGCCAAGCGGAGCGCTACGCCTGCGGGCAAGTAGGTTGGTTGGTAAGCGCATAAAACGGCGTGAGTGTTATGCCGTCCCTCTGGCAGGCCACTGCGAGACCCGAGGCTGTGCATAATGTGAATGATTAGCGAGTAACTGGGACGCAAACTGCAAAGGTAACGTTGCTCACTGATTTAGTCGGTTGTTTTCCCAAGTGTTTCCACCGTCGGCACTGTGCCAAACTTCATTGCTGGCGCCAGAAACTGCAATCCCCAACCGGTTGCGCAGTTCGATATGAGTTATATCGGAAGTAAGTTGGCGTGTCTTGATGGAAGGTTGCACCTGCACCCATGTTAGTCCGCCGTCGGCGGAGTGAAAGAGAACACCCGCCTGCCCGCCGGTCCAGACCTCCTTTTCGCGACTGGCAAAGCATAAGAGTGGATGGGCGGCACGCATGGCATTTTGCCAGGTAATGCCGCCATCCAGCGACCGTTGCAGCACGCCGGCGGTTATCGCCCAAGTAAGATTCGTCGCCATAGGGGTTGCCGACGCTAGTCGTGCCGAGGCTGTCGCTCTTGCCGTCATGTTTTTGCTCTGCAGGGAGAGCGGGGCCGCCGGGCTGGCCGAAGTAGTATTCTGCGGCTGGCTAGCTTCAGATCCCAGCACCGGTTTCGCCTTAACAACAGGTGGCGCGTTGTTTTGCGCCATCAAGGCATCATCGGAAGCGGGGGAGGGCCCGGCTTGGATTGCGGGTGGCGCCGCAGCAACTTCGACGGTTTCATTAGCGTGCCGCTCGGCAGGCGCGGACGACAGCTTGTTGACGGCCAGCGTCATTCCGGAGTCAGCCTGCGTTGTTCGCGTTGCAACGCTTCCTGGCTCGACTTTCTTGGACGGATGCATTTCCGGCATTGGCGCTTTGTCAGTTTCAAGTGCTGCCACCGATTGGTTGGCCGACAATGACGCGGCCGCGCTTGCAGAAGCTGGAGACGCAGTGGGTGCAACCTGGTTTGTCGCAATGATCTTCTTCTGCCTGTTGACGTTTCCGGGATAAACGACAAGCGTCGCGGCGATAATCGCAATCCCCGCCGCCACAGCGGCCCAGCGCAGGCTCGGCATAGTAAATGCGCTCAGCCAACTTCTGGTGGCCTTCACCTGACG
The DNA here is from genome assembly GCA_963810955.1 of uncultured Acidobacteriaceae bacterium. Lineage (GTDB taxonomy): Bacteria > Acidobacteriota > Terriglobia > Terriglobales > Acidobacteriaceae > Acidiflorens. The sequence goes on along the minus strand of CAWEPW010000033.1, from coordinate 97,539 downwards.
CTGGGCCGCTTCAATCGTGTTCGTCTCAACCGGAATTTCCGAGGCGGGTAACGCCAATGTGATTACATCGCGGCAGTCTTCGCAGCGCGATAGATGGTCGAGCACGCCATCGCGTTCAGTCGCCGAAAGCGCCTGTTCGACAAAAGCTGCCAGCAGATCAGCACTCGGATGCGGTCGTTCCGGGCCTTCTTGTCCCAGCAAAGCTCGACCTACGCTGGCAGCTCGCAGACGGTCATACACGATTTTAGGGACTTCAGTCATTTATTCTATTATTCCGTTTCTGCAATCGCGGTCCACTGGGCCTTCGCCGTTTGTTCGTTGCGATCTACTATCCGTCGTTTCGCTTGCTATACCCATTTGCTGTCAGCCGTTGCTTCCTTCGCCTGGATCCTGGGCTGAAAGCTTCCCTGTTCTTTCAGGGAACGTTCTTGTCTCCGAATCTTGCATTAAACGTGACCGCAGGTTCAACTGCAGGTCGCGCACGTCGGTTTCCAGCACCTCCGCAGCCTGGGCGTGGCTCATTCCCCGCGCCCGCAGAGCCGTCAGAATGCGCTTTCGAAGGCCGGCAGAGAGCCGGTCGAGCCGGCGGCTGATGCTTGATTCATGCAGCCCCAGGGTGCGCGCGATGTCAGCCAGTGTCCGCCCGTCCAGGTAATAAGAAGCCAGAGTAAAGCGATCTTCCGCCGAAAGAGCCGCCAGCGCTTGGTCCGTCGCGGTTTCCAACCATTCTTTATGAATTAGAATTGGAATTGCGATCGGAAGGGGAGGCCGCCTCGGGAGCCTGGGCAAACTGTACCCCCTGTTCCGTTTGTTCTTCGAGACTGACGGTTCGTTTCTGCTTGCGAAAACGATTGATGAACTCCTGCGCCATCACGGTGCGCAGCCAACCCTCGAGCGAGCCGCGTCCGGTATAGAAAATGAGTTTGGAGTTGCGCAGCCCATCACGCGCATTAACTCCGTACAAATCCGCGAAGAGCGAATCGGCCAACTCGGCGGCGTGCGCCGCGTCTCGCGTGATGTGCAGCGCCATGCTGTGCAATTTCTGGCGATAACGGCTGATGAAATCCTGCCACGCGCGCTCGTTTCCTGCCGCACAGGCGCGCGCCAGAGCAAGCTCCTCGAGACGCAGAGCCGCGTAGAAGTCGCTTTTTTGTTGCGCTGTGACGCCGGACACATTGGGCCCTGCATCGCGGGATTGCACAACCTGCTTGCGCAGAATTTCATCCAGAATCGCTGCAAACTCGTCTGTGGTCACGCCATAAGCCGCCGCCCCGCTGCGTTCATACAGAGCGGCGGCGACAGCTGTTTCGTGATCGGATTGCGCGGGCTTTGGCATTTGACCTGGACATGCCACTTTGACACGTCCCAGATGATGCTAGCAATTTTTTAGACGCAAGGAATAAGAAATCGTACGTTCTTCGATCAGCGAGCACAAAGAGACACTCCTGGAAGACTCGCGGTTGAGCTCCCCGGCACGCTCTAACTTTAGTGTGCCGGGGGAAGTGGCGGCGGCCAACACGCAAGGCATTGCCGCATCGGTGGGATCACCTGTGCATTGTTTGGTGTCTATAACATCGTTGTCTATAACTACGGGGAGGCCCAGTTATGAGGCTGGTCGTCGTGGTTTGTGGAATCTCTCTTCTTTTTGTGGTGGCTATCGCGCTTCCCTGCTTGCTGCAAGGGAGCGAAATCGTATCAACATCCGGCTATTCGCTGCTCAGCCCGATTCGAAGTGGTAATCTGACCGTCTTTCCCGTTGCCGCGAGTAAGTCCTATGACACGGCTGAATTCCTGACCCTCGACGAAGGGCTGCGGAGCGGAGAGGTGGTGGTGACCGAAGCGGGCGCGGCGCGAGGTCTCATTCGACGACGGCGCGAAGAGCCGTTAGTCGTCCATCCCATGGGCGGAGCCGAGGTAAACCGGCTGGTTTTGGTTAATAACTCAAAGCGGCCACTGTTACTACTCGCCGGCGAGATAGTTACTGGAGGTAAGCAAGACCGCGTAATCGGCAAGGACCGCCTCGTGCCCGCCGAAAGCGATCCGGTCGATCTTAGTGTGTTTTGCGTTGAGCCTGGGCGTTGGGTGGCGGCGAACGGTAATAGCAAAGAGCAGTTCGGTACGGGTGGCAGCATGGGGGCCGTCATCGCTGCGCCCGGCGTACGCGCGAGCGCAATGGCCGCTAAGAATCAACAGCAGGTTTGGGACAACGTGGGAAGATCGAAACAAGCCATGGAACTGGCCGTCAACGGTGGCGCTGCCGCGGAAGTTAGTTCAACCACGTCTTATGCCCGCGTGATGGATAACAAAGAAGTACAGCAAAAGGTCGATTCCGTGGCCGAGCCTGTGCAGCGTAACTACGAGAGCGTGATTCACCAGCTGCGGGATAAGAATGCGGTGGGAGTGGTCGTTGCGGTCAACGGCGACATCGTTTGGGCAGATATTTTTGCCAGCACTCAGTTACTACAAAAGTATTGGCCGAAGCTTGTACGCTCCTATGCCGCGGAGGCCGTGGTGACGCGAGCCAAAAGCGCCGAGGCGAGCCAGAAAGACGCGCAGAGATTTCTCGGCGACATGGAAGGCCGCCACGAAACAGCTGAAACTGAGCCCGGCCTCTATCGTCAGACGGAAATCACCGGCGACGGGTTCAAAGTATTCGAATTACAATCGCTGTTGCCAAAAACCGGCTTCGCGGTTCACTTGGCTAAGATGTCGAACTGAATGTGGGACTCAGAGCGGTGATCCAAGATGGCCGGATCGGAATTCGGCTTTTGCTTGTCACTTAGGTTATGTGGGCGACGGACCTATGCCCGTGCGAATCCTTTTAGTACCACCTCATTTGTGTCAGACGCCAGGCTGAGCGCAGGCAATTCGTCGCGGGTGAACCAGCGCACAGCCGCTGCATCGCTCCCCGCCTTAAGATTGCCGTCAACTGGGCGACATAGAAAATCGATCAGGACGTAGTGATATCGTACGCGTCCTGCTTCGCCTCGGATGACGCGCTCATACACGCCCAGCATTTCCAGGGGCTCGACTACCAATCCTGTCTCTTCGCTTGCTTCGCGGACCGCGGCCTCGCGCAGTGTTTCGCCGCATTCCAGAACGCCTCCCGGCAATGACCATTCCCCCAGCAGCGGTGCCGTCCCTCGGCGGATCAGCAACACGCGATCTGCTTCAATGATGACGGCGCCGATTCCGACCAGCGGATTGTCAGGATATTCACGAGCCATTCACACTTGCTCCTATCTCTCAAACGAGCCCCGAACTAAGTAACGAGTGTTATACGACCTACATGCGCCAGATTAGTGCACGGCCAGAAATGAGTATGAGCCAGCGGGGGTGGTCACCTCGACTCTACTCGGGTTGCAGAAATGGAGAATGACGGAGCCTTCGTCGCTGGCATAGGCGTTAAGGGAAACGTTCCCCAGCCGACCAGGCGGCGTCACGCTTGTAATGGCATCCGATTTCGTGAGTCCTTTTGCCTGACTCACTACATCAACGCAGCTCTGGGGTGCAACGTGGCTAGCGGCGATGTTATTGAGCCGGTACATTTTCATTTCCGACAAAGGGGAGCCATCCCCCAGGGTGAAACTGTTCCCTTCTTCCACTTTTAGCGGGACTGCGAAGGTCTTCTCCTTGGAGGTGAGCCGTTCCAACCAATTTGCGTGGATGCCATCGCCCGTTTGAGCGATATAGTTTGTGATCGCAACGGGAGATCCTAAGGCCAGCTGCCCGTGAGCCGAATTTGTACCGTTCGGGCTGTCGGTGCCAATCCACGTGTCGTTGACACTCGCGGGTGGACGAAATCCATTCGTAGATTGTGTTAGGCCTGGTTGAGAATCAACTAAGGTCACAATATGGTGGGCAGTTATGGGTGTGTAGGGCGTGGTTTCGAACAGCAGTTTGCCTTTCGATACATCCGGTCTCCATCCTGTGTTGGATGGTCCGTCAGTTACTATCAACGCAGTCTGGCTCGTCACCGAGTTATTTTCCGTTACGCTGCTGGAGGGGCAGACGGTGTATCCGCCAGCCGACGTCTGGCCATAATTTGGGCACAGGTCGGCTATCTGTAGTGGATTACCGCTCAGTCCTACACCCACTGCGCCTGGGTGATCTCGATTTGTATGAACAGTATGTCCAACCGATACGATTGAACCTGGCCAGAAGATTATGTTCCCGGAGTAATTACCTTGCTTGATTATGTATGCCGACGTCACCGCCGAGCCTCTGTCATTGTAAGTGCACGTCAAGCTATTACCACATGCCTCAGACTGGGTAAGTCCTGTTACGACGGAACCGCACGCCGTGGTCGATGCTCCTTTGCAATTCTCCGGCGATGGAAATACCGAGCCGACCGCAAAGGGGTTGGAGATTGCCATGCGAATTATGTCGTAAGTGATCTCGTCGGCGCCATTTGCTATTCTTGGCCATCTAACCGGGATGGAATCGGTTCCTATAGAAATCCAATTCCAGGCAAGCATGGGAGAGGTTTGGGTTCTGCCATCCCGTGCGACTATAAAGTAGTAATAGTGGATCGTGCCGCCGGCGGTGGTTCCGCCTGCGGCTTCTCCTTCGGTCCCTCCACTGCCTGCGATTTGAAAATCCGCGGCGCCGGAAGATCTTCCGGCGATCAGCCCTGCCACCCCCAGGCCGGGAAAGGGCGAATGTGCTGGAGCTGGCGGGTTCAACTTAATGCTGCTTTCGGAATAAATATTCTTGAGATATGCGCCCTGATAGTTGCCGGTTGAATTCGAGGAATATACCTGCCATAGCCCTGTTGCCTGCAATACCGTATTTTCTATGTAAAGCCCATTCGAGTTATAGTCGGTTACACCGTTCGAATAATTGGCTGTAATCGTCGAATCTCGCAGGGTGATGACCGGGGCAACCTGCATGCTCTGGTTTCCGGCAGAGAACACAAACGATCCCGTCCAGTTTTCATTGGCGTTTAGCGATATCGCCTGATTATTGAAATGATCGATAGTCGCATTCTCGTCATCCCAGAGATCGAAGAAGTTATTGAAGTGGCCGAGCTCCCCGACTTTATCGTAAGAAATGTCGATGAAGTGGGTGTTCATCGCATTGTCTAAGATGGCAACATAAGCCAGTGCGACCACGCCCGGAGTTATTTGGGTGGAGATGTCAGCGCCGGGGTGTGCATACTGAAATGTAGTTGCGTTCGGTACGGCGGTGATCTTCGCGTCGCCCCAGTAGCTGCTGTTGTCGGTAAACAAAATCGTCACCATATCGCCGACGCGAAAGCCATGCGGCCCACCCGTTGTTATGGCCACTAATTGAGATGTTTTTTGAGTCTGCGTTATTTTTACACCGGCAAAGGACGGGTTTGCGGAGAGATTCGTTGGCGTTCTAAAGCTCAGGCCCGAGACCGTGTTATCCGTGAAGTCGTTAGTGTTGCGCAGATCTCCAATCTGTAAACAAGGACCCCGGCCCACGCAATTGAGCGACGCTCCATAGCCGCTCAATATAGATTGGTTTGAATGCAGATAAATCGTCCCAAAGACGTTGTAAGTGTTGATAGAGTTATTGGGTCCATTGGCCGGGATTGTGACGTTGCACTGGCTGTTCTTGTATCCAGTTCCGTTAACTCCGCAACTTACATTCAACGCCTCCTGGATGCCGGAAGAGGCCGAGGCCACGGTGTATCCAGCGGCATAAGAATAAAATGGGGCGAAAGTAATTGTTCCTGACGCTGCTCCCGAGATGCATCCGCCCGGGGCGCTGACTACATTGACGGCTTCGCTCTTTCCTCCTTCCGAGAGGAGAACCTGGTAGCCTGCCCCGCTCGTGGTATCGATGCCAACTGGGCAGGGGGTCAACGTAACCACCGCCTGAGATCCGCCGGTTAACGGTTTGAGAATCGTCTGTGTCCAATTGAACTGGGTTGTGGCATAGGTAATTCCGGCCGGCGCGCTATCACCACAGGATCCTGCCGCCGGAGCACAGGCAGACGTGTTTGTTGCTCCGGAGGCAGCGTCCTTTGGCATTGACGAACCACGTGCTGCTCTGTCGCTTTGCAAATTAGAGTCGAAGGCCAGGGCGCTAAGTGCCGATAACAGCACGAAAACCGCAACGAATGCAGGCCGCATTGCCACTCCTTTCCAGCTTATCCACATGACACTACCGGAACTTTTGCCGGCATTTTCGAGCGCTAGTTGGATCCAATTCCTATTGGTTTTTGCTTGAGGCTGATTAATCGAATCGCATTGGGTTGCAAATTTAACACAACTCGGCGGTGCGTTGATGAACCGATCTACTCTGGACAGCTCTAGCTCATCGCGCGGTTTCGGTGGGCTTAAGTTCAAACAAGTTGGATGACCAGCTCATGCGATCGCTTCGCCGTAGATGTGGGTTAGGCGCTCGGCCTGATCACATAAAGTGAGCCCGTTGAGAATCGTCTCGCGCGCAGCTGTGCCTAGTCGCGGGCATAACTCGGGCGACTCGAGCAAAGTCGAGAGGCCCTTTACCAGTTCTTCTAATACGTCGTTTGGATTGATCCAGGTTGAAATGAGCCAGCCATTCTTCCCATGCTCGATGATTTCTTCAATTCCCTGTCCGCGGCAAGCGACGACCGGCTTGCCGCAAGACATGGCCTCGAGATACACACATCCGAGTCCTTCATAGCGGCTGGGCAAAACGAATACGGAACATGCCCGCATGGCCTGCATTACATCCGCCCGGCTTTTTCTTCCCTCAAATCGAACCCGTTTCGCGAGCCCCAACTCGACAGATAATGTCTCAAGTTGACGGCGGTCAGGACCTTCACCAATGATCCGGCACTTCAACTGCGGAAATGATGTCACGAGTTTGGCGATGGCGCGTAAGACAACTTCTTGTCCTTTGGAGGCGTGCAGGTTTCCGACGACCAGGATTTCCTGCTCGGCTAACGGGCGCGACATCTCGACTGAGGGCGAAAAAAAGTTAGTGTCGGTACCGTTGTAAACCACGCTGCTGTGAACGCCATGCGGCATTCCATCCAGCAGAACGCGCTGCACTCTTTCGCTGATACAGATTACCGTGCTTGCGGCGCGATAGACATTGATGGAAACGGCACGCCTTCGCCGCGCAGCGATTCCGCCGAGAAAGCATGTGTTGAAAACGTCTAGACCATGCAGCGTCACGACGAACGGAAGGTTGAGACGCCGCCCCAATAGGGCCGCCGCGTGCCCGCAGGGCAGCGCGGAATGCGCGTGGATCAGATCGATTCGCTTCTCTTTGTGGAGTCGTCGCACCTGCGGCAGCAGACGCAAGTACAGCCATCGTCCCGCGCCCGACAAGCCGAGATTGCCGGGAATCTGAGGATACGTCACCCAATCCGCGGGGGCCGCTGGGGCGGGCTTTCTTCGACGCTTGTGAAATGGGGCTACGGCTATGACGCTGGAAGCGACGCCAAACTGTTCCAGTTGCCTGGTCGATTCCGCGACGAAGCACCCGCTCACTTCGTCGCCCGCGGAGGGAAAGAACGGCGTCAGCGTGAGCACGTGCAGGTTGGACTTCCCTTCTCCAGTTGCCGCCGAGATAACTTTACAGGGCGCGATATTCGGGGCCGTCGTTGGTTGCTGGTCGTTGGTTGTCGGTCGTTCGCCGTTAGTCGTTAGTCGTCAGTCGTCGGTCGTTCGAAATCGCAGCTCACCTCAGCCCGGTAATAACGAACGACTAGCGACCAACGACTAACGACTGCATCCACAGTATAAATACGGAATCGGCAGCAGCCGAACCCGTTTGAAGTCATCTCGGGGGTGCGCTTGCGAGTTCCGCGGCCAAAGCGAGCAGGCTTTCCACGTGGGCATTCCAACTGAAGTCTTGCGCGCGGGCGTGGCCGTTTCGTGAGATGGTTTCCGCCAACTCCGGAGACTGATGCACTTCCAACACTCTTTCCGCCAACGCCTCGGGAGAGAAACGGGGAAAATAAATTGCCGCGTCACGGCAAATTTCGCGATGCACCGGCAAATCGGAGGCCACGACGGGCAACCCACTCGACATCGCCTCCACCAGCGGATGCGCGAACGATTCGGCATAAGCCGGGGTTACGTAAATATTGCAGGCGCGATAGAGGTGATGGAGCGAGCGATACGGAATCGTCCCCAACTCGACGACGTCGCTCATGTGGTGATGAGGGTCTGCCCCGTTGCCAGGCGAACGCCCGCCACCCCACTGGCTCTCTTGAAGTTTATGGGCGAGCGACGCGGCAGACTCGGCGCGGTAATTCCCGGGATTCGCCTCCGAGCGCAATTGGCAAGTAAGAAAGAGTTTTGCTTTTACCCTTCCCTTCAGACGGCGGTTCAAGATGGGCATAGCGCGCAGCAGTGTTTCGAAATTCCGGTAGTAATTGTAGTGGCTCACAAAGAGCAGGCGGAGACTTTCCGTGTGCCCGCTCCAGCTGGCTTTTCACTTCCGAAGTCAAAGGGGAGCTATCGCCGGCGAATGCGTCAGGATCAAATCCATGCGGCAGCGCGAGTACTTTCCTGCCGCTCCACTGGGTCAACTCCTGGGCAAACGCTTCGCTTGGCGCGACGGTAATATCGGCGCAGCTTATGGATCGCCGCGCCAGCCAGCCCTTGACTAAAGTATCGGCGCAGAGCGTGTAGTCCCCTCGCGCGCGCAGATCGCGGAAGAAATCGCTGGAAATATAAAGCGAGTTGCGAGAGAGCAGTATTTGCGGCACGGGAGATTGCCATAGCGCAAAATTGCCCGCGGAAATCAACACCTGCGCGCCGCTTTGCCGGATCAGCTTTGGGAGCGTTGTCTGCTCGCGAAAGAAACGTTGAGGCACGCTGTGCGATTCCGGGGCCTCGATAAAAGAAATGTTGGCGATTTCGCCAAATTCCCGCCGGAGCACGGGATTCAGCAATACTGTAGTTTTGGCATCCGCTCGCCGGGCTAGATGAGGGATCACATTCCGCAAATAAGTCACGCCGCCGCCTGCGCTCGCAGCGGAGCCATTGATAAACAATCTGATCATCGGTTCGGCACGATCACGCCAAAGGGGGCTGGCAACGGACGGGGCAGGCTGGCAAAAGCGGTTGCCGGGACTTGAATGGCTTCGGGGACATAATCCGCAAGCAGAAATGCAAAAAACCAAAAATAGACACACGGGTAGGAACCCGCCGCGAAAAGCCAATCCTCGAAGCCCGCGTGGACGAGACCAGCCAGCACCACCATAGCCATTGGGATCGAATAATTCCGCGGCTCGTGGGTTTGGGTCATCCAGCGGCAGACTCGAAACATATTCGACGCGGTCAGAGCCAGCAGCGCCACGAAAGGCAAGAGGCCCAACAAACCTACCCACTCCGCTATGGTCATGTAGCTGCTGCCGTGCTCCCGCGCGGTTTCCGCACTCGAAGCGACGACTCCAAAATACAACCCAGGATCTTCACCAGTCGGGGCCGTGCCATAGCCGGTTCCGAAAAACGGATGCTCCTTGATCGACTTTATCGTCGTTTCCCAAGGCGTGCGGCGCGATCCCATGATCCCCGCTTGCTTGTGACCTTTATAGAGCGCCACATCTTTCATATTCTCTAAGCGTTGGTTCAAGTTTTCGGGGGCCAACATGCCATTGATCCCAATCAAGAACAGCACAGCGGCCGCCACCTTTAACAACAATTTGTATTGCCGCAGGCAAAGGCAGAGGGTGAGGATGACGACCATCATCGAAATGATTGCGGCGCGCGCGCCGCTGAAAAAAATAAGGTACGTACAAAGCAGCAGCGCGACAGACCGGCGCAGCTTGACCATTGGCTGATCGCTTACGAGCCACGCCCATAACAGGATGGGAAACACTCCGATGCTCATCGCCGCCCCTAAGGAGTTAGGATTACCCCAAATTTGTGCGTCCAGAGCGAAGTAGCAGATCGCCGAAAAATAAACCGCGATTTCGCATCCCAAGAGCAAACCCAAAAAAAAACGTTCCTCGCGATCGAGAACCGCAAGGCGGCCACCTGTCGAACAATACAGAAAGAGGAGCAGCAGGCTCAGAGCCTTAAGCGAAGCCATTTGCACGAACGGAGAAACGCTGGCCGAGACAAACGCCGAAGAGATGCAGAAAAAAGCGATCAGATGCAGCGACCCGAAAGACCGCCGCGAAGTCGTCGTCCAGATAAGAAAGCCGGCAATCGCGCCGGCTGCCAGCACCACCCAGCGTGCAGCGGTCCAATCCCCTTTCAGGGGCAGAGTCATGCTGGCCCATATGAAGGCGATCATCAAAAGAATGAAAAAACGCTGCTTGAATTTCCAAACACAGGCGACCAGCAACTCCAGCAGCAAAAATCCTCCCAGGTAGGAGACATCGCTGAGGTAGTGCGAGTAATGAAACACAAAATACAGTCCGAGGCTCAAGCCCAGGAAAGCGCCAACCCAGGCCAGCGCCTTCACAAAGCCTCCGTGCTGGCGGAAAGCGCGGCCGCAGCCAGACCATCGGCGCATGTTTCAGGCGAGTAGTTGCGAATTCTTTCCAGGCTGTGCAAGCTCATCTGCTGCCTAAGCTCCGGTTGCCGCACCAGGGAATCAATTGCCGCGCCGAGTTTCTCCACGTGCTGGCAAGGAACGACGTAACCGTTCCATCCATTTTCTACCAAGTCCGCCGAACATCCCGCAACATCAGTTACGATAATGGGAAGTCCGCATGCCATGGCCTCATTCACCACCAACCCCCAGGGGTCGCTGTGCGTCGGCAGAACGAGAAACTCAGCGAGCGCATATAAGCTCGCCAGATCTTCGCGCTGCGCGAAACCGGGAAAGGAAACTTCGCCAGGAGTGATTTGCGAAGCCTGGTTCGTCAGTTCAGTTCTCGGCACACCGTCTCCTGCAAATACCAACCCCACTTCGGATCGCAGGTTGCTCTCCAGTTTGGCATACGCTGCGAGAAGATCAAATACTCCTTTTTCGGGAACCAGCCGGCCCACGAAAAGAATAAACCGCGAGGGCAGTTTCATTTTCTGTCGAAATTCATCGGCGTGGAGCCGGACGTTCTCCGCTTGGGCGGCAAACCAACTATTGTTCACGGCATTTGGGGCCGTCAGAATGCTGGCGGGCGGAGATCCCAGCAATCTAAGATATTCGAAAGAGGCTTTTCCCGGCACTACGAATCGGTCACAGCGCTTCAAGAAATAACTCTTCAGCCACTCGACCCAGGGCCGTTGGTTGCGAGAGTCGGAGCGGTTGCTCTCCGACCACAAGACGAATTCAACCTGATGGCGTCGCGCCCACCAAAGCGCCAGCCACGAGGCCGCATAAGAGTATCCCCCACAAATAATAACCTGGGGGCTCAGCTTGTTTAAGGCGGAGGACAACCCGCGATTGATCAGGAGACTGTCTTTATCCTTGCGTTCAACTTTGAGTTTAACTTTGAGTTTGTCTTTGTTCTTTCCTTTGGCCGCCCGCCATCGCCAGGACGGCAGAACCTGATAGGAAAAACGGATCTCATCCGTATAGACGCGCCACTGTCGCAATGTCGGGTCGGTCTCTGCCAGGAAGATTACGTTTAGATCCAATTCCGATCGGCGGGCGAGGGCGTTGAAAACCGGGATGCGATAGGGGGCAATGATTTCTGTAATCAGAACCAGACGCCGCCTCATTTTCGACATTGCACTTCGCGGTCAACCCCGAGTTTGATCAAATAATTTTCAGACTCTCCATATTATGCCAAGCATGAGTTTGGCCGCGAGCGTTCAGTTGCGAGGTGAAGCCGGAGCCGATTCCCGCCAGTATTTGAATCCACCTACCCTCAAACCGTACACTCGAAAAGCAGCACGCAGCCAACTCCGGAGCCTCGTTGAACAATTCTGCTCGCAGGGTGATTCGTCGCCCCGTCATCATCGCGATCGTTCTATTTACTTTAGCTGTCTACTCGTATCCGGCGCTTGCCACATGGGTAAAGACCGGCTACACGGGATCGTCTCCCATTCTCGCTTCCGATGTTGGGTTCTACGTTCTTATCAGCAAAATAACCACGCTGAGCGATGGTCAAATTCTGAACCCTTACTATGGTGTCGAGGTTCCGCCCAATGCGGTGCCCCATCTGCAATTCCGGCTGGCATTCCAACTCTTCGGTTATGCGGACACTCTGTTTGGCGGGCACCTCTGGCTGGCGCTGTTCGTATGGGACTTATTTTGGTGGGGACTGCTTTGCTGGATTGTGATCTGGCTCTTCGAACAATTCTTGCCCGATCACTCACTATTGCTGGTTGCCACGGGCTTTGGCCTTCTGATGTGGTCGAACTTCGGATTACTCAAGCCGCTCTTGCTGGCTTGGATTCACCTGCCGTCGCTGCAGGGCTTCGAGACCGTCGGACTTGCTTACGCCAGACCATTCTTTCCACAACTCCCTGTTCCCCTCCTGCTCGCATACCTCGGCCTGCAGATGAGCCTCCTCCGCAGGCAACGCTTCCAGATCTGGCTATGGATGGGGCTACTCCAGTTGCTCGCTTTCGCGATTTTTCCTTACACCACGCTGATGATGGCCGGCATCACGATGGCCGCAACTGTCTGGCTGATTGCGGCACGGGTTCATTCGGCGCCGTGGCGCAGTCTTGTGGCTTATGCACTATTCTGTGGGACGGTCGACTTGCTCTATCTTCTGCTCATGCGTGGAACTCTGGCGCCTGAACCCCACACGCAACATTCGGTTTTTCACATCGAGCTTGCCGTATTACCCCATTTGATGGGTGGGATGTGGATCATCCTTGGATTGCTGACGCTGGCAACGGCGCTAGTCCGCGCCCTGCCACGAGAAGTGAAGTGGCCTCTTGTTGGCTTAGGCCTGACGAATATGAGCCTGCTTCTGGGCGATGTATTCGACACTTCATTCTCGATATCGCATCACGCAGGATACTTCGTTCACACAACCGTGGGAGTGCTCCTGACTTTTCTATTGTCCGCGGTGTGTGCGCGTCCGCGCGCAACGTCTCGATATTGGCGATTCGCTCTGCGAGCGGCGGTTATCCTTCTGGCGGCGAACGCGATGCTGCTTGCCGCGGCAACCTATCGCGCATTCCTGCCCCTTAACCAAGAACTGGCTGAAACCGCGAGTCTGCTGAAATCCATTCCTGTCGGAGCCAACGACTTTTTGATTGTTCCCGCCAAAAATGCGGACGATATGTGTGAATGGGTTCCCCTGATATCAACTGCCAGGGTGCTCTACTGCCGGAACGCGGCGGGACTACTTACCCCGAATCAAACGAACACCATTCAGCGCCTGGGCCAGGGGCTCTATCTCTACTTTACGGGCATGGATAGCCGGGAACTGGAGAGAATTACGGAGGATCCGAAATCGATTGACGAGCAGATACGGCTCGCGTACTACGGAGGCGGCATCTCGCCGTTTCGAAAAGACGTGCGGGAAGAAGGTTTAAGCGCAATTCGGACTGGACTGATTCCCTGGCTAGATGCAGCTGAACGCCAGGATCCCAGGCTGCTGGACTTTCTCCGGCTGCATTCACGCATTTTGGTTATCGACAATCGGCAATCGCCGGTTTTTGAGCGTCAGCGGCTGGCTTCGTACCTGAACGTCCAGAAAGAAGTGTTATTAGGAAATTTGACGGTGCTGTTCTGTAGTCCGAAGTGAAAAACCATTTTCGCCTTCCCGAACCCAGCATCATGTAAGTGCTCCGAATTCGGCTCTGAGCTGTTTGCGGCCGATGGCGGCCCAGACGACTGCGTAGACCGCGCATCCTAGGCCGACCAACACCAGGGCGTGCATGTGGCTTGGGAGCGCGATCCACAAAACAAGAGCCATGATCAGGCTCGCCACTAAGGAAACATTCAGCAACGGGGTCTTCGCGGCGGCGCGCACCTCGGGCGGACACAGCAGGAAGGCGCAGAGCGCCACTCCCAATTCGCCGAGCACGAGCGCGATGCAGGCACCGATCACGCCGAAGAGAGGAGGGAGTACGAGATTAAGAATGACGGCCGTGACCGCGCCGGTTAATGTGGAGACGAAGTAAGCCCTATGCCGCCCCATGGCATAAAGAATTGTTCCCGCGAACAAAGTCGCGGCGGGCGCGGTAAGCATATACAAGCCGATCCATTGAAAAACCCGCACTGCCTGCTGAAACTGTGCGCCGAGAAGCCAGGGAACTACGACCGGCGCGGTGATAATTCCGCCTACTGTTAACGGAATTCCAAACCAGACCAGAATTGAAGCTGCGAGGCGCACAAGCCGGGAGAGACCGTTGGAAGCGGCCCTCAGCGCCATCCTCGGCATCATTACGGTCTGGGCCACCGAGAGAAAGTTGCGCATCACATCGGCCAATCGCGCCGCCGCCGCGTAGAGGCCGAGAGCATGTTCACCGAGATACCACCGGACCGCGATCTGTCCGCTGCGATGATAGAGATTCGACATGAGTGAAGACGCCGCATAATGCAGGCTGGGCAGCAGAATAATGGCCCAGCGCCGCGGCGCGATTGAAAACCGGAAGCGATATCCCGCACGCCACAAAAAAGCCCAGCCAATCAGGCTCGCCAAAAACGCTGAAACCAGGACGCTGACCGGCACCCAAACCACATCATGAGGCGTTCGAATCAGGGTGAAAATGCCGGCAGCGTAAAGACTCTGCTGCGCGACCGAAATGAAGGATTGCACGTGGAAGAGTTCGAGCGAAGACAACAGATAATCGAGCGACAATGCGCTGGTCAACGCGTAGGCGATTCCGTATAACTTCAGCAAAAAGCGCACGTCGGGCCGGACCTCGAAACCAGCGACAACGAGCACAGCGAGCGTGGCGACTCCACTCGCCAGAACGCGCAGTATCAATACATCGGAAACGGTGTCAAACGCAGCCTCGCGCCGAGCCGCGACCTGCTGGGCGGCGTAAGCACTGAGCCCCGGATTCGCCACCAGTCCGGTGAACCCACACACTGCAACCACATAGCTCCACAGCCCATAGGTATCCACGCCAAGTCGACGCACGAGGAAAGGAAAGGTAGCCGCTGAGATCAGAGTGCCCACAATTCGCGCGGTGGTAACGGAGGCTACAAACCCGCCGTAGCGCAGCAGAGACTTAGAAAAGCTCACTAATCCATCCTATGTCACACCGTCCGTAAGCTGCCGGCCGCAATTTTGCAGGGCGCGAAACCCCCGCACAGACCGCCCACATCCGATCGCATTAAAATTTCTTCTTGCAGCGGTTACTGATCGCTTCCAGAAACACACTCTGCCAATCTTCAGCAACTTTATCCCAGTCGAATTGTGCGGCATGTCGGGCGGCCGCGGCAGACATTTTGAGCCGCAGGTTGTGGTCCGAGAGCAATAAGCTGAGCTTTTGTGAAAGTTCGCCCTCCGATTCTACCAAGTAGCCTGTCTCGGCGTTGACAACATACTCGGGGCGGTATTTGTTCATGGCAACTGCGGGCAGCCCGCAAGACGCGGCTTGGCCAAGCACTTGCGGATGACCTTCCAAAACGCTGGGGAAAAGAAATACATCGGCCTTTCGCATTTCCTCGGCTACCCCATGCTGCGAAAGATGGCCAACGAAAGTTACGTTATGACAACCCAACTCGCTCACCAGGGAACGGCAACTTGCCTCCTCTTCGCCCTTTCCCACCAGTCGAAATTCGACCGATGGCCACTTGACGGCTTCGCGAATGACGACATTCACTCTCTTGCGCGCCTGAAAAGAGCCGGCGTAGAGCACGGTTAACTTCGATTGAGGCCGGTGACCTTCGACGGGCGAATGAAACAAGTCTCGATTGATTCCGTCATAGATTGTTCTGGATTCGATACCGAAACGATCTTGAACTGTCTGCGAAACGTAGCGCGAATTTCCCACCACGCAATCGGCGTCGCGAATCGATCGCGTCATCGTGGAGCCGGGATCGATTTCATCGAGAGCCATCACGATGTAAGTGACGAGCGACACACGAAGTCTCAGTGATCGCCGAAGAAATAGAAACATGGCGTCCAATGGTCCCTGGCGCGGGAAAAAGTAGATGTCGACTTTCGAGAGCAGCAGGCGAGTCAGCCATCGCGCGGTATTCCCATGGCGACTGGACTGCAGAACTTCAGTATTCGCACGAGCGCGAATTCGGGGATCAGGCTCTCCCTCGCCCAGAAGCATTATTCTGAACCGATCGGGCGGAAGGCGGCTGACGACCTCCTTCACGGTCAAGTTCTGCGCGTTCGTGTTCGCATCGTCGGCGAACGAGGGAGTAAATATCGTAATCATGAAAATGAACGTTCAGCCTTCGCCTCAGTGCTCAGCGGTACTTGGCATCAAAAAAGGGATTGCAGTTGCCTCTCCTGGCCGTCACCACCAACTCCGAGTCGAAGTACCCATGCTGATTGACTCCAAACAGCCGGTGTCGAATCCGGCTTTCTCTTAGATATGGCCGGCGGAGGAACTTACCGATCGTCTGTTTAAAACTCGACCGCGGCATGAACGGATGATGAAAACGAATCTCGTCGAAGCCGCAAATATCCAGAAGCGATTGCAGATTCCCACTGCTGAATCCGTATTCGTGCGCGAGGGTTACATACAACGAAGAATTGGCGCAAGGTCCTTCCATATTCGGCGTGCGCAGCATCAGCACGCCGCCCGGTTTCAGCGTACGGTATAGGGCATCGACCACCCAGAGCAGTGAGTACTTGGGAATATGCTCGATCACGTGAGACATGTGAATAAATTGAAATGTCTCCGGCTTGTCTGCGAGAAAACTGCCTATGTCGCTCTCAATTTCCGCCAGCGTGATGGCGTTGGGCGCCCACGCCTTAACATGTGCTTTGTCGGCGACGCCAAAATCAGCGCCGGAGAGATTTGCATATCCCAGGCGCAGGCAAGCGGCCAAAAACCAACCCTCGCCAAAACCCACGTCGAGAATGGCGGCTCGCTTGTCGCCGGGCAGAAGATCGCAAGCCAGGAGGCTCAGCAATTCGCCTTCGGCTTGCAGCACGCGGGGATCGTCCTTTATTTCCGCCCAGCCTGGGGCAAGGCGCTTGGCGCGATGCCGCAAACTCATCCGGCGGTAAACTTCAGCTACAAATGCGTGGGGATCCACTCGATTTCAATCCAGGATTGCTAATCCTATAACAGATTTTGGGTTCAGTTCATCGATCTCGATCAGCCCTGCCTTTTGACACGTAACGAAGCAGGCACCTCAGTTCCGCAGCGAATAACCTCAGAGAGACTCTCCGGAGAAATCGGCTGCACCAGCCGCCGCGCGACATCTGGACCGGGCATAACCTCGTGCAACATATCCGGGATTCGCAGCAAGTCGTCTGGAGATTCGAGCATGCGTCCCACGCCGAAAGAAACGTATTGCGATACATATCCGGCGTAAGCGTGACGCAACCAACCGCAAAGAAAGGCCGGGATTCCGACGGCGGCACATTCGAAGGCGACTGTCGATTCCACGGTCACCGCACACCATGTGTTCTGAAGAATCTCCGGGGACAGCGGCGCATCGATCACTTTCACAGACTTCAGATCATTCTTGCTTAGGATTTGTGCCACTAACTTCCGCCGCTGCCGCGCACTTTCGAAGGGATGCAGTTTCAATACGACCGTCTTCCCCGACCTGCGCGCGACGGCGCACAAGAGCGGCAACACCTCTCGATAAATCGCCTCCACCCGCCAGAAATCTGTTTCATACGGCTCGGTGAAAAACGTAATCCAGGGCGCCCCTTCATGCCAGACGGAAGTGTTTTCACGCGGTGAAGATGGCGCGCCAATTCGAATTCGACCGTTATCGACTCCGCAAATGCGCACCAGATAATCGCGCTCCATCTCGCCCTTGGCCAGGTAACTGGAAAAGCGCAGACTCTTGAACGCAATGCGGTAATCGAGCGCTCCATGATGGCAAGCGACCGCTGGAATACCCCGCTGCCCGGCCAGCAGGAGAGGAATCCGCGTATAGGGATTCGAATCATCGGCGCTCAAACACGCAACCACCGCGCGCATTTCGAAGACTCGATTCCAGGCGTCGCGCACCCCAACTCCCCAGCGCAACCAGCGAGTGGCGTTTTTCAAGATTCCAAGTCGAATCGCCATTGCGAATACCGGATGCGCCTGCAATGACGTCTCTACTTGCTTCCAACCGGCTTCGAGCATCGATAGTTCGTTGCTGTCATAGCTATCGGTTGCAAAGCTGGCGAGACGCGCGGACTCTACATTTTTCGGCACCGATGAAACCGACGCAGACTCGCGCGCGAGCACGAGAAGAAACTTCGTCTCCGGCAAAATTCTGGCGTAACTCAGCGCAGTTTTCGTGACGTTGGAATAGGCCGAAGGAAGAAGCACAATCGGCTCCAATGATTTCGGCGGCGCGCCCGCAAGCTTTCTTCTCCAGCGATAATGTGGGTCGTACTTGTCATAGACCACCTGCAGTAATTGCTCAGAGCTCAGATTCATCGCCGCGGCGCTGCGACGCTTGACGACACGCACCACATGTTTTCGCAATGCATGCGGCAGAAGTCGCACCGGAGTTCCCAACTCTAATTGCAACACTTCCGTCGTCACCGACTTGCGGCTTGCGACCAGTTCGCGACATCCGCGAAGCTTCTCGGCTAAACGAAGCGCGAGCCGAACCGCCTGTAATTCCTCCTGCAGAAGGACGCTGATGACGTCCCACCAATCAACACCAAATCCGTCAACGACCCGTCCCATGCCGGGTTCAAGCAAAGAACGCCAAACCTGCACGTCAGCGACTTCGAGCGCCAGGTCGAAAACGCTGAAGACCGGACAGCCGAGCGCGGCACTTTGTTCACCGTAGAACGATCTGGGAGCTCGTCCCAGATCGACCACCAAATCCCAGCGCTGACGCGTCCATGACGGGTGAAAATCGTCACCGGGATGTAAGAGGAAAACTCGCATAAGAGATCGGAGCGGGCAATGAAGATGAACTCAGGGCTCAACCAGTTCCCAGCGGAGCGGCGTTCCCCGCTCGATATCGCAGGCCGCGCGTTTTCCCAGAACTTCGTCGAAGTGGCGCGGGGGCAAGCCGTCCGAGGGGCGAATCGAACGCACATTCTGTTTCGTAAACAGTTCGCCCTTTTTCAGATCTTCCACCACAAACAACGACCGCCGAAACTTGCGGCTGTTGGCCTCGCGCGGCCCCGAGTTGAACTGAACTGACCCGAGAGCCTTTTCGGCAGTTCGCACTGCGTCCACCATTGCCTTGAACTCCGCGGGCTCCAGTGAGAATGCGGCATCCGGCCCGCCATCCGCCCGGCGCAGACAAAGATGTTTTTCGATGATGCACGCTCCCAGCGCCACGGCAGCCACCGGAACTGCGATGCCCATTGTGTGATCAGACAAGCCAACCGGACAACCGAACCGATGCGCCAGCTCCGGAATCGTGCGCAGGTTCGCTTCCTCCGCCGGCGCGGGATAAGCGCTCGTGCACTTCAACAGCGCAATTTGCGGCGCGCCCGCCTCGCGCGCCGCCGCAACCGCTTCCGAAATTTCGTCGAGGCTCGCCATGCCCGTCGACATAATCAGCGGCTTTCCAGTGCGCGCCATTCTTCGGATCAGCGCGATATCCACCAGCTCAAACGACGCCACCTTGTGCGCGGGAACATTCATACGCTCAAGAAAATCGACAGCCGTGTCGTCGAACGCGGTCGAAAACAGATCCATTCCCAGTTCGTCGGCGATGTTTTTCAATTTTGGCTGCCATTCCCACGGGGTGAATGCCTCCTGGTAGAGATCGTGGAGGCTGCGGCCATCCCACAACGTGCCGCCCTTAATCTGAAAACATTCTTTGTTGCAGGCGAGCGTCATCGTGTCTGCGGTATAAGTCTGCAGCTTGACCGCATCCGCGCCAGCCTCTTTGGCGGCCTCGATGATGCGCACCGCCTGAGCGAAATCCTGGTTGTGATTGGCAGAAACTTCGGCAACACAATAGACGGGATGGCCTGGGCCAATGCGACGCTGTCCGATTTCTATGGCCTCGGTCATAGGCTCAGTCATAGGCTCAGTCATCTGCTCGTTCAGGTCCGATCATCGATGATTCGCCGCCGGCTTGACCGAGCGGATCAATTCAAATGCTTCGGCCGCCTGCAAACCCGCGACGCTGCCCCAGCGGGCGCCAATCGCCCGCAGGGCCTCGGGCGAACGAGGATGAGGAAATTTGCGAATTTCAGTGTCATAGCAACTCATCGCGGCGATCTTGGTCTCGATTGAATCGGAGATCTCCACGAAAACATTGGGGCGAAACGACGGTTCGATGCTTTGGAAGGCCCACTCAGTCGATGAGGGAATCTCGAAGGCGTAGATATCACGCACGCTTTGACCGCTCTCTGGCCGCGTTGCGGTCAGCACGGCGCGGTTAACAACTCCGTGGTCGACATTCAAGTCTCCGGGATGATGCGTGTAGATGGTTTCGGGACGGAAGCGGGCCACCAGATCTTCGACCGTCTTCACCACGTCGAGCAATGGCACGGTATCGAGACGGTTGTCGGGCATCTTGCAAAGAACGAGTTCCTTCGCCCCGACTTTTTCCGCAGCCTGCTGAGCGCGCGCGTGCAACTGCCGCAACTGTTGCGGGTCAGCGTCTTCGCGGCGCGCATAGCGCGAAGACAAGCCCTCGGCAAGAATCGCGATGCGCACCTCCTGACCTTCACGGGCAAGACGAGCGATTGTGCCGCCGCAGCCCAGGATCTCGTCGTCAGGATGCGCCGCGACCACCAGCACGCTCATCTTTTCGGCTCCTTGGGCGTTCGCAGCTTGGCTCGTTCGCAGCTTGGTTTTTCGCAGCTGGGTGGAGCGCCGCGCGTTTTGTGGTACGGCTTCGAGCCGCTTCCGTTTCGCCGCCGCAGGTTCTGCCATGATCTGAACGTCGGCCACGATTCGTCCATCGTACAGAGCGGAGCGGCTGAACTCGAAACGGTAGCCGGCATGAGAAAGGAAGGCGCGCGGGTAGCCTTCGGCGTCGAGCATCCTGATAAAGTCGTGGAGTTGCTCCAGAGAATCGACCTTCGCGATCCGGCTTTCGTCGGGTTTTCGGCGCCTGAAGTTAACCGGCTCTCCTGTTTGAGGCACAGGTTGCATTTCGTCACTTCACGATCTTCTTAATCATGTCTGCCGAGAGCGCGCACGCCCGAAGATAGATTTCCTCCGCGCCGCCATCCAGAGACAACTCCCTTTTCAAATAAACCGGACCGGCATCAAACTCCGACGACATTCTTAACGCGGTCAGTTTCGTATTCTTGTGGCTCGCGAATAATCAGATTCTGCAACGGACTGCCCCCGCGGCCGTAGGGCACATCCGTCATGTGGAAGCAAACGCACTCGAACTTCATTGAAAATCTCCGCCGGCACTTTCCATGACCAGTGCAGAAAAAACACATACCGCGGGCGAAGCGCTTGCACCACTGAGTGAGACAGTTGATCACGCTCGCCCACATAGTGCCACTCCCCGGCCAGCTTGCTCAGAGTGTCATCGAACACTCGGCGATTCCAGGGCTTGCATCCCGCCACAATGTAGCGCTTTGGCGGCGCAGTCACTTCGCCGCCCGAATGTAGTGGATCGCGGTTTGTCCTTTTATGATCACCGTCGCCGCGGGTTTGAAGTTCGCTCTCTCAAACGCTTTTGCGGAAGCAATATTTTCGGGCTTTACAAATGCATTGAGCTGCCCGAGGTCCCATTCCGCAAATGCCCGCGCACTGCCCAATTCGATTAAACGGCTGGCATATCCCAGGCCTCGGTGAGGGCCGTCGATAGTGATATCGACATCCGCTTCGGCCGCACCCTTCCTATCGATGCGTATCTGTCCTGCCGGGACACCTGAAGCATCCCGCGCCACGAAAATACGGCAATTGCGATCGCCAAGCTTTTCGCGAAACCAGGCGACGTGCTCGCCCCATGAAATCGCTTCTGAAGAAAACGCAGATGCACGCGCGGCCGGATCGTTCGCCCATTCCCACAGTAGCTTACAGTCTTCATGCGCCGCCAGCCTAACGGAGAGCGATTCCCTCTTCAGCGCGGCGATCACTCTCTCCGCCCCGCGACCGTCAACCAGGGCGCGGCCACGCTCCGACATCTCGCGGCGGCGGATGGGCGAATCGGCCAAGCTCCTAAGCTGGCCGACAATTGCGGCTTTGGCAACTTCGGAAGCGCGGCCGAGCTTCATCATGATGCCTTGCTCGCCCAGTTTGTCTGCAACTCCCTGCTGGTTGTCCGCCACAACGAGCAGCAACGCGGGCAGACCGAGAAAGCACATTTCCCAGCTGGTGGTTCCGGCAGCGGCCACAGCTACATCGGCACTCGCGATCAGTTCGGGCATGCTCGAGGTATTCTCCACAAGCCGCACTGCGCGAGGGGAATCGCCCGCAAGCCCGCGCAATCTGGCCAAGTGAGGATTGCTGCCACCGGCGGCGATTGTCACTTCGAAATTGGCGTCCGATAAAATCGACTCGGCCACGAACTGCGTGATGTTCTCCGGATCACTTCCTCCCATCGTCACTAAAACGTGCCGCGCCGCTGCGGGGATCTCGCGCTGCCACGCGCGCCACGATTGAAATTCACGCCGCAACAGCGCAAACCGCGGCCCCAGCAACAAACGGGTTGATGAGTCGCGACTGGGATAGAGAGCCTCAGAAGCGTGCACATTCTGATTGAGCACAAGATCGGCCGAATAGTGCCGCGCATGGCCATTATCATCGATGAACAAAACTTTCAGGCCGCGATTCTTCAGGCTCGCCTGATATTCCGCGCCAAATTCGTACCCATCGACCACCACCCACGAACGCATTTTGCGCGAGCGCCAATTGCGACGTTTCCTCCGCATCGGCTGCGCTTCCCACGCGAACTGCCAGCCGCGCAACTTCGAATCCCTCGCCTCGCAGCCGTTCCTCGACTGCAGGCGTGGCGTCGGCCATCGCGAACATAGACTGCCCGCCAGCGTCCTGCCAGGCTTGCCCGAGCGCCATGCAGCGCATTACGTGTCCAGTCCCAATTGCGAGACTGGCATCGGCGCGAAACAGAAGCACACCTGGTTTCATCGACTCCAATAAAGTTGCACCCAAATCTAGGGCACTGAGCTTTATCCGCGAACCCGGAACACCGGCTCAATCATTTCGCCCTCAAGATGCTGTTCCGGATGCGGTTCGCCCAGCCATTCCGCCAGCGTCTTGCAAACTTCGGCATAGACCCGCAAGGTCTGTTCAATGGCCAGCGGATCGTGCGCCGCGGTCATGTTATGCGTGGCCAGCAACAGCACTCCGCGCTTCACGCATTCTTGCGTAAACAAACTGCGCACCAGAAAACTGTCTTTGCCTTCCGCATCGAGAAATTTGATCAGAGACCAGAACGGATATCCGACGCACTTGATGCGCTCCTGCAATCCGGCCTGTTTTGCCATGGCGTTCAAGCCCTCTTGCAACAAGCGCCCGTTGACGTTGATGCGCGGCAACGCGTCGGTTCCCTCCAGTATGTCGAGCACCTTCATGGCTGCTGCCATGGAAGCCACTTCACCGCCAAATGTGAAGCTGAAAAAAATATCTTCAAACACCTTCATGACGTCTGCTCTTCCCACCACGCACGAAATCGGGAAACCATTGCCCATAGCTTTGCCGAAACAAGCCAGGTCAGGAATTACGCCAAATTTTTTCTGCGCTCCCCCGAGCCCGAAGTGAAAGCCGCTGCAAATCTCGTCGAAAATGAGCAGCGCGCCGTGCTGGCGCGCCAGGCTTTTTACTCCTTCGAGAAAACCTTCGGCAGGAGGATAGAAATTTGCCGGCTCCATAATGACGGCGGCAAACTCGGCCTGATGCTCAGCGAAGAGTTTCTGCAGCGACCCGAGATCGTTGTAGACGAAGGGATGCGTCAAACTCCGCACCGCTTGCGGAACGCCGGCGCTTCGCGTCGTGCTTCCTATGAACCAGTCCTGCCATCCGTGATAGCCGCAGCAAGCGATGCGGTCGCGTCCAGTCAAGGCTCGTGCTGCGCGGACGGCTCCCGATGTAGCGTCCGATCCATTTTTGCCAAAGCGGACTCTCTCCGCACACGGGATGAGGCGCGTCAGCCGCTCGGCAAGAGCCACTTCCAGCGGGTGCGGCAATGAAAAGCTGTGCCCCTGGCCCAACTGCTCCGCCACCGCCGCATTGACCTCTTCGTTCGCGTAACCCAGAATATTCGGCAGCAGGCCCTGGATGTAGTCGATATATTCGTTCCCATCTACATCCCAGACACGGCAACCTTTGCCTTTCGCCAGAAACACCGGCGCGACCCCGCGGACGTGCTGATTCGCTCCCTTGCTGAAGGTCTGCGCACAGCCTGGGATCACGCTCTCCGCGCGCTCCAACCATGCTTTCGATTTTTCAATCGGCCGAGGCGGCGCTGCCATTGCTCGCGCATCCTCGAAAAGACTTTTGTAGTATCCCCGGTTGGAAACGATATCCGAGTTCATCTTTTCCAACCCAGGATTCTTTTCGATCAATTCCAAAACATCCGTCATTCTAAAAGTCTCCTTGCCGCGAAAAGCTTTGTACACCGCGCGGATGAAGGCCAGATCCTGCGCCTCATCCACCGTCCAGCGATAATGCTGATAGAAAGATGTCGAATCATTCTCGACATTGGCGGTGCGAAACTTTCCGGAACGGAGGTACGGAGTCACATGCTCGCGTTCAGAACTCTTGCTAGATTCGTGCCACGCGCGTTCCAGAGCAAGAAAAGAACATATCTCGGTATCCAACCCGTCAGGATAGGTGCGTATCATAGCGTTCGAAGCGTAGTCGAGATCGCCGCGCTGAAAGCGCCGCACCACCCGATCGATCACCTCCGGATCGATGAGCGGACAATCGGCCGTGATGCGCACCACCTGCCCCGCTTTTTCCGCGCGCGCGGTGTGGTAGAAACGATCGAGCACATCGTTCTCACTGCCCCGGTAGCATGGCACGCCGATTCCGCCGCACATCTTTTCTATCGCGTCATCCGCCCCCGCAACCGATGTGGCTACTACGACGCGATCCACCAGCGCGGCTCGTCTTACGCGTTCAATAACGCGCCACAACATGGGACGTCCTTCGATGTCGGCAAGGCTTTTGCCCGGCAGACGGCTCGAACCCATTCGCGCCTGGATGATCGCAACCACCGGCCCATCGGTGGTTTCGGTTGTCCAATTCAGCGCCTGCGGCCTTCCCTCTTCCGACGACCTCTTCGCCGCTTCCACCACCAGAATCACATCCCGGCTTTGCTCGAGATCGACCAGCGGACCGGTTCCACTTCCGAGCGACTCCAGGAAATGAACCAGTTCCGACACGTACATGTCGTTCGCTTCAAACGTGTACGGGATGGTCTTCCAACCGGCCTCTTCCGATGAAAACCAGCGCACTTCCTGGAGCGTGAAATCCCACAGCGCGGTTCCCGTCTCGCCCACAACTTTGCAGGTGCGCGTGTAGGCGCGCTGCACAAAATCCAAATGCAATTCGGCCCGGCGACGCTCGGGAAAGCTGAGATAGATCCATGCCGAGTCTTCTACATCGACATCCAAAGCGCTGATGTGCTCGGCGCGGCAAACCACTTCGGTGGGACGCCCCAATAGCCAGCAAATGTAATCGAGTTCGTGAGAGCCGTCGAGGATGATGCCGCCGCCAAGTTCATGGCGCGCGCTATAGCTTTCGCGATAATTCTGCCAGGGACGCCAATCGGGAAGGTATTGGCCGGCTTCCGCGCTCAACCACAGCACGCGCCCGATTTTTCCTGAATCAATAAGTTCTTTCAGGATCTTCAGGCCAGGTTGGAAGCGCATGTTGTAGCCGACCTGAACGTTCCGATCGCGCCGCCGCGCTTCATCAATAAGGATCTGAATTCCGCTCGATTCGTGGGAGAGCGGTTTCTCGATGAAAACGTGAGCGCGAGCTTGCAGCGCGGCCAGCGCCTGTTCTACGTGGTAAACGGGCGGCGTACAGATGAGAGCTATGTCAGGCCTGAATTCCTTGAGCGCGATGGCATAGTCGGAATAGATTTCCCCGTGCAGCTCCTCGCGGCATTGCTGCAATGCTTCCTGGCTGGTATCGCAGAATCCAAGCTGCGCGACGCCAAGAGATTTGAGATTGGCCGCGTGCCGGCGGCCGATCGAACCGCAACCGACTATCAGAACGCGATAATCCACCCAGTCGGAACTTTTTGACATGAGTTACTTTGATTGCCTGCTCTCGATGGTGTTGTCCAGGCAATGAGAGCGAGAACCCGCAGCTTTCCCTTCGTATTTCGCGCCATCTTTTTTCACTTCATCTTTGATCTCAAAATGCCGCAAAACTTTACGCACCGCATGGATCACGTCTTCCACATCCTGATCAGTCATGGAATGAAACATGGGCAGGCTGATCAGCCGGTCATAGGCATCTTCTGCCACAGGATAAGTTTCAGCAGCCTTGAAGCGCTGGCGATAGTAAGGGTGCCGATGCACAGGAATGTAATGAACATTCACGCCGATATTTTCCGCTCGCAGTGCGCGAAAGACCTCTGCCCGGTCCGCCGCAAGCATTTCCAGTTGCAGACGAATCGGATACAAATGCCATGCCGGATCGACGCCTTCACGCACCGCCGGCAGCACAACAGGCAAGTCCCGCAAACCAGCCGCGTATCGCGCTGCGATCTCGCGGCGCCGCGCCAGGTTCGAGTCCAGCCTTTCCAACTGCGACAGCCCGAGCGCGCAAGCGATATCGGTCAGCCTGTAATTAAAACCGAGCAGCACCATCTCGTAGAACCATTGCCCGGCCTTCTGGCGATCGCGAGCCTCGCTGCTGATTCCGTGATTGCGGAAGCGCCGGAGCGTTTCAGCCAGCGGCGCATCGTTGGTCGCAACCATGCCGCCTTCTCCGGTGGTCAGGTGCTTCACGGGATGAAAGCTGAAGACCGTCATATCGGCAATGCCGCCTACGCGCTTTCCGTGGTATTCCGCGCCCAGGGCATGGCAGGCATCTTCGATGAGTAGCGTTCTCTGCTCCTGTGCCTGAGACAGCCTCGCAAGCTCATCGAGGGCCGAGGGGTGTCCCGCATAATCGACTGCAATAATGGCCTTCACGCGCGACGCCTGGCGTCTTGAGAGTCTGGCGGCAACTGCTTCGGGATCGAGATTCAGTGTGTCGGCCGAGACATCGGCGAAAAGCGGCGTCGCGCCCTGATACAAAATGCAGTTCGCGGTCGCGCAAAAAGTCATGGGCGTGGTGATCGCCTCATCACCCGGCCCCAACTCTGCTGCGAAAGCAGCGCCATGCAAAGCGGCTGTCCCCGAACTGAAGCTGACGGCGTGGCGCGCCCCGACCTGCGCCGCAAACCGCTCTTCAAACTCGCCAACCTTCGGTCCCGTAGTCAGCCAGTCCGACTTCAGAACTTCAACCACCGCGCGTATATCGGAGTCATCCAGACTTTGCCGCCCGTAGGGCAATAGACTCGCGCGCACCGGCGTACCGCCATCGATGGCAAGCATTTCCAATTTTGTGGGTAAGGCGGTCATCTATGCCATCACTTTCACGGTGCCTGACGAACTTGTACTTACACCGTGCGGAGCCGAGCTGCGCTCGACACGACAACCGAGGGCGGCTGTCCCTATGTGTGCAAGGGCCGGAACCCAATCCAGGCCGCACGTCTCACGCCGACGTCGGAAGCGCCTCCGCAGCGCTGGTTTCAGGCGCTACCAGCTCCGCCAACTCGCGCCGCGTCAGCCAGTGCTCGTTCGTGTCGCTCGAATACCGGAAGCCCTCCGCGAGCGGCTTGCCATGGACCCAGTTTTCCGACTTCCACCACGGATGCGCCGGCTGAATCACATACATATCTTCGGTCTGCAACGTCTGCCGCGATTCGTCTTCCGAGACCAATACTTCGTGTAACTTTTCTCCCGGGCGAATGCCAATGCACTCCACCTTGCAGCCGGGAGCGATCGTCTCCGCCAGATCCGCGAGCCTCATGCTGGGAATCTTCGGAACAAAAATTTCGCCGCCGTGCATCTGTTCCAGGCAGCGGATCACAAATCTGATGCCCTGCTCCAGGGTGAGCCAGAATCTGGTCATACGAGGATCGGTAATCGTAATCTTCCCCCGCTGCCGCTGTTCGAGAAAGACCGGAATCACGCTGCCCCGGCTGCCCACCACGTTGCCGTAGCGCGCGCAACTGAAGCGCGTATTTTTCGCGCCCGCATAGGCATTCGCCTGCACAAACATTTTTTCGGCGCACAGCTTGGTCGCCCCGTAAAGATTGATGGGATTCACCGCCTTGTCGGTGCTGAGCGCAATAATCCGGCGCACACCCTGGTCGATCGCCGCATCGATTATGTTGCGTCCGCCCATGATATTCGTCTGAATCGCTTCGAACGGGTTGTATTCGCAAGCCGGCACCTGCTTCAGCGCGGCGGCGTGCACCACAACTGTCACGGTCGAAAGCGCTCGCTTCAAGCGCTCCACGTCGCGCACGTCTCCGATGAAATATCGCAGGCTGGGATGATCGAATCCCGAAGTTCTCATCTCATGCTGCTTCAACTCGTCGCGACTGAAGACGACCAACCGCTGCGGGTGGTAATCGCGCAGCATGACCTCAACAAATTTCTTTCCGAACGAACCCGTCCCCCCCGTAACCAGTATCGATTCCTGCGACCAATTCACCATTCTTGTTCCCTTGGATGATTCCGTTCGCGAAGGTTCACCCTGCTGGGCGCACATCGATTATCGACTCCCCATCGTTTCTCCATCGTTTCCGCATCGTTAGAAAAACGTGTCTTTTTCAGGAATGTTCTTGTGCTCGATAGTATAGCCGAGTCCCAGCGCGGAGTCTGGCGGCCCTCGCGCACAACGGAAGCTGAACTAGCCGACGATTTTGTAAGGCCGCATCATCTCGTTGTCTTCATGTTCGAGAACATGGCAATGCCAGACGTAGCGAAATTCGTCGCCCGGCTTGGCGACCGTCCCCGCGGGCAGGTCGAAGCGCGCGATGACGCGCGTGACATATCCGGAATAGGATTTGACCGTGTCTTTCCAGGCGGGGCGCTCGTTCGATTCGGGCGGCATGGGGATGCCGGTAAAAACAAGCTTGCCCGTGTCCAGGTAAGTCTTGACATCAAACGTTTGACGATTGAGCACCTGAAACTGCACCAGGTGAATGTGCATGGGATGCACATCGCCGGTGGTGTTGGCAAAAGACCAGATTTCCATAGACCCGGCTTTCGGATCTTCGCTGATGGGATCGTCCCAGTGCTTCTGCCCGAGCAGGCCGATCATGGTGTATCCGTCGGAAGGACGGTCCATCTCGGTGAGGTCGAGGATCCGCTCGCGTACGGCGTGGGCGGCGATCATCGGAGAAAAAGGAACCAGCGTTTCGGGAACTGAACTGGTATCGGTTCCGGTGAGTGGTTTTGTCACTTTGAAGAGCATTACATCGGAAGGCACGATTTCGCCGCCGCGCGCATAGGGAGCGGGCGCATCGTTGGTCATCGCCAGATTTGCGCCCTTGTGCTCGGAGAAATCAATCACGATATCGAAGCGCTCGCCAGGCGAAAGAATAAGATAGTGCATGTGCAAGGGCTTGGGCAGCAGCCCGCCATCGCTGCCGATCTGAATAAAAGGCGGAGCATCGACCGGCTTGCCGTTCGGTTTGCCGGAGGCGTCCGCAGGCACAAGCGTGAAGTGGTAGAAGCGTGAGTTGGAACCGTTGACCATGCGAAAGCGATACTTGCGCGGCTCGACTTCGAGAAACGGCATCGCTTTGCCGTTCACGCAAATCGCGTTGCCGAAGAATTCCTGCATCCATACAGGGTGCGTCCCCTGCGGCGCCGGCGGATACAACAGCGATCCGTCAGCGCCGAAGCTGCGGTCCTGAATCATCAGCGGAATTTCATAAGCGCCGCTCGGAAGGTTCAACGCGTCTTCCTCCGGATCGCGAATCAGGTAAGAACCGGCAAGTCCCGCATAAATATTCAACCGAGTGATGCCGATGGAGTGGTCGTGATACCAGAGCGTCGTCGCAGCCTGATCGTTCGGGTAATGACAGGGATCGGAGGCGCGAACAGATCCATAGCGGCCATCCGAGGTAACCCAGGCGTCGGGATAGCCATCGCTATCGGGCATGACCCTCGCGCCGTGAACATGCGTGACGGTTCGAACTTCGGGAACGTTCTCTTCTTCGCCATGAATGGTGTAATCAAGCGGAAGAAAATGTTTGGTAGGAAGCTGGTTGATCCACTTCACCGAGAGGGGTTGGTCTTTGCGCACCTCGAAGGTCGGTCCGGGCCACATGCCGTTATATCCCCACATCGCAGCGGGCGGAAGATCGCGATGCGCGTGATGGTGGAAGTCGCGCATGTGAATCTGTACGGGCGCGGCGCCAGCTTTCGGGCGAATCACGGGTGGAATCGCCAGTGGCGTTACATAACTGGCCAGCGCTACCGGAGGCGCGGGATGATTCGCTGAAGCGGGAGACCCTTGTGGTTTCGCAACAGCCATGCTCATGGTGGAGTGCATGGCTTGCCCAAGCAGATTGCGTGGCGAGGCCAGGAGGCTGGCGCCAGCGGAAAGCCCCACTCGCAATAAGTCGCGCCTATTCAAACCCACCCAAAAGACTCCTCATGACTGACTTCCCGACGACATTCTGGCACCCGGAAAGAAGCAGGTCTTTCGCTTCGCCCCAGGATGATGACGACAAGAATTGTGCAATTTCGATGACGAGATTTTGCAGTTTTGATTGTCGCATTGACCCCAAGGTCGTCGTCTCGCCTTTGTGTGAATATCTGATTAAATGTTGCGGCTGCGAACATGGTTGCCGCCAGCGCATGGTTGAAATTAAACGCGCAAATGATCCCGGCCAGGGAGAGTTTCCCCTGGCCGGGAATGCACGTTATTAATTTGCTCCGGGTTACTTCCCCGAAAAATTGAAAGCGCTAAACAGATCGTCAATCGCCGGGCTGTTTATAGGCACGTAAGGATTTTCCTTCGACGCTTTCGGGTTGGGCAGGTTATCGCGGCTTCGGGTGGTTAACGGCCCCAGGCCAAAGTTGCGCTCAATGAATTTCGTTATGGAGACGTGATCACCGTAGGAGTGGGTGATGTGGCCGCCTGCGGTGTACGGTGAGACGATCAGCAACGGAATGCGGGTTCCGTCACCGAAGAAGTCGACGGGCTGGATGTAGCCGGAGTCATAATAACCGCCGCCTTCATCCTCCGTGATAAAGATCGCGGTGCTAGCCCATTCTGGGCTGGCTTGCACTGCGTTCACGATGTTTTTCACAAAGCCTTCGAACAGTTCAAGCTTCGAAGACGCCGGATGACCGTCCGATGGCCAGCCCGGTTTGATGATCGAGACTGATGGCAGTTCTCCTGCCTTCACGTCTTCGTAGAAATTCTGGCTGTCCTGGATGTGCTCCGTGCGGAGCGTGGCGTTGGTCATGATGTCCGTCGCGTAGTTGAAGGGGTTGCAGATGTTGCAGTAAGTGTTCAGCGGATTGCTGAAGGTCGGGTCCGACAGAAAGACGTTCCAGCCGTCTCCGTAATACTTCCACGACACGTTTTTCGCCATTAGGGCATCGCCGATGTGGCGAACCGAAGATCCGGGAAGCGTGAACGTGGAAAGTTTGAGCGACGACGATCCATCGCCGTTGTAGCCGGGGTTGTAGTTGTTCAGGATGTAGTAGTGTCCGGCCTCGCAATTCGGGTCAATCGGACGCGGCAGCGCTTCCAGGTAGTTCACGATGGCTGGTACGCCGGGCTGACTCAGATCGGCGCAGTTGACGTAGCTTCCGCCACCGGTCTTTCCCTCTCCGTATCCATCTGAGTCATACCAGTTGTTCGTTCCAGGTCGCGGGTTCGGGTTTTCGATCTCGTGCTTCGGCGGCGTCAGTGCGTTCCCTTTGCCGTCGCTGTACCAGATGGAATCGGCGAAACCGAACTCGATGTGGTTCGCCATGGTTCCACCCATTACCGATTGATGGAAATTGTCGCTCAGCGTGTAGTTGTCGGCCAGATACTTCATGTAAGGAGCATCGCCGTGTTGCACGTTGAAAAACTCCATGGCGGTAGAGCCTTCTCCGGTGCCGATGTAGTTGGTCGGCGGTTTGGTGCTTCCGGTCGAGCAACCGTCGCTGCCGCAACCGATCGTGACTTCGACCCATGGGAACAGATCGTTCAGACAACCGCTCGGGTTCTCGGCGGTAATGTTCGCCACGCTGCAATCGGTCTGTTGCCACATCTGGTAGAAACGATGCACCGGGCTGTTGGCATAGTCGTTGTAGGTCAGGGTTGGAGAGGTGAGTTGGAAAGCGCCCTCGGGCAGGTCCAACACATTCGGTATGCGCGTGTCGGGAACGGCGTAAGCCTCAAGTCCAGTTCCGCCAATCGTCAGGTCCACGTAGTAGCTGGGGAACAGTTGGCCAGGTTCGATCTCTTTGGCTTCAGCCAACGTCGGAATGTAGGGGTTCGTCGGTCCGCCGGCGACGACGGGCGGAACATTGGTGTAGATGGTCTTTTCGGGCGGGCTGATCGCGTACGTACCCGACCCCACCGTGGTGCTGTCGACCGCGCTATACTGCGCGGACAGCGAATAATTGGGCCCAGGTTTCCCATCCGCGTCGATGATCCCTTTGGAAAGCAGATTGGAGACGGCCTCTCCATTCTTGGGCTTGTAGGTTGCGTAAACGTGATCGAAACTGCGGTTTTCACCAATGATCACAATCACGTGCTTGATCGGTGATGCAGTAGGCGTTTGAGCGGCAGATTGTTGAGCGGCGGCGGTAGTTGGCCCCACCATGTTGACAAGCAGGCCCAACAAGCTCACGCCGGCAGCAAAGTGCTGCCTGACTTTCGTCGCAGTGGTCGACGCTGACATAGATTTCCTCCTGGATTTGTGGAAATGCCGACACCAATGTGGAAGCCTCCAACTTCAAGGGAAGCCATGGGAACTGAGGCCGAGGGTAGGGACTGAATGTTACAGGGCGGTGACATCAAGATGAATCTGCGATGAAAAGAAATCCACAGTTGCAAAGACTGCGGTCCGCACTCGAACCAACATAAAACCAGAAATCTTCGTGATACGTTCTGCCCCTTGCGGCGGTAGGGTCGTGGTGAGATTGCGAAATTGACACATCGCCAGCCGATCCCTTTTTTTAACTAGTCGGCCCTCATTGGAATGCTAGAATCGAGCGAATCCTCACAACCGCCCGCTGTTATCTGTCCAATTTGCCGTGGGCAGGCCGGTTGACTGGGCACTCCGCGCTATCGCTGCGGCGCGCTGTCGTATCGAGCTTGTGGCCAAGGAGTAAGGAGTAACGATGTCATCGGGACCCCTGGTTCCACGCAATAGCGATCCACGAAGCGGCGATCCGAGAAATACTCTTTTACGTAATGACGGCCTGCGCGAGTTCCAGCCCGGCGAAGGGGCTGAATTTCTGCGCCCGCTCGGCTCCGCGCTCTACAACGTGCTGCCAGCGCAGGAATCCACGCTGCGCGAATATCTGCGCGTTCTTATCAAGCGCAAATGGATGGTTCTCTCTGTGCTGGCGGGCATCTTCATGGTCGTCGCTGTCGCCAGCCTGCGCGAGACTCCCATCTACGAAGCCGTCGGCCGCATCGCCGTCAACAAATCGGATAACAATCTGATTTCCTTTAAAGACTCACAGCCGGTCATCGACTACTACGATCCCGCCGACCTCGACACCGAGGTTCGCATTCTGCAAAGCGATCTCATGGCTTTGCAGGTGATCCGGCAATTGAATCTGGATAAGCGTCCTGAGTTCGGTGGCCATGCCGACGCCCGCTCGTCCAATCTGGCGGCCGATACGCTCCAGACCGATTCCAGCCGCACTTCATCTCTGCTCTCCAGCTTTCGCGGAGGTCTCCGCGTCACGCTTATCCCCAACACTCGAATTATTGAGATTCACTATCACAGTCCCGATCCGCAGCTCGCCGCCGCCGCCGTGAATGCGCTGGCCGCCACCTATGTCGAGCAGAATTTCAAGACCAAGTTCGAATCCACTATGCAGGCTTCGGACTGGCTCTCGAAACAGCTCGTCGACTTGCAGATGAAGGTCGAGACCTCTCAG
This sequence comes from uncultured Acidobacteriaceae bacterium, assembly GCA_963810955.1. Taxonomy (GTDB): domain Bacteria; phylum Acidobacteriota; class Terriglobia; order Terriglobales; family Acidobacteriaceae; genus Acidiflorens. Next base: position 63,572 of record CAWEPW010000033.1, on the reverse strand, counting down.
GAGAAGCTCGTCCGCTACCAGAAAGAGCACGAGATTTTAGGCACGGACGAGAAGACGAACATCATTACCGAAAAGCTCGACGAACTGAACCGGGAGATGACCCTGGCCGAGTCCGACCGCATGCAGAAAGAGGCGGTCTACCGCCAGTCCCAGTCGAGCGACCCTGAAGCCGTGGCCGCCGCCATCGTTGCCGACACGCCGGGAAGCACCGCCGCTACTTCTCTTCTGGACAAATTGCGCGAGCAGCAGGCCAACCTCAAAATCCAGGTTGCCGACCTCAGCATCCAGTTCGGCCCGCAATATCCGAAGGTCGCGCAACTCAACAGTCAACTCAAGGAGATTGACCGCCAGCTGCAATCGGAAACCAACAAGGCCGTCGAGCACCTCAAGGGAGAATACCTGGCCGCCTTGCAGCGCGAAGATATGCTGCGCGACTCCTTTGACAAGCAAAAGCAGGAAGCCAACAAACTCAACGAAAGCGCGATCGAATACAGCATTCTCAAGCGCGATCTCGACAGCAATCGGACCCTCTATGAAGGCTTGCTGGAAAAGCTAAAAGAAGCGGGTGTTACGGCCGGATTGCGTTCCAATAACTTCCGCATCATCGATGCGGCCCGGGTGCCCACCGGTCCGAGCGAACCCAATATCCCTCGCAACCTGTCTTTCGCGCTCGTGCTCGGGCTCATCTCGGGCGTGGGCCTGGCTTTCGTTCTCGAGAACATGGATAACACCGTCCGCACCCCGGAGCAGGCGACAGCGATATCGGGCCTTCCCGCTCTCGGGATGATCCCGCTCGGTTCCAAGTCCGGCAACCGCGGACCGACCGGTAAACGTCTGGTTTTGACCGCGCCCGCCTCGAAGGAAGTTGTGGAAACCGTCACCCAGGTTCGTCCGCAGTCCCAAATGGCCGAATCCTATCGCGCCCTGCGCACCTCGCTTCTGCTCTCCAATCTCGGAGCGCCGCCCAAGGTAATCGTGGTGACCAGCGCCCGTCCGCAGGAAGGCAAGACGACAACGAGTATTAATACTGCGATCGTCCTTGCGCAAAAAGGAGTCAAAGTTCTTTTGGTCGATGCCGACCTGCGCCGTCCCAGCGTTCACAAAACTTTGGGCATGGGCCCGCGCTCGGGACTGAGCAACGTGCTCACCGGAACGGCTACTGCCGAGCAGACCATCACCACCTCTCCGATTCTGCCTAATCTTTTCATCATGCCGGCGGGAACGCCGCCTCCCAATCCCGCGGAATTGCTGGCATCTTCCAACATGCGGGATTTGCTGGCCGAGTTGCGCGGAATGTATGACCACATCGTGATCGATACACCGCCCACGCTTTCCGTTACGGACGCGGTTGTGCTTTCTCCCCGCGCCGATGCCACGATACTCGTAATCCGCTCCGGCCAGACGACGAAACAAGCTCTGCGCCGCGCCCGCGATATATTGATGCAGGTGAATGCTCACGTAGCCGGGGTGCTGTTGAATGCGGTTGATCTCACCTCTCCGGATTACTACTACTATTACGAATACCAGGGGAAGTACGGACAGTATTATCAGGAAGACCCTCCGACCACTGAACCAAAGGCGGTTTAGCAGCGGGGGTCACAGTTTTAGAGGATATTGACAGAACCATTGCCCATTCCACTTTCAAACGCGCGGCGTTGGCAACTGGCGGTGGTTGTGGTTCTTTTCGCCTCTATCTATTTTTTCCTGATCGGCAAACAATTTGCCGCCAGCCTCTTCGGTGCGCGCCCGGAGTTGCACAAACTGCAACTCGCGGTGCGGCTTGCGCCAGGAAACGCCGATTATCGTCACGCCCTTGGGCGCTACTTTGCCTATGTTGGCGGCGATCCTCAATCCGCGATCGAAAACTTTCGCGCCGCCGTCGCCCTCAATCCGCACGACGCTCACTATTGGTTTGATCTGGCCGGCACCTACCAGGTCACTGGCAATGTACAAGGGCAGCGAACAGCTCTTGAGCGCGCCTTGCAAGCCGAACCCACCGCGCCCGACGTGGCCTGGGAAGCGGCCAATTTTTTTATCGTCGACGGCGATATCGACCGCGCCCTGCGCGAACTGCATGTGGTAATCGAGAACGACCTCGAACTCGTCTATCCTGCATTCAACGCCTCATGGCATGTTCGTCCCGATGCGGACGCTCTGCTTCGCGACGCCATACCCGATAATGCCGATTCCCTGATCGCCTTTCTCAATTTCATGATGGGCAAACAGGAAACCGACGGCGCCATCAAAACCTGGGACCGCCTGACTCAGTTGCATGAGAAATTTCCCAACCGCTATCTTTTCGATTTTGTTCACTATCTCATCGCAGCCCATCGGCCCGAGGCCGCCGCGTCAGCCTGGGAACAAGCTGTGAACACGCTGGGACTGTCCGCCTACCAGGCTTCCGACGACAACCTGGTCGTGAATGGCGATTTCAGCCTCGACGTCTTGAACGGCGGCTTTGACTGGATCTATGAAGGCCGCACCGGAGTGCGTCCCGAGCTCGATCCCAGCGACTTTCACCAGGGACATCGATCTCTTTCGCTCACCTTCGAAGGACCGGGAATTAGCGACGCCGGCATCTCGCAACTTATTCCAGTGCGCGGCGCAACCACCTATGATTTCTCCGTCTATTACAAGTCGGCGGAATTTGAGGGCGCGGGTGGTCCGCAGGTCGTTCTGCGCGACGCCTATTCCGGCGCGCCCCTCTATGCCAGTCCCAACCTCACCGATGCCGACTTCTGGAAGGAAGTTCACTCCAAGGTGACGACGCCGGACTCGACCACTCTGCTGCGTCTGGCCATAGAACGTTTCCCCGCCGGCGCCGCAATTCGCGGCAAGCTTCTGCTCGATGATTTCGAACTCTATCCCGAAGATTCTGCCGACGATTCCGCCAGCGATTCCAATTCCAAGGACGATTCCAAGAGTTCTCGCGGGAATGCCGGCAATTCCAACCGTAAATCCGATTCCAAATCCAACTCCAATTTCAAGGACAAACCGTGAGTTCCGCCCTGGCACCGTCGCCTGAACCCGCGCCCGTCGCTAAAGTTTCACAGCCGCGACTTACTAACAACGCGTTGTTCGCCGGAACGTGTGGAGTGTTATTGTTCGGCCCACTGGCCTTCGGAGCGGTCGAGCCCTGGTCTGTTTTTGTCCTGGAACTGAGTTCCCTGATTCTTTTCGCCCTGTGGGCTTACCGCCAGTGGATCAACCGTCAGCTTGACGTATTCGACCACCCTCTCTACCGTCCCATGGCCGCCTTCTTTGCGCTGGCCGCGCTGCAATTGGTGGCTGGAACTACCGCTTACCGCCAAGTCACCTATTCTCATCTATTGCTCTACGCCGCCTACGGCATGTTGGTGTTCGTGGCCACGCAAACTCTGCATAAAGCTTCACAGTTTGAACTGATGGCCAAATTGTTCACCGCTTACGGCGCTGTGGTGGCTTCATTTGCGGTGCTTGAGGGCCTGGCGCCCAATGGAAAGCTCTACTGGATCTGGAAGGTGGAGCATAGCGCGGCGGTTTACGGTCCCTATGTAAACCACAACCACTACGCCGGCCTGATGGAGATGCTCACGCCCTTTCCATTGGTGCTGGCCGCGACTCGCTTCACCGATGGCAACCGCAAGATCGCCGTAGCCGCAATCGCCGCCCTGATGGCGGCAAGCATTTTCCTATCCGGTTCACGCGGAGGCATGGTGGCATTCGCAGTCCAGATTCTCTTTCTGGGAGTGCTTCTGCTTCGCAAGCGTGAAGAAAACTGGAAACAACCCCTGATGCTGGGCGGATTCCTGGCGCTGGTAATTATTTTTCTGGTCTGGATGGGCGGCAATGAAGTCACTCGCCGCTTACTTAGCATTCATTCCGAAGCCCGCCAGGAGATCACCGGAGGGACGCGCTTAACTATCGATCGCGATTGCGTTCGCATGATGCTGAAGAAACCCGTTCTCGGCTGGGGGCTGGGCACGTTTCCGATTGTCTACCCGGAATTCCGCAGTTTCTACACGACGTTCTTCGTGAATGAGGCGCACAACGATTATCTGCAACTGCTGGTCGAAACCGGACTGGCCGGATTCGCCATCGCGATCTGGTTCCTGGCGCTGGTTTTCCGGGGAGCCGCACGCAAGCTCAAAACTTTGAAAAAGAGCGACGGCACCGAAACCGCCGCAGGCGTGCTGACGTTGGCGGCGCTCCTCGGCTGTGTGGGCATATTGGTGCACAGCTTCTTCGACTTCAATCTGCAGATTCCGGCAAACGCTGCGCTATTTTATGTGCTCTGCGCGATTGCCGCGGCTGCGCCACTACAGGAATCCCAGCGCCGCCGCATACTTCGCCGGCGCCACAATCTGATCGTAGAACCCAACCCGGAGAGCGCTGCGCCCTCGGCCTGAGCCGTGCTTACTTCCCACATATCACGAACTCCTTTACCGCCACAGACCTGCTCGTGGCCGAGAATTCATCCCCCAGGTAGAGCGCCTGGAACCCGTGCTTGCCGCAAGCGCCGTGCGCGGGCCAGTCGACCTCGCCTCTGCCTCCACTCAGCGTCACCATCCCCAATCCAGGAACGTTCACCTGGCCGGTAGGCGTCGGTCCCCCGGCGGAGGTAACCGTGATGAAAAACCTTACCTCTTCGTTGAGGTCGGTCGGGTTCTGGCTGGGCACGAGCGTGGTCGTGGTTGGATATTGATCCACAGTTTGTAAGACGGATCCGCTAGCCGTCTTGAACTTCGCGTCGCCGGCGTAGGTCGCGCTGATGGCGTGTCCCTTCTGCACCAGCGAGGAAGTCGTAAACGTCACCACGCCGCCGACTGTCGTGCCTGAGGCGACGTCGGTTTTAACCGTGTAATGCGGATCGTCGTAGAAGGTCACAACTTCGCCATCCGGAATCGCCCCATAGCTCGAAGTTACCGTAGCGGTGAACGTCACCGGCTGCCCCACAAAGCTGGGCGAGCCTGACGTGGTCACCATTACCACCGAGGGGTAGGGCTCCGGCGGATCCTTGAAGATTTTTTCCGTCAGAATTGAGGATGTGCTGGCAATGTCGATGCTATCGCCGGAGTATTCAGCGGTGATCGAGTGAGTGCCGAGCGCCGGGTAGGACGTTGTAAGAGCCGCCTTACCGCCCGAGAGCGCTTCAGTTCCGATCGCTGTGCTCCCATCCAGAAATGTCACTGTGCCGGTCGGCGTTCTGCCAAACTGGTTGGTCACCGTTGCGGTCACCGTTGCGGTATACGTAATGCTCTGGTTAATGTGCCCCGGAAGCGCCGACGAAGTTAGCGCGGTTGTCGTGGGTCCCGCCACCACCTGATTCACTGCTGCTGACGTGCTCGGCGCCAATTTAACGGACCCGAGATACATGGCAGTCAACGAATGCGACCCTGCCGCCAGGTATGAAATGGAGAGTGACGCCTTCCCTGCTACCAGCGTCCCGTCGCCAATTTCGATCGAGCCATCATAGAAAAGAAGGCTTCCGGTGGGATTTCCCGATTTTGCGCTCACCGTCGCGATGAGCGTAACCACATCCCCGAAAACCGACGGATTCAGCGTCGAGCGCAGCTTAATCGAGGTGGGCTTGCGGATTTCTGAACCGGCATTGATCAGCACGCCAATCGTGGACCCTCCCTGCGAGCCGTTAAAGGCCACCACATCCGGCCTGCCATCGCCGTTCAGGTCTGCCACCACGATCGATTGGAGATCGTTCCCCCCGACGAGTACGGTACCACCGGTTGGAACGATCCGTCGCCGTTCCCCAGCAACACACCCAGCGCTCCATCAACGTTGTAGCCGCAACCGGTGTTCGATCCGCAGTTGCCTACAACCAGGTCTTGTTTGCCATCGCCATCCACGTCCAGCAAGATCACTGAATTCGGATCAACTCCACCCGAGTCATAAAGAGTCGCGACCGGCTGGAAGGTTCCGTCGCCGTTGCCCAGCATCACGCCCACCGCGCCTTCGACGCACGCGGAGTTCAAGCAGGAAGTGACCACCAGATCCGGCTTGTTGTCACCGTTCAGGTCTGCGATTACACCCAGTTCGACGTAATATGCATTGGGAGACATTACCGGCGCGTTGAAGGTTCCATTGCCGTTGCCGGTCAACACCGCGATCCCGGTGATTCCATTCACGGTGGTTGCCGCTACCACGTCGAGTTTGCCATCGCCATTGACGTCGGCAAGCCCTATCGAATATGTGCTGGATCCGCCCGTGTCATAAGGCACGTAGGGCCGGAAAGTACCGTCGCCATTGCCCAACAAAACGCTCACCCCTCCACCGGTCGCCGCGATCACGTCCGGATTGAGGTCCCCGTTAACATCCCCTATGGCTATCGCCCAGACCAACGTTACGCCGACGCTGTGGGTTACAACTGGCTGGAAGGTCCCGTCACCGTTGCCTAGCAATATTCCTACCGAACCGCCTCCTAGTTCATCTTGCCCGCTATTCGCCACTACGATATCGAGCTTCCCATCGCCGTTCACGTCCGCCAGCATCACTTCAAAAGGAAACCACCCTCCCGAGTCGTAGGTCGCTCCGCTAACAAATGTCCCATCGCCGTTACCCAGCAGCACGCCGATGGAGCCGTCTCCCTCGCATGCCGAGGTGCTGCAAAAGTTAGCCGTCACTATGTCCAGCTTGCCATCGCCCTTCAAATCCGCGACTGCGCCAGAAAGCGGAAAAGGAGCGCCGGGAAATGAATAAGTCATCGCCGGCAAAAAAAGAGAGCTTCCCAAGTCCGCCGGGGCGGCAGCTTGTCCCTGCGAATTCAAGCGCGCGAGACTTGCCCCCCGCGCCGACACGACAGAGGCTTCCGCAGAAACTTGAGCTCTGTCTTTTACTTGTGCAACAGCCGTCACGGTGACCAGACTCGTGACGATAGTGACGAATAGAGCAACGATGGTGAAAGTGGACGTCTTGCGCGTGAAGTGGCGGGTCATGAGACACCTCCTGAGAAAATGAACAGCAGGGGCCCAAGAATTTCTGGTGGTAACTTTTCTTGGTCTTATTTTCTTGGTCTTATGTCTTACTCTTCTGGAGCGCGGAGGGTCACAGCGGGTGCTGTTCTGGTAACTCGCATATACAACGAGGGGGGAGCCAGACTTAGGCTATGTTGTGGCGCACGTCTCCAAATATCCAGGCGCCTGGAGCGGGATTGTCTGCTCCCATGGCCGCTGGATACCGCAACACTATAACTCCGTCTAGAGAAGAAAGTCACGCATTTTCGGCGGATTCGGCTGGCGGAAAACGTCCAAAGGTCGTCACCTCATAGCGTGTCTGGTGTAGGCAGAGGAACGTTGTATTGTGAACGGTCTGTAACGGATGCGAGGGCGCTTTACGTCCGGTCAGAACTGCCCGCCCGGGCGATCTGAAGTGCGATTCTGCAGTGCGAATCTGCTGTGCGAATTTGTTTGTGCACTACCGCGTTCTGATCAACCCAAAATTACAGCCATTTTGGTTGTCGTTCAGCAAAGCCGCCTGTATACTTCGTCCCATTAGACGACTCACCCTCACCTCCACCAGCGAGGGTTTCGATTCTTCGATCAGCAGTATAAACAAAATAAAGCTCAGAGCCTCGGTGCCAAGCTGCGACCATAACGATCTTCCAGGCCGTACCTCAAAGGAGAGTTCGTGATTCGAAACTCAGGGGTGTCAAACTCAGGTGTCTTCCTTCTTACTCTTGCCGCGATGCTGTCGCTCGCGAGCATCGTCTCCCAAGCGCAGTCGCAGACCCTGTTAACGCGCCATGTTCGCGACACGGTGGCCAACGGAGAAGCACAGTCCGCCGGCCGTCTGCCTGCGACCCAGTCCTTGCGCTTCGATATTGTCCTGGCGCTGCGCCACGGGCCGGAGCTGGAGGATTTCCTGGAAGCGCTCTACGATCCCTCCAGTTCCTTCTATCGCCAGTTCGTCACCGTGCAAGAGTTCACCGAGAGATTCGGCCCCAGCCAGGAAGATTACGACGCTGTGATCGCCTTTGCGAAAGCAAGCGGCTTCACGGTAGTCGGCGGCTCGCGCGATGGCATGGACGTGCAACTGAAGGCCACAGTCGCGAACATCGAAAAGGCTTTCCACATCACCCTGCGCTTTTACCAGCATCCCGCGGAAAACCGAGCTTTCTATGCCCCGGATCGCGAACCCACGATAGATCTGCCATTCCGCCTGTGGCATATCACTGGCCTCGACAACTATTCCATCCCGCGCGCCGCTCTCCGTCACAAAGACGTAACCGTGCAGTCCAATGCCGTGAAGGGTTCCTGCCCTTCAAATTCCTATTGCGGCAGCGATATGCGCGCGGCTTATTACGGCGGAACGGCTCTCACCGGCAAAGGCCAGACGGTCGGCTTGCTGGAGTATTACGGATACGATATCGCCGACTTCAATACCTATTTCAAGAACGCCAAGCAAACGAACAAGGTTCCGATTCATGCTGTCTCTGCCGATGGATCCTCCTTGAAATGCCTCAACTCGCAGGACTGCGACGACAGGGAACAGATCATTGATATGGCTCAGGCTGTCTCCATGGCGCCGGGCTTGAAGGGTCTGTATGTCTATGTGGGAAACAGCGACACTGCCATCCTCAGTTCGATGTCGACGCACTCGCCACTTAGCGCGCAATTGAGTTCTTCATGGACCTGGGAGCCGTCAGACCCCTCCGCCGACGATCCGTTCTTCAAGAAGTTCGCGGCGCAGGGTCAGAACTATTTCCAGGCGTCAGGCGACGATGGGCGTTATACCGCGAGTTCGCAATATGTCTGGCCGGCGAATTCCGCCTTTGTCACGACCGTCGGCGGCACGGATTTGAAGGTAGCCAGCAAGGAAGGCGCCTGGAGTTCGGAAACCGTGTGGTCCGACAGTGGCGGCGGTTTCTATACGCCGGATGCCATCAAGATTCCCACCTGGCAGAAACTTGCCGGCGTGATTACCACGGCCAATAAAGGTTCCAAGACTCTGCGAAACTCTCCGGACGTGGCGGGGGAAGCCAATTATGACTTTTACAGCTGCGCCGACCAGATTCCATGCCAGGTCGGCTGGGGCGGGACCAGTTTTTCGACGCCCATGTGGGCGGGATACATGGCTCTCGTCAACCAACAGGCGGTCGCGAATGGCAATCCGGTGCTTGGCTTCGTAAATCCGGCGATTTATGCGCTCGGCGTGGGGTCGGGCTACACCGCCGATTTCCACGACATCACCAGCGGCAGCAACGGCTATACGGCTGTAAAGGGATATGATTTGGCGACTGGATGGGGCAGCCCGAAAGGGACTGCGCTGATCAACGCCCTTGCCGGATCGAAATAGATCTCAGTTGAATCATCGAGCGGGACTTCGGTCCCGCTTTTTTTCTGCTCAAAAAGCTTTGCTGAGCATCAGGCTATGTATAATCCTCCCCGTCAATGTTTCAAGACTGAATTCAGAATAAAGACCAATGATCACTCCAAGGAGAGAGAAACTTGAAAATTACGAAACTAGGATTTCTTGCCATAGGAATACTGCTGGCAGTTGCGCCCAGTCTTTGCCTGGCCCAGACAGCGCCGGCCACTTCCTCGGGTAGCACCACTTCCACCACAAAGACCGCTAAAAAGAAATCAGCGCCCGTCGATCCTTCCACCATTCCGCAAGCCCCTGGCGGCGGAGAGGGCAAGGTCTGGGTAAATACCTCGAGCAAGGTTTATCACAAGGAAGGCGATCCCTGGTACGGCAAGACAAAGCATGGTCAATACATGACCGAAGCCGATGCCACCAAGGCCGGCTACAAGGAAGCGAAGGAAAGCCCCATGGGGAAAAAGAAAGACAAAGACGCGGCCAAGAACTAAATCGCGAAATATTTTCTAACGGAGCCACCTGCGGGTGGCTCTTTTTATTGGGTAAGTTGCTGAGTTCCGCGGTGAATACGCCGTTGAAATACGGTTTTCGCCGCGTATTACTGGCCAGTCAGACGCAGGAACCCGATTGGACGCCTACCTTTTGCAGGTATTACCTCGGTAACCCCGCGCCTGTTCTATTCTTCTTCTGGAGTATTCGGTGTGATATAACGCCGTTAGCTGCTCGTTAAGCTTTGAGCCGGGAATCGTAGTTGGTTTTCTGGCTTGGTTGTCCTGGCTTAGTTTTCTGCCTTGTTTTTGCCTATGAATTTGGAGCGCAGAGCGACAGCAACTGAAGGAGGAGTCGTGACCGAAGCGCGTACCGGAAAAAGGTTTCCGCTGCACTTGCCGATCAAGATTCATAAGGAAGATGCCACGATTGAAACCGCTGGCATGACCGGCGATTTGAGTGCCGCCGGGGTTTATATCCGCGCCGATGCATCGCTCGAGGTCGGCTCGCCCGTTGAGTTTGAAATCACCCTTCCGCCTGAAGTTACCGGCGGCAAGGACGATGTTGTGATTCAGTGCCGCGGCCGCGTGGTGCGCACCGATGAGCCCAACACCAGCGGGGCGTCGGGAGAACATCGCGGCGTAGCTTGCGTAATCGATTCTTATGAGTTTATTCGCAATAGCTAACTTCAATAATTACCTGGGACGATCTGACTGGTAGCGATCTGACGGTAGCGATAACTGGGACGGATCTAACGGAGAGAGATCAATGCTGAAACTTATTCTGGCCGACAATCAGGCAATTTTCCGCGCGGGCATCGCTAAAGTGCTGGCCGTAGAAGACGAAATGCGCATCGTGGCGCAGGCGCAAACCGCCGAGCAGATGTTCATGGCGCTCGACAAATTCCGCGCCGCCGTGCTCATCATTGCCGGAGGCTTTCACTCCGACTTCAACTCCGTTCTTGCCGCCGCCAACAAGAATAAGACGCGCGTAGTCGTGCTCGCCGATACCGGCGAGAGCGCGCAACGCTACATGGCGGCTGGCGCCCATGGCGTGGTCTATCGCAACGTCACCAGCCCGGCGCTGGTCGACTGCGTGCGCAAAATTGCCCGCGGCGAAAACTGGGTACAGGATCTCGCCGTCCCCAGTGAGTTGACCGAAAACGATATGGTCGGTCTGCGCGTCCGCGACCGCCTGACGGCGAAGGAACTGCGCATCGTCGCCCTCATCGTGCAAGGCTACAAGAACAAGGAAATTGCCACCCAGTTGGGAACTACCGAGCAGGTGATCAAGAATTATCTGCGCAACGTCTACGACAAGATTGGCGTTTCCGATCGGCTGGAACTCGCGCTCTTCACCATCCACCACCGCATTTTGAACGAAGCCGCAGCCGCGACCGCGGCCGCAGCCATCCCGACCGCCGCGCAAAGCGCCGGGGCCAGCAACTAACGATTTTTGTCTTCAACGACGAGGCCGCCTGCGGGCGGCCTTTTATTTTGCGGGCTGCCGTATCAGAATCCTAACTTCCGAGGAGCCGACAATACCGTCCGGAATGCGAACTCGGATCGGGGTGCATGGACGCCAGCCCCTCTGCCCGATTTTCGGCGCTCCACACATTTCAAGTCTCTCTGAAAAGCCCCCACGCAATAACGGCTTGCGGGGCGCCCTCGCGGTCGATTGACCTCAAGGGCCAGGTCCGCCCGCCCTTGCAAGGGGGAGAAGGATTAAACGTCGTATAATCTCGTGCGCGCAACCAGGGAGCAGAACATATGAACGTACAGGAACAAATCAAGAAGTATATTACCAGCCAACCGGAGCCAAAACGCGGTGACATGCGAGAGTTGCATCGGCTCACACTCCAAGTGTCACCAGAATGCAAGTTATGGTTCTTCGATGGTAAAGACAGCGAAAATCATACTGTTTCCAACCCTACGATTGGATATGGATTTCACACAATAAAATATGCTGGTGAAAAAACTAAAGAGTTTTTTCAAATTGGTGTGAGCGGAAACAAAACCGGAATCTCTGTCTATATTCTTGGTCTCAAGGACAAGAAGTACTTAGCCAAAACGTATGGGAAAAAACTAGGCAAGGCGAGCGTGACCGGATATTGCATTCGGTTTAAAGCTCTAAAGGATATAAACATCGATACGCTTGAAGCGGCAATACGAGATGGGCTTGCAGCTCAGAATGAAAAAGGCAAGCTGATGAAATGATTCCGCTGTTAAAGGCAAGCAGTTATCGATGTAAAGGCGCTCCGTTATACGACCCCGACAGCCCTGATCCGCGCCACAAAGCCATTCTCTACGAAACGGGTCTCCCGCAATAGTCGTGCGGCTTTCTGTCAGCGCTCCTTGCCTTGCTCTGTTTGCCGTTGCCCACTGCGGAAGCATCACGGGCAAAGCGGAAGTAATTCCAAGTTGAGAGTGGCCGCCCATTCAGTGACGAGCAGATTCTGACAGCGGGAGTGACAAGGCGGCTTATCGACCATAGACGGAAGCTATTTTAGGTCGGAAGCCGGATTGGCGGAAGTATCCCGGCACTCTTAGTAGGGATTTCCTACTCGGCGCCTTTTGACTCCAGACCAGCGCGAGCCAGCGAGCGCCGCAACGACCTCTCTCCTCGCAGCGCCACGTTTTGTATCGACGATCTTGCCGTCGCGATCGACGACAACATAAATGGGATAACGATTAGCGGCATACATCGCGGCAAGGTTCGTGTCGCCCGTCATCACGACGTGGCACTTGCGGGGATGGTCCTTCAAATACTGCTGAACAACTTTTTTCGACTCGCCGACATCGACGGCAAGCACGAGCAGTCCCTTGCCGGAAAATTCCGTGGTGAGGTCGTTGACCATTCGCTCCTCGCTCCTGCAGTAAGGGCACCACGTCGTCCAGAACTGAAACAGAACCACCTTACCCTTGGTCGAGTCGTTGTTGAACTGTTCGCCATCGAGCGTCTTGGCATGAAAACGAGGAGCCGCCTCGCTCTCGTCGTCGCCAATCGTGATGTCGCGATGGACGTCTTGAGCGGCCAGAGAAAGCGTCAGGAAGGCGCATACGATGCAAATCGGCAAAGTGCGTTTCGCTTTCATGGCCCGGAACTATAACACCACTGCCGAGCTATGGGGAGCCGATTTTGGGGTCGGGGGTGCAACTTTTTCCCAAAAAGGACAGCTTCAGCGGTTCACGCGATGTTGCGACAGATCGCTTGAACCGCAAAAACGCCCTACCACTCACGGCTCACGGCCGTCGTTTGGCATGCAGCTCGACCGCTTCTGCACAGCCCCGAAAAATAGCTCGACGGGAAGCTGGAAAGGGTCTACGATTCTATTTCATGAAAGACTCAATGGCAGGTTGATGGTGAACCTGCAAGGGGGTGGCTCATGAAACCGAAATCGCCAACCTGTCGTTTCAACTTCTCGACTCTGATTCTGTTCTGCGCCGTCACCCTGATCTTCTGCGGCACGCCAGCCCATGGGCAGGGAAGAAGAAGCCCGGCGCCGCCTCAGTCTCCCCAAAACGTGCCCAACCCTGTACCAACGCCACCCGCAACCATCGATGAAGCCACTATGGTCCTGGGTAACAACCGCAACCCGGCTCTTTCCAAGAATCTTAAGGAGGACAACTGCTTTCTTCCACCGCTGAATGGACTGCACTCGGACACGGTCGGAGTTGGAGATTTGAAGGCTCCGGACAAGGCAAAAAGGGAGTATGAGGACGGCTGCATGGCGGTGAGGGACAAAAAAATGGGGGCTGCGGAGAATCACTTGCGCAAGGCGGTCAGCCACTATGCGAGCTACTCCACTGCCTGGGTCCTGTTAGGGCAAGTGCTGGCGGCGCAGCAGAAGACCGATGAAGCGCGCCATGCCTGCTCGCAGCCGTTAAGCGGCAGTTCCAATTACCTGCCCGCCTATCTTTGTCTCACGGATATTTCCCTGCGCTCGCAGAATTGGAACGAGGTGCTGCAGTTTAGTACTCGCGCTCTCGAAATTGACCCCACCACCGATGCGGCCGCCTATGCCTACAATGCAATGGCGAACTTGAACCTGCATCGTTTGGCGGAAGCGGAAAAAAGTGCGCTGAAGGCTTTGGAAATCGACAGCAGCAGCACCGAACCACGGGTACACTATCTGCTCGCTCAGATCTACGAAGCCAAACACGATTCCGCCAATGAGATCGCTCAATTGCAGGAATATTTGAAATACGCTACCGACCCCAAGGATACGGCTATGGTGAAGAACTACTTAGCCGGACTCGAAGAGAAGAATCGCCAGTAGCCGGTCTAGCGAGATTATCCGATTCGCGAGCTTGTCGGATTCACGACTCGAACCTGACGGGGCAGAGCCCCGTCACCACACGGCTCCGTCATCCGGTACCGCCGTCTTCCGCTAACCGATTTTCTCTCCGACGCTCTTCGCTTGCGTGAAGAGGTAGAGATAATCCGGGCCGCCGGACTTGGAATCCGTCCCCGACATATTGAAGCCGCCGAATGGATGCGCGCCCACCATCGCTCCGGTGCATTTGCGGTTGAGGTAGAGGTTGCCGACGTGGAACTCCTGCACCGCGCGCTCAAGTTTCTCGCGTGAACTGGAATACACGGCTCCGGTGAGTCCGAATTCGGTGTCGTTTGCGATCTCCAACGCGTGATCGAAGTTGCGCGACTTGATCACCGCCAGCACCGGCCCGAAAACTTCTTCCTGCTCGAGCTTCGACTTCGCTGGAATGTCGGCAATCACCGTCGGCTGAATGAAATAACCCTCCCCTGCTTCAGCGGCGCGCGCGCCGCCGGTGATCAGGCGCCCGTCTTTCTTGCCGATTTCGATGTAGCGCAGAATGTCGTTCATCGAACCTTCGTTGATGACCGCGGCCATGTTCGGATTCATCGTGGGATCGCCAATGGTGATGCGCTCGACACGCGATTTCAGTTTCTCGAGAAAGATGTCGTAAACGCGCTCGTCGACAATCGCCCGCGAGCACGCCGAGCACTTCTGCCCCTGGAAGCCGAACGCCGCCGTGGCTACGCCTTCGACAGCCGAATCGATATCGGCATCGGCATCGACGATGATCGCGTCTTTGCCGCCCATTTCGAGCACCGTTCGCTTGATCCAGACTTGGCCCGGTTGTTGATGCGCGGCGGTTTGGTTGATGTGCAAGCCCACTTCGCGCGATCCGGTGAAAGCGATGTAGCGAACCTTCGGATGCGCCACCAGCGCGTCGCCAAAGCTCGCGCCTCCGCCGGGGCAGAAGTTCACCACGCCCTCTGGCAGGCCGCATTCTTCGAGGAGTTCCATGAACTTCGCCGCAATCGTCGGCGAGTCGCTCGACGGTTTCAGGACCACGGTGTTGCCGCTGACGATCGAAGCCAGCGTCATGCCGGCCATGATGGCGCAGGCAAAGTTCCACGGCGGAATCACGGCGCCAACGCCGAGCGGAATGTACATGAGCGTGTCGCGCTCGCCCGGCAGTTGCACGGGCGGTTCGGCCTTCGCGAAACGCAGCGCCTCGCGCGCGTAGAATTCGCAAAAATCAATCGTCTCCGAAATGTCGGCATCAGCCTCGAACCAGTTCTTGGAAACTTCAAAGACCAGCCAGGCCATGTATTCCAGCTTGCGTTCGCGCATGCGATCGGCCACCTGAAATAGAAGCGAGGCACGCTCTTCGACAGAAGTATGGCTCCAGTGGCCGAAAGCCTGGGAGGCGGCCTGCACGGCGGGATCAACGTGCTCCTTGCCCGCCTTCTGATGCATGCCAACGACCTGCGAAGGTTTTGCGGGATTGATGGAACGAATCTTGTCGGAGGTCTTGATGCGCTTGCCGCCGATGATCAGGTCATACTCGCGGCCCAGTTGGCCTCGCACTTTCTCGATCGCCGAGCGCATCTTGCGCACGTTCTCTTCTTTAGTGAAGTCGACAAACGGCTCATTCTTGAACGCGCCCTGGTGCAGGCGAACTTGCAGGCGGGGTGGGGCTTCCATGGTGGCCATAGGAATTCCTTTCGGGGACTAAATATTGGACGTTAGCGCGGGTATTCGCGACTCTTGATTTTACACCTTGCTAGATGGCGCACGGAGCCGTAGTAGCATCTCTCCATGATGCAGACACGTTTCGTTCTGATCGGCGCGGCGGCGTTGCTGGTAATCTCGGCCGCCTCCGGCCAGAGCACAAATTCTCAAAACACGACTTCTCAAAGCGCGCCGGTTACACGGCCGCGCGCTTCGGACCTGGGTTTGAAGGTTGGCGTGCTGCCGGCCGGACCGCTCAATGCGATCACGGATGTCGCCGGCGTGGCCGTCGGCCATACCACCATCATCCGTGGCGATGACGTGCGGACGGGCGTTACCGCCATCGTTCCGCATCCCGGCAATCTCTATCGCGAGAAAGTTCCGGGAGCGGTTTTTGTGGGCAATGGTTTCGGCAAGCTGGCTGGGTTCACGCAAGTGGAGGAGATGGGCGACATCGAGACACCCATCCTGCTCACGTCGACGACCAGCGTGCCGCGCGTGGCCGACGCATTGATCAGCTACATGCTGGCTTTGCCGGGCAACGAGGATGTCTTGTCGATCAATCCCGTGGTCGGCGAAACCAACGATGGATATCTGAGCGACATTCGCGGCCGCCACATCACGCCTGAAGATGTGTTTAACGCCGTCAAGGGGTCAAAAACTGGTCCAGTCGAGGAAGGCGCCGTGGGCGCGGGCACTGGAACGGTCGTGTTCGGGTGGAAGGGCGGCATTGGTACCTCGTCGCGCCGGCTGCCAAAGAAACTGGGAGGATACACCGTGGGCGTTCTGGTACAGACGAATTTCGGGGGCGTCCTCACAATTGCATGCGCTCCGGTGGGACGGGAACTTGGGCAATACTATCTCCGCGAGGAAACTCAACAAACCGGCGCCGCGGCGGGCGGCACGACAGGCAAGACGACAATAGAGACGACAGGAGAGACTAGAAAGACTAAAGACCGGGCAGATGGCTCGGTGATGATCGTCGTTGCGACCGATGCGCCCCTGGACGCGCGGAACCTGAAACGGTTGGCAGCAAGAGCGTGGCTCGGAGTGGCTCGCACCGGAAGCTCAGCCTCGAACGGCAGCGGGGATTATGCCATTGCTTTCTCCACCGCGCCGCAGGTGCGCATCCGAACCGAGGACAAGGCGCTGACGCGGCATACTGAACTGCTGACCAATGACGCGATGTCGCCATTGTTTGAAGCGGCGATCGAAGCGACCGAAGAAGCGGTTTACAACTCGATGTTCCGCGCAACCACGATGACCGCGCATGGACACACAGTTGAGGCGCTACCCGTTGAGAAGACGGTTGAAATCCTCAGGAAGTACCGGGTCATAAAGTAGAGGTCGAAATCGTTAACCACAAAGGTCACAATGATTGCATGGCAACGAGGGTTCTGCACAACGCGTTTTTGAATACGGGAAGGAGGAGAATGCGGACAGCGCTGGCTGAAGCATCGTCAGGTAGCGGAGGAGTTTTACCGTGTGGTTGCGACAGACAGTGCGGCTGAGCGCGGAAGCCAGTGGGCGCTCGCGCTGGTTCGAGCGCTTGTGGCCCAGGTTGCCCTGGGCCACATTCCATCGGCGTTACTAGTTCACCGTCTGCGTGAAGCCAGCCGAGACGCTGCCGTTGTTGTTGGCATCGCCCCCGTAGGTCGCCGTCAAGGTGATGGACCCCGCAGTCCCGAGCCCCAGTTTGCACTGGCCCCTGCCCGCCGTCAACGTTCCCGAGCAGGTCTCCCCGCTGCTGGCGCTTACGGTCACACTGCCCGTCGGCTTGCCCGGCGCCACGCTGAAGTTTACCGTCACCAATCGCCCAACGCTCGACGGATTAGGAGTGCTGCCGGTGATGCTGGTTGTTGTGTTGGCCGGATTGACCACCAACGTCACCGTGGTGCCCGTCACCGTTGTGTAGTCCGCCGTCTGCGTCGGCGTGAACTTCACCGACAGCGTCTGCGTGCCCGACGGCGAGTACCTTGCCGCTGATCGGCGTGTACACAAACTTGCCCGGAACATTGGCGGTCGCATCCAGTTGGGTTACGCTCAGTGCCGTCCCGTAGGTGATCGGATCCGGCGTCGCCCATGTGACTACGCTGGCTGCCTTCTCCGCGGTTGTTTTGCCGGTAGCGGTGGCCGCCTTGTACACGTTGTCCGCTGCCCACTTGGCAGTTACCGTGCACGTCCCCGCGCCCTTAATCATCGTGACAGTGTCGCCGCTGATCGTACAGGTCGTGGCGGGGGCCGCCGTGAGGGTTGGGGTCGTGCTGGCGTTCGTGGTTGCGACCACCGTGTACGTGGACTGGTACTGAGCGGTGGCGGGAACAGCCAGGCTTACCGTCGGCGCAATCGCCGCCGCTACCGCTATGCTCTCGGTGACCGTTGGCGCGGCTGCGTAGGTGCTGTTCCCCGCCTGGTTCATCGTTACCGTGCAAGTTCCCGTGGCACTGTCAATCGTGTAGGTCGCGCCGTTGTTGAAGCAGTGCCCGGCGCTGCCAAACGTGATCGGCAATCCGGAACTGGCCGATGCCACCACCGTGAAGCTGCTCTTGTTCGTGGCGGTTGGAGGAGCCGGCACGCTTACTGTGATGGTCTGGCTCGCTAGTATTACGTTAGTCGAACCAATTAAGTTTGCGCCAATGGTGGTATCCCAAATATTAGCCCGATTATTTGCAAACTCGATGCTGCGCTTGTTCGCGCTCTGTTCAGCAGGATCGTTGATCTTCAGATAAATATTATAGTTACCCACCGGCAGGACTCCAAAAGCGCTCATAGGAATTGCGAAGTTGAAATCGTGCCAGGCAGCGGTATCGGTTGCCGTGGAGTCCGGCATTGCGCCATAACTTACACCAGAAATGGCAGGAGAACTGACCGGACCCACCGCAGCAGGCTGCCAATTGTACGGGTCAATGTTCGTAAGCACGGCATTGGATACAAACCCAGTGGTTGGGGATTTCAGAATAACATTCACGGCTTTTTTGTTAAAAAGTTGACCCCAGCCGACGTTTTGGATCTGCCCATCGAACTGCAGAGTACCGACACCGTTTGCAGCCCATGCACTTGCGTTTGCCGCGCGCAGCACGAAGCGGAAGCCCAATCTGTCGCGGTAATATGCCAATGCGCTTTGGCCTTCATATACCGGGTCGTAGATAGGCGTTACTTGTTGACCACTCTGTGCGAGAGTGAACGTCTGAGCAATGTTAGCTTGTGTATAGGGGATATTCCTCGTTTTAAAGCTTGATGAACCCTGCTCCATATCTAGATACGTCCTGCGGGTAATACTGTCCTCATACAACGCTTCAGCAAAACGCTGAATTACGCTGGAGCAAGAGCTGTCGTTGTAATTGCCGGGGGGAACATAGCATCCGTCGGTGCCGGAGCTAGGCTCATTCCCAATTTGTTCACCGCCATGGTCGGCCATGAGTCCATAGAAGTTATAATTCTTGGTACGATCCCAATCAGTGAACCAGGCTGCACGGTAACTCGTAGTTGTATACGTGTCCCCGTCCGGTTGCAGTATCGGCTCGCTGAGGGGCTCAAGCCTGTTGGTTCCGGAATCGTTATACCCTATAATTGGGTCGCCTCCGCCAGACGATTGGCTCCCCAACGCTATCACGCAGCTATTACCGCTCCCACACACCGTACTAAAATTATTGGTAGTACACGAAGTTGTCGGGCTGTTAGAGCACTTTCCTTTCCTCATTGACGGATCCACTCCCGTTGGATCATATCCCGGCAGCGTTGGATCATGCGCCAGCATTCTATAACCTTCGCTCGCTGAGCCATCGTCATTATAAGACCATTCGTCTTCTGAAAAATCGGCTGCAGAATCCTCGAACATACCGAAACGCGCCTCCGGCGTACCGCGCACTATGGGCGGCATTTGGTCCAGTGTGCCAAAAGTATATTGAGTATTGTATGTGCGGTTATACCAAGCCAGGAACCCGCCAAGGTGCGTCATGATGATTTTACCGTCGGGAACCGCGGCCAGCAATGAATCTAAAACCATCTTGTAATTGTTCGGGTCTTCAGCCTCATAATTTGAGTGGGATTCGCCCCATGGACCAAAGGTGCCCGAATCAAATGCCCATATAATGTCATGGAATTCTGGTAGTGGGCCAGTTTGAATTTCCACAGGGTCGCTTTAGCATCCCGTCTGTGGCATGATTGGGATGCAATGACCATCGGCAAAGGTAAGCGTCCGCGCGATCCAAACCAACTCGCCGCTTGGACTGTAGCAGTTTCCACGGGTCAGATTCCAGCCCCGGAGCCGGAAGTGCCCAAGGTCACCGCAAGCCCCACGCCAGCCAATGTATCCGCGTACATGTCGGCCATCGGGCGCAAGGGTGGTCAGATCGGCGGGAAACGCCGTCTCAAGACCATGACGAAGGCGGAACGTTCCAAGGTCGCGACCAAGGCTGCCAAAGCGCGATGGAGAAAAGCACACTAACCTCTTCTATGTTTGGCGAGCGGATACCACTGTGCAGTTCGACCAATTTTCTTACAGTTTTCACAACCGGGTGCCTTGTCACCCGGTTTTAGGGTGATTGGTTCAGCAAGTGGCAGATCAAATAGATTGCACCCAGCGCACCGGAATTTTCCGGTTTCATACTTACCTAGAGCCTCTACGATGTCCCCTTCAGAATAACCCCACATCCGCCCCATCGCGCGATGGAACCTCTGTGAGAGTTCATCTTGTGCTAATCGCGTAATGCTAGCGATTCGTTGCTTCAACTGAAATTGTTCGGGACGAACAGGGCGAATGTCGGTAAGTTCAAGGAATGCTCCAGCGAAGTACTTGTGATCGGGAAGTCCATACAAATTTCCGAACTTTCCTGCCGCCAAATTCCCTGCATCCAATCCGGCACCCTCAACCGGTTTTAGAGGCCATACCATCCACACACCGCCAGCCTTGTGAATCTTCTGCAAATCACAGGTTGGCGTGACCAGCATGGCCTTTGCTCGCTGCACGGAAACGGCGGCATATTCCATGCCTAGATCAAAGGCATCGTTGAGCACTCTTTCGTCCACTAAACTGGCTTCGCCGGGATCAATGTGACTAAGCTGAAATCGTCGATGTGCTGCGCGGATGAGAACGAGATAATCTTGCGGTGGCAATAACACTAAGGGAACGCCGTCAGCAACATCACCCTGTTGCAAGCCAGTAGGGAGATTTTCTAGGTAGAATGCGTCAGACGAAAGCGGCAAGGCGGCTTACTTTCTCTTCTTCGTTACCGTCACATGTTCAGCGCGTACATGAGCGTGCGGTTCGGCGTCCTCGCGCTGGCGGAACACACGATTGTCATCCACGTCGGGCTCTATCGCGGCGGAACGGTGCACAGACAAGTCGGGATGCGCTGCACAAAATGGGTTTGACCGATCATGCTTGTCGGCAGCCTTCTGGCGAGCTGCACTGCTACGGTTCATTTTCGTTTCACTAGTCATAGGATGCATCTCCGGCAGATGTCTGTTGCCATTCTTGTGAATCTGCTAAAAGGGGGATTCGCTTTATGACTACAGTCGATCATTCCTACACGAAAGTCTAGGTTACTTCTACAGATTCTCCAGTACCTATTTTGGGTACATCATTTGGACTAAATCTTGCGGGGAGGCGCCTCATAAAAACACTCCGCCATTGTAGCACCGAAATCTCTTTGACATGCTAAAGCAGCTATAGTATAAGAGTAAGTATGAATTGCTTGGACAATGCGACCCGCGCGAGGGTCATCGGATGCCTAATCGAAGGCTGTTCCGTTCGCGCAACTGTTCGCATGACGGGTATTTCCAAAACTACCGCTATGAAATTGCTCGCCGATCTGGGAGCCGCCTGCGCTACCTACCATGACCGCCACGTCCGTAATCTGAAAGTACGCCGCCTTCAGGCCGATGAAATTTGGCAGTTCGTCGGAGCCAAAGCGAAGAATGCACGCCCAGAAAAGAAGCAAGAAGGTTGGGGAGATGTTTGGACGTGGGTTGGAATCGACGCCGACACAAAGTTGGTTGTCTCCTATCTCGTAGGCGGACGGGATGCGGGATGGGCAATGGATTTTATGAAGGATTGCGCGAGTCGGATTGTTAGCCGCGTACAAGTCACAACTGACGGTCACCGCGCTTACCTTGATGCGGTCGAAGGTGCTTTCGGGATGGACTGCGATTACGCGATGCTGCAAAAGATTTACGGCGCTTCGATGGAAAACGAGACACGCTACTCCCCGGCCCGCTGCATCGGTACTGACATGAAAGTCGTCAGCGGGAATCCCGACCCAAAACATATTTCAACGAGCTACGTCGAACGCCAGAATTTAACAATGCGGATGCACATGCGCCGATTCACTCGCCTGACAAATGGTTTCAGTAAGAAGGTTGAGAACCATGCGCACTCTGTGGCCCTTCACTACATGTTCTATAACTTCTGCCGGATTCATCAGACGTTGCGTTGCACGCCAGCGATGGAAGCGCGATTGACCGATCACGTTTGGAGTCTTGAGGAACTGTGCGCACTGATACCGAAGCCAGTCGTCCGCGCGTCCACTTTGGAGAAGGAAGCAACCGTGAAGGCTTTGGCTAAGTGGGAGATTAGCTAAGAAGCCTTTTCGCGGAAAAGACGAGCACGCTCCGATGGGCGCAACGAACGCAATCTGGCGAGGAGTCGCCGAAGCGACTGTTCACGCAGCTGTGCGTTTTGCCCCGTTGCCGACTGTTGCTGGGACGGGAGTGGGCAGCTTCTTTTTGCTCCCCTTCTTAGCAACGGCTTTACGGACGGCTGGTTTTGCGAATCCAAGGTAAGGTATTTCATTTCTCATCAATCCTATCAAAGAGTCAATCAGCAATTTCTCTTGCGTTATCGGGAGTCTCTGCACTGGCAACCCCAACCCTGCCGCTTCTTCAAAATCTATAATGAAGTCGTGAGCCGGATAATCCCAGACCAGATGCTCTGCAAGCTCTGCGGCGCCTGGATTCCCCGCAGAATGTAGCAGCCTCTTGGCATACTCTTCACCTTCCAAAAGGGCGCGTCTATATGAACCTATCCTGCTTGGATCAACATGGGAATACAGCGGATTCATTAATCCCACCGTCCCGCCGATGGCCTCATGTAGAGCCTGTTTCAAGCTCATGCCACGGTCAGCTAAGGTGTAGCCGAAATAGTCCAGAATCCCCGTAGCGTATTCCTTCATGTATTCCATTGACTTGAACTCGTCGAGCGGGGAGAAGAATCCCTGTCCCTTTTCAACGTCATCCCTAAGTTGGGCATCTAGTGGCCCGAGTTCTGCAAACTCTCCCATGTATATGGCATCGGCGTTCAGACACAGCAGTGTTGCTGCACTCTTTGCGGATATTGGAATCAGAATGTTTAGCTGCTTGCAGTGACCGCGAAAGAATTTCGCCAAACGGTAAGCCACATTTGCATGGCCTCCCCCGGAGTGGATTAGAATTTCTAGCGTTCCGTTAAGGATCAAATTCATTCCTGCGATGTAGAGCAGTCCAAAATTCTGGCTGGCAGAGATGGTGGGATTCGTCCGTATGTACGATCGCAAAGATGCGCGATTTGCGACGCTTCTCCAACGTCCGCAATACGGACTCGAATTGACCGGTAGGATCAACCATGCGTGACACAGCCCGGAATTGTACCCTACTCTTTAACATTCCGTCTCAATTTTGCCAAACCCTGTGGAAATTCAAACTGGCCCACTACCGGAATTCTTGGAAAATGGGCGCAAGCTGATAATAGTGGTACTGTACCCAATTCATATTTTCGAACCCGGGCACGGTACACTGTCTATATATTGGCGAAGATCCTCTCCATGTATCCGCGAGTGGTTGCGCAATGTTAGCGGCAATTTCCGCCGGGGTCGTAAAAGGGTTAGTGTGGCCTGTGTCGGAGTCAGCATAGATAAGATTATCTTCGTCCCAAACAATTTGGTCCCAGCCTTTTGGGTCATAATTAACGCGTATATGCACGACACTGTTGGTGTTGTCTCTTATGAACTGAAGCCAGCTCGTTAGGAAATCAAGCCCATACTGTGTTATGGGTCCGTCTACTCCTACATTAGCGTGCTTAGAGCAGTTACCAACTTGGCTATCGGTCTGTGCATTCGACGAAAACTGGTCTAGGACAAGGTAGAACTGAACTATGTTTGGAGTAACCGGGACGTTGAGATACCCGGAACTTCCTGGCCCACCTGTGTTACCAAGATAGTACGGCGGGGTATTTTCGTAAGCCAAATTAAAGGGTTCGCATAAAAGTGTATCGGCGCTTGCCGGAATTGTCATATACCCATATCCGCTCTGTCCATTGCCGGAAGCGTCGTCATTGCTTTTTTCAAAGCCCCTGTCCGGATTCGGAACATCAACAGGATTCTCGGTATAGTCAAGCGTCTGTGGCACAAGCGGGCCTTGTTGACCAGGACCCTGCGTCCAGGACACCGTTGAGAGGCCCAGGCTCACGACCATTATGAGCGCCAGGCGATAGGCAACTCTTCTAAAGACCTTAACGCTCTTCATTTTCTTACCTCCGTCTAATTTTTGGTGGTTCAGTGAGCGGCAATCGGCGCGGAACGTCATCTTGAGTCCTTTTCCTCGCCCGTTTTCCTTTGCGGCTTCTATACCCACAGATTTACGGATCGTTTCTAGTCGATTTACGAATTGTTGTCAAGTATTTTGTTTAGTTTCGTATTATGGCCATAAAACGGGGACATCCATGAAGTAAATGTCAATGGGGACAAGGAAAACCTTGGGACTGATTTCGCGACCCGATTCGATTTTGTGGAGGGACAGTCATCGAATGAGCTGGAAAATGTCGCTGTAGTCATCCGTCCAAAGACGCGGACGAATCTTCACCTGGACGGGGGTATCAACCTGGTCGCCATCCCTCGACGATCTCTGGTGAGGAACCGGAGTCGGGGCCAATCCTCGGATATTGAGCGCGCCGGGTTGCCGTGCTATCAGCACCCAAGTGTTACTAGCAAACGGGTCTTCGCCGGTATCGACATCGACTACTGAATCAGCGTGGAAGTAGGCGATCGCTCCCTGCAGCACTGGAAACAGGTCGATGTGCCGGGAGCTAACATGGACTGCGATGATTCCATGTTCCGGCTCCAGGTGCTCCCAGTAGGTCTCAAAAGCCTCCCGGGTCAGCAGATGAACGGGGATGGCATCCCCGGAGAAAGCGTCAAGCACAAGGACATCGAACTTTTGCGCTTGCCCGTTCGCCAGTTCTCGCGCCAACAGGAGACGCGCATCGCCCAGTTCCACATCCACGTGGGCGGTCGAGTCACGAAGATAAGTGAACACCGGCCGCGGACCGGAGGAAAGCTTCACGACCTGAGGATTGATTTCGTAGAACCGGAAGTAATCGCCTGGCCGTCCGTATGCCGCCAGAGTTCCGGCGCCGAGCCCCACTAATCCTACGCGGAGACGGCCGCCGGGGATACTTCGGTTGAAATGGTTCTGCAGGACGATGCCGATTCCGCTCTTCTTGCCGTAGTAGGTAATGGGGACCTTGTCGTTCGGCGGATCAAGCTGCGCGCCATGCAAGGTCTGGCCGTGCATCAGCGTCGTGGATCCCGGTCGATGCCTGGATTTTGGTACACGGTAGACACGAACAGCGCCATAGAAGTTACGCAAGCTCAAGTAAGGTTCCGGCGATTCCAGGGTGCTACGATAGAGCGCGGCCAAGGCCAGAACCGCGATGGATAGAACATATACCTGCACGAAACGAAAGCCGCGTTCATGTGCCGGCCCTGTTTCTAGCGGTCCGCGTTTTTTCGGCCGCTTCGGACGCAGCCTGTGAGCAGAGTTCTGGGCTCTTGCCAGGATGTAGGTGAAGAGGACGACGATGGAGCCGATCGACAGTGCGAATGGATAAAAATGCAAGGGTGCGAGCAACTGCGGGACACCCGGCAACCACAGGCCTCCGAAGTACGCAGCGAGGATGGCGCCGCCGGTGATCGCCGCCGGCAGCCAAAAGCCGCGCTCAAAAATCCACGAAGCAGGATCCAGAATTAAACAGACCAGTAGCAAGACGACAATGAAGCCCAACGTCAACTGAAACTCAGTAAAGAACGTGAACAGATGAGGCGCGACGATACCTACGAAAATGCCCCCCGCAGCGCCACCGGCGGAAATGGTTAGATAGAAAGAAGTGAGGCGCTTCACTCTGGGCTTCAAGCGCACGAGTTCGCCGTGGCAAATCATGCAGCCGAGGAAGAGCAAGAGCGGAAGCAGAATCGCCTGACTCTGCATGTCGACTAGGATCACCGCCGCGCAAGTCAGAAAAAGGCTGATTCCAAACAGCGAGTGCAAAATGGATCGCCGGTACCAGCGCGGGTTATCAAAGCACAGAATGAAGCTGAGAAGATAGAGGGAAAGCGGCAACACCCAAAGCAGCGGAACTGACGTCACTTCCTGGCAAAGCAGGTTGGTAGTGGCCAACAACAGCGACGATGGGCACGCAGCCAACAGGAACCATAGCGCATAGGTGAGTACGCTGGTCTGAGTTTCGGCCGCGGAACTGGCCGTGTTTTCGGTGGCCGGCGTTTCTTTCGTTGCGTTTCTGGCTTTCCACGCGCACATTCCGCATCCGGCAACGAATCCGCAAAACAGAAGCGACCAGAACCTGCCCTGGGTCCTGAGCCGCAGCGTGGGCTCAAGCACAAAAGGGAAAGTCAGAAGCCCCAACAACGAGCCTATGTTGGAGATGGAGTACAGCTTATAGGTACCCGAGCCCCCACCCAGACTCGCGAACCAGCGCTGTAGCAGAGGTCCGGTGGTAGAGAGAACGAAGAAAGGAAAGCCGGCCGAGACGAGGATGATGACCACCACGTCGAACGTCGGATACCCACCTCCATCCGGTTTCCATGAAGCCCCCGGAGTGATTGCCGATGGCCAGCGGAAGGAGAGCGCGAAGACCGCGAGGAATGCGATCAACAACAATGCAAGATGAATCCTCGTCTGTGCAATCGGCGAAAGCCGAACCGAAATCACATGGGAGTAAATGTATCCTCCCAGCAATAAGACCTGGAACACCAACAAGCTCGTCGTCCAGACCGCAGCGGAACCACCGAACCAGGGCAGGATGGACTTGCTGACGATTAATTGCATCTGGAACAGCAAAAATGAGCTCAGGAACGAGGTGGATGCGAAGAGCATGGTCTTGGCCCGCGTGAACGTGCAGTCCAAATTAGAATTTGCGGTTTGGGAAGAATCGGCGGCACTCGAACTCAAGCATGCTCTCCGAGACTTAATTTGACCTGCGTCACTGGCGCAGTGTGCAGAGTGGATTAATAGATGAGATTTGTCTTTTTGCAAACGAAATTGAATGCAAGCATTCGTAATATATCATAAACGCTGGCGTAGTCGCTTGCCGCACAGACGGAACGTTCACCGGTTTAATACCACGGGAACGGACGGGACGTTCCCGCGGGAAAAACGGGTAAACCCGGAAAGCAGAACCATCCCGAAATCCGTCGCACCAATGTAACCCCAGCCACGCGTTTGCATCCAACTAAACAGGCGCTGGTGCGTGCTATACTGCGTCAGATGGGGTGGCTGGGTCCCTCCACGTTCTTGCCCGAGGTTTTCGCAACGAGGTTTTCGAAACATGGCTAGCAGTTCTCGTCGTTCCAGCTTCCGTTCTCTCTTCTTAGTAATCTTCATTCTTGGCCTGTTCGGTCTTCTCGGCATGGTCTTCGCCCAGCGAATCAGCCCTGCCTCGACACCCAGCAGCGACTCCGACGTCCGCGATAGCCTGAAGCAGTTCACCCAGGTCTACGAAACCGTCGAACAGAACTACGCCGACCCGGTGAATCCGGACAAAGCCATTTATAACGGCGCCATCCCCAGCATGTTGCACCAGCTCGACCCGCACTCCAACTTTTTCGATCCAAAGTCTTATTCCGCTCTGCGAGAAGAACAGCGCGGCAAATATTACGGCGTGGGCATGACGGTCGGCCCGCGCAATAATAAAGTTATCGTCATCGCCCCCTTCGTCGGCACTCCGGCCTATCGCGCCGGCATCCGCCCCGGCGACATCATCGCCGCCATTGACGGCAAGCCTACCGACAACATGAGCACCTCCGATGTAGCCGACTTGCTCAAGGGACCGAAAGGCACCACTGTCCGCATCACCATGCTCCGCGAAGGCTCTGAAAAGCCGCTGGAATTCGCCGTCGTCCGCGACGAGATTCCGCGCTACAGCGTCGATCTGCACTTCATGATCAAGCCCGGCATCGGATACATGCACATCTCGGGATTCCAGGAAACCACCGAGCATGAAGTAGCGGAAGCGCTCGAGCAGATGGGCGATCTCAAAGGGCTGATCCTCGATCTCCGCCAGAATCCCGGAGGCCTGCTCAGTGAAGGCGTGGGCGTGGCCGACAAATTCCTGAAGAAGAATCAGCTGATCGTCTCGCATCATGGCCGCTCGTCACCGGAAAAGCGCTACGTTGCGGCCCACGGCAACGGCGGCAAAGATTATCCGCTGGTGGTGCTGGTCAATCGCGGCACCGCCTCCGCCGCCGAAATCGTAGCCGGAGCCATTCAAGATCATGATCGCGGCCTGATCGCCGGCGAAATCACTTTCGGCAAAGGCCTGGTGCAAACCGTCTATCCGCTCGCCGAAAATACCGGCCTCGCCCTGACCACCGCCAAGTACTACACGCCCAGCGGCCGCCTGATCCAGCGCGATTATTCGAACCTCTCGCTCTACGACTACTACTACAACCGCGACAACGACGAGAACAACACCAACCATGAAGTCAAGCTGACCGACGGCGGGCGCACCGTCTATGGTGGCGGAGGCATTACTCCCGACGTGAAGCTGCCTCCGATAAAGTCCAACAAGTTTCAGGAAGAACTGCTGCAGCACTACGCATTGTTTAACTTCGCAAAACGCTACGCGCTTGCCCACAAGATCACACAGAATTTTGAAGTGGATGATGCCCTGCTCCTCGACTTCCGTAAGTTTCTCGACTCGGAAAAGATCCCCTACACGGAGTCCGAATTCATCGAGAACAACGACTGGCTGCGCTCCAATCTGAAGAGCGAACTTTTCGTCGATGCCTTTGGCCAGGAGGAAGGTCTCAGAGTCAGGGCCGAAACCGATCCCGATGTGATCAAAGCCCTTGAGCTCATGCCCCAGGCGCGCGCACTGGCCGACAATGCCAAAAAGGTAATTGCTGAGCGCAACTCAGCTAACGCAGTTAGCCGATAGAAGTTAGCAGGTAGAAGTTAGCCGGAAGGCGGTCGCTAAGACCATCATTTGATTGAAGTTTAAGGCCCGGGCAACCGGGCCTTTCGCTTGGCGCCATCTGGCCCCCACCGCTGGGCCATAGGACTAGGCCATTTTTTCCAGTACAGTATGTACGGTATCGCACAATTATGTGCTAGTGTGTGAAGCTTGATTTAAATCCCGGGGCGTCGTTCCTGTCACTGGCGGTCAGAAAGTCAAGGTGGTCATCATGAAGTGCGAGTCCTCCGAGCACGCCATTCATAATCTGCAACGTCAGATTCACAGGCTCTCCGAAGAGCAGACCGACGCCATGGAAACCGAGACCTTCGTAGGCTTAACCGAAGACGAGGGCCGACAGTACGAGCAGCGCCGCGCCAAGATCATGGATCTTGTAAGGCAACTACGTCTGATTGAAACGACTGCCTGAGAATCCAGCCTAAAAGCTCCACCGACCGCTCGAAATGCCTCTTGAGTAAGCTCCCGGAAAGCCCTAAAGTACTGTAAGAAATGCGCGGAGGCGCTCTCTGCCAGCGGCGATCATGCTTCAATTCCGGGCTATGGATTTCGCCTTCTGGCTTCGAACTGGATCCTGGCTAAGAACGGGGGCGTGGCTTGAAACCGGCCCGTGGGTTCCCGCGATGCTTACGGCGCTCGGCGCGGGATACCTTGACTGGCGCTATCGGCGAATTCCGAACTGGCTGACGGTGTCGGGCTTCGCCGCCGGCCTAGCGGTCAATACGATCCTCTACCGCTGGCCCGGATTGAAAGCCGCGTTGCTCGGCGCGCTGTTAGGGTTGGGGCTGCTGCTGCCGTTCGTCCTCATCCGCAGCCTGGGCGCGGGAGACTGGAAGCTGGCCGGCGCTTTGGGAGCATGTCTCGGCCCGCGGCAACTGCTGGCGGTGCTGGCAGGTACGATTCTGGTAGCGGGAGTAATGGCGCTGGCGATCGTCATCTGGAAAGGACGCCTGAAACGGACGCTCCTGAACATCGTGCATTTACTGGGAGCGATGTTCAGCCTCCGAATGCCTGGTGCTGAATTGTCGCTGGATGATCCCCAGTCCACGAAAATCCCCTTCGGGGTAGCCATGGCACTAACGGTGTTGGCCTACGGCATAGGCAAAGCGGCAGGAAAGATTTAGGGTACTGTAACTTTTGTAACACGCAATGGAATTGGTGGCCGGTAGTTTGTAAGTGCGATTTTATTTATGATAGAGAATGCGCATTGTGTAATGCCTAAGCGCCTTTTCCCGGACTTGTCATTCCGAGTGAAACGAGGGGTCTGCAGTTTGCTACGACTCAAACGGATCGCACGTCAACTCGCAACCACCGACGGCGCAGAGATCCTGGAAGCTGCGGTCGTCCTGCCCTTGGTGTTCCTGTTCCTGTTGGGCATAGTCGAGTTTGGCCGAGCGTTCAACATCTACTCGACCCTGCAGCAGGCGGCACAGCAGGGAGCAATCGCCGCGGCGCGATCGACCTGCGCAACGTGCACACCCCCAGATACCGCGCCGCTCACCAGCGCTGTGGACACCGCGGTCGAGAACGTGATGGAGGCCTCCAATCTCAGTCCCAGTCAGATCGTAGATCCCACCCCCCCGACCCCGTTCTCTTGTGTCACTCCCACCGCAAGGGCAACGTGCAGGCACAACCGCAAGATAACTGTCTGCAAGGACGTATTTCTGAATTACTCCTCCGCCTCGACTCAGCCCCCGCAATGCGGAACCGTAGTCGGCGTGCAGTATCCATTCACCTTCAACCTTCCCTTCACCTCGCTCAACCTCGAAACGATTATCTTGTCGGCGCAGGCGCAAAGCCGTCTGGAGAACTAGATGCGCAGCAGCCTGCAGAAAACCTCGAGCGGCTTCGTATCAAGGTATCGCTTTAGCGCTACCGCAAGCCTCTCGAAAACGTACGCCCCTTTAGGGGCTGGAGGCATCCGCCGCCTGCGTAGCAACGAACTCGGCTCTTCCCTGCTGGAATTTGCCGTCGTGCTGCCCCTTCTGGTGGTGTTCACCGTAGGCATCTACGATTTCAGCGGCGCCTTCAACGTGAAGCAGAAAGTAGAGCAGGCCGCGCAGGAAGGCGCAATCGTTGCCGGCGCGCAGCCGATGAGCGACATCTCGACGACTACTGCAACCCCGCCGGGCCCCAGCTCTCTGCAACCCGTCGTAACCGCAGTCTACAACTCGCTCGCCGCCAGCGGAGTTCTGCCGAACGCAGGCGCATCTTGCGCGCCGCCGTTCCCGGCGCCCACACAACCCTCGCCGGCCGGCCTGACATGGATTTACACCACCGCCTCATGTTCGAGCGCAGGTGATCAACTGGTTGTCACGATCAACCGCGGATGGGTAGCTGGAGGACCACCCGCGGCGGTGGGAACGACCGTCCAAGTCTCGTACCCCTATCATTGGCAATTCAACAGCGTGATTCAATTGTTGATCCCGGGCGCGACCTATGCGTCTAAAACCCAGTTGAGCGAGACCGCTACAGTACACAACCAGATGTGAGGGAACGTGCGACCATATCCAACCAATTCGCGACATAGCCTGAAATATTCACGGCGCAGCCGCGAGCGGGGCGTCGTCATTACGCTGGTTGCCGTATTTATGCTCGCAGTCCTCGGAGCCATGGCCGCAATTTCGATTGACGTAACCACGTTCTACACCGCGCGCAGCGAGGCGCAACTCGCCGCCGATAGCGCCGCATTGGCAGGAGCGCGCGTGCTGGCCAATTCGGGGGCGACCTCCGATACATCGGCGCATCGATGTCGAATGCGTTGCAGATCGCTCAGGCAGTGGCTCTTCAAGTTGCGGAGCAGAACCAGGTGGGAGGAACGAACGTAGCATCCGGCCAAGTCGCTTTTAGTTCTGTCATCACGACGCCCAATGACCACCCACCTTCACCGTGACTGTGACAATACCCAATCTCCCGACGTTTTTCGCGCGGATGCTGGGGACTAAGTTCATCACGGTAGCTGCGACCGCCACCGCCGAAGCTTACAACCCTTCGTCCGCCGCGGGTCGGCGCCGCGCATCCCAGTGCACCCATGTGCGTAAAACCATGGCTGCTGCCGAATATCGATCCCACGCAGAGGGCGGGAGCAGTACCAATCTTCGATCGCACGTCAGGCGCAATTCTGGCTACCAATATCCTGGGGCAAAGTTGGCCGAATACTCTGCCAGCCCCAATCCCGACGGCCTTTATGCCTTGTGCGGAGATTGCAGTGCCGCCATCCCTCCGCCCGCGGCGGGAGGCTATTATCCTGTAGCCGTCGATCCTATCGGAACATCGAATCCCGGAGATTTTCCTGTTCCCACGCAGGCTTTGCCCGCATGCAGCGCTGGCTTCCAGGATTATCAATTGCCATTGCGGGCTGCGTTCAGTTGCCCGTTTCGTGCGGTTCGACCTCTACCCTCAACATCGATTTAAGCACCGCCTACGCTGGGGTTCGCGATCAAGACACGGTTAATGCCGCGGAGTGCCTCATTCACCAGGTAACCCCCACACCCGGAGAGAGCGACAGCATCGATCCGGCCAACGCCGTGCCTCCATTTCAGTTCACGGCAGGCAGCCAAAACCCGGCTACGAATGCAATCGGAAAAGATGTCATGGTTAGCGATTCCATCGTGACGATACCGGTCGTCGACGTCTACCCCGGTATGCCAACCCCCCCGACCACGGGCAACCCTAATGTCACTGTCATCGGCTTCCTGCAGGTCTTCCTGAACTCGTCCGCAAGTGCCGCACTTCCATCCACTGTCCAACGGCGCAAGCGAGATCCCCGCAACCATCATCAACATGGCCGGATGCGGAATTGGCGCCACCGGAACCCCAATCCTCGGCAACGGCTCGTCTCCGGTAGCGGTGAGGCTAATCTCGCCGCCGTAATCGGAAACCGAATAGGCTACGGCAACCCAGATCGCCGACAGAAAGCGCGCTGGAGCGCGAAATAGCGCGCGCCGAAGTCAAGGCTCTTCCTTCGTGAACCTTGGTGTCCTCTGTGGGGAAAGGTTTGGCTGGCGACGACTCTCACCCATTTGGTGGGCGATCCGGCATTGACGACCCTAGAAAATATTGGGGTCGCGCACGGTCAGGATGACGCGCTCAAGTCTCTCTTGACTGCCGATAAAAATGAAGTTATACGGGGAGCCGTTCAAGAGCGAGGCCAGCACATCGCGTGCCGACGCCGGACCCAGATTGGCAGCCACTTCTTCCTGCTCGGCGCCCGCTGGAATAGCGATTTCAGCCTGCGTCTGGCGCTGCACTTCGTACAACACTTGCGCCAGCGTGGCCTTTTCGGTTCGAATGCTCAGCATCCCGTTGGCAAACGTTACCGACATCGCCGGCTTCGGAGGCGCTGCCTCTTCAGCAATCGGCTCAAGCGTCGGCGCAGCCGCAGCCTCGGAAATCTCTCGAGGAATACTGACGGTCGCAACATTGACGGTCGGGAGATTGACGGTCGCAGCATTGACAGTCGGAATATTGGCGGTCGTGACACTCGGGCCAACAGGCCCTATGCTCCGCGCCGGCGAAGCATCGACCGGTTTCGGTGCGGTTGCAACTATAGCGGTGATCGCCGGTGCAGTCATTGGGGTCCGCGCGCCTGGGGTAATTGGATAACGCTCAATCACCACTCCCGCCCCAAGGTCGAGACTTAGTTTAGCCGAATTCAACTTGGCACTACCGGCGGCAGTCGACTTCACGGACTTCAGCATTGCCGGGTTCGACTTGACCGCGTTCGACTGGACCGGACTTGAATCTGCCGGACTCGAATTTGCCGAGCGTGACTTGGCCAGGCTTGACTGAGCTCGGTTCAGCTTAACCGAATTCGAATTAACCGGATTGATCGTACTCGAGTTTGGACCAGCCGAGTTTGGAGCACCCGAATTTTGCGCAGTCGGACTTGGCGAATTCGAATTTGGCGCAGCAGGATTCGGCGTACCAGCATTTGTTTTGGCCGAATTTGCTTTAGCGGGACTTAACTTAAGGACCACCCCAGTTCCGGTCGTCGAAATCTGATAAGACTGCGGCTCCGCAAGATCGAGCACGACGCGAGTAATCGGAGGATTATTGAAAAACAATCCCGTGCGAACTCCGGTCAGCGCTCCTTGGTTGACCTTCAGAGCGTGCAAAGCAGCCGCCGGAAGGGCTCCCGGAAAATCCACGATGATGCGGTCGGGATCTGTAATGACCTGCGTGTCGGGCGCGACCCGCCCTGAGGTTTGTATTTCGACGATCAGCCCAGCGTCGGCCGCGTCCCCCGCGTGCACCGAAACCTGTTCCACATGGGCCACCTTCGGGGCAGGCGATTCGGAACGAGTCTGCGCAATCGCGGGCACAGCCATCTCCCCGGACGCGCGGCCGGAAGTTTGCGCAACTGCCGTCGTCATCGGCGAGAAGGTCAGCAGGAATATCGCCGACAACGCCGCCAGGCCAAGCAGGCCTCCGAAATGAAAGAAACGTGGCATTTGGCTCTTACAAAAGTCTAGCAGTTGTGGAAGAGGCAGTCCGCGCCAGAAGTTGTAGTACTAACGATAGAAAAACAACGCGCATTTTCACCCGCGCCAGCCGTTCCCCAGACCGGCGCCAAGCTAACCGATCTGGACAGGCGGGTTGGTCGATTGGAAGGCGATCTTGTGGCTTCCGTCGCAAAAAGGACGATTAGCGGAAGCTCCGCACCGGCACAAGGAAAAGGCTGTCTTGCCCGTCAGGTCGAACTTGTTGCCCTCGGCATCAACCATCTCGATAACGCCATTGGGATCGTCAATACGCAAAGGACCGTCCTTGCGCACCGTAATCGTTACCTGAGCCATGGAGCCTCCTGAAAATGAGTACTGTTTAAACTAACGTAATAGCGAAAAACTTGCCAGTCTCAGCGGTCAGCTGTCAGCCATCAGCCATCAGCAGAGCAAAGTCAAAATCCTTCGTCCGCGGCTTTCGGGTTTACTGACGGCTGACGGCTGGTGGCTGACAGCTGAGAGCTAGCTTGCTACTGATCGCCACCGGTCCACCAATTGCCACCAGATCATCTTCGACCACTCATCAAATGTTACTTTTGCCCATTCGCGTTTCGTCCACCAGTCTTCGCCGAATTCCGCCGGATTGCTCGCTCCGGCGGCGCTGAACTGGTATTGCGGCAAGCGGCGGCGCAAGATCATCAGCGCTCGCCGGGTGTGATAATCGGAGGTCACAATCAGCACGCGATGCGCGCCCAGCGGCTGCAGGCACCGGCTCACATCATCGGCTTCGGCAAAGGTCGAATATCCCGAGATCGGGCACACCGAGACGCGGCCGGCCTCAGGAAGGCGGTTCACGTAATTCTGCGCGATATCGACCAGCCGCATGTCATAGATGCGGGTACGTTTTTCCGCGTTCAAAAACAGACATGCGGCGCCAACCCTTGCCGCAGCAACTCCACCCCGCGAGCCGGACGGGCATCAGTCTCCCCGGCCAGCACCACAATGGCGTCAGACTTGACCGGCCCCTCAACCACCAGAAAGCGCGCCGCCTGGCTGGCAGCCACAACCACGATAATCAAGAACACCAAAAACAATAGAGCGGGCAATCGCAAGATTCGCATGTTATTTCGCATGTTACTAAGAAAAGAGTGGCCCCGGAAATTCGATTACGACGGTAATCAAAACGGCCATCGCCGCCTAAACATCGCGTGAAAACCGAGCGACAATCGCTAGAACAGGTGCGGCAGACGCAGCAGGCGCGGCTTGCCCCACCGCCTGCAATGTTAAAATCATCCTTGCCCTTATGAATACTCAGCTTACCGCTTCGTCGCTGTTTACCGACCTGAAAGGCCGCATCGAGGCGCGACAGGCCAAAGTCGGGATCATCGGCTTGGGCTACGTCGGATTGCCCCTGGCCCTGCTCTACAGCGAGCAGAAATTTCCCGTCACCGGTTTCGACATCGATCAGCGGAAAATCGATACCCTCGACAACGGCGGCACCTACATTTTCCGCATCACGCCCGAAGAGATCGCAGCCGCCAAAGCGCATGGATTCAAAGCGACGGCCGACTATTCGCGCATCACCGCCATGGACGCCATCATCATCTGCGTCCCCACCCCGCTGAACGAATATCACGAGCCCGACCTCAGCTTTATCACCAACACCGCTCATGCGGTCGCGCCTCACCTGCGCGCCGGCCAGATTGTCATTCTGGAGAGCACAACCTACCCCGGCACGACCGAAGAAGTGCTGATTCCAATTCTCGAAAAAGAAAACAAGGCTGGGCTGACGGCATCGCGCCAGGGCGCAGCCGGAGACAACGAAATCTGGGTTGCGTTCTCGCCCGAGCGCGAAGATCCCGGCAACACCCAGGTGGCGCGTCATGATATTCCGAAGGTCATTGGCGGCCTCGACCCGCAAGCCAGCGAAATCGCAGCCGCGCTTTACGGCTCCATTTTCCGGCGGACGGTTCCTGTCTCCTCTCCTGCCGCCGCGGAGATGACCAAGTTGCTCGAGAATATTTACCGCTGCGTCAACATCGCGCTCGTCAACGAACTCAAGATGCTCTGCCTGCGCATGGATCTCGATATCTGGGAGATCATCGATGCCGCCGCCACCAAGCCCTTCGGCTTCCATCCGTTTTATCCCGGGCCGGGTCTTGGCGGACATTGCATTCCCGTTGACCCGTTTTATCTTTCATGGAAGGCAAAAGAATTCGACTTCCGCACCCGCTTCATCGAACTGGCCGGCGAAATCAACGTGGCCATGCCTTATAACGTGATTGCCTCGACCATCTCAGCGCTCAACCGCCAGAAGAAGTCGATCAATGGATCGAAGATTCTGGTTTTGGGCGTTGCCTACAAGAAAGACATTGACGACCTGCGCGAGTCACCCGCTCTCACCATCATCGAGCTGCTGCAAAAAGAAGGCGCCACGGTCAGCTACAACGATCCTTACTTTCCTTTCGTTGGCCGCGGCCGGAAGTATGATCTGCAGATGAAGTGCACTCCGCTCCATGATCTCGGCCAATACGACTGCGTGCTCATCGTCACCGATCATTCCGACTACGATTACAAGCAGATCGTGAACGAAGCCAAGCTGGTAGTGGATTCGCGCAACGCAACCCGCGGCATCCAGAGCCCCAAGATCGTGCACTGCTAGCCGCGCTAGTAGTGGAAAGACGCGGCACCTCGCGCCCGTCGATGCCTTAGCTAACGTAGGAACAGCAGCACTCGATTGTCCAAACCGGGCGACCCGGTAGTCGGAACAGAACGCACCGCCTGTGCTAGTATTTCGCGTTGGTTGCGGAGCAGCGTTCGTGGCTCATTCTGCATCTTTAATGTTGCCCACGTCACCGGATACCAGTGACCGTATGTCGATGAAAGATACGCTCGGAATTCTGCTCGCTGGGGGCGCAGGCGAGCGCCTTTATCCGCTAACCCGTGATCGCGCCAAGCCGGCCGTAACCTTCGGTGGCAGCTACCGCATCATCGACATCACTCTTTCCAACTGCGTCAACTCCGGCCTGCGCCGCGTCTACATCCTTACCCAATACAAGGCACTCTCGCTCAATCGCCAGATCCGCGAAGGCTGGAACATCTTCGGCCGCGAGATCGGCGAGTTCATCGAAATCCTGCCGCCCATGAAGCGCGTCAGCGAAAACTGGTACATGGGCACGGCCGACGCTGTCTACCAGAACATCTATTCCATCGGCTCCGAGCAGCCGAAGTACGTGATCATCCTCTCCGGCGACCACATCTACAAAATGAATTACGCGCGCATGCTCCGGCAGCACCAGGACGCCGCCGCCGACGTCACGGTGGCGACCTTGACCATGGATCCCGCGGAGTGCCGCCATTTTGGCGTGGTCGATATCGATCACGAGCACCGCATCACCGGCTTCCTCGAAAAACCGAAGCAGACCGATCTGCGCTCGCCTTACGATCCCACGAAAATCTCGGCTTCCATGGGCATCTATATTTTCAACACCGATGTCCTGATTCCGGTCCTGCTCAAGGACGCCGAGGACCCCGAATCGAGTCACGATTTCGGCAAGAATATTCTGCCCAAGATGCTCGGCGACTACCGCGTCTTCGCCTTCAATTTTGTCGATGAAAATAAGAAAGAGGCGCTCTACTGGCGCGACGTGGGCACGCTCGAGGCCTATTACGAAGCCAACCTGGACCTGGTCTCGGTCTCTCCCGTATTCAATCTTTACGATGATGCGTGGCCGATTCGCACCCACCAGCGGCAGTATCCACCGGCGAAATTCGTCTTTTCTGACAGCGAGCGCATGGGCCGCGCGCTTGATTCCCTGGTTTCGTCGGGCTGCATTATTTCCGGAGGCTCAGTCCAGAGTTGCGTGCTGTCTCCCGATGTGCGGGTGAATTCCTACGCCGAGATTGAAAACAGCATTCTGTTCTCGCACGTCAACGTAGGCCGCAGTTGTCGCATCCGCAAAGCCATCATCGACCGCGACGTGCACATCCCTGAAGGGACGACAATCGGCTACGACGCCGAAGCCGACCGCGAGCGCTACTTCGTCACCGACAGCGGCATCACCGTCGTAACCCGCGATTACTCGTTGTTCGAGAACCCGGTGACGGTGGACTACTTCACGAGCGAGTAGGGATTTAGCCCCAGGTCTCAGACCCCAGGTCTAAGGGTATCTGGTCTCAGGTCTCAGAACACAAACGCTCTGAGATTTTCCCTGACCCGCGCGGCCTGACGTCTTCCTAGTTCAGCTTAAGGTGCAGGGATCGGGCAAGCTTCCGCTGTTTTTGATCAAAGCTGAATAGGTATTCAGCGCCGAATTCGAGGGCCGCCGCAACGTGCAGCAGATCTGCCGCCCGGGTACCCAGTTTGTGCGTTGTTTGCCGGGATAATTGGAGCGCTCGCTCAAAGACCTCACCCGACAATCCCCGGATTTGGAAAATCCCGTTGCGCAAATCCCTTTCGAAGTCGGCGATTGATGCTTGGGCTTGTGCCGCCGAAACCTCCTTCCGAAACACGCGCAATCCGAAAGCGTTAACGGTCTCGAACTCCCCAAGAGCAGTAATAAAGCAAGTACCCTCTGGAATCTTGCATCGTGCGTGTGGCGGCGTCCCGAATTTGCGTCCAGGCTATAAAGAGACACAAGAAAGCTGGGTTCGGCGTAAAACATTCAATACCGATCCCTGTCGGCGGCTAACAAATCCGCTCCGCTCACAGCCAGTACCTTGTTGCCATATATCTTTCGCACCCGCGCCCGAAAGTCTGGCATCTTTTTCACGGATTCCGCCTGTTCCGGCAGCAGTCGGGCAATGACACGCCGGTGCTTCGTAATCTGGATTTCTTCGCCGTTGAGCAGAAGGCGTTCAATCTTCTTGAAGTCGTAGCGCAGGTCCCGGACCGAGGCTTTCGTCATGTGATACATTTTAGCATCACATAGAGAGCGGCGCAATCATCGAGGCTCAGGTTTACCGATCGCGAACCTCGGAATTTTCTTGGGACTTGGGGCATGGATCCAGACTTGGGACAATGACCCGGAACCTGAGACCTTGTCCTAATGCTTCACCAAATCATCCGACAACAGATGCGCCTTCTCCGCCAGCGTGCTGGCGCGCCTCAGATCGCCTTCGCGCAAAGCCCCGCGCGCGCCATTCATGTAATTCCGGATTTGTCCGATTGTCTCGAGTTGATCCGGATTTACGCCCCGTTCCGCCAGTTGTTTCAATTGACCGTCGGTTGTATTCAGCCACTGCTCCGCGTTCTGCCGTTGCCGCGCGGCTTCGGCGGAACTCAGGCCCGGAACAATCTCTTCCGCCGGTTCCCGCGCTCCCCCCTCGCGAACCACAACCTTCCGCGGAGTGTCGGAAGGCGCCGGAGTCCGCTTGCGGCGCTTCTTTCGGGCTACCGTGGGTTTTTTCTCGATACTCTCGGCCGTCTTCTGGGCCGGTGACGTTGCAGTCTCTGCGGGAGGCGGCGCGGGCTGCGGATTCTCGGCGGGAGCCGTCGCAGCGGGCTGCGAATCGGCCGGAGGAAACTGGGCAGGAGAAGACTCAGGAGCCGTGGACTGGGCGGGGGAATCTCCGGCAGCCCCTGCGGAGTCCGCCGGATCCTGCAACTGGGAAGCCACGGCTGGGAAGCAAAGCCAAAGCGCAAACGCCAATGAACAGAAAAGCCGCATGCCCGTGAACTGATTGTTTCCCAGCGCCATGAAGAAGGCAAGCACAGCCATCCGCCTGGACACGAAAAACCGGGGAAGCGTTCCCGCCTCCCCGGTCAGTAAGTTTAGGGGTGAATCCCAGCTTTACGCTTTACTTTTACTCTTTACTCTGAGGCACTCGCTTCGGCGCCGGCGCTGATCGATTCGTTTTCCGGCTGCAGAATTACGCCGTCGAACGGAGTTGCGCCGACGAGGCGTCCGCCAAATACGCTGACCCGGCGCAACGGGAATCCGCTGTCGGGACCACGCTGCCAGGTGCGTCCGCCGTCGCTGCTCTCGAAGATCACGCCGGTCGCATCGCTGGTGGCCAGCAACCGTTTGTGAGCAGCATCGAAGTTGACCGAGGTGATGTCCTTGGCAGGAAGGCCGTTGAGCACGTGTTCCCACGTCGCGCCACCATCGCTGCTGTGGTAAGCGCCTTCGCGGGCCGCGATCATAAGCTGGCTATCGGAAGCAATGGCCACGCTGCGGATACCGACCACATACGATGGCAGGCTAGCCTTTTGCCAGATCTTGCCGTTGTCATTGGAGACGAGCACGCTGGAGCGCGTCGCCGCCATCATGGTCGAACCATCGGCTCGCACGGAAACGAAGTCCGTCTGCCCAAGCACCGGACCACCCTTCCACATCTTGCCCTGGTCGGTGCTGGTGTAGATGCCGCCCGTGGTCGCTGCCAGCCAGCGTTCGGGGCCGAGGTCGAGATCGTTGACGCGGGATACCAGCTCCTTCTTCTCGATGGAGGTCCTGGTGACCGCTTTGCGCGACCCTTTCCGCACGATCTTCGAAGTGTGCTCGATCACCACTACGTTCATCGAATGCCATTCGCCGCCATTGTGCTCCAGCGAATAGACGCCACGGTTGGTGCCCGCCAACAGCATTCCACTCGGGGCCTGCCTCAGCGCAAACACATCTTTTCCGCCGAGGCCGGCGGCTTTCTGCGACCAGTGCTGTCCGGCATCGTGCGAATAGAACACGCCACCGTATTCGCGATCGTTGACTACGCCCACATACAGCGTGCGTTCATCTTTGTTATCCGCCAGCACGGCGGAAACATAACGATGCGCATAACCGTGGTTCGATGGGGTCCAGGTGGCGGCGCCGTCGCTTGAGGCCATCACGCCGCTGCGGTCTGTGGCCAGCAGCACGTGGTTGGAATCCCGCGGATCGACGACGACGTCATTGACCACCACTTCCGGACTGCTTACCCGCTTCCACACTTTGCCCAGGTCGGTGGTCTTCCACAGGCCTTCGGTGGTTCCCGCGTAAACAATGTTTTCGTTAGTCGGATCCTGCTTGAGCACGCGAGTGCGGCGCGCCGAGAACGGAATGCCCTGAATCTTCGAGAACTGGTTGCCCGCCGTCTCGCTCTTATAAATACCCGAGCAAGCGCTGGCGAAAACCACCGCAGGATTGTCATGGTCGACGATGACCGAGAAGACGTCGGAATCGTCGATCATGCCCTTATTGATGTGCTGCCAGTTGGCCCCGGCGTCAGTCGTTTTCCAGGCCAGGTGCCAGGTTCCCGCGTAAACCGTGTTGGGATCTTTGGGATCGATGGCAATCGACTCAATATTCTTGACATCGGCTGAATTCGCGGGTGAGAGCCGCTCCCAGTTATCGCCACCATCATTGCTGCGATAGACACCATCGAGTGCGCCCGCCACCAGTACGTCCGAATTACCCTTATACATGGCCATCGCGCGGATCGACTTGCCATGCATCGCCGGCAAGGTTTGCCAGTTAGCTCCGCCGTCGACCGTACGGAAGATTTCGCCGATTTGCTGGCCCGAGGAACTCCAGGCCGAGACGTAAATTCGATTCGAATTTTGCGGATCTATAGCAATGTGGTCGAGCACATATTCGTCGCCACCGAGGCGCGCCAGGCGCGACCATGTGCGTCCTGCATCGTTCGAAGCAAACATCTGGCCGGTGCTGGTGCCAAGCAGAATGTGATCGGGATTGTGCGCGTCATACGCAAGGCTGCGCGCGTCGCCGCCGTCCGGGCCTAACACCTGCCAGGGCCCTGAAGCCAACAGCGCGGTGCTCAAAAGACTGACTGCCAGAAGCAACAAACCGGTGCGGAGAAAGTTCCGTTTCCCAGTGAAATCCATGCGCTACCTTGACCCCCGGCGAACGATATTCGCCCACCATCACACTAGACAGGCTAGCATGTCTCGAACAAGGTTACTGAAGGGCGAAAAATAGAAAGGCCGGCAGGGAGAACCCTACCGGCCTTTCGTGCTAACCAAACGTTGCAGGTGGAGAGCCGGGCGTCCCCGCCCGGCCGCCAAACTGCAGACTGGCAACACGCCCGCATACCACGGTGTTATTCGGCCTTTTTCTTCTTCTTGGCCGCTGGTTTCGGGTGATCGGGAATCGCCTTCACCTTCTTCTCGTCGACCGGCGTGGTGCTGTCGGCCTCGGGGAAGGTAGCGCCCGCCGGAACAATCCACTGTTCCGTCGTCGTTGTGCCTTCGTTTCCAGTGCGCGCCTCGATGCGGCTGGCGTCGATGTTCTGTTTCGCCTCGCCTCCCGAGATGTAAGCCTTCACGTTGAGCGCGCGCTCGGCCGCCAGGTTCTTCCGCTTTTCCTTCGGACCAGCGTTGCCGACGACCACCAGCTTGGCATCCGGATCCTGCTGCAATTTGAGTGCAACATCGTCCAGTTCAGCCTTGCAGGTATTGTCGACCCTCCACGGCTTCATCTTGTTGGGATACTCGCACTCGTTCACCTTGGTCGCTTGCGGCGGCGGCGGTGGTGGCGGCGGTGGTGCGTTCACCGTGACGGTGCTCGAAGAGGAGGCCGTCAAGCCGCGCGAATCTGTACATGTGGCGCTCACCGTCACCGGACCTGGAGATGCGCCCGTCGTGGTAAGTGTCGCCGAGTTGCCGCTGCCGGAGATACTGCCTCCAGTCGAAGTCCAGCCGCCAACCGTAACCGTAGCGTTGTCGGGACTGGTGCAACTGCACGTGATGGTGGAGGAACCTCCAACTTCGACAGTGGAGGGACTTGCCGAGCACGACATCTGCGGCGGGTTCTGCGGCTTCACTGTGAAATTCGCGGTGCAGCTGGCCGTATTGTTTTTCTTGGCTCTGGGATCGGTGACGGTTGCTGTGGCCGTATAACTGCCCGGGGCCGCACCGTTGGTGTCGATGCTCGCGCCCGTATCCTTGCCTTCGATCTTGCCGCCCGTGCTTGTCCAGGCATAGGTCAACGTGTGTTTGGGATTGAAGTTGCTCGCGCTGACCGTGGCATGCAAGGGCTCGCCGACCATCACTTCGCTATGGTCAATCGAGCAAGCCGCCGCCACCGGAACTTCGGGAGCTCCACCAAGATTAAATACCAGACCGGTCGTCAGGCGCACACCGGTGAAGTTCACTTGGCGCAAATCGGAATCGTTAAACCTACCTCGCCAGCGAAATTTTGGTGCGACCACTGGTAGTCAGCTTCAAACAGGCGGATGGAGACTAGCTTCCAAAACTTCAGATCCATACCTCCGCCAAGAAGAATGACCGGGCCCGTGCTGTTAAACGAACGGTCAGTCCTAGCTCCTAGCCGCTCCCACCCTCCCAGCGCATGAATGAAATAATTCACGCCCTCGCCTCGCCACGTATACTTCGGTCCGATCGTGAGAGCTTCGACGTCGGCGTAGCGATTCCAGTCAATACCGACATTGGCCTCGCCAGCAAAATTGTCGGTGAAATTGTACGAAAAGTTGACACCACCGCCCGGCGCGATCGAGGGCAGGTGAAATGGATTGGGCGGGTCATCGCTGTTGGGCACGTTGCCACCCGGGTTCAGCCATTGATAACCAAGAAACAATTCCGCCTTTGGCACGGTGTCGCCCGAGGACGTGCTGGGTGCGGGCGCGGTTTGTGCGTTCAGCAAAGCCGGCAACGCAATTAGAACGAGGGCCAGAACCAGCGCGACACTCGCGCCTCTCCGGTAAGTTTGGTGACAAGCTGACATTAGATTTCCTCCGAATCAAATCCACTGCAAAGCACTGAGTGAGAACTGGGATCAATAAATCCTTACGGCATGTACGGATAGACTGTCTGTGAGAACAACGAATTCTACAGCAAGCAGACCCTTTTGCAAAAGTGTAACAATCGAGACACGACAATTTTTTTCGCCGTTATTTCGCGGCTATTTTCTCAAATTGATATTGTCCCGGTTGCGGCCCAGCACGCTTCCCTGAATAATGCTGTTTGGAGCTTTGGCGCTTCAGGAAAAACACCCAGGAATATGGCTCAGGAACGTGTACTGATTGTTGAAGACGAAGAAAACGAGCGAACCGGGCTGGCTGAACTGGTCTCGGGATGGGGCTATAGCACTGACACCGCTGCTGACGGCCTGGAAGCCCTGGAAAAAATTCCCGGTTTCGCTCCCTCCATTGTGATCACCGACGTCAAAATGCCCCGCATGGGCGGCATGGAGTTGGTGGAGAAGCTTGCCGATCTTTCGCAGTCCATCGCGGTCGTGATGGTAACCGCTCAGAAGGCAACCGACACTGCCTTTCACGCCGGCCGACTGGGCGTGCAGGACTACATCGAGAAGCCGATCGACTTCCGGCGATTGCGCTCCATTCTGACTAACATCGGCGAGATCCTCAATACACGCACCGA
This sequence comes from uncultured Acidobacteriaceae bacterium, assembly GCA_963810955.1. GTDB lineage: Bacteria > Acidobacteriota > Terriglobia > Terriglobales > Acidobacteriaceae > Acidiflorens. The sequence continues at coordinate 18,750 of CAWEPW010000033.1, read as the reverse complement.
AAACGAAACACTGCGCCGCAGGTTGCGCGACAAAGGAGCGCTTGGCCGCCTGACTGGTGCCTCCCGTCAGATGCAGGAGATTTTCCGGCTAATCGAACAGGTGGCTCCGAGCACCGCAGCCGTATTGATCACCGGAGCCAGCGGCACCGGCAAGGAACTGGTGGCGCGCACCATTCACGACATGAGCCCGCGGCGCAATAAACCGTTCGTCCCCATTAATTGTGCAGCCATCCCTGAGACCCTGATTGAGAGCGAGATCTTCGGCCACGAAAAAGGCGCATTCACCGGCGCTTTGGAGCGCCGCACCGGCTGCTTTGAATTAGCCGAAGGCGGCACGCTGCTGCTCGACGAGATTGGAGAAATGCCGGTAGGCACGCAGGCCAAGCTGCTGCGCGTTCTGGAAGACCATAAACTGAGGCGTTTGGGCAGCAAGGTGGAAACTTCCGTGGATGTGCGGGTTCTCGCCGCCACCAACAAAGTTCCCGATGAAGCCGTGGCGAATGGACAGTTGAGAGAAGACCTCTATTATCGCCTCAATGTTTTCAACATACACATGCCGGCGCTGCGCGAGCATAAAGAAGATATCCGCGAGTTAGTGAAGAGCCTGCTCGCGGATATGAACGAGAAGCACGGTCGCAAAGTCGCCGACGTCAGTGAAGCCGTGCTCAATATCTTCCAGAGTTACTCCTGGCCGGGCAATGTTCGCGAGTTGCGCAACACTCTCGAACGCGCCGTCATCGTCTGCGAAAGCGGACTGGTCGAAACCAAACACTTGCCCCCCGGCTTCGGTCAGAGCGTGCGGCCGATGGTGAACGATCCCGATGCGGTCCATCTCGGAGTAGGCACCACGGTGGGCGAGGCGGAGAAGTTACTCATCCTGAAAACTCTGCAGGCGACCAGTAACAATAAAACGCGAGCCGCCGAGATACTTGGCATCAGCCTTAAGACGCTGCATAACAAGCTTAAAGAGTACGGCCGGCCCCAGGACGAAGTTATGACCGCCGAGGAGTGAGAAGACCTATCTGTAGAAACGGGGCTTGCCCGGTCTCGCGCCGCGAATAACGCCAGCGAAGACGCCGCCAGCCGCGTCTCTCCAAAATAAAGTAATGACGCGCAAATTCATCATCGTCTTCGCGATTACCACGTTGTTCACGGCTCTCGTGGTCGGATTCGCCTGGTTCTACCTTTCCCAGTTCCTGCGCCAGCGCCTCGCGTGGGCCGATGAAACCGCCTCTCAGCTCACCTCTCAACTCGAATACGCCGCCAACAAAGCCGTACCCGACCTGACGAGCACCCGGGTTAACACCGAAAACCCCAGGGCGATGCGCAATGCCATCTCATCCCATCTTCAGACCGACGCCGACCTGAACGACATGCTGGAATCGCTGGTGGGGAGTTCGTTCATCATTTACGACGCCGCCATCGTTGATCTGAACGGAGCAGCAATTCTCGATACCCGTGCGGCGGTTAACGGCAAGCCCGTCCCCGACCGTCCCCCGTTGAGCGAACTGCGCGATGCCGGTTTCCGCCGCCAGTTGCGCATGATCTACGCGCCTTCCATGGCTAAAGTTTATGACGTGACCCTGCCGTTGGAATTCGATAATCATGTTTTCGGCAGTGTTCGCGTGGGGGTTTCCACCCTGTTCTTGCGGAGCGAACTGACTCCAAAACTGCAACAAGCCCTTTTCTTTTTCGTGGTTGCCGTCTTCTCTTCCCTGGTGCTGGCCGCCGTGGTTTCCAATGTCGCGCTCGGCCCGTTGAAGGCCATCGCCCGCGATTTGGACACAGCCAGCGCCGGCAATCCGCTGCCCGAGGAGGAGACCAGTGGCGACGACGAAGTAGGGTTGGTGTCACTGAAGATCGCACACCTCGGGCGCCGGATTCGCGATACGAATGAGATTTTTTCCGCGCTGAAAGACAACGTGGAGCAGGTCATGACCAAGATGCAGGACGGGCTTATGCTCTTCACGCGCGATAAGCGCGTGGTCCTGGTCAGCGCCTCGGCGGAGAAGTTTCTGAGACGCCCGCGCCGCGAAATTCTTGGACGCACGGCGGAAGAAATTTTTTCCGATGGTACCGTTCTCGGCGCCGTAGTTCTGCCCGCATTTCAAAAGCAGCGTCCGCTGGCGCAGTATGAATTCGAAACTGTCGACGGCCGCCGCGTTCAGGTATCGCTGGATTTTATCCAGGAAAAAGGAACGCCGATTGGTGCGCTGCTAACCATGCGCGATGCCGAATCGGCCCGGCGCATCGAAAATGAAATTGAAATCTCGCGCCGTCTCTCCGCCAGTGGACGCATGACCCGAGGCGTGGCTCACGAGGTCAAGAATCCCATCAACGCCATCGTGCTGCACCTGCATCATTTGCAAAACAAAATGCAACAGGACGATCCTGAAACGCGTCGTCACGTGGAAATCATAGACAAGGAGATCCACCGCCTCGACCGCGTCGTGCAAATCCTGGTCGACTTTACCCGTCCCCAGGATTTGCGCCTGGAAGACGTCGACCTGCGAACAATTCTGGAAAGCGTAGCCGTTCTTGCCGGGCCCGACGCAGCCCGCCACGGAGTGCGAATCGCGCTGGAACTTCCCAATCAAACTGCAGATACGGGGCTTGCCCCGTCGCCAACCGCAGACAGCGCGCCGCCTGACGCTCTTCTGGTGCGCGTCGATGCGGACCTGATGAAGCAGGCCGTGCTGAATCTGGTTCTAAACGGCGTGCAAGCCATGGCCACCGGAGGAACGCTGACCTTGAAAGCCCGGCGCGATGGCGAAATGATTCTTGCCGAAATCCTCGACCAGGGCTGCGGCATTCCCCCCGAAGCTCAGGAGAAGATTTTCGAACTCTACTACACTACGAAAAGCGAGAAAGGTGGAAGCGGCATCGGTCTGGCGCAAACCTACCAGATCATGCAGTGGCACTACGGTTCCGTGGAATTCGATTCTATCGTCGGAGCGGGTACTACCTTTCGCTTACGACTACCGGCAGCGCCAGCAAAACCTGAGTCTCGGGAGGAGTTGACGACCCTGACACCGGAACAAACTGCGCAGACGAAATGAATCTGATAAAAGAACCGCATGGATGATGATGACGACGACGAGTATCATTTCATCGATTCGCAAAAGCTATGATCGTCTCGCGGAAGAATACGCACTCCGGATTTCCAACGAGCTTCAGCACAAGCCGCTGGATCAGCAACTTCTTAATCGCTTCGCCCGCGAGGTCGCGCCTCATGGCGAAATCTGCGATCTGGGATGCGGCCCCGGTCATGTAGCGCGTTACCTGCGCGATGCGGGCGCCGAGGTTTTCGGCGTCGATCTTTCTCCGCAAATGTTGCAGCAGGCGCGAAGACTCAACCCCGATATTTCGTTCCGCGAAGGAAATATGCTGGTCCTCGATCTCCCCGATGGATCGCTCGCCGGCATCGCCGCTTTCTACGCCATCGTCAACATTCCTCAAGCCTCTCTCCCGCTCGCATTTCGAGAAATGGAAAGAGTGCTGCAGCCGGGCGGACTCCTCCTGCTATCGTTTCATATCGGCGATGAAATTCTTCACGAAGCTGAGATGTGGGGTCAGCACATCTCCATGGATTTCTTCCTCTTTCCAACCTCCGCAATCCTGAAATTATCTCGAGGCCGAGGGGCTGACGATCGTGGAGATTATCGAGAGAGAGCCTTACGCGCCAGAAGTTGAGTATCAGAGCCGAAGAGCATACATTCTCGCCAGGAAGCCGGTTGCGGGCGCATCGCAGAGTGGATCACAACCTTGAACCTTAGAGTCGTTCCGTCAATGTTCGACCTGTCGGTCTGAGATGAAAACTTGTCTATCCATCTCCGCAATCCTTTTATCGCTGGCAGTCGGCCTCCAACCAACCTTCTCCCAAGCACCGGAAACCCGCGCCGCCTACCTGGGCTTTGATCGCAACGACTATCCCGGCGACGCAAACCTCAAAATTCTACGCCAAACGTTCTCTTACACCGGGTATTGGCTCAACGATGCGCCCGGATCGACAACAAGATCAAAAACAAGATCGAAGACGAATTCCTGGGCCGGAAAGCGAAAGGTTGTTCAGGCAGCCGGCTTCGGCTTCCTTGTCCTGTTCAACGGACGCACCTTCGCCGAGATCAAACCCGCACGGCGATGCGTCGAAGTTAGGCAACTCTGATGCAGCCGAAGCCGTCCGCGCTGCGCGCGCCGAAGGATTTCCTGCGCACACAATAATCTTCCTCGATCAGGAACAGGGCGGACGCCTGCTTCCGGAGCAACGCGCCTATCTGCATGCCTGGATTGATAGCGTAAATTCAGCGCACTTCATGGCCGGAGTCTATTGTTCGGGCATTCCTGCGCAGGAAGGCGGGGGCGTCTCCGTGGTAACCGCCGAAGACATCCGTAAGAATGCTGGTGGAAGACAGATAGAATATTGGGTGGTCAACGATTCCTGTCCGCCTTCGCCCGGATGCACCGTCTCAAGAAAAGACCTGTCGCCCGCAGCCAGCGGAATTTCATTCGCCGACGTCTGGCAGTTTTCCCAATCGCCAAAGCGGCCCGACTTCGCCGCCGGCTGCCCCGCGAACTACAACAAAGACGGAAACTGTTATCCGCCCGGAGTCAATCCGGGCTTAAAACTGCAAGTCGATCTCGATGTCGCAAACTCGGCCGATCCTTCGCATGGCCGAACCAGCGAATGACGTGTTTTTATCGCCATAATTGCCGTAAATGCCAGACCTTGCAGGCAGTGAAGGTTTTTCGTTCCAGGATTTTCCTTCGTGATACTCCGTGCCCTCAGTGGTTAAGGTTTGGCCGACTGAGCCACCACCATCTAACCAGGGTTGACCCGCGGACAGCTTAGTTATACAGTTCTAGTGCTAGGGTTTGTTGTCTCCCCCGCCCGGTTGGTTCGCAAATTAGTTCGCAAAGTTTTGCATGCGCCCCGTTGATCCCAAGCTCGCACTGAATTTTTGTCTAATCAGATTCCATGGTCCAAAAAGCCATGATCTGAGACTTCATGCCCTGAGGCTCGCGCTGCTACTGCTTGCCTTGGCGAGCGTGGCATGGGCGGCGCCTCCGCAGTTTTCCGGACAACAGCGCGTAGGCCTGACTACCGGCGATCAGTGGGAGCCAGCTATAGCTGCCGACGGTTCGGGGCGGGTTTACGTTCTTTATCCACATTATGGAGTCGTCCCCGACTGCAAGCGCTGCCGTGTCCCCGCCATGCTGTTCGTGGCGAGCAACGATAACGGCAAGACCTGGCAGGCTCCATACGCGATTCTGGAGACGAATTCGGGCCAGTTTGACGCGCAGATTGCCGTCGACCCGGCTGACCATCGCACCCTTTTTGCGGCGTGGCTGCAGAACGGCAAGCGCGCCATAGTTCTCGCGAGATCGGTCGATTTCGGCGCCACGTGGTCCTTTACGGTTGTGGTACGCAGCGACGAGGAACTCGACAAGCCTGCGCTGGCCGTACGCGGCCAGAACGTTTATGTGGCGTTCAATCATGAAGAAGAGGTTTGGGTGGCGGCTTCGCAGGATGGCGGCCGGAGCTTTACGCCGACGCGGGTGAATGCGGAGAGCCGTCCGGGATGGTCGCTGCTGGGCGCGGCGACGGTGGATCCGGCGGGCAACGCTTATCTCGCGTGGGCCTCTTATTCGAAAGCGGGAGGAGCGCGCGGCTCGGTCAACCTTTACGTGTCGAAGTCGACCGATGCGGGAAAGTCATGGAGCGCAACCCCGACCCTGCTCGACGTTTCGGCGGCAGCCCCCGATTGCAAAGGTGAGGAATGTGGTGAAGGCTTTCTCGGCGCGCAAGTGTCTCTGACTTCCGACGCCGAAGGCACTCTTTACGCGCTCTGGAGCGCGGGCACTACGCCGCTGGGGCCGCAGCGGATTTACTTTTCGTCCTCGACCAATGGTGGAGAAATCTGGTTGCCGCGGGTCGATGTTTCCTCGGCTGCACCCGGCGTGGAACATGGCTTCCCCGCGATTGTGGCCGGAAACACCGGCGACGTGCGCATAGCCTGGATGGACGCGCGCAATGTTTCGAAAAACACTCCTTACTGGAACACCTACTATAAGAGTTCGAGTAACGGCGGAGCCACCTGGGGCGAAGAGACGCGCGTGTCGGGATATGTGCCGGGCTACCGCTATATCGCGAAAGAGGGCTTCAGTTTTCCCTTCGGCGACTATTTCAGCCTGGCCATCGATAACCACGGGGATACGCAGGTGGTGTGGGGCGAAGGCATGAACTATCAGTCGCCCGGCTCGATCTGGCACTCCAGCGGAAGGTAACGGACTAGATGTGAGCATTGCGGGAGTTCACGAATGAACCCCTACCGCACTTCAACCGACACCAACTCTCCGCCATGCTTCCCCACCGCTCGATAGTTTACCGACACGAGAAGATTCTTCCACTCGCAGGAAAACTGGTCCTGTCCAATCACCACCAGCGATTTGTAGTCGGAAGCGTGCATCGTATAAGTCGTCATCCCGCTCAGGATCGTAACCGTAGCCTCGGGAGCCTTTGAACAATCGCTGCTGACAATCTTGCCCTTGAGAAATTGCATGGGCCCGGTCGTCCCCGGCTTGGGAGGCGCCGGCTTAGGCGCCGCGTTGTCATCGTCATCGTTATCGTTATTCAGGGCCGCATTATTCTGCCCTGCCTTCGCGTTCACCGTAGCTGCCCCCGCTCCCGCCGAAGGAGCGCTGGCCGCTCCCGCCGGCGTCTCGCCCTCCGCCCGCTGCGGACGCACTCCATACTTCTGCAGCGTCTCCAGATCTTCCAATTGCAGCTTTGCCGCAGACGCCGCGGCGCGATCCGTTCCGTCTTTCAGCCGCGCAAACACCTGCCGCGCCAGCTCCCACTTTTTACCTGCAACATAAATCTGTCCCAGGTTGAACTGATATTCCACATTCCGCGGAGCCAGCGCGATCGCCAGGCGCTGCGCTTCCAAAGCGGAGTTGATGCCGCCGCCTTCCACCCGCGCGACTCCCAGCATGTTATAGGCGTCGGCTAACTCCGGATACCAATCTGTGACCGCCCGCAAATCCTGCATCATGTTGGCCAGGCCCTGCATTTCCTGCCGCGTAGCCTGCGCTCTCCTGTACTTCAACACCGAGCGGTAATACCAGATCCACGGGTCGCGCGGATCTATATCCGTGGCCTTCTCGAGTTCGCTGGCAGCCGCATCGTATTGTTTGTGGCTGATGTCGTCCCACGCCAGCCCGCGATGCGCCGCCTCATTGTCTTTTGGGCCCTGAGTCAATCGCTGCAAATCATGCAGCGCCTGATCGCGATGCTCCGGAATCCGCGCCATCACGTCGCCAATCACCGCGTTCGCTTCCTCTTCTTTTATCGGCGTGATCGTGATCCCGATATCATCCGCGCCAAACGGCAGCGCGAAGTGATACGGCTGCTGCATGTCTACCGGGTTTGCCACCGGCTTCTTCGCCTGGTCAAGCGCGATGCCCAACCCGCTGAGCGAATTGAAATAGGTCTTCACCGCGTCTTCCATTTGCGCCGGCGACATATCGAACGCCTGCACCATCGCCTTATCCACCGGCACCTTCTGATTCAGCACTAAGTCGAAGTAAGTTCCCGCCTCCGGCATCTTATTCTTGTTCAGAAGATAATGGACCACCGCCCACGACTGCGCGTAGAACAGCGTATTGTGCGTCCCTTCGCGTGCACCCGACCCGTCATGTTTCATGGTGAAAAGGTCGACCATCGAGATCCACACGGGCGAACTAACCAGTTGGGTCAATGATTGGGGAACGCTCGGATCGCGGCGCATGTGCTCATCGAAAATGTCCTCATGCCATTCCGGCAACAATTCCGGATCGCCTCCAATCTCCACTTGCTTGCCAATGTCGATCGACCCGAAATACTCCGCCAGCCCTTCGTCAAACCAGCCCTGCGTCGGAGGATAGTTGTAATTCAAAAGATAATGCGCCAGCGGATGCGCCACCGCCCGCCACGGATCGGGCTCAAAAAGATCGAGCACGATATAAACCCGATCCGCGCCCGGCACATAAAATCCGGCGGAGTGGCTCTGTTTCGCCGGAGCCACCAAGCCATATTGGTTATCGTTTTTGAGCGCAACCACCGTGACCGGAACCGACATTTTCAACTTGTCTCTCAAAATCAGCTGCCCAAACACCGCCCGCATCTGCTCCAGCCGCAAAGCGGCTTCACGCCCGCGCTTGTCGCCTGCGTCGGTGATCACAGAAAAATGCGTAGTATGGACTTCGATCCACTTAGGCTCATCTTTGGCCAACGCGCTTTCAGGGGCCGCCGCGATCAGCATCAGCGGAAAGGCGAGCAATAAAGAAAAAGAGCATGGAACAGTAAGGGCAGAGCGGGCTCCGGACTTAGCAGTCGCAAGAGGATGGCCGAGACTCATGACAGACCTGACAGGCTTTATCAAATGCTAGCACGCTGTCAGCAAAGTTGCGGATGTAGTGCCGTCCCATAAATTCGCTAAGTAACCATGTCATGGCCGGCAACCTTGTCATCTCGATCGGAGCGACGCGGGTGGAGGGACCGTGTGTTCTCAACCGCCTTCCCTTTTGATCTCGGCCGTTGCAATATGCCGCCGACAATTCACGCGCGACGCGCCACGAGAGCCCTATGCCGCCGTGTCCTCATCCGGCAGTTCTTCCACGTCGATCTCTTCGCCGCGAGTCCCGCGCGCACGCTCCACCCCAGGCTCCTCCTCATCACCCGCGCGCGGCGGAAGGTCATCGGGATGCCCATATTCAAGATGAGTGTGCACCGGCCGCTCCGGATGATCCGCCGCATCCTCAACTCCCTCGACTATGCCCGCTTCGAGCGCCTGATCGTCCTCGGCTAACTCCTGAACGCTCTCGTCGGCCGCATCCGCGATCGAAGAGAGCTGTTGGCTGTCTCCGATTGTCCCGCGCTATCCGGCCCGACCTGCCCGGGATCGTTGCCCATTTCGTCCAATTGCGCTTGTTCGTCGCCACGTGGTCTATTCACAATAGGTCCTCCCTATAAAAGAAATCGGCAACTCATTGGATGCGCCCACGCGAACCAGAGTTCGCACCAGAATAAGAAGTGGAGAGACGGGCGCCCGCAAGTCCGCCACAGGCCCATCCGCGCCTCAATCAATAGACGCCCGGAGCCATCGAACCCGCAAACAGCATAAAATCCTGTGGTAGAGTAACGAGTTTCCACCGCTATCTTCATCACTCAGGAGACATTATGCAACCCCGCATCGTCGGTACCACAATGCCCGTTCTCGAATTCGACCTCGAACCCAACGAATCCGTGATCTCCGAAGCCGGAGAACTCTCCTGGATGACCAGTTCCATCCAGATGACCACCCATACCCAAATGGGCGGAGGCGGAGGAATCTTCGGCGCCATCAAACGCGTTGCCGGAGGCGGAACCCTTTTCATGACCGAATACCGGGCCTTCGGCGCGCGCGGCGTGTTGGCTTTCGCTACCAAACTTCCCGGCCACATCGTGCCAGTCGAAGTCGGCCCCGGCCACGAATACATGATCCACCGCCATGGCTTCCTCTGCGGCACGCCGCAAATCCAGATCGGAGTCGGATTCCAGCAATCGTTGGGCGCCGGCATCTTCGGCGGCGACGGCTTCCTCTTGCAGCGCCTCAGCGGCCAGGGGATGGCGTGGCTCGAACTCTCCGGTGAACTGGTCGTCAAAGATCTGCAGCCCGGAGAAACCCTGCGCGTGCACCCGGGCCACGTTGGCGCTTTCCAGTCCAGCGTTTCGTTTCAGATTACCACCGTCCCCGGAATCAAGAATTTGATCTTCGGTGGCGACGGAATCTTCCTGGCTTCACTGACCGGCCCAGGGCGCATCTGGCTGCAAACCCTCCCTATAGCGAGACTCGCCCACAAGCTTATGGAATACATGCCCAGACCCTCCAACGAAGCCGCCAAAGGAGGAGTCGTCGGCGGCATCGTAGGCTCGATTCTCGAAGGCATGAAATAAGGAACGAAATAAGGAAATGGAATAAGCGGGCCGAAACCTGATCGCGTCATGGAACCGGCGCCACAAACTACGGCCGGTTTGCCGTCCCGGTTGCGTCCGCGCGGCATACGAAGCCTGCGCGAGTTTGACGACAAGGTGACGGCCTACTATTGCGGCTCACCGGAGTTGTGATTCAACGTCGCTCTACGCCGGCTGAACTCTCCTGATCGTCTTTTTCCAATCGATATTCTTCCAGTCGATTCTGGTGCGGGCCAGGGAGAGGAGCAGCATGAATACAACAATCTCCAGCAGCCCCAGCGAGGCGCTGGCGATGGATTCGGCGCGTTTGGGGAGCAGGGAGAAGCGTCCATAGACGAATTCTATGTGGACCCAGTAGACGAGTAGGGACGTTTGACCTAGCTGAATTAGCGGGCTGAAGCCGCGAGTTGCCCATCCCCAGCGGCACCAGGCGTAGGTCAGGAAGGCGATGACTAACAAGAGACCTATGCGGGTCATTAGAAAGTTTGGACTGGTGTGCCAATAGTCGTAAGTTGAATAAAGGTGGAAAGACGAGTTGTCGAATTGGCGCGCTGCGAGGATGGCTAGAATTCCGACGGCGGCAAAGAGCGCCAGGGTCTGTGCGACTCGGTTGCGGACCTGGTCTTTAAAGTGAAGATCGCCGAAGAAAAGATCGCTGAAGAGAATGAATCCGGCGGCCAGTCCGGCGAAGGCGAAGGCGGCCCAGGGGAATAGCGGGAAGAGCCAGGACTGCGGCGTTCCCAGATTGTGGCAGCCGTCGATGTAGGACTCCAGCCACCAGGGGAGCCAGGTTGGACGCCACGTGGTGTAGAGGGGCGGAGTTAGCAGGGCAATAAGGGCGGTCACGGCGATTGAGGTGGATACTAACGCGAGGCGGCTCCGCCGAAAGCCGCGTTCTTTATTAGGAACTCGATCGGAAGCTTGCGGTATGCCTGAAGGCATACCCTGATACGAATCCGTTGAAGACATACCGTGATATGGGGCGTGGAGCGTCGCGGCGGATGCCGAGCTGCGCTCGGCTGGCATGGACGAATGCATCCGTCCCCACACTTGGAGAACCGTTCCGATAGTTAGGACCGTGCCGATGGTCAGGGCCATCAGGATCATGGATAGGCCGATTATGTTCAGGATGTCTACGCGAAGTAAATCGGACCAGGGGGCCCATCCCCAGGCTATTACAAATTCCTGCAGACGAAAGAGAAGACCGAAGGCGAAGATTTCCGCGCCTCGGCGGGCCATGGTGCGCGTAATCTGGGCGGCGGTCGATTCTTGCGAATCAGTTTGTCGGTGACCAGGGCAAAAGAAATTCCGGCTAGAAACAGAAACAGAGGAGCGGGCAGCGTGCCTAAGAGTTGTGATCCTGTGAGGAAGGTGGTGTTGCGGGAATCGCCTCCCAGCCAGGCGTCGTAACAGTGCGTTTGGAACATGAGAACGCAGGCCAAGCCGCGCATCCAGTCGATCCACGCCAGGCGGGATACAGCGGGCACGGCAACCGCGGTCGTTTGTGGTAGCGGTTCCATAACGTGATTAGAGGCCGTCTCATAAATGGCCCTGGGTGAAGCGCCCGTTTCCTCACGGGCTGGTTCCTCAACCTCTTTATTCGTGCCCTTCCCTAAACTCGCTAGAATAGGAGTTTTTTCGCAGGCTGTGAAGCGATGCCCTGATACTAACTGGTTTTCGGCAGGCTGCTTAGCCGCTGACGAGACGCACTCTACAGCTTCTGGAAACTCGCTTTAGTTTCCTTCTTTTTGTTTGTCTTTTTCACGCTCGTAGGGCTTTTGCATGTAGCGGCGGCATTCGTCGAGCGCGCCCTGAGTATTGTCGTTGGTCTCGATGGCGCGCCGGTATTCGTTGACGGCGCGGTCGCGCTGGCCGGTGATGTCGAAAATCTTGCCCAGTTGCAGGTGGCTCCAGACCTCGGTCCAGCGCGGTTCTCCGTCGCCATTCAGCGATTCGCGGTAGGCGTTGGCCGAGGCCTGATAATTCTTCTGCAGGAAAAACACTTCGGCAATCCGATAGTGGGCAAGGGAACTGTTCTTGTTCACCTCGAGCGCCTTGTTGAATTCCAGCAGAGCTCCCGCGAGATCGCCCTGCTGGGTCAGGCCCTGTCCACGCAAGATTGAGGAACGCAGCTTGACGTCTTTCGAGTTGGTCAGCACGCGGTCTTCGGGATCGATCGCGATCCGCCGGGGGCATCGAAGGTTTCGACTGAAAACGGAGAATCGGTGCCCACCACCTCGATGCGCTTGTCTTCCGTTCTTCCATCGGTATCGATGCGCAAGTCTACCGGCATGCGAAACAGATCGAGATCCTGCGAGATCGCGCCCACGATGCGGAAGCCTTTATTGTTGCCCAGGCGATAGACCGTGTACTTGGCCTTGAACTCGGGCGCGCTGGTCGAATCCATCCACTGCGAATAGAACCACGTCAGCTTTTGGCCATAGATCTTCTCGCTCATTTCGCGGAAATCGTCTGTGCTGGCCGATTTGCCCTCATACTTCGAGGCGAAGTCGCGCATCAGGTCCAGATACTTCCTCTCGCCCAGCACCCAGCGCAGCATGTGCAGGATCATGGCGCCCTTGTCGGTCACCAGCGACTGAAATTCCGGAGAAAAATAATCCAGCTTCTCAGCGCTCGAAAGTGGAACGCTGTCGTAGGCCAACGCCCCGACTGACATGTCTTTCACCATCTCTTCAAGTCCGCCCTCGCCGGCAGCGCTCTCTACATAGCGGGCTTCGGAGTAGCGCGCGAAGCCGTCGCTGAGCCACCAGTCGTTCTTCGACGCGGGACTCACCGAGACGCCCCACCACTGATGCGCAATCGTATTCGCCACCAGGCGGTAGTTGGTCTTCTCGGTGATGGCGCGGCTGGAAAGAGCTGCGATTTCAGGCGCCCATGCCGTAGGCACGGTGTCATCCGGAATCTCAACGATCTTTAACCGCGTGGAGAGCGCGGGCCCATACTGGGTAACGAAATAAGTGAACGCCTTGACCGCGGTGGATGAATATTCCGCGCCCAGGTCTTGCTTGTCGGGCTTGAAGAAGACGTGCAGGTCAAGGCCGGCGTCATCGCTTTTGAACTCCTTGAAAGCGCCGGCAATGATGGTGCCCGGAAAGCTCGGTTTCTCCCAGGCGAAGGTGAAGGTCTTCGAATTCGCCAGCTCCGTCGCAGGCTTTTTTGCCGCTGCGGCGGGGGTAGACGAGCTTCCAGAAGAAGGTTCTGTCCCGCTGCCGATCACGACCATGTGCGCCGGAACCGTCACGCTGATTGTCGAAGTGAAGCGATTTATGCCGTAGCCTTCGACCGGAAACCACAGGCCGGAGTAGAGCAGGTAACTCGTCTCCGGGCCGACATAGGCGAGTTTCAATCCCTCGACGGGACTGTCGTCGGCGGTTTCGAGCGTGCCTTCATAATCGAAGGTGAAAGTCGTGCTCTCATTTTTCGCGAGGCTGTTGTTCAGCGCAAAGCGCACCGTGGAATCCTGCGTGTTGCGCTCGGGAGTGAGCGGCTTGTTATTGGCGTCGGTGAGCCTGGTAATGCGCAGGGCATTATTCAGCTGGAAGGTGGCGACGTTGAGGTCTTCAAGAGCCGTGACCTTGACCACAGCGTGCGCCGTGAGCTTGTGAGTCTGGGGCAGCAGTTCGACGTCAATCTTATAGTCATCGGCGCGGAGCCGCGCCTTTTCCGCGGCCAGCGCGGGACGGCTCAAGACCAGAGTAAAGATCAGGCCAGTAAAGGCCAGGCCTAGCAAGAAAATGAGGGCTGAGGCGAACGCCGGGCGCCTCGCTGGAATGCGGCGGAACTTCAAGTAGAGTCTCCTGGGGTGAACAACAATTTGTATGATGTCAATTTTCCCGCAAAAGATGCTGTGAGGACAAGGGTTAGGGAAATTTGTTTGGCTACCGCGAAGCCTGAACCACCAGCGGCGCGGGTATCGCCAAGGCTTTGGGCCTCATATGTATTTCTTCGTGTACCTTGGTGGCCTTGGTGGTTTACGATTTCCAAATCCATCCGCGACGCCACGGTCGCGACGGAAAAATAAAGTTCGACCAGTCCAAATCCCTGCGCATGGCGATGCAACCCATGCCTCCCGTTACGGGAAACAGCCTCCAGTCGTTCAAAACGAGCTTCCCAATATGGGTGCGAGGTTGGTGCGGCGGGTGCGACAGCATGGTTGACCGCACCCCGAATCGCCCGGCCGGCAAGCGATCCGCCGCCGTGGGACGAGCGCGATTCGATCACAAGGCCAACCAGGTCGAAGGAGTTTCATCTGCAAACCGCCCGCTTGTCTCGCTTCACGGTTCTGGCTTTCCTCTGCACGCTTATCGTTACCGTTGTGGTTACCCCGCCTGCCCTGGCCGAAAGCCCCGCCGATGAAGCAGCCAATGAATCTCCGAATGGAGGACGCCCGAAATCAGCGCGCCCGCCGCTGCCTCCACCGTTCCCGCCGTCGCAATGGTAACCGGCGCGCGGCCGGCTTCGCTGCCGGATGCGCCCGCTCCGCAGCACAGAGTCATCGACAAGAAGTTCATCGCCGTTATGGCCGCGCTTGGCGGAGCCGAGTCGCTGCGCTTCACCACCCGCCAACTCGTGCTCGTCCACGAATTCGCGGCCGGCGCGCCCTGGGTCACCAGCGTTCCTCAGAACCACCGGCTGGTTGCCAAGTACGGCGCCATTTACGCGGCCGAATTGCTGGTGGCGTATGAACTCAAGAAGCCCCACTCCTGGCTTCCGGGAGACAAGGTGATTCGCAAACTGTGGTGGGTCTATCCCGCAGCCATGGCTCCGATTCACATCATGAACGGAGTGCGCAGCATCCACACCCAGGCTCCGTCTTGCCCGGTGGAGTTGTGCCAAGAATAGTAGCTTCGTATGCGGGTATCCTTTTTTACGAGGACATAGCTTTGCATATTTTACGAGGATATCGCTTTGTATCAGGGTATCGCTTTTTAGCGATACCATCTGCCGCCCAACTTTGAAGCCCCCTTTAGGGGGCGTGCGAACCTATCCGATCATCTTCAAGATGATCTCCGCAGCCGCTTCTGAAGGATGCAAGCCCGCGCTCCCTTGCTTCAATCGCGTCTTCACCGCCGCGAGTTTGGCCGATCATGCGAGGCGCGGCTCCCCGTCAGGGATAACTTTGCTGACTTCGGTGACGATGTTTTCAGCCGTGAACTTGTGCTGCACGAGTTCGGGAACGATCTTCTCGCCGGCGATCAGGTTGACCATGGCGAAGAATGGCACCTTCACTCGGGGCTTGCCCAGCGCGTAGGTCAGCGGAGACACGCGATAGACCATGACAAACGGAGTGCCCATGAGCGCCGCTTCGACCGTAGCGGTGCCGCTGGCCACAATGCCGACGCGCGAGTGATAAAGCGCGGCAGGGCGTCGGGAACCAGATGAACATTTTGCTGTAGAGACGCGCCTTGCCGCGTCTTTGTGCGCAATGCCCCAATCAATTCCTGAAGAAACGTAGCGTCGAGCGTGCGCGCGACCGGCAGCAAAAATTCATAACCGCCGCCGAGCCGGTCTTTCTGCAGCCAGTCTTTCTGCAAACGATCCGCCGCCTCGAGTATGGTCGGCAGATTCATGCGCACTTCCTTCCGGCGGCTGCCAGGCATCAGGGTGATCCATTGTTTCGCGGCGTCGAGCTGGTTGGCAGCCGCGTAAGCTTCGCGAGTTATGGCGGGGGCGGGCAGGTCGGCCAGTGGATGCCCGACGAACGTAGCGTCCACTCCCCGATCGCGATAGAACTTTTCTTCAAACGGAAAAATCACCAGCGCCTTATTCACATACTTGCGCAGCAATTTGACGCGTCCCTGCCGCCACGCCCAGAACTGCGGGCAGACGTAGTAAACGACCGGAATGCCCCGCTTGCGCATCTGCCGCGCCACGCGCCAGTTGAAGGCGGGAGAGTCGATGACCACCGCCACCGCCGGCCGTTTCTCGTCCGCGGCGCGAATCAATTTCCGGTAAGCCCGAGAATCTTAGGCAGATGGCTGAGAATCTCAGTGATGCCGACAACTGCCAGATCCTTGGCATCAACCACAATCTCGCAACCGGCGGCGCCATCCGCTCCCCGCCCGCCCCAAAAAACTCGATGGTTCTCTGCCGGGTTCCCATAAGGGCGGACGCATTCGTCCGGAGCTTCGTCTCCACCCGCGCCGCAGCGCCTCAATCAGCTGCGCTCCATACATTTCGCCCGAAGCCTCACCGGCAGAGATCAGGATTTGCACGGGGGCAATTGTAACCGCCCTCGTTCTCGCGGCAGGCGATGCAGTTCCCCGGATGAACCAAAGAGCTTGGAATCGGCATGGTAAAATCAAGAAGGAAGTAGAGGCAGAAAGAGTCGATGTCTCGTCGCACTAAGCTCGAATTTGAGCCGCTCTCGCTGGAAGAAACCGCGAAGCAGTTGGGTATTTCGCACCAGAGGGCGCAGCGAATTCTTACCTTGATTGGCGCCGACGCAGTACCCGGCCCTCATCGCCTTCGCGCCGGAAAGCGCCGGACTGTCCGTTACAAGTTGGCTCGCAAGTCCGCCCGCTAGTCGCTAGCTTCTCAATGTGGATTTTGTATCCGGTCACCACCCGGCGCCGTTGCTATGCCAACGCCCAAACAGCAACGAGTATTCCTCAATATTCCCTACGACGATCGCTTCGAGCCTATCTATCTTGCCTACATTACCGCCTTGACCACGATGGGCTTTCTGCCACGAGCGACTCTCGGCATAGGAGGCAACCGCAGGCTTGACCGCATTGCGGCGCTCATCGAAAGCTGCTCCTATTCGATTCACGATCTATCCCGCGTCCAACTCGATCGCAACTCTCCCCGTACACCCCGTTTCAACATGCCGCTCGAATTTGGCTTGGCTGTGGCGTGGGCACGATCCCATCCGCACCACAAATGGTTTGTCTTCGAGTCCCTGAAGCGTCGTTTGGCAAAATCGATGAGCGATTTGGACGGCACTGACCCTTACATCCACGACGGGACGGTGCGGGGCGTAATGCGGGAAGTGTGCAACGCCTTCGTAAGGCCCAAGCAGCCCACTGTCCCGCAGATGATGAAGATATACCGCGACCTCCGGCGCAGCGTTCCGAAGATCCTCCACAACGCCGGGACGACATCGTTATTTACCGCCCGAGCATTTTCCGACCTCTGCCTGGCAGCAGCGGGGCTGCGGAGCAAGCACCTGCTGCGAAGCGAGTACGAAATGAACGGCTGACGCGATCCACGGAATCCCCTAGTCGTCCGCGTTCGCCGTAGACTGCGAAGGCGCCGCCACGCGATCTCCTGATCCTTATACTGCAGCTGATACAGCTTGTAGTAAATCCCCCGCTGCGCCAGCAGTTGCTGGTGCGACCCCACCTCGCGCACCTGCCCTTTATGCATCACGATAATCTTGTCCGCCCGCTGAATCGTCGACAACCGGTGCGCGATGATGAGCGCCGTTCGCCCTTCCACCATGCGGTTCAGCGCATCGCGCACGCGAAACTCCGTCTCCGTGTCGACGCTCGAAGTCGCCTCGTCCAGAATCAGAATCTTCGGGTTATGCGCCAGCGCCCGCGCGAACGAGATCAGCTGTTTCTGCCCAGTCGAAAGCGTCGAGCCGCGTTCCCGCACTTCCTCTTTAAATCCCCCCGGCAACGTTCGTATGAAGTCGGCGAGATTTACGTCTTCCGCCGCCTGCTCCACATCTGGCTCCTGAATGCGCGTCGTCCCCAGCCGTATATTGCCCTCGACCGTCCCGCTGAATAAGAAACGGATCCTGCAAGACAACGCCGAAGCGCCCGCGCAGTTCATCAAGATCCATCTCCCTGATATCGACACCGTCAATCCGAATCGATCCCCGCTGCACGTCGTAGAAACGCATCAGCAGCGAGATCAGCGTAGTCTTGCCCGCTCCGGTGTGCCCGACCACAGCGATCGTCTCGCCCGGTTCGAGGCCAAAGTTAACATCGCGCAAAACCCAGTCGGGCTCGCCAGTTTGTGTGGAACCATTTGGAGGGCTTGCTCCGTCCCGCGGGCGAAGCCGCGTCCCACCTCTGTTTCTCCTGGACGCTTACGCAAACCACACATGATCAAACTCAATCCGCCCCGGCCCCACTGGACTCTTCGTAACCTCCGGCGATGTGATTTCCACCTTCGTATCCAGCAGCTTGAACACCCGCTCGCCCGCCGCCATGGCCGACTGCAGAATGTTGTACTTCTCGCTCAAATCGAGAATCGGACGGAAGAATCGCAACGCATACTGTATGAACGCCGACCAGCACGCCTATCGTCGCCCCACCCAGAATGACGTCCTTCCCGCCAAACCAGATGATGCTGCCGATCGCGATGTACGACAAAGATTTCAACCACCGGGTAGTACAGCGCATAAGCCAGAATGGCGTCTTTGTATGCCTCCATGTGCGAGGCGTTGATTTCCGAGAATTGATGGAAGGCGCGCTTCTCCCGATTGAAGAGCTGCAACACCAGCATCCCCGAGACCGCTTCCTGCAGATAAGCGTTGATGCGGGCAATCGCCGTGCGAATGCGCCGGTACGAGTCGCGCACCTTGTCGCGAAAAATTAGCGTTGCGTAAACGATTAGCGGAAGCACGGCGAACGTAATCAACGCCAGCTTCCAGTTCATGTCCATCATGATGGCGATGATCCCGGCCAGCACGAACACATCTTCAAAAATCGACACCACTCCCGACGTGAACATCTCGTTCAGTGCATCTACGTCGGTCGTGACCCGCGTCACCAACCGTCCCACCG
>CAWEPW010000032.1:0-189056 GCA_963810955.1 uncultured Acidobacteriaceae bacterium | reverse complement strand
AAGTGAGCGAGGCGGGACGGTTGCGACTGGCGCGATTGGCGACCGTGATCTGGGCGCTAGTGCTGTTCGGGCTCGCGGTCTTGGCGCTGCATCGGGTGGGGCGAGTGGTGGAAGTCGGTCTGCAAATCGCGTCGGTGGCCTATGGCGCATTGCTGGGAGTGTTTCTGCTGGGCGTCCTCACGAAGCGTGCGAATCAGCAGGGAGCGGTCGTGGGTATGCTTTGCGGATTAGCGATGGAACTATATCTATGGGGTTGGTCCCACGTGGCCTTCACCTGGTGGGTTGCGATCGGGACCACGGTGACCTTCGCGGTTGGATATGCCGCTAGCTGTTTATGGAAGCTGCCATCGAGAGCTTGAACCAACGAAGATCGCGGAGGACGCAGACCACCCAACCGTCAAAACGTACCGGACGGAAGTAGGCCAGCCAGCTTCTCTCTGCATTCTCCGCGGTTAGAATCTCGTTCAAACGATCTATGAATACGCGAACTGCAAATCATTCCCGCCCGGAACTGGCGCGCGACCTCGGCCTCTCCCACGCCGGCGCAGTCGTCGTCGGAACAATCATCGGCAGCGGAATCTTTCTCGTTCCTTCCGAAATGATGCAGGCGGTCGGCTCCGCCCGCCTCGTCTATCTCGCATGGATAGTCGGCGGCCTGCTCTCTTTTTTCGGCGCGCTTACCTACGCCGAACTGGGCGCGATGAAGCCGCAGGCGGGCGGTGAGTATGTCTATGTTCGCGACGCCTACGGGCCGCTGGCTGGATTCCTCTATTCGTGGACATGGTTCCTCATAGCCAAGCCGGGCTCGATTGCGACCATCACTACCGGCCTTGTGCGGATCCTCGAAACTTTCCCGGTATTTTCTTTTTTCTCACGCGCCTTTTTCTCGTCGAGCCGGCAGTTCGCATCTCTTCACTCTTACCTATGGGCAACTTGTGGCCATCGCAGCCACCATCCTGATTTCGTGGCTGAACTACATCGGCGTCCGCCGCGCCGGAGAATTTCAATTTCTGTTCACTTTGCTCAAGGTCGCGATCATTCTCGGAATCGTGGCCATCGGCTTTTCCTACCGCGCAGGCACCTGGGCGAATTTCGCGACCGAGTTCGCTGGCGCAAAAGGCGGGGTGGCCGGGTTTTTCGCCGCGCTGGTGGCGGCGCTTTGGGCTTACGACGGCTGGAACGATCTCAATATGGTGGCGGGCGAAATTCGCCATCCTCAGCGCAACATTCCGCTCGCGCTGATCTGGGGTGTAGCGACGGTGGGCACGCTGTATATTCTGGTGAACGCCGCGGTGCAATATGTCCTCCCAGCTACGGCGGTAGCGGCATCAGGGCGCCCCGCGTCGGACGCGGTAGCGCTCGTGCTCGGCCACGCGGGAGCGAGCCTGGTATCGGCGGGCATGGCTGTTTCGATGCTCGTGACTCTCAACGGCACGATCATGAGCGGAGCGCGCGTGCCTTTTGCAACCGCCCGCGACGGATATTTCTTCCAAGCGCTCGCCGAAGTTCATCCCCGCTTCCACACTCCCTCGATGGCGATTGTGGTGCAGTGCGCTCTGGCGATCGTTCTCCTCCTGCTCGGCGGCAGTTTCCGGCAATTTTTTTCGCTGACTATTTTTGCGGAGTGGCTTTTCTACATGATCGCCGGGAGCACGGTGTTCGTTTTCCGCCGCCGCGAGCCCGAACGCCCAGCGCCCTTATCGCGTGCTGGGATACCCGGTCGTGCCGGCAATCTTTGTGCTGATTTCCGCTGCCCTTCTTTACTACACCTTCACCGACAATCTCAAAAGCTCGATGAGCGGATGCCTGGCCATTCTGGCGGGCGTTCCGATCTTCTATTACTTCTCCAGACGCCGGGCAGCTGCACAAAGGTAACTGGCCGTCAGGTCGTCTACACCTGAGTGTGTTACCAAAGGACACGCGCAAGCGACACGTTTACCACCTGCCCAAACTCCCATAAGGTGAAGACTCCAAGCCCAAGCGCTCGTCTTCGGCCTGGGTTCCCCTTTTGGAGTCATGGATGCCTACGGAAGATCGCGATTTTCAACTCGGCCTGTTACCCGAAAAGCAGTGGAACTGGCGCACATTCGCCGCCAGTTATAGCATGGTCACGGCCCTGGTTCTGCTGCTGATTTTCTTCGGAATCCTGATGCCCGGCACGCTTCTTCTCACGAACTATCATGATCACCGAGTTAGTTCCCCGTCCGTCCTTGCGGCCGGAACCGTTACCAAAGCCGCATCGGGTTCACGCCAAGTTGCTGCCTAAGACTCATGAGCCGGTGTTCCAGACGCCGAAACTGATCGTGCCGCGCGAGGTTCGCGCCGCAAAACCGCAGCCGCAGGAAGTTGAGCCACCCAAGGTGGCAATGAATAACTTCGCGCCCGCTGTGCTCAAGTCGACGACCGGAGCGCGTCCGGTGCTCGATTCACACCGGGGAATTCGCGGGAAGTTCGGTGGCGCCGACGCTGAATGCTCCGATTAACTAAAGTACAGACAGGTGGCTTCGGCGATCCCAACGGGCTGAAGCCGAGCGAGAACAGCAAGTCGAACGGCAAGCTCATCGCCTCCACGCAAGGTTCCTTCGACATGCCGGTCGGCCCCGGACAAGGCAATGGCTCCGGTGGCGCAAGAGGGCTGAAGGGAACGGTGGCGAGCGCTGATTTTGGCAACGGCGTGGCCACCCCAGGGCGCGGAGATGGACGCGGCAGCGGCCGTGGAAATCTGGCGGTTGCGAGTTCAGGCTTT
Organism: uncultured Acidobacteriaceae bacterium; assembly: GCA_963810955.1. GTDB lineage: Bacteria > Acidobacteriota > Terriglobia > Terriglobales > Acidobacteriaceae > Acidiflorens. Next base: position 186,310 of record CAWEPW010000032.1, on the reverse strand, counting down.
GGCGCACAAGAGATCGCGCAAAACACCGGCGGCCACACTCAACGCCTCGATAGCGGCCCCGCGACGACCGCGGTCGAAATCACCTACAAGCCAAATCCGGTTTATACCGATGAAGCAAGAAATCTGAAGCTGGAAGGCGAAGTTCTGCTCGAAGTGGAGTTCGCCGCCAACGGAGCATTGCATGTGAATCGCGTGGTCCGGGGACTGGGCCATGGACTGGATGAAGTCCGCCGTAGCCGCCGCCAACAAGATGCGGTTTAAACCGGCCCTGAGAAACGGGCAGGCGATGGATTCGACAGCAATTGTGCATGTGGTATTTCAACTGGCGTATTGACACCTTGGAGATAAGAGTTATGCGGAAGTTAGCGACAAAGTTATCGGAAAGTTACTCAACAACCGGCACTGGATGGTTTTGACCATGCTGGCGGCAGCAACCATGACGGCGACGGCTCAGCAGCCGAACGCAGACCCAGTCCAGCGGATTCCGGCGCCAATCAGGCCGCAACCATCCAGTCCGCCAGCGGCCAGGCCAAGCCAGGCGCAAGGTAATCTCGGCGCCGCCGACCACCATGGACCAGGTAGTCGACCGCGTGGTGCTGCGCGAAAGAGCATTGATCAAGTTCTTGTCGCTGCGCACGCCTGTGGTCGAGACCTATTTGCAGAACCTGACCCAGGATCCGCAACTGGGGCCGGTTCCGCAGGAAGACCATTATTTCTTGGGGCGCATGGACTTCAGCGAATCGATCGACCGCAGCGAATACCTAAAGGGCAAGGGCAAGGACAAGGACTCAAAAGACGAGAGCATGGAGAAGCGTCTGCTGGGCGGCTTCACCAAGAAGTTCAAGTTCCAGTACCAGCCGCTGGGTTTTTCCTGGATGGTCTTCGCCGATCGCACCGACTTCGACCGGCAGCACTACGATTTCCACTACGTGCGGCGCGAGTTTCTCGGCGACGTGCGCTGCCTGGTATTTGATCTGACTCCGAAAAAAGACGCCGGCCGCGGGCGTTTTCTTGGCCGCATATGGGTTGAGGATCAGGATTTCAACATTGTTCGCCTGAACGGCACTTACTCCCGTCCCACGCGCAACAATTACTACTTCCACATGGATAGCTGGCGCTTGAACCTGGTTCCCGGTTATTGGCTGCCGGCTTACATCTACAGCGAAGAGGGCGACTTCACCGCGGGCGCCAAGAACAAGATCGCCTTCAAAGGGCAGACCCGGCTGTGGGGCTATAACCTGAAAACAACTACGCCTAACGACGAACTGACCAACATCAGAGTTGACAGCGTAAAAGACGATACCCCGGCCGCACAGGATGCGACTCCGCTGGTCGCCGAACGGCAATGGCAGCAGCAGGCGGAAGACAACGTGATCGAGAGGCTGGAACGAGCCGGGCTGTTGGCTCCGGAAGGCGATGTCGATAAGATTCTGCAGACCGTGGTCAATAACATTGAGATCACCAATAACATCGAACTGCCGCGGCCGGTTCGGACGCGCGTGCTCACCACTTCGCCGCTCGAAACCTTCAGCGTCGGCAACACCATCGTCGTGAGCCGCGGCCTGATTGACGTGCTTCCCGATGAGGGCAGCCTGGCCATGGTGCTCTCGCACGAACTGGCGCACATCGTCCTCGGGCATAACCTGGGCAGCCAGTACGCCTTCAACGACCGCATGCTGTTCTCCGATGAGGCTACGTACCAGAACTTCGGCTTCAAACACATTCCCGAGGAGGAAGCCGCCGCCGACAAGAAAGCGATCGAGATGCTGAAAGCATCGCCGTACGCGCAAAAATTAGAGTCGGCCGGGCTCTTCATCAAGGCGCTGCAGGCGCGCGCGCCGCAAATCAGCGCTCTGCTGCAGGCTCACCTGGGCAACAACATCATCGAGAACGGAAACGTGACCCGCATGGCGCAGTTGGCTGCTACTGCTCCCGCGCTCGATTGGAACAAGCTCGACCAGATTGCCGCGCTGCCTCTCGGCGGGCGCGTCAAGCTGAATGCGTGGGATGACAAGGTAGAGATGGTGAAGTCTCAACCGGTAGCCATCACTTCGGCGCGCGACAAAATGCCGTTCGAGGTGACTCCGTTCTTTCCAAGGCTTTCTCGCTACAACGCAAGCGCAACGCCCGCGGCTAATGTGCCCGCGGCCACCGCTAGCGCCACTCCGACTCCTTCCAACTGAGTCGGCTCCCAAGTTGAAAGAAGCGCAGGCCGGGACCGGAAGAAATTCCGGGTTCCCGGCCTGTGTCTATTTGACGAATAACGCGTACCTAGAAGTGCTTCGTGAGTTCGCAGAAACGCTTCGCCACCAGCAAGCGCTGCTCTGCCGGCGCAGTCGCCAGTTCCTCGTGCTCGAGAATCCACGTATCGCCATGAGGCACAAAGATGGCGTGCAGGCCTGCAGCCAGGGCTGGATTAATATCCGACTTGGGACTGTTGCCAACCATCCAGGTGGTCTCCGCCGCGAGCGCGTACTTGGCGACGGCCGATTGGTACGTCGATATGTCTTTCTCGGCCACGATCTCGACGGCGGAAAAATATTCCTTCAATCCCGAGCGTTCGACTTTGCCGGATTGTTCGGCCGGGTTTCCCTTGGTCATCATGATCAGGTGGTGGTGTTCGCTCAAATATTGCAGGGTCTCCGGCACACTGGGTAGAACTTCGATGGGATGATCCGCGATCTGGTAGGAGAAGCTGCAAATACGCTCGTGCAGTTGGGGAGTAACGGGGTCGGCTGAAAGCCTCTCAAAGGTTTCCACCAGCGAGTGCGTGAAGCTCTGCAAACCGTAGCCGTGCTTTACGATGGATTCCCGTTCCACGTCGTTCAGGATTAGCCGAACTGATTCCGGCGAGTGTTCGCGATGATCGAGGAAGGCAATGAACCTCGCGATCGCCCGCTCGAAATAAATGTTGTTTTCCCAGAGCGTGTCATCGGCGTCGATGAGCAGCGTCTGGGCGCCATTCTCTCCCCGCATGAATTCATGATAACGGTCCTTACACTTCACTGGCTGAACTTTTATCGGCGTTTAATGCGGACGCGGAAGTATCGCGGTAAAATTGATCCAGGTAAACCAGAGTTGAATCTCCGCTTCGCGTACCGTCTGTTGCCGTATGGGCTATTAACCTGTCTTTCGTTCATTGTGACCATTGCCATTCCGGCGCAGGCCGAGGATATTCATCAGCTTGCTCGAGCGGTCGATGAGCACTATAACCGCCTGCACAGCCTGCAATCGGATTTCACCGAGATTTACCGGGGCGACGGCGTGGAACGCGTGGAATCGGGCACCTTATGGCTGAAAAAGCCGCGCAAGATGCGCTGGGAATACCGTTCTCCGAGTGAGAAACTGTTTGTCAGCAACGGCCAACTTGTGTGGTTTTATCTGCCGGCGGAACGGCAACTCCGAAAGACGACGTTGCGAAAGCTTGACGATATACGGTCTCCGCTCGCGTTTCTGTTGGGTAAGACAAAGCTGGAGAATGAGTTACTGGGACTCTCTAAGGCTGTTGATCAATCGGCACTGCAGCCCGGTGACACCGTCTTGCGTGGCGTTCCCCACGCCATGGCTGGCCAGGTGAGCGAGGTGCTGTTGGAGATCACCCCCTCCGGTGAGATTGTTCGCATCGTATTGGAAGATGCGGATGGCGCGACAACAGAGTTTCGTTTCGCCGGATGGAAGGAAAATGCGGAGATGAGCGACGCATCCTTCAACTTCACCCCTCCGGCGGGAGTAGAGACCATAGAAGGAGAATTAGGCCCGTAGGGAGCGGAAGGTTCGTATCAGGGCATCGCTTTAGATGCCGGTAAGCCGCGAATCCATGCTCCGGCTTCGCAAGTCAGAAGCTGCGGCATTTGATGCGTTACTTACGTACCACACCGATCGATGGGTTCAGAAAGGGCTCTAGGAACAGAATGTTACACTTAGCTGAGACGCCCAGCTCCCCCCAAGACCTCGGAAAAGATCGATAATGGCGGAATTCCTCATCAAAGTCGCCGACGAACAGGGCCATCTGCGCGAGCAGGTGGAACACGGCTATTCCGAAGCCGAGGTCCATGACCGCTTCGCGCAGCAGGGCTATCTGGTCTACTGGGTTAAGCCCCGAACCATTCTCAGTGCCGGCGCAGGACGTTTTGGGCGCCAGGGCAAGCTCAGACAGTCCATCTTTCTGATTTTCAACCAGCAGTTCCTCACCTTGATCAAGGCTGGCCTCCCCATCCTGACCTCGCTCGATCTCCTGATCAAGCGGCAGCGGGATAAATCTCTGCTCAAGCAGCTCGAGAACGTGCGCGAGCGCGTCAAAGGCGGCGAGTTGCTCTCCGACGCTTTCGCCGCCCAGCAGGTGTTTCCGAAGATGTACACGACCACACTGCTGGCGGGCGAAAGGTCGGGCAATATGGAAGAGGTGCTCGGCCGATACATCATCTATCAGCGGATGGTGCAGACTTTCCGTAAAAAGCTTCTGGTCTCGCTGGTGTATCCGGCGCTGCTGGTTTCGGTCGTTACCATAATGCTGATTTTTCTCATCACCTTCGTTGTGCCGAAGTTTGCCGACCTGTTCAACAGCCTGGGAGCAGATCTGCCGGCGCCGACCGTATTCATGCTCTCGCTCGGCCTGAACGCGCAGAAGTACGGTTGGATCGTGGCGCTGGTCTTGGCTGTGGTGGGAGTTCTGTTATGGCGGTGGAAGCAGAGCGATCGTGGTGCCGAACGGGTCGACAAATTCCTGCTGTCGTTGCCCCTGATCGGCGAAATCCGTATGAAATACCAGGTGGCTAACTTTTCGCGCATCCTGGCGACGCTCTTGCAAGGCGGCCTGCCGCTGGTGCCGGCGATGGAAACCGCTGCCGAATCCGTGAGCAGCCGGCAGATGCTGCTCGGAGTCAACGCCGCCGCCGAACGGGTGAAAGAAGGCCAGAGCCTGGCACACTCCCTGGAGGCGCAAAAGTTGTTTCCCGATCTCGCCGTGGAGATGCTCGAAGTCGGTGAATCGACCGGCGCACTGCCGGCAATGCTCGGCTCAGTGGCGGAATTTTATGAAGAAGACGTGCAGACGGCTCTAGGAGCAGCCATGGCCCTGATTGAACCGCTGATTCTAATCATCATGGCGGTGTTTGTCGGCGGCATCCTGATTTCTCTTTACATGCCGATATTCACATTGGGGGCGAATATACATTAGGGCGTTTGATCCTGTTGGAAAGGGCGCCGGATCTGGTTTGAAAGGTCGCGGCTTTAGCTGCCGTGATGAGCAGGGGTTGTAAACTGGAATGGCAATGGCGGATAAGAAAACAGCGGTGGTCAGCGGGGCGAACGGCGGGAAACTGTCGCCGGAACCGGCGTCGGTACCCGACGAACTGGCGCGCGCGCGGGATATCGCGCGGCGCTATCGTTGCGAATTCGTCGATCTTAGTGATTTCCAGTTGCACCACGATCTGTTTGAGAAGATCCCAGTGCATCTGATGTTCCGCTATAAGTTCGTGCCCCTGGACGAAACGGCTGACGGGCGCCTGGCTATTGCCATTGCCGATCCCAGCCAGTTGATGATGATCGACGAGATCAGCTTGCTACTCGGCAAGCGCATCCTGACCAAAGTTGCGACGGATAAGCAGATCTCCGACATCCTGCAAAAAACCGAGCAGTCCAAGCGTGTGCTCGAAGACGCGAGCGAGGGATTCACGCTCGACGTGATTCGCGAAGACGAGGCCGGGAACGACGAAACCATCTCCATCGACAAACTGACGGCGACCGCGGGCGCGGACATGAGCCCCATCATCCGTCTGGTCGATACCACCATCTTCACGGCGTTGCAGCGGAGGGCGAGCGATATCCACATCGAGACGCGGGACGACTCGGTGCACATCAAGTTTCGTATTGATGGCGTGCTCACCAATGCCATGCCGCCGATCGGCAAAGAGCATAACGCAACCATCATTTCGCGAATCAAGGTCATGAGCGAGCTCGATATTTCCGAGCGCCGCGTGCCACAGGACGGCCGTTTCCGCGTCAAATACAACGGACGCGCCATCGATTTCCGTGTCTCGATCATGCCGTCGATCCACGGCGAAGACGCCGTGCTCCGCGTGCTCGATAAAGAGTCGATGAGCGAGAAGTTCAAGAAGCTAACGCTTGAAGTCGTGGGATTCGCCGAAGACGACCTGCGCCGCTTCCGCCGCTACATCAAAGAGCCCTACGGCATGGTGCTGGTCACCGGCCCCACGGGCAGCGGCAAAACCACGACGCTCTACGCCGCCATCAACGAGATCAAGACCGACGAAGACAAGATCATCACCATTGAAGACCCGGTCGAGTATCAACTGCGCGGCATTACCCAGATTCCGGTCAATGAAAAAAGGGATTAACTTTCGCCCGCGGCCTGCGGTCGATTTTGCGCCACGACCCGGACAAGATCATGGTCGGCGAAATCCGCGATAACGAAACCGCGCAGATCGCCATCCAGTCGGCGCTGACGGGCCACCTCGTGTTCACCACCGTCCACGCCAACAACGTGGTCGATGTCCTGGGTCGCTTCCTGAACATGGGCGTAGAACCCTACAACTTCGTCTCGGCGCTGAACTGCATTCTGGCGCAGCGGCTGGTGAGAATCATCTGCGACTCCTGCCGCACCGCAGTGCATTATTCGAACGAAGTGCTCGAAGCGAGTGGCCTTGACGCGCAAACCTGGTCGCAGGTTCCGTTGTACGAAGGGCAGGGTTGCATCGAGTGCGCGGGAACTGGCTTCCGTGGCCGAACGGCGATCCACGAGCTTCTGGATTTAACTGATCGCATTCGCGAAATGATTCTCGATCGAAAGTCGACATCAGAGATTCGCAAAGCTGCCCGCGAAGAAGGCATGCGCTTCCTCCGCGAATCGGCGCTCGACAAAGTGCGGGGAGGATTCACCACTCTGAAGGAAATCAACAAGGTCACCTTTATCGAGACCATGCGCTGAGTTTGGTTACTTCGGGAGGGCCATCGCTTCCATCCGAGCATCCCCAGAGGTAACTGTCCTGGCCATGAAAGTACGCGATATCATTAACCTTTGGAATCGACGCCCGGCGTTTATAAGCCAATGACTAGCCCTTCCAAACACGTTCGCCGTCCAACGCTAGCCTGCGAAGTCGCAGCCGATCGCGTCCTCGCGGGGCGCGCCGCCGACCGGGGACGAATGGTTGAAGTCTCCTCGGCCAGGGAACTCGCGCCGGGCACGGTGGTGCCTGACTTGATGGAAGCGAATCTGCGCGACGGCGCGGCCGTCCGGAAGGCGATTGAAAGCGCGCTCGGCAGCATTGGCGCGCGGACGAAGGATGTAATCGCCGTTCTGCCCGATACCTCTGTGCGGGTTGTGCTGCTCGATTTCGAAACGCTGCCCGCGAAGCGCGACGAGGCCGAAGCCGTAGTCCGCTTCCGCTTGAAGAAGTCTCTGCCCTTTGATCCCGCCGAGGCGTGTGTCTCCTATCACGCGCAGTCGTCTGGTAAAGGAGTGCGCGCGGTGGCCGCCGTGGTGCTCAAGACCGTTCTTGAGGAATATGAATCGGCCTTTCGCGACTCCGGCTATAACCCCGGAATGGTCATGCCGTCGATGCTCGCGGCTCTGGGAGCGGTGGACGCAGATCGTCCCACCCTGGTCGTCAAAGTGGACGCGCGCACCATCAGCATCGCGATTCTCGATCAGGAACAGCTTTTGCTTTTTCGGACGCTCGAAAACGTGCGCGGCATAACCATCACCGGCGATCAACTGGCGGAGGAGGTCTATCCCTCAGTCGTTTTTTTCCAGGACACCTATCACCTGAACATTGAACGCGTGTATGTGGCCGGCCTGCCCGAATCGGGAGGCGCAGCCCCGGCGTTAAAGCATCAGTCGGGAGCCGTGGTGGAAGAACTGATCGCGTCATCGCAGATCGGGTCGACTTCGGGAACCGTCCCGCGCTGGCGTATGGCGGGAGTAGTAGGAGCACTGATTTCGTAAGACAGCTCTCAGCTCCAACTCTCAGTTCTCAGCGAAAAGCCAGAGACTGAGGGTGGCTGAGAGCTGAGAGCTGAGAGCTAATATGCGTCTCGATATCAATCTCGCAACCCGGCCCTACGAAGATGCCCGCGAATTCTGGGGACGCTGGGGATTGGGCGTGGGTCTGCTTGCGCTGTTGACCCTGGGTCTTTTGGGCTGGGCGGTAAGCGGCTGGCAGAACGCCGGAAGGGATCGCCAGGCCATCGCGCAACTACAGGCCCAGATCACGGAACGCGACCACGAGCGCGCCCAGGCGCAGGCTTACCTCGACATGGCCTCCAATCGCAGCACGCGTGACCAGTCGCAGTTCCTCAACGGACTGATCCAGCGCAAGTCTTTTTCCTGGACCCGCGTGTTCGAGGAACTGGAACTGGTAATGCCCACGAATCTGCATGTGGTCTCGTTGCGTCCGGAATTAAACGAACAAAATCAGATGGAACTAGAGATGAGAGTCGTCGGCGACACGCGCGGCGCGGCCGTGGACCTGGTGCAGCACATGGAAGGCTCGAAGCATTTTCAGAGGCCGCAACTGGTGCAGGAGAATACCGCCGACAAGGGAGCAGGCATCCTTGCCACCGTCGTGGCTATCTATGTTCCGGACGCGACCTCTGACTTGAGCGCCAACTCGAGCTCCAGTTCGCACTCAAACGACAGGAGCAACAAGTAATGCCGGACTTGGGAAATTCGCGGCGCAAAATGAAGATCGCGATTGGAGCGATGCTCGCCGTCGATGTGGTGGCGATTGCCGTTCTGTTCTCGCCGCTGGTAGGTTCGGCGGCGTCGCGGAGAACGCAGATCCTCGAACTCAAGGCCGAACTCACGAAGAAAACTCGTGAAGTTGCGCCGCTGCACGGTATGCCGGCCAAGATGGTGCTGGCGAAGGATCAAATTGGCGAGTTTTACCAAGCTCGTTTCGCTGCCAGAGATTCCGATCTGATCGATGAGCTTGGGAAAATGGCGGCGGCCAATGGCGTGCGCATGCAGCAGGCGCATTACCGAGAAGAGGATGAGGAAACCCCCGGCGTGGTGCCCGTCGGCATCGAGGCAAGTTTTTCCGGAGACTACCTGCAGCTCGTGCGTTTCATCAATACATTAGAGCGGTCGAAGATGTTTTTTGACGTCGATAGCGTGGGCCTCGCCGGCGAAAGCACGGGACCGGTCAAGCTGGAAATCACTATGCACAGCTATCTGCGGTCGGGTGCCTGAGTGAAACTCGGATTCGAAAATCGGAAGCAAGTCATCTGGCTGGCGGTCCTGGGCGGAGTCGCGCTGCTGCTGACGGTCTATGAGTTCTGGCCTGCGTCTTCATCGGCGCCGTCATCGGCGCCTGCTGCTTCGACTCCGGCCAAACCTGGCATGAGACGAACGGCTTCAGGCAAGCTAGTGCCCGTGGTTGAGCCACGGCTCGATCCCACGCTCGACCTCGCCCAACTCAGCAAGAGCGAAGACATCAAGTACGCGGGCAACGGAAGAAACATTTTTGTCGCCGGATCGGTGGCCAGTAATTGAGACGCCGAAGCGGAACGGCACGGCTCCGGCCGAAGATGCCGGCATTCACCAACCGCCGCCCATTCCGCCACCGCCGCCCATCAACCTCAAGTTTTTCGGCTTTGCCAACCAGCCCGGCGAAACGAAAAAAGTGTTCCTGTCCCAAGGCGAAGACATTTTCATCGCGGCTGAGGGCGACATTGTCGACCGCCGTTATCGCGTTCTGCACATCTCAACAAACGCGGTAGACGTCGAAGACGTGCTCAACAACCACCGGCAAAGCCTTCCCTTAACGCAGGGATGAAACTAGATTTGTAATTGGCAATTTGAAAGCGAGCATGTATGCAGCGACGTGATTTGAGATCGGCCAAATTACAAATTACAAATCGCAAATCACAAATTCGCCAGCGCGGCTACATGATGATCACTCTCATGCTGGTCTTGGCGCTCATGACTATTGCCCTGCTCGCCGCAATCCCCAGCATCAAGCAGCAGATCTTGCGCGATCGCGAAGACGAGATGCGGCATCGCGGCACGTCTTATATGCGCGCGATTCAGCACTACTACAAGAAATTTAACCGCTACCCCAACAAAGTAGAAGACCTGGAAAATACCAACAATCTGCGTTTCCTGCGCAAACGGTATACCGATCCAATGACCCGCGACCCAGTCACGGGCAAGGAAAAGGATTTCAAATTTCTGCACCAGCAGGACATCAGCCTGAACAACGGCCCGGTATTGGGAGGGCAAGTGCCGGGGCAGGGTGGTCCCGCTGGGCCCGGTGGATTTGGCGCCCAAGGCGGATTCGGGGCTCAAGGCGGATTCGGCGGTGGGCCGCAGAGCCAGGGCGGTTTTGGCGGAAGCCAGGGTGGATTCGGAGGACCGAACTCCACCGGCCCCGGCGCTCAGAGTTCCGCGAATGCCGACTCCGACAACTCCTCGGGTGGCTCGTCTCCCAGTTCTTTCGGCGGTTCACCAAACGGTGGCGGCAACTCGAATTCGTTTGGATCGTCTTCTCCTGGATCATCCTCGAATTCCGGTTCCAGTTCCGGCTTCAACGGGCCGACCTTCGGCGGAGGTCCCGATACTCGGGGTCGCAAGCACCAACAAAAAGGATAAGAGCATCCGGGAGTTTTACGGCAAGAACCATTACAACGACTGGCTCTTCATTTACATGCCAATGGCTGACCGCGGCGGCCTGCTCGTCGGCCCAGTCAATCCCAGCATGCCCACCGGCAACGTAGGAGGACTCACTCCAGGACAGATGGCGGGACAGGGTGGACTCGGACAAGGCGGAGTCGGACAGGGTGGATTTGGCCAGAGTGGTTTGGGCCAAAGCGGATTCGGACAAAGCGGATTTGGTCAGAACGGCGGCCAAAACCAAGGCCTCGCGCCGCAAACTCCGCAGCAGACGCCTCAGCAATAAAATTCAGCATCCTAAAGTGGAGCGCCGGGCGTCCCCGCCCGGCCACCAGAACTCCATGCAGCAACGAAGAGACGGGTCCTTCGTTCAACGAGCCGCAGAAAGCAAAGCCCCGCATAAAAGCGGGGCTCCCTTAGATCTTAGAAAAATAGATCTTAGAAAAAAATTCTTACACGTTAAACGATGAACCGCAGCCGCACGTACTCTTCACATTCGGATTATCAAACTTGAACCCGGCGCCTTCCAGGGTCTCGACGTAATCCACATGCGCACCGCCCAGGTACATCAGCGACGTGGCATCGACGTAAACCTTCAAGCCGTCAAAGTCGAAAACCTTATCCATCATGCCCGCGCCGTTCTCAAACGCCATCGAATATTGAAAGCCGGAGCACCCACCACCGACAACGGACAAGCGCAGTCCCGATGGGACCGGCGTCTGCGTGCCCATGATCTCTTTCACCTTGGCAACGGCGGCAGGGGTCAGAACCGGTGCTGCGGTCTTGGGTTGCGTGCTGGGCTGCGCGTCGTGATGAACGTGGGGTTGCGTTTCGGGTACGGAGGTAGTCGCCATCGGTTGATCTCCTTAATCATCAATTATAGCAAAGGTCGCAACGGGCTCAGCAAGCGGTTTTCTTTAAGTGCGCCTTTGTGGCCTGTGCCAACCTGAGGCCAGCGCTGCCCCGTCGTATAGCACTTGGATGCCCCTGGCCCGTAAGAAGTCGCGTTCCCTCTTGCCAACGGGTCTATAATCATCCGCAGTAGGAGCCCGTACCCGAAATGCCACTGGATGGCGTGTAGTCCTCGCCGAGCCCATGATGGCAACGTCGGGGGATTGGCTCGATCAAAGCTCGAGGTGGCATATGACTCCTATGTTCATGTTGCTGGTAGCGTGGGGTATTCTGACGGCGGTTTTGATTGTCCTTCTGATCTACAAGAGCACTCTCACCATGCACGAGGACGATTCCATCTTCCTCAACGAATCCGAATCGCAGATGCACAAAGATCAGGTGGAAGTTCTGGCCAAGATGAAAAGAATCGGGCCGATCGTTAAGGTGCTCGGCGCCTTGTCAGGGGTCATGATCCTGGTCATTGCAGGATTGTTCGTCTATCAGGGATTGACCAGCGCCACCACCCTGCAGTAACTCACAAGGCGGCGGATCACACGGTAGAGACGCGGCGAGCCGCGTCTCTATTCCTTTCCCTAAGCCGCCTTTGCCTTCATTCCCTGAATATCCGACAGCAGCACCTGTTCGTGACCTTCCGGATTCACCTTCTCATACACCTTGCGGATGATGCCCGTCGGATCGACCACAAAAGTAGTACGCTCCCAGAATTTCATCCCTTTCCATTCCGCCTGGCCTATGCCGAGCGTCTTCATCAGGTTCGACTCGGAGTCGGAGAGCAGGTCAATGGTAAAGGCGAATTTGTGGGAGAAGTTCCGGTGCGAGGTGACATCGTCGGCGCTGACTCCCACTACCTTGATTCCGGCAGCGTCGAAGTCAGCCTTCGTGGCCGTAAACGACTTGCCTTGGACAGTACAGCCGGGCGTGTCGTCTTTGGGATAAAAGTAAACCACCAGCCATTGTCCGGCGAAGTCGGAGAGCTTGGTAATCTTGCCGTCCTGATTGGGAAGCGAGAAATTCGGAAACGGATTGCCAGCAGAAAGCATGTGAGGATTTCCTTTCAAGACGAAAATCAAAGCTCAAAGAATTGTAGCAGGGGAGAAACTAAGTGGAGCGACGGGCGTCCTCGCCCGTCACCCCATGTCTGTTATGAAATCAAGCCCTTAGGCGGCTTGCATCACTTTCTTCATGCGCTCTTTCATTTCTGTTTCGGAAACGTCTTCCACATGGGTTGCAATTCCCCAGAGATGGCCAAAGGGGTCTTGAATGAAACCTGAGCGGTCGCCGTAAAACTGATTCTCGACCGGTTTTAAGACTTTCGCTCCAGCCGCGGTTGCCTTGGCAACAACCTTGTCGCAATCCGGCAGGTACACATACAGGCTCACTGGGGACCCACCAATGCTCTCGGCGCTGCGGTTGCCCATCTGAGGATTTTCGTCCGCCAGCATGATGCGCGAATCGCCAATCTCCAGTTCGGCGTGGCCGACCTTGCCGCCGGGACCGTCCATGCGCACGACCACCTTCGCTCCAAAAACATCCTTGTAGTATTCAATGGCTTTCGCAGCGCCCTTGATGACCAGATACGGCGTAACGGTGTTGTATCCCTTGGGAATGTAATTTACTTTACTCATGATTTTCTCCTCTCGTGTTCTACTCATGATTTTCGCGTGATGAGTTCGCTCAACGACGCTTGCTCATGATCTGCGCCCCAAAAGCTGAGGCTGACGGTTGAGGGTTGAAGACTTGTCAGACGGGCCCTTCAGGGGCCACGTCACTTCTATTTGTTAATGAGAACACAAGTTCCGGCCGGACTCAAGCGGCGGCGGGCTGGGGGCGCCGGCCCGTCGCGAACCAAGGTTGTACCATAGTCAGAGTCGTCACCAAGCCCCGCGTGCCCGAACTGCCCGACATTGTCGTCTACGTCGATGCGCTGAAGAAGCGTATCCTCGGCGAACGCCTCGATCGTGTGCGCGTCGCCAGCCCGTTTCTACTGCGCACAGCAACTCCGCCGCTGACCGATGCCGAAGGGAGAACTGTAATCCAGATCCGCAGGATGGGAAAGCGTATCTGCATCGGCCTGGACGGCGATAATAACCTCTGGCTGGTGCTGCACCTCATGATTGCCGGACGCCTTCATTGGCGTAAACGCAATGCCAAGCTATCCCCGCCACGAGGCCTGGCCGCCTTCGACTTCACCAACGGAGCCCTGCTCTGGACCGAGGCCGGCTCGCAAAAGCGCGCCTCCCTGCACGTGGTAACCGGAGAAGAAGGACTCTCAGCGCTCGACCCCGGCGGCCTCGAGGTTCTGGAATCCGATCTGGAGCACTTTGCTGCCGTTCTTACCTCCTCCAACCACACGCTGAAGCGCGCCCTCACCGACCCCAGATTATTCAGTGGAATAGGCAACGCATACTCCGACGAAATTCTTTTCCAGGCGCGCCTTTCGCCACTAGCCCTGACTCAAAAGCTCAAACCAGAAGAGGTTGAGCGTCTCTTTACCGCCGTCCGCTCGAGTTTGCTGCAATGGACCGAGCGCCTGCGGCAGCAAGCAGGGGACGAATTCCCCGAAAAAGTCACCGCGTTTCGCCCAGAAATGGCGGTTCACGGCCGCTACAAAGAACTGTGTAGACGATGCCAGGCAAAAATCCAACGCATACGCTACGCCGCCAACGAAACCAACTACTGTCCCGTCTGCCAAACGGGCGGAAAGCTGCTAGCTGATCGCGCCCTCTCGCGCCTGTTGCGGGAAGACTGGCCCAAGACTCCAGACGAACTGGACTCCTTGACCCGCGAGCAGAAGTAAAGCAGCGAAAACCCGAAAAAACACGGATACAACATTCCATGACCAGGCAAACGGCGAACAACCCAAACACAACCCACTAGCATCGGATAGGGGCGCAGTCTGACACCGCGCCGGGCAGGAGACGCAGCCCTACTAACACGTCGTTGCAGATTCGGCTTAATATTCTCGCCTAGCATTCTTCGTTCGAGGCTCGGCTTAATCTTCGAAGTGAAAAAAAAGAGGTGAAAAAATGACTCCCGTCCGCTTAGCGCGTTTAGCAGGTTCGTTGTTGTTGACACTGGTGGTATTGGCCCTCCCCGGCCGCTTGTTTGCGCAGGGTGTCGCCGTCTCAATCACCATTGCGCCCCCAGTTCTGCCCGTCTACACTCAGCCCGTCTGCCCCGGTGAGGGATATCTTTGGACCCCCGGCTATTGGGCATGGGACACCGACTTCGACGACTATTACTGGGTGCCCGGCACCTGGGTTGAAGCTCCCGAGGTGGGCTTCCTCTGGACTCCCGGATATTGGGGCTGGGGCGACGGCGTATATCTCTGGCATGAGGGGTATTGGGGCCAAAATATCGGCTTCTATGGCGGCGTCGATTACGGATTCGGCTACTCTGGCACCGGCTTCCAGGGCGGATACTGGCAAGGCGGCAACTTCTTCTACAACACCTCCGTCATGAACATTAACAGGACGATCATCCACGACACGTACGCGAAGAAAGTCGTGAACGTAAACGTGACCCATGTCAGCTATAACGGCGGCCATGGTGGTGTCACCGCGAGACCCACCGCCGAACAGGAAAGATACTCAAGCGAACGACATATCGCACCCACGGCCGTGCAAGCCAAACAAGCGCAAGCTGCCGCTGCCGATCGCAGCCTGCGAGCCTCCGTCAATCACGGCAAGCCACCCGTAGCGGCAACCTCAAGAGCTGGAGATTTCAAGACTGGGGTCGTAGCGGCTCGCAGTGGAGGCAATTACAAAGGCACTGCGACAAAGGGCGAAAGCGCGAAGGGTGAAAGCGCGAAGCGCGAAACTGCGCCTGCTACAAAGACCTCAAAGCCTTCCAAAGCGGCAAACACCGAACACGCAAGAGCGCCGCGCACGGAATCCAAGCCAACCGCTACACATCGCGAAAGCACAGCCAAGACTGAAAAGCCAGTCAGGCCCGCGGCAACCGCACATGCGAAGACATCGCACACCGAGGCCAAGCCTGCCACTCATAAGGAAAGCACGGCAAAGGCAGAATCGAAGGCTGAATCAAGACCCGAATCGAAGGCCGAATCAAAGCCTGAACCCAAGCCATCTAAGGCCGCAACCACCGAACACGCAAAGGCCTCACACACCGAAGCCAAACCAGTTGCTACCCATCATGAGAGCATGGCCAAGACCGAAACCAAGCCCGCGAAAACTGAATCGAAGCCCGCGACCACGGAACACGCGAAGGCTCCAAAAAACGAAGCCAAACCCGGAACCACGCATAAAGAAAGTACGCCCAAGGCTGAATCCAAACCACCCAGGCCCGCCAAAACCGAGCAGGCGAAGGCGCCAAAAATGGAGTCCAAACCTGCTCCTGCGCATCAGGCCGTCGCGCACAATGAGCCTGCACCGAAACCTCAGCATCAGAGCGCCTCTCGTGCCGAGAGTAAACCAGCGCCGGCACCGAAAGAAGAGAAGAAGCCTCCGCGTAATTAGTTACCTCAATCCAAGTTGTCGTCCTGAGCGCAGCAGTATACAAGGGATTCCGAATCGGACGCACACTTCTCTGCCCAGAGCGTGCAGCGAAGTTTCTAACTGGTCGTATCTATTTGGCCGATAACTCGCCGCCAAGGCCAACCAATCGCTCGTAGATTTTCTTATTCCCCTTTTTTATCAACCACAGCAGAGCCGGATGTATTCGGAGATGGGCGGGAAGCGCCAGCACCCGAGCTCCTCGAATCAGATAGTATTCATTAATTCCTGAACTCTGCCCGAACATACTGTCATAGATGATCTGGATTTCCGGCTGTTCGCGGCAGCTGGTCCGGTAAGAGTGGAGGAGCAGGTCGGAGCGCCAACCTTCAACGCCTTGTCCGAATTAACCAGCGTTTTCAGGATAAGCGTATCCTCAACCAGACAACTGATTTCAAAAGAGACCAACTCCCCGCCGAGGAATGCCCCATGAATAACCATCTCCGGAAACTCAAACAGGGCCCGACACCAGCGCAAAAATCCATCCTTCTGCCTTCGGCGACTGTCGAAACCGTACTTCGTGCGCTCGTAAAACGACACATAACACGGATAGCCCTTCTCAAAGAACTCCCCCTCATCGGCAATACGCGACACCGTGACATTGTTCTTCAGCGCCTTGTTGATATGTTTGCGCACGTTGTAGCGCAGATTCTTCGCGTCATAGCTCTGGAGTTCATCGAAAATGATGGGGTTTAAGTGCGAATTGTAGGATTGCCCATCTTCGACGCCATATTGGAAGACGCCGATCCTACTGATCCCATCTGTCGCCGTCTTAACATCGTATTTCTTGAAAGGCAGCAGCGGACGGTATAGGAACGGACGCACCCGGTGCCACCAGATATCGCCGAACTTAACAACCTTCATCTCGGTCGCCCGTTCGAAGGCGGCATACCTGTCAACCGTCATCGATTGGGGCCATGGTTTCACCATCTCGCACTCGTCAATCCTGTATCCCCAATTCCTTGGCCAGCGTCTTCCACTTCCCATCCACCAGCGCCCGCGTCTTCGCATCCATCACAATCTCATCCGGCCACGGACGCCCAAATCCCTCGGTTGACCACTTGCGCGTGGCATCAATCCCCATTTTCGACCCATAGTTGGCCAGCCGCGCCGCGTGATCCAGCGAATCCACCGGACCGAGCGTGAACTGAATGTCGCGCTCCGGATCGATGTTATTCAGCACCTTCAACGTAACGTCAGCCAGATCCTGCACGTCCACGTCTTCATCGACCACGATGATGCATTTCGTGAACATGGCCTGCCCCAGCGACCAGATCGCATTCATCACTTTGCGCGCCTGCCCCGGATAAGACTTGCGAATCGAAACGATCATCAGATTGTGAAACACGCCTTCGATGGGCAGGTTGATATCCACCAGTTCAGGAATAGTCAACTTCATCAGCGGCAGAAAGATGCGCTCGACCGCCTTGCCCATCCAGGCATCTTCCTGTGGAGGTTTGCCGACAACCGTTGTAGTGTAGATCGGATCTTTCCGATGCGTCACGCAAGTGACGTGAAACACCGGATACTCATCTTCAAGCGAGTAGAAGCCCGTGTGATCCCCGAATGGCCCTTCCGTGCGGAGCTCATCCAGATTGACGTAGCCCTCGAGCACGATCTCGGCATCAGCCGGAACCTCCAGATCGACCGTCTCGCACTTCACAAGCTCAACCGGCTTCTGCCGTAGAAATCCCGCGATGATGAACTCTTCGACATCCGGAGGCGCAGGCACGATGGCAGAGAACGTCAGCGCAGGTTCGGTGCCGATGGCCACAGCAACTTCCATCTTGCCGGACGGACGCTCGCCCGAAGCCAGCATTGAACCGCCCGAAGAGCGAGCCATGATATCGACCGCCTCCGCCCCATACCGCATAGGGACAGCCGCCCTCGGCTGTCCAGCCGGGCGAAGCCCGGCAGCGGAAGCGGCGTTACGAATCGCATCGCGATAATGTTCCGCCGCAACTTTCTGCCGTTGCCAGTGCATCCCTGTCGTGCGCTCGTCATAAATCTGCATGCGATACATGCCCACGTTGCGCTTCCCCGTCCGCGGGTCGCGCGTAATCACGCAAGGCAGCGTGATAAAACGTCCGGCGTCTTTTGGCCAGCATTGCAAGATCGGAAAATCGAGCAGCGAGAAATTGTCCCGCTTGATCACCTCTTTGCATGGGCCCGTAGCGACGCTCTTCGGAAAGAACTTGCCCATCTCGGCCAGCATCGGCAGCATCTTCACTTTGTCAAGAAAACCCTGCGGAGACTTCACATCCATAAAGGCGCGAATGCGTTCAGCCACTTCATCCAGTACATCCACTTCAAGCGCAAGCCGCATCCGCCGCGCCGATCCGAACTGGTTGATGAGAAGTTGCGATCCCGGATACCCCTTAACGTTCTCAAAGAGCAAAGCCCTGCCGCCGACAGTGCCTTCCCTATCGCGACTCTTCGAAACCCGATCAGCAATCTCGGCAATCTCGAGAATTGGGTCCGCTCCAGTGCGGATGCGCTTCAGTTCGCCGGCTCGCTCGAGCGCTTTGATCCAGTCCCGCAGATCGTCGTAGGCCAAAATTCCTCCCGCAATGACAAATGACAGACGATTATATGACGGCACTAACGCAAACCCAGTCACCACGAGCGGCATAACCCAAGTATTTTCCTTCGTGTGCCTTAGTGCCCTTGGTGGTTGAGTGCCCTTTGTGGTTGTCCCAGTCTCGCTGCCTGATTCCACACTGTCGATCCACTTCCACATTTCCCCCTCAGCGACTACGATATGAAAATCAATTCAGCAGCATCCGCGTTTCAAAGGGGACCAAGACCCATGATCCGTTTTAAAGTGAACGGAAAAGAGAACACGTTTGACGGCGATCCCGACATGCCGTTGCTGTGGTACTTGCGCGACATAGCGCAGCTCACGGGAACGAAATTCGGCTGCGGCATGGCGCTCTGCGGAGCCTGCACCGTGCACCAGAATGGCGCAGCCATCCGCTCCTGCATCACTCCCCTGAAAGAGATCGGCGGCGCCGAGATTACCACCATCGAAGGCATCGCGCCCATGCATCCCGTACAAAAGGCGTGGATGGAGATCCGCGTGCCGCAATGCGGCTACTGCCAGACCGGCCAGATCATGCAGGCCATCGCTTTGCTGAAAGACAACACGAATCCCAGCGATCAGGATATCGACGTGGCAATGTCCGGCAATATATGCCGCTGCGGTACCTATCAGCGCATTCGGGCGGCTATCCACCAGGCTGCGACGCTTCCAGTCACGAAGGAGACGGCATGAAGCTCATCGAAAATGTAAGCCGTCCTACTGGCAATCAGCTCAGCCGTCGCGGCTTTCTGCAGGCAGCTTTGGCTTCCGGCGTTTTTATTCTGAGCGCGCGCTTCATTCCAGAGCTGCTCTTGGCCGCGCAAGGCGAAACAGCCGCGCCGCCGTTTGATCCCACCATCTGGCTCTCAATCGCTTCCGACGGCACCGTGACTATAGTCGCCCACCGCTCAGAGATGGGGAGCGGCAGCCGCACCGCTTTGCCCCTGGTGGTCGCCGACGAACTCGATGCTGACTGGTCCAGGGTCAAAATTGACCAGGCAATAGGCGATCCAAAGTACGGCGAGCAGGATACCGACGGCTCGCACTCTGTCCGCAGCAACTTCGATCTCATGCGCCAGGTAGGCGCCACCGGGCGCGCAATGCTGATCACCGCCGCCGCCGAGCAATGGAATGTGTCTCCAAGGGACTGCACAACCAAGCCTCATTTTGTTGTGCATCGCTCCAGCGGCCGCAAGCTGGGCTATGGCGAGCTCGCTGCAGCAGCAGCCAAACTGCCCGTTCCAAAAAAAGAAGACGTCCCACTGAAAGACCGCTCCCAGTGGCGCTACATCGGCAAAGAAAGCAACACTCTATTCGACCTTCCAGAAATCATCACCGGCCAAGCCATCTTCGGCATAGATGCGGCTATGCCGGGAATGGTTTTCGCATCCATCGAGCATCCGCCCGTGCTGGGACAAAAGATCAAGTCCTACGATGACAAAGCGGCGCTCAAGGTGCCCGGCGTTCAGAAAACGCTGACCATCGAGACTTTCAAGCCTCCGCACCTGTTCCAACCTCTAGGCGGAGTGGCCGTGATTGCCGACAATACCTGGGCTGCATTCCAGGGCCGCAAGAGTCTAAAGATTGAATGGGAGAGCAGTCCCCACTCCGTCTACAACTCTGGGCCCTTCCGCAAGACCCTCGAAGCAACTTCGCGCCAACCCGGCAAAGTCGTCCGTAACATAGGTGATGTGGACGCTGTGTTCGCCAAGTCCAATCAGGCCGGGGGAGCCGGAATCAAGACCATCGACGCCGAGTATTACACTCCGCACCTGGCGCACGTTTCCATGGAGCCGCCGGTGGCCGTCGCGGAATATCGCGACGGAAAGGTGCTCACCTGGGCCCCCACGCAGAATCCGCAAGCCGTCCAGGAGACCATCGCCAGCGTGCTCGGCATGAAAAAAGAAGATGTGACGTGCCATGTTACGCTGCTCGGCGGCGGCTTCGGGCGTAAGTCCAAACCCGATCAGGTTGCCGAAGCCGCGGTCCTCTCGAAGCAACTCGGCAAGCCGGTCA
Source organism: uncultured Acidobacteriaceae bacterium (assembly GCA_963810955.1). GTDB lineage: Bacteria > Acidobacteriota > Terriglobia > Terriglobales > Acidobacteriaceae > Acidiflorens. The sequence goes on along the minus strand of CAWEPW010000032.1, from coordinate 165,657 downwards.
AAGTTGTCTGGACTCGGGAAGACGATGTCCATTTCGATTTTTTCCACTCTGTCGCAGCGATGTACATCAAGGCCGCCGTCGGCCCAGATGGCAAACCGGTCGCTTGGTTGCAGCGTACGGTGTATCCGCCCATTGCCTCGACTTTCGATGCGTCGGCCAAATACGCCGACGACGAAATGGGCCTCGGATGGAACAACCTTCCGTTCGACATCCCAAACCATCGCGCGGAAAATGGCCCCGCTGACTATCACGTGCGCATTGGATGGCTGCGCAGCGTGGCCAATATCTATCATGCGTTCGCAATTCACTCCTTTGCAGATGAGCTCGCGCACCACGCTCGCAAAGACTCGGTGGAGTATTTGCTCGAACTGATCGGCCCGCCGCGCATCGTCGCCCTCGACCTTAAAGGCGACGAAGCCGAGGACGCCAAACAGTATCCTCTCGACACCGCCCGTCTGCGCCGCGTAGTCGAGATGGCGGCCGAGAAATCCGGCTGGGGGAAAAAGGCGATGGGCAAAGGCCGTGGCATGGGTATCGCCGCTCACCGAAGCTTCCTGACCTATGTAGCGACCGTGGTGGAAGTCGAAGTTGATGCCAGGGGTCAGGTTCATATTCCTAACGTATGGACCGCAGTTGACGCTGGTACTGTCGTCAGCCCAGACAACATCCGCAACCAGTTTGAAGGCGCGGCCGTCTTTGGAACGAGCCTCGCGTTGTTCAGCGAGATCACAGCCACCAACGGAGTTATCGATCAGAGCAATTTCAATAATTTTCTGATCACGAGGATGAACCGCGCCCCGCGGCATGTCGACGTGCAAATTGTGAATAGCGAAGCGCCGCCGGCTGGGGTCGGCGAGCCCGGCGTGCCGCCCTTTGCGCCCGCTCTCTACAACGCCGTGTTCGCGGCCACAGGCAAGCGGGTGCGCGAGCTTCCGCTGTCGAAGACGAAACTCGTATAAGAAGACGAAACTGGTGTAATTGGAGCGTTGGGCATCCCGCGGTGGAGCGCCCGGGCCTGCCACGAACGAGGTGATTCGTATCAGGGCATGCCTTCAGGCATGCCGCAGGTGTCGTGTTAATAAACGCGCCTTTAGGCGCTGGGGTGAAAAAGCCGGGTAACATCTACGATGACTAAATTTCTAGCGCTAATACTCCTGTTCACAACCACCCTCGCCGCCGCCCAGGAAATCACCGTTGCTGCGGCGGCCGATATGAGTACAGCCCTTCCGCAACTGGTCGCCGCCTACACCGAAAAAACCGGGCAAGCCGTAAAGCTGTCCTTCGGCTCGTCCGGCAGTCTGACCAATCAAATTGAAAATGGCGCTCCCTTCGACATCTTCTTCTCGGCCGACGAACAATATCCTCAACAACTGATCAAAGAAGATCTAGCGCTGAAAGACACTCTCTACCGTTACGCCGTCGGACGTCTGGTGCTGTGGGTGCCCAACGATTCGCCCCTGATCTTACCCGAGATCGGCATCAATGCCTTGCTCGATCCTTCGATCAAGAAGATTGCCATCGCGAATCCTGCGACGGCCCCCTACGGACGCGCAGCCGAAGCCACTCTGCGGTTCTACGGGATCTACGATAAAGTTTCCAGCCGCCTGGTGGTGGGAGAAAGCGTCACCCAAGCGGCGCAGTTCGTCGAAACCGGAAATGCCCAAGCAGGATTGATCGCGCTCTCCCACGCTCTAGCGCCCGCGCTTAAAGACCGAGGACGCTATTGGAAGGTCCCGCTCGAGGCCTACCCCACGCTGAACCAGGCGGCCATCGTGCTCTCAAAATCAAAGCAAAAAGATGCGGCACGCAAGTTTCTCGAATTTGTACGTACGCCCGAGGCCGCTTCCCTGCTCACCAGCTGTGGTTTCAGTCTCCCCGAGGAGAAGCACTAGCAATGAACTGGGAGGCGTTCTGGTTGACGGTACGTCTCGCCGCCATCGTTTCGACTCTCCTGCTCGTCATCGGAATCCCCATTGCCTACTGGCTGACTTACTCTCGTTGGCGCTGGAAATTTCTGTTCGAGGCCGCCGTCTCGCTGCCGATCGTCCTGCCCCCGACCGTGCTCGGCTTCTACGTACTAGTAGCGCTCGGTTCGCGCAGTCCGTTTGGGCGCTGGTGGGAATCGCTCACCGGCCACACTTTGGCATTCACTTTCGAAGGGCTCGTCATAGGATCGTTGCTGTATAGCCTGCCTTTCGCCGTGCAACCTTTCGCTGCCTCTTTCGGCGCGGTTGACCGCACCCTGCTTCATGCCTCTGCAGCCCTTGGCCATTCGCCGCTGCAAACTTTTCGCCGCATCGTGCTACCCCTTTCCAGAGCCGGACTCGTCACCGGCTTCGCCTTAAGCTTCGCGCACACCCTCGGCGAGTTTGGAGTTGTGCTCATGGTGGGTGGCAACATTCCCGGTGTCACGCGGACAATCTCGATTGATATCTTCGATCAGGTGCAGGCGGCGAATTATTCCAGCGCAAACCGGACCGCCTTGATTCTCTTGATGATTTCGTTCCTGCTGTTGTCGGCGGTGTATGGAGTGAACCGGCGTCCCTGGGTGGTCGGGCCATGGCGCTGAAGATCGTTATCCCAGCGCGACCCGCGCTGCAATCCTCCCTTGAGCCAATTTCTTCCGAACTCGAAGTCCGGATACGCAAGCGCTTTCCCAACCCCGAGGGTAGCTTTAACCTGAATGTCCACTTCCGCACGCTCGCCGGATTCACGATTCTCTTCGGCCCCTCGGGCGCGGGAAAGACCACTCTGCTCGACTGCATAGCGGGGCTCACTCCGGCCGATGAAGGCCGCATCGCCGTGGGCGGCGAGGATCTTTACGACTCAGAGAAGAAGTTGAACGTCGTCCCCTGGAAACGCCGCATAGGATACGTGCTGCAGGATCTTGCCCTATTCCCTCATCTCACGGCCGAGCAAAATGTCGCGTACGGGCTGCGCGCTCTGGCTGCAATCGACCGCAACTCGCGCAGCCGCGAAATCCTCGAGTTGTTCAGCATTGCTCACTTGCGCGATCGCCATCCTGCGCACATTTCAGGTGGCGAGCGTCAACGTGTCGCTTTGGCGCGCGCGCTCGTGACCGAACCACGCGCACTATTGCTGGATGAACCGCTCGCCGCGCTCGACCGTCCGACCAAGTCGCGACTGATTACCGACCTGCGGCAGTGGAACCAGCATCACCGCATTCCGATTCTCCTCGTAACCCACAATGGCGAAGAAGTTTTTGGCCTGGGCAATGAAGTCATCGTGCTCGACGCCGGAAGAATCGCGGCCCAGGGGCAGCCGCACGAAGTCATGCGCGCACCACGCCTGGAGACCGTCGCGCATCTGTCGGGATTCGAAAACATCTTCGACGCTACCGTGAAGACGCTGAACGAAGCCCGAGGCACCATGACTTGTGAACTGACGAATGTTCAGTCTGCGAACCGCGATATGCAAACCAATGCAGTAGAGTTAGAAACCCCCCTGATTCGCGCCGACATAGGATCGTCCCTGCGCATCGGCGTTCGCGCTGGCGATCTTCTGCTGGCGACCGAACATCCCCATGGATTGAGCGCTCGTAACATTTTGCCTGGAACCATTCGGCGACTGGCGCAGCGCGACATTATCATCGCCGCGATCGTGGATTGCGGTGGCACGGAGTTCGAAGTGCACTTAACCCTTGCCGCGCGCGACGCCCTCCAACTCGCGCCAGGCACATCTGTGTGGGTAGTAGTCAAGACGCATTCCTGCCACCTATTAGCGGTATAGGTTGCAATTCTCGAAATCTCATAGTTAAGCTGCCTGCGGCTACTAAGGGTTTACTTCGTCATCGCAATCACTGCAATCCACTGTCCGTCGCGTTCCTGGTGATAGATAACTGTTCCACCTAGTCGCTGGGCGATATCTTCGGGCGCTAAGTCACGATGGTAGCCAAAGAACTTTTCCTTGACGCGCTGCCATGCATCCCAGTTCCCCAGCAGCGGATGCGGCGGCTGGTACTTCGTGGAAAACGCCAGCACAACGCCGAACCCTCCCCGCAACTTCTCAGCCGCCTCGATCTGAGGAAGAGAGAAGTCTTCTATGCGCAGCACCCGGAAGGGCCGGTTCGTATAGCCGAGCCATGGCCGCGTCAGTTCATCCGATGCTGGCCATGCGGTAAGGACGCGATCGCCAGGATATCGCATTTCGAGAAAGCGGCTGGCCTCCGCATGCATCATGACATACGCGCGATAGGCCAGATTATCCTCGAGAGAAAATCCGTAAGGCGGATTGGTGAAGAGCCCGGCGACAAAGGCGATGCCCACCGCCCCCGCTATTAGTCTCCAATAGCGCACGCGCCGCCAAAGGGTCGACACCAAAGTCAGCATCACCAGCGGAACGACGGGCAGCATGTAGCGAGCCAGCACCGCTCCACCCACAGCCGACATAAAGACGAGGTAGGCGACCAGAACGAAGAGAAATGCTGCCTGCATCCAGAATGCAATCCGCGGACGTGCCACCGGATTTCAGCTCTTCTTATCGACCCTGTCATCTATTTTTTCCACTTGAGGCGTACGTAGCATCGCTAACAATCCCGACAGCGTCAGAAGGTAGAGACCAAAATATCCGAACGCCTGCCAAAGTCTCATACAGAACGCGAGCGGAATGCGCAGCGGATTGATCGTGGCCGCTACGTTGTAACGATAAAATTCAGGATTACCCAACAGGAAGCCCGTCTTCAAGTAGTGGTAGGCGTACCAGCTCGCCAGTGGCGCGATCGGAAGCAGCAGAAATATTGCGTGCCTGTGTCTGCTCGCTGGCGGAAAGAGGTCTTTCCGTCGAGTTTCTCGGCGTTCTGACCTTGACTCTAACAAAGATCGCCTGACCAAATAGCTGGCTGCCTCAAATCCAAACAACGCCAGCGGAGCCAGTATTGCCGTCTCTTTCGCCAGGGCCGCGAGCGAGAACCAGAGTACTTCCGTCCAGCGGCAATCTTCCAGATATGCGGCCAACCCCCAAAACGTAAATCCGGCTGCCGCCAAGTCAACTTGCGCCATGGAACTTTGGGTGAAGTACACCGGATAGATCGCCACTAACGCGACGGTGGTCAATGCCACTGGCAGATTGGCGGCAAAGCGCGACAGACGAAACAGCCCAAGCAGCGAGAACGCGCTCACCGCCAACATGGCCGTGCGTGTGACCAGCGGAGAATATCCAAATCCGCGCCAGGCCAGCGCCAGCCAAGCCATCACAAGAGGAGGATGCGCATTAGAGGGTGTCGATCGCGGAATCAGGGTACCTTGCAGAAATAAATCGCGCGCCGCTGGAACGTAATAGCCGGCCTCATCCCAGAAATAAGGCAGGCGCAGAAGTGGAGCGTGCAGCAGCATCAAGGCCGCGAAGAACAGCGCGAACAAAAGAAACTGCAAAGCCCAGGCAGAGGATGCCGGCGGCGATTTGATTTTCCGGTCCGGGGTCGTTAAGGGCAACGGAATCGCCGATGCACACAGCAGTGCAGCAGGCATCAGTGAACAGGCCCAACCGGAACACGCGGATCAAGTTTGATCTCGCCGAACGCCGACTCATAGTTGGCCACGTTCTGCTGCAAGAGCCCCATAAGCGCCTTGGCCTGCTGCGGGCTAAGATAAATCCCCTGGAAGTTTCGCAACTCCACCTGGGTCTCCGTGCTCTGCTGCATGGTCCCGAAAACCAGAAAGAAATCCCAAACGTTGACCCGGATCTGCACGCTGTTCGCGTACGCCTCGCGATAGTCCGATGTTTGCACGAATTTTACATTCGGTTGGTTCGCCGTATTCATAGTTCGAAGTGTACCCTGACTGCGGACGGCAGGGCAAAGCGCAATGCAAAAGGCCGGCTCTGTCTCTTCATGAACCGCGCCTCATCCAAATCGCTGCTTGCCGCGTTCAAATTCATCCTCCTTTAACATTACCGCAACACTGCTGCAACACGATCTCTCTACTGTGACCAGTCAAAGCAAACTCTCCCAGCCGCAACGATGTGCGGTTGGTGTTTTGCAGGCAGAGAGGTTTGCCTCTGCTTTTGTATGCCCGAGGACTTCTGGGCTAAAGAAAAATTTGCATCTGCTTGGCGCAGCGCTTCAGCGTTGCGGTAACTTTTCGTTTCGATCGCGGCTTTAGCCGCCAAGGCTATGTTTTCTAGGGCTTACTTTTTCCATGAATTCTTTGGAGACACTACCCAAGTCGCGTCATCCCGAACTGATCTACGTCGTAGAAGACGATCCCGACGTGTCGCAACTAATCGAACATAACTTGCGCACCGCCGGTTACGAAGTCTCCACTTTTCTTTCCGGAGTGCCAGTCCTTCCTCAAGCAGCCATGGCCCGCCCATCCCTTTTTCTCCTCGACATCATGCTGCCCGGGATCAACGGTTTCGATCTCTGCCGCCAGATTCGCCAGCACGAACGGTTGGCCAAAACTCCCATCATTTTTCTTTCCGCTCGAACTCAGGAACCTGATCGACTTCAGGCTTTCGATGCTGGTGGCGACGGATACATCACCAAGCCTTTCAGTCCCCGTGAATTGATTGCGCGGGTTCGCAACGTTCTGCGAACTCAGCCGGAACCTCCGAGCCAGGAACTTATTCAGATCGGAGATTTGGAAATCGATATCGCTTCGATGACGGTGCGCGTGCAGGGCAACACTATCCTTACCACCGTCCGCGAGTTTCGCCTGCTCGAATACTTAGCCCGCCACCGGGGACGCGTCTTCACCCGCGACCAGTTACTTGACGCCGTGTGGAAGGAAGGCTCTTTTGTAACTCCCCGCTCGATTGATGTCTTTGTGCGCCGCCTGCGGGAGAAAATCGAACGCGACCCGCGCCATCCGCGCTATCTCAAAACGCTGCGCGGAATCGGCTATCGCTTCGAAGCCAGCCGCTAGCGCCTTAGCTGAAAGAACAACTGTATCTCTCAATCGGCATTTCTTCAGCACTTGCAATCTTCATCGACAGGTGCGATATCGTATTGGAGAAAGAGCTACTCCTCAACCGCCTTATCCGTGATCTCCAATGCCTTGTCAATAATCGCGAAGCCCTCGCGCAATTGCTCTTCGGTAATACACAGCGGAGGATTAGTAAAAAACGCATTCCACCGCACGAACGTATAGAGTCCGTTTTCTCTGAAGAACCTGCCCAGCGCCGCCATTTCTTCTGACGTTCCGTTGAATGGAGCCATCGGCTGCCGCGTCTTTCTGTCACGGATCAATTCGAGAATGCCAAACAGCCCGATCGATCGCACCGCGCCCACAGACCGGTGTTTCGCCTGCAACTCCGCGCCCAGCGTCTTCATAATCGCGCCCATCTTGCGGGAATTGTCGATCAGACCGTCTTCCTCGTAAACGCCAATCGTCGCCAACGCCGTCGCGCATCCCATCGGATGGCTGTTGTAAGTAAGTCCACCGTAAAACACCTTGTCGTCAAAATGCCGGGCGATATGTTGCCGCATGCCAACCGCGCCCAGCGGAATATAACTAGACGTAAGTCCCTTCGCCATACAAAGTAAGTCCGGGACGACCTTCCAATGATCTACAGCAAACCACTGCCCTGTCCGTCCAAAACCCGACATTACTTCGTCCGCTATCATCAGAATTCCATACTTATCGCACAGTTTTCTCACACCTTCGAGGTATCCATCCGGAGGCACAAGAATGCCGTTGGTTCCTGTCACCGGCTCAAGAATAAATGCGGCAATTGTCTGCGGACCCTCCATCTGAATGGTCTCGTCGAGCATAGCCAGCGCAGTCTCAGCCGACTCCCACCCGCGCTCGATCCCGTGATAAGGGTCCAGCACGTGCACCACGCCAGGAATCCCTGGCTCCGCCGCCCAGCGCCGAGGATCGCCCGTCAGGCTGATGGCGCCGGCCGTCGCTCCGTGATACGAGCGATAACGCGCGATGATCTTGTGGCGCCCGGTAAAGAAGCGCGCCAGCTTGATTGCGTTCTCGTTCGCTTCGGCGCCGCCGTTGGTAAAAAAGAATGTATCGATGTCCCCCGGGGTAATCTCCGCCAGTTTGGCGCCCAATCGCGCCCGCACTTCAGTCGCCATGAATGGATTCGCGTAAGCGAGCACCGATGCCTGCTCCGAGATAGCCTTGATGACGCGCTCGTCGCCATGCCCGATGTTCACCGACATCAACTGGCTGTTAAAGTCGATAAAGCGCTTCCCTTCCGGCGTCCAAAAATAAATGCCCTTGGCTCGCGCGACCGGAATGGGATCGACCTTGGATTGTGCGGACCACTCAAACAGCGTATGTTTCTTGGTGAGATCAACGATCTCTCGTCCAGTCATCGCGGGAACGGCAGTCGAGGTAGTCATAACTCCTTCCGACACTATAATTACGTAGGGACAGTCGCCCTCGGCTGTCCAATCGGGCAAAGCCCGGCCAACTCATAGCACATAAACGAAAGCGTCCAACCTACTCTCGGTCGACAGCCACGCGGTCGTCCCTATGTAAGTTGAGCCGCTAACGCGCCTTTCCTGTCAGAGACATGAGCCAGAGCCGATTCGAGCACGTCCATAGCCTCATCCATCTGCGCATCGGTAATGACCAACGGCATGAGCAGACGAATCACGTTCCCGTACGATCCCGCTGTGATTGTCACCAACCCGTGCTCGTAACAGTACTGTGACACCTGCGAAGTCTCGGCGTCAGCCGGCTGCCGAGTCGCTGTCGAGCGCACAAGTTCGAGCGCCTGCATAGCGCCCAGCCCGCGCACTTCTCCAACCAGTTCCCAGCGCGCCTGCCACTTCGCAGCGCGTTTGCGGAAACGTTCTCCAAGCACATTCGCGCGCGCGCAGAGGTTTTCTTTTTCGATGATGTCGAGCACGGCTAGCGCCGCTTCGCACGAAACCGGATTACCTCCAAACGTGCCGCCCAACTGGCCCACACCCGGAGCATCCATGATTTCGGCGCGTCCCGTCACTGCTCCCATGGGCAATCCGCCCGTCAGCGACTTGGCCATCGCAACCAGATCGGGTTCAAGTCCCAGGCGTTCGCAGGCAAACATGGCGCCGGTGCGCGCGAATCCCGTCTGCACTTCATCGGCGATCAGCAGAATCCCATATCTGCGGCAAATCTCGCTAAGCGTGGGATAGAACTCCGCCGGCGGAGTAACAAATCCGCCTTCCCCAAGAATCGGTTCCACGATCACCGCCGCCACCGACTCGGCCGCCACCACCCGCTTGAAAGTATCTTCTATGTGCCGCGCGCAATAAACATCGCACGAAGGATACTTCATTGAGTAAGAACAGCGGAAACAATATGCATAAGGGATCCGATACACTTCAGTCGGAAACGGTTCGAATCCAGCTTTGTAAGGATGCGTCTTACTGGTCGCCGCCATCCCCATGTAAGTGCGTCCGTGAAATGCGTCTTCAAAGCAGATAATCGCCGATCGCTTCGTGTAATGGCGCGCAATCTTGATCGCATTCTCGACCGCTTCCGCCCCTGTGTTCACCAGGATGCTTTTCTTCGGTCCGCGGCCCGGCGCCAGCGAGTTCAACCTCTCACAGACTGCGATGTAGCTCTCGTGGGGCAGCACGTTGAAGCTGGTGTGCAGGAAGCGATCAAGCTGACGCCGGATGGCATCCACTACAGCCGGCGCTCGATGTCCTGTATTGACGCAGCCGATGCCGCCCGCAAAATCGATGAAGCGATTGCCGTCAACATCTTCAATCACGGCTCCCTCTGCCTTTGCGACAAAAACTGGCGTGGCGTGATAAGCCCCGCGCACGACGGCGGCGTTCCGCCGTGCCATCAGCGCTTGCGACCGAGGACCGGGAATTGATGTGCGCAATTGAATAGTGGACATAAATCAGTACTTAGTGATTACGAGATATCTCTGTAGAGACGTGGCTCGCCGCGTCTCCGCTTGCGGCATCACCGAGCCTGGCAGCACCGCAAACCGTCAATACCATCCAATCGGGCCTTCATTCAAATTGATATATACCTGCTTGGTTTCGAGATATTCCTCGATACCCCACGGCCCCAGTTCACGGCCAAACCCCGATTGTTTGTAACCGCCCCAAGGCGCTTCAACATACGTCGGTTGCATGTGATTTACCCAGACAATGCCCGCGCGCAGCGCCTTCACCGCTCGCATGGCCCTGAAAATATCCCGCGTCCAGACCGCTGCGGCCAGTCCGTAGGGCGTGTCATTCGCGATCTTCAACGCATCTTTCTCATCCTCAAACGGAATTACAGCCGCAACCGGCCCGAAGATTTCCTCGCGAGCAATACGTGCATTGTTGTCGACGTTATAAAAAATGGTCGGCTGCACAAAATAACCCTTCGTGAATTGATCAACCCGCGCGCCGCCGGCAGCTATCTTAGCTTCTTTCTTGCCGATCTCGAGATAAGAACAGACTCGATCATATTGGTCTTTTGACACTAACGATCCCATCTTGGTCTCGCGCTCAAGCGGTGGCCCGATCTTGATCTTCTTCGCCTTCTCGGCCATGGCGTCAACAAACTTGCTATAAATCGACTTCTGCACCAAAATGCGGCTGCCCGCCGAGCAAACTTCCCCCTGATTGATAAAGACTCCAAACAGCGCTCCATCAATCGCCGCTTCGAAGTCGGCATCCGCAAAAAAGATGTTAGGCGACTTACCCCCAAGTTCAAGCGTCACACGCTTAACCGTGTCGGCCGCTTCTTTCACGATGATCTTGCCCACCGCAGCCGAGCCCGTAAATGCGATCTTGTTTACATCAGGATGCTTGACCAGTGGCGAACCGCAGCTTTCTCCAAATCCCGTAATCACATTGACCACGCCTTTCGGCAGGCCGACCTCGTCAAACCACTTCGCGAGCTCCAGCGCGGTAAGTGGTGTCTGCTCTGCCGGCTTCAGCACGCAACTACAACCCGCGGCCAGTGCCGGAGCCAACTTCCACGCCGCCATCATCAACGGATAGTTCCATGGGATGATCTGCCCCGCGACCCCCATCGGTTCCTTCAGCGAAAGGCTCATCGCATTGTCGGGAACCGGATTTACGTAGCCCACAACTTTTGTAGCCAAGCCGCCGTAGTATTCGAAACACGTCGCCACATCGTTGATGTCAAACTCCGCTTCCACGATCGGCTTGCCCGAGTTGCGGCATTCGAGTTCCGCCAGCATGGTCAGATTCTGGCGCACCTTCTCCGCCAGCCGAAAAAGCACGCGACCGCGCTCCTGCGCCGTGGTGGTGGCCCATCGGCCGTCTTCAAACGCCGCTTTAGCCGCCGCAACGGCACGGTTCACGTCGTCGGCGTTCGCGTCCGGGACTTGGGCAATGACTTCTTCTGTCGAAGGGTCATACACCGGAAACGATTTGGCCGACTTACTCGCGACCCACTCCCCATTAATCAGCATCGAGTAAGTTTTGACGTCAGTAGTAACTCCACCTGGCATACATTCCTCCAAAACTCGGGTTCGCAGGAAACTCGCTCTCTCGAGACGTATCATCATCGCCCGTCTAAGCCGAGCGCATCTCGCGGCCGTGCTTACACGGAGCCTGCCGTCCCCATATTCTTCTCCGCAATCGCGAGAGCCCGCATCGTTTTCAGCCGCCCGTAGACGAAGAAGAAAAACACCGCCAACCCCGCAAAAAACAACGTTCCACCAATCATTTCCCATTCATAAATGCGCAGCGACGTAACCAGCTGGGGTGGAAAATATTGCAACCCGATGCCGAGAATTGTAGTAATCAGTCCGCTGATCCCTGCCAATATCAACGTCATCCGCTTGTAAACGCCCGCCGCATCCCGCGGGCGAAATGCCAGCTTCAACAAAGCCGCGAATACATAAAGATAAGGAACCAGCTGCAACACCACCGCCAGCGATAGCATGGTTTGAAATGCCGCTTGCACGCTGGAGAACCAGAAAAACACAACGCACAGCAGGATCGAAATCGTAACGTGCACCATCAAGGCGGCATAAGGCGTGCCGTACTTCGGATGCACGCGCCCCAGCCATTCGGGCATATAGGAATCCAGCCCCGCGACGAAAGGAATGCGCGCCGAGCCTCCAAGCCACGCCGACGCAATGCCGGCAATCGAGAGACTCAGCATCAGGGCAAAGCTGGGCACAATCCACGCGAGGCCGATCCATCCAGACATCTGGGCCACGGCCTGAACAATCCCTTGCAACACATTGATGTTGTGGCCAACGGCTACAATGAGGGTCAAGGTGACGGCAATATAAAGCAAACCAGAAATCAGGCCGCCCCAAAGCACGGCTCCCGGAAGGGTGCGCCGCGGATCCTGAATTTCGTCGCCCATGATCGATGCAAGTTCGAGACCAACGAGCGCGAAACAAATCACCCCGAAAGTATTGAGCAGGAATCGCGGATCGTGCGGAATGCGAAAATCAGCGGCCGAAACGCTGATCCCATTTCTAGAAGTAACTATCACACCCAGCAGCTATGAGCACAGCGGCTGCGACAAAAGTGCCGATTGCTCCAACGTTATTAATCCACTTGCCGACGCGCAGGCCAACGATATTAAAGACCGCAAGCGTGACCAAGAGTACTATCGAAGTCCAAAGCGCGAACGACTTATTGTCCGCGAGTACCGCATGGCTCGGCCCGAGAACAAAGACGGAGACCCCAACGAAATAAAGCATAATCGTTGGGACGTAAAGCATGTTATTGGTCCAATAGCACCATCCCGAAAAAAATCCGTGGAAGTCGCCGAACATCTCCTTGGCCCAAAGGTACACGCCGCCTTCCCCAGGATAACGATGCGCCAGTTCGATAACGGCGATGCCCTGCGGCCAGAAAAAAAGTGCCAAAGAGATAATCCATAACCAGATCGTGACGCCGCCGTTGGCGGCAATCGACGGGACAACGTTGAGGTTGAACACGGCGACGACAAAAAGCAGCACAAGGTCGCGGCGACCAAGGACGCGCTTTAAGTGCGGCTGCCTGGAATCAGTATTGGACATTGGAAGATCTGGACCATCGGGTGATCGGTTCCAGATGGCCCGATGACCCGATGGTGAGATGACCCGATCCGCTTCTAGTGTGTCGTTGCCACCGCTCCCAACCGTTCATGTTGCGCCGCGGCCAGCGACTCGGCAATGTCGCCGAATGCGGCCAGATGCTTGTCGATATCGGCCTCGCTGTGCTGGACCGAAATCGTCCACTGCTCATCCCACCAGTAAGGTTGCGCCATCACGCCGCGATTTACCATGCCAAACCAGTAGTGCCGCCACAAGTCGACATCGATCGCCAGCCAGTCGCGATAATTGCGAATCTCTTTCGGATACAGCATCAGAACGCCGTTCGCTCCGGCGCTCGCGATGTAACCTTGCAAACCAACTTTAGAGACAGTCTTCTTATATCCTTCCACCAGCTTGTTACTCAGTTTCTCTATATGCGCGTAGTTTGCCCGAGTTAGCACTTCGCGAAATGTCGCCAGACCAGCCGCCATCGAGATCGGATTCGTGTTGTAAGTGCCGCCGTGGAACACCTTATGCTCGGAAATCAAATCCATAACTCGTTTCTGCGCACCGAAAGCTGCCAACGGAAATCCTCCGCCGATCGACTTCGCCAGGCAGATCATATCGGGAGCCACGCCAAAGTATTCCGTAGCGCCGCTCCAGCAGAGTTTCGCGCCCGTCTTGACTTCGTCGAAGATCAGGAGCGCCCCGTACTTGTCGCAAAGCGTCCGCAGGCCTTTCAGAAATCCCTTCTGCGGCATGCAAATGCCAACATTCATCATGATCGGCTCAAGAATCACCGCCGCAATTTCATTCGGATTTTCACAGAAACGACGCTCCACCGTCTCCAGATCGTTAAACGTAGCAATCGGAACGTTGGCCAGGCTCGCCTTGGGCACGCCGGCCCCGCCCGATACGGGTTTCGGGTTCTTGATATCGCCGAAATCGTCGGCTGGCGGATGCGGCTTCACGCTGACCAGCGCCGCGTCGTGCAGCCCGTGGTAGCCGCCTTCGAACTTGATGATCTTGTCGCGTCCGGTAGCCGCTCGGGCAAGACGAATCGCATGCATGGTGGCTTCGGTGCCGCTGTTGCCGAAGCGGCACATCTCTATCGGAAACCGCGTGCAGATTTCTTCCGCCAGTTCCCACTCCATGTTGTGCGGCATGCCATAAGCCGTGCCCTTATGCAGACGGCCTTCGACCGCCTTAATCACCGCCGGATGCGAATGGCCAGCCATCAGCGTGCCGAAACATAAATTGTGGTCAATGTATTCGTTGCCGTCGAGATCGCAAAACTTGCTGCCCGACGCCTCCGACACAAAAATCGGATAAGGATCGTAAGCGCGATAGTTACTGGCTACGCCCAGCGGCAGTCGTTTCAGGTTCTTCTTATGCGCTTCTGCAGACTTCGGAGTGCGGCGCTCGAACGTGTCGAGCTCTTTTTGCAATGCGGGGTACATCGTGATCTCCAATAAGACTCAGGCCGGGTAGGCCATTAGATTGGGTCCGGGCGGCCAAAACCGCCGCGGGATAAGCATATATCTAGTCTATCTGTATTCTCGCTATTCCGTACTAAAAGTAAAACTTCAACGCAAACTGCGCCAGGCGCGGAGACTTGACCTCAGTAACCTGCCCAAATTGCGAACCATCGGTGCTGTCGCCGTCCGGATTAAAGAACTGCGTATGGTTGAACACGTTGAACAGCTCCGCTCGAAATTCGAAGTGCGAACGTTCGTTCAGCGGAATATTCTTCATAACCGCAAAGTCAGTCTCGCTGATCCCCGGCCCGCAGCAAAGTGTGCGCGGCGCATTGCCGACGCGGCCAAACAGGCTTGGATCGTAGCAGCCGTACACGACGATCGCCGTGCAGTCAACAATCCCGTTCGGCGGTTGCCCCGGGGGGGCGGGAGGGCTTGATGCGTTTTCCGTGAAACTGTTCTGATTGAAGTAATAGCCCCCACTGTTCTGCGGATGTAGCCTCTGGAAAGGCGCAAGTTGGTCTGGTTCGCCCGGCAATTCAAAGTCAAAGCTGTTCATCAGCTCATTGTCGGCTTCCGACGTAATGCGGATGGGAAATCCTGTCTGATAAGTCGTGACGCCCGATACCGCCCAGCCATCCAGCACCTTGCCGGTGAACCCGCTGTATTTTCTTATCGGCAGTTCCCAGTAGTAACTGACAACAAACCGGTGCCTCGCGTCAAACAGCGACAGAGAATTGTTATCCGCGCCGGGTAGCGGATTCAAGATCCCCTCGAAACTCGATGCTTCGTCAATCGACTTACTAAAAGTGTAGGCAGCGGTGAATTGAATGCCGTGGGAAAATCGCTTCTCGAGCGAAGCTTGAAAGGAGTTATAGGCTGAGCCCGCAATCGTGTCCTGGGCAAAGATGCTGCTATACACCGGAACTCCGTTGCTCGGGCAACCAATGCCTGTCAAGGGGTCGCATTGCGGCGACGAGTAAGGCCGCAAACCAACTAGAGTGATGCCATCGGGCCCCACCTTAGTGCCTGCGGGTATAACACTGTTGTTCTGTGCGTAGGGCAAGTGCAAATCGAAAGGCAGAATCGTGCCGGGGATGATGTAGAAAGGAGCATCTTCGTCGAACTGGTTACACGTGGTCGGCGCCATACTCCCTTTTCCCGCCAATACGCGGTTCGGAAGTTTTGTCGCTATGTTGTAAATGTCAACGCAGCTCTGCGGGTTCGAGTAATTGATATCGTGCGTTGCCAGCAGCCGGTGCCCCTGCGTTCCTACATAACTGACTTCCAGCTTCATATCTTTGGTTAACTCCCGCTCGATGGTCAAGTTGTACTGAGCAGAATACTGTGTCCGCATATGCGGCTGAAAATCGCCAAACAGGTCAATAGGCTCGAAGATTCCCCAATTCTGAGCGGTTCCTCTGGCAGGACTGATCACACCGTTAAACGGATTCTGATATTCGTCCGGGTTCGAAGCCGTATTGTCCTGGCCAAGAAACGGCTGGTTAAACTGCGTCTCATAAACAAACGTGCTTCCGCCAAACGGAGGTTCAGCGCCGAACTGCTCGAGCACCAACTGCTCCACCGGGTTATAGAACAGCCCCCAGCCGGCGCGAAAGCTGGTCCTGCCGGAACTCCCCGGACTCCAGGCTAAGCCGATGCGGGGAGCAAATGCCTTGTAATAGGTCTGGGTCATGCCAGGCGGAATGCCCGCGTCCCCCGGAACGACCAATCCGATCGCATCCTGCGAGGAGCAATCGGTAACGTTCAGTACATTTTCACAAGGATAAACCGTTGACGATTGGCCCGGGCGAAAAGTCTCAACGTGCTGCGCCTTGTCCGCCAGTGGCGTATCCAACTCCCACCGCAGCCCGTAGTTCAACGTAACATTCGGCTTTATCTTCCAGCTATCCTGCGCGTAGAGATAGAGTCCAGTGTTGCGGACATTTTCCACCTGCCCCGAGCCTTGCCCGAATTGATCGGGAAGCCCCAATAGATAGTTGGGGTATAGACTGTTTGCCCCAACGTCGTTCGGGCCCCCGCCGTAATAGTCAAAAGTTCCGTTCACGTTGTAATAGAGGAATTGATCAAAGCGCTGACGGCGAACATCCACCCCAAACTTCATGGTGTGGTTGCCGGAGATCTTGGTAAGGCTGTCCGCCCACTGAAACGAATTCCCCGTCTGCGGTAGTTCGCCTTCAGAATCGTTGCCCAGGGAGAATCCTCCAGAAACGGAGATGGAGGGCAGTCCCTCGCGCCCCGCGCCGAGAAACGGATGTATGCCGTAAGTATTTCCCGGAACATCACCATAAAAACAGGGGACGGGGCCCGTAACGTTGGTGAGCCAACTCGGCGCCGGGGGACAAGAATCCTGGACCAGTTCGGTGTTCGCCGGGTGCTGAAATGTCTGCTGCCCTTCGCGGTTGTAGTTGAAGCGGAATTCATTCACCGTGTTGGTGTTGATCGTCCAGTCGTGGGTAATATTCCACTGCTGGAAGCGCTCCGCGACAATGCTTCCAAAGCCGGGAACATCGGCGCCGGTCAACTCGAAGTTCGCAAAGGGCTGCACTGTGCGGTCGTCGTTGAAGTAGTAATAGATGCTCAGGTTCTGCTTGTCATTGATCCGGTGGTCAATCTTGACCGTGAACTGGTCGCCGCGCACCGGCTCGGTCGGCACCGTTGTAATCAGATCGCCGTCATTGGGCGGCGTGGGAACGAACTGCAGCAGATCAACTGCGGTAGGGTCCATGCACGCAAGCGGGATCTGGCCAGTTGGGAAGATTGATGAATACGAGGCGTTGTCCGAAATTGTCGCAGTCGGGCCGTTAACGGCGGTATTGGCCGCCTGGCAGCCCGGCCGGCTTGTCAGTATTGAGGAGTTTGCGAGCGTCCCAGTGAATGGCGAACCGGCTGGATTCACATCTGAAAAGTCCGCGACGATCTGACCATTTACCACGTTGGTGGGCGAGGGCGTTTCCTGGGAACTGGGCACCGTGACCGCGGGCGACAGTATGCCCTGACGAATGCGCCGCCCTTCATAGGAAGCAAAGAAGAATGTCCGGTCCTTTTTGATGGGTCCACCGAATGTTCCACCAAACTGGTTTTGATTGAACTGCGGCTTAGGGCAAGGAAGACCGTCGACGGCTGTCAGGCAGTAATCATTTGCGTTGAGCACCTTATTTCGGAAAAATTCGTAGACGCTGCCGTGCAAATCGTTCGTCCCCGACTTAGTGACCACGTTGACCACCGACCCCGAGTTACGCCCATACTCGGCATCGAAGGTATTGGTCAGAACGCGGAACTCCTGAATGCTGTCCGGTGACGGTTGCACTGTAGGAAGATTGACAAAGAGGTCGTTCGCGTCTCCGCCATTCACGCTGAAATTGTTGGAGCGCCCACGGCCGCCATTCACCGAAACCGCTCCCGCGTTGTCGCTTCCGTAAATCAGCGTGTTACTGGAGCCGACGGTTGACATCACGCCGGGCTGCAGTTGCAGAAGTTGATAGGTGTCACGCGTGTTGAGCGGCAAGGTCGACACCTGCTGCGAGTCCATCACCGCACCCAGTTGCGTGCTCGTGGTATCGACCAGCGGCGCTTCCGACGTCACTTCGACCGTCTCTTTCGTAGCGCCCACCTGCAATATCGAGTTCGCTGTCACCACCTGGTTCAGATCGACGTTCACTCCGCGCTGCACGTTCGTCTTGAAGCCCTCCAAGTCGAACTCCATTCGAAAAGTGCCGACCGGAACCTGCGGGAAGCCGTATTCGCCATTGCTGTTTGTGGTGGCGTTACTGCCGACGCCAGTGGCCTCGTTTGTAAGCGTGACGGTTACTCCCGCCAGCACGGCTCCGCTCGAATCAGAGACGCGCCCGAGAATGCGTCCGCCCGTTCCCTGCGCGAGCAGAAGCGTCGAGCAGATCAGGCACTGGCTCAACGTCAATAACAGAAGCCAGCAGGAAGTTCGTGAGAGCTTTGGCATGGGCATGGAAAAGAACGTCATGCAACAGATCCTCCGATCTCGGGGGCAGCCACTTCGATCCCAACGTGCTTGCGCGCAACGCAAACCTTGCTATAATCGCGCAAGGTTAGAGACTCTACCGCTTTCTGTCAAGCGGAAAAGTGCAGTTCATCGGTGCGACCAGCGGGCACATTCAGAAATCATGTCGAGAGCCGAAGAAGTCTATCTCAAAATCGGTGACGTGGCGCGCATGGTCGGAATCTCTCCCTCGGCCATTCGGGCGTGGGAAACCCTCGGTCTGACTCGCCCTCATCGCACCGAGAGCCGCTACCGTCTTTACAACAACGACGACGTGCGCTTGCTGAAAAAAGCGCGCTATTTGCGCAAGGTTCGCGGACTGAACGCCGCCGCCATCGTGCAGATGCTCAAACGCGACGGCGCCATTAAACCCGCCGCAAACGGCGCCGCAGCTATCGGCCCTCGCCTGCGGCGATTGCGCACTCAACGCGGCCGCAGTCTCGCCGAAGTTGCGGCCGCCGCGGAAATCTCGGTTGGCTTTCTCAGCGCTCTCGAACGCTCGCAGATGAGCGCCTCCGTCGGCACTTTGCGCAGGCTAGCACGCTACTACCGCACCAACATCCTTGATTTTTTCGATGCGACCGAATTGAATACCCGATTGGTGCGCCCGCCCAAACGCAAGGTGCTCGAAGCCGGTCCCGGCGTGCGCATGGAGCTGCTGGCCTGGGGCAACAAGGTCATGGAGCCCCATCTTTTTCGCATTAAACCAAAAGCCGGCAGCGGCGAGTCCTACACTCACGAGGGCGAGGAGTTTTTGTTCATTCTGCGCGGAGAGTTGAAGATCGCGCTTGACGGCGAGGAGTACCATCTGAAACGCGGCGACAGTTTCTATTTTGAAAGCGCCACACCGCATAGATGGATGAATCCCGGCCGCAGCGAGACCTGGCTCCTGTGGGTCAACACGCCGCCGACGTTCTAGTGTGAAAGCATTGATTTTGGCTGCTCTCTCAAGAGGCAAATAAATGTTGCATAGAGTAATACTCGCTCTGTTCGCCATCGGGCTTGCCATATCCTCCGCCTCCTGCGCGAAGAAGACGCCGACGCTGAACCTGCTCGTCTGGGAGGGTTATGCCGACCCTTCTTACCTCAAAGCTTTCGAAGAGGCGAACCATTGCAAAGTCACCGCTTCTTACATGGGCTCGAGCGACGAACTGGTCGCCAAGCTCCGCGGAGGCAGCTCAGGGAACTACGACGTGATCTCGCCATCGAGCGACGTCGCAACCATGATCGCGACCTCCGCTCTGGCCGCTCCGCTCGATCTTGCCCGGTTGCCCAGCTACAGCCAACTTTCGCCGCAGCTCACCTCGCTCTCTCTGGTTCGCGCACAGGGCGAAGTCTACGGTGTTCCCTTCGTCTGGGGACCGGATCCCATGATCTACGACACGACCGCTTTCCCGCAGCCTCCCGATAGTTGGAACACTATGTGGGACCCCAAGCTGAAAGAAAAAGTTTCTGTCTGGGACGATCTCTCCACCGTCTACATGGCCGCTCAGGTGCTTGGCTACGACAAGCCCGATTCCAGCCACATCTACAACCTGAGCGATGAAGAACTCGACAAAGTGAAAAAGAAGTTGATTGAGCTGAAGCCCAACATCCGCAAGATGTGGTCCACAGGAGGAGAACTTACCAATCTCTTCCAGAATCACGAAGTGGTGATCGCGATGGGTTGGCCGCTCATGACTAATCAGCTTCGTAAAAGCAATTTTCCGGTGGGCGAGACCATTCCCAAAGAAAACACCACCGGCTGGATCGATCACCTCATGATTACCGCCGGCAGCGAAAACAAGGATCTGGCCTACAAGTTTCTCGAGTTCATGATTCAGCCGGAGACACAGAAAAAAGTTGCCGACGTCACCGGCTACACGCCGGCGAATCCTCACGCCGCGCAATACATGACTCCGGAAGAAGTAAAAAGCCTGCACCTCGACGATGTGGATAACTATCAAAAGCGCCTGTATTTCTGGCAGAATGTTCCGCGCCGCGCCAAGTACAACGAAATCTGGAACGAAGTCAAAGCAACTCAGTAACCCGTGTGGCACGCGTAGCGCGCGGACACTTCTGTCCGCGAAACGCAAGCAGCGCCCAAGCGAAAGCCATGGCAACGACGAGGAAACCAGACACAGCCAGCAAAAGTCAGCCGACCTCGGCCTCCCTGCTTTCCATCCGTTCCGTAGCCAAGCACTTCGGCAAGAGCATCGTCCTGCGAGATATCTCGCTCGAAATCGCCGAAGGCGAGTTCCTCACCATCCTGGGCGAAAGCGGCTCAGGAAAAACTACGCTGCTGCGGATTCTAGCCGGCTTCGAGCAATCCACCGCGGGAGAAGTCTGGATGTCGGGCGAGCGCCTCGATACGCAGCCTCCTTATCGCCGCCGCGTGAACACAGTCTTTCAGAACTATGCCCTCTTCCCGCACATGACCGTCGAACAAAACGTTGGTTACGGATTAGCCGTCGCCAAACGCCCTGCGGCCGAGATTCAATCGCGCGTGGCGGAAGCGCTGGCCAAAGTCAAAATGTCAGCCTACGCGAAATCCAAGCCTTCAAAGATCAGCGGCGGACAACAGCAGCGCATAGCGCTTGCCGCGGGCCCTGGTGAATCGTCCACGCCTTTTGCTGCTCGACGAACCACTCTCCGCTCTCGACGCCAACCTGCGCCGCCAGATGCAAATCGAACTCAAAGCCGTACAGCGCGAAGTGGGCATCACCTTCATTTTCGTCACGCACGATCAGGAAGAAGCAATGGTCATGTCCGATCGCATCGCGCTTCTGCGTTCCGGAGAACTGGAGCAAGTTGCGAACCCGCGAGAAATCTATAACCGCCCCGAACCTCCTACACCGCGCAATTCATCGGACACACAAATTTGTTGAAAGCCGACGTTCTTCACGGCGCTGCGATGTGCGACCGCCTCACCTGGTCCACCTCCGTTCCCGATGGCCACGCCTTATTTTCACTTCGTCCTGAATGCATTCGACTGGCAAAGTTTCGCCCACACCTGTCGCAAAAGTGCCTTCGAATGTCCGCTTTCGCGCCAAACTTCGCGATCTGGCTTTTCATGGCGCAACCGAACTGCTACATATTGAAACGGAAGGCGGTCTAATCCTCACTGTCCGCACTGCCATGCCGCGATTTGCCGCAATTCCGGCCCTCTTGAGTTCGAATTCGACGCCGCCGATGCCATTCCCGTCCGCGCAACCAGCCTCGATGCCAATATCAAGGACGCCGTCTGATGTTTTCCCGCGCCTACCGAATCGCCATCACCGTCCCTCCGCTAGCATGGGTCGCGCTGTTTCTGTTGCTGCCCTATCTGCTGATGTTCTGCTACAGCTTCTGGTCCGTATCTCAATCCGGAACCATCATCCATTCCTGGAATCTCGAGAACTATCACGAACTCCTGACCAAACCGGTTTACTGGCAAACGCTGCTCCGCTCCATGTGGATCGCCGCGCGGGTAATGTTCTTCTCCATGCTACTGGGCTATCCGCTTGCTTATTTTCTATCGTTCCACGCCGGCGGCAGAAAAGATCTCTACTATCAACTGGTAATCATTCCGCTGTGGGTGAGTTACTTAGTGCGCGCCTACGCGTGGAAAACGATTCTAGGCACCGACGGCGTCCTGAACACGCTGCTGCAATATGTGCACCTGACCAGTCATCCGCTGGACTTCCTGCTCTACAGCCCGTTCGCCGTCGTGCTGACATTGACGCACATCTATACGCCGTTCACGTTCCTCCCAATCTACGCCGCTCTCGAGCACATCCCGCGCAACCTAATAGAGGCCTCGCACGACTTAGGAGCCACACCTGCGCAAACTTTCTGGCGCGTAATTTTCCCGCTTTCTATCCCTGGAGTGCTGGCTGGAGCAACCTTCGCCTTCGTTCTAAGCCTCGGAGATTTCCTGGCACCGCTCTTATTAGGCGGCCCCAGCGGCATCATGATCTCTAACATCGTAGTAAGTCTCTTCGGAGCCGCTTATAACTGGCCACTAGGAGCCGCTATCTCGCTCTGCATGTTAGCCCTGGTGCTAGCCTTGATCTTCTTCTCCGAGCGTCTGGAGAAGAAGTGGGGTTTCCAGTGAGATCCCTCCGGACTCCGCGCTCGCTAACCACTCACGCCCTGCTCGTGTTCGTCTTCCTGTATCTCCCCATCGTCGTCCTTATTCTCTATTCCTTCAACGGGCAAGGCGTAGGAGGCTTCCCACCTCACGACCTGACGCTGAACTGGTATCGCATCTTATTCAACGACGCCGCAATTTGGGATTCAGTCTTAAATAGCCTGTTAGTGGCCGCAGCCGCTATGCTGATCGCTCTTATCTTCGGGATCCCCGCAGCGTTAGCCTTGGATCGCGCCCAGTTCCCCGGCAAAGCTTTATTCCGGCGCTTAGTCCTGTTGCCGCTGATTCTTCCCGGAATCATCACCGGCCTTTCGCTGCTCATGCTGTTTCGCGTTGCCGACGTGAAACTAAGCCTGCTCACCATCGTCTTAGGCCACGGCACTGTGCTAATCTCCGTGGCTACGACCGAAGTCTTCGCCGGATTGCAAAAACTAAATCGCGCCCAGGAAGAAGCCTCGCTCGACTTAGGAGCGACTTACTGGCAGACTTTCTGGCGCATCACCGTTCCCAACCTTAAGCTCTCGATCATCGGAGCGGCGCTCCTGATCTTCACCCTTTCGATGGACGAAATTGCGGTGAGCTTTTTTCTGATCGGCCGCGACAACACGCTGCCGCTGGAAATCTGGGGACGGCTGCGCCGCGGAATTACTCCGGAGATCAACGCCATCTCGGCCATCATCTTTATGTTTTCGCTGCTCACGATCGTGGTCTGGTATCGGCTGCGCGCTCGCGCGGAAGCGACGGTGAGTGGCCCAGGCGTTTGATCTCCGCAGCGAGTTCAGGCTTTGCTTGCCGATCATTGTGCCCACTGACTACGCGAGCAACCCTCGTTCTCTGCCTCGCAAGCCCTAGCCTGTTCCTAGTCGATGCGACGGATTGCAGGCCTGGATGGTTCCGGGCGACAAGCGGTCGGGTTCCCGTGACGTTTGTGATGCGGGTAGGGCGGGCGGGGAGGGCTCGTGGGCGTTTTCCTGACTCAAACGATCGAGGTTGGAGGCTGCGACTTGCAGGGCGTAGAGCATAATGCCGGCTTTTTTCGGATCTAGCCGACGGTTCAGCAAGTGTTCGCAGACCTGGGTGATGGTTGCCTGGATGGAAACAGCGTCCTCAAGGACGGGGAGGAAGAAAAGGGCGGCGGGATCGGCAGCGGAGGTGCTTATGTCGAACTGTACTGCAGAACAGCGTTGGTGGAAGTAGCAAAACTTCTGATTGCGCAGGGCGGGCGATCCGCACTGCGTTCCGTTCATTTTCATGCGCTGGCATTGTTTGACGGGATAAGTTGACATTTATGATGGCTCCTAAATCAATTCTTGGTTCCTGGTGGTCAGTAAGCGCCGCGGCGTTTTTATGGACACCCTACCCCCCCCTCTTTTTTAATCTATTAGAATCAGTGGGTTAGCTCCAAAATATTCGCACTAAAGGGCTTACATGGAAAATCTTCAGGAATAAGGAGTTAGTAAGGAATTCCTGGCTTCGCGTGGGTTTTAGGCCCAGCCCCGGCGGGCGTCTGCGGTTGCGGCTCAAGTTGTCAAAGAGCGCCGAAGATACCGTCCCTGGAGGCGGGCGCACTTCTCGATGCTGCACTCTCGACGGATTGTTGCAGGCTTGCGGGCCGGGCGTCTGTGATGGCGGTACAGGAAAAATGTGATGAAAGAGTTAGAGGCTTCCTTGCACGTGAGTTAAAGCTGTGTGAGACGGTCAGCCATCTTTTGAACCTTGTCACGATAGGCCAGAACCGAGCCGATATATCCCTGCCCTAACGTTTTCGCCACCGATGCAAATGCAAAGTTCATGACGTCGACAAACCACATCGTGATTCGCAACATCTCCCGCAAATATGCACCAACCGTCTTGTCGCTTACGTTGCCTTGCGCACCGACGGTAAAACAGTTGCCCTCGCCAAGCATCCTGTGCCATACGGTTTCCCGATTGACGTGAGTAAAATCGCTGTATAGGCGGTAAAGGTCACGTAGATGGCCCTTGGGCTCCGGCATAGCTGCGGTGTCGAGCGCATCCCGGATATCGCGATTCCGTATCTCCTTACCTGAGTCCCACGCCTGAACCTCGTTGGGGAAGTTGATGAAATAGGTCATAAGTGAGACGGTCTCGTAAGCACGTCTCAGCAAAACCATCGCCTGATTCTCATAACCAAGCAATAGCGCGCTCTCAGCCGTACGGAGGGAGTCCATGGTTTCGCAAGCGAGGTCTCGCTGGACTCTTTCTCGGTCGTCGGCAGGCGCGACCTCGCCGAGTTCGAACAGAAGATGAAGGCAGGTGTCATATCCCTCTCGCACTACCACGAATTCTGGCTCAAAGCGAAGATATCTTTGGCCGAAGGTACGGTGCTCCATTGCGACAACGGTTTGCATCGGTTCAACAGCCACTTTGTCGGAGGCCATGTTTTCGCTCGTCTGCTGTGACTATGATTTTAGACCGTAGGTCCCCTCGACATCCAAACTGCAGATCCCTCACTTCGTTCGGGATGACAACTATTAAGACGTAGACTTCAATCTCCAAAGCCCGCTGACATAGTAAAGTAGTAGTAAGCCCAAATCTGCACTCACTAGGAGTTTTCACTGAACCCAGGCATTCGCAATATCGCCATCATCGCCCACGTGGATCACGGCAAGACCACGCTGGTTGACGCTATGCTTCGCCAGAGCGGGACTTTCCGCGAAAACGAGACTGTGGCCGAACGCGTCATGGACTCGAACGATCTGGAGCGCGAGCGCGGCATCACGATTCTTGCCAAGAACACGGCCGTGTTTTATGCCGGCACAAAAATCAATATTGTCGACACGCCGGGCCACTCCGATTTTGGCGGCGAAGTGGAACGGGCGCTCAAGATGGTTGACGGCGTCATGCTGCTGGTTGACGCCAGCGAAGGGCCACTGCCGCAGACTCGCTATGTACTGAGCAAGGCGCTGGAAGCGAATCTGAAGCCGATTCTGGTCATTAACAAGATCGACCGTCCGGACGCGCGTCCGCAGGAAGTTCTTAACGAGGTTTACGATCTATTTATCGATCTTGACGCGAAAGAAGATCAGCTAGACTTTCCTGTTTTATATACGAATGCGAAAGCGGGAACCGCGGCGGTGCATCAGGGGGCGCACGGCGAGGACCTGCGGCCGCTGTTTGAGGCGATTGTCGATACCATCCCCGCTCCGCAGGGAGACGCCAGCGGCGCGCTGCAGATTCTGGTGGCCAATCTTGATTACAGCGACTACCTCGGACGCCTGGCCATCGCGCGCGTATTTTCGGGCACGATGAAGACGGGCGAAGACGTTTCGATCGCCAAGCGTGACGGGACATTTCAGAAAACGAGAATCACCAAGCTCTTCAGCTTCTCCGGCCTCAAGCGCACCGACATCACGGAAACATCGCTCGGCGACATCATTGCGGTCGCCGGCGTTGAAGGCATCACGATTGGCGAGACGATCACGAGCGCGGAGAATCCCGCGCCGCTGCCGCCGATCATCATCGACGAGCCGACGATTGCGATGCTTTTCACCATCAACACTTCTCCGTTTTGCGGACGGGAAGGCACCTACGTTACTTCGCGCAACCTGCGCGAGCGGCTGGAAAAGGAGCTGCTTACGAATGTTTCGCTGCGCATGGAAGAGACCGACAGCACGGACTCGTTCAAGGTGCTTGGACGCGGCGAGTTGCAGCTTTCGATTCTGATCGAGATGATGCGGCGCGAAGGCTATGAGCTGATGGTGGGCAAGCCCGAGATCGTCACCAAGCGCGACAAAGAAACTGGAAAACTGATGGAGCCGGTCGAGCACCTCACCGTCGATATCCCCGAAGAATTTGTCGGCGTGGTCATGGAGCACGTGGGCTCGCGCAAGGGCGAAGTCGCGAACATGCACAATCACGGGTATGGGCGAGTGCGCGTGGAGTTCCGCGTGCCGAGCCGGGGGCTGATCGGGCTGCGCAGCACGCTGCTCACCGACACGCGCGGGACGATCGTGATGAATGCGCTCTTCGCGGGATACATAGAGTGGCAGGGGGAAATTCCGCATCGTCCCACAGGCGCGCTGATTGCCGACCGTCCCGGACTTACGACTTCCCACGCTCTCTACAATCTGCAGGAGCGCGGCGTGCTCTTCGTCGGGCCCGGCATCGACGTCTACGAAGGCATGGTCATCGGCGAGAACGCCAAAGACACGGATCTCGACGTGAATATTGTGCGCGAGAAAAAGTTGACCAACATGCGGGCTTCGACTTCCGACGTAGCCATTCGCCTCGTGCCCTACCGCAATCTGAATCTGGAGCAGGCGATTGAATTCATAGCCGACGATGAGTTTGTCGAAGTGACTCCAAAATCCTTGCGCCTGCGCAAGAAGGTGCTCCAATCGAACCAGAGGAAGAAGAAGGGTTCGCTGGCGGCGGTAGAAGGGTGATTTTGCTGACTGCCGGAAACAGCCTCGCTGCGCTCGGTGGGACGGACGAATGCGTCCGTCCCTACGTGAAATTGGCTCATCAAATCCATCCGCCATTGAGGCAGGCTGCTTGCGCGTTGTACACTTGCAGTGCGCGCCCGTAGCTCAGTCTGGATAGAGCGGCAGCCTCCGGAGCTGTAGGTCGGGAGTTCGAATCTCTCCGGGCGCACCAGTTTTCTCTTCTTTTGCCCACAGAATCGCCGCTGACGGTGGTGATGCCGAGCGTCAAACTATATCGAACTGGTGACGTGGCCTCCGCGGAAGTAAGGAAGGAAGAATCATGCGCAAAGTGATCGTTGCCATGCTGTTCATGCTTGCGGGCTCGGCCTTTCTCGCAGGCCAAGCGGTTTCTCCGCAGGTTTCTTCGGATCAAGCTCTCACGCCCCAGGTTCTCTCACCCTTAGTCCGCGGGTTTGTGAAAGTGGACGCGCCGGTGATTGCGCTGACTCACGTGCGCGTGATTGACGGAACTGGAGCGGCTCCGCGCGAAGATCAGACGCTCGTGATCTCCGAGGGAAAGATTGAATCGGTTTCTGACGGCGCACCGGCCAATATTCCTCACGATGCCCAGATGCTCGATTTGCGAGGCTATAGCATCATCCCAGGTCTGGTCGGCATGCACGACCACATGTTCTATCCCATGGGCAATGGCATATTCGGCGAGATGGGATTCAGCTTTCCACGTTTATATCTGGCCGGCGGCGTGACCACGATTCGCACGACGGGTGCGATCGAGCCCTATGCCGACCTTGAACTCAAGAAGCAGATTGATGAAGGCAAGACGCCAGGACCGAAGATTCATGTTACTGGGCCTTATCTGGAAGGCAAGGGCACCTTTGCGGTGCAGATGCATCAGCTCACAGGCCCTGACGACGCAACAAAGACCGTCAACTTCTGGATGGATCAGGGGGTCGACAATTTCAAGGCCTACATGTTTATAACTCCGGCGGAACTCTCCGCCGCGGTGGCTGCGGCCCACAAGCGCGGTGCGAAGGTGACCGGACATCTTTGCTCTATAGGCTTTCGGGAAGCGGCGGCGATTGGCATCGACGATCTGGAACACGGATTGTTGGTGGACACGGAATTCTATCCGTGGAAAAAGGCGGGCGAGTGTCCCGAGAAACTCGACTATGAGTTCATCTCGAAACTGGATGTACAAAGCGGCTCGCTGCACAAGGCCATTCTTGATCTGGTGCAACGCCATGTCGCAGTAACGTCGACGCTGCCGGTGTTTGAGATGTTCGTTCCGGGACGCCCGACCATCCAACAGCGCATTCTCGATGCGCTGTCGCCTGACGCTCGCAGCGCGGTGCTTAACAACAAGGTTCGCGCCGAGGATGCTGGCGCGTTCAAGCAGCGCTACCACAGCGATTCTTCGCCCTGGGCTGCGGCATTCAAGAAGGAGATGGAATTTGAGCACGCCTTTTCGGCGGCTGGAGGGTTGCTGTTGGCCGGATTGGATCCTACCGGCATGGGCGGAGTGATTGCGGGCTTTGGCGACCAGCGCGAAGTTGAGTTGCTGGTGGAAGCGGGATTCACTCCGCTGGAGGCGATTCACATTGCGACGGCGAATGGCGCTCAGTTCCTGGGAGAACTGGATCGCATCGGCACGATTGCTCCTGGCAAGCAAGCTGACTTGGTGGTGATTAAGGGTGATCCGTCGAAGCGCATCGAAGACATCGAGAATGTGGAGACGGTGTTCAAGGATGGCATCGGCTACGATTCGCAAAAGCTGATCGAATCGGTGCGCGGCGTGGTGGGATAGCCGATAGCTTGTATAGCACGAGGCCGCCCCTCAAGGGGCCTTTGCTGGAAAGTGCGGCATCGCTAAAGCGATGCCCTGATACGAAGCCAATTCCTAGGCGCATTATCCGACATCCGACGCCGTATCCGATCAGTGCGTGGCGAGCAGGATGACTGTCTCGGTCGCGAAGTCGCCGCGCTGAATGCCGATATGAACTTTGCCGGATTTATCGGAAAGTTCGGCGGCTAACTCCATCGGAGTTCTTACGGCCTTGCCATCCACGGACTTGATGAGATCGCCTGGTTTCAAAGATGCCATTTCCGCTACGCCGCCGGGCGCGACTTCGACGACTTTTGCTCCGTCAAATTCCTGGGGCGCAACCACGGCGCCGAGGGCAATGATCGACATTCCCTTGCCGGGAACATTGACCACTCCGGTGGGCGCGCCGGCGACGGGAATTTGCTGAGTCTCAGCGCGACCGCGCCGCGACCGCGTCTCAGTCGGGACCGAGGGCGGCGGCAAGGGAGCGCCCTTGGGAGCGGGCTCGGGGAGCTCGCCGCCAAAGCGGAAAACGATTCCGGCAGCGACGCGGTAGCTGTCTTGCCCGTTAACGCCCTGGTTGTTGAGGTGATGAGTGTAAAAGATGTCGGCTGGCCCCAGCTGGACTCCGAAACGTCGGCCTACCCAGTAATCGACGCCGCCGCCGCCGGCTAATGCAACCGACGAGTCGGTGGTGGAGTTGGTGGCGGTGTCCGACGTGTTTCCAAGGGTTGCGCGGTCTTGACCGACGAGGCCATGCACGAAGGCGGTAACTTTTTTGGAGCGATCGCCGAAGTTATAGCGCGGCCCGAACATGTAGGAGAAATCGGTGCAGTTCAAACCGGTGGTGCCGCCGCAATCGCTGACCTTGTGGCCAGCGAAGTCGATTTCGACCGCCAGGTGGTGAAGCAGCCCCACCGAGACGGCTCCATCCCAGCCCTGCATGGAGAGCCGCTGCGCGGTCGTGAAGTTGCTGGATGGAACGTTGAAGTTGAGATAGGAGTAGCCGCCGAAGACGTCGATCGCCGGAATGTTCTGCGCGGAGGCGATGCCAAAAAGAAAGAGAACTGCCAGAGCGAAGCGAACTAATTTTTCCATGTTCCTAAACTACGCCTCCGAGAGAATCCACAAATCGCACAACTAACCGGGTAAGAACCGGCGTTAACGGTTGCCAGCCGCGCCAGAAATACGCTCTCCTGGCTGGAGCTAATGTTGCATTAAAGTTTGCACTGGATTAAGGCAAGCGGTGATTATAATTGCCGATTGAAAAAAAGGAAAATGGCAGCCTGCTCGGGGAGTGGGCTACTTTCAGTTCCGGGATGGCGGGCGAGACGCCGGCGCTGCGGTTGAGGGCTGTTACGCCCGGGGTCGCGGCGTAGATTGTGGCTGCGGGTGACAAAGCCGAGAATTTCCGCGGCGTTCGTAGTAGTCTCGCTGCATTCTGAAAAGGAGACATTGCGATTTATGACAACTCTAACGTTAGTGCACGTTGCCATAAGCCTGGTGGCGATCTTGTCGGGATTGGTGGTCGTATATGGTCTGCTTAATGCGAAGCGGCTCGATGGCTGGACGGCGCTGTTTCTGGTGACGACGGTCGCGACGAGCGTGACGGGCTTCTTCTTTCCGTTCAAGGGCATTACTCCCGGCGATGTGGTTGGGATTATCTCGCTGGTGGTGCTGGCGATTGCGATTTACGCTCGCTACAGCCGTCAGCTGGTGGGGGGATGGCGCCGGACCTACGTCATCACGGCGGTCATCGCTCTTTACCTCAACGTATTTGTGTTGATCGTGCAGCTCTTCGAGAAGGTGCCGGCCCTGCATGCGCTGGCTCCAACGCAAAATGAGGCGCCGTTTAAAGTCTCGCAACTGGTCGTGCTGGTGGTATTTATCGCGGTTGCAATTGCAGCCGCAAAGAGGTTTCGCGAGGCGGGGCCTGTTCCTGTTCAAAAGCCGCGCGCGGCTTGATTGGCCAGTGCTTTTGCGAATAACTGGGTCTTAATTTATCGTCCTGGCCCGGAGCGGCCGAAAACAAAAGTCCCTCCGACTCCGCTTCGCTCCTGTCGGGATGACAAACTTATTTAGCGAATTTATGGGACGCCACTCTAAAGTCGTTTGCAATTCCACCGATGAAGACTTAGAGCGACGATACCCCGTTGATGATTCCCGGTAAGGATTTCCCGGATCTTGGGCGTGGCAACTCGCCGCTGGGAGCGAAATTATGTCGACGGCAGCAGTTTCCAGTTCATCGATTTTTCAGGAACTCCAAAGCTTCAACCAGAACCGCCAAACCGATTTTCAGCAGCTTGGGAGCGCGCTTGAAGAGCGGCGATTTGAGCGGGGCGCAGCAGGCTTATACCAACCTGGCTACGCTGGGAGAGAGTGGTCCGTTTGCTAATTCCGAACCTTTTGCGAAGTCGAGCCGAACCGAGGCCTTCAACGCGCTGGGCGAGGCTTTGCAAGCCGGCGACTTAGGGCGCGCGCAGACGGCGTTCGCTACGCTCACTGGCAACCAGAGCGCTCCGGCAGCTGCAACAACAGCTGCTGCAACGACGGCCGCTGCCGTCGTCAATCTTTCGGGCACGCAAACAGGCGCCACTGCAGCCGGCGCTTCCTCCGGCACATCTTCTATCTACCAGCAGATACAGTCCTACCGACAGCAGAAGCAGGCCGACCTCACCCAGCTTGGCCAGGACCTTACGGCAGGTAACGCTAGCGCGGCGCAGCAGGACTTCAACACCCTGACTGCACTCGGCCAAAGCGGCCCTAACGCAAACGGACAGGTCTTTCAGAACTCCGCTCGCGAACAGAATTTCCAGGCTCTGGGTCAAGCGCTGCAAGCGGGCGATCTTGCTGGAGCCCAATCGGATTTCGCCAATCTGTCTTCGACTTTGAATGCTGTTCAGACTCCGCCTGCGATCGGCCCAGAGCCTGCGGTACCGCCGGCCACTGCAGCAGCGACTTCGGCCAGCGGCATCGACGAAATCATCATCAATTTGAATCTGGGAAGCCCGTCCGGTACCGGTTCGTCTTCTTCCAGCGGATCAACTGCCGCCGGTTCGACTGAGGGCGGATCGACGCCTGAGATTGTGATCAACCTCGGAGAAAACGGTAGCCCGTCTACTGCTCCCGAGGAGATCACGATCAACCTGGGCGCACCGTCGAGCGCAAGCGCTTCGTCTTCATCTTCGACGACTTCGACTTCGAGCAATTCTTCTTCAACCGCAGCGACGACCGGATCCACCATCCCTGAAATCGTGCTCAACATTGGCCAAGCGAGTGGTTCTTCATCCGGTTCTCCTGAAGAAATTACCATCAATCTGGGCGGCAGCGGTTCGGGAGCGCAAATCACGATTGACGATAATCAGGGTCAGAGCGGAGGCTCCGGGCAGCCGCAAGTCATCAACCTCAACCCGCAAGGCAATTACGAACTCATTCTGAACCTGCTGAGCTCCAACGCGGCCGGTTCGAGTGCGAGCAGTTCGAGCAATGGCCTTAGCGTGCAGGCGTAGTTTCTTGGGTATGGGAATCGGAACACTACGCCTCGGAACCCGCGCAATGAGTGGCACGCCCGCAGAGATGCGGCTAGCCGGAATGCGCTAGAAAGTGACCCAGACTCCAAATTCTATTTGTCGAGGAGCGCCGTTTGCGTAGGTGCCGGAGCCGGGCAGGACGCGGTCGAGGCGCGAGGTGCAGTAGCCGGTGGAATTGCCGCAGAAACCTCCCGAACTCGCGTTGTTCAGTGAACTGCCGGGAGCAGCATTCAACACGCCGCTTAACTGGCCTCCTGGACCGCCGAAGTTGGCCCAGTTGAAAACATTGAACACGGAAAGATTCGGCTCCAGTTTAACCTTCTCGCCTACCTGGAAGGCCCGGCTGACGCGGAAATCCATGGTCTTGAGCCATGTTGCTTCGGCGGCATGCGATGGCAGAGGTTGAATAAAGGGCGCGTAAGCGCCGAGGGAATGCAACTGCAACTGGCTGAACAGACCGGCATTCGCCAGCGCATTGCCTGCGGGCGTTGACTGCCCGGCGAAGTTCAGATCGTAATACTTGATGTTGTTAGTCAAGCGTGTGGTTGGAATATTTCCCGGTGCTGCCAATAATCGTTGGCGGCAAGAGATCACCCAACGTGCCGTCGCCGGTAATATCGCTGCGGAAGATTTCTCCCGCCACGCCGCCGCCATCCTGCTGCGGAATGAGCGCGCTTAGCGGAAGGGGCGAGGCCACATGCGCGATCATCGAAACCTTGATTCCATAGGACAATTCCGCGGTCGGAGTAAACGTGAACTGGTGAGTGCGGTCGAGCCCCGACGCGCCCCAAAATCCGACATGCGGGCGGTTGTAATCTTCGGCGACGTTCAGCACGGAGTAATCTCCTCCGCTGCCATCCGGCTCCGTAATATTGGTTTTATAGCGAGAGAGCGTATAGGCCAGCGCCACGTCAAAACGCTGCACGCGCCGTATCGGATTGAGCCCGCTAAAGCCCGTGTATGCCAGGTGGATTCCGGTGTATTTCGAGCGTCCGCTGGGGAAGTACATGATGTTCGATCCCACGGCCGGATTGATGCCGCCGAAAGAGGCCTGCTGCTTGCCTAAGACCGAGCATGGGAATGGGCCGCAGAAGGCATTCGAGGAGTCCAGACCCTGGCGGGCGAAATCGGTAATGGTCGCGTTCGGCACGGCGGTTAAATAGCAATTTATCGCCGCCTGCGAACTTCCCACGCCGCCGCCCGCGAACGTGGCAGCCGGACATCCTACCGGTGTCACGGTTGCGGTGATCGCCTGGAGCTCCGCCGCATAAGTATTGAGGTTGATCTGCGGGCTGCTGCCGTCGGTCAGATAATTCGAGCCGCCGACGTGATTAGTATCGATGCCCAGCGGAAACTGGGTGCCGATCTCACGCACGTAGTCGGCGGAGAACACGCCGCGCTCGCCAATTTTGTGTTGAATTCCAGCGCTCATGTGGACCACTCGGGGCGTCTTGAAATTGGGCGCCAACATGCCGCCAAAATCCGCGAGACTGTTTGCCAGCGAGTAGACGTTCGGCCCGCTCGTGACAGCCGACTGCGCCGCCAGAAATTGCGACTGCAGATCCTGGATGGCCTGCGACACGACGACCGGACCTTGCGTTCCGGTCACGGTGGCGCCGATCGGAGCGCCGCAAATCTGGAGGCGATATCGAGCCCATCGACCGAACTCACCACCGCTGCGTCGGGAAACAGCACCGAACCTGTCGGACAAAGTTTCAGACTGCGGTTGTATTGTCCGTTAGACAAGCGGTTGATGCGGTCCTGATAAGTGTTCTGCAGCAGGAAATTGTCATAAAACAGTCCGCCGCTTACGCGGATCACCGTCCGCCCGTTGTGTCCCGGATCCCATGCGAGACCGGCCTGCGGGGCAAAATTTGCGTTTGGCTGTGTGATGCGCTGGCCGAGCGCAAGCGGCACACCGGAGCTTTGGGGTGAAATCAAGCCGAACTGACTCAGAATCAGACCCGTCGTGCATGGCGGATTGACCACGATCGTGGTGTTGATTGCCGAGCACGGGATGGGCGCCAGATCGCTATCGGTGCGCCCGGTATCGCGCACATAATTGACGCCCGCGGTCAAGTTTAGGCTCGGAAACAGATTGAAGGTGTCGCTCGCGTAGGCTTCGATTCTGGTGTCGAAGTGGCCTCCTGTCGAATGGTTGAACGCGGATTGCCCGCTGAAATTTCCCAGCCCATTGAAGATCGTGATCGTGCCCACCGGGTAGTTCAGCGGATTATCGGCGGCGCCGCGCGGGTCGCCGGCGATGAGCGGCACCAGGCTGGCGTTGTTGTTGATGGCATCGATGACGTCCAGTCCATTCGAACTGGTGACTGACGGCCCATAATTTCCGGGCGCAAAGAAGTCTCCCTGAGAGATGCGATGAATCGCCGCCCCGAAGCGCGCGGTGTGATAGTTGTTGTGAATGACGCTGCTGTCGTAACGCCCGAAAAGATCTCGCTGAATGGTCTGCCGCGGACCGGCCACGCTGGGGCCCAGGGCATACGATCCCATCTGAATGTTGAACGGAGCCGCTGTCGAATCCCCCAGCGCAGGATTCACCGCATCCACCATCTTCTGGTAGCCAAAGCGCGCACTGTTAGAGAAGGCGCCAAGATTCCAGTCGAGGCCGACAACCGCAGCCGGAACATTGAACTGATTGCGAAAATTCGACTGGCTGTTCGAAGGTCCGATCTGGTTCGAGTTATCGTAGCTGACCCGCGCGAAGCCTTTCATATTCTCGCTGAAGTTGTAATCCAGACGCGCCGACAGCATGTTCTCGCGAAAAAAGGCGCTCTGCAGGCCGACTTGATCGGCGGCGCTGGTGCCGCAGAGTCCGGTGACGTAAACGCCCGCGCACGGGAAGGCGAAGTCAGCCGGCATCAGGCCATCTTGCTTGGTGCGCTCTCCGCTGAGGAAGAGAAACGCCTTGTTCTGGATCACCGCGCCGCCCACTCCGAATCCATACTGTTGCCGGCTGTAATCGTCAGGTCCCGACGGAAACCCCGCCAACCCGAGGGCTTGGTCGCGCAGCTTTCCGAATAGATTGCCGTGCCAATCTTCACCGGCGGAGCGCGTCTTAACCTCTACACCTCCCGCCGCGTTCAACGACTGAAACACCTCGGGAGTAACGCGCGACACAGTCACTTCACTCACCGCCTCTGCTGGCAGGTTGAGCGTGGCAGCGCCTTTGGTCTCATCCATGACCTCGACTTCATCCATGTCGTAGTGCGTAGTTCGCCCGAGCAGGCTGTCGATCGAAAGCGATTGGAATCCGCTTTTGCCGGGATCGTAAACCACTCCATCCACCACCTGCACGCCCGGCTCAAGCTGTGCCGGACTCAAGTAATTGCGCCCGTTGATGGGCAGCGTCTCGGTGAGATCGTCACTGAACTGGCTTTCCAGTTGCGCCGGTCCCGGACTTATGAATTCCAGCTTGAAGTCAGCCTTCACCGTAGCTCCCTTGACCACGGTTACCTTGCTCTCGACCGGCAGGTAATCCCGGCCCTCGACTCGCACGACGTAGGGACCGGGCGGCAGCGGCTCGGAAACATACTGTCCGCCCTTCACGGAACGCGTGACTCCTCTGGTTTCGGTGTCTGGGGAGTTGTACAGGACCTTCGCTTCGATCACGGCATTGCCGTCCTCATCGAGCAACGTGCCTTGAATGGTGCCGGTCAGCGCACCGGCATTTTCTGAAGTCTCAGTCTGCGCCGCGAACTGACTTGTAGCGATGAAATGGCGAACAAGAGCAAGAGTGCGATGGGCACCAGCCCATAACGACGAACTAAAGAGCGAAGAAGTAGAGAATCACGAAGCAGAGGGAAAATCGACAGCGAAACAGAGAGCGAGAAACCAGCCAGCCAGAGCAATCGAACAAAATGCCACTCTCCTTGGGGCAGAGCCTCAACTAGAACCTGGAAGTGATTCCGCGGCTCGGGGTGTTTGAGTCTTGTACTGAAATCGAATAGACAGTCTACTAGATGCGCGGCCTTCCCCGAGACGATGTACGAGTTTTTCTCGGCCGGCTTCGGACAACGGTCCGGGCAAAAGTGGGGCATTTCTTCTGCAGAGAAAATAATCAAAACTCGGCTCAGGACCAAGCGGTGTGAAATCGAAATAGCGAGCGGCATACAGCTTTCCATAAAAAACGAATTCCATATTTTGGATTTGCATGACTTGATCGCTGCGATCAAACGTCGCGCTAGCAGTGGATTCCGCTCAAGCGATTGAAAAGGCATTGACCACTCCAAGGCGAGTGTGTCGTCGCAATTCGGCTGACAGATTGCTTGCTCTTCTCCAACAAGATATGTAAAGTGGGTCGATTCAATTTTGTCTCTTCGCTAAGCCCTGCGGTCTTCTTGGCGAAACTTGATTAGCGGAAACTCCGCATTCATTTGTCGGCCAAACTGTCACCACGTTTCGCCTGGTGAGGCAATTCAGTTTAGAGAAAAACAATTTCTGCACTAGACAAAGTTGTCAGCTGCTGTTCTGAAAGGGAAGGTGCACCAATGTTGAGCTTCATCTCCACCCAACGTTTGGCAGTGCGATTCAGGATGTTTGCAGCATTAGCGCTTATGGCGATCGCGATTGTGATTGCGCCCCACGCAACCTTATTGGCCCAGACCACCATCTCGACCGGCAGTATTCAGGGCACGGTGACCGACCCGAGTGGCGCCGCCGTAAGCGGGGCCAAGATCACGATCACGCAAAAATCCACGGACCGAGTTATCAATGCCACCACTACGTCCTCGGGAACTTACGCTTCGGGAGCTTTGATTCCGGGCGAATATGTGGTGCGTGTGGAAGCACCGGGTTTCAAGACCACCGACCAGCAGGTGGTGGTACAGGTGAATACCACCGCTTCGGCCAACGTGAAGCTGGCGCTTGGCGCGAGCACGCAGATTGTCGAAGTGCAAGGCTCTGAGGTGGTCGTGAACACCGAGCAGGCGACGGTGCAGGGGGTTCTTACGCAAGAACAGATCGAGAACCTGCCCATCAACGGCCGAAACTTCCTTGACCTCGCACAGTTGGAGCCGGGAGTCCAGATTCAGGATGGAGGCACGTTCGACCCCACCAAGAACGGCTTTTCGTCAGTTTCGTTCGGTGGACGCTTCGGGCGTACGGCTCGGATTGAGGTTGACGGCGTCGATATCAGCGACGAGACTGTGGGAACCACGACCCAAAACCTCCCTATAGGCGCCATTCAGGAATCGTCTTTACAGCAATCCTCGCTTGACCTTTCCACCGAACTGACTTCATCCGGCTCGGTCAACGTGACTACGAAATCCGGGACCAACAGCCTGCATGGCGATGGCTTCTACTTTTTCCGTGATCAAAATCTGAATGCCGCACTTCCCGATGGTTCCACGAATTACTTCCAGAGGAATCAGTTTGGCGGCAGCCTTGGCGGTCCTATTGTCAAGGACAAGGTTTTCTTTTTTCTCGATGCCGAACGGACCAAGCAGGACTTGCTCGATCCAGTTCTGCCCAGCGGCGCTTTTCTCACCGACACCGGCAGTTTCAGCTCGCCCTTCCGTGAGACGGAAACGATCGGGAAACTGGATTGGCAAACGAATCGGTTCAAGATGTTCTATCGCTTCACCTTCGACCAGAACAAGAGCGTGCTGCCGTTCATTCCGAACTCTTTCCAGCCTTTTGCCAACGTAAACCATGCGCGCGGCCATGTGGTGGGCGTGGACTTCAACGCCGGTTCTTTTACGAATAGCATCCGCTTCGGCTACACGAAATTTCAGAACGGAATCGCCGATGCTGTCACTGGCTCCAGCATTTTCGATCCGGCTCCTGGCATCGAGCTCGCCATTGGCGGCGATTCTTTCTGCCTTACCGCGGGACTCGATGACTTCTGCTCCGGACCAAACTTCCTGGCGCCACAGGAAACCATGCAGTCCGACCACCAGATCAAATATGACGGGAGCAAGCCCTTCAAAAATCATATCCTTCGGTTCGGCGTGGGATTCAACCACATTCACGGCGGCGGCCTTGCAGAGTTTCTGGGGCTGGCGCCAGCAGTGGGGTCGCCCTCGGGCTTTGGGTCGTGCGCAGGAGCCAGCTACAGCACTCCCTGCGCTGGCTCTCCAGCATATCTCGCCGCGAACTCATGGATCACGGGTTGTCCGTTGCCCGGGCCGACAGGCCCTTGCTATGCCAACGGAGACGTTAACCCCTTGAATTATGCCGCTGTTAACGTCACTCTTGGCAACGGGCAAGGATTCTCCTCCGAGCTCCCCGCTTTCGGACTGCCGGGCGGCGGTTTGGGTCCGGATAATCGCTTCTCGTGGTATTTTGGCGATTCATGGAAGGTTAAACCGAACCTTACCGTAACGGCTGGTCTGCGCTACGCGCGTGACACGGGCCGCACCGATAGCGACATCGGTCCGATTGCCGCATTGGAGCAGTTCGATAATCAGTTCTATTCAGGTTTGGAAGATCGCGTGAGGCAGCCCAATAAGAACTTTGCTCCGCAGATTGGTGTCGCTTGGGATCCGCGCAGCAATGGCAAGACCGTGATACGAGCGGGCATTGGGCTGTTCTTCGAAAACTCCATCTGGAACAATAACCTGTTTGACCGGCCGGGCCGACTGCCAACCGGACTCTTCCTGGGATTCCAGGGCGCGTGCCCGGGGAGCGCGTTCTGTGACGAGCCTATCGGTGTGGCCGCGCCCGCTATCATTGCCGCTCAACAGGCATACCAGGCGGCTACGCTGGCGACAGGACCGGCAAGCAACGGCTCCTTCATCGGCACCGCCCTGGCGGATGGCGAAGACATTACAAGCACGCAACTGTTCGCTCCCAATTACCAGCCCTCGCGTTCAGTGCAGATGAATATCGGCATGCAGCACGAGATTCACCATGGGACCGTGGCAACGGTCGATTATCTGCGGAATATCTCGACTCACAACTTGCTGACTGTAGATACGAACCATGTTGGCGCTGTCTCTTACCGCGGTACTAGCCTCCTCAACGTCGCAGCGGCACAAGCAGCCATTTCAGCCACGAACCAGCAGTTCCCTGGCTGCGGAACAGGCTTTGATCAAGCATCGAGTCAGTGCGCCATTAACCAGGGCGCAACCATCGCCAGTTATGCGGGCAACGGCCTGGATTCCGGATACTCGCTTTGCGGCGGTATTCCCTGCTCGTTGGACGCCGCGCCAGCGGCGGCGTTCCCCGGAATCAATCCGAACGTGGGCGCCAATCAGATGCTCTTTCCGATCGGGCGTTCGGTGTACAACGGCCTGCAGGCGACCCTGAAACAGGATGTGCACGATCCAATGCCCGGCGTCCACCACGTGAACTTTCAAGCTTCGTACTCGTTCTCTCGTTATGTTTCGACTGCGAGGGATAGCGACTTCATCAACTTTGCGCAGGACAACTCCAATCCGACGAAATACATAGGGCCCAACGGTCTGGACCGCACCCACCAGATCTCCTTTGGCGGGTTTGCCGATTTGCCGCATGGATTTCAGATAGGACTGACATCGCACTTCGACAGCCCGCTGCCGTCCAACGTCCTGCTGCCCGCGACCGGGGGGGCAGGAGGCATTTTCCAGACGGATACCACGGGGGACGGCACCGGCGACGGGAGTATCGCCTCGAACGGTGGCCTGGGTGATCTTCTTCCGGGGACCAACATTGGAGGGTTCGGACGCAGCTTTGGCGTGACAGGCCTGAACAATCTGATCACGAACTTCAATAACACGATGGTGGGCCAGGCCACTCCCGCCGGGCAAGCGCTCATCAGCAACGGACTTTTCAGCCTGCCGCAATTGCAGCAGATGGGCGGTGTAATCGGAGGCAACACTCCTTCGGCCGGCTTGGCTTACGGACCGTTGCAACTGGCACCACCTGGGGCGATAGGACAGACTTGGCTGAAGACCTTTGACTTTAGTCTGAACTGGGCTTACAAGTTTGCAGAACGGTTCGAGATCGAGCCGGGCGTCTCCTTCTTCAACTTGTTTAATTTTTCGAACTTCGATGGACCCGCGGCTCCCTTCAGCGAGATTCTTGACGGCTCGCAGGGGTCGCCCAATGGCACAACCAGCGCGGGTTTGCACTCAGCCCAGGGCGCCTCACTTCGCCTGGGCCTTGGCTCGGGTGTAAACGCACTCGGGGCGCCGCGCGAGGTTGAGTTCTCCCTGAAGTTCAAGTTCTAGAACATCCAAAACGACTTCCTGGCCACCGGTCTTACCGGTGGCCTTTTTTGTGCCTCGCGACTCGGGAGCAGGACAGCGTCGCGCGAAGCTCTGCTCGGGCGCTGCCTTCCCCGTTAGAACGTGCCGTTGTGCGTGTAGTAGCCGGCGCGGTAGTGCGATTGATAGGGGCCTCCCGACGACGGAGCGTTGGTCAGGTCTACTCGCAGTTGGCGGAATCCTGAACCTGAAGAATGTTCTGATGGATAGTAGGCGAGCAAATATTGCGTGCGCAGTTCATCGCTGATTTTCTGGAAGGCTTCGTCTAGTTGGGTTAGCGATTTGGCGTAGTAATATTTGCCGCCGGTATCGGATGAGATCTGGATGAGGGCGTGTTCGCCGCCTGTGTCGCGTCCGGCGTCGGCTTCGATTGGGACAATGATGATGCTGTAGATGATCGCCTCCGCTTCCTGGGCCGCACGCAGCGCTTCTTTGTAGTTCACCTGGCTCATGGTGTCTCCGCCGTCGGTGATTACGACCATCACTTTTCTTCCCTGCCGGCGGCCGAGCGCTTGCGAGCCGAGATAAATCGCGTCGTAGAGCGCGGTGGCCGAGCCATTGCGCATGCGCTCGATACCGGCATCGATCTTTTTCAGATCGGAAGTGAAGGGCACCATCAGACTCACTTCCTCGTTGAACTTGTAGACGGCGAGGCCATCCTGCGGGCGCACAATTGTGTGCGCAAACTTGCGCGCCGACGTGAGCTCAAGGGGCAGATCTTTTCGGGTGCTCAGGCTGGTATCCACGCCGAGCACAATCGAGAGCGGCAGCGCCGACTCTTTGTCGAAGATGGCGATCTTCTGCTCTTTGCCGTCCTCCTTCAGCACAAAGTTGTCTTTCTGCAGATTTGCCACCGGAGCGCCGCGGGCATCGGTCACGGTCACAAACACGTTGACCAGCTTCACGTCGACCTTGAATGTGGTCTCAGGTTCTTCGGCGTGCAACGGGGCGCGGATAGGAATAAGAAGAGTGCACGCTAATAAACAGGCTGCGAGATGCGGGGTGCGGGCTGCGAGCAAACGGTTGCTGGATGGGCGGTTGGCTTGTCGCTCGTATCTTTTGCGTCGGCTCGCGGCTCGCAGCGCTTTTGGGGTCCACTTCATGCGGGATTCAATCACTAAGATGCTTCGGGCTTGGCCGCAGTGCCCTTCGGACGCCGGATTTCTTCGGGAAACGGCTCCCCGTCCGCCCATACCGCTCCGTCTTCGAAGTACTCTTTCTTCCAGATCGGAACCGTCTTCTTCAGCGTGTCGATGATCCAGCGACAGGCGTCGAAGGCCGCGCCGCGATGGGCTGCCGCCACCACAATCAGCACGCTTGTCTCCCCAATCTGCAGCCTGCCCACCCGGTGCATAATGGACGCGCCGCGAACGGCGAATCGCTCGCGCGCCTCTGCCGCGAGCGATTCCATCTGTTTCTGCGCCATCGCTTCATAAGCCTCATAGTCGAGATAGAGCGTGCGCCGTCCACGGGTATTGTCGCGAACTACGCCGTCGAAGATCACCACCGCGCCATCGGAGGGCTGCTGCAGGCGCTTGACTGCGGCCTCGCTATCGATGGGCTCACGCACCAGCCGAACTTCATTCGGGAGATCGCCCCGCATTTTGGGTTCGGCGTTCGCTTTGAGTTTGTCACGGCTCATCTCGGTTTCGGGGGCTCCTCCGCTTACCGGAGGCAGCAGCGCAACCTCATCTCCCTCACGCAGGGCGCGGTCTATTTCGGCATATTCGCGATTCACGGAAATTGCCAACGAAGGCAACATCGCCTGCAACCGGGGAGCGCCGTGCGCAAAATGAAGAAGCAGATCGCGGACGCGAGCGCCTTCCGGCAGATCGACGGTCTCGCCGGACCGCGCGGCCAGATCTTTCAATACGCCGAAAAAGAGCACGCTGATCTTCATCTGAGTTAGGGAACTGTACTGGCAACTGGCAACGGGGTACTGTCCGCGACTTGTCGCCGGTTATTGGGCAGCACCCTCCAGTGTAGCGCGGCCATATGCCAAAGGGGCTTGTCCCTCCGCGTTGAAAGCTGCACCATTCCTAACGTTCGCCCAATTACCTCCGTAATCGTGCATTAGGTCCCTATCACGCTTAATCTTAGTTCGAACACTCTGGTGTGAGGAGGCTGTTATCGCCAACGCGGTCCCAACCGATGTCAGCCGCAGCGCGTCCGCTCGGTCCTTCCTGCACAGCCTCAATATTCTAGTGAAGTACACCCGGCTGTATGGCGTGGTGCACAAGCGCACCGAAGGCCAGTTCGAGAGCACGTGGAAGGAACTGCAACAGGCACTGCCCAAAAATAGCGACACTGGCTTTCTGCTCGGCGTCTCTGACAACAAACTTCTTCTCGATGGCGTGCCGCTCGAAACCGGGCAGGCGGAGCGAAGCTTCGCACAGCTGCTCAATGCCGCCGGGCTGTCGAGCATTATGTTCTCCAGCAAAGTCACGCTCGAGGACTTCACGCGGCTGGTGCGCGCTTTTGCGCTGGGCGGCTCCAAAGCGCAGGACTTCGCCCGGCAGATCAAGGAAACCCTCGGCGATAACAAGGACTCTTCGATCCGCATCAACGAGGTCAAATTCGTTGCCGCCGATCCGGCGACGGGAGAAATTCCGCTGGCGGCGCAACTCGCAGCCCAGGCCCTGGGACCGGAGTTCAAAGAGTGGCTTAACGATCCTCAGAAGCTCCTGCAGTTGATTGCCGCCGCCCAGGGAGCGAGTAATGGCGGAGTCGGCGGCGCACCCCTTGGCAGCGTCCCCAGCGTCCCCATTCCCAGCGGCTCGGGTGCCGCGGCGGCGCCTCAGGTGGCTGGACAGCCCACTGGCGGTGCGCAATGGGCAGGCGGAGTCGTACCCTT
The DNA here is from genome assembly GCA_963810955.1 of uncultured Acidobacteriaceae bacterium. Classification (GTDB taxonomy): domain Bacteria; phylum Acidobacteriota; class Terriglobia; order Terriglobales; family Acidobacteriaceae; genus Acidiflorens. The sequence goes on along the minus strand of CAWEPW010000032.1, from coordinate 122,295 downwards.
ACAGGAAGAAGAAGTCATCCAGACGATTCGCCTGCTGACGCATTTTGGACAGGCGCTGCAGGATCCCAACGCTTCTCCGGACAAAATCAAGGTCGAACTCGGCAACGTTTCCGACAACACCAAGGTCAACCTCGCGCAGCTTCTGGAGAGCCTGGCGGCGCAGGCTTCACAGAACACCGGCGCCGGGGGCGATGACACTCCGCTTCTGATGAAGGCAGCGGAGAGTATGGCGATCAAGTTCGCCCTTGACCGTTATCAACGTGGCGACGTCAAGGTCAACGCGGTCCACGAGATGATGGAACACATGAGCCGGCAGATGGATACCCTCCGTCAGATTCTGCGGGTTCAGGAAGATAAATTATCGAAGGCTGGAGTGCTCGTCGAGTCTCACGCCGACATTCTCGATCGCATGTTCTGGGCCGAGATTCCGGAGGCTGGGAAGAAGAGTGTTCTGCTCTCCGCCGAAGTGACGTGCGTCCCGCCCCGCAATATCCGCCAGTTTATCGAGCTGCTTTTTGAGCGCGACGACACCGAGATTGCCGCTAAGATTCTCACCAACTACAGCACTGGTCTCGACTCCAAGGATTCCGAGCCTCGCCGCAAGACCGCCATCGGCCTCTCTCAGCTGGCCGACCTCTACGCGACTGCGCCCGATGAAGTCATGACCAACACTCTGGCGATGATTGGCGAGCAACTGCGCCGGGAAAACGATACCGAGATTCAGAGCCTGCTCAGCGCCGCCTTCACGCGCTTCGGACAGGAAGCCGGCACTCGCAGGAAGTACAAAGCCATCTTCGAACTCTGCGACTCGATCGAGAGGATGAAAGAGGAACGGCCGGCGTTGGTGCAGGATCTTCGCTCCCGCGTAGGCATCGAAAATCGCCTGCCGGAGATGATCGAAGAAGCCATTAATGCGGATCAGGTGCCAGAGGATTTGGTTAACGTCCTGCAGCAGCTTCCCAAGAATTCGGTCGAGCACCTTGCCGACCGGTTTTTCCGTGCGCGCAGACGAGTGGAATGCGACCGCATCGTCGAGCTTGTCGCAGAACTCGGCAAACCGGCTATCGAGGACTTGCGCAGCACTTTGCACTCCGGCCAGCCTCGCCAGGCTGCTTCCACCGTTGGCCTATTGAGCCGCCTCGGCGTGAATTCGCTGCTAGAGATGCTGCCCTGCCGCATGGGCGAGTTCAACCGTTACTATCAGGACGTCATCGTTCGCCAGATCGCCTACGGCGCCGCGGCCGATCGCGGGCGCACCCTGGTCGAACTGCTGGAATTGCTCGACCCGCTCATTCTGCCCGAGGCGATTGACGAGATTGGCATGAGCCAGGACCGCACCGCGACCTCCAGTCTGATAGCTCTCGCCACGGCTGGGGAGGCGCGCAACCGTCCGCCGTTTGTGCAATTGAAGGCCATCGAGTCGCTCGGCCGCTTGCGCGAGTCGGAGGCCATTCCCGTTTTGCGCTCTATTGCCGAGGCCAAAAAGCTCTTCGGCTACACTCAACACCGCGAACTCAGAATTGCTGCGATTCAATCGCTCGCCAAAATCGATCCGCGTTATGGCACGCAGGCCCTGGCGGAAAGCGGTATAGAACCCGGCGAACTGGCCCTCGCTCCGCTCGATTCCGGACCTGGCTGTCCCTGGGTGCGCCAGCGCCGCTATGAACGAATCGTTTTGCCGCGCACGCTTTCGGCCACTCTTTCCAGTTCCTGGGGCAAGTCGCACATCGTCATGCACGAGATGAGCCTGGGCGGCGGCATGGGCACACGCAGCGACAATCTGCGCGTCGGCTCCGAAGCCCACGTCGACATTTCGGTGGGTGTAAAGAAGATTCGCGGCGAAGTTCTTCTCCGCCGCGCCCGCGTCAACGAAATCGGTTTCGAGTTTGTCGGCATGGACCTGGACAGCCGTTATCGCCTGCGGCGGGTGCTGGTCGAGGCCGCACAAAAGCTTCCCGACGAAGAAACCAACAACTGGGACGGCGAACGCAAAGCCTAACGTTGATCCCTGGTGTCGTGCCGCCTCCGCTTCGCTCCGGCGGGATGACAGACTTATTCAGCTTATGCGAAACACACCAGGCCTCGGGAAAACCCTGCGCTCTCACGGCTTCTGGCGATAGAATTGGGCATGTATCACTACAACCCCTCGACCGCCCTCGAAGAACTGACCGAAGACGCAACCCTGCCCAATCCAGTGCATGTGCGCGATATGATGCTGCGGCATAAGCTCACCGCCGACCAGTCGCTCGAACTGAACCGGGTCTTCCTCGAGTATCAGAAATTCTTCGGCGAGGCGCAGAAACTGGGCAGCGAGATTTTGAAGCGCCTGGCAACGTAGTGTGTGGTTCTGCACGCCGCGGCGGGCTGCGCCCGGCGGACGCCGAGGGCGGCTGTCCCGACGCAGGGGGTCAGGCTCGGCCTTGGATCTTGGCCCACCACCAGCGGACGCCTACGAAGAGAAAACGCCAATCGTGCAAGAATTCAGGCGGCTTGCCCTCGAAGGCGTGGCCGATAAATTGGAACGCCCATCCGGCGATAAACAGAGCGAGAGCGTAGAGCCACAGACGGTGGACGAAAATGCTGGCTATAAAGACAGGAATCGACAGGAGAATAGTCGGAATACCGAGCGTGTGACAGAGGCGGTTCACCGGATTCCGGTGATTGGAGCCGTATTGCGCGATCCACTGCTCGTTAGTGCGTCCGCCCAGCACGCCGAGGATGATATCACGGAAGAAGATGAACGGATAATCTGACCATCGGGCGATCGAAGTTCAGAGGCCTTTCTCAATGAAGGATCGCAGGCGGGCGCAAAATCAGCCAGGTTGACAGTGAAGGAGCTACTTTTGTTTGCTGGCCTCACGAAGCACCGTGTTCACGGTGGCGGCCAGACGGTCGGGGTTCTTGTCTAATCCCAGGGTGGCCTTTTCGAAGTACGCGGCTGCGCCCTCGCTGAGGAGTCTTTCCGCATTCTTCTGCGACAAGCTGGTCAGGACCACGACCGGAATATTCATGGTGGCGGGATTTGCTTTGAGAGCTTTCAGGACTTCCGGGCCGCTCAGCTTGGGCAGCATCATATCGAGCAGGATGATGTCGGGGTGTTTGTCGTTGGCGACTTTCAGGGCTTCCTCGCCGTCGGCGGCGGTGCTGACCTCGAAACCGGCTCTGGAGAGGGCACGTTCATTGGCGACCCGGAGAAACTTGCTATCGTCGACCAGCAGGACCTTTGCGCTCAAAACATCTCCCGAGATTGTTGGCGTCCTTGTCGAAATCTAAAGGTTGGCCGGGCTTTCCGCAAGCAAAAAGGGCGGCTTGCGCCGCCCTCGTAACCCTCAACCTCAGAAACCTAGATCTATTTTCTACGTTCCTTCGTTCCAGCTCGCCAGATATTCTTCCTGCTCCGAGGTCAGACGGTCGATTTTGACGCCGAGCGACTCCAGTTTGAGTTTGGCCACGCGTTTGTCGAGGTCTGCGGGAACGGTATAGACCTTCTTTTCAAGCGATGCGTGGTTCTTCACCATGTAGTCGCAGCACAACGCCTGGTCGGCGAAACTCATATCCATCACCGAGGCCGGATGTCCCTCGGCCGCCGCCAGATTGATCAGACGACCTTCGCCGAGCAGATTGATGCGGCGGCCATCTTTCAGCGAGTATTCATCGACGAAATTGCGCGTGGTGCGCTTCGAAGACGAGAGCTTTTCGAGCGACGGAATGTCGATTTCGACGTTGAAGTGGCCGGAGTTTGAGATGATCGCGCCATCTTTCATGAGTTCGAAATGCTGCCTGGCGAGCACGTTCTTGTTACCCGTGACCGTGCAGAAAACGTCGCCGAGTTTGGCGGCTTCTTCCATGCTCATCACTCGGAACCCGTCCATCACCGCTTCGAGCGCCTTCGTCGGGTCGATTTCGGTAACGATGACTTCCGCGCCAGCGCCGCGAGCGCGCGAAGCGAGACCGCGTCCGCACCAGCCATAGCCGGCGACAACGAACTTTGAGCCCGCGAGCAGGAAGTTGGTGGCGCGGACGATGCCGTCGATCGTCGATTGCCCGGTGCCGTAGCGGTTGTCGAAAAGATGCTTGGTATCGGCGTCGTTGACGGCCACGATGGGATAACGCAGCACGCCTTCTTTTGCCATTGCCCGCAGACGAATCACACCGGTGGTGGTCTCTTCGGTGCCGCCGATTACATTCGCCAGTTCCGCTTTACGCTTGGTGTGCAGCACCGAAACCAGGTCGGCGCCGTCATCCATGGTGATCTGCGGCCGGTGATCGACCGCAGCCATAATGTGCGAGTAGTAGGAGTCGTTGTCTTCGCCCTTGATGGCAAAAACCGGAATGCTGTAGTCGCGCACGAGGCTGGCGGCGACGTCATCCTGAGTGGAGAGAGGGTTGGAGGCGCACAGAGCCACGTCGGCGCCGCCGTCCCGCAAAGCGATCATCAAATTTGCGGTCTCGGCCGTCACATGCAGGCAGGCCGAAACGCGGATGCCTTTGAGTGGCTGGTTCTTGATGAATTCCTTGCGGATGATTTGCAGAACCTTCATCGACTGGTTCGCCCACTCGATGCGTTTTTTGCCAAGATCGGCCAGTTCAAAACCCTTAACGTCGCTGATAGTCGATGCAGTAGCCATTTTTCTCCTAATTCCCCGGATAATGACGCTTAATAAAGTCTATGCAGTTGTGAGCTGCGAACGAATAATCCACCACGGAGGCACGGAGTCACTGAGAAAATCTTAAACAGGAAAACCCAAAATGCTTTTCTCCGTGTCTCTGTGCCTCCGTGGTGAAAAGAACTATTTTCTCGCTCCTGCTGTCTCATTTCTTCTAACCCGGCGTCAGACGCCAGCTTAGAGGCCTTGTCGGTCGCTTCCCATGTGAAATCCGGATCGGTGCGGCCGAAATGGCCGTACGCAGCAGTCTTGCGATAAATCGGACGGCGCAAATTCAGCGTCTCGATGATCTCGCGCGGCTTCAGCTTGAAGTTGGCGCGGACCAGATCGGGAATCAGTTTGGCGTCAATCTTCTCGGTTCCGAACGTATCTACCAGGACGCTGACTGGGTCGGCCACGCCGATCGCGTAAGCCAATTGCACTTCGCAGCGGTCGGCGAGGCCGGCAGCCACGATGTTCTTCGCGATGTAGCGCGCCATGTAGGCCGCCGAACGATCGACCTTCGTCGGATCCTTCCCGCTGAACGCTCCGCCGCCGTGACGCCCCATGCCACCGTAGGTATCGACGATGATCTTGCGCCCGGTCAGTCCGGAATCGCCCATGGGTCCGCCGATTACAAAACGTCCGGTGGGGTTGATGTGGTACTTGGTGTCCTCATCGAGCAGGTGAGCCGGAATCACTGTCTGGATCACGTGCTTCAGAATGTCGGCTCGCAGTTCGTCGTTCCCCACGCTTTCGGAATGCTGCGTAGAGACGACCACAGCGTCCACGCGCTTTACTTTGCGGTTCGCGTCGTATTCCACCGTGACCTGGGATTTGCCGTCGGGCCGCAGGTAAGGGCAAGTTCCATTTTTGCGGACTTCGGAAAGTTTTTGGGTGAGTTTGTGGGCGAGAGAAATCGGAAGGGGCATCAGTTCGGGGGTCTCGTTGCAGGCATACCCGAACATCATTCCCTGGTCGCCCGCGCCACCGGTGTCGACACCCATGGCGATATCGCCCGACTGCTTGTTGATGCTGGAAATTACGGCGCAGGTATTGGAGTCGAATCCGTAGACGGCATTGTCATAGCCGATCGACTGCACGACGCCGCGCACCAGATTCTGGAAATCGACGTAGGCCTTGGTAGTGATCTCGCCGGCAATGACGACCAGGCCGGTGCAGGTCAGGGTTTCGCAGGCGACGCGGCTGTTTGGATCTTCACGCAGGCAGGCGTCGAGAATGGCATCGGAAATCTGGTCGGCAATCTTGTCCGGATGTCCCTCGGTCACCGATTCCGAGGTAAACAGAAAGCGATTGGTTGATGGCAAGCAGGTATTCTCCTCAAGGTAACTTCTTGGCCTTCGCGTACGACTTAGGATCCCTCACGGAGCCAGGGAATCCCACCCAGGGCTCTTGCGCAGGCTCTCAAAAATGACCGGGGTTTTGGCTCATTCTTCATCCAAAACGGTATCAGAGATTACCTGTGCAAAGCAATGGAATTGGCCGGTGACGAAAGGTGTTGGCATTGAGTGGGGGCCACGGAAGTCTGAATGGCAAAAGGCTGCGGTATTCGGAAGAAAATAAAATAGTTAGGGCGTCGAGGGAGGCGCCGGCAGAAGCCCCGCTGGACCGAACGCGACGGTCTTGACCTGCCCGTATTGCGCGCCCGTCTCGATCTTCTTCCCATTGAAGCGAAAATCTATGCCCCCGGCGTTTCCGGCTTTGATGACGATCTCTTTTCGTCCCCGGACGGTTCTATCGCTGCCCGCGGGCAAAAGTTCGGCTGGCAGAGCCTTACCGTCGGCTGCGGTCTCGAGCCAGCATTCTTCACGCGCGTGGATGTCAACCGTAAACTCGCCCGGAGCAGCGGCTGTAGTTAAACCGGTGGTTGAAGCAGCGGGAATCACCTGGCTGCCTACACTGGGGTTGGCCCTCGTTGGAGTGGATGCGTCGGTTGTCGCGACAGAACCTGCGACAGCCGTGGCGCTCGACGAGTTCCCGGAGGCGACGCCATCCCTGGATAATGCGCCCGCCTCCTGCGATGGCAGCAACTGCGCCCCGGTCGTTGTGGGGGCCACAGGCTGGCAGGTGCTTCTCGTGCTCGCGCTGGCGGCGACTCCAGAGCGAGAGAAGGATTGCGATCACGAGCAGAAAAGCGGCGAACCATCCCCAGGGCACGCGCTGAAGAGAGCTATTCCCGGCTGCCTCCAGCCGGCGGAGATGTTCTTCATTTTCGCGCGCTTCGTCTTCGCGGGCCGGGATCTCGGTCCGCGGCGGAGGCGCGTCGCCAGAAGCCTCCAGGTATTCAGCGACCGTTTGGTCTTCGTCGAGGCCGAGGCAATGAGAGTAGGCCCGAACGAAACCCTTGTTGAAGATGCCGCCTGGCAACTGGTTGAACTTATCTTCTTCCAGCGCCTGCAACATGCGGGTTCCGATCTTGGTGGTGGCGGAGATCTGTTCCAGCGACATTTTGCGCTTTTCGCGCTCCTGTTTCAGCTTTTCGCCAAAGGAAGGCAACCCTGGTCTCTCGCTTTCGTGGTTGGAGAACGGAATTTTACTCTGTTGAGAAGGAAGATCATAGGGCGAAGATCAGCGAGAGTCGAAAGCACCCCGCAAGGGCCAAAACTCACACCGTCGGCCTAAGAAGGGAGCCAGCCGGCACCTCCACACGAGTTGTTGCGCAGCCACTGAAGTCGTGCCCGCTACAAGACTGTTCACGGCGCCATTCGTCCGGCACTGTGTGGTTCACTAGGCGAGAGAGTTCGTCTTCTTGCAGCTGAACATCATCGTCATCGTCAAAATACCAGCGGGGCGGGCCATGTGACCAAGGTTGGTTACTGAGGTTCGTTGCCCGCGCGGCGCGCCGAAACCTATAATCTCCTATCCACCTTTCCGGACGAGGAGTGCATGTCGGAGGCAGCGGGCACATCCCCAATTCGCCTGTCGCAAGAGCTGGTCATTTTTCACGATGTCGCCAAGGCGCTCACATCGTCACTAAACCTTGATTCCATTCTGCAGACGATCATGGAAAAAATGGCGGAATATTTCCGTCCCGATACCTGGTCGCTGCTGATGGTGGATGAAGAGAAAGACGAACTCTATTTCGCGATTGCCGTGGGAGCTGCGGCAGAAGCCTTATCCACGGCGCGTTTGAAGGTGGGCGAAGGAATCGCTGGATGGGTGGCACGGCACGGGCAGGTGCTGATCGTGCCCGACGTTCAGGCTGATCCGCGATTCTCTTCGCGGCTGGATGAGATGACGCGGCTGCGGACTCGCTCCATTATTTGCGTGCCCTTGCGGTCGAAGCATCGCGTTCTGGGCGTGATTCAGTTGGTCAACGCCAATGTGGAGATGAGCGAGCAGGAGATGTTTTTTCTGCAGGCGTTGTGCGATTACGCCGCGATTTCGATTGAGAATGCACGCTCGGTGGAGAAGATTCAGGAACTGACCATCACCGACGATTGCACCGGGCTGTTCAATGCGCGGCATCTGCACAAGACGCTCGAAACCGAGGTCTACCGTTCGGCGCGCTTCGGCTACGAGTTCAGCATGATCTTCATCGACCTCGACCATTTCAAATCGGTCAACGATACGCACGGACACCTGGTGGGCAGCCGCTTGCTGGCCGAAGTGGGATATCTGATCAAAGCGCAATTGCGGCTGATTGATTTCGCTTTTCGCTACGGCGGAGACGAGTTTGTGGTGCTGCTGCCGCAAACCACGAAAGACCAGGCGGTGGTGGTGGCAACGCGTTTGCAGGAATCGCTGCGCACGAGCACGTTCTGTACCGAGCAGGCCTGAATCTGAAAGTGCGCGCCAGCATGGGCCTCGCGACTTTTCCGCACGATGCCCAGACGCCGCAGGATATTATCCGGCAGGCGGACGAGATGATGTATGTGGTCAAGAATACGACGCGCGATAATATAGGCGTAGCGTCGCGCGGGTTGATGGAGACGTAGAGGTCGCTTTACTGCTTCTCTCTTTTCTGCAAATCAGTGGGCTGATCTGATTTTGGTTGCGACGGTGGTGGGTCGGGCTTCCACGAAAACGGATTGGCGGGCGCGGACGGGTTCACGCCGAAGTCCCACACATAGATGTTCATTCCTTCTTTTCCCATCATTTCGGCTATAGCGTATTCGCCGGGCGTTAGAGGTTCGGTTGGGGTGAGTTTGATCCAGCCTCCGGTCATAGCGGTGACGGTGGCTGCAACCAGATGTTCGTCGGTCGTCGTCTTTCCGTTGAGCGAGATTTTTACGGCTCCAGCGACTCGTTTGCCGTTCTTGGCCTCGATGCGAATGATCTTGAAGCGATCGGTGACTGACGGAGGAGAAGCTTCGCTAGAAGCGGGTCGCGCGCTTGTAGATGCGCCGTCGTCTTTATTTTTACCGGCAAGATCTTTGCCGGCATTGACGGACGCGCCTGGGCCTGCGTTCAAATCGATGTCGATGTAGAGCGACGGAATCGTGGTGTGCGACTGAACCTTGGCGTGCGCTCCCGGCAGTTCGATGGCTTGCTTGGCGCCGGACAGCGGATTGATCGCGGCGCGCAAAATGTTCAACTTTGAGTTCTTGTCGTTTTTGTCGAGTTCTCCGCCGGACTGTTGCAGTTCGGCTAACTGCGGCTGATTTTCGAACGTATCGAGTAGAAAGACGCCACCCTCGTCGGGCAGACGCAGACCGGGCGCGACTTGCGGGGAACGTGCTTGATCCGCCGCGCGTTCGGCATCGAGTTCCTTGTCGAGTTCGACCGCTTCGGGAGCCAGCTTTATTTCCTGACGATCGTGCTCGAACTTATCGGTTGCGTCCCAGTCGACCAGCGAGTTCGGCACTTCCTCCCACTCGCCGCGTTCGGCGCTGAAATAGCGGACGCGGTCGCCGTGAATCTCATACTTGGTAATGGACTGATAAGTACCGTCTTTGAGGATGAGGCGGCTGGCCTGCGCCTGGGCTTCGGCTGGCGACTGGAAGAGGCTTAGGACGACAAGCGCGGTCGTCATCGGCGCCAGTAGTTTAGCTTTGATGAACGATGTCATGCCGCACAACATTATCGGACTTTTTGCGTGCTTCTGGAAGGTTGGATGCGGAAGCGGGATTACAGGGAAAAGCGAGTGCCGGTGAAAACGCAAGATCCCTCCACTTCGCGTCGCTCCGGCCGGGATAACAGATTTATTTGATGACAGACTTGTTTGATGACAGATTTATTTGACCACAGATTTGTTTTAGGGAATTTGTGGGACAGCACGTTAGGCGATCACTTTGTGCCGTATGGCCGTGAGGCGATCTGGCCTTTGGCTTCATCGAGCGTAACGGTCTGCCCAGTCGCCACGTTGGAGAGCTTATCAACCTGGCCGCTGGGCCAATCGATTTCGACCGTGTCGGCTTTCTTTTTCGAGCCCATGCCGAACGTCAAAACCAGTTCGCTTTGCGAAAGATAACTGGAACCGCTCTTCATCGTCAGCCACTGCTTGTCGCCGCCGGCAGTGACGTGCACAACCGCTCCGATGCCGTCGCGATTGGATTTTGTTCCGACAAGTTTTATACGCAAGCTCTGATTTGTACCGCCCTGGTTGAGGTAGAGATGCGCCGGCCCATCGTTGGTCATGACGAGCACATCGAGCGCTCCATCGTTGTTGATGTCGGCGTAAGCTGCGCCCCGCGCGACTTTAGGAGCGGAAAAAGCACTCCCGACTTTATTTGTGACGTCTTCGAACTTGCCATTGCCGAGGTTGCGGAATAAATGTGGCGGCTCGGCGTAGCTCACGCGTTTCTGCACGGTCTCGATCTGATCTTCGATGTGGCCGTCGGCGACGAAAATGTCCTGCCAGCCGTCGTTATCGTAATCGAAGAAAAAGCAGCCGAAACCTAGCGTAAGGAGCGTCGCGCGGCCGACTTCCGAGCGCGCAGCTTCATCCACGAACAGTCCGTTGCCTTCGTTGTGGTAGAGCGAAAGCATCTGGTTAGAAAAATTTGTGATGATCAGGCTGGCGCTGCCGGAGCGGTCGTAATCGGCGGCATCGACGCCCATGCCGGCGCGCGCCACCCCGTCTTCGCTGAAGGCGATTCCGGCTGGGACGGCCTTCTCCTCGAAAGCGCCGTTCTTTTTATTCATGTAGAGCTTGTTCGGTTGCGTGTCGTTGGCGATCAGGATGTCGGGCCATCCATCGTTGTTGTAATCGAGAATGGCAATGCCGAGCCCTTTGGACGTTGGATCGTAGAGGCCGGCTTTGCGCGTGGCGTCTTCGAACTTGCCGTTACCGAGATTGTGCCAGAGCCGTGCTGACGTTCCTTTATACGATTCTGGCGTGCAATAGGATTTGTGCGATCCATCGAGCGTGCAGGAAAGATCGGACTGCTCGGACCACTGCACGTAGTTAGCAACGACGAGATCAAGCTTGCCGTCGCGATCGTAATCAACCCAGGCGGCGCCGGTGGAGAACTCATTCGGCCCCCATAGTCCCGCGGACTTCGTTACGTCTGTGAATGTGCCATTGCCATTGTTGTGGAAGAGATGGCTCTGGCCAACGGCGGTAATGAAGATATCGTCGAAGCCATCGTTGTCGTAGTCGCCGACGGCCACACCGAGTCCGAAGAGCGGGATGGCGAGGCCGGATTTGCGCGTTACGTCGGTGAAGGTGCCGCCGTGATTGTTGTGGTAGAGCTTCAAGGTGGTCGCGCCGTTTTTGCTGTGGCCCGGCCAATCCTGGCCGTTGACCAGCAAAATGTCGGGCCAGCCGTCGTTGTCGTAATCAATGAAGGCGCAGCCGGGGCCCATGGTTTCAGGGAGCCATTTCTTTCCAAAGGCTCCGTTGTTGTGGGTGAAGTGGATGCCCGCCTGGGCGGTGATGTCGCGAAAGGTGATGTGTTCTTGCGCGGGGGCGGCGCCAGCCGCGATTAGGAGAAAAGGTAACAACCACCACTTCCCTCTCATGGAGCGCGTCACCTTTGGGCCTCGGATTCTATGGTCGTGCGAACCGCCGCCGTGCGTTGCCCGGCTGGACGGACGAATGCGTCCGTCCCTACGTGATTCGTGGCGGCGCGTGCGGTTAGGCGCTTGGCCGGTACGTTACCGAGAATGGGCAGCGGGACCGAGGTGTGCTCGTGGATGCTCTGCCGTTCGTTGTTGTCTTCGGGATTCAGCCGGCGATAGGGACCGGTGATGGCCTGGGAGGCTTCGTCCGCCTTGAAGCGCAAGTAGCGAGCCTGATGTTCTTTGGCCATTTTTTCGTCGCCCAAACCGTTGTAGCAAAGCATGAGATTGTAGTGCGCCTGCAAATCCTCGGGATCAACGGCAAGCACCTGCTCCAGCGTTTTCACAGCTTCGGAATATTTGCGCTGAAGAAAGAACACGCGACCCAGGTTGTTTAGCGCGACGCGATCTCGCGGATATTGCGCCAGAACGATTTGGAAACGGGCGGCGGCCTGGTCGTAGTCTCCGGTTGATTTCAATAGCGATCCATAGAAAAAATTGGCACGCGCCAAGTTCGGGTTAAGCGCCAGCCCTTTCTCCAGAACGCCGCGGGCACGGACAAGATCGCCTTCCTGCAGGGCAGCGCGCCCGATATTGATCCAGCCATCTGGATTTTGCGGATCAACCTCGGTGACTTTCTCGAAGGCAGCCTGTGCGGCCTTCAAGTCGCCTTGCAGCAACAGGCCAATACCGTAATCGTTCCAGCGCTGCCAATCCTCTTTCGCCAGTTGGGTCTTGGGCTGCGGCGCCAGAGAATTCGCCGGGAGCACGTTTAGGGTGACTTCGCTGTGCGCCAACGCGACGATCGGCAGGTCGGGAATTTTCTCGGATTTTGCCGAAACTCCCCGGAGCGGCTTGGTGAAGACGTATTTTGTATCGTCATAGTCGGCGGTCACGGCTGGCGTTGCAGCCGAACCGGTCGCGGCTTTCGTTTCTGGCTGAACGACAGCAGGCTCGCCCGCAAACGCGAACTGCGTATTCCACCAGGCAAACTTGCGATAGCAGAGCCGCGCGGTCAGGGTAATCTTGCTCCCGGTTTTCTCCGGAATCTTCATGCGGAAGTGCACGGTGTCGGCGGCTCCGGGAGGAATTAACCGCACGTACACGACGGCTCGCGTGGCCCAGGCATTTCGCTTATTGATCGGGTTGCCGTGCGCATCGACCTGGAGCGAACGATAAAAATGAGCACCCTTTTCAACGGGGCCCTTGCCGTTATCTTCAACCATGCCGCTCCAAAAAATCGTCTGGCCTTTGTCGTCGACGCCTTTGAGTTCAAGCCAGGTATCGTAGGCATCGACGGTGCCGCCGGGGAAAAAATGGCCGACGCGCTTGGTGCGTACCACGACATCGACGCGCACCGTGTCGCCGCGGCGGACTGCGGGCTGCACACGATCGAGCGGCGCGGTGATCGGCGCCGCTTCCCCTGCCTCTTCATGCGGGATTCTGGCGGCGGCTTCCGCTTCTTCTCCCACGGCGAAGGTCGTCGAAAGCTCATGTTCGGCCGCTGCTCCACTTCTCAACGGCATCGCCTTCAGTGGTGCGCTCGCCGGCGAGAGCGCGAAGATATCCACCGCGACAACTCCACTGGTCAGGAAATCTTCGGTGGCCTTCAACTGCGCGGCGTCTTCATTCGCCGTTGGCACGGCCGTGTTGGCTCCGGGGAAACGGTGGGAGTGTATTTTGCCGTCAACGTTTCCCATGTCGTTCGACGCCTGGAGCGGCATGTGGCAATCGGCGCACTGCTGCGGCTTCGGGGGATAGTAGAACGACCGCGCGCCTTCTCCCGAGACGCCGCTGGCTTGCCAGTTGTCGTATTCGTTGAAGCCGCGGAGCCAGCGATAGTGATTGACCGGCACATCGAGATGCACCTTGTGGCAGGAGGAGCAGAACTCCGCCGTCTGCTGCTTCATGAAGGGCTTGAGAAACACGCGGCGGTGCGGCTCGGGATTCAGCTTGATCACGAAGTCATGCAGCGCGCGAACCACGGGATTCTTGCTGGCCGCGAGTTCATGGAGCTTGGGGTACTCGAGATAAAAGTCGGCCTGCCCCATGGTGCTTTTCACTTCAGCGATGGAGTGGCACATCATGCAGCCGAGGCCGGCCTGGGCTTCGGGCGCGTGCACGAACTGTTTGATCGGCGTGTCCATTTTGCCGGCGTAGAGAACAGCGGGATCATGACATCCGCCGCACCATTTTGAGGGCCGGGTTCCGACCGTATCCTGCATATATTCGATTGACTTGCGATACCACTGATTGTTGAACGACGAAAAGTGGTGGGCCGAGCTGTTCCACTGGTTGTAGATATCTTCGTGACAGCGCTTGCAGGAATCGGATTCCATGAAAAACTTGCTGGGGATTTTTTCTCCGCCATAGACCTGCGCCGAACTGGGGAAAAACGGGCCGTCGGGACCGTCGCCTTCGCCGTTCATGCTGACGGGCGGCAGCGCGGGATTTTCAATGCGCGCGTGCCGTTGCCAGCGCGTTTCGCGGACGTAGCGGGCAGCGGGTGCAAGCATGGCAAGCACGGCGAGTACGCTGACGGCTCCGACGACCGCGTGACGTGAGAACCACGGGGTGCGCGCGGCCACGATCAGTCCCGCGCCAAAAAAGCTTAAGCCGATGTGGATGTAGACCAGCGTCCAGTCGGAACGCAACGCTCCCGTGTAAATCAGCACCAGCCCGGGGATTGCACCGAGGAAAAGAAAAACCATTCCGACGCGAAGCAGAGGATCGCGCTGGTCCGAAAATAAAAACCGCACCAGCCAGACAAGCAGCAGAATCGAGGCGACGACGCCCGCGAGCGCGTGGAGCAAGACCACTCCTGCAAACAGAATGTTGGTTTGCGGGAACGCGTGAAGATAGATCGCGGAGACAGCGAGGAATGCGATCAGCAGCAACAGCGCTCGATTCATAGAAAGTCTGGCGGACAGCATGACAGAGTGTCGCAACCTCAGCTCAGAACCTGCACTCCTTGGGTGGCGACATCGTAGCGGTTTGCGGGCAGCGGCGTCACTAATATAAACAGACTAGGGGAACAAACTTTCTGAGGGGCTGATGGAAGGTTGAATGCGAGAACCATCATCGTGATGAAACTTAATTATAGTTTCCTGCGCCACAGCGCGCCGGCGGAGCGGATGGCGGCTTTGAGTTTCTCGCGCAGCGGGCGCCGATACAACAAGTCGAGGAAGCCTTCCATCTCGCCCGCGAATCCGTCTCCATAACCGAACCACCAGATTTTTTTCACGCGTGGAATCAAGTCGCGGTCGATATACTTCGGCCGCACCATTTCTTTCAGACCCCAGCGACCGTGCGTGCGCCCCAGGCCGCTCGCCTTCACGCCTCCATGCGGAGCTTCGCTGATGCTGAAACACGACACGGCATCGTTCACCATCACCGTGCCGGCATCGATCTGACGAGCCACGCGCTCGCCACGGGCGCGATCGCGCGTCCAAACGCTGGCCGCCAGCCCGTAATCGGAATCATTGGCGAGGCGAATGGCTTCGGCATCGTCAGTGAAAGGCGCTATTGGCAGCACTGGTCCGAAAGTTTCTTCCTGCATAACACGCATGTCGTGATCGACGTCAGCCAGGACTGTCGGCGCAAAAAATGTTGGCCCAAGTTCGCGCAGCCGTGCGCCTCCAGCAAGCACGCGTGCGCCGCGCTGCTTCGCGTCTTCCACCTGAGATTCCACGACGCGCACTTGCCGCTCGTGGATCATGGGGCCGATTTCAGTGGCTGGATCCATGCCATTGCCGACGCGGAGCTTGCGCGCTTTCTCGCTACAGGCGTCGAGGAAAGCGGGATACAAATTCCGATGCACGTAGCAACGCTCGACCGACAAGCACGTCTGGCCAGCGTTGACGAAAGCTCCCCAAACCGCTCCGCTCGACGCAACATCGATGTCGGCGTCTTCGAGCACGAGCATCGGATCTTTACCGCCCAGTTCCAGCACCAGCGGAAGCAGGCGTTCGGCGGCCAACCAGCGCAATTCGCCGGCCGGTGGCGACGCTACCCGTAAAGACCAGCTTGTCGATCTCGCTTCGAACCAACTCGGCCCCGGTCGCGCCTTCGCCCGGTAGAACCTGGAAAATGTCGTCGGGCACTCCTGCTTCGCGCAGCAACGCCTGCAGATGGAGCGCAATCAAGGGCGTAAACTCCGAGGGCTTGAGCACGACTGCATTGCCCGCAACCAAAGCGGCCATAGCCTCAGTCGCCGGAATCGAAAAAGGATAATTCCACGGCGAGATGATTCCGACAACGCCATAGGGCTCGTGCAGAATGCGCCCAGACTTGGTCTTCATCACCAGATTTCCGTGCCGAAGCTTTTCGTCGCGCAGAATCGCGAATGCGTTGTCGGTCAGGAATCGCGCCGCGTCGAGCACGACCAGAACTTCCGTGAGCAGCGCTTCCACAACGGGCTTGCCAGCTTCCTGCGTGATGCGCCGCGCGACGTCAGTCTTATGCGCCAGAAGATTCTGCTGAAAACGGTGCAGAACGCGAAGACGATTGCGAATACCCAAGGCATTCCATCCAGCCTGCGCGATGCGCGCGCGGGCTACGGCAGCGCGCACCTCAGTCGGACCCGCGCTATCCAGTTCGCCGAGAACTTCACCCGTCGCCGGGTTCACGGAAGCGATGCGAGAAACGGCGAATTCGACGTTAGCGGCCATCTGCGAAGAAGTGTACTCGGGCGGGAACAGGCGCGCCAGAGGTCTAGCGGCGCATCTCATAAGCATTGAAACGGCCGGCAATCAAAAGGGGACCGCTGAGAACACAAGGTCCCTCCGCTCCGCTTCGCTCCGGTCCGGATGACAGAACTATTTGATGACAGACCTATTTATTTAGCGAATTTATGGAACAGCACAGCACACTCCATGGGTCCGGGTTAGTATTCCACCGAAACCAGATACAACCCGCCGGCGGGCGCGGTGGGACCGGCGGCTGAGCGCGCACGCGCGACTAGGATGCCGCGCAAATTTTCCGCGCTCATTGTTCCCTTCCCCATCAGCAGAAAGGTTCCGACCAGGTTGCGCACCATGTGATGAAGAAACCCGCTGCCACGTACGGTATAAATCAACTCATCGCCGTCGGGCGCCCAAGTGGAGGAGAAAATCGTTCGGACATTATTCGGCCGAAAATTATTCGGCTGAGAATTGCTGTCTGCAGGGGCACCGGCAGCATTTCCGCCCGCCATGCGTTCCACTCGCTCCGGATCCACTGCCGCAAACGATGTGAAATCATGCTCTCCGACGACAAGGCCTGCCCCGGCCACCATCGCCGATTCCTCCAGCGGATAAGGGTAATGCCACACGTACCGCGCCAAAAAAGGCGGGCATATGGCAGCGCGATGAATACGATAACGATAAGTCTTGGCGCGCACCGACTTGCGCGGATGAAACCCGGGCGCTGCCTCACTTGTCTCCAGCACCCGGATCGAAGCCGGCAAAATATCGTTCAGCGCGCGCGTCCAATTTTCCGCGGGGATGGTCGACGCGGTCGCAAAACTCGCGACTTGCGCCAGCGCGTGCACACCGGCATCCGTGCGTCCGGAACCCTGGGGCAATACATTTTCGCCACTCAACCGTCCAATAGCCAGGGCCAGCTCGCCCTGGATGGTGGTCCGGCCGGGCTGCACCTGCCAGCCGGCGAATTCGGCGCCGTCATATGAAAGGATCAGTCTGAGATTACGCACGTTCTTTTTCGCGTCTTAAACCGCTCCGCGATCATCTTTATGCTTTGCAATGTATACCGCATCCGCCCTGGGAGCAGGCCGCATGTCAGCTATACTATTTCACTTACGATCAAATTCACGTGACGATCAGTTTAGTGGCGACCGGTTTGGTAATGACCATTTGAGCGACGACCGGCCGAGAGATTGCCTCTTTCCCGAGATCGCAAGGAGAAGATTCTAAGGAACTCTCACCTGACGTTCTGCGTATAACTAGACGTTGCTAAAGCGGGGAGCATTGTGTCCGCTTCTCCAAGCCCTGATGTTCACCAACGAGTATCTCGTCCTGTAAATAGGCGGCATATTGAAACGGCCGAGATCAAGAATGAAGACCGCCGAAAACACAAGGTCCCTCCGCTTCGCTCCGGTCGGGATGACAGACATCGTTTGGATGACAGGCTTATTTATTAGGTACGACTTCATTGGGTACGAGCTTTATCAGTTGCAATCTTTATCGGTTTCAATCGTTATCAGTTTGAGTCTTAGAGTTTGGCTCCAATGGAGATGATACGAATGAAAAGTTTTAGGCTGTTGACTGCGTTGCAGCGGATCGCCGCTTTCGTCCTTACCACCGCCCTAGTTCCGATTATGGTTCCGGCAGGATGGGCACAGGACGCCTCCTCCGCGCCCAGTGCGCCGTCGACGCAGAAGGCTCTGCCCTCGTCGTCGCAGCCGTTCGATGTACAGGAGTATGCGAAACCGGTGTCTTATTTCCCCAATCCGATTGGCCCCTATACTCCGCGTCGCGTGGCGCCGCCGAACCTTGCGAATACGCCTCGCATCGACCAGTTAATGCACGACGGCAAGCTCTACATCTCCATGAATGACGCGGTCGCGCTTGCCCTCGAAAACAATCTCGATATCGCCATTGCCCGCTACAACCTGAATATCGCCGACACCGATGTGTGGCGCGCCAAGGCCGGATCCAACACCCTCGGCGTGAATAACGGAGTCGTGCAGAACACGCCGGGCGGCGGTGTGGGCGGGCTGGGCACTCTGGTCGGCTCGGGCCAGGGCGGCACATCGGTAGCGGCAGGCGGCGCGGGCGCGGGCTCAGGCGGACTGGTCATATCGACGCTGGGAAACGGGCCCGCCATTACCAGTTTCGATCCTATCCTGACTGGAACTTTGCAGTTTGACCGCCAGGAGGTCAATTGCTCGAGCCCGTTTTGCGGTAGCAGTCAGAACACGACTACGGGCAATTTCACCTACACCCAGGGATTCCAATGGGGCACCAATCTATCCGTCGGCTTCAACAATACCCGTATAAGTTCTAATAACGTGTTCAACGAATTCACCCCGGCCCTAAGCTCCAACTTTCAGCTCAGGTTGACGCAACACTTGCTGCAGGGTTTCGGATTCGCACCCAACATTCGCTTTATTCAGATTGCCAAAAACAACCGTGAAATCTCGGATGTTGCCTTTCGCCTGCAGATCACGACCACCGTCGACCAGATCGAGAACATGTATTGGGATCTGGTCTACGCCTATGAAAACGTCAGGGTTCAAAAGGAACAACTGGCCTTCGCTCAGAAGACGCTCTCCGATAATCAAAAACAGGTGGAGATCGGAACGCTCGCGCCGATTGAAGTAGTCCGAGCGCAGAGCACAGTCGCTTCCGACCAGCAAACTCTGACGGTTGCGCTGACTAATCTTCAATTGCAGCAACTGCTGATGAAAAATGCCCTCAGCCGCACGCTCGTCGACCCAACGCTGGCCGACGCCGAAGTGATTCCCACCTCGGCCATGGAGCTGCCAACGCAGGAGCCCGTTGTCCCTACTCAGGACCTTGTGGATGACGCGCTCAGCCATCGTCCCGAACTCGCGGAACAGCGCATCAACCTGGCCAATACCGACATCAGCAATAAAGCCATCCGCAGCGCTCTACTGCCCTCGGTGGACTTGTTTGCCTATTATGGCGGCTACGGCCTGGGCGGCAGTTTTAATAATGGCTACATATGCAATCAAGAGCCAGGATTCTGCTCTCCCGGTGCAACGACGTTCGCAGCCCCAGCTGCCGTGTCTTACAGCGCGACATTAAACCAGTTGGTAAATTCCACCGCCCCTGATAAAGGAATCGGACTGAGTCTGAACATCCCCATTCGCAATCGCGCCGCGCAAGCCACCCAGGTGCGCTCGGAGTTCGAATACCGGCAGTCGCAGTTGCGCATTCAGCAAATTGAAAATCAAGTGCGCATCGAGGTACGCAGCGCGCAGTTTGGCGTGCAGCAGAATCGCGCCAGCGTCAATTCCGCGCAAGCCGCCGTGGATTTGGCGCGCCAGTCTCTTGATGCCGAACAAAAGAAGTATGCTCTCGGCGCTTCCACCTCAACTCTGGTGTTGCAGAACCAGGCGGCCATGACGCAGGCCGAGGTCACGCTGGTCTCCGCCAAGGCGGCTTATGAGAAAGCGGAAGTCGAACTGGATCGTGCCGTCGGACTTTTGCTCGATCACGCCGGAATTTTGATTTCCGACGCCGAACGCGGCCAAGTCACGCAGATGCCGAATATTCCGCACGTGACTTCGCGAGCGAACCCACAAGATCAAAGCGCTCCAGTTCCGCCGCCAAGCCAATAGCTCGCGAGCGATGGACAGAAACGCCGAAGCAAGAACTCTGCGCGCTGCGCTAGAAAACGTCCGCTGCGGCCCGTTTTGCGGACCTGATAAACTGGCTCGTCATGCCACGAGCGAGCCTGCCTGCCATCCCCCGATCTGTCTGGCGGATGGTGCTTATCTCGTTTGTGCTGCAAGTGGCGGTGATCGGAATTTTCCGCGAATACCATCCTCGCACCGGCGATGATCATTTCAATTTTGGCTGGGAGATGGGGCGCATTGGGCGTTCCATCGTCCTGGGTCAAGGCTTCAGCAGTCCTTACGAAGGCGATACCGGGCCCACCGCCTGGGAGCCACCGCTCTATCCTTTCCTGATTGCCGGAGTCTTTAAGATCTTCGGCATTTACACGTATGCTTCGGCGTGGGTTCTTTTGTCGATCAACTGCATCTTCTCCGCGTTTACGACGATTCCAGTTTTTTGGATTGCCCATCGAACATTCGGGCCGCGGGTCGCGCTCTGGTCGGCGGGGGCATGGGCGCTCAATCCGTGGGTCTGGTATTGGTCGGTCCATTGGATCTGGGACACGACTTTCACTCCGCTGATTTTGGCGTTGATCTTTCTGGTCGCGCTCGAAATGGAGCAGTGGCCGGGCTGGCGCGGCTGGGTTCTCTTTGGCGCGCTCTGGGGCGTGGGAGCGCTGATCAACCCCGCGATGCTGCCCTTTCTGCCCTTTTGCGGACTGTGGGTGTGGCACCGGAGATACCGGCGCGGCCTGCCGTCGCTCGCCGGTGTCGCGCTTTCTTCGTGCATATTCTTTCTGGTGCTTACGCCGTGGCTGGTGCGGAACTACGAAGTCTTCGGGCGTTTTGTTTTCATCCGCGACGATTTCGGATTGATCTTTCATCTCGGCAACGCAGATATGGCGGACGGCATTCTCGTCGCCATCCTGCAACCCAACATGAACAACCTAGAGCTCGAAAAGTTTCAGCACATGGGTGAACTCGCCTATTCGGCCGACTGCAAACGCCGCGCGCTCGATTGGATCTGCACGCACCCCAAGCGATTCGTAATCATCAGCATGAAACGGATGTTTTATTACTGGAACGGCGTGCCAAGACACACCGATAGCCGCGCTTCCTGGGATTTTCGCACCTCGCCATTTCTCGCGTCTTCGGTCCTGGCCATCTGGGGACTGGGGCGCTCGCTGCGGCAAAAGCGCCCCGGGGCGTGGCTCTTCCTTGGGCTCATCGCGACCTATCCCACGATCTATTACATCGTCTTCGCGCATGCCCGCTTTCGCCATCCGATAGAACCCGAGCTTTTTATCCTGTTGGTTTTTCTGCTCTCCGAGGTTGGGAAACCCGCCGCGCCGGTCCTGCTTCTAGGGCTGAGGAAGAACCTCACCGGCGTTATGGGCACGCTGATGAACGGCTAGCATTCCCAGCGGCCCTGCCATCGCAATGAAGCTATCGGTCGCGATTCTCACGTTTAACGAAGCCGCCAATCTCGGGCGCACGCTCGAAAGCGTGGCCTGGGCCGATGAACTGATCGTGGTCGACTCCGGATCGACCGACGAAACGCTTGCCATTGCTGAGCGATTCGACGCGAAGATTTACGTCGAAGCGTGGAAAGGATATGGAGGGCAAATGAACAGCGCCCTCGACAAGTGCACGTCGCCGTGGATGTTCTCCCTTGATGCTGACGAGGTTATGACGCCGGAATTGGCAAAGGAAATCCAGACGTTGCTGGCCGGCCAGCCTGAGTATCGTGCCTATACTGTCCCGAGATTAAACCAGATTTTTGGGCGATGGATGCGGCACGGCGGACTCTATCCCGATCGCAAGCTGCGTCTCTTTCAGCAAGGCACGGCACGCCTGCCGGAGGATATCGAACCCCACGCCACCCCGAAGTGGAACGGGCCGATCGGCGCTTTGCAGGCCAACCTGCTGCACTATCAGTATCCTACTGTTTCAACCTATGTCGAACATATGGACCGCTACAGCAGCGCCAGTGTGCCGCTGCTTCTGCGCAAGGGAAAAACCAGTCGGTCGCTGCCCGCGTTCGTGCTGGGAACTGTAATCAATCCCTGGGCGACATTTTGCTACAACTACATTTGCCGCCTCGGTTTTCTCGATGGCCGCGAAGGCTTGCTGCTGCATCTTTACCACTCCGGCTACGTGTCGTGGAAATATGCGAAAGCCTGGGAACGCTCCCGCAAACAGGAATCCAAATGAGCTAGACGGCTTGGCGGGTGGGATCTTCGCCGCGACTTGCGGCCCCTCGCAACGTGATCCGCATAATGTCGTACTTCACTTCCACCGACCTCTGCGGAAATGTCGATTCTATATAGGAGGTCACATCGCCCACCGAAGGAATTCCGTCCCGTCCCGTCAGTCCCCGCGCATCGTCGAGCAAGACAATGTGCGGGTAGGGATGGCTCAGGATCATCTCCAGTTCCGCCGACAATCGCTGCTCGTCCGTGCGCTTCCCCACCCAGCAGTAATAACCACCGTCAAGCCAGAAAAGCGCCGGGCCCTTTAGCAGTGCGAGCACTTCGGGCATGACCGCGCGACTATCTCCGCAAAAAATCCGGATGTGCTGGTTGCGGGAGAACTTGCGTTGCGCCCGTTCCGCCAACGCCGCGACGAATTCGATCGAATAAATACGATCGAAATGGCCTTTCATCGCCGCGACCATCTCGCCATAGTAGGTTCCGGTCTCGACCAGCGTTTTCAGCCCGAACCTGTCTCCGTATTCGCGCACTACTTTCTGTTTCAGAAGATGCGGCGATCGCGATGGCCGCCCGCGCAGTATCCAGTACCAATAATCGGGATAATGGCCGATCGCCTTATACACGCCATACACGGGAGTACGCTGCAACAACCGCCGAAAAGCTTTCAGAATTCCTCCACCTGACCGTCAGTAAGAATACCAGCCACTAGCCAGCCCGGGTTCCGTTGGGGATCGGACTCTCAGGCGCCGCCAGCACAGGCCGGATACCATCGGCATAGCCAATATCAAACAGCATTCCTTCCGACAGCACTCCTCGCATTTTGCGCGGCTCGAGATTCACGACAAATAGCGCTTGCTTGCCTTCGATTTCACGCGGAGTTTCCCGCTCTTTCCGAATACCCGCGACGATCGTCCGCTGGTGATCGCCAAAATCGACACGCAACTGCATAAGGTTGTCCGAATTCGGAATGTCGCCCACCCAGAGAATCGTACCCACGCGGATGTCGATCTGGTTCAACACATCCAGCGTGATGACCGGCTTGACTGGCGCAGGATTCATGACATCATTCATGACTGCCATTTTAGTGTGACCTCGTCTCCTTTGGAGACGCATCCGAAGCTGCACTCATACTGCCAACCGCTCGGTCGGTCGCAGCGTTTTGCAGCATTACAACCGCTCCTCTATCATCAGTGTCGTAAGCTTGGGACCGAGATAGGGAGCCGCATGCCTGAGGATAAGTCAAGAAAACCGCCGTCAAAGACGGTGGCCGAGAGCCCAATTGCCGACGTATTCGAAGGCCGCCATCCTGCCGCGTCAGAGAAAGAGTGGGCCGAGAAAACGTTAGCCCCAACGCTTGAGAAAGCCCCCGAAAAACCAATAGGCGCTCCCACCGGCACCAATCGCGACGAGCATGGCCACGCCCGTTTCAGCACGATTTCGAACGCCCCGATCCGCCGCCTCTATACGCAAGCCGATCTCCCCGCCGACTGGAACTATGACCAATACCTCGGCTATCCCGGCCAACCGCCTTACACGCGAGGCATTCACGCCACCGGCTACCGCGGCAAGCTCTGGACCATGCGCATGTTCTCCGGCTTTGCCTCGCCCGAAGAAACCAACCAGCGCTACAAATATCTTCTCGAACACGGCGGCGGCGGCCTCTCCGTCGCGTTCGACCTCCCCACGCTCATGGGCTACGACTCCGACCATCCAGCAAGCGAAGGCGAAGTCGGCAAATGCGGAGTCGCCATCGACTCCCTCGAAGATATGGAGATCCTCTTCGACGGAATCCCCCTCGAAAAAATCACCACATCGATGACCATCAATTCGCCGGCCAGCGTGCTCTGGGCCATGTATCTGGTGGTAGCCGAAAAGCAAGGCGCGGACTGGAACAAAATTTCCGGCACTCTGCAGAATGACATCCTCAAGGAATACATCGCGCAGAAGGAATACATCTATCCGCCCGCGCCCTCGATGCGCCTAGTCATCGACACCTTTGAGTTTGGATCGAAATTTACCCCGCGCTTCAACACCATCTCCATCAGCGGCTATCACATCCGCGAAGCCGGCTCGACGGCGCTGCAGGAACTGGCGTTCACCATCTACGACGGAGTCGAGTACGTCGAGTGGGCACGCCGCCGCGGTCTTGACGTCGACGACTTCGGCCCGCGCCTGAGTTTCTTCTTCAACGCGCACAATGATTTCTTCGAAGAGATCGCCAAATACCGCGCAGCGCGCAAGATCTGGTATCGCCTGATGAAAGACCGTTTCGGAGCCAAGAACGATCGCACCCGTCTAATGCGCTTCCACACCCAAACCGCCGGAGTTTCGCTGCCCGCGCAGCAGCCGATGAACAATATCGCGCGCGTGGCCTTGCAAGCGCTGGCTGCCGTTCTCGGCGGCACGCAATCCCTGCACACCGACGCCTACGACGAAGCGCTCGCCCTGCCCACCGCCGAAGCGGCGCGCATCGCGCTGCGTACACAGCAGATCATTGCCTTCGAGTCGGGCGTAGCGCAAACCGTCGATCCGCTGGGTGGAAGCTACTTCGTCGAGAGGCAGACCCTGGACATGGAAAACGGAGCCTTCGATTATTTCGAGAAACTCGACCACATGGGCGGCATGGTCAAGGCCATCGAGCGCGGATATCCTCAGAAAGAAATCGCCGAAGCCAGCTATCAATACCAGCGCGCTGTCGAAGCCAACGAAAAAATCACTGTAGGAGTAAATGATTTCGTCATCGAAGAAGAGTCGCCGCACATTCTCTACATCGACGAATCGGTGGCTCGCGCCCAGGAGAAGAAACTTAAGGCCCTGCGTGCCCGCCGCTCGAATGAAGAAGTGCAGCGTCGCCTGGATGCCTTGAAACAAGCCGCCGCCAAGACTCCCACCGCGCGGAGCAATGGCGATATTTCAGACGCCAACACCATGCCTTACATCGTGGATGCCGTCCGCGCCTATGCCACCGTAGGTGAAATTTGCGAAGCGCTGCGGCAGGTCTATGGAACGTATACAGAAGTGAGCATCACGTAAACCTCGTTTGCGGTCGCAAATTGCGACCTCAAAGATTTGGTCTCGAGTTTCGCCTGTTTCCTGGACAAAGCCGCTTGCGACCGCGCGTCGGATTCATCACAATTCCAGTGCCCATTCATCACATCTTTCGCCTGGTCGCGACGTTTAGGATGCGAGGATGAAAATTCATACGCCGAAACCCAAACGCGAGCAGCGAATCTCAACCGTCCAGCGAAAGGCGGCTGCGGCCACAATCGATCTTAGAATTTTGATCCTGCGCCACCAGAAGGTTATCCTCGACACAGCGTTGGCGGAACTCTACAACGTGCCTGTAAAGCGCTTGAATGAGCAGACGAAGCGCAACCGCAAGAAATTCCCTGCGGACTTTATGTTTCAGCTCACGCCCCGAGAAAACAAGTCTTTGAGGTCGCAATTTGCGACCTCGAAGGTTGGCCGCGGAGGCCGACGCTCGCTTCCATACGCCTTTACCGAACACGGCGCGATCATGGCGGCGACCGTACTCAACTCGGAACAGGCAGTAGAAATGAGCGTTTTCGTGGTGCGTGCTTTTGTCCGTTTGCGCGAGACGCTGGCCGCAAACAGAGAAATCGCCGCCCGTATCGAAGACCTGGAAGCGCACCTGGACAAACATGACGGCGCAATCCATGAAATTATCAAAGTCATCAAGAGATTGATGAATCCACGACAGCCGCGTCGAGCAAGGATCGGATTCAATCTGCCTGCCGCGCAAACAGGATAGTCACCATCCGGCTGCGACCGAAATCCCTGAGTCAATCACGGGGTTCGAGCGAGAGTGTTAAGAAAAGACCCAGGATGGAATCAGTCCGCGGGCTCGGAAAACTGATAGCCTCTCCACGCGGCGATTGCAACCAACCAAACGTTCTGGTAACTTGCCTGTCATTGCCAAGGAGGCCTCGTGGCTTTTTGTCCAACCTGTGGAGCGCAGATCGCGGATGGCGCAACGTGTCCCAAGTGTGCCGCCAGTACGGTACAAATTCCCAATACCGTAGCAACGACCGCCGGTGCCGGACTCGCCGATAATGTGGCCGGCGCGCTGGCCTATGTGACCATCATTCCAGCGATCGTATTTCTAGTGATCGAACCCTTCAACCGGAAGCGCTTCGTTCGCTTCCATGCCTTTCAGTGCATCTTTTTTGCGATCGCCTGGACCGTGCTCTGGGTCGGGCTTGCCTTCATTGGCCACATCCCGTTTCTCGGATGGGCGACAGTTTTGTTATGGCCACTCATCAGCCTGGCGGGGTTTGTGATCTGGCTAATCGTCGTGCTTAAGGCCTATCAGGGACAGATGTTCAAGCTGCCGGTGATTGGCGACATGGCCGAACAGCAAGCCGGCAAGTAAACGCAAAGCTTCGGTCGGTAGTCGCTGAAACGTTTTCTCTCTGCGCACGTCAATCCATTAGACTAAGGAGTGACGTGTTTATAGGGCTGCAGCCGACGAGTTCAGGATTCCGACGCCATCGGGCCGTCGTTGGATCGGTCGCCGCGCATTTGATCGTGCTGGCTGTCATCGTGTTCACTCCGAAGGTGATTGAGGTTCGCCCTACTTGGCTTGCCCATGGAGACGGCGATCATAACTACCGGTTGACCTACCTTCCGTCGAGCGCGGATGATGCGCCTGCTGATGCGGCCAAGCTGCAATTTCCGGCGCGTATCAGTAAGCCGCACCCACGGCCACTTCCGAAGTCTCAGCCAGCGATGCCTAAGCCGGAACTTCAACCCGCTGTGGACGATGCGGACGCTGGCGATCACAACTCGCACGCCGGATCGCCTCTGGGAACGATGATCGACGGTCCGATTACCGGCCACGAGGTCCACGTCGCATATCCGACCGTGTATCCCGATCCTCCTGTGGATCGCTCCGAGCTTCCCCGCGATCTGGTAGGCGATGTAGTGATCGAGGTGACGATCGACTCCGAAGGCAATGTCGTCGACACCAAGATTGTCCAAGCCATCGGCCACGGGATTGACGAAAAGATCGAGTCCACGCTGCGCCGCTGGCACTATCAACCCGCCACGCTGGATGGCACGCCAGTAGCCTCTCGCCATGACGTGCACTTCCATTTTCCGTCGTAATATCGGGTGATCGGGTCATCGGGTCATTTGAACCCGGCCAGCCTTCACACCGGCCGACCCAATTTTTGGCTTCGCCATTCGTTCGCCTGTGTGCTAAACTCTTTCGCGATCATGCATAGGGCGCGGATACACAAAGTGAGCCACGCAAGAGCGACGAGGCACTTAAAGAAATCCGACCCTGTGCTCGCGGAGATCATTGAGCGCGTGGGCCCGTGCCGCTTGCAGTTTGGCGATCCCACATTTCATGCGCTGGCGGAATCGATCCTCTACCAGCAATTGAACGGCAAGGCCGCAGCGACCATCTTTGACCGCTTCGCGGCGGTAGCGGGCGATCCGCTGACTCCCGAAGGCATTCTAAAACTTACCGATGGCGAGATGCGAGGCGTTGGACTCTCACGCCAGAAGACCGCTTATCTGCGCGACCTCGCCGAAAAGACCAAAGCCGGACTGCTTGAATTTGAGCGCATGGCTGACATGTCGGAAGCAGATGTGATCGCGCATTTAACTCAGGTCAAAGGCATAGGAGTCTGGACGGCCCACATGTTCCTGATGTTCACCTTGCGGCGTCCGGATATTCTGCCTGTAGGCGATTACGGCGTGCAGGCCGCCATCAAGAAGCACTACAAGAAACGCAAATGGCCCAAGCCCGCAGTGATGGAGAAGATCGCTAAACCCTGGGCTCCTTATCGCTCGATTGCCTGCTGGTATCTGTGGAAGAGCCTGGATATCAAGACGGTCGAAAAATAAATCTCAGACAGAACTCGCCCGGATTTTGATGGGCGCTGCGCAGGAAACTGAACACAAGAAGATTTGAGCAGCCCACTGCCCGTACTCCGTTCTCGCAGTCCACACCTGAAAACTGGCGCCATACGCCCCCAGTAAGAACCTGAGTGCCAAAGAAGGCGTTAACAGCGCACTCGGTTTCCTCCTGTGAATCCGCGTTTGCCGTCAAGTGACCGGTTATGGGATGACTACTAGTCTGCGGCGTTGCTCATCGCGTTGCCAGGCGTTCTCAATATCTGCGAGGGGAACACGTTCCGTTTCTATGCGAAGTTCCCCGCTGGCAGCATGGGCCATGACTTTTTGCAAGGCATCGACGAGAACGTTGCGAGGTGGAATCCCCGCAGTCCCAAGAATGGTCAGCGCTGTGCTGCGCAGCACGGCGGCTGGAAGTGAAATAGTCGGGCCAGCGCTTTCTCCAACTTGAACCAACCGAGTCTCGGATGTGATGACGCCAAACTCTTTGCGTGTTATCGCAGCCAGAAACGCTTCTACCGGGCTACCCCACACGTAGTCAATCACGACTTGAAAGCCTGCCTGGCCAGCCTCACGCACAAAAGCCTCGCCGAGTTCCTTCGCAGGTGCGTCGAGGCGAATGACGGCATCAGCACCAAGCAGATGCAATGTGCTCAATGCTTGTTGGTTGCGTCCCGCAGCCACAACGCGACCGGCGCCAAGAAGTTTTGCTATCTTTACCGCCAGCTTGCCCGTCACTCCGGTCGCACCGAGAATGAGTACGTTTTCACCGGGCGCCAGCTTGGCGCGGTAGGCAAGTGTGAGCCAAGCAGAGACGCCGGGATTGGGCAGGGCAGCAGCGGTCTCGTCATCTACCTCTTGAGGGACTGGGAACGTGAATGCCCGGAGCACAACGGTGCGTTGCGCCATCGCGCCGTAAGGGGCTCGGGTTCCACCGAAGAACATCCTTTGCCCGTCGCTGAGATGCCCAACTCCATCTGTGCCGCAGACGAGGGGAAGGTCGCGCGGACTGGCATAGTGTGAGCCGCCAGCTAGTTGTTTGTCGATAGGTTTCAGCGACGCCGCGTGAACATGCACAATCACTTCGTCGTCACACGCGATGGGCTCGGGGAACTGTTCGCACCGGGGCGGGTTTCCGAGAGCGTGAAGAACAGCAGCATCCATAATGGCTTCCTCGACTGAAGGCGTATAGGAAAATTCCCCTGCCCCGCCCGGCCTCCGATTTTGCTTCAACATTTTACGCGTGGCGACGTTGCACAACTGTCGCTAAATGACTGTCGCTAACGGAGTGGGCGGCACTCTGCGGAACGCGCCTCGTTCGCCAATGCTTCAGGCGGCATTCATTTCTGTATTCTCACCGGCTCGATCAGCTTCGTTCGTCAATTTGCTGTCTTTACTCGTACCGGCTTCTTTATTCGCATCGCTATCGCCGGCTTGCAGTTTTCGGTTCGGCTCCGAACTCACGCTAACGTCATTTGGTTCTGCCTTGTTGCTTGAAGCGACTGGCTGCGTGGCGCCCTGATCGTTTTTTTCGCTTTCCTTTTTTTCGCTTTCCTGGCTGCGTTTTTCGGTGCCCGGGTTTCTCGCCTCCTCCAGGTTTTCAACCGGCTTGTTTTGAACCGCCTTTCGAGTTTCCGTCTGCGCATCGCGCTCGGCAGCCGAGATGGCTGAAGAAATCAGATAGTCGATTCTCACACGGACAGCGCGCCACCGGACACTGCTTGCGTTTCCCGCTTGCTCAAAGTAGGGAGCGAGGTCCTCTTCACTGGCCATTCCTTTGTCTTTTAAGAACTGAACGATCGCTGCGCTCTGCGTATCCAGCGTTTCGAGAGAAGAAAACAATTCATGGAGTATCTCTTGCACAATCTTCTCGTCCACAGTTTCGGCTCCTTGAACTGATCTTTTGATGCACCAATCGGAAACCATGCGTTCGACGTTCTACCAGCCTCCGGAACCCAGGTCTATTGTATAATTCATTAATAACAAGTTATAATGTAATTACGTTTTGCAGCAAGGGAGCATTACGAGTGAGGACTGTCGCAGAGCAAATGATCACGGGGCGATCGATTAAATTGGCCGACGAAGTTTGGCTCGCCACTCTCATGCTTCACCAGCGGCGCCCCGAGAGCACTGATTTTTCCATCGAAGAAATTGTGGAATTTGCGAGATCTGCGAAAGAACTTAGATCCATGGGGCCGGTGCGGCCCGGTTTTTACGTACATGTGGTGCAGCACTGCGTCGCCAATCGTCCTCCCAATCCTGGACGCTACAGAATGCTCTTCGAGACGGCGCCGGGACGCCGTCGTCTCTTTCGCCATGGCGACGCTTATCATCCTCAGCGAGAGGGGGGAAGACTTCGCCTAAACCGCAGGATCTGCCGGAAAACCGGTTCGGGGGCCTGCTCGCGTGCTATGGCGGCTGGTGCGCGAAAGCCGCCGAGCTGGCAGTTGACAACGACCCGTTGCTGGCTCTTCGCGGATCGGGAAAAGCACTTTGGGCTGATGAACACGCGGACGACTACGTGCGCCGTTTGCGTGAGGGTTGGTAATGAGCCGCGTTTTTTGGGACACCAACCTTTTCATTTATCTGTTCGAAGACTATGGGGTGCTCTCAAGGGCTGTTTCGCAGCTTCGTTCCAAGATGCTCGATCGGGGCGATCAATTGCTGACCTCCACTCTCACGCTGGGCGAGATCATGGTGAAACCCATCGAGAACGGCGACTCCGAGCTCTGCGGAAAGTATGAGCACGCCATATCGGCGGCGTCGACCATGATTCCGTTCGACGTAAAAGCGGCAAAGATTTACGCGGGCCTGCGTTCGGAAAGATCGCTGAAGGCGCCCGACGCTATTCAGTTGGCTTGTGCCGCGAGTGCGAGAGTGGATCTTTTCGTCACCAGTGACGAACGGCTTCGGGCCAAGCGCGTGGATGGCATTCAATTCATCGTACCCCTGGCGCGAGTGCCGATCTGAAATTGCTGGCGGGGCGGCCTATTACAGCACTCAAACGTTCTATCGCAAGTGGTTGATTTCACGCAGGATGGCTGAAATCAGCCAGTCATCTTCCCGCAACTTTTCTGGCCCGTTGGAGTTCAAATGAGTAGGCGCTTCAGAAGATCAAAGCTGAAGAGCTAAGGGGAATCGCGGGGTTGGTTAATAACCGCGAATCGCCGAGGGGAATGAAAGGGAGGTTCACCATGAAATACCTGAGATATGTTGCACTGCTCGCTTTATTGGCCATGCCGCTCGCTTATTCGCAGGCCGCGGTCGTTGTGAGGACGGGCGTCGGAGTAGGCATTGGAGTTGGAGTCGGCCCTGGCTATGTGGCTGGCCCGCCAGCTTGCGCTTACGGCTATTACCCCGACTATCCGTACGCTTGCGCGCCCTACGGCTACTATGGCCCTGACTATTTCGTCGGTGGAGTCTTCATCGGCGCAGGCCCCTGGTATCACGGCTGGGGACATCCATATTATGGACGGCCCTACGCGCGCGCGTTTGCAGGACCTCGCGGCTTTGAGGGACGTGGTTTTGCAGGACGTGGTTATGAGGGGCGTGGCATTGCCGGACGTGGTTATGAGGGACATGCTTCAGCAGGGCACTTCATAGCCGGCGGTCGGGAAGGCGGCGGGCACGGTGGGCACGGTGGCGGATTCCGCGGCGGCCGCTAGCATCCGAACCGGGTCGTCTAATCATCGGGTGATCGGGATATTGTCCAAAGTTCAGAGGCAACGGCCTTTGACTCCCGATCACCCGATGGCTCGATCCCACCGGACGTACCCACCAACTGCGGGTTGGGCTGGTTGCTGCGGAACCGGCCGCAACACCCTCGCAGGGAACTCTGGAACCCGTTTTGGAGTCTAAGTACTTAAGCGGGAAGGGTCATTTGCCATTGCCAAGCTGAGCAGGCTGGGCAAGAAATTAAGGTTCCCGCGTTGGGCTACTCACTCTATAATTGAGGGCAACGCCGCTATGGCGGGAGCTATTACAG
Organism: uncultured Acidobacteriaceae bacterium; assembly: GCA_963810955.1. Classification (GTDB taxonomy): domain Bacteria; phylum Acidobacteriota; class Terriglobia; order Terriglobales; family Acidobacteriaceae; genus Acidiflorens. Next base: position 90,300 of record CAWEPW010000032.1, on the reverse strand, counting down.
TGGGCGATCTTGCCAGCGCTATCGGGGCCCGAGCCGAAGAATCCGCCGTCATCACTGCTTTAAAGGCCGGCTCGGAGGATGCCTACTCGTGGCTGATTGGCGAGTTCCATCAGCCCATCTACAACCTCATCTATCGCATCGTGAACGATCCCTCCGATGCCGCCGACACTACGCAGGATGTGTTTCTGAAAGTCTTTCGAGGAATGAAACACTTCCACGGCGAGTCCAGCCTGAAGACCTGGATATATCGCATCGCGCTGCACGAGGCAGCCAACCGGCGGCGGTGGTGGTTTCGGCACAAGGCGCAGGAGACATCTCTTGAGCCTGCGGTAAGCGGTGATTGTGAATTTTCGGAGCCAGGATCTGGAGAAGACCGGCTGGTCGACCGGGGCGAGTCGCCGTTTGAGCAGTTTGCGCATTCCGAAGTGCGCGCGGCCGTAGAACAGTCTCTGCAACAAGTGCCCGAACCGTACCGGACGGCATTGATTCTGCGCGATCTTGATGACATGTCCTACGAAGAGATTGCGGAAGTTTTGGCGATCTCGCTGGGAACGGTGAAGTCGCGAATCACACGCGGACGCGGTTCGCTGCGCAAGATATTGGCTGGATACGTAAGAGAAGTCGGTCCGGAGCTGGGTTTGCTTGCTCCTGCCGGCGAGCAGCCCGAGGATGACCTTTGCGGCGTGCGAGAGGGCGGCTCGATCCGCATTTCGCGAGAAGGATCAGAGAGAATTTGCGGGAGAGTTCTCGTGGTGATCGGCCGGCCGAGGTGACGCCATGAACTTCGTCGGCTCGAAATTTATTGGAACCAAACCCGGTGGCTCGAACTCCATTAAGACAAATGTCACTCAGATGAGCTGCGCACAGACCAGGAAGTTGTTCTCGCCGTATCTTGACGGGCGCGTCAGCGGCTCGCAGATGCACGCTCTCGCACGCCATATCGAACAATGCCCCGGTTGCGCGCGAGAGTATACCGCGATGCAACGCACGCAACAGTTGCTGGTCGATCTCGGTCCCAAGAAAGCTCCGCCCGACCTGGCGTTGAAGCTGCGGGTTGCGATTTCGCGCGAAGCAGCGCTGAAGCGGCGGCCGCGATATGAAGGCCTGCAGGTGCGGCTGCAAAATGCACTAAACGCCTTCATGGTTCCTGCCACGGCAGGACTAGTGAGCGCAATTTTATTTTTCGGACTGCTGCTGGGTTTCTTTGCCTTGCCCGCCCAACTGCGCGCCAGCAGTGGAGACGTTCCCCTGATGCTCTACACGGGACCAGAACTGGAGCATTCGGCGTTTGGCACGTCGCTTGGCGTTGCAGGCGACGACGCTTTGGTGATTGAAGCCGAAGTAGACGCCAATGGCCGGGTAGACGACTATCAGATCCTGTCGAAGCCAGACGAGGCGAAGGCCGTGCTGCCGCAGTTGAAGAATATGCTGATTTTCACGACCTTCCGCCCCGCGCTTTCCATGGGACGCCCGACGACAGGCAAAGCGGTGCTGTCATTCTCGAAGATCAGCGTGAGGGGTTAACCTGCCTGAAGTTGACGGCTTCTTGCTTCGAACACCGAGCGACACTCCTGCTCGAGCAACTCTAGCAGTTGATCCATATGCTCTTCGCGCGTGCGGAAGTTCACTGGATTAATTCGAAACCACGACTTTCCTTTTAGCTCCGTAGTCGAGATCCAGAATTTCCCGCTTTGTTCAACCCGCCTGGCAACGTCGGCGTGCAATTCTTTCGACTGCGCTTCATCCAAATCCGTGCTCCGGTCTCCGCCTCGATATCGAACGCAGATTGCCGACATCGGCGGTTCGCTGGCCGCTTCGAACTCGGGATGTTTTTCGACCATGGAATAAAGGTGTTTTGCCTGGCAGATATTATTGTCGATCCACTCCCCGATCTGGCTGGCTCCGTAACGCTTGAAACTCATCCAGACCTTAAGCCCGCGAAAACGCCGCGACTGCTCGAAGCTGTGAACGTAATACTGGTAACGCTCGTTGTCACGATCGAGTTCATCGGTAAGGTAGGACGGCTTCATGCCAAAAGACGCCGTCAAGCGCCGGTCGTCTTTAGCCAGGATCGCTCCCGCATCGAGCGGCGCGTAAAACCATTTGTGCGGATCGATTGTGATCGAGTCGGCAAGCTCGAGGCCCTGGTTGCGCATGGACCAGGCGTGCGAAAGCAGCATGCCTCCGCCGTAGGCGGCATCGGCGTGCAGCCACATTCCCTCGCGATCGGCAATCTTCCGAAGCGCGCGGATGTCATCGACTGCGCCAGTATTCGTGGTGCCGAAGAGACCCACGATGCAAAGCGGACGTATTCCCTGCTTGCGATCGTCGGCGATTGCCGCCTCAAGCGCGTCGAGCCTTACCTGAAACCTGTCGTCGGTCGGTAACGCGCGCAGCGCTTTGCGGCCCAGGCCGACGGCGTCGACTGCCTTGTCAACCGAAACGTGTCGCTCTTCCGACGCATACACTGCCCAACGCTCCCGGATTCCCTCTTGTTGCGCGCGATCGCCTGAAACCGCATCGCGCGCCAACTTGAGGCCGATAAAGTTGGCCATCATGCCGCCGCTGGTGAGGTTGCCTCCAGCCTTTTCGTCGTAGCCGGCAAGATCCGTAAGCCAGCGCACGGTGCGCCGCTCCATGGCCACGCCAGCGGGACCAATCGTGTAAGCGCCAATATTCTGATTGAGCGCGGAGCAAATAAAATCGCCAATAATTCCGATGGGATTGGGCGACGGAGTGATGAGCCCCATGTAGCCCGGATGGCCGACATGCGTGCAATACGGAAGCAGTTTCTCTTCCAGCTCCGCCAACACTTTCTCGGGAGGGCTGGAATCCTGCGGCAGCGGCTCGGCAAAAAGTTGGGTCAGCAGGCTCGGCTCGACATTCGGGAAGACCGGCTTTTCTTCGATGTGTTCCAGATATTCGGCGAGCAAATCTACCACTCGGTGGCCGAGTTCGCGAAATTCTGCTGGGTTCATGAGTGCGCCTGAGTTTCCTCGTTTGGATGAGGCTTTCAGTTCAACAGAATATCTTGGCGAGGAACTTTACGTCGAATTGGAGCTCGCAAGAATCGGCGAGACGCCGTGCTACGGTAGAGGCGATGCGGCCCAAGATTGAGGAGACGACTCCTGCTCTTCAAAGTAGCCCACTACATTTCACAGGCGCGGCCTTGACAGAAGACGGGGCGATGAAGTCCAATTGGAAAGTCTAAAAAGCTAGTTGCTACTCAGTCGCAACTGTTGCAACTGGGTGAGGGGAGACAAACGCTGTGTCAGTGAACGCTGTTGTTGCGAACGAGTCGCATCTTGGAAGATCCAAAACTTCCTCGGAAATTACCCGGCCTTCTCTGATGAAGGAACTGGCTGCACGGCGCGTGCGCATGACCGCGCAGCGGCGCCTGCTGGTCAGGATCATTCAGGACTCGCCTCGACATCTGGACGCGGCCACGCTGCTGGAGCTTGCCCGTAAACAGGACCCGGATATCGATCGTGCGACCGTCTATCGGACACTAGCCTTGCTCAAGAATCGCGGCTTGATCGATGAGCTCGACCTGATGCATATCGAGGGCGAGAAGCACTATTACGAAGCAAAGACGAATCGCGATCATTGCCACATGGCGTGTTTCCGATGCGGCGCCATCATGGAATATGCCAGCACGTCGTTTGAAAAATTGAAGAAAGACATTATCAAGCAGAGCGGATTTCAGATCCGAGTGGTGCGCCTGGAAGTGGGCGGATTCTGCAAGCGATGCCAAAAGGCGGCAGATTAGTTTATTTTTTTTGGGGCTGCCAGTTGCGACTCGTTCGCAACTAAGAGCATTCGCAAGGATGAGGTTCTAGTCGGCAGAAGACGGCCTGGGAATGCACGCTGGAGTTTCCTGGGAATCTAGAACAGTCCCCGCAGCAAACCTTTTCGCGAAGGGCCGCGGGGACCGAAATCGACAACCCCGATGGGCTGACGACCGTCACCATTATACGGAAATCAGCCACAGCTTTCACAAGGAGAATGGCCATGGCTGACATTAAGACGATTGATCTTAAGAAGACTGACATTAAGAAGACTGACATTAAGAAGACTGACATTAAGAAGACTTACATTAAGCAAAAGTGCGGTTTCACTTTTTTCTTTCCCATGTTTAAGTGCCCTGCGCTGGCTCTGTCCTTTGCTGTCCTCATGCTCGCCTCCATCAATTCATGGGCGGGCGTAGGCGGGCGTATCTCCGGCACAGTCAAAGATGCGAGTGGCGCGGTGGTTCCAAACGCCGGAGTTGACGCAATCAACGTTGATACGGGAGTTCAGCGTGAAGCCGCGACCAATGGCCAGGGATTCTATTCTTTCGCAGACCTCCCTGTCGGACGATACAAAATTGCCATCCAGAAAACCGGCTTCAAACCGTATGAGCGCACCGGCGTTACCGTCGACGCCAATAGCACATTGACCGTCGACGCTGTTCTTCCAGTCGGCGACAGAAGAGACATATTGACAGTTGTCGAAAACCAGGTCGAGGTTGACACCACGAGCACGCAGGTGGGCGAAGTGATCACCAGCGCGCGGATGACCGCTGTGCCCCTGAATGGCCGCAGTTTTACCGATTTGCTTTCCCTTCAACCCGGGGTTGCACCCGCCACTTCGATCACGTCTGACACGGTGCAGGATGTGGGCGCGTCCGCGCTCTCTCCCTCGGGAGACCTGAATCCGGGCACGATCTCGATTAACGGCCAGCGCGAATTCGCCAACAGCTTTCTGGTCAACGGAAGCGATGTCGAAGAGGACGTTAACATGGGAGCAGCCATTGTTCCCAATCTCGATTCCATCGATGAATTTCGCATTCTTACCAATAACTTCGACGCCGAATATGGTGAGTTCAGCGGCGGCCAGATCAATGTTGTAACCAAGTCGGGGACGAACGCTTTTCACGGCGACATATTTGAATTTCTACGAAACACAGGCCTCGATGCGCGCAACTACTTTTCTCCGACACGCGGAGTCTTCCGCCAAAACCAGTTCGGAGCAACGCTCGGCGGCCCGATTCGAAGGAACAAGATTTTCTTCTTCGCGGATTATCAGGGGACGCGATCGACTCAGGGCGTGGACACGGGACAGATTCCGGTACCGTCGGTTCAAGAACGCGCAGGAAACTTCTCGGACGCCGTGAACGCCTTCAGCTCCGGCACCGATGCTAACGGGAATCCGATTGCTTCCACTGTGCAAAGTGCCTGCAGCAACGGCCAATGTTTGGCGGCGGTTCTTCAGAATTCCCTGGGATATCCGGTCGGCAGTACGGAGCCGTTTTATTTCACTGCTTCCACGATTAACGCGGCAACCATCGATCCCGTTACGGGTGTCGGAACTCCGTTTGGCCACAACTGCACAACAAACACGGAGTGTGTTTTCCCCAACACCGCAGGCGCACTGGGTGCAATCATCCCGCAAAGCGTCTTCTCCGCCTCGACTCCGGCGGGCAACCTGTTGCAGTACATTCCGCAGCCAAACGTAAGCACGAATCAATTTTCCACCTCGGCCTACAACAAAACCCTGCGCGACGACAAAGGCGCGTATCGCCTCGATGCCAATACGCGCTGGGGACTGATATCCGCCTATTATTTTCTCGATGACTGGGCGCAAGACAATCCCTACCCGGTTGCTCAGGGTGGGGCGAGCGTGCCCGGTTTCAACGCGCTCTATACCGGACGCGCCCAATTGCTTGGCCTGGGCAATACGAAGACTCTCAGTCCGACCGCAGTCAACGAATTCCGCTTTAGCTATTTGCGCGACGCGAATGATCTCGGCAAGCCCGTTGGAGGCGTCGGCGTCAGCCTCGCTTCACAGGGTTTTACTGTGGGTCAGGGAACCCCTGGAATCGTGGCCTTGTCTCCTAAGACCGAGGGCGTAGAAAGCGTCGGCTTTAACAGCTTCACGATCGGCACCAATACGAATGAGTTGACGCAAATCGCCAACACCTATCAGTGGCTCGACAATTTTTCGAAGGTAGTCGGAATGCACACCATCAAAGCGGGGGGCGAATTTCATTACGATCAAGTCAATGTCAATGCGATCGCCCAGTTCAACGGCAGCTTTCTATTTTTCGGCAGCGAGACCGGATCCGACTTCGCAGACTTTCTCTTAGGGGCGCCGACACAATACAACCAGAGCCAGCTTCAGCCTTTCTACGGCCGGAATAAATACGCGGGCATCTACGCGCAGGATAGCTGGCGGCTGCGCCACAACCTCACATTGAATTACGGCCTGCGCTGGGATCGGATCGAGCCGTGGTATGAAAAGTATAACCAGATAGCGACTTTTGTACCGGGCAAACAGTCTGTCGTTTTTCCGACCGCTCCCGCCGGCATTCTCTATCCCACCGATCCCGGAGTGCCGCGAACGCTCGCTCCTGCCGGAAATCGCAACTTTGCTCCGCGTGTTGGAATCGCCTATGCGCCCAGCGCTTCGGGCGATGGCCTGCTTGCGAAGATTCTCGGAGGCCCCGGGACAACCAGTATAAGAGCGAGTTATGGGATGTTTTACACCGCAATCGAAGCACTTACACTCGGAGTAATGAGCGCCAATGCTCCCTATGGAACGACTTACTCGAGTCCGGCCCCGCCGTTGTTTTCGACGCCGTTCATAACCGCGGCGAACGGCCAGAATCTTGGCCAGACATTCCCGGTTACACTCGCACCGTTGAACTCCACTGCGAGTCATCCCGATCCCAACATCGACTGGACGCAGTTCGAACCGATTACAGGGTTGCCGAACTACCCAACGACAAACCGGACTCCCTACACCGAAGAATATATGCTCTCGCTTGAGCGGGGGTTCGGACCCAACACGGTGCTCAGTGTGAATTACGTCGGCACGCAGGGACATCGATTACTGGTGCTCGACGAGGCGAACCCGGGCAACCCGGCGCTGTGTTTGGCCTTGAGCAATCCCGCCAACCTCGCGTCAAATCCGGCGCAAACACCATGTGGTCCTTTTGGCGAAGACAGTCAGTACATAACTTCCTCCACGTCGCCTCACGGGGGTCAGGTCTTCCAAGGCACACGGGGGCCGCTAGGCTCGAATTTCGGAAGCAATGCCAACCAGGCCACCATCGGCAATTCCAACTACAACGCCCTGCAGATTACGTTGCGCCACAGCAGCAAGCGTCTCAGCGTGCTAGCAGGATACACGTTTGGCAAAGCCGAAGACGAGTCTTCGAACCTCGGCGAAGAAGTCAATCCTCTCAATCCCGCGCTCAGCAAGGCGCTGTCAGCATTCGATGTGAAGCATAACTTTGTGGTGAGCTACAGCTACAAAATCCCGTTCGAGACGCTCTTTCGCGCCTCGAATCGTTGGACATCCGGCTGGGAGATCTCTGGGATTACGCATTTCACCTCCGGCCTGCCCGTAACTCTGGTCAATTATGGCGACAATTCATTGCTGGGAGCGGAGCCGAATGGCATCAACAACTACGGCATCGATGAGCCAGACTACGCCGGAGGCGCTCTCGATCTGAATCAGAACCCGCGTAATGGCAATCCTTATTTCAATACCGCGCAATTCAGCGAAAATGCATTGGGGACGCCCGGCACCGCTAGACGTCGCTTCTTCTACGGTCCAGGGATGGACAACTACGATATGGCTTTGGCCAAGCAAGTAAGCATTACAGAATCCAAATCGCTGCAGTTTCGGTTGGAGGGCTTCAACGTTTTCAACCACGCGCAGTTTTTCGGAGCGCAATCCGTCGATGGCAATATCGGCAGTTCCACGTTCGGCCAAGTCGTAAGCGCTGGTTCGCCACGCCTGGTTCAGCTGGGCGCAAAGTTCTTTTTCTAGAGGGAAGCCTGAAGGACACGAAGGCTTTTGACTTCACTGTTTTCCTTCGTGTTCCTCTGTGCCCTTTGTGGTTGAGGTTTTGCTGGCTTGGCGACACAGTTTCTTGAAAAGTCGGGTTTCGACGCGCCAGCCTCTGAAGGGGGGAAGAAACCGAAGGTTTTAGCATTCCGTACGGCCGAACCCGCGCTCCAATTGACCGCAAATTAACCAGTTCGTACACTACTTCTAGCTCATCCGAATGATTTGATAGCCTTGCTTGGCAGGTATGTTTAAGAGCAGAAGGACTTTCCTGAGACAACGCAGTCGATCGGCGCCCGCTTCGATCCTGATTTTGATTTTAGCGGTGGGGCTAGGGGCAACGTCGGGTTCGGCCCAGAACACGCCGGTGTCGCTGGAAACCAGCGAGACACTATTCACCGTGCTCACTGCGATTAATACTTGCGGCTATGATCAGGAGCTTGGCGCCTCCGATCCGTTGCGAGCGCAGATCAGATCGGAAGTTGCGAAAGCTGCGGAAAACATTGCCGGAGCTCAGGATGTGATCGGTCCGATGTGCTCGTTCTACCGGCAGCACCAGGCGTCGGAGCCGGCGCGCGATCTGTCGCACTATGTATCGCTCGCGCTCTATCTGGAGGAGCCTCCCAACTTTGCTTTGAAAGTTAAGGAAGCAGAATTGCCGCCCGACGCCGATGCGGTAGCCGGCATCGTGCCGCTGATGAAAGACTTTTATCAGAAAATCGGATTACATGGCATCTGGGAACGGCATCACGCGCGCTATACCGAGCTCACCGAGATCTATCACGTGCCGCTGGCCAAGATGACCTTCGACACTGAAATCTATCTTAAGATGCCGTCGGCTGGTTACCTGGGACGGCGGTTCACCGTCTATCTGGATGCGATGGGCGCTCCCGGGCAGACCAATGCGCGCAATTATGGCTCGGATTACTACGTGGTCATTTCGCCATCCCCAGGCACGGCGATCAAGTTGCAGCAGATTCGGCACACTTACCTGCATTACCTTCTGGACCCGCTCGCGCTGAAGAACGGCGGAGCCTTCGGGCGCCTGGAACCATTGCTCGGTCCCGTGCAGAACGCTCCGATGGATGAAGCTTTCAAAAGCAGTGTTTCGCTGCTAACAACTGAATGCTTGATCCGCGCGATTGAAGTGCGTATGAGCAAGCTTCCGGAATCCGAGCAAGCGCAGGCTGTTGACCAAGCCGATAAAGAAGGCTACGTCCTGACGCCATATTTTTACGACGCGTTGGGAAAGTTCGATAAAACCTCGGTCGGTCTGCGCGACGCTTATACAGACCTGGTCGGCTCGATCTTGGTCGGCAAAGAAATGAAGCGGGCATCGCAGGTTCGGTTCGCAAGCGCGGCAGACCCTGAGCTGTTAAGCTCGGCTGGCCGCCAGAACGAGAACCTTCTGCTCGATGCGGAGCGGCGCCTGGCAGCAGGTGATCGCGAGGGTGCGGAGAAACTGGCGCAGAAGGCGCTCGATGAGCAGACCGGCGATTCGGGCCGAGCCCTCTTTATTTTGGCGGAAGTGGCGACCGCGAATCGCGACATCGATGGGGCGCGCCAGTATTTTGAACGCACGCTGCAGACCGCCCATGAACCCAAGTTGATCGCATGGTCACATATCTACCTGGGGCGAATTTTTGATCTGCAGGAGGACCGTCACGCCGCCGTGGATCAGTATCATGCGGCTTTGGATGCGGCCGGAGCCGAACTGCCCGAGGCAAAACTCGCAGCGCAGCGAGGCTTGGATAAGCCTTATGAGCCTCCGGTAGCGAAGCGGCCGGAATAGGCCATTCGTCGATTTTGGCTATTGAAATTTTGAGTTATTGGAGACAACATGAAAAAAGCAGCAGTCATTTTAGGGGTACTGAGCCTGGCAGCGGCAGCGTTCGCCCAGACGGGCGCGCAACCGGCGCAACCGGCCCAGGGAACGGCCGCGCCGGCGCCAGCGACGCCCGCGGCAAAACGTCCACCGCAAGCCAAGACGCAACCGGAGTTCGATGCCTGGAAGGCTGCCTCGACAGACACAGATCCCGCGGCGATGGAGAAAGCTGCCGACGATTTTGCCATCAAGTTCCCCGACAGTGAACTTCGCGTGCTGCTCTACAAGAACGCGATGCGAGACTATCAGAAAGCCGACAACGCCGAGAAAACCGAGGCCATGGGCCGCAAAGTGCTGGCCTGTGATCCGGACGATCCCGAGGCTTTGGTGGTCGTCGCCGAGGTGATCGCAGAGCGAACGCGCGACACGGATATCGACCGGGATCAGCGTTTCGCCGATGCGACCGCGATGGCGCAGAAAGCTTTGAAGACCATCGACACCGACATTGGCGTACCCGCGGGAACGCCGCAAGACAAAATCGATGCCTACAAGTCGGGATTGCGTTCGCAGGCTTACTCGATCATCGGCGCCATTGATTACAAGAAAGAGAATTATGTGGCCGCACAGGATGACTTACAGAAAGCCATCGACGCGTATCCGAGCGATCCCGCTCCAGTGGACGTTCTTCGGCTGGCGCTCGCTCTCGATAAGCAACAAAAATATCCCGAGGCTCTCAAGGTAGCCGACCGTGCCGTGGCGATGACGCAGGATAATACTCCGATCGGAACTCCGGCCCGCCGCGAGCGCGAGCGCCTGCAGCAGCTCACCGGAGGCGCAGCCCCGGCTCAGCCGCAGACTCCGCCGAAAAAATGATCGCCGCGTTTCGGTAGAGATGAGGCTGGCCTCGTCTCATGCGCGGCAAGGCCGTTGTCTTACACAAGATGAAATCACGCGAAGGCGAAATTACAGCGCTCGAAGAAATCCTCGGTCACCGCTTCCAGCGCCCGGAACTGCTCACCCAGGCGCTCACTCACAGCTCGCAGGCTCGTGAAGTGGAAGCGCTCGGTGAGCTCGGCAGCGATAACGAAATGCTCGAGTTTCTGGGAGATGCCGTGCTCGGGCTGGTCACCAGCGAGGCGCTATTCCATCGCTTCCCCAAATTTCAGGAGGGGCACCTCTCCAAACTGCGGGCTCATCTGGTTGGACAGCGGCATCTGCTGCGGGTGGCTGAACAGTTGCAGATCGGGCACTACATGCGCCTGGGCCGCGGCGAAGAAAAAAGCGGCGGGCGCAACAAGGCCAGCCTGCTCGTGGACTCGCTCGAAGCGATCCTGGCCGCGCTTTATCTCGATGGCGGTTGGGCGGTGGCGCGCGACTTCATCATGCGCGTGGTTGTCGAACCCGAACTGGCGCACATGAAGCTGGAGACCAGCGCCATACCCGTCATGGATTTCAAGTCCGCCTTGCAGGAAGCGCTGCAGGCCAAAGGCGGAGCGCAGCCAACTTACATTCTGGTCAAAGAAGAAGGGCCCGAACACAAGAAAACCTTTACGGTGGAAGTGAGATTGCCGGAAGCGGGCGTGGGACAATTTGTGGGGCGCGCCCAGGGCACGACCAAAAAACGCGCAGAGCAGGACGCTGCCCGGCAAGCCTTGGATCACTTGGCGACCTTCCGGGAGGAGGGTATCCGGGCGAGGCTCGGGATGGGGGCCGCAGTAGCGACTTCTGACACAACTAAGGTTTGTATCAGGCCCGTAACCGCAGCGTTTTCGGGCGCTGAGTCCAGAACTGGAGTCGCGCAGCCCCTGAAGGGGCATCCAATTACATAGAGCTTGCGGCATCGCCGAAGCGATGCCCTGATACGACTATCGGAGTTTCCCGAAGACCGCTGGATTGCGTTTTAGCCTCTTGGATTGCGTTTTAGTTATGTCGTGGAGCGAGAAGATTTCGGCTGGAGACTGGCCTGGAACCATTCAATCGGTCGCGGGCACGGTTGTGATCGCCGTTTTTGCGGTTACTTTCCTCGTCCAGGCCTTCACCATCCCCTCGGAATCCATGGAGCAAACGCTGCTGATCGGCGACTACCTGCTCGTAGATAAATTCTGCTACGGCGGCAGGGCGGGGTGGAATGCGCTTTTGCCTTACCGCAACATCCATCGCGGCGATGTCATCGTCTTCCATTATCCGGTTAATCCCGCGCAGGATTTCGTGAAGCGGGTGGTGGCCCTACCGGGAGACCGTCTCCGTCTCATTGGCAAACGCGTCTACGTTAACGGTGTTGTGGTCCAGGAGCCCTATGTGCAATACCGTAAAGACCTCAGCGATTCCTATCGCGACGACTTTCCTCGTACCAATGCTCCCGGTTATGGAGTCGACGCAAAATGGTGGAAAGAGATGCCGAAACTGGTCGAGGACCACCAGTTGATTATTCCCGAGGGAAACTATTTTGTGTTGGGCGACAACCGCGATGACAGTGAGGACAGCCGCTACTGGGGATTCGTGCCGCGCGAAAACATCATCGGACGGCCGCTCTTGATTTACTGGTCGTCGCGCAACTTGAATGACGATCTTCCGCGATCGCCCAGCGTGGGTGATAGACTTTATCACCTTGCCTATGCGGTAACTCATATGTTTCAAATGACCCGCTGGGAACGTACTTTCAGGCGAGTGCGGTGATGACAACAGCGGCCGCCGCCAGGAAATTCCGGGAAACGGACGAGTGAACGTGCCAACAAAAGAAAAAGAAAAAAACATCGGTACAAAGATCGACGCCAAGAAGGTTGCTGAAAAACCGGTGGACGAAAAGCGCGAAACGACAGTTGAATTCCTGTCGTCGCTGGCGGGGGTTCTGGTGACCGGCTTGTTCATCATCACCTTCATCCTGCAGGCGTTTGAGATTCCCTCCGGTTCCATGGAGAACACGTTGCTGATCGGCGACCACGTCTTCGTGAACCGCGAGGCCTTCGCCCCGCCGACGCGTTGGATCGAGCCGCTGATACCCTATCGCCACATTCATCATGCCGACGTAACTGTGTTTTTGTCGCCGGAGCAGCCTGGCCTGTTTCTGGTGAAACGAATCATCGGCCTCCCCGGCGACCGCATACACCTGCGCGATGGCGTCGTCTATCGCAACGGTGAAAAGCTAGTTGAGCCATACGTGCTGCACAGAGATGGGTCGTACCTTCAGCAGAAAGGCGCAGACCAACTGGACGCCATCTCCCCCGGCCGGGATTACCGCGACAACTTCCCAGCGGTGCCACCATCCGACGCTGCTGGAGTGCGTAACGAAAAATGGAGAGACGAGCTTCCTTCGCATATCCAGGGTGGCGATATCGTGGTACCCCCCGACAGCTACTTTGCCATGGGTGACAACCGGGACAACAGCTATGACAGCCGCTACTGGGGTTTCGTTCCACAGAAGAACGTGATCGGACGGCCCATGTTTATCTACTGGTCATTTGTCACGCCTGAAGACCAGTATGAGATGCGCAGTCCCGGCGACCGGCTGGCGTTTCTGGCGCATATCGTCATCCACTTCTTCGATGAAACGCGCTGGTCGCGAACCTTTAAGGTAGTACGCTAATAAGTGAAGAAGCGAATGCCGGACGTGACCCAAACCGCGCCAAAAAAAGAAGAGGAGCCAGCTGTTGAAGAAAGACCGCGCGAGACGCCGGTGGAATTCTTCGCCTCTCTGGCGGAATTGCTGGTCGTCGTGCTTTTCATCATGACGTTCGTCCTGCAGAATTTTGAGATCCCCTCCAGTTCCATGGAAGACACGATGCTGATCGGCGATCACGTGTTTGTGAATCGGGAACAGTTCGCGCCGCGCACGCGCTGGTTGGGCCCCTTGCTACCTTATCGCGATATTCGCCGCGACGATATTGTCGTATTTCTGTCTCCCGAAGAACAGGGACTGTTCGTGGTGAAGCGAATCATCGGCATTCCCGGCGACCGCATTCACTTGCGCGATGGCAACGTTTACCGCAATGGCCAAAAACTCGATGAGCCCTACGCGCAACACAAAGGTGATCCGTCCGATCCCGCGTGCGTCCGCTGCGCTTACCGTATGAATTTCCCCGCGGTTATGCCCGGTCCAGAAGACCAACTCTCTGATGGCTGGCAAGTTTCTCTGCCGCAGTATATTCAAGGGGAAAATATTGTCGTCCCCGCCGACAGTTATTTCGCCATGGGCGACAACCGCGACGTCAGCTACGACAGCCGCTATTGGGGCTTTATTCCCCGCAACAATGTGATTGGCCGTCCCCTGTTCATCTACTGGTCCTTTATCACGCCGCCCAACCAATATCTGAAGCGCGGAGCAGGCGACCGGATAGGGTTCATGGCGCACACCGTCATTCACTTCTTTGACGACACGCGCTGGTCTCGCACTCTCAGGATCGTGAAGTGAAATTTCTGAAGTTTCTGCTATCCGCGCGCGGCCTGGCTGCAGTCGCAACTCTGCTGCTGATCCTGTTTCTATTCCGGCCCGGGCTCTACAAGTTTCGAAACCGGCTTTCCGCGTCGATCGGAGGCGCCCTCGGCCGCAGGGTCACTATCGACAACGTGCATTTTCATCTGCTGCCCCGGCCGGGCTTTGACCTGCAGGGACTGGTCATCTACGATGACCCCGAATTCAGCGCGGAACCGATGATCCGCGCCGACGAAGTTTCCGCCGCGATCCGGTTTCGTTCCCTGTTTCGAGCCCGGCTCGAAATCGCCACCCTGAGCGCCACCGAGCCCAGCATCAACCTCGTGCGCAACGACCAGGGACGCTGGAATCTGGCCAGCCTTCTGCAACGCAACGCTCAGATTCCCGCAGCCCCTACGCAGAAATCCGGCTCCGCGAGCCGTCCTGTGTTTCCCTACCTCGAAGCCAGCAGCGCGCGAATTAATTTCAAGCTGGGACAAACCAAGAAGTCTTACGCGCTCATGGATGCCGATGTGGCGCTGTGGCAGGACTCCGATGATTCGTGGGGGGCTCGCATCAAGGCCGAGCCCGTGCGCACGGATTTTCACCTCACCGATACCGGGCTCATCCAGATCAACGCCATATGGCAGCGCGCTTCCAACTTGCGGCAGACACCGCTCGACATCACGGTGCGCTGGCGAAACGGCCAACTCGGACAGATCACCCAGTTGCTTACCGGAAAAGACAGAGGCTGGCGCGGCGCCGTGGACTTCTCGGCAAAGCTGTCGGGCACTCCCGAAGCTCTGCAGATCGAGAGCCAGACTGCGGTGCAAGATTTCCGCCGCTACGACATTCTGGACACCGAAAGTGTGCGTCTGGGAACCAGCTTGCTCGGGTCAATATAATGCCGTAGCCAACACCCTTGCCAGCTTTCTGTGCAAGTCGCCCGTAAATGGTGGCACGCTTCGGGTAAGCGGGAGTGCCACCCTCGGCGCGCAACCACCCGCATACGATCTGACGTTCGCCGCCGAAAAGATACCACTGGCCGCAACGGTTCGATTGCTTCATCAGCTGAAAAAGCAGATCCCCTCGGATCTAACGGCGAGTGGTTCGTTGAGTGCAGAATTCCACGCGCTGCGTAACACGCCCGAAGCCAGTGGAGCGGCGGGCGTCCTCGTGCATTCGGCACGCGGAAGGTCCGGCACGGTCCCGCGTCTCTCCACCGCACCGCACAGTACGGAGACGCAATGGACTGGCAGCGGCGCGGCAACCAACGTGCGCCTGTCATCGAATGGCGGGGCAGATGAGTTTGCCTTGGGAACGATTCCGCTGGCACTGACTTCGAGAAGCGTGTTGGCACAGTCAAAGGACGCGGAGCCGCCTGGAACTCACCTGCGGATCGGCCCGGTCGCTTTGACGATCAACGACTCGGCGCCGGTGAGCGCCGGCGGATGGATTTCGAGTGCCGGCTATCTTTTCTCCCTGCGCGGTGACGCCGAATTGAGAGACCTGTTTCGGCTGGAGCGCACTCTCGGTTTGCCGGTGGCGCGCCCCGCTGCAGAGGGCTCCGCCAAATTGGATGTAAGCATTTACGGGCCATGGCAGGGCTTCGCGCTTCCTTCCACATCGGGGACTGCGCAACTCCGCAACGTTCATGCTGAGATGCACGGCCTGAATACACCGATAGAAATCGCCTCGGCGGCCATCTCTCTCACTCCCGACTTGGTAGCGATGCAGAAGATTTCTGCGCGCGTCGGAAACACTCATTGGAGCGGCGCGAGTTACCGCGCTTCGTCACTGCGTCGCTGCCGATCTAACTTCGAACGCAATTCAACCAGCGCGCGCGATCGCGGTTCCAGGCGCGGTTCCCAACTGTGTTTTCCGGTTCGATCTCGCGGCCGATCAGCTCTCGGTCGGGGACCTCGCCGAATGGCTAACACGGCATCCCGCAAAGCGGCCATGGTATCGCCTCCTGAATCGAGAGGCTTCCTATTCCGATTCCGGCGACAAGTTGGATATTTCGCCCCTCCTCGCGATTCAAGCACGAGGCACTCTGCACGTTGGCCGGCTCGAATTGAAGAAGGTTGCTCGCCACTGAGGTTGCGACCGAAGTCGAAGTCGATCGTGGCAAGATCACGCTGAGCGGACTCCACGCACAACTGTTGCAGGGCACTCATCAAGGCAACTGGGTTCTTGATGTCTCGCCGCATGACGCTGCGGCGGATGACACAGAGACCGCGGATGCGACAGCTTCGTCGTCTTCATCGTCTCCGCGCCTGCGTTTCCACGGCTCCGGCACCTTGCAGAGCATTTCGCTCGAGCAAATGGGTTGGTTGATGAACGATGCATGGATTACCGGCACAGCCGACGGAAATTTCGAGGTGAACGGAACAGCAAGCAATTTTCGCGAACTGCCACGGCGCTCCGACGGCACGTTGCACTTCACGATGCGTGACGGCAGCCTGCCACACGTCGAGATTCCCGGCGCACCCGGGCCTCTGCCAATTTATCGTTTCAGCGGTGACATCCAATTGAAAAAAGGGATGTGGGAACTGTCAGACGGCAGAATGGAATCGCACGACGGCTTTTATCAGGTAAGCGGAAAGGCTGCCCCAGGCGGGATTGTCGACTTCGTGTTAACTCGGGGCGATGACCAGTCCTGGGCGCTGGGCGGAACCTTAGCCAATACAGAGATCACGCCGCTCGCTCGCACCCAGGCTGAGGAAACAGAAACAAAAACGACGGACGCCAAGCCGTAGGGCGCACGCCTCAATTTGGTGTGAAGATTAATCTTGCGATTCGCCTGCGGCCGCACTCTTCATCTTGGCGAGGGGTTGTGGCATCGATCGGTTCTCGATCGCGTCATCAACGGCCGCCCGGAGATCGACTAGCATGCGCAAGGGCTGTCCCGAAGAATATTCGGCGTGAAACATCACCTTCCAGGATTGGCAAATCATGCGCAGGCGCGAGATCGGTTCCGAAGCCGAGAATTGGGCCCGTCGGCAATCGATGGTGGAAACTCCCATACGATCGAGTTCGCGCAACCCATCCTGAATGGCGTTGAGATCGTTTTGCATGAGGCGAAAAAACAAACGCCGCACCATGAAACTGAAGCGCGTAAAAGCCACCATGGCCGAAGGCTCGAAATAGCGGGAAGCACTCTGGGTTTTGAGTTTGCGGCCTTGCTCGAGCGCGCCGCAGTGCAGCAGGTCGCTCAAGCGCCGCGAACCGGCCGCCGATTGCAGGATGGTCTCGAGCGAATTCAGCCACGCCGGGATCTTCGGTGTTTGCGACCCCAGCACGGGTTGCAGCACATGCGCGACGTATTCGAGGTCCACGTCCGCATCTTCCAGGCCCGAGGGCACGCACAGCGAAAAATACTGCACCAGCAGGAAATCCGTCTTGTCCCGGTCGCCGGACGCCTTGATGCTCTTTTGCATGTGATGCCAAAGCAGCTGGCGCAGTACGGGTTCGCTGGCAAGAGGCGTGGTCTGAAGAAACTGCCTAAGCTGGTGCACCTGGATTTGCGTGTCCACCTGCTGGAACCAGGCGGCGGCGTGCTCGACGGACTCCTCGGTAGCAGTGAATTCATCGTCAACCGGGCAGGTGGAAACCTCAACCACAAATTCGCGAACCAGGGCAGCGTAAATCGGTTGCAGGGCACAGAAAATGGCCCCCTGGTCTTTAATCGAAGGCTGGAAGGAAACCTGGGCTGAAGGCTGAGGTTGTGATTCGGAGGAGTAGGCAGTCATGATTTCGCTATCCAATTGGGTACCTGTTTCAAGAAGCGGACCGCGACTGCGGTCCGGTTGGGGTGGTATTGAACGGCCACCACGGAGGCCTCGGCGCGCAACGAGCCGTCGTTGCTTTCGACCAGAACGTGATCGGCAAACTCCAGAGGCCGGTCGACGGTAAACAAAGCTTCGTCCGGCGTCTCGAATTCGATGACCGTGTCCTGAAAAAAAACGCTGTCGTTTTGCTGCCCGTTCGGTTTGCCGTCGCCACCATGTTTGCCATTGCCATTTTCGTTGCTGCTGTAGGTGCGGCTCAATTTGATGGGGATCCGCACCGGAGTGGCTTGGGGAAAGAACTTGGCCAAGCGGCCTACGAGTTCTGACTCAAGGGCGCGAGCGGTTGCCTGGTTGGGCACTCAATCCTCAATCCCGGGGGAGTTGGGGCAGGCGAGTCTCCCCTTTCTTCCCGGTTAGGAAGAGGTTAGAAAAAGACTCGCTCTGCGGTATCGGCCATTTCGTAGTGCACGGACTCCGCCAAAGACTTGGAGGGCATGCCCTTATGAGTAATGAAAAGACCTATAAGGGGTTAACCGCGCAACATGTTGGCAGACTTAGCCCAGCCTTTCGCCCTCGGTCCGCCTCTCGTCTCAAAGTGAAACAGCTGTCTCACTTCGCCACGCCTGCGTAGCTTGGGCCGAATGGCTGAGACAATAAACCCGAGCCTCCTCAACCATCCTCATTGCAACGTCGTTGACGATGACGGTGGCGGCTCATGGCCACTCTCGTGGCCACTGATGTTGTAGCGCTTCAGTTTGCGATAGAGAGTGGCACGGCTGATTCCAAGCATCTTGCCGGCCAGCACCTTGTCTCCCTTCACCTGGGAAAAGACTCGCTCAATCGTCGCGCGCTCAATATCCTCCAGATCGGTGGCACGGAAATCGCCGGCGTCACCCGAAAATCCCTGCGCATTCAGCCCTCCGCTTTGGATTTCCGAGTGCGCGATCGTAGGCGGCAGATCGTTCACCTCAATAAGGCTCTGATCGCCGAGCGCGACCGCGCGCTCCAGGCAGTTTTCCAGTTCGCGGACATTGCCCGGCCACTCATAAGCCAGCAGCGCCTTCATGGCATTGCTTGAAATCTGCACGCCGCGCCCCGGAGCCAGGCGTTCCAGGAAGAACGCAGAAAGGATCGGAATGTCGGAACGGCGCTCGCGCAGCGGAGGCAGAGAAATGGTAACGACATTGAGGCGGAAGTAGAGATCTTTGCGGAAGGTTCCCTTTTTGTATTCGGAATCGAGATCGCGGTTGGTGGCAGCCATGATGCGTACGTCAACTCTTACCTTCTGATTGCTGCCCACCGGGCGAACTTCTTTTTCCTGCAAAAAACGCAGCAACTTGGCTTGCATTTCCAGCGGAAGCTCGCCCACTTCATCCAGAAAAATTGTGCCCGTATCGGCCGACTGCAGCAAACCCTGCTTGGAACGCAGCGCGCCCGTGAACGCTCCCTTTTCATAGCCGAACAATTCGCTTTCGATGAGCGTTGGGACGAGCGATCCGCAGTCAACCGCAACGAAAGGGCGGCTCGCCATGGTCCCGCGAAAGTGGAGCGCTCGCGCTACCAGTTCTTTGCCCGTTCCGCTCTCGCCGGAAATCAGCACCGGAGTGCGAGTGTCTTTCAAGCGCGAAATCAACCGCAGCACGTTCTGAATGCCGGTGGAATTGCCGATGATGCCGTGGAGCGAGGTCTCGGTTTCGGAGCGCTCGCGCAAATAGACATTTTCCTCCACCAGACGCACCTTGTCGGCCATGCGGCGAAGAAAAAGCCGCAATTCGTCGAGCGGAGAAAAAGGCTTGGCAATGTAATCATAGGCGCCCAGCTTCATCGCCTGAACCGCCGTTTCGACCGATCCATGCCCGGTCATGACCGCGACTTCGAGGCGCGGGTGCAGACGTTTCACCTGCTCCAGGAATTCGATTCCCGTCATGCGCGGCATGACCATATCGGTGAGCACCATGTGGATGGGCTGCTCCTCGAGCAGCGCCAATGCCGCGTCGCCGCTCTCGGCTTCGAGGCAGACGAGGCCAAGCGACTCTCCGACCGTCGTGCAGAGACGGCGGATGGTTTGCTCGTCATCGACCACCAAGAGCCGTATGCGGAAATCATTTTTCATGACGTCGTTCTTCATGACGTCATTCTTGGTCACGTCGTTTTTCGTCGGATTCTGCGTCGTCGGATTCTGTGTCATTAGCCGGCCTTACCCATGGTCTGCTCGACCACGGCAATGAAGTCGTGAACTCGAAATGGTTTTTCCACGCACGGAGCGCCCGTCCGACGCAAGGTGGCGGCGGTTTCCTCGTTGGCCATGTCACCGGTGATGAACACCAGGCGGCGGGCAAGTTCCGGCCGATGGGCAGCGGTCCAGGCATAGACCTGCGCGCCGTCGACACCACCGGGTGTGCGCATGTCGGAGATCACCCCGCGAAATTCAGCCTTCTCGAGCAGTCGCAAGGCCTCGACGCCAGATTCGCAGGGGACGACCGCGTAGCCGCGGCCCTCCAGAACAGCGCGAACCAAAGCCATGACGGCCGGTTCGTCTTCGATTAACAGCACAGGCGGCACTGCGGGGTTATTTTCCATTTTGCTGGCTGACTTTCTTGACTCGGTTCCTGACTGGGTCATATGGGATGCACTCCTGCGACTGCTCCGAACGATGCCGCTGCTTCAGTAGCGATGGGGAGGCGAACCGTAAAGGTCGCCCCTTCAGAATCGCTGTTGTTGTGACACAAAATTTCGCCGCCGTGTTCGCGGACGATGCCATAGCAAATGCTGAGGCCCAAACCCGTGCCCTTGCCCACATCTTTGGTGGTAAAGAAAGGATCGAAAATCTTTTCGGGATCGGATATCCCCGTCCCATTGTCGCGAAACGAAACTTCCACGTACGACCCGGAAACAGCGCTCGTGATCTCGATGCGGGCCGACCGTCCGGTGTCGCGAACCGCGTCATACGCGTTATTCATGATGTTGAGAAACACCTGTTGCAGTTGATGCGAATCGCCTACAACCTGGGGCAGCGACTCGTCCAGATGTTCGACCACCTGAACGCCATGACTGATGAAGTCATAGGACCGCAAATGAACGGTGCGCTGCAGTATGGAGTTAAGCTGGATGGGCTTGCGCTGCGGCGGCATCTGGCGGGCAAAGCTGAGTAAATTTTGCACGATCTGTTTGGTGCGCTGCGCCTCCTGCAGGATTACTCGTAAATCGCGGCGCGCGCTTTCCGGCAGTTCGGGGTTCTCCATCAACAGATCGGTGAATCCGAGGATGGCGGTAAGGGGATTATTAACTTCGTGGGCAACTCCGGCGACAAGGTTGCCAACCGCAGCCATTTTTTCAGCGTGCACCAGTTTGGCGCGCAGCATGGCGGAGTCGGTCACATCCGTCATAACCACGACGATGCTGCTGACCCGTCCGTCTTCGCCGCTGATGGGGCTGAGATTGACCGAGAACTGTGCGCTGACGCCATCGCCACGGATCAGGGGCAAATCGAAATTATCGACCTGCTGGCCGCGGGCCACATCAGCCAGCGCTTCGCGCAGGGCCTGGCGTCGCGGTGGGGCGCACAACTCGGACAAGGGGCGCGCCAGGATCTGGTTCTGCTGAAAACCGAGCCCGCCCCAGCGCCGGTTGGCGTAACTGATGATCCCTTCGATATCGGTAACGAGAATCAGGCTCTGGGTATGGCTGAGTATTTTGCTCGAAAAATCGCGCTCTTTCTGCAGTTCGGTCTGCGACTGGCGCAAACCGGTTATGTCGAGCATAACGCCGCGGTATTGCAGAATGTTTCCCGCCGCGTCGCGCACTCCGAAGCAATTGATGAAGACATGGACTGGCGATCCGTCCTTGCGCCGCAGAATCTCTTCCTGATTGTGCAGCCCACCCTGCCGCTCGAATAATTCCGCCAGTTCCTCGCGCCGCCGCGGCGAGAAATAAACCTCCGTCGGAATGTCGAGCTGGATCACTTCTTCGCGGCTGCTGTAGCCGAGCATGCGAACCAGCGCATCGTTGACTTCGACGAAACGGCCCTGGGGCGTGGAGAAGAAAATTCCTTCCTGAATATTGTCGAAGAGTTCGCGATAGCGGCGCTCGGCTTCGCGCCGGTCGGTGATGTCCTTGAGCACGTGCACGGTTTGCAACTGGGCGCTGCTGGCGGCGTGAATGCGCGAGGTGGAAATCAGGTAGGTGGATTCCAGCGCCGGATGCACATATTCATCGAGCCCGTCGCCGCTGCGGCAAAAGGGACAAGAGTGCGGCGAAGCCCCAGCGGAAAGAGCTTCAAGCGCCCGCATGTTGACGCCAATCAACTGCTCGGCAGGAATGCCGACGAAATTCGCCAGCGAGCGATTCACGCGCAGAACATTGTTCTGTTCGTCGTGCACCACGATGAAGTCGCTGATGGCATCGAAGATTTCCATCCAGTGCCGGTTAGCCTGCTGCATTCGGGTAAACAGGCAGGCATTCTCGAGCGCAATGCTGGCATGGCCGGCAACCGCGCGCAGCAGCAACTGATCTTCCGCGGAGGGCGCAGCGCCGCGATCCGCCAGGCAAAGCAAGCCAACCAGTTCCCCCGACGAACCTGCCAACCGGACCAGGGTGCAATCGGTCCATCCCAAACTGGCGGCGAGCGCGGGTCCTAGAATGTCGCTGGCTGGGGCGAAGGCAACATCCGTGGGATATTTCAACAGTGCGGCATCGAGCGCCAGCCGAAAGCGCCGGAGCAATCCCTTGTCCTCGACCTCGGAGTCGGGGGACATCCCTTCGGACATCGCTTCGGACATCCCGCCCGATACGCCGCTGGAAATCAGCACCACGTCGGGCTCGGATGACTGCAGAGCGAGGGCAACCGCTCGGCCTCCAAGCAAGGCCGCCGCCCGCAAAGCAAAGTTGCGCATGAACTCCGGCAAATGCAAAACCGTGTTGAGTTCGACCGCGATGGCCACCAGAGCCTCGGCGCGGCGCCGGTGTTCCTCGGATTGATGCAGGTTGCGGGTGAGTTCGAGTGCAATCGCAATTTGCGCGGCTAACGCCCGCGCGCGGCGGACGTCTTCGTCGTTGATCGGACCGGGCTCTATGCGGTCAAGCACTCCGAACATCCCCAGCACATCGCCGTTCGAGCCGAGGAGTGGTACAGCCAGGAACTGGTGGATGCCGAAAGTGCTGACCAGATCCAGATTCGCGCCAGGAATCTTGCTCGCGTCTTCGGTGAAGTAAACATTTTTTTGCTTAAGGGCGCGCGTTGTAGCGCCATCGACGAGCGGAATGTCGACGGGACGGGCCACGCCGTTTTCCAATGTCCAGCGGGCATGAAATTCGCCGTTTTCGAAGAGTCCGATGAAGCATCGCTCGAAGCCAAGGAAAGCCCCCGCCCGGACCACCGAAGTCTGCATGAATTCGTCGAGCTTCCCGGCGGAGCCCAGTTCAAATGAGATCTCGAGAATTTCATGCAGTTCGTGGGCCTGGGCGCGAGCCACACCATACAACTCGGCGTTTGCGATTGCGACCGCGCCGAAACCCGCCAGTGCCGAGATCAGGTTTTTGTCTTCCTGGCTGTAGGGCTGCGCGAGACGGGGATACACGAGAATCGCCCCCTGTGCGCGCGAGGTGCGAAACGGCGCCGCTATGAGAACTCCTGGCGGCAATTCGCCGCCAAAGTGGGAGGCGGCGTCAATACTCACCGTTATGCGTTCCCCGGCCGCGACCGCACGGGCGGCAATCTCCAGCGCAGACCGCAGTTGGTTTTGCTGGAACCGCGTGCGGATGGCGAGAGCTAGCGGCGCAGCATCGGTCGACACGGCTTGCAAAGTGAAAACTTTTTCATGTTGCATGAAGACAAGCACGGCAGGCGAATGCAGCAACATGCGCAGGCGGTCGGCGATGCTTTCCATTACGGCCGCAGTGTCGGGCAATCCATGCAGAGCGGTTGCGACTTCCACCAGAATACTCGCCCTGCGGTGTTCTTCACGCGAAAGCTGGTTCAGGCGCAGGGCTTCGAGTGCGGTGCCGAGCTGGGCTGACAGGATGGTGACTTTAACCACGTCGTCATCGTCAAAACCGCCGTCAGGCGCGGTCTTCAGGAAGGTGATGGCGCCGAAGACTTGGCCCGAAACCAGCAAAGGCGCGGCCAGCGCCGCATGCGCGCGGCAGGACGCCAGCCAGGGGTAACGGGCCGCATCAAGGTGATTGACGAAGAAGGCGCGACGCTGTTCGACCGCATCCATGGCCAGAGAAACATCCCCGGCATGCCGGCGAATGCCGCGAAATGACTCGGCGTCAACGGCGTCCGCTTCAGCCCCAACCAGCTCGCCGTCGGCGGAAAGTGTCCAATAGTAAGCGCCGCTGGCGCGAAAAAAGGCTCGGCTGAGGACACAAAAAGAATGGATCAGCTGGTTGGGATCGCTGCTCTGAAAAGCGGCCCGGGAAAGTTCCAGCAGAAGCTTTTGGAAGGCCTCCTCAGACTGAGACGCGGCGTCCGGGGTCGAATTTCCTGGATAGCTTGTCAGAGGGCACCGATCATCTAGCTAAGCAGTTGAAAACATTGGATTACATCTAAAACCTACGCTGGATTCTCAAATTGAGTCAAGCGAATACACGCGGGGCAGTGCCAACTTGTGAAATGGCACAAATGATACCCGCATCTCATTTTGAATCGCGATTTGAATCAGCAAAGATTGACGTAGGGGCAGGTGCCCTCACCTGCCCGGCCGAGCGCAGCTCGGCGCCCGCCGCGCAGCCAGATCACATTTCGCGGTGCAGGAGCATCGACGTTCAGGGATGCCAGTTGTGGTCAGCCGCTCCCCTGTCTCTATCACCAAAGTAATGGCAAGAAAGAACTTTTGATATCGAGGAAATTTCCATTGAAGGAAGATGGAGCAAAGCACAAAAGGGGTATTAGGTGAGCTTTCGAACCCTAAATCGAATTCTCGCGGTGGGTCTGCTGTTGCTTGGCGGATGGGCCGCGATCGGCGACCCGCAAGCGTGGGGGCAGGAAGACGTCAATCGAAAAGTAAAAACCAAAGTGGAGCCGATGTATCCGCAGCTGGCAAAACGTATGAATCTTGCCGGAGTAGTGAGGGTCGAGGTCACGGTCGCCCCCAACGGCTCGGTCAAGAACGCAAAACTGATTGGCGGCCACCCGGTATTGGCAACCGCCGCGCTTGATGCGGTCAGAAAGTGGCGATACGAATCGGCTTCGCAAGAGTCAACCGGCGTGGTGGAGTTCCGTTTTGATCCGCGTAAGTAAGCGGCGTCGCTCGGCCGAAACGCGGGGCGAGGAAGGCTGGACGAAGGCTGAACTATGAACATCGGAAAGAAGCTATACGTAAGTTTTGGCATTATTCTCGCGCTGGTGCTGGTGCTGCTGGCGATCAATCTCTACGGCGTGCATCGCGAGCATGAGACCAAGGCGGCCGCGCAGAGTTCCATCAACATGACCGAGGCCACCTCGGCGGTCCGCTTTGAGATGATGCAAAACCGTCTGCACCTGCAGAGCTACCTGCTCAGCGGCGACACTCGCGACGTGGACAAGATGAACGATGGAGAACGCAAGCTGGAAGCTGCCTTGCGCCACGCCGAAGAACTGGCCAACTCTCCGCAGCAGCGCAGCAGTCTGGAAACCGTGCAGGCCATGGAGCAGGCCTGGGGCAACCAGTTTGCCACACCCCTATTGGACAAGCGGCGGGCTGTCGACAACGGAAATGCCACGGTGGCGGAACTCCAGATTTTCTATCTGCAAAAAGATCCCAACGCCTGGATCTCGCGTTCCACCGACATTCTGGACGACGTAGACCGTGAGAACCACAAGCTCCTGGACGAGAGGCGCAGCAATGATGAAAGCGCGGCCACCTGGACGGTTCTGGCCGCAGTCGTCAGTTCCCTGTTCGCCATCGGCCTGGGCATCATCATTGCCCTCCGGACCGCCGGCGGAATCACCGAGCCACTCAACCGTTTGATTCACGTCGCCGACCAGATCGGCCAGTCCGGCGACCTCGACCACAACATTGACGTTCACGGCAAGGATGAGATCGGCCAATTGGCCAGAACTTTCGATTCCATGGTCAAGTACCTGAAGGAAATGGCGGCGGTTTCCGAAGCCATCGCCGGCGGTAATTTATCCGTGGAGGTCCGTCCTCGATCCCCGAACGACACGCTGGCGAACGCCTTTACGCGCATGGTGGAGGGCCTGCGCGGGCTGGTGCGCAACGTTCGCGACGCCGCTTCTCAGGTGGCAACCGCTTCCACGCAGGTAGCCAGCGCTTCCGACGAGTCGGCCAGGAACAGTTTGCAGACTTCTACCGCCATCGACGAAGTGACCAGCACCATGCACGAGATGAGTGTCAACGTGCAAAACATGGTGAAGAGCACGCAGACGCAAGCTTCGAGCGTCAGCGAAACCTCCGCTTCTATCGATCAGATGGTCACCTCGATTCAGCGCGTCGCCGACACTGCGAAAGTGTTGCTCGACATCTCCAACCGCTCGCGAGAAGAAGTGCACAGCGGCATCGGCACCATGGAGAAAGCGACCGACGGCCTGAACCGTATTAACACCACCATCCAGTCTTCGGGCGAGATTATCGACGCGCTCGGAACGCGGGCAGACGACATCGGCAAAATCGTCGAAGTCATCGACGATCTGGCGGAACAGACCAATCTTCTCGCCTTGAATGCCGCCATTGAGGCGGCTCGCGCCGGCGAGCACGGCCTGGGCTTCGCGGTCGTAGCCGACGAAGTCCGCAAGCTGGCGGAAAAATCGGCGCAGTCCACCAAAGAGATCTCGGAACTAATCGGCAGCATCCAGAAGGAAGCGCGCAAAGCCGTCGATAACATGGAAAAGAGCACCACCATCGTGAACGAAGGGCTGAACCTGGGACAGGAACTGAACGCCGCGCTGCGCAAAATATCGAACGTGGTCACCGAGGTCTACAAGTTCGCTCAGGAGATCGGCGCCGCCACCAACGAGCAGTCGCACGGCTCTTCGCAGATCGCGCGCGCCACCACGCGCCTGAACGAAATTACCCACGAGATCAACTCGGCCGTGGAAGAACAGGCCTGTGGAGCGCAAGCCGTGGTGCAGGCCATGGAACGCATGCGCGAACTGGTGCAGGCCTCTACGTCGAGTTCCACGGAATTGGCGGCATCCTCGGATCAAATGTCAAAGATGTCGCAGGGACTGCTCGATTCGATGGACCGGTTCGGGCTGCGCAACAGTGACGCAACGCGTGACAGCGCGGACGACAGGAATAAGAACAGAATGAGCGACAGGAACAACCGAACCGGCAGCCAGGCGAACGACAGCGGTCCAGCAGGCGCAGCCCGGGCTGCGACGGCGCGTTGAGGAGACTGCACTCATGAGCCGTGAAACGCACATTGTTGGCTTCCGGGTGGGCCGCGAGACCTATGGCATCCCCATTGCTTCGCTGCGTGAGATCATCCGCGTACCCGAGATCACGACCGTGCCGGATGCACCTGATTATCTCGAAGGAGTGATCAACCTGCGCGGCAGGATTATCTCGGTGGTGGATCTGCGGAAACGATTCGGGCATGCCGCCACCGAACTCGACCGGCGCAGCCGCATTCTGGTCGTGGAACACCACGGACGGCTAGCGGGCATGATTGTCGATTCCGCGTCCGAAGTCCTCAAAATTCCTGAGAGCGAAATCGAGGCCTCGCCCGCCATGATGCAGGAAGGCGGCTTGGACTGTGTGACGGGCCTCGGCAAATACCAGGGAAGGCTAATCATATTGTTGGAGATCGGAAAGGTATTAGAGGCCGGCGGCCAGATGAACGAGGAGAAAAACACCAAGGCTGCATCAGCCGGGAAATAGTCGGCACACCCAAACTCACATGAACACAAGCGAAACGCCCGCCCTGACCGAAGCAGAGTTGAAACTCCTGCAAACTCTTGTCTATCAGGAGTGCGGTATGCACTTCGATGACCGCCGCATTCCCTTTCTTCAGGACCGTTTGCACCGGCGTCTGAAGGACTGCCACTTGGATTCCTTCTACAGCTACTACAGCCTTCTGATCAGCCGGCAGGGAAAGCAGGAACTGGCGCTGCTCGTTGAAAATCTGACCGTCAACGAGACCAGCTTCTTCCGCAACAAGGCGCAGCTGGAGTTATTTCAGCGCAACGTGATGGATGACCTTCTGCAGCGCAAGCAACAGCAACGCGACTTCAGTCTGAGAATCTGGAGTGCCGGCTGCTCTACCGGACAGGAAGCCTACACCATCGCCATGCAGGTGGCCGATGCTCTTTCCTACTACTATCTGCGCAATCCGGCGCCGCACCCATCGCCCGTGCCCAAGCCTATGGTGCCTCCGCCCTGGCGCCTGGAAATTCTGGCTAGCGACATCAACTATTCCGTTCTTCGTACAGCGCAGGAAGGCTCCTACCCTGAGCACCAGATGGCGGCGGTCGACTACGGCTATCGCCTGCGCTATTTCGACAAGGTGGGCGAGCGCTACGCGGTGAAGAAGAACGTGAAAGAGCTGGTGCACTTTGACTTTCACAACCTGAAGACTGAATATCTGCCGCAGCGTAACGACGTTATTTTCTGCCGCAACGTGATGATGTATTTCGATGAAGCGGAGCAGAAGCGCCTGGTGGAAAAGTTCTATCGTTGCTTGAATCCCCAGGGGTACCTGTTCGTCGGCCACGCGGAAAGCCTGCTCGGCCTGACCGAAAAATTTCAGATGGTGCATCACAACCAGGGGACGGCTTATCGCCGTGTCGAGGTGAAGATGTGACCGTCCCCCCGCAGGATCGGAAGACCGATCGAAAAAACGATCGGAAAAGCGATCCGACAAACCACCTGAAGCACGACCCAAAGCACGATCAGAAAAACGACCGCACCCACTGTCCCGCAGCCGACGACCGTATGAGCGAGCTCCACCAGTTGTTCTTCGAGAGCGCCGCCGAACTCGTGCAGAAGCTGAACGATGATGCGATGTTGCTGGAAAAATCGCCAGGCGATCCGGAGATCGCCCGCGGTTTGCGGCGCACCGTGCACACGCTGAAGGGAGACGCGGCCGCGTGCGGCTTTCGCGAACTCAGCGAACTGTGCCATCAATTCGAGGACGTGCTGGCGCTGGCAAACGCTGCCACCGCGGCTTCGGTCCCTGAGATTGGATTGCGCGCCGCCGACGTTTTTACCGCTCTGCTGGAGGCTTATCGGACCGGAACGAAACTCCCCAACATACAATCCCTGCAGGCCGATATTGCTCGACTGGCACACCCGGCTGGCGACCCGTCATTACTCGGCAACGATCCTTCTGCTAACGATGTTTCTATTAGTGACCCGGCGAAGAACGAGGCGGCCGGCAAGCTCCAATCTAAAAAGACGCAGCCTCAAAAGAAAACCCGCAAACCCGCGGCGATCAAGACGCCATGGTCGGAATACGAGCAGTTGGCGATCGCGCGTGCGTTATCCGAAGGCAAACGCGTTTATCACGTAGTGGTTGACGTCGACCCGCAGTGCGGGATGCCCATCGCCGCGCGTCAAATGATCAAGCTGGCTCTCACCGGGCTGGGCGAAGTGCTCGCTCTCCATCCGCCCGACGGAAGTCACGATCTCGCGAACCGGGTTGACGCCGCTCTCGCATCGGAAAAAGCGGTGGATCAAATCCGCGCTCAGTGCAACATTCCCACAATTGCGCTCGCGGTCAAGGTCACACCCGTCCGCAGCGAAAGTCTGTGCCCGCTTCCACAGCCTCCGGCGCCCGGTTCCAATGGCAACAACGAATCGGCAGACAAAGCGATTTCGAAATCCGCTCCCGAAATCACGGCCAGCGGCACGCCGGGCAATGGTGCAACCCCCGTCGCTCCGCCCGCGCACGAAGACGTCAGCGCCAGGGGCAAGGTCAAAGGCAATGCCAACGCTAATGCCACCGGTAATACTAAGGTTCAGCACGATGATGCGTCTCAATCGTCGAACAAGCCAACCACCGCGCCCGCATCGTCGGCCAGCCCTGACACCCTGCTGCGCGTGGACGCGGCAAAAATCGATAGCGTGCTCAATCTCGTCGGCGAATTGATCCTGGCGAAATCGATGCTGCAACAGGCGCTCATGGAATTTGGACACCGCTTCCCCAAAGACGCGCTGCAGGGAAAGTTTTCCGATGCAATGGCGTTTCAGGGGCGGGTTTTGAATGACCTGCAGCACTCGGTCATGAAGATCCGCATGGTGCCGGTCGAGCAACTCTTCCGCCGCTTTCCGCGAGTCGCACGAGATGTGGGTCTACAGTGCGGGAAAGAAATTGAACTGGTTGTCCGAGGCGGGCAAACCGACCTCGACAAGAGCATTCTGGATGCGATTGCCGAGCCCCTGACTCACCTGGTGCGGAACGCCATCGGGCATGGCATTGAGACGCCCGCCGAGCGGGTTCGCGCCGGCAAGCGTCCGCAGGGAACCTTGCGCCTCGGCGCCTATCACCAGGGAAACCAGGTGGTCATCGAAGTCTCCGACGACGGAGGCGGCATTGATGCAGAAAAAGTTCTGCGGCGCGCCCTCTCTCAGGGACTGCTGACTGCCGAAAAAGCAGCCCGGCTGAATGGAACCGAAGTCCTCGACCTGATCCTGCAACCGGGCTTCTCCACCGCGCAAGAGATCACCGAACTTTCCGGCCGCGGCGTGGGATTGGACGTAGTGCAGAGCGTGCTAGCACGATTGAAGGGAACAATCCAGATCGAAACCGCGGTGGGAAAAGGTACTACCTTCCGTCTGCGGCTGCCGCTCACCCTGGCCATTATCCGCGCATTGATGTTTCGCGTGGAGGAGCGGCTCTACGCCTTGCCGCTCAACGCCGTGTCTGAGATCACGCGCACCTGCGAAGAAGATATCCACCAGGTGGAGTACTACGACGTGCTGCAACTCCGTGACCGCGTGCTGCCTCTGCTGCGCCTGGGCGCGAAACCACCAATTGGCCCGGATTCCGGGCGGAGAAGGATTTTCGTGCTGGTGATCGACAGCGGCGAGCGCAAGTTCGGCGTTGTTGTCGACGCACTGGAGGGCGAAGGCGAATTGGTGATCAAGGCCCTCGACGACCAGTCGATCACCACCGACCTGGTGAGCGGCGCGTCGATTCTCGGCGACGGAAGAGTAGTTCTCATCCTGAATATGGTCGCGCTCATGGACCGGTTCACCCATGGACGAACCGATGGAAATGGCCCACAGATGGCGGGACTGCTGTCGAACCCTCTTCATGCACAGTCGCGTTCCGGCGATAGCACAGCGCAGGCGCGCGCCGGAGGTCTTTCATGACCAACAAGCCGGTGCGGGTGCTGGTGGTCGACGACTCAGCTCTGATGCGCAAACTGATCCCCAAAATTCTCGAACGCGATGACTCGATCGAGGTCGTGGGCACAGCCATCGACGGCAATTTTGCGCTCAAGAAAATCGAAGACCTTTCGCCGCAAGTGGTGACGCTCGACCTGGAAATGCCGGGATTGAACGGGATCGATACTCTCAAAGAGATCACGCGCCGCTGGCGGCTGCCGGTGATCGTGGTCAGCTCCCACAGCACGGCCGGAGCGTCGATCACGCTCAAAGCGCTCTCTCTGGGCGCCTTTGATTTCGTAGCCAAGCCGCAGGACGTTTTCGCGCGCATGCCGGAAGTGGCCGACGAGCTGATCAAGAAAATCCATGCCGCGGGCCAGAGCGCAGGAGTGCAGTCGCAGTTCCTGCCGGCAGAGACGCACGCGGAACAACCCACTAAATTACAGCCCTTGGCGCCAACTCACATCGTCGCCATAGGCGTTTCGACCGGCGGCCCGAATGCGTTGCAGTACGTATTCTCGCAGCTGCCGGCTGATTTTCCCGGCAGCATCCTGGTGGTGCAGCATATGCCCGAAGGCTTCACCGAATTATTTGCGAAGCGACTCGACGCATGCTGCCGCATAAGAGTCAAGGAAGCACAATCAGGCGACCTGCTGGTTGCGGGACGAGCCCTGATCGCTCCCGGCAATCGCCACTTGAAAGTGAAAAAACTTCCCCTCGGCAACGTGGCCGTGCTTGCGGAAGACGCTCCTGTAAACGGTCACCGCCCATCGGTCGACGTACTGTTCCACAACGTGGCGGCGGAGTTTGGTTCGCAAGCCACCGGCGTGTTGATGACCGGCATGGGCGAAGACGGGGCGGTTGGCATGGGAGAGATTCGGGCGGCTGGAGGATACACCGTGGCCCAGAGCCAGGAGACTTGCGTAGTTTTCGGCATGCCCAAAGCGGCGATTGAACGCGGCTATGCCATGCAGATTGCCAATCTTCAGGATCTTCCGGGCATCTTGCAAGCGCAGTGTGCGTTCTCATCCGCGTCCGATCGCGGTCGCGAGCACGCTCTCGAAGGCCGGCGGACGACCAGCGCCGGGAGTAACTAAAGTAATCTACCCGAACTCAGGTAGATCGTATTAAGTGATAGTGGTGGAGGAGTGTCATGGAAAAGTTTGTACCCGTTACACGGAGCGAAGATGGAAAGCCGGTTCGTTATCTGATTGTGGATGACTCCGTGTTTGCCCGCAAGAACCTCGCCCGCATGGTCGAAACCTTCGGCGGGCAGGTAATCGGCGAGGCCGGCGACGGAGTTTCTGCCATCACCGAGTATGAACGGCTCACACCCGACATCGTTCTGATGGACATCACCATGCCGCAAATGGAAGGCATCGAAGCCGCCGAGAAAATTGTGCGTGAACATCCCGCCGCCCGCATCGTAATGGTGTCGTCTGTCGGCTACCAGGAGAATATCGTCGCTGCCCTGCAGCGAGGCGCGCGCCACTTCGTGCAAAAACCCGTGAAGCCGGAAGTCCTCTACGAAGTTATCAAGTACGTAATGCGCGACGACACCACCGCGCCCAAAAGCGTAGGAGCTGGAGCCTAGCCATGCGCATGGACATGATTCAGCCCTTCATCAACTCGACCGATGCGGTTCTGGCACAGGCGCTGCAATCCTCTATTTCCATAGAAAACCTGACCATGGAAGCCGAGGCCTACCGGCGAAAAGGAATTGCCGCCGAGGTTTGTATGACGGGCGAGATCGAAGGACGAATCATTTTTGACCTGGACCTGCGAACCGCATTGCAGCTCGCCAGCCGCCTCTCCGGCATGGACGTATCCGAGACCGATGAAGAACTGGTGCGGGAAGCGGTTTGCGAACTCGCCAACCAGATTATTGGCAACGCGGTGACCACCCTCAATGACCAGGGATTCCACTTTCACGTTCGTCCCCCCAAGTTGCACACTTCAGAGCAGGGCAGCATAAGCACTGAAGACACAGAAGCGCTGGTGATGTGCTTCAATACCTCCAGCGGAGACGTCTTCATGAACGTAGCGCTGCGCTATCTGCGCCGGCCAACCACAGAATCGGCTGCCATCGCCGGGTAGGATTCATCCAGAACAACTAACCTCAGAGATGTGGAGTAATTCCTTCTGATTTTGGGTGGCGCAGCGGTTCACCGCTGCGATCACTGCGTTTTTGGGCGTGGCTTTAAGCCGTCGAGGCACACCCCCGGCTCTGGAGTTATGGCCCTGCCAGCAAAAACACCGGATTCTGCGGCAGGTTCTGCCCGCCCGACCCTGTCCGCGTACTCGCCGGTACCGGCTGACTCTCAACGTAGCTGTCGTCGGAGGTATCGATGATATTAACTGTCCCACCATCGCAACTCGCCAGATAAGCGCGAGTACTGTCGCCTCCGGCTGCCATGGTCAAGCGGAAACGTGTGTTCGAGCAGAAGGGCTCATAGGCGGGAAATCCTGGGATCGCAATCGCTTGCTCGATCGAGTTGCTCGTGGTCTCGATCACCGTCACCTGCGGGCAGATGTAGTTGACGCCGACGATCGCAGTCTCGTAGTAGGTTCCCGCATAGACCCGGCTGCCGTCGGTAAGGCTGCCACGTCGATTGTATTCAATGTTGTCACGGTCGTCCCCGCACAAGGGTCCGACGTACTCCGGCTGGAAGATGGCAAGCCTGTGATCGGGATTGTGGCCAGCGTCGCTGGCACCGACTGCGATGCGTCAACGATTGTGACCAGGCTTCCACCGGGAATGTAGAGCCGGTTCAAATTAGCGTCATAAACTATCTTGACAGCGCCCGGAACAGTAATGGCGGAGTCCTCGGTCAGCACGTCCGGGCCAGTCGTCGAAGCAATACTGATGTAAGCCAACGTCCCATTCGCCTCCAGCGCATATACCGCCTGGCTGTCGGACCGCGCCGCCAGCCAAATCGGTGGAGAGCTCAACGATCCCGTAACGCCGCGCGTCGATAGCGTCAGGTCGGTATTGTTGGTGTTGAAAGCATTAACGGAACAAACTCCGCCCGTCGACGA
The DNA here is from genome assembly GCA_963810955.1 of uncultured Acidobacteriaceae bacterium. Classification (GTDB taxonomy): domain Bacteria; phylum Acidobacteriota; class Terriglobia; order Terriglobales; family Acidobacteriaceae; genus Acidiflorens. Next base: position 56,130 of record CAWEPW010000032.1, on the reverse strand, counting down.
TGGGCAGGGCGTGCTGTCGTCGGCCACATAAAGCTTCGTGTTGTCGGGTGTGACGGCGAGAGCGTAAGGATTGGCCCCCGTAGACGGGTTGGTCGCAACCGGAACAGTCCCAACCAAGCCCCTGCTCGTGGCGCCGATGCTGACAATTCCCACCGACGGAACAATGGTGGTCAGTGGGTTAGTTGGGTCCGTTGGATAAGTCGGCAACGTCACATACGCCGTTGTAGCGGACGGCGCAACCGCAACGAAATTAGGCGAGGAATAAAACGGCAGCGTGATGGTGCTGGTGCCGCCTATACTCGTGCTCAAGAAATTCAACGAGGTAAGCGAAGGACACACGTTAAATATCTGAGTTCCCACCGTTACGAGGCATGTGCTGGTCGACAAAGCCTTTCCCCCCGGCAATTCCGTCCCGGTCACTGCCTGGTTCAGTGCCAGAACTTCGTTAGCACTTTGCTGCACCGCGTGAACCGGGTGAATGTCGGTATTTACAATGCTCGAGACCGAATCACCCGACACATCAATCGACATGGCGCTGCCGGCTACGGTGGCTCCGTTATCATTCAGCGATACGACCGTGTGAGCCGCCGCAGGATTAGGAAAAGTTGGAGGATTCGGGATAATAATCGGGCGGAAAGTGTCGCCGCACCCAATCATAGCTATATAAAAGACAAGCAAAATCCCCAGACACAGAAACCGCTTCATTCAAACTCCAGGAGAAAATTTGGCATTACGCGGAAACCGACATTGTATCGGGAACCGGGGCGAGAGGGGAAATCAGCAGGAGGCAAGAGTCAGGTTTCAAGGTTTCAAGGTCTCAGAGTCGAGGTCTCAGAGTCGAACGCCGCAAGGTCAAGCTTTCACCTTGAAACTCTGAAACCTTGAAACCTGGCTTCTCTACGCGCGCCCGCGCTTGCCTTTCGGTTGTCTCTGGGATGGCATCTCTGCAACCTTCTCCGACGCTGCCGGCTTTTTCGTCTGCGCCAGGCTTTCTTTCAGCGCGGCCATCAGATCCACCACCGGAGCCAGCTTCTTCGGTTGCTCAACGGCTTGCACTTCGCCGCCTTCCAGCTTGGTTTCAATCAGCTTTTTCAGATTCTCCTGAAAAGTATCGTGATATTTTTCGGGGTCCCATTCATCCGCCAGCGCTTCGATCAATTGATGAGCAACTTTAAGTTCAGCCTCTTTAATCTCCACGTCGGGAGCGCCAAACGATTCGACCTCGCGCACTTCCTCGGCGTAATACATCGTATGCAGCATCATTCCGCCTTTGTGCGGCCGCAGAAAAACCGTGTACTCGCGATTGTGCATCGTAAGCTTGGCGATGGCGACGAATTCGCTTTCCTCCAGCGCCTTGGTCAGGAGCGCATAAGGACGGCGCCCCGCTTCCTCTGGCATCATGTAATACGACGACTCGAAGTACACGGGATCCACTTCGCTCGACTTCACGAATTCCAGAATCTCCATCGTCTTCGCCGTCTTCGGCTCGATCTTCTTGATCTCTTCCGGATCGATGATGACGTACTCGTCTTTGCGATACTCATAGCCTTTGACGATATCGCTGCGTTCGAGCACCTGGTTATCCAGGGGGCAAATAAGCTGCTGCTTGACCCGATGGTGGTCGGTGCGGTGAAGCTGGTTGAATGAGATGCCGCTGCTGCGCGCTCCTGAGAACAGGCGCACCGGCATTGAGATCAATCCGAACGTCAGATAACCAGACCAGACTGAAGCCGCCATCGGTTTCACCCCCAGTAGAGACGAGGCTCGCCCCGTCTAACATTGCCACCCCAGATGCTTGCCACTTCAGATGCCCAAACTCCGCCAAGCGTACAAAAGTGTAGCTTAAACCGGGCCTGGATGACCTGCCAGATTACGGCCCGAATCCAAAGGCCAAGCACTACATACCGCGGCCAGTTTCGGCAGCGCACCGAATATAGTGTTATCGATCACGGAACATAGCTCATCCCTCAGCGAATCAGCCGTCAGCCGTCAGTCCTCAGCTCCACAAGGTTCAGGGCCATGAGATTCTACTGACGACTGACGGCTGATGGCTGACGGCTGAGAGCTGTTCTTAAGGAATGCTAACCCCTTTCCTCACATACGGCTGGGCCTCAAGCCCGGAGCGGCTGGCGATCGCCGCGGCCGTAACCATCGGCTTCGCAGCGGTGGCGCGTGCCGTGCGCGGAGTCACGCGGTCTGGTGCTATGGCCGGTGGTCTCGCCTGTTTCCTGCTCTTTGCCGGAGGCGGGCCGACCGCATTCGCCACATTGGCCCTTCTTTTCGCGATGACCTGGGTCTCTACCCGCCTGGGATATCGCCGCAAACTGTCGCTGGGCGTGGCCGAGCGCCGCGAAGGCCGGAACGCGTGGCAAGTCCTGGCCAATCTGGCCGTCGCTGCTCTCTGCTCGTTTATTTTCGGCGCCACCGGAAATCATGCATGGTTGATAGTCTCCGTTGCAGCTCTCGCCGAAGCCGCGACCGACACCGTAGCCAGCGAAGTCGGTCAATATCGCCGCGTTGATGCCCGCTTCGTCACCACCTGGCAGCGTGTCCCCGCAGGCACCGACGGAGCAATCACGATTGCCGGAAGCGTTGCAGGTTTGGCGGCAGGCGTTGGGATTGTGGCGACAGCAGCGGCCGGCGGATTGATTCCCTCAGCCCGGTTGTGGATTCCGGTAGCCGCCGGGTTCGCCGCCATGCTAATCGACAGCCTACTAGGTGCGACGTTACAGCACCGAGGATGGATCAGCAATCAGGCAGTCAATTTCCTAGCCACGCTGTCAGCCGCCATCCTGGCGTATGCGTTCCTAAGCTTCACGTAGGGACAGCCGCCCTCGGCTGTCCAGGCGAGCGCAGCTCGCAGCTCGCAATGTCTGGCCACGATAGCCAGCTAGCTGATCGCGACCCTACGTGCGCTGTTTGACCCGGTCGAGCAACATGAAAACCAACACGCCGAGCGACGCGTTCGCCACGCCTGATAGCAGTTCCTGTGGCCAACTCCATGCCATGTGCAGTCCGACCATGCCGCGGGCAATCATGAAGTAGACAACTTCATGCACCACATAAAAGAAAATCGTCAGCAGAAAGCGCGCGCCAGCATTTTCCACGTCGAGCTTGATGCCCAGCGAAGACGCGCCGAATCCGACCACCGTCTTCGAAATTCCGTAAAGGCCGATAGGATTACCCGTCAGCGCATCCTGCAGAACCCCGATTAAACCACCCGTCACCAGTCCAGCCAGCGGACTCCGCCGCGCCGTCGCGAACCCGATCAGAACCAGCAGCGGCAGATCGAAGATTCGAACGAACGGCAGCCAAATCGGCAGGAACGCCTGCAGCACCACGGCCGCGATTGGAATCCCCAGCGTTGCCGGCCAGCTGAAACGATAGACCTCAACCTGTTCTCCCGATGTGTAAGTAATGGCCACGCTAGTGTGGACTATCCTCGACGTCGGGCTGTGGTTTCGACTGGGCCGCCGCCTTTACCGGCTTGGGAGAAACCTTGGCAGCGGCCGGAATCGCGGCCGCCTTACTTGCGGAAGAACTTCCCGGCAATCCGGATTGAGGCGCCGCGCTCGATCACCCGCGGAGGAGAGCCCGTCTTCTTCGACCCGGACCGCCGAAGTTCGGAGGCAGAGGCCGCCGCTCGGCCGGGTTCGTCTGTGATGCGGCGGGCTTTGATACACCAACCTTGCTCGCGGCAGGCGGTGCTTCACCCGTACCCGCGGCGCCATCGCCCGGCGATGCGTCTTTCGCTGCATCTTCCGGTTTGGAAGGAACTCCAGGCAGTCTCGCGGCCAGAATGTCCACGGCGCGCGCTGAATTCGACTGGTCGGGCTCGATCTGCCGTTCGTCGATCTTCGTCACCACCAGTACTTCTTCCAGGCGGCTAAGATCGGCCGCCGGACGCACGCGGATGTTGAGAAAGAGATCGCTGCCCGGCGCAACTTTTGTTACCCGCCCCACCAGCAGGCCCTTGGGAAATATGCCGTCTCCGCCGCTGGTAAGCACCTGTTCTCCGGCGGGTACGGTTTCATCGCTCATTACCTTTTCCAGCACCACCTCGCCCGCAGGCGTACCGCGCAATATGCCCTGCAGCCGCGTTTTGTCGAGAATCGCGCCCACTCCGCTAGTCTGATCGTCGATCAACAGCACCTGGGCAACGTGGCGGTTGGCGGGATCGGCGCGCAGCACCTTCCCAACGACGCCGTCAGCGGTGATGACCGCCATGTCGGGCCGGATACCGTCGCCATAACCTTTATCAATGTAGATCAGGCCGCGATTGCTCGCTGCCACTTCCCCCTATGACCTGCGCCGCCGTTGTCTGGGAGATGAACTGTTCTTTAAAGGCGAGCAGCGCCTGCAGACGCCGGGCCTGGTCGGCGTCCTGGCTCATCCGAACCTGTTCCAGTCTCATGCGCTCGATCTGCTCTTTGAGGCTGCGATTCTCGGCGCGCACGCCGCGGAGGAAGAAATAGTTATGCCAGATGTTCCAGCTGGATGTTTGGCCCACACCAGCGTTCGTTCCAGAGGACTCGCCGCGCCCACCGCCCAGATGCGAATCAGGCGTGTCGGTTCATTGTCGGTCGTCCGCCTGACCTGCACAGCCAAGCCAAGGATCTGAACGAACAAGACTCCGACCAAAACGATCAGATTGCGGTAGCGTCCGAGGACATCCATAACAACAGTTCTCAGCTCTCAGTTGTCAGTTCTCAGTTGTCAGTTCTCAGTTCTCAGTTCTCAGTTCTCAGTGAACCCGTCATCTGAGATGGTCGTCCCCCTTGTGATTGTCATCCCGAGCGAAGCGAGGGATCTGCATTTCGCTCCATACCCCGAAGCCGGCCGGTAGAGATTACTCGATCGAGATTTTGCGCAGCAGCTTGAAGTCCGACAGCATCTTACCGGTGCCCAGCACAACGCTGCACAGCGGATCATCGGCGATCGAGACCGGCAGCCCCGTTTCTTCGCGGATGCGCTTGTCGAGATTCTTGATCAACGCGCCGCCGCCGGTCAGGACAATGCCGCGGTCGCTGATATCGGCCGAAAGTTCCGGCGGAGTACGCTCAAGCGCGACGCGGATGGCGTTCATAATCGTGGAGACGCATTCACTGAGCGATTCGCGAATCTCGCTGTCGTCCACGGTTATGGTCTTGGGCACGCCCTCAATCAGGTTGCGCCCTTTGATCTCCATGGTCAGCGGCTTGTCGAGCGGATAGGCAGAGCCGATTTCCATCTTGATCTGCTCAGCCGTGCGCTCGCCGACCAGCAGATTATATTTCCGCTTGAGGTAATTCATGATGGCCTCGTCCATCTGATTGCCGGCCATGCGCACGGAACGCGAATAAACGATGCCGCTCAAAGATATGACTGCAATATCGGTAGTGCCGCCGCCGATGTCGACCACCATGTTCCCGCTGGGCTCAGTAATCGGCAACCCCGCGCCGATCGCGGCCACCATGGCCTGCTCCACCAGGTGCACCTCGCTCGCCTTGGCGCGATAGGCGGAATCCATTACCGCGCGCTTTTCCACCTGCGTGATCTCCGAAGGCACCCCAATCACGATCCGCGGATGCACCAGCATCTTCCGGTTATGCGCTTTCTGAATGAAGTAGTTCAGCATCTTCTCGGTGACTTTGAAGTCGGCGATCACGCCATCCTTCATCGGCTTGATGGCCACGATGTTGCCGGGCGTGCGCCCCAGCATCTCTTTGGCTTCTTTGCCCACCGCTTCAACTTCGTTGGTGTTCTTGTTGAGCGCGACGATCGAGGGCTCGTTGACCACGATGCCCTTGCCGCGCGCGTACACCAGGGTGTTGGCCGTCCCGAGATCGATGGCGAGATCGCTGGAAAACATGCTGAACAGCGAACGCAGATTATGCGATCGCGAGGAGCCGTTATGAAACCCATTGTTTGACATAGCAATACATCTCTCTTCCGGGATTTCGTCCCGCCTCTGGACCCTGGGCCTGCTTCAGTTTCCGCGCGAGCCGCTCTCCGCTGGTATCCTACATTCTACTTGGATGTCAGGCGAACTGTTTGCCCCTTCGGCACCCTGTCACTCTCAACATCGTTCTAAAGCTCGTTCTGAATATCATTACAAACTATCCTGCCCATCCACTCTTACTGAATCACCACTTTTTCCTGGTGCGTATTCACCCCGCCCTTCGCATTCTGCGCCGTTACCGTGATCAGGTTCTCTCCGTTCGGCAAAGGCGGAGTGAAATAATGGAACGTGCCATCGTCGCTGACCATCGGCACTTCCCTGCCGTTGACCATAACTCGCGCGCCCACCTCGGTCTTCCCCGCTATTTCGATCACGTGACCAAGCTGCACCAGCGGATCGACCTGCAACGCCAGATCGATTTTCTCTTTCGTCTTGACGATAATGGTGAAACGATTCTTTTCGCTCTCCACCGACTCCCTGCCTGCCGTGTCATACGACTGAATGGACCAATAGTAAGCGCCCACGGCCAAACCGGTTACCACCACCCCCGCTGTTTCCACTTTCTTATCCAGCAATAACGACGAAAAATAGGGATTGTGCGAAATACGCAGCCGGTATCCGGCAGCGTTCGGCATGGGCGTCCACGCAAACTCCACTTCCTTGGCCTTCTCCCCGGCGTTAATGAAAACCGGCATCATGTTCCCGGGCGTAATCGGCGTAGGCGGACCGACTTCCGTGCCCCGTTCCATGGTTTTCGATCCGTTCTGGAAACTGACCTTCTCCCAGTTCGTCAGACGGACTTTCTCTCCATCGCGCTCGATTTCGCCGCTGCCCTTTTTCACCAGGATTTCATGCCGGTCGTCTTTGGGGTCGTTGTGCACCATGGCCGAAGAGTCCGGAGCCAGCGAAGCCTTCGCCCCCGCGACAACCACCTGCGACTTCGACCCTTCCACAAAAGTCGCCGTCGTCAGATCGACCGTGCCCGTTGTAACCGCCACCGATACGTTGGTTTGTTGCTGATCGTTGGCCGAGTTCTCTTCGATGACAATCAGCGAATCCTGTTTCACGGTGTAGTTGGTGCCGTCGTTGAAAACAATTTTCGCCATGCCTTCGGCGCCCGTCTGCACCACGTCGCCTTTTTCGAGCGGCACGTTGTAATCGGCGTTGATCCAGCTGTTGCTGTTCCCCTTCTTCACTCGAATCGTGCCGTCGAGCGCCGTAAAGTGAGCCTGTTGCGAAACCGCTGCCGACGGACCTTTAACAGGCGCCAACCCCGCAACTTTTTCCAGCAAATCACTGGAAATTTTCCCTGCCGCTTTCACCGTCGAATCGGTAAATTTCGGAAATGCCACGTGCATCACGGCCGCAAAGATCAGCGTCACTCCCAGCAGCGCCATCACCACGCTGCGATACGTCACCGTCTTCCAGGCAACGTAGATCTCCGGCTTGTTCCTATTCGACACTTCGTGCCAGCCCTATCGCGAAGTTCTGAGAATACTGGACGTTACTCACCCACTGATCATCATATCTGCGCGCCTGGGGGTATTAAACTTGGGTCAGGGGAATAGCCGTTACGAAAGTGACCGCGGGTAAAGCGCCAACCGTCAACCGGACATTCTCATTAATGGCGGGGATCGCTTCTTCTTAAAGAATCGCCTGAAGGTCAGTGACCATTAGGACAATGTCACGTCTACAATAGATAACATGCGCCGGACTAACGTCACTTCAGCGCTATTGATCCTGGCACTCGCCGCCTCTGCCTCAGGTTGCGTAGCCGGGTGGGGCAGCCGGCAACCGGCCTCCTGTTCTCAGCCCGGGAGCCCGACAGCATTGTGCACGCAAGAAACCAGTCAGCGAAACCGCGCGAAGCCTTGCCTGCCTTTATGCCGTGAAGCCGCCGCCCGGCAGATGCGGCATGCGAAGTTTCGTGCCCCTGCAATTTGTGGCGTTCCGCGCTTTCGAGATTACCGCTCCACTCCTGCGCACCGCCGGCGTCATTTCAGGGCCTGACCCGGCAATCATCGTTTCGTCGATCGGCTCTCCTGAGACCGACCGCGGCCCACCGGCCTCCTGAAAACCAATCCCCAATCTGCGCGTCGAGCTACGGTGTTTCTGCGCGCGCGTGCGATCTAACGTCCTCACTCTGGTTTTCAAGGAGATATTATGAAAATTGCATTTCGCATTTTCGTCTGCCTGCTTCTCGCCTTCACCAGCCACATTACCGTGGCCCAAACCACGCTCACAGTCAATCAGGCGCTCGACTTTTGGATCACCACTACCGAAGCCGCAGTGGTTGCCGCTGCCGATGCCATGCCGGAGGAGAAATACTCCTTCGCGCCAACCAGGGGCGAATTCGCTGGCGTCCGCACCTTCGCTCAGCAGGTCAAGCACCTGGCCGCCAACAACTATCGTATGGCCGCCTACATCCTCGGTCAGACGCCCACACCCGAGCAAAAGTCCGAAACCGGCCCCGACGCGGTTCAATCCAAAGCGCAGATCATGGACTACGTCAAAGGCTCGTTCGTATCCCTGCATCGCGCCATGGCCGCCATCAATCAGGGCAACATGCTGCAACCCATGGCAGCCTTTCCCAGCCCAACGCAGAAAACCCGTCTTCAACTAGCCGAGGACGTCGTAGCCCACTCCTTCAACCACTACGGCCAGATGGTGGAGTACCTGCGCATGAACGGCATTGTTCCGCCTGCTAGCCGGAAGTGACGAACCACTAGGGGGACGAAGCAACGCGAAGGCCACCATAGGGTATTTTCCTTCGTGAACCTTCGTGCCCCTCGTGGTAAATGCTTTTCGCAAACTGCACCACCACCCCAAACCGGGTAGTGGCCGAAATGTGCGTTTCACTTTTCAGCCACTACCATTAACCGCCCTCGCTTGCCCGCCCGCACTCTGGTTGTTAGCATGGAAGTTCAGCACTAATTCCAGGAGGTTCTATGGCGACCGATACCCTGACCAAGCCGGCAATTGCCGGTGGCACCGGCACCACGAAATATTTCAAGAATTTCATCGACGGCGAATGGGTCGAATCCGCCAGCGGACAGACTTTTGAAGACCGCAACCCCGCCGACACGCGCGAAGTCGTCGCCATCTTCCAGCGCTCCAACAAAGCCGACGTTGACGCCGCCGTGGACGCGGCCAAACGTGCCTTTGCCAAGTGGCGTCTGGTGCCGGCGCCGCGCCGCGCCGAGATGGTCTTCCGCGCCGCCGAGATCCTGATCGAGCGCAAAGAAGATCACGCCCGCGACATGACTCGCGAAATGGGCAAAGTGTTGAAAGAAACTCGCGGAGACGTGCAGGAAGCCATCGACGCCGCCTACTACAACGCCGGTGAAGGCCGCCGCCTCTTTGGTCCCACCGTGCCCTCCGAACTGCCGAATAAATTCGCCATGGCCGTTCGCCAGCCCATCGGAGTCTGCGGCATGATCACGCCCTGGAATTTCCCCATGGCGATTTCTTCCTGGAAGCTGCTGCCCGCCGTAGTATGCGGCAACGCCTGCGTCATTAAGCCGGCCCAGGACACTCCTCTCTCCACCTTCAACCTCGTCCAGGCCCTAACCGATGCCGGAATCCCCAAAGGCGTCATCAACGTCGTCACAGGATTCGGCACCGAAGTCGGCACTCCTCTGACCGAGCATCCCGCCGTTCGCGCCATCTCGCTCACCGGCTCTTCCGCCGTCGGCCGAATCGTAGGCGCAACCGCTGCCAAGAGCTTCAAGCATTGTTCCCTCGAACTCGGCGGCAAAAATCCGATGATCGTGCTCGACGACGCGAACCTTGAGCTCGCCATCGAAGGCGGCCTCTGGGGTGCCTTCGGCACCACCGGACAACGCTGCACCGCCACCAGCCGCATCATCGTGCAGAAAGGCGTCTACCGCAAATTCGTCGATCAGTTCGTAGCCCGCGCCAAGAAGATCAAAGTCGGCAACGGCCTCGACGAGACAGTGGAGATGGGTCCGGCAGTCAACGAGAATCAGCTCAAGACTGATCTGAGTTACATCGAGATTGGAAAAGACGAAGGCGCGAAGCTCGCGACCGGTGGCAACCGCCTCGACAAGGGCGAATACCAGCATGGCTGGTTCCTCGAGCCCACCGTCTTCACCGAAGTCCACCCCAAGATGCGCATCGCCCAGGAAGAAATCTTCGGCCCGGTGGTTTCGATCATCGCCTGCGACGATCTCGAAGATGCCATCGAAATCGCCAACAACATCGAGTACGGCCTGTCGTCTTCTCTCTACACGAAAGACGTGAACAAGGCGTTCGCGGCCGTCCGCGATCTGGAGGCAGGCATCACCTACATCAACGCTCCGACCATCGGTGCCGAAGTTCACCTGCCCTTCGGCGGCACGAAAGCAACCGGCAACGGTCATCGCGAAGGCGGCATAGGCGCAATCGATTTCTACACGGAGTGGAAGTCCGTCTACATCGATTACTCCGACACGCTGCAAAAAGCGCAAATCGATCGGCCAGAGTAAGGCAATCTTCGGCCGAGATGAAGAGTGCGCCGAGACCTTTTTGTTCTTAGTTTTGTCATCCCGAGCGAAGCGAGGGATCTGCAGTTGTTCTTAGCTTTGTCATCCCGAGCGAAGCAAGGGATTTGCCAGTTGTTCTTAGTTTTGTCATCCCGAGCGAAGCGAGGGATCTGCAGTTGTTCTTATGTTTTGTCATCCCGAGCGAAGCGAGGGATCTGCAGTTGTTCTTAGTTTTGTCGTCCCGAGCGAAGCGAGGGATCTGCAGTTGTTCTTATGTTTTGTCATCCCGAGCGAAGCGAGGGATCTGCAGTTCTCGGCGCTCTCCGCGTCTCGGCGGTGCCCAGCAGGTCGAGCGCGCCATGCGGGGCGAACAGCGCACCCGCTCAGAGTTGGTGCGGGAAGCGTTGCGCTTCTACCCGTCCGCGCGGATGGTTCCGGTTGAGTCTCCGACACCTTCCGAGACCCGCGCTTACAGACGTGGGGATTATGTAAGTCTTGCGGAGTACCGCGATGGAATGGACCGTCGTCCTCGCCGGGCCGGCAAGAAAGGCGCTTAAGCGCATTCCTCAAGTCGACCGGTCGCGAATCGAAGCTGCGCTGGCGGGAATGGAGCGACCCATTTCATGGCGACATTCGTAAGCTGCAGAGACTTACTGGCTTTCGCCGGCGCGTGGGAAACTGGCGCATTCTCTTCGGTGTTAATCTTTTCGATGTTAATCTCGAGCGCAGGCATAAAGTTGTTGCCGCGATTGAGCGGCGTACATCGACAACCTATTGACGCTTGGTTCCCAATCTCCAATGAAACTCCACCATTGCCCACAACCGGGTAGTGGGCTACTTTGAATTTTGAATCCTGCTGCCGACCGTGGCATACTGGTGTCATGCCAAAGCGTATTAGCACCAGACCGTCCGATGTAAACCAAGCCGCCCACATTATGGTAGAACGCTCAACCGCAGAACCGGAAGTAGAAGTATTGCCGCCTGCCAAATCCCCGCGCTCTGAGATTTCTCGGATCATGGCCGAAATGGGCCGGAAAGGCGGTCAGATCGGCGGAAAGCGTCGATTGAGTACCATGACAAAGGCGGAGCGGGTCAAGGTGGCAAAGCGGGCGGCCAAAGCTCGCTGGAAGAAAGCAAAGCGCTAAACCTTGTGGTTTCAGTGCCTTCAATAACATTCGGGGTTGACAAGAGTTTATCGGGAGAGTTACGATTTCTTCAGCCAGAATCAAAAACTGAAGGAGTCTAAAAATGGCAACTCAACAGGTGGCCTCCGGCCCCGCTCCAGTCGCATCCGAAAAACACAAAAATCAGAACAAGAAATTAATTCCCTCCCCTGTACCGAAGCCGGGGAGGATACTGCCTACCGAGAAAATCAGCGTAGCAAAGCAACTCGACTTTCTGCGGGGATATGCTGCCGTCAGCAGTAACGGTACGAAGGCCGCATCGGTCAACGAGGTTGCCTCCGTGTTAAAAGTGGCTCCCAGTTCGGTCACTCTCGCCAGTTCTTTTCTGGCAAGCATTGGGCTGATCGTGAGAACCGATGCAGGAACCTACAACCCATCCACCGAAGTGATCGCCTTTTTGAGGGCCTTTGAATGGAACAAAGAGACTGCTAGCTACAAGCTAGCTCCATTGTTTCGCGAATCGTGGTTTGGAAAGGCGCTTATTCCGCGCCTCTTGATTGCACCCATTGAGGAGGATGCTGCCATCGAAGCGCTAGCCGAGGCAGCTCCCGCCAATACCGAATATCGAAAAGAATTACGCATGCTGATCGACTTCATGGTTGCTGGCGGGGTCGTAACGCGGGAAGGCAACATGGTGAAGCTGGTCGCGCGAGATACCAGTTCCTCAGGCGAGACCTCCGCAACGGTCACAGGATCCGAGAGCGCGACGTCTGAGCCAGTGGCCGTTCGACGGAATCCAGCCACTGTGAAGACTGAGTTCGACGAACGACCGGGAGCAATGAGTTTCAATGTCAGCTTTCACGTAGATATGGCTGAGTTCTCAAGCTGGCAGCCTGATCGGCTTCAGGCTTTTTTCCAAGGAGTTGCGCAAGTGTTACATGCCAAGGCCAACGTTGAAAAGGGAGGGCAAATTTCTTAGATAAAAAGGGAGCGGGCCGGAAGGAGTCTTAGCCAGAATCACCCGGCCCACTCAAAGGGCTTGTGTAGACCCAGACCGATCGGCTGAGGTCTATACATCGGAGGTACCAAGATGGTAGTCATCCTGGTACTCGTGATCCGAGATGTTCACACATCGAAGATCACGGCCTGTGGTGTGGCTCCCTGCGCCTTCCGGCGTGGGGAGCCCTCACGGGCTAGCCCAATTCTGCCTCTAAGTATATCCGAAGGCATCCCCGCGTGGAATAACGAAAGTTGTCGCAATTGCTTCGCTTTGCGAAGGGTTAGTTTTCCGCTGCCCGTTTTCCCTTGACATGCTAAAGCGCTTTAGCATAAAATGTTCCTACTATGAACCGCTTAGATTCCAAGACGCGACAGCAAGTAATCAGTTGCTTGATCGAAGGGTGCTCGATTCGCGCCACGGTTCGCATGACGGGCGTGGCGAAGAAAACCGTCCTGCGTCTCTTGGTGGAAGTGGGCGAAGTGTGCGCCGACTATCAAGATCGCGTGTTCCTTAATTTGAAATCGAAAAGGCTCCAACTCGACGAGATGTGGTCGTGGATTTACTGTAAGGATAAGAATCGCACCGAAGAAATCGCACGCAAATGCCCCGATGCTGGCGACGTTTGGCTCTGGGTCGCTGTCGATGCCGATACCAAATTGGTTCCGTCGTGGCGACTTGGGCAGCGCGATCTAGCGACCGCAAAAGACTTTGTAAACGATCTTGCGAAGCGGGTTAAGGGACGCGTGCAAATCACTACGGATTCGCTGCGAACATACTTAAACGTGATCGAAGATGCTTTCGGCGGGAACTGCGATTACGCCATGCTACACAAGATTTATGGCGCCCCAACAGAGAATGAAACACGGTACTCGCCAGCCCTTTGCATCGGTTGTGAGATGAAAGAAATTAACGGACGCCCAGACCCGCAGCATGTTTCCACATCGTTTGTAGAGCGCCAGAACTGGACGGTTCGCACAACGATGCGCCGATATACGCGCCTGTCGAATGGCTTCTCGCGCAAGTTGGAAAACCACGCGGCTGCGACCGCCCTCAACTATTTCGCCTACAACTTCATCAAAATTCATCGTACACTTCGCGTATCTCCGGCCATGGCTGCGGGAGTTTCGGATCGGCTCTGGAGCGTAGAGGATTTGGTTGCCCTCTGGGAAGCCTACGAGCAGCGGAGGGCGGAAAGAGCCGCATAATGAAATGGGAATATGATATCGGCGACTTCGTGCTTTATGGCTATGACGATAAGGATCAAGCAGGTCGAATCCAGCGTGCCCTGCAAGCGATGAATGGTTATGGGAGAGATGGCTGGGAAGCTGTTAACGCATGGACTCAAGACAGCCGGATTGTGGTTTTTTTCAAGCGACCAGTTTCAAAGTAGCCCACTACCCACAACCGAAATCCCTTGACTTAACACCCGCCCGCGCGCGAACATAGGCTCTGATTGGGGCAGTCCAGAGGTTATCCCGTTGCCAAAACGGGCCTCGAAACTGCCCAAAGCCATTTTCAGCGACTCTTGGATAGCCTAAGTCTAGGGTTTATAAAGACTTTACCCGCAAGTCTTTTAAACCCAAAGACCTGGCAAGACTCTCCTCCTAAGTCTTTGATTCTTCAAGACCGGGCAGGAGGGGTATCCCCAGCTACAGAGCAACTAGAACCGTTTCGGGGAAGACTTGATTTTCGTTTGAGGTCATCAGTGCCGATCACCCAGCTCCGCGAAATCACCCCCGCCGCCCGCCTCGAAAACGTCCGCTACGCGATCCGCGATTTGGCTTGCATCGCCGACGAAGTCGCGCGCCAGGGACACAAAATTCTGCCGCTCAACATCGGCGACCCCCTCAACTTCGACTTCCAGACGCCCGCCCACATGATCGAAGCCGTCCATCAAGCCATGCGCGACGGCAAGAATGGATATTCCCCGTCCTCAGGTGTTAAGGAAGCGCTGGAAGCAATCCGCGGCGAGGCATCTCGCAAAGGCATCACCAGCATTCAGGATGTCTTCGTCACCTCAGGCGTCAGCGAAACGGTGGACATCTGCCTGACCGCCCTCCTCAATCCCGGAGACAATCTGCTGACTCCCTGCCCCGACTATCCGCTATATTCCGCGGTTCTCGCGAAGCTAGATGTTGGACTGAACACCTACTACCTGAACGAACAAGACGGCTGGCAGCCCGATCTCGAAGACATCAGGAAAAAGATCACGCCGCGCACGCGCGGAATCGTCCTGATCAACCCCAACAACCCGACCGGCTCAGTCTGCACAAAAAAGATGCTCGAGCAGATCGCCGAACTGGCGCGTCAACACAACCTGATCATCTTTGCCGATGAAATCTACGACAAGCTGATCATCGATGGTCAAACTCAGGACGACGACCCCCATGTCGCTATGGCCGCGGTCGCGCCCGATGTACCCGTCATCACGTTCGGCGGACTCAGCAAAAATTATCTCGCTCCCGGATGGCGCATCGGATGGGGCATCGCGAGCGGAGAAGCCTCCGTCATCAAACCGTACCTCGAAGGCGTGAACAAGCTCTTGCGTTCGCGCCTCTGCGCCAACCATCCCGAGCAATACGCCATCAAGCCCGCGCTCGAAGGCCCGCAGGATCACCTCATCGAAGTGAAGCGCAAACTGCGCAGCCGCCGCGACCTCACCATGAAGTGGTGCGCCGAAACGGCGCGCGTAAGTTGCGTGGCGCCCCGCGGAGCTTTCTACGCCTACCCCAGCATCGACATCCCCGAGGGCGACGATGTCTTCGTCACCGAATTAATCCGGCAGAAGCACGTCACAGTCGTACACGGCTCCGGTTTTGGCCAGCGTCCTGGAACGAAGCACTTCCGCATCGTTTTCCTGCCCGAAGAAAAAACTCTGACCGCCGCCTATGCAGCCATCGCCGATTTCATGCGCGACCGCTACGCATAGGCGGAGACAGCTTCGTCGTCTGGCAACTGCTGGGGATTACGGATCTGGTGCTGGCTATCGGCATCGATGCATTGCCCCGGAACTTTCGTAACTCTACAGCCATCGAACTGTTTCCTATACTGGTGGAACCAGCTGAGACCAGCAAATGCGCCGAACAATTTTGACGTCGATTCTCGTGGTGTGGTGCGTGCTGGCCTGGGCGCAAAGCACCTCCCCAGACGCCCTTTACGAGCGCGGCATGGACGCCATTACCGGGGTTGGGACTTCGCGAAACGACGCCCTGGGGGTCGATTACTTTCGGCGCTCCGCCGAACTCGACTACGGGCCCGCCCAGATCGCCCTCGGGTATTACTATGAAACCGGAAATTTTCTAACGCGCGATCCCGCGCAGGCGCTCACCCTGTATCGCAAGGCCGCTCAACAAGGCGACCCGCTTGCCGGTTGGCTCGCCGGCCGGCTCTTTTTCCTCGCTGGTCCTTTGCATAATACCGACTCCGCGCGCAAATGGCTGAAGCAGGCCGCCGATCAGAAAAACGCGTTTGGCGCCTACTACCTGGGCCGCCTGATGGCCGATCAGGATTTCACTAAGGCCCCGGCGCTCTATAAAATTGCCGCCGACCAGGGACTTCCTCAGGCGCAGTATTTCTATGCCAAGACTCTAAAAGATGGCCGTGGCATACCGGAGGACCGTCTTACTGCCTATATCTGGTTCACCATCGCAAGTGATGCGGGTTATACCGCTGCCGGCCCGGAGGCTAACGCTCTCGAACGCAGCGGCTCTTTCACGATGGATCAAATCTCAACCGCAAGAGCGCAGGCCCGCGATCTGGAACAGGTCGTAATCCGCGCCGTAACCGCACGCGGATGCTCAGGATGGGACGGCGAGTTCGACGAGTTCCCCACCCCGCCGCCGCCGCAACTGCAGCGCTTCTGCCACTAGCGAGTCTCCTACCCAGCACCGAGATAGGCCTCGGGCACAGGCCTTTCGTAGGGATAGCAGCCCTCGGCTATCCAGCGAGCGCAACTCGGCCGCACAGCTGAGGCCGGGACTATACCATCTCCGTACCCCAAAGATCGTGCAGGTGCACGATCCCCAGCAGGCGCACATCATTCTCCGCCACGCGATCCACCACCACCAGCGAAGTAATCTTCATGTCTTCCATGCGCGCCAACGCCGTCGCCGCGAATTCCTCTGCGCCAATCGTCTTCGGATCCCGCGTCATGCAATCCTCCGCCGTCAGATCGAGCGCGTCCTTGCCACGCTGTTCGAGCAACCGCCGCAGATCGCCGTCGCTGATCACCCCCAGCAGGCGATCTCCCCATCGATCTTCCGGCAAACGATCCCCCGAAACCACCGCAGTCATACCGAGCTTTTTGCGTGACATTTCATAAATCACATCCGGCATGCTGGTCTCGGCCGTCACTCGCGGAACCGCGTCTCCCGAGTGCATCAACGATTCCACTCGCGCCAGCCGCTTGCCCAGCTTTCCTCCCGGATGCAAATTGGCAAAATCCTCTTCCTTGAATCCGCGCTTCTCCGAAAGCGCTACCGCCAGCGCGTCGCCCAGCGCGAGCATCGTAGTAGTAGACGCAGTAGGAGCAAGTCCCAGCGAGCAAGCCTCCTGCGAGATCGAGCAGTCCAAAGCCACGTCCGCAGCCGCCGCCAGAGTAGAAGCCCGTGTGGCGCGGACACTCTTGTCCGCGTGAACCTCCGCAACGCGCTCGCGAACCGCCCTGTCGCCAGTTAAGCCATCGCCAGTCATGCCGTCGCAGGTCATGGCGATCAGCCCCACCTGCAGCCGCTTGATCGTCGCCAGCAATTGCAGAATTTCTTCCGTCTCGCCGCTGGCCGAGAGCGCCAGCACGATATCGCCGCGCACGATCATTCCCAGATCCCCGTGCAGCGCCTCCACCGGATGCAGATAAAGCGCCGGAGAACCCGTCGAATTTAACGTGGCCGCGATCTTGCGCGCGATCAGCCCGCTCTTCCCCATCCCGGTGACGACGACCCTGCCCGCGCAACCGAACATCAGCTCCAGCGCCCGGTTGAAGTCCCCGGCCATAGGACCCGCCAGCCGGTCCGCCAGCGCGCGCAACGCCTCCGCCTCAATCCGCACCACATTTTCGCCCACGCTCTTCATGAAGCAGAAATGGTAGCAGAACGGGCACACCATCGGTTCATCGGGCGATCGGATCATCCCGTCATCTCACACCTCAACGATGATCCAACGACAGCGTAACAATTCTTTACATTGCCGACACCACAGTCGCGAATCCTTTCATAATCCACACCCCGAGAACCCGCGATACAACTTTTTCGCCGCTTCGGGGTTCAATATTATGTAAGGGTGTGGTTATCAGGAGGAGCTCGTGAAAGCATCGCACTGGTTTGGCAAGACAAAGTTTGGCACGGCAAGATTTGGCAAAGCAAGGTTTGGCAAGGCTATCGGATCCTGTTTGACGCCGAAAGCGGTTCTTTTTTGTTTCGCGGTTCTATCTTTTTCATTTGGAGCGCTAGCCGTCGCCTCGGCTCAGTCTGGCCGCATGTCTCCTTACCAGGGCGAACAGGATGGCGTCAGCGCCGGCGGTAACTGGCTGGAGTTTGATTCCACCGACAAGATGACGGGCGAGAAGAAAGTGCGTTTTGAGCTCCAGTCGAATAATTATTTCAAGGAAGACCCCAACTACAAGCCCAGGGTGAATCTGATCTGCACCAACGGAAAGCTGAAGCTCGCCGACTTCAATCCCGGAGTCCGGCTCCCTCCGCCCAACCGCCCCGGATGGTGGGGACAACCTCAACTCGAAGTTGAGGTGCGCGTCGACGATACCCACAACTACAAGGGATGGAACTGGCTGCGCGGCCATTTCCTCTCCATGGATAAAGGCACGGTTCGCGGCATGATGGGAGCCAACGTCTTCAACGTGGCCCTGCCCACCCGCAGCGGCCGCCAGATCGCCGAGTTCTCTCCCAGCGGCTTGGATCTAGGTCGAGTCAAAGAAGCCTGCGACCTGACGCCGAAAAAACCGAGTAAAGATTAGGCTGCGTAAATCATGATTGTCCGTAGATTTCCGCTGTACCGGCATGTCAAGGGGCGATTTTGGCGATTTTCGCTGCAAGCTTGTGACACGGTTGGGGATATAAAGTTGGATTATCTGTCCAGGCGGCTGGGGCGAAACTGATATAATTGAACTAAGAGTTTAGAAATTAAGGGTGCGGAGGATCACTCCCCGCACCTTTTTATTTAGCAGTAAGGCTATCCTCGAGTCCAACTCGTTTTGAATGGGCCCATTTTGCCGGCTGGAATCAGGCTAAGGCCTTATTTTGCAATATTTTGCTTATAAGTCCTTTAAATGCAAAGATTTGGTGGGGATTTTCCCGTAAGATCATGATTCTAAAGGATAGGGCATCAAAAAATAATCTGACCGCGAACTGTTGAACAAATAGTTAGACATGGGCGCGGCTACCAGGAAACTTTCGGCCGAAACACCCAAAGGCTAAACCGCTCGCGTCATTCCTGCCTGACCCAACTTCCCTTATCGCCCGGTCCGACATCGCCCGAACCAACATCGTCTGACCAACCTGCCGCGCCACTGCATCTCCCATCGGTTCTGGGAATCCAACAGTGATACTGTGGGGAGCGCGAGGAGCCGATGAAGATTGGCATTACCTGTTATCCAACCTACGGCGGCAGCGGAGTTGTTGCCACCGAACTCGGCCTTGAGCTGGCGCGCCGCGGCCACGACATTCATTTCATCTCCTATTCGCAGCCCATCCGCCTTACCGGACCCGAACCGAACATTCATTATCACGAAGTCGAAGTCACGCGCTATCCGCTGTTTGAATATCCTCCCTACGACCTGGCCCTGGCCACGCGCATGGCCGAGGTTTCGCAACTCTATGAACTCGACCTGCTGCACGTGCACTATGCGATCCCACATTCGGTTAGCGCGATGCTGGCCAAGCAGATGCTCGCGGCCACCCCGCCGCGAAAGAATCTGCCCTTTGTCACCACCCTGCACGGCACAGACATCACGCTGGTCGGCCTCGACCGCTCCTATCTGCCGATTACGCGTTTCTCCATCGAGCAGAGCGACGGGGTAACCGCCGTCTCGCAATATCTGCGCAATCGCACCTTGAATGTGTTCGACATCAAGAACCACATCGAGGTCATCCCGAACTTCGTGAACTGCGACGACTACATGCGGAAACCGGAATGGCTGCAACAGCGGAACGAGTATGTCTCCAATGAAGAGCGGCTGCTGGTGCACCTTTCAAATTTCCGGCCGGTGAAGCGCGTCCTCGACGTCATCGAAATCTTCGATCGCGTGCGCAAGAAAATACCCTCCAAGCTGTTGCTGATCGGCGACGGTCCCGACCGTTCGCAGGCAGAATGGCTGGCGGTGAAAAAAGATATTCACGAGCACGTTCTGTTCCTGGGCAAGCAGGATCAGGTCCGGGAAAAGCTTGCGATATCGGATGTGATGCTGATGCCCAGCGAACTGGAGTCATTCGGACTGGCGGCGCTTGAAGGCATGGCCTGTGAAGTTGTCCCAATCGCCACCCGCACGGGAGGAGTGCCCGAGGTGATCGAGCACGGCGTCAGCGGCTTTCTCGCCGATGTCGGCGACGTGGAGACCATGGCGCGCTACGCCATCGATCTGCTGGGCGACGAATCCGCTCTGCGCGCCATGGGCAAACGCGCCCGCGCCGCAGCCCAGGCGAAATACTGTTCCAGCAGAATTATTCCGCTTTACGAAGACTTTTACCGAATGGTGCTGGAGCAATCGTCGAAGCCGTCATTAGCTCTGCCGGGTTAGGCAGGATCGGCAGGCGCAAGCGGATCAGAGTACCGCCGCTCTGGCGATTCTCGATGATCATCTTCGCCGTGTCGCCGTAAAGCACCTTCAAACGTTCGGCGACATTCGCCATACCGATGCCGCCACCTCCGAAGCCGTCGGGGTGCGTCACCAGTTGCGCGGCTCCCATGCCCACGCCGTCATCTTCCACCTCGACCACCAGGCGCGACTTGATCACGCGGCTGCGCAACGTGATGCTGCCGCCTTCGATCTTCGGAGCGCAGCCCGTGCTTGATGCAGTTCTCGACCAGCGGCTGCAGCAACATGCTGGGAACCATCGCTTCGAGCGACGCCGGGATCGAGATCCTTAACCACACGCAGTTTGTCCCTTCCAAAACGCACAACCTCGATATCAAGATAATTGTCGATAAACTCCACTTCCTCGCGCAGGGTAACGAACGACTCCGAACTCTGCAGCAGACGGCGAAGAATGGTGGCGAGTTTCAGGATCATCTCGCGCGCGGTGTCGGGATCGAAGCGCACCAGCGACGAAATGGAATTGAGCGTGTTGAAAAGAAAATGCGGGTTGATCTGATTCTGCAACGCCACCATGCGCGCCTGCAGCAGCAGCCGTTCCTGCTCTTCGAGCTTGATCTGTATGCGGACGCTGTTAAAAATTTTCAGCTCGATGCCGACAACCATGACCACGGTCAAATAGATCGCGCACTCGACCAGATAAGCGTCCAGAGTTCCGCGCCTGCCGGGCATCCAGAGGTTCGGACTTTCCAGGCCGAAGATGGACGTTGGCGAGAACCGCCAGATTTCGGTCTGCAAAAAACGCAAGCCTACAATCGTGACGAAAAAAATGATCTGCCAATCGAACACGCGCGGCCGGGGCAGGTTACGCCGAATGATGCGGTAGAGAGTGAGATCGATGAACGGCGAGAACGACCAGATATCTTCCTGCTCAGGCGCGGCCCGGCGCAACTGCCCGGCAACGATCCCGGCAAACACGTTCAAGGGCATGGCTGCCCATTCGCCATGCAGCAACGCGGGCAGCGCCATCAGCGCTCCGCCAACGCCTCCCGACAAACGGCCGCCGATCACGCCCAGCAGCAGCGAGGTTTCGAGCGACAGGTCTCCCGCGAAGAAGCTCTTTACACTCGATCGAATCCAGACCCCGAGCGCGATGGGGATCGCCATCCACAACGCCAGATAAATTTTCTGCCGGGTCGAGCGCCGCTCGCTGAAGAGAAGGCGCTTGAATTCCATGGAACGCACAAGCGCGCTCGACAAGGCGGCAGCCACTCCTAGCTTGATCAAGAGATTGACGAGTATGAGCGTCGATTCCAGCATGGAAAGACAAAGACTTTGCTCGTGGAGAGCCGGGCGTCCTCGCCCGGCCACCTCGCTGCCGGACGGGCGGGGACGCCTGTCACTCCACCGTACGATTTGCTTCCGCAAGATGAAGCGGTTGCGATCAGCTTTTGATTGTAGCCGCCGCCTGCTGCAAAAGCTGCTCGAGGTTAATATTCGAGCCCGCAGGCACTCCGCCTTGCGCGAAATCGCGGCTGCCGCCACCGCGGCCTCCGACGGATGACAACACTTGCTTGAGTAACGCGCCCATGTCGGCAGTCGGGGCATTCTGGGCGGGAGTCTGGGCGGGAGTCTGGGCAAAGACCAATCCCGGAGGATCAACCGCGCTCGCCACCAAGCGCAATCGCCGGCGTTCCCGTTCGCGTCACTTTCTGGGCATACAATTTGGCGAAATTAATATCGCGGTCGGCGAACGCTCGCACCACGATCTTCCGCCCGTTCGTCTCCGGCTGCGAATGGAGATCGGCCACGGCCATCAGCTCGGCGAGTTCCTGCAGCGCATCCTCCTTCTGCTTGCGCAGCGACTTGCTCTCTTCCAGACTCTTGCGGATCTGCTCCGGCACATCCCACAGTTGCGCCGAGAAAAGCGCAGCGGCTTCGCTGAGCGCGCTATAGTCGCGCCGGGCCATGCGCACCGCGCGGCCGCCACACACAAATTCCACCCGCGTTCCCTGCCGCACCTTCTCGCTTTTCCGCAGAAGGATCGAACCGATCTGCCCGCTCGCACCCACGTGAGTTCCGCCGCAGGCCGAGAGATCGAAATCCGCAATCTCTATTAGGCGCAGCTCGTCGCGCTCCGCCGGAGGCATTTTGCGCAATCCAAGCTTCTCGGCCTCAGCGCGCGAAACATAGCGAATCTGTACCGGGCGATTTTCAAAGACAATCTGATTCGCGCGCTTCTCGGCTCCGGCAATCTGCTCAAGACTCACCGACGGCGCAGCGAGATCGATCGAGCAATAGGCGTCGGAATTACCCATATGAAACGAAACCGTCGGCATCTGGTAAAGCTCGAGAAACGCCGCGGAGAGCACATGTTGTCCGGAGTGCTGCTGCATGTGGTCGCGGCGGCGTTCCGAATCGATGCCGCCATGCACCGCGGCGCCGGTAACGGGCAACGCCACTGGCCCTTCCAGGTAGTGGACGATTCGGCCGTCTTCCGTCTCCGCAACTTCTGTAACTTGGAGGCGAGCGCCGCCGTTGTCGGGCGCGGCAAAAGTGAGCGATCCAGTGTCGTGCACCTGGCCGCCGCTGGTGGGATAAAACGCTGTTTCCCGGAGAATGATCGCGGGCCGAGACTGCTCAGGAGACGCGGGCACGACGTCTTCGACAACCGAATCAAATTCGTGGATTTCAGAACTGTCGTAATAAAGACGTTTGGTCATGGTGGAACCAGTGGGCTGACAAAACAAAAAAGCCAGGCACCGGCGCTCCACTGCACACGAAAGAGCCCGTTACCGTTGCTTCCTTCCGGACCTGGCGGGGTTGGCGGGAAAACGTCGCGCGGAACCGATGCCTGACTCTACATAGTAGCAAGAGATCGCGGGAAACAGGAACGGCCGCAGGGTTAATGGGCCGCAGGCGCCAATCCCCGCCGTCGAATTATCATCAAACCATGCCCGAGTCCGAATGCCCGGTCTACAAGGAATTGAAGGATCGCGAGAGCCGCGCCCACGCCGCGTGGACTTCTTATCTCTTCCGCAACGAGGTCAAGCCAAAGCTTTCGGACAAGGCAAAACGGAAACATCAGAAAGAAGAGATGAAAGCATATGAGCAGGCTCACAAGGCGCGCCTGGCTCATGTCAAGACATGCCCCACCTGTAACTCAACTCGACCGGCGTAGTCCATCCCGACGCATCAGGATTTCCGCCGGCCGGCGCATGCCCAAAGCCATTGCGCACCGAGGTAGTTGGCTGCTTTCAGTTCCGGTTTAGCCGGCGAGACGCCGGCGACGATAGAGACCGAGAGCTTCAGCGCACCACCAGCACTTCGCGCATGGCGTCACGGGCGAGGAAGAACTTGATGGACGCGAAATCGCGGAAGAGGTTTTCGATGTGCCGGTTGTTGAACACGCGCTGGAGCTTCGGAGATTGCTTCTCAGACGCGGGACGGCCGGGCAGAGCGAGTTTTACCTCCTGCATCTCAAGCATGTCGCTCTCGGTCACGTGATAGCGATAGCAGGTCGAATCGGGCCCCGCCTCACGCGTGTGAAAGAAGGCCAGGAGCACTCCGTGCGGCTTCATCACCGACCACAAACGGTCGATGGTGGGCTTCACCAGGCTCTCTTCAATGTAATCGGCCAGATTCCAACACAGCACTACGTCGAAGTGCGCGTTCGGATAAGCCAGGTTTTCTTCCAGAAATTTCTTGCTATCGACCGCTTGATTGCCGGCTTCGTCTTTGACGCGCAGGGCTGGGTCTAGCGACGAACTCAACAGATCTTCGCTGTAATTCTTGTGCCCCCGGTCGGTGAAAAAGCGTATGTTGCCGGGAGAAGTCGAGCCCATATCGAGCACGGACAGGCCCTCCTGCGAATTCAGTATTCGCGCAACCTCGCCCATTCCGCTCGACCGGCGGGATAGCCTGCGCGGCGCTTCCGATGTTGCACCCTGGTTCGAAGAACCTCGAAAAAGTTTCATTACCTTGTCAGAACTGAAGAACAGTCCCACCATTTCCGCGATGAAGATCAAAGATCGGCGATGAGCGTTTCGATGATCAACGATGAATGGTCAGCAATGAGCGGTCAGCGATTAACGCTCAACGATCAACCTGCAACGATTCGCCGTCAACGGAAGCGGGCCGATTCGCGCAGTCCAACGCATCACGCAAACGCGGGCGCCGCTTTTCCGGCCTCTTTGTTGTTAATATCCACTTTGCCCTTCAGGAAGGCACCCTCTTCAATAGCGATGCGCTGCGTGGAGACGTCGCCCGTTACCACCGCCGATTTTTGCAATTCCACACGGTCGGAGGCGCTCAGGCTCCCCTCTACCTTGCCCTGAATCACCACGGTTTTCGCGCTGATGTCGGCGTTGACGCTTCCGTTCGGCCCCACCGTCAGGCTGTGGTTGCGCAGCTCAATTTTTCCTTCGACTTTGCCATCGACGTATAAGTCTTCGGAGCCGGACAACTCTCCCTTAATGACCACCGACTTGCCGATGTGGGCACGATCACCGGTCTGCGGAACTTCCATGCTGTGGCCTCCATCGCGCTCTGGTCGGCGCGAATGAACCGATTGTAAATCATTCCACCCTTTGCGGCTTGGGCCGATTGCCGGAAACCATTCTCCATCATGAACTTAGACGACCAGCACGAAAGGCCAATCGACTCCCGCCGCCATTTTGCTACCATCGTCGTAACGGGCTGGCAACGCCCGCCGTAGTTATGGCAACTGTAAGACCTATGTGGCTTCGGTCGAGAACTTTCAGGGTCGCACAAATTGGCGCGCGCAAAATTGCGCACAGGTGCGTCTGGATTCTGCTGCTTGCCGCTGCCGGCTTTGCCGCGCAGTCGGAGTCAACGACAACTTCCTCGCACCCCGAACCGGCGGAGTTGATGCGCAAGGCCGTCCAGAACGAGATCAAGGCGTCCAATTCCGATAGCGCTCACTTCCTGTTTCGTGGCATCAAGACGACGCCTCAAGGATCCACTACCAGGCTCTACGTCGAAACCAAAGAGGCTACCGCAGGGTTGGTGGTGGCTTACAACGGCAAGCCTCTAACTCCAGAACAGCAGCGCGCCGAAGAAGCTCGCGTTAAACGTTTTGTCGAGAATCCCGACGAATTAAGAAAGAAGCGCGACCAGGAGCACGAGAATGCCGATCGGACGCTGCGCATAATACGCGCCATGCCTGATGCGTTCCTGTTTGAGTACGCAGGGGAAGAAGAGGGCCGCGAAGGCGTCGGCCGCTCCGGCGATCCGCTGGTCAAGTTGAAGTTCCGGCCTAATCCCAACTACCTGCCGCCGTCGCACGTGGAAGACGTGTTGACCGGTATGCAGGGCTATGTTCTGGTGGATGCGGTGAGTCACCGCATCGCCAGCATAGACGGCACGCTCTTTAAGGAAGTCGGCTTCGGCTGGGGAATTCTGGGACATCTCGATCGGGGCGGGCGTTTTTGGGTTCAGCAGCAGGAGGTTGGCGACAATCTTTGGGAAATTTCCAGCATGACCTTGAAATTCACCGGGAAAATTCTGCTGTTCAAAAACCTCAACATAACCTCGACGGAAGTTTTCAGCGGCTTCAAACAAGTACCTTCGGACCTGACGTTCGCCCAGGCGCTGGACCTCTTGAAGAAAGAAGAATCTTCGGTAGCTGAAACTGCCACCGCCAGTAAAATAGCCGCCGGTGACGGCTCGCATGGGGACGGGCGCTAGGATTTTCC
Source organism: uncultured Acidobacteriaceae bacterium (assembly GCA_963810955.1). Taxonomy (GTDB): domain Bacteria; phylum Acidobacteriota; class Terriglobia; order Terriglobales; family Acidobacteriaceae; genus Acidiflorens. The sequence continues at coordinate 30,102 of CAWEPW010000032.1, read as the reverse complement.
GCGAAAGGTTTCTTCCCGCACGGTAATTTTCCGCACCAGATCCTCGCGCACCTGATAGCCGGTGCCGGCCGAGTCGCTGATGGCAATCATCCCGTCAGGCCGCACTTCCACTTCGGGCTCGATGATGTCCTCCTTCCAGTAGCGCTTCGAGGCCGACACGTCTCCGGGCAAGCGAAAATTTTCGAGCGTCGACAAGGCGATGTTGTGCGCTCGTCCAATGCCAGATTCCAGCATCCCTCCGCACCACACTGGAATGTTATGCCGCACAGCAACATCATGTATTTTCTTCGCCTCGCCGAAGCCGCCGACGCGCCCGACTTTAATGTTGAGGATGCGGCAGGCGTCCGTTTCCAGGGCAAAATCGGCGTCGCGCGCGTTCAAAATCGATTCGTCCAGGCAAATCGAAGTGCGAATGGATCTCTGCAGCCGCGCATGAAGATAGATTTCATCGTTCCACAGCGGCTGTTCAATCATGAGCAAATTGAAAGCGTCGAATTTGCGGAGGTGCTCAACCTCGTCGAGCGTGTAGGCGGAATTCGCATCGACACTCAGAATAATATCGGCCCAGCGCGCGCGGATTTTCTCCAGCACATTCACATCCCATCCCCGCTTCACCTTGATCTTGATCCGGCGGTATCCCGCGGCCAGTTCGGTGTCGATCTTCTCGAGAAGTTGCTCGACCGAGTCTTGAATGCCGATCGAGACGCCACAGGCAATCTCGCGGCGGGTTCCTCCCAGCAACTTCCACAGCGGCTGCTGTTTCAGCCGCGCCTCGGCGTCCCACACCGCGTTTTCGAGCGCGGCCTTGGCCATGCGGTGGCCGCGAATGCGGGCAAAGCGCGCCGCGCAGTCGCGGCCGGCATCCAGTCCGCCTTGCAGCAGCAGGGGCGCCAGATAATTCTTGATTGTGGGCCACGCGGTCTCGGTCCACTCCGAACTATAGTAGGGATCTTCGCCGGCCACGCACTCGCCCCAACCGCGGACGCCATCGGCCTCAACACTGACGAGCAGTATCTTGCGGCTGTAGACGCGGCCAAAGCTCGTTTCAAAAAAATGCACGAGCGGCATATGAATTTCACGCAGAGTTACGGAGTCGATTTTCATAATGAATCGTGCTTACGTCGGATCGTTTGGCGATGCCGGGCTGTAGAGAAGCGGCTTGCGCGTCTCTACCTCTCTCCAAAATTCGTGGACGCCGCACGCCGGAGACGGGGCAAGCCCCGTCTCTACAGGAATTCAGGCGCCGCTTAATACTGCCAAGTCTCGTCCCATTCGCCGAGCAGGAATCGACCATCCCCTCGCTCGCCGCGTTCATAGCCGAGGATGCTCAGTCCGTTGGCAAACGCCTGCTGGAACCGTTTGCTATTGCTCTGCTGCACGGCCAGTGCCCGAGCGCGCGTGCTTGCACTGGCTTTCCATTGGCCGATTGCCGCGGGGACTTCGATTTGCTCCCGGCATTCGAACTTCGCACGCGGAGCGCCTCGCAAGACGGCTTCAACCCGCGTCGACTTTAACCACCACTCCGCGACCAGACGGTCGCTCGGCAAACCGCCCTGCAGAGGAGACGATGTTATCCCATACTGATTCAGGTTGTAGCGGCGCGCAATGGCTCCAAGTTTTTCGATGTTCAGATACGCGTTCTTGATCTCCAGCGGATCGAACGTCCACTCCATCAGCTCAAAGCCTCGCGCCAGCGCATCGTCGCGTTGATAGAGCTTCAGCCGACGTCCCAATCCGCGGTTGCGATATTGCTGGCGAACCGCCAGCATCTGCGAGTGCAGGTAGTGGCGCCCGTTACGGACGCCCGGAATCGCGAGCGCAAAGCCGATCAGTTCCTCTTCGCCGCTGCTTACGTTGCCTACGTTGCTTACGTTTCTTGCGTTATCGGTTGCGCCGGTCGTTTTGTCATCCCGCTTGTTGCCATTCCTCTTGACGAACGCTCCTATCACCTGGCCGCCGATTTTTGCCGCCACCACGAACATGCGCACCGGAACCAACTCCGCATCGGCGAACTTCCACACTTCTTTCTGCAGCGCAAAGCAGGCGTGCATGTCTTCCAGGGCTTCGCATTTACGGAGCGTCACTTCGCCGCCGGGCGCGGTTATTCCTGTCGCCGTTGATGACGCCGAGGGCGCGTCGCTCACGCCGGCTTTTCCTGGAGCTTCGCTTCTTGCCATAGTGTTTCCAGTTCATCCATTGATGCCTGCTGCGGCGCTCGGCCGCTGGCGGCGAGGCGATTCTCCATCCACTGAAAGCGGCGCTTGAACTTGCGATTCGTCTTGCGCAACGCCGACTCGGGGTCGAGCGACAGAAAGCGCGCAATATTCACCAGAACAAAAAATAGATCTCCGACTTCGTCTTCCAGACGCTCGTGCAGCTCGGGCGATATCTGCGGCTTGCCAGACCCTGCGATTCCTGTGGCCGACCGCTCGCGAAACGGAGCAGCCTTCAGTTCCGCGGTCTTCAGTTCTGTGGTCTTCAGTTCTTCGCGCAGCTCTGCGGTTTCTTCTGCGAGCTTTTCGAACAGACCTTCGATCTCTGGCCAGTCAAATCCAACGCGTGCCGCGCGGGAACTGAGTTTGTAAGCTTCCATCAACGCCGGCATTTTGGAGGAAACACTCGCCAGAACCGATTGCTTCTCGTCTACTTCATGGGCGTCCTCATCTGCACCTGTCGCCAGCCGTTTCTTTTCTCTTTCTCGCGCCTTCAGCGCCTCCCAGTTGCGCAAGACCTCGGCAGAAGTGTCCGCTTTCACGTCGCCAAACACATGCGGATGGCGATCGACCAATTTATTGGCGAGCCGGTCGAGCACGTCATCCACCGAAAAGTGGCCCGCCTCGCGCGCCATCTCGGAGTAGAAGAGCACCTGCAGCAGCAGGTCGCCCAATTCCGCGGTCAGCTCGGGCCAGTCGCGATTGTCGATTGCTTCGAGAACTTCGTAGGCCTCTTCCAGCGTGTAGGGCTTGATGCTGTCGAAGGTCTGCTCGCGATCCCACGGGCATCCGCCCGGAGCCCGTAACCGCGCCATGATCTGGACCGCTCGTTCGAATCGTTCGCCTGTAGTGGACATCTTCTTCAATGTAAATGAGGAGAATACGGCGAGCAATGGCAGGACACGGTGAAGACGACGCGTTCGCCGTTACGATGACCGGACCCGCCAATTTAGAACGAGCGAAGCAGCAATTCGGTGTCATCGGAGATGATCGCATCGACGCCCCACTCCGCGAAATCGCGGATCCTATCAAGGCGATTCACTGTCCAAACCATGATTTGTTTTTTTGCCGCATGAACCATTTCTACCAACGCCCGGTCAACCAGTGCGAACTGAGGAATCACCCACTGCGCCGGTGTCTGACGCCATCCCGAGAGTTCATCCGCTGATTCGCAGAGAAATCCGAGCGGGATCGCCGGAGCGAGAGCGTGGATTGCGGTCAAGACGCCGGGAAGAAATGATGAGACTACGTAATCCTTTTGCGGCGGATGCGCGCGCAACAACGCCAGAGTTTGCGCCTCCAACCCCGCGACTTTCAACTCAATATCAAGAAAAGCCCGATCGGAAAATTGCCGCAGAACGTCTTCCAGCATGGGTAGAGGCAAGTCTTTCGAGGGCGTTGTCGCGATCTCTATTCCGCCAGCGGCCGCGTCATGGCAGACCACAGCCTGCCCGTCAGCGGAAAGCCGCACGTCAAACTCGAAACCGTCGCAGCCATGCTGCAAACAAAGCTCGAACGATGCTAAGGTGTTTTCAGGAATGTGCCGGGAGGCCCGCGCCCCGCGATGCCCAAGCAGAAGAGGTCGAGTCATTAGTTCTTTATGCTCTTGCTTTTCTCGGCGTACTCCGCATCTCGGCGGTGAAAAGCTTCAGTCCAAATCGAAATCCCGAAGCGGCCTGCCGGTGTCGGGAGTTTCTTTCGCCTTCTTGACCGCTTCCTGGAATTTTTTCTCCAGCAGTTCGGCGGAGTGCTTTTGCGCTTCCATCGATTGCTGGAAGATGGAATCGCGGCGGCTATCGTGCTCCTTCATGGCACGAGCAGCCTCCTCCATATCGTTGAAGGTTTTCGGCTTGACGGGAGCGGTGTGGGCGATGATGCTACGGGTCGCTACGTCGACCTTCATGACCGCACCGCAGCAGGGGCAGGTCACTTCGAAATTAGAGTCACGAGAGTTGGACTCACGAGAACTGGATTCGCGCTTCGCCACAACGCGATCATACCGCAATCGGCGTCACTGCGGGTTGAGCCGAATGGGCAGGATGTGGAACACGTAAAGCATCTCCCACCCGAGCAGCCCGATCGACACCAGCACCACCAGAATCGCCAGCGTCTCGCCGAAACTCAGGCCGGATTTTTCGCTTTCAAAGTGGCGCGCGCCCAGACTCAGAATGTTGAGAGTGGCAAAACCGAACACCAGCGTCCACAGAATGTTGTAAATCTCCTCGTGGCCGTTGCGAGCGAGGAACATGGCAGGCAGCACTCCGACAGCGAGCGCGCGTCCGGCGGACTCGGCCCAGCCATGGACTCGTCCCATGGCAATAAATAGCGATGCGCAACTCCGGGGGCCGGCGATCATGGGTGCGGGTAGCCTCATACAGAAAATCGATAGTATCGTGTTTGCCTTGCCTAAGTCAGCCGGATGGCAAGAAAAAGCATCCCGAGGGTAACTGCGGTTGATTTTCTTGGGATGCTCACAGAGGATAGTACGCACCACTGAGCGCGGGAGAGTATGCGAGATCGGAAGCCGAGTTTCAAGCTATGATCGTCAACTTCGCGGAGCGGGCGCACAACCACAACTGGGAACTTGACCCGGTCACCCGATCTTTGCTCGACACGGATTTCTACAAGCTGCTGATGCTCCAGTTCATCTGGAAGAATTATCCGACGACCCACGTGTCGTTTTCTCTATTCAACCGCACCAATTCCATGCGTCTCGCCGACATGTTTCCGCGCGAAGAACTGGTTCACCAGATGGAACACGCTCGAAGCCTCCGTTTTCGCAAATCGGAAATCGTTTGGCTGGCGGGCAACACGTTTTATGGCCGCCGCGGCATTTTTGAGCCCGCCTTTCTGGAATGGCTGGAGCGAGACTTCCGGCTGTCGGACTATGAATTGTCGGTGAAGGACGGACAATTCCAGCTCACGTTCGACGGCCAGTGGACCGAGACCACTATGTGGGAACTCTACGCGCTTGCCATCATTGGCGAATTAAAGACCCGGGCCGGACTAAAAAAACTGCGCGAGTTTGGCCTCGACATTTTATATGCGCGGGCAAAAACCAAACTGTGGGCCAAGATCGAGCGCCTGCGCGGTGTTCCCGGCCTGGCTGTCGCCGACTTTGGAACCCGGCGCCGCCATAGCTTTCTCTGGCAGGAGTATGTAGTCAACGCAATGGATGCGAATCTCGGCAACGCCTTCACCGGAACATCAAATGCGTTTATCGCGCACAAGCACGATCTCGAAGCCATCGGAACCAACGCGCATGAAATTCCCATGGTCCTCGCCGCGCTGGCGCCCCGTGGCGATGACGATGCGCTGAGAGCTTCTCAGTATAAAGTCCTCGAACTCTGGCAGGCCACCTATGACGGTGAGCTGCGCATCATGCTGCCGGATACTTTTGGGACTACCCAGTTCCTGGAAAACGCTCCCGACTGGGCGGCCGATTGGACGGGCCAGCGCATCGACAGCAAAGATCCTTTCGTGGGAGGCGACGAATATATTCAATGGCTCAAGGCGCGCGGCCGGGACCCGCGTGACAAGCGCATCATCGCCTCTGACGCGCTCGACGTCGATGAGATTCTCGGCCTGCATGCTTATTTTGGCGGGACGATGGCCGGGGGAGCCGCTCGCGCCGACTTCAACAACGCCGCCGACTTTAAGAACCCTCAGAAATGGACTCCCGGACGCCGGATTCGTTTCAGCGCCGGGTGGGGCACTCTGCTGACCAATGATTTCCGTGGATGCGATCCCGCCGGCAGCAGCGACTTTGACCCTGTCAGCTTGATCTGCAAGGTGACGACGGTAGAAGGCAAACCCGCCGTGAAACTCTCCGACAACTATGCTAAAGCTCTTGGCCCGCCGTCTGAAATTGAACGCTACCGCCGCGTATTTGGCACCAAGGGACTTAGCAATATTCCCGTGATCACGTGAACAAATCGATGGCGACGCTTGGTTTCAATTTCTTATACGGCACCGCATGGAAGGAGGATCGCACTGCGGCACTTGTCGAACTCGCGCTTCGAATGGGCTTTCGCGCGATCGACACGGCGAACCAGCGGCGGCATTACTTTGAAGCGGGAGTCGGTCAGGGCTTAGCCGCCGCATATCGCAGCGGACTCGTCACTCGTGACGATGTCTTTCTGCAAACGAAATTTACCTATCAGCGCGGCCAGGACCAGCGCCTGCCCTATGACCCGGCAGCTTCGCTCTCGGTGCAGGTCGCGCAATCGATGGCCAGTTCGCTCGACCATCTCGCTACCGACCACGTCGACAGTTACGTGCTGCATGGGCCCGCATCCAACTATGATTGGATCGAAGCCGACTCGGAAGTCTGGGAGGCGATGCGCAAAGAGCGCGATGCCGAACGCACTCGTCTGCTCGGCGTGAGCAACGTGTCTTTAGAGCACTTGCAGCAGATCGAAGCCTCGCGCGCCGAACTGCCTGCATTTGTGCAGAATCGCTGCTACGCGCGACTCGGCTGGGATCGCGAGGTGCGGCAGTTCTGCCGCGAGCACAATATTGCCTATCAGGGATTCTCGCTGCTCACCGCGAATCAGGAGGTGCTCAACCATCCTCTGATCGCCAGCATAGCCGCGAGCGCCGGCGCAACCCCGGCTCAGATTATATTCAGGTGCGCCAACAGTATTGGCATTCTGCCGCTGACCGGGACCTCGAACGCCGAGCACATGAAACAGGATTTGGCCAGCTTCGCGCTAAAGCTCCCGGCGGAAGCCATGGAAGCTATCGAGTCCCTGTCGGGTTGAACCTGCTCGCGTGGGGACGGGGCGCGCCCAGCACCTGCCGGGCGCGGACGCCCGGCGCTCCATTATTTTCCCTGCACCACCGCTTCGCGCTCGCCCACCTGCTGACGCCACATCGCGTAGTAGAGGCCTTTCTGTTCGAGTAACTCGAAATGCGTGCCCAACTCAACGATTCGTCCCCGCTCCAGCACGTAAATTCTGTCGGCGTGCATCACGGTCGACAGCCGATGCGCAATCAGAATCGTGATCGCCTCCTGATTCGCCGCCACTTCACGAATGGTGCGGCTGATTTCCTCTTCCGTCAGCGAATCGAGCGACGAGGTCGCTTCGTCGAATACCAGCAACTGCGGATGGCGCAACAGGGCGCGAGCAATGGAAAGGCGCTGCTTCTCGCCGCCCGACACTTTTACGCCCCCTTCGCCGATCAGCGTATCCAATCCGCGGTCCGCGCGGGATAGCAGACTGTGCGCTGCCGCCTGATGCAAAACCTCCATGCATTCTTCGTCGGTCGCGTGCGGATTCACGAACAACAGGTTCTCGCGAATCGAGCCGGAGAAGAGCTGCGTATCCTGGGTTACAAATCCGATTTTCTCGCGCAGCAGATCGAGATCGACACGATCCGATGGAATCCCGTTGTAGAGAATCTCGCCCGTCTTCGGAGCGTACAAGCCTACCAAGAGCTTCACCAGCGTCGACTTCCCGGCCCCTGACGGCCCAACAAACGCGACGGTGTCTCCCCGCGCGGCGCTGAAACTGATCTCGTCTAACGCCAGGGCCGACGAGGTCTGGTGCTGAAAACTGACTTGCTCGAACTGCAGCGTCATCAGCTCATCCAACGGCTCGGGTGCGGCTGGTTTCGGATCGCGGGGAGTGTCGAGAATCTCTTGAAAGTTCTGCAACGAGACTTCGGTCTCACGATAAACGTTGATGACGTTGCCCAGTTCCTGCAACGGCCCGAAGATGAAGAACGAATAAATCCACAAAGAGAAGAACTGGCCGATGGTAATTTCCTGACGGAAGATCAAATAGAGCATCAGGAATAAAATGCTCGATCGCAGCGCGTTGACCGCGGTCCCCTGGATGAAACTGAGGCTGCGCAGGTATTTCACCTTCTTTAATTCGAGTCGGAGGATCTTTTCCGTGATCCCGTTCAGCCGCCCGACTTCTTGCGGCGCCAATCCCAGGCTCTTGACCAGCTCGATGTTGCGCAGCGATTCGGTCGTCGAACCCGCCAGCGCCGTGGTCTCGGCCACAATCGTCTTCTGCATTTTCTTGATGCGCTTGCTCAACACCGAGCTGATAACTCCCAGCAGCGGCACGGTGAGAAGAAACGCGGGAGCGATCGACCAATGCACGCGGAAGGCGTAGATCATTACGAAGATGATGCCGATGAGCGAAATGAAAAGCACATTGACGGCGGAGGTTATAAACCTCTCCACGTCGCTGCGAACCTTCTGCAACTTGCCCAGAGTTTCGCCGCTGCGCTGATCTTCAAACACTTGGTAAGGCAAATCGAGCGAATGCCGGATGCCGTCCGAATACATGCGCGCGCCCAGGCGTTGCACGATGACGTTGACGAAATAATCCTGGAAGTTCTTGGCCACGCGCGACACAAACGCCACTCCGACCGCGGCCAGCACCAGAAGTCCCGCCCCGTGCACAAATTGGCCCAGAGCGTATTGGTGATACTTGGTGGCATAGCTGTCGATCACATGACGGAAAATCAGCGGATCGAGGAGAGAGAAAATTTGATTGGTGGCAGCCAGCAAAAGCGCAGCCGCAAACAGCTTCCAATAATGCTTGGAATACTGGAAAAGAAGATTCATATGTGCCGGTGCGCGCAGCAACGACCGGTAAACAGGCGCGCAATGCGAGGTTAGATGGGCACTGCTGCGGTTTCGATTCAGGCCGAGGGGAGGGTACTCCTGACGGGGCAGAGCCCCGTCACCACACGACCTCTAGGCAGTTCCGGTGTTCGCTAGCGCTTCCACCGCTTCCCAGGTGGTGCCAAAGGTCACGAAGAAATCGGTCACTTTGGTGATTTCCATGACCTTGCGCACCCGGGGCTTGAGCCCGGTCAGCACCAGGCAGCGGCCTAACTTCTGGTGCGACACATAGGTCGCGACTAACGCTCCCAACCCGACAGAATCGATGTATGGGACATCGGACAAATCGAGGATCATCGTTTCCGCGTGCTCGTGGCGCACGGCACGCTCGAATTGCGGAGCGGTCTCCATGGTGATCGGACCGCGCAGCAGCAGAATCCGCTGATCGTCCGCAACACCCTCATAACGCTCGACAGTGAGTTCCTGTAATGCCATGGCAGCCCCCCGATTGTAGGTCACCCGGCCCTTGCTGTCATCTGTAATTGATGCTGTTCAGCCCGCTACTGGAGCCTTACTGCGGTTTCTTGTCGTCGCCGTGATAGACGGAATATTGATCGCCCGGATGTTTCAGCTTCACGGTGATTTCCATCTCGGCCTTATTGATCTCATAGTCTTCCCCGAACGTCTGGAAGTGGGGAGCCAGCACCTGCACTCGCAACGTTCCGTAGGGAATATCATCTGCGTTCGTCTTTCCGTCGGCGTCGGTTTTGAAGTCCATCTCACCTTTATCCTGCTTGCCTTTGCGCCCCACGGGATGGAGGACCACCTCGGCATTTCTCACTGGCTTGCCATCGGAGTCGCGCACTACTACAAACTGCAACTTCGCAGTGGGGCCCGCGTCGTCCTGTGCCCAAGCCGCGACGGCTCCCAGCGCAATCGTCATTGTCATTGACATTGCTGCTGTGATTGCTGTTGTCAGCAAAATATTTCTTTTCATGAAAACCTCGCTCCGAACGGATTTGGCAAGTCTCCGGTGAGGCGGCACGGCTGAGACGCGGCAAGCCGCGTCTCTACGCGAAACGCCGCCTTATTCCTGCGGTTTCTGATCGGGCGGCTTCTTATCATCTTTATCATTGTCATTTTTATCTTTATCATTCGCCTTGGCGCATCTCCGTTGTAGACGGAGTACTGACCTCCGGGACGCTTCAGCTTCACCGTGATTTCCAGTTCCGGCTTGTCGATCTGGTAGTCTTCCCCGAAGGTCTGGAAACCCTGCGCCAGCACCTGCACGCGCAACGGACCATATGGAATCCCGTCTATATTCGTACGCCCATCGTTGTCGGTCTTCAACTCCAAGCCACCACGCGCCTGTTTGCCCTTCCGGCTCACGGGATGCAGCACCACCGCCGCGTTCCGCACTGGTTTGCCGTTGTAGTCCTTCACAACCACGAAGCGCAACTCCGCCATCGGGCCTTCGTCGTCATCCTGGGCGGCCATCTTGGCCACGCCAAAGCCGAGCAGGATGACCATCGCGCATAGGATCAGAAAACTCTTCCTCATATCCGTCCATTCTAGAGCCAGTCGGATAAAAACCACAGAGCGGGCCTGGAGTTCGCGATTCTCGCTGACGGAACTGAAAGGGTTATTTTGCCGGTTTCGGAGTCGGCTTATTGAGATAGGTGACGGTATTCGCCGCAATCACTCCGCCATTGTGCTTGTGTGGGGCAGAATCCCTTCGAGCCAAACGGTTCGCCGACCGGCCTTTCGGCGCGTGAGGCCGGTAGTGCGGGTCGAGATAAGTGACTGTGTCGCGCGCGATCGATCCCTCGTCGTGATGGCTGGTCTTGCCGAGCGCCTTCTTGTGGACGATGGAAGCTCTCACCACTGCTTCTTCGGCGCTGTCCGCCGTTCTCGGCGCCTGATCCGATCCCCATTCTATGGGCGAAGGCGATGGCGGAGAACTGTAAATCTCTCCAGGAATCGCCGTTGAATCGTCGTGCGAATTGTCTGGGGAAGCAGCGACCCATGGGGACGCGTGGATGGATGGAGTCGAAATCTTTTGGGTCGAGAGCGCCTCGGAGATGGGAGCGTAGGTTTTTTTCGGGCGGCGTGCGCCAAGGCCGACAACCAAAGCCAGTGACACCATGCCGGTAAAGGCCAGAGCAGCACGCCATCCCCATCGCGGGGGTCGCTTGCGCGGGTTCGGCTTCGACCTTGTTTGGTCCGTGGCCGACGGGACGCGGACTGGCGCAAGACGCGGTGGGGCAAGCGGCACGGCAATGGGTGAAGGCGCCTCCGCCGCTGCGACGGGTTTCACCGATAGCGGCGGCTGCGGTTGCGGCGGCGGGAGGATTGGCACAGTCTTTTGCCAAGACGACTCGGTTGAAATTGAATCGGTCGAAGGTGAAGCAGTTGACCGTGAAACGGCTGAGCCGGAATCTGGGCCTGAATCTGAACGTGAGTCGTATAGAACGGGGGCGGGGGCAGAAACAATCTTGGGCTCGAGTTGCGGAGATACGGGCAATTCTACCCGTTCGGGTTTGGGCTCGGCGACGAAGCTGCCTGGCTCTCCCGACAAGTAAATAACTTCGGTGGTCTCCTGCGTCTTGCGGAGAAAATCCGCAATCGGAGCCCTTAAGTGATGGCGGAACTCGAACGACGCCGAGCGGCGGCCATCATGCGCTTGCACGCTCGCGAGCAATTGATTTCCCGCATTCTCTTCGACCCTTAGTTCCAGATCGGCGCGGTTGCCGGGGATTGAGTCAGGAGTTACAACTTCGACGGCGTACCCGCGGGCAAGCAGATCGCTCGCCAGTTGTCTTGCGCATACCTGAGATCGCGTAATAATTCTTGCCAGTGCCATAAACCCGGGGGTCGTCTTGGCCTTGTTACCTTAACCGCACTCCGCCTCTTGCGACCGAACCGCGATTAGTGGTATTGCTCCAGCACCTGGACGGCACGATTCAGGGCCGCCGTCAGGGTTGCCACCTGCTGTTCGGTCCGGCGAAGATCACCGCGATCAATCGCCTCGGACACGCCAGGAATCACCACAGCCGCGTAACCAGTGTACTGGCCCGGCGCATAAATGGAATGGTGAAACCACGGCCGGTTTGGAAGTCCCTCTGGAATCAGCAACGCCCGCTCCGCATCGCGAAGTTTAGCATTGATTCGGTCGGGCTGTACGGGCATTTTTCGCTGTTTTTGCAGCATTTTAGCGCCGGCTTCCTGCAGACGGCGCGCGCTTTCGAGGGCTGCCGAGAAGTCCGCGCCCTTGTCTCCAAAGCGATCTTTGCTCTTGAACCTGGCGCTTTCAAGGTAGACCGCGATTTCTTTTCCGTAATTTTCGTAATCGTAGGGAAGCACATCGACTCCGGACATGCGCAAAACTTCCAAGCCATAGATGCGGGCCATTTGCTGCTCATAACGAAAATCGGGATCGCCGAACTTCTTGAACCAGGCGAAGTCGTCGAATGTGGAATGATAGACACCATAATCGCCGGTCGAACCGATATCTGTGGACGGCACTCCGAGATGCTCCAGGAAAACGGAGTAGTCGGAACCGCTGCCCAGATCGCCCACGGGCACATCGCTCTGCTCCGCATTCGGCGACGCACGGAAGCTGGCTGTTTCCTGAGGATGGTTAGGCTCAGTGCTCGGAGCGGTCGCCTTTTTCCATACGTCGTATACGGTTGTACCTTCACCTTGCGGCGATGGCACCGCCTTGGCAATCTCGCGAATAAACTCTTTTAGAGTCGGAACGCCGGAAGCTCCGAATTTTTTGCCCGATACGCCAACATCCATATTGAAATAGGCGGCCGCATTCCCCAATTCCTGGGCGTGATCTTCTCCCCATTCGGTTGAACCCATCAGGCCCTCTTCTTCCGCGTCCCAGCTTCCGATCACGATCGTGCGCTTCGGTTTCCAGCCCGACTTCAACAGTTCTCCCAGGCCGTGCACCGATTCCAACATCGCCGCTGTGCCGCTATTTGGATCGACCGCTCCATACACCCAGGCGTCGCGATGATTGCCAGCCACAACCCACACATCGGGAGAGGAAGCGCCTCGAATCTTCCCAATTACATCCCAAATGGTGCGGAACTGATAATCCTGCTTAAGGTGCATCTTCACCCTCGCAGGACCGGGACCAACGTGATACGTAAACGGCAGCGCGCCCTGCCATTCGCGCGGCGAAGCTGGTCCGCCGAGATGATCAAGAATCGGCGAGGCATCGGCGTAAGAGAGTGGAGTGACAGGGATCTTCGGCATCTGCTCGGATTCAGCGGGCGACACACGCTTCGAATCCGGGAGATTCGGAACGGACGCCACTCCCGGCGTAGTTGGATCTCCGGGAAAGTCGAACATGTATCCAACGGATCCGCGCTGCACGCCGCTGGCCGGGCGCCACGGCCCTTTCGGATAGGCATCACCGCGATAGTAACCATCATCTTTTGGGTCGGAATAAATGATGACTCCGGCGGCGCCGCGTTCCTGGGCATCGAGCACCTTCACGCCGCGAAAATTCTGACCGTAACGGACGATCACGATTTTGCCGCGCACATCGATGTTCATCTGCTTCAGCTTCTCGAAGTCATCGGGCGAGCCGTAGTTTGCATAGACCACATCGGCCTCGGCGTCGCCTGAGGGCGACATGGCGTTATAGGGAGTCACGACGCGCGGATCGTCCTGATAAGGATCACCGTTGACCCGCTCGCGCCGCGGACCGTGCATTTCGACTCCGGGCGGCGCAGTCATGTCCACGCGAATTTCTGCGGGATAGTTGAACCATACTTTGTATTCGACAATTTCAGTGTCGAGCCCGGCGTCGCGAAACTTCTGCGCCACGTAGTCGGCGGTTGCTTTGTCCTCGGGAGAGCCGGCGATGTGAGGCGCTTGAGTCAGAATGCGAAGATGCTCTTCGGCCAGCTTCGGATCGGGCACGGCCATGAATTTCGTTTCCAGTTGGCGCTCGGCGGCTATGTCGCGGAAACCGCTGATCGGCCAGTTGGCCGCCGACGACTCCTCTTTTTCTTTGCCCGCCTGATCTTTACCCGCCTGATCCTCTTTACTCGCCTGATCCTGGCCTGACAATTCAAACGCCCGGTACGAGCCCAGTAACAGGAAAAACAGGAATGCACCCGAGAGAAGTCTCATGAAGCTCCTTGGAGAGAACACGAATTCAGTCGCCGAGCGAAGTCCTCGCCACAAAGTGAAGATTGTACCGTGTGCAGAGAGTCGCCGTTTGAACGCGTTACACTAAAAGGCGATGGCTAAGTCTTCAACGACCCGTTTTGCTGACCGGGTGGAGCACTACGTGCGCTACCGCCCCGGATATCCGCCCGAAGTTCTCGACCTGCTGCGCGCCGAATGCGGATTGCAGCCGAGTCACGTCGTCGCCGATGTTGCCTCCGGCACGGGCATGTTTACCCGCCTTCTTCTGGAGAATGGGAATTCAGTTTTTGCCGTTGAACCCAACACCGAAATGCGCGAAATGGGTATCCAGCAGCTCGAACGCTATTCTAAGCTGGTGTCTGTCGCCGGAACGGCAGAGGAAACCACACTCCAGTCTGCTTCCGTTGATTTCGTCACCGCTGCCCAGGCGGCGCACTGGTTCGATTTGGCTCGCGCCCGCGCCGAATTCGTCCGCATTCTCAAACCGGGGGGCTGGTGCGTATTGATATGGAATGAACGCGACACCGAGAGCACGGCTTTTCTGCGCGACTATGAGCAGCTATTGTTGACCTATGGCACGGATTACAAAGACGTGCGGCACGAACGAACGACGGCGATCATCCACGAATTCTTCGCGCCTACGCTGTGCCAGGAACGCGTTTTCGGCCTGCGCCAGCCATTTGGCTACGAAGGCGTCGCCGGACGGTTGCTATCTTCGTCGTACGTGCCGCTCGAAGGGCATCCTAATTGCGCGCCGATGATGCAGGAATTGCAGCGAATCTTTCGCGCCCACAGCACCAATGATAGGGTCGAATTCGAATACAAAACTAGAGTTTATTATGGGCATTTGTGATTGGTAATTTGTAATTTGTAATCTCAAGTCGTGGTGGTTTTGAATTACCAATTACAAATTACAAATCGCAAATTTCATGTCTGAGTCCAAATCGTTCCACATGTCTCCGGAGGAGTTCCGCCGCCAGGGCCACGCCGTCGTGGACTGGATTGCCGACTACCAGTCCCGCGTCGAGAGCTTCCCGGTTCTGTCGCGGGTCAAGCCGGGGGAAATTCGCTCGCATTTGCCGCCTGCCGCGCCGCAGCACGGCGAAGCCTTCGACCAGATTTTCAGCGACATCGAGCGCGTGATTCTTCCGGGAATCACGCACTGGCAGTCGCCGAACTTCTATGCCTATTTCCCGTCGAACGCTTCTGGGCCCGCGATTCTCGGCGAACTACTTTCCGCGGGACTGGACGTGCAGGGCATGCTCTGGTCCACGAGTCCGGCATGCACCGAAGTGGAAACTCACGTGCTCGACTGGCTGGTTCCGATGCTGGGTCTGCCGGAGAAATTTCTTTCGACCAGCGCCGGAGGCGGCGTGATTCAGGACACGGCATCGAGCGCCTCGCTTTGCGCTCTGCTCGCGGCGCGCGAGCGTACGACTGGCTTCGCCAGCAATCGCCAGGGCTGCGATGGACGGCTGATCGCTTACTGCTCTACGCAAACTCATTCCTCCATAGAAAAGGCGATGAAGATCGCCGGGATGGGTTCCGATAATCTGCGGCCCATCGAAGTGGACAAGAACTTCGCCATGCGTCCTGAGGCGCTGGCACGCCAGATTGACGCCGACATCAAGGCCGGCCTGATGCCGTGCTTCGTCTGCGCCACCGTGGGCACGACGTCTTCTAATGCCATCGATCCCGTCCGCGAAATTGCGCGCATCTGCCGCGACCATAAACTCTGGCTGCATGTGGATTCCGCGATGAGCGGCACGGCTGCTTTGTGCCCGGAATTCCGCCTCATTCATGATGGCGTAGAGTTCGCGGACAGCTACACCTTCAACCCGCACAAATGGATGTTTACCAACTTCGATTGTAATTGCTTTTACGTCGCCGACCGGAAGCACTTGATCCAAACGCTGTCGGTTCTGCCGGAATATCTGCGCAACCAGGCAACGGAGTCTGGCGCAGTGATCGATTATCGCGACTGGCACGTCCAGCTCGGCCGGCGGTTTCGCTCGCTCAAACTTTGGTTCGTGATTCGCTATTACGGCATTGAGGGCCTGCAGCACCATATTCGCGAACATGTGCGGCTGGCAAAGGAATTCGTCGGTTGGCTAAGCAAAGATGAACGCTTTGAACTCGCTGCTCCGTCCCAGCTGAACTTAGTCTGTTTTCGGCTGCGTGCCGGGGATCAGGCCACTCAGTTCCTCATGGACCGGCTGAACGGCAGCGGCGACCTCTATCTCACGCACACGAAGCTCGATGGCAAACTCACTCTTCGATTCTGCGTGGGGCAGACCAGCACTCAGCAGCAACACGTTGAACGCGCCTGGCAGCGCATGCAGCAAGAGGCTGAGAAGCTGGGGAATCTCTGATGGCGCGTCCCAGGGAATTCGTTTTATGACCCGGGAAATTTCGGCAGGGGGCGTAGTGCTGCGGCAGATTTCGGGAGTCTGGCACGTTGCCTTGATTGAACCACCAAAAAGCAATCCAGCAAAAAGCAATCCAGCAAAAATCGAGCCGCAGAAAAATCAATCGCCGGGGGAGACGGCGAGCCCGGCAAAAAAACCACGCAAGCGCAGCCGGGCGGTTCTAAATCTTCCCAAGGGCCTGGTAGATCCCGGTGAAAAGCCTCAGGCGGCTGCCATGCGCGAAGTATTCGAAGAGACAGGAATTGTGGCCGAACCCGTTACGAAACTTGCTGACAACAAATATGTCTACGTGCGCCAGTGGGGAGACGGCGCAAAAGTTTTCAAGATCGTGAGCTTCTATCTGATGCGGTATGTCTCCGGAGAAATCGACGACCTCACATCCGACATGCGAATCGAAGTGATGCGAGCTCTCTGGGTTCCACTGGCCGATGCGCCCGCCCAGCTGGCTTACAGCAACGAGCGCAAAGTGCTTCGCCAGGCTCAAGATTATCTGGAGAAAAAGGGTTCGGTTAGCTAATAGGAAACGGGCGCAACGCAAAGGATGCTCCGAAGGTGATGCCGGTTATTCAAAAACCAGACATTCAACCTTTGGAGCATCCTTTGCTTGGTGCCAGAAATTCTTTTGAATAAACCAGACTGATTCTGGGTTTACGGGATCTTTTAGGATTAGCTGCCCCACAATGCGCTGCCGGCCTTGGCGTTCGTCTTAACTTTCATCGGACTGCTCCTTTATTCGTATTCTGGGATTTTTTATTGCTCGTTCAGTCTTCTCTGGTTTCTGAACAGGTTGAATGAAACTCTTAAGATTAGCTGCCCCACAGTGCGCTGCCGGCCTTGGTGTTCGTCTTAACTTTCATCGTATTTCTCCTCTCCCTGGGATTTTGCTCTGATCGGTCACTTCTAAACTTAATTCTCGATGTTTGCGAAACCTCAAATTAGCTGCCCCTCAGTGCGCTGCCGGCCTTCATGTTCGTCTTAACTTTCATTGGATTTCTCCTTTCTTTTAATTTTTTCTTTCTGCTTGCCTTGATGCACTTAAGTAATGCAAGCGAGGTGCCAAAAGTAACCGGTTGGTTCCGGCACTTTGGCTTAGCGGATTTTGTATTGAAAATAAAGGAGATAGGAAGGATTGGATCGATCGGCCTGTGGATTTATCGGCTGCTCCCACCGAGTGGACCTAACCATTCTGTTTGGTCGACTCACGTTTA
The DNA here is from genome assembly GCA_963810955.1 of uncultured Acidobacteriaceae bacterium. GTDB lineage: Bacteria > Acidobacteriota > Terriglobia > Terriglobales > Acidobacteriaceae > Acidiflorens. The sequence continues at coordinate 12,497 of CAWEPW010000032.1, read as the reverse complement.
TGCTAGGAACCGCGAGGCAGAGCTAGAAAAGACCGTCCCAACGATCATCGCCGATGCCAGAACGAAACCCGTGCGTGGAGCGCTGCATGGATCTACCGGCGGACTAAAGACGCCCAAGCAAAAATGCTCAGTTCTGGCAGAACGGCGCATCAGCAAGCGAAAGATGCTCCGAAGGGGGTGCTGGGTTTTCAAACCCAGGCTGTCATCAACCTTTGGAGCATCCTTCGCTTCTTGCTTGAGACTCTTGTTTGAGCCGGATCGGTTCGGTGAAATTTGTGAAGGCTCTTAAAATTAGCTGCCCCACAACGCATTGCCCGCTTTCGCATTGGTCTTAACCTTCATCGGGATTCTCCTTTCTTTAAGATCACTTGTTTGTTCGGTGAATCCTTCAGCAATGGCTCGGTATTCGTTAAAACTGCAAGATTAAGATCCCCACAGTGCGTTGCCGGCCTTGGCGTTCGTCTTGACTTTCATTGGGTTTCTCCTTTCTTCAGATTTTGTTCAGCTCCGCCGATGCTGTTGGAACTGGTTATTCGCGTAGTAATCAAAACCACAAGATTAGCTTCCCCACAGTGCGTTGCCGGCCTTGGTGTTCGTCTTGACTTTCATCGGGTTTCTCCTTTCTTTGGACTTTGTCTTCATTCTGTTGCGGTGATGTACTTGAGTAATGCAAGCTGTGTGCCAGAAGTAACCAACGGATTTCCGGGTGATGCCCCTTGCGTCCCATCCTACTGACTCCAGAGAAGATAATGTTGATTTCGGTACGCGGCGCCAGTGGCTTTCAGCGCGGACTCCGCCGGCGAAACCTAACGTTCCGGCTTGGCAGCCTCGCTTTTATGTTAGGAAGCGAATGACCCGGATGGTTGGTATACTCCTCGGGTGAAAGCCAATCCCGATTCGGAGGACATTTCGGCAAATCCTGCCAGGCTCGAGGCAGTAGCCGGTCCGCTCGAAGGTAGAACTTTCCCCCTGGCTGAGGATGAGTTGTCGATTGGCCGCGACCCATCGAACCAGATTTCACTTCTAGACTCCCTGGTGTCTCGCCGGCATTGCTTAGTTCGCAGGGATGGCGAGGGATTTCTGATCGAGGACCTGGAGAGCCGAAACAGCACTTTCGTCAATAATGTTCCGGTTAAAGAGAGGCGCCTCGCGAACGGCGATCAGATTCGTGTCGGCAAGTCGGTTTTGGTCTTTCAAGGTTTGTCGGCGGAGACTCCCGCCGAGCACTCTTCACTGGAATTTAGTTCCGCCCCCACGCCTGGCGGAGCCACGATCGTGTTGCGCAAGCAGGATGCGATTTACCTTCAGCCCGGGCGAGTCAATGCGACAGGGGCGACGGAGCGCACGGTTCGCGATTTGAATGTGCTTCTCAACTTCAGCAAAAGTATCAATTCAGTCCACGGTCTGGCCGCGCTACAGCAGAAAGCGTTGGAGGCGGTCCTCGAGATTTCTTCGGCTGACCGAGCGGCGATACTACTAACCGAGGCGGGCACCGACGGATTCGCTTCCATCGTCGGTTGGGACCGCCGGCTGGGACCGAATCAGCCGATTCAAGTCAGCCAAACGATTCTGAACCAGGTCATCAAAGAGAATCTGGCGGTGCTGTCGAACGATGTACCTGGCGACGAGGCTTTTCGAGAAGCGGAGAGCCTGATCGAGCCAAAAGTGCGCGCCGTGCTGGCCGTCCCCCTTGAAGTGCAGGACAAAGTGCTCGGAGCGCTTTATCTGGATACGAGCTCGCAAGAGGCCAACTCACAGCGTCCCCGTTTCGATGCGGCACTCCTGCAACTGGTGACGGCGCTCGGTAACGTGGCCGCGCTGGCCATTGAAAACGCGAGCCACCTGGAACGGCTTGGGGATGAGAATCGCCGGTTGCAGCAGGAACTCAACATCCAGCACAGCATGGTCGGGGAGAGCCAGCCCATGCGCGAGGTCTATCAGTTTGTCTCGCGCGTGGCGCCGCGCGAATCTACAGTGCTGATCCACGGCGAGAGCGGCACGGGAAAGGAATTGGTTGCCCGGGCCATCCATAGTAATAGCGCACGGGCCGACCGGCCGTTTGTGGCAATTAATTGTGCCGCGATCGTGGACACTCTGCTGGAGAGTGAACTTTTTGGCCACGAGAAGGGCGCATTCACGGGCGCGGTTGGGCAGAAAAAAGGAAAGCTGGAAACCGCCGAGGGCGGCACCGTGTTTCTCGACGAGGTCGGCGAACTGGCGCCGTCGCTGCAGGCGAAGCTATTGCGGGTTTTGCAGGAGCGCGAGTTCGAACGTGTGGGAGGCACTCGTCCGATTAAACTCGATATCCGACTCATCACCGCGACCAATGTCGATCTGAACGAGGCATCGCGCAATGGGAAGTTCAGGCAGGACCTTTATTACCGGCTGAACGTCGTTTCCATTGAGATTCCTCCCTTGCGGGAGCGGCCGGAGGATATTCCGATGCTGGCAGCCTTCTTTACGGCTCGCTATAGCGAAAGAGTCAAGCGCCGCGTGGCAGGCATATCTCCCAAGGCGCGGGCCTGCCTTCTAAGCTACCTTTGGCCCGGTAATGTGCGCGAACTCGAAAATGCTATCGAGCGAGCGGTGGTGTTGGGCTCGACGGAATTGATTCTGCCCGAGGACCTGCCTGATTCGATCCTGGAAGAAACGGCGTCTTCGTCGGGAGAACCGGTTACGGCGCTGCATGACGGCATTCGCGAGGCGAAGAAAAAACTCATCGAGCAGGCAATTGAGCAAGCCAACGGGAACTATACGGAGGCGGCCGGGATACTAGGAGTGCATCCCAACCATCTGTTCCGGCTGATACGGACATTGAACCTCACGCCGAAGCGGCAACGGCGAGCATAAGAATAATATGCGCGAAAGCCGACCGACTGGAACTGCGACCGGCGTCAGGCCAAGTACCAAACAAAGACATTAGCTCGCCCAACTTATTTGTTAGGTAAACGCCCCACGATTGGTTTGCAGGATGGTCATCGCCCACCCGCATCTCCCTGCTAAATTATTTCATTTGCAGTACTTGCGGAATCTCCGATCCGCTTTTGAACTTGTGGCCTCTCGGTTGCAAAAGCCTAAGAGTGCTTCACCCGAAACTAGCAAAAGGAGAAATGACATGAAGATGAAGAGCAACCTCAAGGCAGGCTCGCGCACCGTCGCAGTTCTCGACTAACGAATTCTCGGCTTTGAAATGCCCACTACTTAGCGAAATCTGCGAAAGAAGAAACGAGATGAACGTAAAAAGCAACCTGAAAGCAGGACAGTCATCGGCCGCCATTCTCGACTAATGAAATGTGGTTAATCTTCACGGAGTCGAAACCGAGATGGAAGCAATATCGCAATCGCGCACGCCAAATTTATGAGATCGCGGTCACCACCGAAAATGGGATCGCGATCTCTTCGTCTTTTGCCGCATAATCTGGACGCCTTAAACCCCTACTTCTCACTTGACTCCCTTTACAAGATAGAGGTTGGCGAGATCGTGCTGAAAGGAGAAAGCGCACGTTTTTCCATCCGCTGACAATGCGAAGGCTCCGATAAACTCGGCACCAGGTTCGGGAACCTTCAAAGTTCGCCAGGGCTCGTTATGTCCGGTAGTGACGTCGAGCCTAGTGATCTTGACGCTATCGCCTTCCGGCTGCCGCAGGAAAATATAGCGTCCATCGCCGCTCCACCTGACTACCGTCTCACCATTCTGCAACGGGGATACCTTGCGAGGCTCTCCCCCGGCTAGCGGCGCAAGCGACAACTCATGGGCATCGGCGATGACGAACCGCTGGCCATCGGGCGCGACCGGACCGCCTCTGATCCCCTCGGCAGTCAATGGTGTAGCCTTCTCAGAATTCAGATCGTACATCCACGTTCGAACCGGACGCCCCGGCTCATTTCCAGTAAAGAGCACCCGGTTGCTGTCGGGAAACCATGCGAGAGATTCGAAGTACACTCCGCTAACATTCAGGAAACGCGATTCGCCGGGACCGGTGGGAAGCAGCATTAGACGCGAGCGCGCGGCTTCGCGATAGATGCACACTACCCATTTCCCATCAGGCGAGAGCGAGGGGCGATTGCCATAACCTAATCGTACCGCGGCGGAGCCGTCGGTTTTCCGCAGATAGATTGCGGCGTTGCGACCCTCGCCATAAGAGAGTTCCACAAAGAGGAGGTTCTTGGCATCATTGGAAATCTCGTAGAGCAACGAGGCATCCAGCCAGGCCAGATCGCGTTCGGAAGAATTTTCGAAATCGATGAAGCGAATTCCCAGTCGCGAGTTGACGGTGCTGAGCAATACGCGCCCATCGGCGGCGACATCCTGCATTACGATGACGCCCGGAGTCTGGGCGAGAAATCGCTGCTTGCCCGAAAGACCGACCGCGTAGAGCACGGGATCGCTGCCCGGTTGGCCAGCCGAGAACCAGATTTCATCGCCTTTAGGGGACCAGTTCAAAGAGCCAACCGCGCGCCATCCTCGGGATAGCACTTGCTTCGGATGGCTTGGGCCAACGACGCATAGGGAGTAATCACCGACTTCCATATCGTAATCGAAAAAGGCTACGAGTTTGCCGTTCGCGGAGACTCGCGGATCCAGAGGAGGGCGCGCGTCGGTCTCGTAGAGCACGGTCCCGACGGGATATTCCAGGCGGCTTTTTCCTCCAATCGTTCGCACCACAGCCAAGGCGTCGCCACTGGGGTTCCAGTCCGCACCGCTAACATTCTCCAGCATTTCACGAGGCGCGCCTCCGCTGAAGGGGACGCTCGCAAGTGTGCCAACGTCACCGTCGCCCAGCAGAAGCGCCATTTCACCGGCGTGAGAGATGGCCAGAATCTTCCCCGTCGGCAGGCCCAAAGGCCGAGCTTCACGATTACCCGGCCGGGTGGAAAACAATGTGGACGCAGCGCCATCCCACTCGGCGCTGTAAATGATTTCGTCGCCGGGGCCAAATTTGGCAGCCGTAACGTCGCCTCGCCGAAAGGTTAGCCGTTGAAAAGTGACAGGCTCCGGGCGCAAGTATCTGCGCACGGAATACGCGCCGGCAGCAACTCCAACCAGCAGCAGGCTCAAAGCTCCCAGGATCAGCCAGCGTTTAGCGGGCGGTGCGACGCGTCTTGCAGCGAGCGACAAACCCGGCCGTGCTTGCCTGGGATCGACGCTGCTTGCTTCAGTCTCGTCGCACAGTTCGTCCAAGGCGACCTTCACGTCGGCCATGCTTTGCCAGCGGCGCGCCGGATCCTTCTTCATGCATCGGGCGATGATTCGTTCCAGTTCTGGCGGAAGGTCGGCGACGGTCTGCGACGGAGGTTGCGGTTCCTTGTGCAGGACTGCCGAAAGCGAGGCCAGCTTGGACCCGCCCGTAAAGGCACGTTGTCCGGTCACCATTTCGTACAACATCGAGCCAAACGAAAAAATGTCGGAACGGGCGTCGACTTTCTTACCTTCGGCCTGCTCCGGAGACATATAGGCGACGGTGCCGAGAATGGTCCCCTCCTCTGTAAGAGGAGCGCCGTCACCGTGCATCGTTTCGGCGAAAGCATCGGCATCGCTTTCTGTTTCTTCATTGAGCTTGGCGAGGCCGAAATCAAGAACCTTAACTGTTCCTTGCGGCGTGACCATCACGTTCGAGGGCTTCAGATCGCGATGGATGATTCCGGCAGCATGCGCGGCGGCAAGCGCGTCGGCAATCTGCGCCGCATATTTCAGCGCCGTGCGAACACGCAGACCCTTGCGCCCGATCAGGTGATCGAGCGTTTCGCCGGCCACGTACTCCATGGCAATGTAGTGGACCGGCTGCCCGTCTATCTCCTGGGTATCGATGTCGTAGATGGTGACGATGTTCGGGTGATTCAGTGAAGATGCTGTCCTGGCTTCCTGAACGAACCTTCTTTCACGTTCAGCGCTGACCGCTGAGGCACCCAGAACCTTGATCGCCGCGGGCCGGTCGAGGCGCGAATCGACGGCTTTATACACGACGCCCATTCCGCCAGCACCCAGTTTGGACTCGATTCGATAGGAGCGAAGTGTTTTCCCGACCATGGCATGGACCCCTGACGACTCACCTGCTGAGTGCGCGATTCTAATCTATTTCAGGGCTCTTCTGGTCAACTCCCTATGAAAGTCCGGATTACGTAAACTCGGATTACGTAAACTCATGGATGGGCAACCACGAGCAAAGTCCGCGCCCGGCGCAGCACGCAATCGAGCGCCAGTTTGACGTTTTCCGGATCGAGGGCGGCAAAACTCTCGTCGAAAATCACCACTTCCGCGCCTTGAAGCAAGGCCCGGGCAATGTAAACGCGGCTGCGTTCGCCGTGTGATAGCTGCCATCCCGTTTCTCCAACGATCTGCAACATCCCGGCGGGCATCTTGCTGAGCAGAGGCTCGAGGCCGAGTTCGTTACAAATGGCGGACGCTTCCTGCATGTCCTCTTCGTGCGGCGGCCAGCGACGCCCCATCAACAGGTTGAAGGCGAAGGTCTCGTTAAGAACATGATTCTCATGAAACTGAGGTGCGGAGACGACCCGTTGACGCCAGCCTCCGTCGCCAAGCGTCTGCCGGTCAAGTCCGCGGAGCAGGAGCAAGCCAGATTGCGGAACCCGTAGACCAACAAGCAGCGAGGCCAAGGTTGATTTGCCGCCACCCGATGGCCCTTCGAGCAGGAGGCGGTCGCCTCGATGGATCGTCAAACTGCATCGTTTCAACACAGGCTCGCCTCGATCCTGGTAGCGGAAGACCAGATCGTGAGCCTCCATAACCGCCTGGTCCCCGTTCTCATTGCTGCGAACGGAATCTTCGGAAGAGACAGGCGTCAGAGCGATAGCCGGAGAGCCCTGCAGTTGCGGCCTGCCCGCGGCCTGAAATAACGGAGCGACTTGTTGCCAGGAAATGATCGCGTCGGCGAGAGAAATCAGGCCTAAGGAAAGTCGCTTCAGCGCTCGATACGCCAGCAAAATTCCGCCGAGAGAAATAGCCAGCGTTATGGTCGAGCCCTGGCTGGCGACAAACGCTCCGGTCAATCCGACCATCCCGAGCAGCAGCCAGCCCCGTGGCGCGAGCGCCATGAGCAGTGCCGCGGTGCCATCCATTTTTCTTGACATCTCCAGATAGCGCTCGAGTTCCTCGTCTTCACCGTCATGCCAGTGCTCGCGGGCTTCCTGCGCGAGGCGGGTGCGGTGCCCGACCATGTGTTCGGTGAGATCGTTGGTCATCGAGAGTCTGGCCGCCGTCCAACCCTGGCGTTGGCGGAAATAGCGGGCTCCCATAAGGAGCGTAACGGCCAACCACAGCGGCAACAGGATCAGTTCGATTCCGCGGCCGACGCCTCGTGAGAGGACGAATTCGGCGGCAATCAATTCGATGGCGGCAGTCAATGCCTGAAACCCGACACTCAGCGCCAACAATTCGACGGCTTCCGATTCCATGACTTCGCCGAGAAACTGGCCGACACCTTTGTGACGAATTTCCTCGGGTTTTAGACGGAGCGCGCCGACAAGCAGGCGCTGCTTGAAGATGATCCCTCCGTTGACGGCCAGAACTCCCTGCAACCAAGTGCCCCAGAAACGGAAAGGAACGATCGTGAGCAGAATCAGCGCCCACGCGAATAACCAGCCATAGTCCAAGTGTCCGGAAAGCGCGGCACGCCCGATGAGCCACCAGGAAATAATCAGCAGAAAGTATTCAGCAGCAAACGCTACCAATAGCGCGCCCAAACCTCGCGGCAGGTGGAGTCGACTTGCCTGGCTCCAGAAACCAGCACCGGGCGACTGGCGAAGCAGCCAGCATCCGCCGACTTCCCTGGCCCTTAAGCGCTCGAGCAGGAGTGCTGCGCGGGCCGCTCTGCGCCGTGCATCCGGAATGCCGGCTTCGTCGAGCAGGCGGTCCACTTCTGAAGCCACGGTTTGCTCAAGCTCCGTGCAGAGCAAAGCGCGGACGGCGTCGATCCGCAATGGCACCGTGCGCAGATCGGGAGCGAGGACCATGATCCGTCCGCGAGCTCGAGGAAAAAGGGTTCGAGGCAGAAGAAAAAGAAATCTAAGCGGGCCCTTACCCGGCACTTGCAGCACGGCCGGTCCCGCGTTTTCCAACAGTTGCTCCAATCCTTCGTACGGCATGGCCGCAGGTTCTGCTTCGACGCCCAGCCATGTGGCCAGGGACTCGATCCAGTCGTTCAGCGCACCGTTTTTCGGCGCGCGGTGATTCAGCGCACTGAAACTCGCGGACTCGTTGTCCAGGGCAGTGAGCGAGGCTGGGGGATGCGGGATGGGCGAAGATGAGGGCTCAAGCTTGCTCTTGCGGGCTAGAGCTTCGAGGCCCGATCCCAACACAGACAAAGACCAGAAAAGCGCGGATAGATCTTCTTTCTTCATACCGGTTTCTTCATACCGGCGCCCGTTGTAATTCTTCGGTCAGGCGGCCATCTTCCAACCGCAAGTGGCGCCAGTGCCCGCCCTCCCATAGTCCTTCCCGCACACTCTCCTCGGCCTCCAACAACGCCCGATAACGAGAATTAACCTGTCGAGCAAGCTCTTCCGGGTTGCCATCCTCGACGATGCGGCCATTCTCGATCAGCAGCACCCGAGGGAATGCCATGGTCTCGCCGAGGTCGTGGGTGGCGCAAAGTAACGTCGTGCGGTCCCAGTGACGGCGAGCACGTGCCAGCAACTCTCGTCGTTGATGGCGATCAAGCCCGCGGAAAGGTTCGTCGAGGAGCACAAGGCGCACTCCGCGTTTCAGTAAAGCGCGCCCCAAGCGGACACGTTGGCCTTCTCCACCAGAAACCAGGCCACCGCTTTCCCCGAGATCGGTCTGCAATCCCTCGGGCAATTGTTCCAGAAGCTGGAGCAAATTGGATTGCTCCAACAAGGCTGCTGTGGGTACAGCGTCCTGGTTGCCGTAACAAAGATTGGAAAACAGAGAGCGATTCCAAAGCTGCACTGCCGGATCGACCCACGCCGTCTGCTCGCGCAACCGATCCAGATGGGCACCTTCAAGTGAAGAGCCATCCACCATCACGGCACCCTCCGCGGGTCGATGCCATCCCAAGAGCAGGCCGAGCAGGCTCGATTTGCCGGCGCCCGAGGCCCCAACAATGGCGACATGGTCGCCCGGTTCAATCTTCAGGTTGATCTCTTCCAGAATCGTGTGTCCCGCGGCATGAACACTAACGCTGGCCAACTCGATCGCCACCCCTCCGGAGCGATCCGCGCCAGGATGCTCACTCGGATGGCGCGCGATAATTTGATGCGCACTCTCAAATTCATTCGCAGACGATTCCGACGAAGCCTCGCGCGGCGACTTGGGGGCGGCGCTTTCGTCTTCGAGGGCGCCAAGCGGCTCCAGCAGGCGGAGAGTGACGTTGCGGTAAGAGGGATATTGGCGCGCGATCTGGACGATTTCCTCGCCCAAGCCTGGAAGATTGAGCGCCCAATATACAAGCAGCAGCGCTCCTCCCGCCTCGCCTGCCCGGCTGATGTGGTCGAGCATCAGCCATGCGGCCAAACCAAATCCGGTCAGCCATTGCACCGCTTCGAGCCAAAGGATGACCCGTAATAATCCATAAGCTGCGTGAGCCCATTCCACGAGCAAGCTTTCATGCTCCCGACGCAAAGAGCGTTCGGCCCGGTGGGTGAGCACGGGAACCAAGCCTAGAAGCGCGTCGAGATAGAAACGGCTCAGGGCTCCTGTCTGGCTGCGCATTCGGAGGTCACGCTCTGCGAATGTCGGCTGCACAATCAGAGGCAGGCCTACCGCAAGCAAGGCTGCGATAAGGACCGGTACAACCAGCCGCGGATCGAGCCAGATGATTCCGGCAACCGTGACGGCCAGTTCGAACACGGAACGGAGAAGCTGCCCGCCCAAACCAGGTAACAGCCGCAGGCGGTGCGTGCTATGACTGCGCTCCGCCATATCGGAGGTCAGACGACTGTGAAAGTATCGATCGCCGAGCTTGGGAATTTTTTCCAGAAAGGCAGTTCGCAGACGCACCTCGAGATGGCGGCCTATGCGCAAAAGGCCGGACGCGATCGGCAATTCCAGCAGCATCAGAGCGGTCAGAAAAATCAACAGGGCGGCCATAATGCCCAGCCGCTGTCCTGCCAAGCCGAACTCCCGCGGCATGTCGAGAAGGCTGCGAAACAAAACAGCCTCAATCAATACCCCGAGAGTGGCGAGGCCGAGTGCAGTCACTACAGCAGCCGGCGCAAGCGATCCATCCGCCTTCAGCATGTGCAGCAGGTCGCGCCCAGGCTGGCTCGATTTTTCTTCAAGCGCGGCGACCACTTCCGGCGAAAGTTTTCCAGTGTCGGCGACGGCTGACTCAGAGCGCCGCCCCTTCACGTGCACGAGCACGGCGCCTCTAAAGAAGACGCGCTCTTCTCCGCTTTCCCCATGTCCGGTTTCCTCATCTTGAGGGGCCGGCCACGCGGACCAATAATTGCGCGGAATTAATCCGCTTGCGTCGTTCGCGTCTCGATTGGCTGTTTCGTCTTGACTCGAAAGCAACAGCCGATCCAGCACCCGCTCGGCCTCGGCGCCCCGGCGCAAGCCCCCGGATCGGACAATTGCGCCGAGACTCCGAATGCCGGCATCCAGCCGGGCCAGAGCCCGCCAGCAGGGAGCATCGAGAGCGCTTTCGATAAGCGACGCCGCAGCCTTCTCCGGAAACACCCAAGTCATCCAACTTCCGCCGCACTGGCAGCGTGAACTTCTCCGACTCGGCCCATTCTCTCCAGCCTTGCGCACTGACCGCGAGGGTGTGGATGTAGAGAGTGGAAACAAACTCCGCCTTCGGCCCCCATTGACGGCCAACCGCGGGATCCATGACCTGGAGAAGAGCGCCGTGGCTCCGCCAGGCGACCACGAAGTGGGTCAGCTTGCTGGCGCGAATAACGACGGCGATTGCGGGCAGCAGATCCGCTTCCGGAAGCAGCACAAAATCGGCTGGCGCCATGACCTGTTCCGCTTCCAGCCCCAGTTGCTTCGCTACTTCTTCCATCGTGTCGATGGAAGTACCGTCGACATCGGTCTGGCAAGCCTCACGCAAACGGCCATAGCTGACAGGAATGCCGAATCCTTCGGCCAGACACTTCAGCGATGCGGGTCCGCAGTCCATCGCCGATGTCTGGACCACCTCCGGAACAAATATTCGGCGCCGACCCACGTTCATTGCGAGTGTCACCGCGCTTAAGTTTGTGAAATTGGTTCTGGGGCGGGCCAGCAAACTTCCGGCGGTGCGCAGCACGAGGTTTGCCGGCGAGAGGGTTTCAATCTGGACTTCAACCGAGCCGGGCAGTCCATGCTGCAGGGGAATGTGAGACGAAGAATTCGGGTCAAGCGCCATCTCCACTCGTATGCCGCCATCGCGAATCTCACTGGCGACGTTGGTGACGGTGGCGGTAACGCTTCCATACTGCGCCCAGGGGAAACCTTCCAACCGCAGGCGCGCATGTTGCCCCGGCCGAATGCGGCCCAAAGCCGCCGGCGGATCGAAATTCGCCACCACCCGAAGCTTCCCCGCCGGGATGACAGCCGCGAGTTTGTCGCCTTCGTGGACGACCGCTCCAATTCTCAAAGGCGCGACTTCGCCCAACTTCCCGTCAATCGGAGCGCGTATGTAACGGCGGTCTACTTCCTCTTCCAGCCGCTGCAAAGTCACGCCCTCGGTCGCCCGCTCTCCGCGCAGCTTGCTAAGTTCGCTCGTGAGTTGCTCGATATGCGCGCGTCTTTCGTTGGCGCGGGTGCGTTGCTCGCCTTCCAGACGCACCACCGCGTATTTCAGGCTGTCGGCTGCGGCTCGCCGCTGCTGGGCGTCGGCTACGCTTCGGTTCAAGTCCAGTTCGGCAACTACGCCGGCGTTATACATCTTGCGCAACCGGTCAGCTTCGGCTTGCGCAAATTGCGCTGCCGCCTCGGCCTCGCGATAGTGCGCGCGCGCTTCCTCAAGCGCGTCTTTGGAGGACTGTTGATCCTGCACGAGCGCCTGCTCTTCCGAGGCAATCTCTTCTTCGCGCGAACGGATCTGCGGATTCGCACCCGCCAGTTGAGTCTTCTCTTCACTCAGCTGAAATTGCTGCGCGCCAGAATCGAGTTCTACCAGTACTTCGCCGGCCTTCACTTCCTGGTCGAGCACCATGTGTGTCGCAACCACTCGTCCGCTGACTACGGACTCAACGGGATGCGCCGCCCGATCGACTTCCACATCGGCTCTATTGGTGACCGCGTAGACCGACACTCGCGCCAGAAAGAACCAGATTAGCCACGCCGCCAGCAAGCACGCCGCGAGCGCGAGACCCAGATAAGAACGCTGCGAGTTGTCGGCTTCGAGCGAGCGTACAGATCTAAAGAAGGTAGAGGCCATCCCATGAGCTCCGTTCGATTTTCCTAAGCTAAGGAGTCTATATCACCTTGGGGGCATTTGGACCAGATCGAGGGCTTGAAATCTGGGGCCGGCGTGATGCAGCACCAGCCACAAAAACAGCCGCAATTACAAGTAAGTAAAGCGAAGAGA
>CAWEPW010000031.1:0-56598 GCA_963810955.1 uncultured Acidobacteriaceae bacterium | reverse complement strand
GTTGATGGGTGGTGAAGCGCAGCGACTCAGCTCCGCCAAGCGCGGCCATAACGGCGATGAACTTCTTGTCGATGACTCTGTGCTGCGGAGCGGGCGCATCCGGCAGCGAAGCCGGCCGCGCGCCGGTTACCATTGCGACGGCGGGAACGGTGGGAGGCAGCGGCGGGCGCGCTGATTTCGGGGCGTCCTCCATTCGGAGATTCATTGGCTGCTTCATCGGCGGGGCTTTCGGCGAGGGCAGGCGGGGTAATCACACCGGTGACGATAAGCGTGCAGAGGAAAGCGAGAACCGTGAAGCGAGACAAGCGGGCGGTTTGCAGATGAAACTCCTTCGACCTGGTTGGCCTTGTGATCGAATCGCGCTCGCTCCCACGGCGGCGGATCGCTTGCCGGCCGGGCGATTCGAGGTGCGGTCAACCATGCTGTCGCACCCGCCGCACCAACCTCCGCACCCATATTGGGAAGCTCGTTTTGAACGAACTGGAGGCTGTTTCCCGGAACGGGAGGCATGGGTTGCATCGCCATGCGCAGGGATTTGGACTGGTTGGACTTTATTTTTCCGTCGCGACCGTGGCGTCGCGGATGGATTTGGAAATCGTTAACCACCAAGGCCACCAAGGTACACGAAGAAATACATATGAGGCCCAAAGCCTTGGCGATACCCGCGCCCCTGGTGGTTCAGGCTTCGCGGTAGCCAAACAAATTTCCCTAACCCTTGTCCTCACAGCATCTTTTGCGGGAAAATTGACATGGTCCAAATTGTTGTTCTCCCGAGGAGACTCACTTGAAGTTCCGCCGCATTCCAGCGACGCGCCCGGCGTTCGCCTCAGCCCTCATAGTCTTGCTAGGTCTGGCCTTTACTGGCCTGATCTTTACTCTGGTTATGAGCCGTCCCGCGCTGGCCGCGGAAAAGGCGCGGCTGCGCGCCGATGACTATAAGATTGACGTCGAACTGCTGCCCCAGACTCACAAGCTCACTGCCCACGCTGTGGTCAAGGTCACGGCTCTTGAAGACCTCAACGTCGCCACCTTCCAGCTGAATAATGCCCTGCGCATTACCAGGCTCACCGACGCCAATAACAAGCCGCTCACTCCCGAGCGCAACACGCAGGATTCCACGGTGCGCTTTGCGCTGAACAACAGCCTCGCGAAAAATGAGAGCACGACTTTCACCTTCGATTATGAAGGCACGCTCGAAACCGCCGACGACAGTCCCGTCGAGGGATTGAAACTCGCCTATGTCGGCCCGGAGACGAGTTACCTGCTCATTCCGGCCTGTGGTTTCCGGTCGAAGGCTACGGCATAAATCGCTTCACTTCGACAATCAGCGTGACGGTTCCGGCGCACATGGTCGTGATCGGCAGCGGGACAGAACCTTCTTCTGGAAGCTCGTCTACCCCCGCCGCAGCGGCAAAAAAGCCTGCGACGGAGCTGGCGAATTCGAAGACCTTCACCTTCGCCTGGGAGAAACCGAGCTTTCCGGGCACCATCATTGCCGGCGCTTTCAAGGAGTTCAAAAGCGATGACGCCGGCCTTGACCTGCACGTCTTCTTCAAGCCCGACAAGCAAGACCTGGGCGCGGAATATTCATCCACCGCGGTCAAGGCGTTCACTTATTTCGTTACCCAGTATGGGCCCCGCTCTCCACGCGGTTAAAGATCGTTGAGATTCCGGATGACACCGTGCCTACGGCATGGGCGCCTGAAATCGCAGCTCTTTCCAGCCGCGCCATCACCGAGAAGACCAACTACCGCCTGGTGGCGAATACGATTGCGCATCAGTGGTGGGGCGTCTCGGTAAGTCCCGCGTCGAAGAACGACTGGTGGCTCAGCGACGGCTTCGCGCGCTACTCCGAAGCCCGCTATGTAGAGAGCGCTGCCGGCGAGGGCGGCCTTGAAGAGATGGTGAAAGACATGTCAGTCGGGGCGCTGGCTTATGACAGCGTTCCACTTTCGAGCGCTGAGAAGCTGGATTATTTTTCTCCGGAATTTCAGTCGCTGGTGACCGACAAGGGCGCCATGATCCTGCACATGCTGCGCTGGGTGCTCGGCGAGAGGAAGTATCTGGAACTGATGCGCGACTTCGCCTCGAAGTATGAGGGCAAATCGGCCAGCACGGAAGACTTCCGCGAAATGAGCGAGAAGATCTATGGCCAAAAGCTGACGTGGTTCTATTCGCAATGGATGGATTCGACCAGCGCGCCCGAGTTCAAGGCCAAGTACACGGTCTATCGCCTGGGCAACAATAAAGGCTTCCGCATCGTGGGCGCGATCTCGCAGGATCTTGATCTGTTTCGCATGCCGGTAGACTTGCGCATCGATACCGATGGAAGAACGGAAGACAAGCGCATCGAGGTGGTGGGCACCGATTCTCCGTTTTCGGTGGAAACCTTCGGACGCCCCCGTCGGATCGCGATCGATCCCGAAGACCGGGTGCTGACCAACTCGAAAGACGTCAAGCTGCGTCCTCAATCTTGCGTGGACAGGGCCTGACCCAGCAGGGCGATCTCGCGGGAGCTCTGCTGGAATTCAACAAGGCGCTCGAGGTCAACAAGAACAGTTCCCTTGCCCACTATCGGATTGCCGAAGGTTTTTCCTGCAGAAGAATTATCAGGCCTCGGCCAACGCCTACCGCGAATCGCTGAATGGCGACGGAGAACCGCGCTGGACCGAGGTCTGGAGCCACCTGCAACTGGGCAAGATTTTCGACATCACCGGCCAGCGCGACCGCGCCGTCAACGAATACCGGCGCGCCATCGAGACCAACGACAATACTCAGGGCGCGCTCGACGAATGCCGCCGCTACATGCAAAAGCCCTACGAGCGTGAAAAAGACAAACAAAAAGAAGGAAACTAAAGCGAGTTTCCAGAAGCTGTAGAGTGCGTCTCGTCAGCGGCTAAGCAGCCTGCCGAAAACCAGTTAGTATCAGGGCATCGCTTCACAGCCTGCGAAAAAACTCCTATTCTAGCGAGTTTAGGGAAGGGCACGAATAAAGAGGTTGAGGAACCAGCCCGTGAGGAAACGGGCGCTTCACCCAGGGCCATTTATGAGACGGCCTCTAATCACGTTATGGAACCGCTACCACAAACGACCGCGGTTGCCGTGCCCGCTGTATCCCGCCTGGCGTGGATCGACTGGATGCGCGGCTTGGCCTGCGTTCTCATGTTCCAAACGCACTGTTACGACGCCTGGCTGGGAGGCGATTCCCGCAACACCACTTTCCTCACAGGATCACAACTCTTAGGCACGCTGCCGGCTCCTCTGTTTCTGTTTCTAGCCGGAATTTCTTTTGCTCTGGTCACCGACAAACTGATTCGCAAGAATCTGACCGCCGCCCAGATTACGCGCACCATGGCCCGCCGAGGCGCGGAAATCTTCGCCTTCGGTCTTCTCTTCCGTCTGCAGGAATTTGTAATAGCCTGGGGGTGGGCCCCCTGGTCCGATTTACTTCGCGTAGACATCCTCAACATGATCGGACTATCCATGATCCTGATGGCCCTGACCAACGGCACGGTCCTAACTATCGGAACGGTTCTGCAAGTGTGGGGACGGACGCGTTCGTCCGTCCCAGCCGAGCGCAGCTCGGCAGGCGCGACCCACACGCCGTATCGCGGCACGCCTTCAACCGATTCGTACCAGGGCATGCCTTCAGGCATACCCAAGTCTCCGGCAAAGAACGCGGCTTTCGGCGGAGCCGCCTCGCGTTAGTATCCACCTCAATCGCCGTGACCGCCCTTATTGCCCTGCTAACTCCGCCCCTCTACACCACGTGGCGTCCAACCTGGCTCCCCTGGTGGCTGGAGTCCTACATCGACGGCTGCCACAATCTGGGAACGCCGCAGTCCTGGCTTTTCCCGCTATTCCCCTGGGCCGCCTTCGCCTTCGCCGGACTGGCCGCCGGATTCATTCTCTTCAGCGATCTTTTCTTCGGCGATCTTCACTTTAAAGACCAGGCCCGCAACCGAGTCGCACAGATCCTGGCGCTCTTTGCCGCCGTCGGAATTTTGGCCATCCTCGCAGCGCGCCAATTCGACAACTCGTCTTTCCACCTTTACTCGACTTACGACTACTGGCACACCAGTCCAAACTTTCTAATGACCCGCATAGGTCTCTTGTTAGTCATCGCCTTCCTGACCTACGCTTGGTGCCGCTGGGGATGGGCAACTCGCGGCTTCAGCCCGCTGATCCAGCTGGGCCAGACGTCGTTACTCGTCTACTGGGTCCACATAGAATTCGTCTATGGACGCTTCTCCCTGCTCCCCAAACGCGCCGAATCCATCGCCAGCGCCTCGCTGGGGCTGCTGGAGATTGTTGTATTCATGCTGCTCCTCTCCCTGGCCCGCACCAGAATCGACTGGAAGAATATCGATTGGAAAAAGACGATCCGGAGAGTTCAGCCGGCGTAGAGCGACGTTGAATCACAACTCCGGTGAAGCCGCAATAGTAGGCCGTCACCTTGTCGTCAAACTCGCGCAGGCTTCGTATGCCGCGCGGACGCAGCCGGGATGGCAACCGCGGCCGTTTGCGGCGCCGGTTCCATGACGCGATCAGTTTCGGCCCGCCTATTCCATTTCCTTATTTCGTTCCTTATTTCATGCCTTCGAGAATCGAGCCTACGATGCCGCCGACTACTCCGCCTTTGGCCGCTTCGTTCGAGGGCCTGGGCATGTATTCCATAAGCTTGTGGGCGAGTCTCGCTATAGGGAGGGTTTGCAGCCAGATGCGGCCCGGGCCGGTCAGCGAAGCCAGGAAGATTCCGTCGCCACCGAAGATCATGTTTCTGATTCCGGGGACGGTGGTAATCTGAAACGAAACGCTGGACTGGAAAGCGCCAACGTGGCCGGGGTGCACGCGCAGTGTTTCTCCGGGCTGCAGATCTTTGACGACCAGTTCACCGGAGAGTTCGAGCCACGCCATCCCCTGGCCGCTGAGGCGCTGCAAGAGGAAGCCGTCGCCGCCGAAGATGCCGGCGCCTAACGATTGCTGGAATCCGACTCCGATCTGGATTTGCGGCGTGCCGCAGAGGAAGCCGTGGCGGTGGATCATGTATTCGTGGCCGGGGCCGACTTCGACGGGCACGATGTGGCCGGGAAGTTTGGTAGCGAAAGCCAACACGCCGCGCGCGCCGAAGGCCCGGTATTCGGTCATGAAAAGGGTTCCGCCTCCGGCAACGCGTTTGATGGCGCCGAAGATTCCTCCGCCTCCGCCCATTTGGGTATGGGTAGTCATCTGGATGGAACTGGTCATCCAGGAGAGTTCTCCGGCTTCGGAGATCACGGATTCGTTGGGTTCGAGGTCGAATTCGAGAACGGGCATTGTGGTACCGACGATGCGGGGTTGCATAATGTCTCCTGAGTGATGAAGATAGCGGTGGAAACTCGTTACTCTACCACAGGATTTTATGCTGTTTGCGGGTTCGATGGCTCCGGGCGTCTATTGATTGAGGCGCGGATGGGCCTGTGGCGGACTTGCGGGCGCCCGTCTCTCCACTTCTTATTCTGGTGCGAACTCTGGTTCGCGTGGGCGCATCCAATGAGTTGCCGATTTCTTTTATAGGGAGGACCTATTGTGAATAGACCACGTGGCGACGAACAAGCGCAATTGGACGAAATGGGCAACGATCCCGGGCAGGTCGGGCCGGATAGCGCGGGACAATCGGGAGACAGCCAACAGCTCTCTTCGATCGCGGATGCGGCCGACGAGAGCGTTCAGGAGTTAGCCGAGGACGATCAGGCGCTCGAAGCGGGCATAGTCGAGGGAGTTGAGGATGCGGCGGATCATCCGGAGCGGCCGGTGCACACTCATCTTGAATATGGGCATCCCGATGACCTTCCGCCGCGCGCGGGTGATGAGGAGGAGCCTGGGGTGGAGCGTGCGCGCGGGACTCGCGGCGAAGAGATCGACGTGGAAGAACTGCCGGATGAGGACACGGCGGCATAGGGCGAAATCTTGCTTTTAGAGTTGGGCGCAGCGGGGTGACATCTCCGCGAACGCGTATAGTTACTCAACTCCGGTCAGAACCGCATTCAATCCCACAATGTCGGCACCAACGTCCCGACCGTCGCTCCCCATGTTCTTATAGGGACTGGTGGGAACGAGTTGATAGTTTCCCCCGTTGCCGTCGTGATATTGAACAAAGCCGACATTGACCGGGGTTGCCGCGAACATATTGCCTGCCGGCCAGGCCGTTGGCGGAAAGTGGGAAGGCGCCGCGATCAGAGCGTTATTGCTAAACGTATATGACGCAAAGCAGTTGTTTATGCTGGTGAGTGGCATATCCGCGTAGGCACAGCTCGTATTGCGGCCCGCGTTCCACACCGGATACCTGCCGGCTGTAACAAGATTGTTGGTAAATACAAATCCGTACATCTCAGGATTCGAGGTCAAGTTCCCCAGAATCAGGACGCCGCCAGTGGAATCCTGGAGCCCTGTAACGTGATTGATCGTGATTGTATTCACCGGATTCGCCGGCCACATGTTTGCCACCAAGAAAAATCCGTCCCACCCCAGGTACTTCCGGCTGATGTCATCCATCACAACGTCGTGAATGCTGAATCGTGTTCCTGAAGCGGCCGGCGCGCCATCCGGTCCCGGTATAGAAAGGCCAGTCACTATCACAATGCCACCGCCCGCATGGGAGATGTGCGTGTACCGGACCGTGACATCCGTGACTCTGCAGAGTGGGCAAACGTTTCCCGCTGCGGTGTGCTGGTTTCTGGGAGTCAAGAGTATGGCATCGCCCGGCTCGCCGAACCCGCCCCAGACATCTTCCATCAGATTATTTTCGATCAACACACGCACTGCATTCTTAAGCTCCAGATGGTGTCTCACGATGAAGGGATTCCCGGAGTCTCCACCCTGGAACGGGGAGTTCCCCTTCATCCACTGCCAGGGCTTGAAGAAGTGGTTGAAACGGATAGTGATGTCGGTCGGGGTCATGGTTGCAGCGGCTCCGCCGAACAGGATGGCTTGGGCAGAGGATTCCAGGAAATTGTTCTGGATGACATACGGACCATCCTGGTGATTCCCGCCCCCTCCACTGATCGCATGTGCTTCCATGCAGCTTCCCGTGCGGGATGTACAGTGAAAGTCACTGAAATAGGAATTCACGATAGCCACATTATTCGTGCCCGTAAGGTCGAAACCATCGTGGGTTTCATCTTGCGTCGTCCCGTGCAGCCAAGTCCGATCCAGAACGATATAACTCGCCATGCCTCCATGGGCGACAGACATTAGAGTCATAGCTCCCTTGGCCCCTACCGGTCGCGTCAGCTCCAAGCCCATAAGCCGGTAGTGATTTGCTCCAGTCTGAAAGGTCAACGGGCCGATCGCGTCCGAAGCAACGAGCTTGGCGAGCACGTTCTGCGGATGGCCGCAAGAGTATTGCGGACGCCCAGGAAGGGATGCCACCCCGGCATAGCAGGGCGTGAGGCGCTGTCCCTCGACGGGCAGAACGCGGTCAGGAGAGCTGGTGCGAATAATAATCCAGTGGTCGCTATCGCAATTCAAGGCCGGGATTTGGAAGTGTCCCGTGAAGGTTGCACCGGCTTGCAGTTGGACGGTATCGCCACATTGAGCTCCATTCAACGCGGCCTGCAGATCGTCGCCGGCGTTAACGCTGATGATGGCTCCCGGCGCCGGCGTGTCGGCCATTGAACTGGGAACGGCCACTATCGGCAATTGCGCAGGACCATCGTAACCGGTGGCGGCCGCGATGCTCGTGTTGAAACTGGCTGTGGCCGTGTTGCTGTTGGCATCGGATACCATCACCGTGAAGTTAAATTTGCCGGCGGACGTAGGTGTGCCGACAAAATTTCCATTCTTATTCATCGCAATTCCTGAAGGAGCGGCTCCCGCGGAAATTTTCCAGCTGTAAGGTGCGTTTCCGCCGGTCGCGTTGAAAGCAGCCGCATACACGTTTCCCTGTTGACCCGGCGGAAGGCTTTCGTTAGTAATCTGGAAATCAACCCCTTGGGCGCACAAACATACAGAAAGAATCAGAACCACCCAGGCAGAGAACATCAAGCGGCAGGACATAGCGGACCTCCACAACCGACAGTGTTCCCCTGACCCAGGCCCACGTCAAGGGGAAACTACTGGGAGTAATGGTTGGGTTACTGGGAGTAATGGTTGGGTTACTGGGAGTAATGGTTGGGTTACGGGCTGGCGCAGACCAATTCAGTTTCGCGGACAAGAAGCGCATCAGGGCGATGTATTCAGCACCACATTTTTCGGTGATAGAATCGCCGGAAGCTTGGACCCTACGATCTAGAATGGCGTCAGCCTGGGACTCATTATGCAAATTCAGGATGAACAGCCTCGCGCGGCAACAATTCTCGATTGGTGCAAACGCATAACGCCCAACTTCCCGGCCCTGCTGACATTGTGCGCGCTATTTTTGATTTGGAAAGCGTTAAGCCCAATCTGGATCCCCTCTCTTGCATGGCTGTTCTCCCTGTTCGAGCCAGGCTTCTTCTTGCTCGCCAAAGCTTTCGCGGTTGTCGCCGTCCTGTTTATCATGGTAATGTGTCCCATTCTCGTCCTCGCGGCAGTGGCGTTAGTGCTCGGGGGAGGACTTATCCGATCCACTAAGTCCGCGTCCTAATCCGCGCGGAAGAAGAGGGCGCCGGAATCCAAGCGGGCTGGGCAAATAATGCGCACCATGGGTCGATGAGGATTTTCGACGAAGTCCTATGGCGATTTACGCGAACTAATTAGTTTTAGCAATTGCTTAGTTGCTGTAATCGGCGATTTCGCTCATTTACCCTGCGACCCTGGGGTTTTGAGTGTAACCGGGATGTTACGCCAGCGCATCCATCCGGGGCTGCTTCCAAATCCATGCATCTGCGGCCCTGGGATTCATAACCCACCCCCTGCGACGGCAATTAGCTTTCATGTTGATTTTCCTTGATATTCCTCCGTCCGCTGTCGTACCATCCGCAGGCCTTCTTTTCTCCGTTCTTGGATACCTTCTGGAACATCAGCCGTAGGAAGCTCATCCGAGCCACATTTAAAGGAGCACATGAAGCTGCGGCTCGTTCGGCGCAACGGTTGTCGCCATTTCAGGAGGGATCACCATGACCACTTCGCCTTCGTTTGCACCTTTGGCTTCTCCGCTCGGTCGTCGTTGTCCGGCAATCCTGATGCTGGCCGGCGCGATGCTCGCGAGTTCGCTGGCGGCCTTTGCCCAAACCACCATCACGGTTAACGACGCGACCCAGGTCGCCAGCGACTGCACGCTGAGCAACGCCATCGCATCGGCCAACGCGGCTGCGGCTGGAGATCCGGCGGTAGGTTGCACTCTGAGCGGCAGCGGCGTGCCTTACACCATCCAGTTGCAGACGAACCAAAGCTACACGATGACAACGGTGAACAACTACTGGTACGGGCCGAATGCGCTGCCGCCAATCGCCACCACCATCGTGATCGAGGGCAATGGCGCGACGCTGAAGGTCACGGGCTCCAGCATCGTCCGGCTGCGATTCTTTTTCGTAGGCGCGAATCCGGCTGCCGCAGTCACTATGAACTACAACACTCCCGGCCCGGGGAATCTTACCCTTAACAACCTGACGCTCAGCGGCGGCCGCCAACTAGGTGGCAATGGTGGCGGCGGCGGTGCGGGTATGGGCGGAGCAATTTTCAACCAGGGGACGCTGACCATTAATCAAGTGACGTTTGAGGGAAATAAGGCCACGGGCGGTAACGGCGACAACGGGGGTTCAGGGAACGGCGGCGGCGGCATGGGTAGTGACGGCAACGGCAACAACGGCATCTGCGGCACCAGCGGCGGCGGCTTTGGCGGCGCTGTGACGCCGGCCGGGAGCATGGGCGGCGCGGGCAGCCCCGGTGAGGATAATTTCGGCGAGGCTGGCGGCGGCGGCGGCGGCTTCGCAACCAGTGATAATGGCGGCGCGGGCAACCCGCCGTCGGGCGGTGCGGGTGGCGGCGTTACGGACGGGCTGGGCGGCAACGGCTCTGGCGGTGAGGCCGGTGACGGCAGCGGTGGCGGCGCGGACCAACACTCCGTCGAGGTATTTGTCTCTGGCCCTAGCGGAGGCGGCTTCGGCTTCGGCGGCGGCAACGGAAACATCTGCCCCATCGGCGGCTTGGCCGCCGCGGGCGGCGGCGTAGGTGGTGGTGGCGGCCAGGGCAACCTTGGCGGAGGAGGCGGCGGCTTCGGTGGCGGCGGCGGTGCTAGTGGCGGCTATGGCGGCTTTGGCGGCGGTAGCGGCGGCTTCGGCGGCGGTGCTGGTAATGGCGGCGGAGCGGGTTTTGGCGGCGCCATCTTCAACCATAACGGCACGCTTCAAGTCACCAATTCCACCTTCAACGGCAACATCGCAAAGGGTGGTACGGCCAACAATAACGGCAGTGGCTTCGGCGGGGCCATTTTCAACCTCAACGGTACGGTCACTTTGACCTTCGCCACGCTTGCCGGCAATACGGCCGATGACGGCGGCGCTGTTTACAATCTCGGCTACAACTTGAGTGCCAGGACCGCTTCACTTAGCCTCGAGGGAAGCATCCTGTCGGACTCGGTCAATGCCGCAGCTACAGCGGTGCATGACCTCGTCAACAATCAGCCCGCGACCGTCTCCTCTGGCGCGTCCAACGTCGCCACCGCGACCGTCACCTACCAGAACGCGAATATTGTCGTACTGGATGCAAATACCGGCGGCGCGGTAAGCGGTCCGGCTCCCATCACCACCGACCCAGGGCTGGCGCCGCTTGCGCTGAATGCACCCGGCTCCACGGCTACCATGGCCATCACCAGTTCCAGTTCGGCGTATGAAGCGACGGCATGCGGCACGACCATGGTCGATCAGCGCGGGGTCAGCCGGCCGCAGGTGGCGCCAAACTGCGACATCGGGGCCTATGAACTCATCGTCGAGCGCACCGTGACGCCGAGCGTGAACGGCGGGAATGGCACGATTTCGCCGAACACGCCGCAGACAGTGAATAACGGCGCAACCGCGACCTTCACTCTGACGCCGAACACCGGATACGCTATTGGCACCGTGGGCGGCACCTGCGCGGCCGGTACGCTCAGCGGAAGCACGTATAAGACGGGTCCGGTAACCGCCAACTGCACCGTGATTGCGAACTTTACGATCGACACGTACACCGTGACTCCGAGCGTTAATGGCGGGAACGGCACGATTTCGCCGAACACGCCGCAGACTGTGAACTACGATGCGACCGCGACCTTCACTCTGACGCCGAACACCGGATACGCTATTGGCCCCGTGGGCGGCACCTGCCCCGCCGGTACGCTTAGCGGAAGCACGTATACGACGGGTGCGGTTACCAGCAACTGCACGGTAATTGCAAACTTCGATCAGCGTCCCGCCATCACCAGCGCCAATCACACTACCTTTGGCCTCAACGAACCGGGCTCGTTCCAGATCAAGGCCACGGGGCTTCCGACTCCAACCATCAGTACGGCCGGTCCACTACCGAAAGGAGTCACTCTAAGCTCATCTGGCCTGCTCAGCGGCACACCCGCTATGGGCAGCACCGGCACTTACCACTTCGTCGTCGTCGCAAGCAACGGCGTTCTGCCCAATGCGACTCAAAACTTCACCCTGACGGTAGCCAAGGCGGCTACCACGTGCAGCGTCTACAGCTCGTCGTCGTTGATCCTTCCCGGTCAGCCGATCACTTTCACTGGCTATGTCAACAGCGGCTCGGGACCGGCGAACTCGGCCACGGGAACCTTCACCTTCGAACTCCACGCACTTTCCATAATCACCATGGGCACGGCGCCGGTAGAGACCGGCACCGCCAGCCTCACCTACCTGTTGCAACCACCGCCGTCCAGGCAGTTCGTAAAGGCGATCTATTCCGGAGACGCAAACTTCAAGGGCTGCCAGTCGGCGTTTCTCACCGAGGAGATCCCCTAGGAATTGTTCCGAATAGAGCTAAAGCCGCCCGGTTATCGGGCGGCTTTTCTTCTTGCGTCACGTAAAGGCGATTGCAGTAACTGGAGAAACCAGGCATTAGCGCAAGCGTGTGCCGTTTGTTCGCCATTTTTCGGTGTCTGGAATACTACGGGAATTTTTTCGGCGATTGACCTGGCTTATCTCCTTTAGCGCATGATGAAGCCGCCATCCACTGAGATTGACTGACCGGTCACGTAGCTTGCGGCTTCACTGCAAAGCCAAAGAACAGCGTCGGCGATCTCGTCAGCGCGGCCGTATCTGGCCATCGGTACGCTCTTGAGCAATGCGTTGAGAGCTTCGCCCTGGCCGGAGGCGACCATCTGGTCGGACATCGGCGTCCAAATGAGCCCCGGACATATGGCGTTGATCCGAATGCCACGTGCCGCATATTCGAGGGCCGCGCTCTTGGTCAGCCCAAGGACTCCATGCTTGGCGGCGTGGTAGATGCCTCGCTCCGCGCCGCCTACAAGCCCTCCCAGGGAAGAACAGTTGACGATGGCGCCGCTGCCCTGCTTGCGCATCTGCTGGAGCTCGAACTTCATGCAACTCCAGATGCCACGAAGATTGATGGCCATCACCCGGTCGTAATCTTCACGGGGGGAATCGGCGGTTTCCGCCAGAACATTCTGGACGCCCGCATTATTGTAGGCCGCATCGAGCCGCCCGAAAGTGGCGGCTGTCTGCGCAACCATTGCCTCAACCTGGCCGTCATCCGAGACATCGCAGACGACGGCGAGCGCTTTGTGACCGTGGGCAACGAGTTCGTCGGCGGCTGCGCGGGCTGACTTCTCATTCCAGTCCGCCAGCACCACGGCGGCGCCCGACTCCGCAAAAGCCTTCGCCGTAGCCAGGCCCAGTCCAGATGCCGCGCCTGTGACCAGCGCAACCTTGTTTTCAAAAGAGATGTTCATACGCCAAATTCTACGCGTCTTCGCCGCGCCTCTTCGCAGCACTATGGTTATTGGCGCTGGACGGGAGTTAGCAGCGCTTGCGTGTCGAAGGTCATGCTTTGGCGGTCATGCTTTGGCCCCGGCAAATCCTTTGCGGCGCTGCTCGCTGTAACGGCGCAAGGCGTCCTCGATGATGGGATACGCCTGGGTTGCGGGCTGGATCTCATCGACCTCAACCGACTTGCCTTCGAGCTGCTTGTAGTCCTGAAAAAAGCGGCGCAGCATGAGCAAACGGTGCGGCGGCATTTCGGCGGCTTCGCGGTAGGCGTTGAACTCGGGATCTTCGGTGGCGATGGCGATGATCTTGTGATCTTTCTTGCCTCCGTCGATCATGGTCATCAGGCCGATGGCGCGCGCGTGGATGATGGTCAGCGGCACCACGGTTTCCTGGCAGAGCACGAGCACATCGATCGGATCGTCGTCTTCGGCGAGCGTTTGCGGGATGAAGCCGTAGTTCGCGGGATAATAGACGGCCGAGTAGAGAACGCGGTCGAGTTTGATCAATCCGCTGCTTTTGTCCAGTTCATATTTCACGCTGGAGCCGAAGGGAATCTCGATGATGCTATTGAACTCCTGCGGCAACCCGCTGCCGGGAGTTACATCGTGCCAGGGATGGATCATGGGATGCGGCTGCCTTTGAGTTCGTGGATGTAGCTGCAAGGGGATTGTAGTTGGCGACACCCCCTGACACCAAGGGGCGGCCACGATGGCGTTCAACGACAAATCTTCCCCACAGGTATTCCATCACAAGTCTTCCCCATCACAAGTCTTCACCACTGGGAACATTCCGAGTAGCGGGCGGTGATGACAGAAAAAAAATAATTTCCCATTCCTTTGGAATCACTACTTTAGCCAATAATTCCCGCAAAATCTTTGATTTTAAATGGTTTATATGGAAAATATGGGTTAATAAGGACTTAGGGGCAGTTTTCTACAGGGGCGGCTGGTTCGTCTTCGTGGTTTTCTGGGAAATCTTTAGAGCGGACGATGCCGGCCCAGGAGCACATCACCTCGGCTATGTGTTGGCGGTTTAGTTCTTCAATACGGGACAACTTTTCGCTCTCCGACATGTGATGTCCCCAGCATGCCTGATCGACTTTCTTCGCGTTTCCGGTCCGGTTCTTGCCAGTCGCCGAGTCATTTGTCCTGTCATTGGTCTCGTCACTCGTCTCTATTACGTCGTATTCGCGTCCCTTTTCTTCGGACCAGGCGGTCGCCCCCAGGGGACGATTTTCGACGCACCCTGGATCGATGACGATGCGGGTTGGCGTGGGCTCCAGGGTAGTGAACTTGACGTTCGCGGCGGCGATGCGCAGAGCGCGCAGGAGCAGAGAGGCGGTCGGGTGATCGATCTGCTGGGTGAGGAGCAGGCGCATGACTTCGGCGAGGCCGAGCTGAATGGAGTTGGCGTCCTCGAGGGTGGGGAGTTCGAAGGCACCGGGATCGCCGAGCCTGGGGTTGATGTCGCCCATGCGACGGCACTGGTGGTGAAAGAAGCAACGCATTTCGTTGCGCAGGGCTGGGGAACCGCACTGGATGCCGTTGACTTTGATGTGCTGGCAGCGGCGGATGGTTAGGGGGTACGTCGGCATGGTTGCTCCTTGTAGATTAGGTCTTAGGGTCTTAGGTCTCAGGTCTCAGGCTTCAGGCTTCGCGGCGTTTTCAGAAGCACTGAAGCAAAAAGAAAAGGCGCGGAGTGGAATCCGCGCCTTCTTTTGCTTCTACTTCAATTGTATCAATTTTCGGGGGGCAATCTGGACATGTTATACGGGTTTATTTCTCTAGCTGATGCATCGACTTACGGGGGAAATCGTTGGAACGGGGGCTTGACAAGAATTTCCTGAGAACTGCCGGGTTTTGATTCGCCGCAGGGCATGGCGGAAGAGCGACGGCTTCTTGACCTGCTCGCACCCGGCGCGTAGAGTTTTCAGGCAGGGGTGGATTCTTGATGTCCAGCGAAACCAGCAAATATTTTAAATTTGGTTCGGTCACGGTTCTGATCGTGTGCTCGCTTGGCTACCTTGCTTATACCGGCGTGCAGGACAGCAAGAGCTATTACGTCACGATCAAGGAATTGAATGGGATGGGGAATGCGGCTTACTCCAAGCGTCTGCGGGTTGCGGGCAGCGTGGTGCCGGGATCGATCAAGCGCTCGGGAACGCGGGTGGAGTTCATGCTGAAGGAAAACGATCTGACGCTGCCGGTTTCGTATACGGGGACGGAAGCTCCTCCGGATACGTTTAAGGACGACTCGCAGGCTTTGGCGGATGGCAGCTTTGGACGCGATGGCGTTTTTCATGCCAAGCAACTGCAGGCTAAGTGCGCGTCGAAGTATGCGACGAAGCCGGGAGCGGCTCCGGCGGCTGAGCCGGGGAAGAGCATGTCGCAGAACCGGGGCGCGGGCGCGAGCGGGATGACGGATTAGCTGGCACCAGGCGGCGCCGCAATGCGAGATCCAGCGCCTGAAGGCGGATTCGTTCCAGCGCGTTCCGGCACGCCTGAAGGCGTGCCCTGATACAAATCTGTTTCTGGCACGCCTGGACGCGGCGCCTGAGGGCGTGCCCTGATACCAATCTCACGATAACGAATATCGCTCACATGACAGGCTCAAACGCTTGACTGAAACTGCGCCCGCCAACGTCATCACTGTCACAAATCTCATTAAGCAGTTTGGGCGGTTTGCTGCTTTGCGCGGGGTTAGCGCGGAATTTTCCGGCGGAAGGCTTTATGCCATTCTTGGCGATAACGGCGCGGGCAAGACTACTTTGCTGCGCACTTTGGCGGGGCTCACTGCGCCTTCTAGCGGACAGGTGACGATCCTCGGTACGAACAGATTTCACGACATTTGCGGGCAGGTAGGGTACATGGCGCATCCTTCTCTTCTTTATGACGAGATGAGCGGGATGGAGAACCTGGAATATTTTGCGCGGCTTTATGGAATCAGCGGCGGCGCGCGCTGCTCGGAGGCGATTCGCGCGGTGGGGCTTGACCCTGGGCTGGTTCGGCCTGTCGGCCAGTATTCGCAGGGGATGCGGCAGCGGATGTCGTTGGCTCGGGCGTTGCTCAATGACCCGAAAATTCTTTTGCTCGACGAACCGTTCTCCAATGTCGATCTTCGTTCGGCGATGGAGATGGTTCGGCTGCTGGCGAGGACGCGCGATCAGGGCAAAACTATTTTCGTTGTCACGCACCAGGCTGCGCTGCTGGAGGGCGCGGCCGACGAATTTGTCTGGATGGAGTTCGGCAGGATTGTCGGGCGCACGCGAGAGCTGCATCCGCCAAAGAAGGACGCATGAGTATGTCTCCCGGTTCAGCTCGCGGCGTCTGTGGATCCCAGGTTAGCGCCCAAAAAACGGGCGCGAACCTGGGGCACCCTCAGGTGCCGCGCACTGCCCCTCCTGGCGGCATTACCCGCGTCACGCTGCTCAAAGACCTGCGGCTGGAGTGGCGATCGAAGGATGCCATCAACTCCATGCTGTTCTTTTCGCTGCTGGTGGTGGTGGTATTCAGTTTTTCGTTCGATCCTACGGCCGAGGAATCGCGGCAGATTGCCGGCGGGCTGGTGTGGGTGGCGTTTCTGTTCGCGGCGGTGGTGGCGCTGAACCAGACCTGGGCGCGGGAGATTCGCAATCAGGTGCTCGACGCTTACCGGGTATCGCCGGCTCCGGCGAACTCGCTGTTTGTGGCGAAGACGCTGGGCAATTTTATTTTTGTCAGCGTGCTGGAAGCGTTGATGACTCCGCTGTTCATAGCGTTCTACCGATTGCGCTCGCTGGGTCCGGTCTGGCAATTGCTGCTGGTGGCGGTGTTTGGGACGTGGGCTCTGGTGGTGAACGGGACGTTTTTTGCGGCGATGTCGTTGCGGACGCGGAGCCGCGAGATCATGCTGCCGCTGCTGCTGTTTCCGATTTCGATTCCGGCGCTGCTGGCTATGGTGCAGGCTACGACTGCGATTCTTGGCGGCGAAGGGGCGCGGTTCTGGACCGTGTTGCTTGCTACTTACGATCTGGTGTTTACTACAGTGTGCTTGCTGTTGTTTGAGACGGTGCTGAACGCGGAGTGAAGCTATTGAGACATTGAAACATTGAGGCATTGGACTTGATCATTTACTAGAGGCATGTAGAGGTTTTCAATAGTTCAATGATTCAATGGTTCAATGATTCAGATTCAATGACTCGTCCATGAAAAAACTCTTTCCCATCCTCGGTGTGGTGACGGCGATGCTGCTCTTCTATGCGCTCTATGAGGCGCTGGTGGGCGCGCCCACGGAGCAGACCATGGGGAACGTGCAACGTATCTTTTATTATCACGTGCCGTCGGCGTGGACTGCGTTTGTGCTTTTCTTTGTTAATTTTGGGGCTTCGATTTTTTATTTGATCAACCGCAAGCAGGCTGCCGACATGGTGGCGCTGGTCTCGGCTGAGGTCGGCGTGGTTTTTTGTACTGTGGTGTTGGTCACAGGGCCGATCTGGGCGCGTCCGGTTTGGGGTATCTGGTGGACGTGGGACATGCGGCTGACCTCGACTCTGGTGCTGTGGCTTATTTATGTGAGTTATCTTTTTCTGCGACGATTTTCTTCCAGCGGAGAGACGCCCTTGCTGGCCGCGGCGCTGGCGGTTCTCGGCGCGTTGTGCGTGCCGTTTGTTTACTTCTCGATCTGGTTTTTCCGCACTCAGCATCCGCAGCCGGTCATGGGCGGAGGGGGATCGATCGATCCCCGCATGTTGC
Source organism: uncultured Acidobacteriaceae bacterium (assembly GCA_963810955.1). GTDB lineage: Bacteria > Acidobacteriota > Terriglobia > Terriglobales > Acidobacteriaceae > Acidiflorens. The sequence continues at coordinate 38,978 of CAWEPW010000031.1, read as the reverse complement.
ACGTGCTGCTGATTAACTGGCTGGCGTTTTTGTGCTTCGCATTTCTGGTTTGCTGGTCGCGCTATCGCGTGGAGAAGCTGCAGCGCGAAGTCGATGAGGCTCATGCCATGGAATCGCTGCTGGATTCTCGAGGGAGTGGGGAGAGAATGAGTGGGCAGAGAATATGAACTGGTATCTTTTTGCCGCGTACGCAGCCACATGGATCATCCACGCGACTTATTTGACGACGGTCGTCCGGCGCTATTCGCGGTTGAAGCGGGAGGCCGAGGGAATGAAGAAAGCGCGGCCTTAGGCGACCTGAGCCTCGGTGGTTTCGCCTGAACCTGAGAGTTAAGACCTGTTCGCTTGCAACCATTTGCCTCTCTTACGGCTTCTCACTAGAACGGCCAAGCTTTATGGCCGTTAGTGAGTTTCGCGTTAGCCCTGAGAAAGTTCTCGACCACGAAGGAGACTCACTTTGCAGGTTCTTCGCTTCGCTCAGGATGACAATATTTTGTGGTGTCAGCCAAACTGAGACATTAGCAATTGTTGGCTCGGCTTGACAGCGTATCTGTTGGATGTAAAAGTATTTGTTTGCGTTCAATCCCAGTATTCTGGTGACAGGTCCGCATCCGCTTCCTAAAGGGCGTCGAGCCGCAGCGGTGGTATGCCTGCTTGTTCTCACCCCACGAAATTGGGAAATCGGAGGAGCTTCGTGAATCGGAATTACCCGGCGTCGGCAGGAGGTTCGGTGAGATTTTCAGCGGCAGATTCGATGACAGGAAGCTCAATCGCGAGAAATTCGATCACAGGAAATTCGATCGCAGGGAAGAAGGCCCACAATGGAATGAAAGCTGCGTTCCTGGCGGCGGCCGTGGTGGGTGTTGCCGGCGCGGTTTTCTATTTTTCAACCACGGTTGATGCCGTAAAGGCGAGCGTGACCAATTCTGGCGAAGGGCGATTCGCTCAACGATTCGCGGGACAGCGATTGGCCGAGCAATCATCTGCCCTACATCCACCTCTTCCTTCAAAAGCCATATCGCTGCCGCTATTCTTTGAGCCGAACCAGGGGCAGAGCGCTGCTCCGGTCAAATTTCTGGCGCATGGAGCGGGATACGGGCTGTTTTTGACGGCCGACGAAGCGGTGCTTGAAGTTCAGCATTCAGCCGTCAGCCCTCAGCCTTCAGCCTTCAGCTCTCAGCCTTCGGGTTTGAGTGGACGGCTTGCGGGGAAGCACTTTCAGTCGCTATCCAGTTCCGTGATTCGCATGCGGCTTGATGGAGCTAACCCTTCGACGCACGTTTCCGGGGCTTCGCCGCTGCCGGGGAGGAGCAACTATTTTATTGGCAATGATGCTTCCAAATGGCGGAAGAACATTCCGCAGTTTGCGCGGGTCGAGTATCAGGCGGTTTATCCCGGAGTCGATCTGGTTTACTACGGCGACCAGGGGCAGTTGGAATACGATTTCCGCGTCGCCCCCGGCGCCGATCCTAAGCAGATTGCGCTGAGCTTTCAGGGGGCTACGGCGCGTATAGATCCTGCCGATTCGGGCGATTTAATTCTTTCGACCGGTGACGGAGATGTTCGCTTTCACGCGCCTCGCATTTATCAGCGGACGGTCAACGCATTGGTCAGAGCATTGACCAGCAGGCAGGCGCATCCGGCGGAAATGCGTCGGCAGCCGCCGAGAAGATCGATCGCGGGAAGCTTTCGCCAGCTTGCCGGCAACAAGATCGGCTTCGTCATTGGAGACTATGACCACAGCCGCGAACTGGTCATCGATCCGACTCTGAGTTATCTCTCTTACGTCGGCGGCAACGGCACGGAGTTGCTGACACAGGTCGCGGTCGACTCCGCCGGGTTGATTTATGTCGCGGGCTCGACGACCTCATCGACATTTCCGTTTCCCTCCTCGCCGCCGCCGCTCCAGGGAAGCCTTGGCGGGCCCAGTGCGCAGAACATCTTTATTGCGGTGATCAATCCGCTGCTGCAGCCGCCGCAATATACAGGGGCCCAGCAACTGGTCTATGCGACTTATCTGGGCGGGTCGGGAACGGACAGCCTGGCTGGACTGGAGGTCGACGGACTTTTCAGTATCTACGTTGCCGGGACGACCAATTCACCCGACTTTCCTACCGATGGGACGGTGCCGGCGTTTCAGGCGACTCCGGTTGCGGCCGGCACCCATGGATTCCTGAGCAAGCTTGCTTTCCCAACTTCGCCTGCCAGCCAGGTCTATGCGCTTGCCTATTCCACTTATCTCTCAGGCCATGGCACGGACAATGTGACGGGGCTGGCGATCGACACTGCGGGAGATGCTTATCTGACTGGCGATACCACGTCCAGTGAGCCGGTGAGCAATAGTTTTCCGGCCAATGCCAATGGGTTTCAGACGTCGTCGAACTCTCCGGGCAATCCTCAGTTTTTCGCCACCGAGGTCAGCACGAACTCGGGCACTGTACTTTACTCGACTCTTTATGGAGGGGGGAACTTCGCGCCGGGCGCCAACATAGCGGCCAATCAGGGCGGAGGCATTGCGGTCGATCCGGCTCCTAACAGTACTCCGAATATATATTTCACCGGGACTACGAACATGCTCCCGGTGCCCGGATCGAGCGGACAGGCGGCGCTGCTGCTGGTTGCGGCGCAGCAGTCGTGTCTCGACGAACCCGGCAACGACGGGGTTTGCACTTTGACCAATCCGACTAATACCGATGCTTTCGTCGTCAAGGTCAATCCCAATCAGGTAGGAACGCAACCTGTGTATGCCAGTTATCTTGGCGGCAGCGGCAACGATTACGGCTATGGCATCGCCGTGGATACTTCGGCCAATTCCTATGTCACGGGTTTGACCTTCTCCAATGACTGGGTTTGCAGTTGCACGGCTGGATACCAGACGGAAGGCTATCTCGGCTCGGGCGATGCCTACGTCGTGAAGGTCGGCGGCGAATCTGGGTCGATCTATCCGCTGAATTATTTCACCTACCTCGGCGGCGCAACCGGGCAAACCCAGGGCAACGCCATTCAGGTCGATCCCAACCAGTCCGTGCACGTAGCCGGCACTACCTTTTCTCCCGGCCTGAAGACGACTCAGGATGCCCTGCAGGGATATGGCGGTAACGGCGATGCGTTTGCCGCGCTGATTTCAACTACCTCGGGAGTAACGGATCAGACCACTCCTCCGACTGGCGACTACGTCACCTATCTGGGCGGGAACCAACTGGACCAGGGGACTTCGGTCGCGCTCGACGCCTTCTATGCGACCTATGTGGGTGGGACCACCAAATCGGCGAGTTTCCTCGCCACTCCGACGTTAACGCCTTTCCAGGGGACGCTGCCGGGAACGCAGGCTTCCTTTGTTAGCAAGATTGGCGCTTCGAGCACGCTCACAGTTTCGACCTATACCGGCAGCCCGTCACCAACGCCGGTGCCGGCTGGAACTCAAGCGGCGTTTACTTTCAACATCACTAACAGCGGCCCCGACGATGCCTTCAACGTAGTCTTTTATGCGACGCTCAGCACCAGCACGGGGTTGGCGACGACGCCTACCGGCAAAGTCACCAGCGGTACCGGATACTGCAGTGCGGAACAGGGCACGCAAATTCCCTGCAATATTTCGAGCCTGGCTGCGGGCTCGAGCGCAAGCGTTGAAATCGACGTGACGCCGTCGATTTCCACCAACCAGGAACTGACGATTATCGGCGTCTCGGGCGCGGCCAGCGCGAACAACGGCCCCTTGCAGACAAGTTCCTCGCAAACGGATCAGGTTGTCGATTTTGAAGTCACGGCTCAAAATTCGACGCCCACGGTTACGGCCGGTGACCCGGCCTCGATCCAGGTCAGCTTTTGCCCAGCGACTCCGAGTCTCGGCTACAGCGCGACTATCACTCCTAGCCAGACGACCTCCCCTTCAATGGTCACTGCGAGCACGCCTACCTTCAATCCCACGACGGTCGTGCTTTCTGGAAGCGCCTGCGGAACTACTACGCTGACGATTCCGACGGTGGCACGCCCGGTGAATACCGGCCGACTGCTGCGGCGCGGATCGTTCTACGCGGCATGGCTCCCCATTGGAGGCTTGAGCCTGATGGGGCTGACCATTGGCGGACTGGGGCTTGGCGCTGGCAAGCGCCGCCGCTGGCTGATCGGGTTGCTGCTTGGCCTGGTTGGAGGCTTGATCCTGTTGCAGCCGGCTTGCGGTTCTTCGAGCGCTACCGCGACCACGAACGGCGGGACATCGGCGGGAATTTATATCATCACCATCAGCGGGGCGGCCGGCACGGGAGCGTCGCATAATACGCAGGTGCAATTGCAGGTGATTTAAGAGTCGATTGTGTTTCCCCGGCCTCGGCCTCCGCTTCCGCGGAGGCTTTTTTTGTCCGCCATTGCTCGTGCCGTGCGCTGTAGTGGCGGCATATTGAAGCAGCTTGATCAAAATGAGGGCCGCTGAAAACGCACAGGTCCCTCCACTCCGCTTCGCTTCGGTCGGGATGACAGAGTTATGCGGGGACCTAAGACCTTGGAAATATGGCAGATTCAGTTCTTGACATTATTCCACATTGCGATATTATTATTGCGATTTGGAATATATGAAGCTGGGCGAAAAAATCCGCTATTTGCGCGAGGTGGAAGGCTCGCTGCGCGGACTGAATCGGCCGCTTACGCAACAGGAGTTGATGAAGGGCATCAAGGCGGAGACGGGCAAGACCATCAGCCAGTCTTACCTTTCGCAGATTGAGCGAGGCAAGCGTCCGCATATGACGCAGTCGTCGCGCACTTTGCTGGCGCGATTTTTCAAGGTGCATCCGGGGTTTCTGGTGGACGACCCGGAGGGCTATCACACGGAACTGGTGAGCGACCTGCGAACCACCGAAGGCCAGCTGGATGTCTGGCTGCTGCAGGGGTCGGAGCGGTTCGCCAGCGATCCGGAGGTGAGCGAAGTTCTGATTAAAGTTGCGCGCGACAAAGACACGCGGCGCTGCCTGCTGCTGCTCGGCGAAATTCTGAATACGCCCGGGCTTGCCGACCGGCTGTTTGAGGCGCTGAAGCCGGGGTTCGCGCGGGCATTTACGGGAACAGCGACGCGGACGGCATTGGGAACATCGGCGCTGGGAAGATCGGCGAGAACCAGCGGGAACAGGAGGCAAAAGCCATGACGTGGAATGTGACTTCGGCCGATTTCTACCTGATCTGTTTCGTCGTTGGCTTTCTGCTGAGCGCGATTTCGTTCATCAGCGGTGGGATGCGCTGGCATCTGCATCTGCCGCATTTTCCCCATGCCGGCGCGCACGCCGGAGCGGGGCATGCTCCCGGGTTGCGTGGCGGCGCGGGCAAGGGCGGGGCCGCTGGCGGTGGCCAGCAGGCGGCGATGTCTCCGTTTAACTTCGTCACGATGACGGCGTTTCTCGCCTGGTTTGGGGGCACGGGATTTCTGATCACGCGCTTTGCCGGCATTTGGTACGCGCTCGGCCTGCTGATCTCGCTCGGAGCTGGGATCTTCGGCGCGGCGGTTGTCTTTCTGTTCCTCACCCGCGTGCTGATCTCGAACGAGGAGAACATGGATGCTGCCGACTATGAAATGGTCGGCGTGCTGGGGCGAATCTCGATGCCGATTCGCGAAGAGGGCACGGGAGAAATCATTTACTCGCAAGCAGGCACCCGACGCACATGCGGGGCGCGCAGCGAAAACGGCAGCGCCATCGAAAAAGGCGCGGAGATTGTGGTCACGCGCTACGACAAGGGCCTTGCCTATGTAAGGCGCTGGGAGGAAATCAGCAACGGGTAGAGGCGGGGCTTGCCCCGTCTGGCTCGGATGCAGCGGGAGACGCGGCAAGCCGCGTCTCTACGAGAAAGCGATTTGTAGGGACGACGAAAGAAGCACACGATTTTCAGGAGGCGATATGTATTTCGGCATAGCGATTGAAGTCTGGGTCATCACGGGGCTGATGGTTCTGGTCATCTTGTTCCTGATGAGCATGCTGGCGCGCTTATACCGCAAAGCTGGGCCGCATGAAGCGCTGATCGTTTATGGCTTTCGCGGAACCCGCGTGGTGCAGGGACACGGGACCGTCATCTTTCCGATGGTCGAAAACTGCAAGGACCTTTCGCTCGAACTGATGTCGTTCGACGTAGCGCCGCAGCAGGATCTCTACACCAAGCAAGGCGTCGCGGTCACGGTCGAGGCGGTCGCGCAAATCAAGGTGAAGTCGGACAAGGAATCGATTCTGACGGCGGCCGAACAATTCCTGACCAAGAGCGACCAGGAGCGGGAGAGCCTGATCCGACTGGTGATGGAAGGCCACCTGCGCGGCATCATTGGGCAACTCACGGTGGAAGAGATTGTCAAGCAACCGGAGATGGTGGGCGACCGCATGCGCGGCACCTGCGCCGACGACATGAACAAAATGGGCCTCGAAGTAATTTCTTTCACCATCAAGGAGGTCCGCGACAAGAACGAATACATCACCAACATGGGCAAGCCCGACGTAGCGCGCATCAAGCGCGACGCCGACGTGGCCACGGCGGAGGCGGAGCGCGATACGGCGATCAAGCGCGCCATGGCAACGCGAGAAGCCGCGGTGGCGAAAGCGCAGGCCGATCAGGAGCGAGTGCTGGCCGAGACGCTATCGCAAGCCAAGCAAGCGGAATCGCAACGGGACCTCGAGGTGAAGAAAGCGCAGTATCTCGAAGTCACGAAAAAGCAGCAGGCGCAGGCTGACAAGTCGTATGACATTCAATCGAACATCATGCAGCAGCAGGTCATCACCGAAAGCGTGCGCGTGCAGCAGGTCGAAAAAGAAGGGCAGGTGAAAGTTCAGGACGCGGAAATCGCGCGCCGCGAAAAGGAACTGATCGCGACTGTGTTGAAAGGCGCCGAGATCGAGCGGCAGCGCATTGAAACCCTGGCCGCCGCCGAGAAGCAGCGCCTGATCGCGGAAGCGGAAGGCCACGCTTCGGCGATTCGCGCGCAAGGAGAGGCGGAAGCCGAGATCATCTTCAAGAAAGGCGAGGCCGAAGCCAAGGCGATGAACGTTAAGGCGGAGGCGTATCAGGAATACAACCAGGCCGCGGTGGTCGACAAACTGATTACCGGCTTGCCGGAGATTGTGAAGGCTCTGGCCGCGCCGCTGGCCAATGTGGACAAGATCACCATTGTTTCCACGGGCAACGGCGACACGGCCGGAATGAGCAAGATCACCGGCGATATTACGAAAATGGCGGCGCAGGTGCCGGCGCTGTTTGAAACGCTTAGCGGCATGCCGCTGGGCGAACTGCTGGGGAAGGTGCGGCAGATCGGCGACAAATCTTCGAAGCCGGAAGAGAAGCAGTAACAAGCAGTCGATGGTCGTTAGTCGGCGGTCGTCAGTCGGCGGTCGTCAGGAATCCTATTTGACCTGCGCGCCGCGTGCGACTAACGACCGCCGACTAACGACTGGTTTCAGGAGGTATCCAGTGCAGGAAGAACTTCACCACGCTCGATCACTCGGCCTGTCCGTTGCGCTGGGCGCGGCCATGGGCGCGGCAATCGGGGCCGCCACCGGGCACATTGGCGTCTGGGTAGCTGCGGGTATTGCGGTCTATATCGCGATCTCGCTGGTGGGCGGCGGCTGGAACAGAAGACCGAACGACTGACGACCAACGACTAACCATGTATGACTAACTGTGTACGACTAACTATGAACGACCAACGGCAGAAGTAAAGGAGTCCCTTATGGCATTACTCGAACGCGTTTCCACTTTAGTGCGGGCCAACCTCAACGATCTGATCGATAAAGCTGAGGAGCCGGAAAAGATGATCAAACAGGTCATCCTCGACATGAACAACCAGCTTTTGCAGGTTAAGACGCAGGTCGCCATCGCCATTGCCGATCAGCATCTGCTGGAAAAAAAGAAACTCGAAAACGACGATAAGATCAACGAATGGATGCGCAAGGCCGAGCTTGCCGTCGACAAGAAGCAAGACGACCTGGCGCGGGCGGCTTTGTTGCGGGTGGAAAGCTATCGTGACCTGAGCTCGAACTTCGCGCAACAACTGGAAGATCAGAAGGCGCAGGTCGATAACCTGAAATCGGCGCTGCGCAATCTGGATCAGAAGCTGGCCGAAGCGAACGCTAAGGCCGATCTGCTGATCGCGCAGCATCGGCGCGCGCGCGCCGCAAGCCGAGCCACCGACGCGCAGTCTGGGATGAACGCCAACAGCAAGTCTGCTACTTTCGATCGCATGAAGAGGAAGGTGGCTCGCGAAGAAGCTATCGGCGGAGCGAAAGCGCAGATATTGGCCGACGACGTAGAAAACCGGCTGGCGGCACTGGAGAAAGAAGACAGGATCGAACAGTTGCTGACTGAGCTGAAAGCAAAGCGGGGGGCGTAGAACAGAAACAAATCCCTAGCAGCGGATTCGCCCTCAGCGGCTGAAGCCGCAGTCAAGAGAATGCAGTTACGCAGCGGCTAAACCGCTGCGCCACCCAAAATCAGAAGCAAGGGTGAAATCGAGCGCCAGTTGTCATCGCGCCAGGATACGGAGGTTAGAATCGAGGTCGAGGTATCTTTATGCGCAAGGTCTTCCATTTCGACTCGCCCGCCGCGCCTTATGTGGCGGACGCCGCTGTGCTCTGCTGCTTCGATCACCGCATTGGTACGGCGGTGCGAAAGTTTCTGAAGAAGCAAGGGATTGAACGCGCGGACATGATCGTGGTTGCTGGAGGGGCTAAGACCCTGGCCTCTCCGCGCAACGATTTCGAACAGGACTTCATTCTCGAGCAGGTACGCATGTCGATTCGCCTGCACCAGACCAAGCGCGTGCTGGTGATGAGCCATTCCGACTGCGCGACTTATGGCGGGCTGGCGCATTTCAAAGGTGATCGGGAAGCGGAAGCGTTGCATCATCGCGGAGAACTTCTTCGCGCGGGGCAACTGCTCACCTCAAACTTTCCCGGGATTTCGGTCGAGCCTTACTTTGTAGACTTTGACGGAATCTTCGCGAGTAACGGACGCGAGCACCGGGGAGCCGGCGAAACGGAACGGGCCCTCCAATAAAGTCGGCGAAGTCGCATAGCGGGCCGGAGGCCCGCCACCACACAACCAGTTTTGGTGCGCTTTCCGCGGCGGTGGCACCCTGGGCAGCGATAGGACGTGTAGGGTTCTTCTAACTCCGCGCTCAGGAAGACATATTCTTAATTTTTAATTTTCTTGATGCCAGTCGAGCTGTGATGCCTGCCACAACTGGCATTGTAGCGTTATGCCAAATGGCGTATCATTAATAGCCAAGAGGCCAATATGACTTCCGCCGCAATTGCCGAGGTTCTGGGGGGCAGAAAAATTTTGGGACGCTCGATCAAGAGTGTGGCCGAACTGGCGGAACTCATCCGAAAAGGATTGCCCTCGGGATCTCTGCTCGTGCTGGGAGCCAAGCTCGATCTGAAGAGCGCCGCGCTTTCGCAGAAGCTCGGCATTCCGCAGCGCACGTTGACGCGGCGGCTGAGCCGGCACTCGCGGCTCACCGCGGCCGAATCCGACCGCACGGTGCGCCTGGCGCGAGTCTATGCCACAGCAGTGGAAATGATCGGCAACGCGGCCAAGGCCGCGGAGTGGCTGCGCACGCCCAATCGCGCTCTTGGCGGAGGGATCCCGATCGATCAACTGGATACGGATCTGGGAGCGAGAGAAGTGGAAAACATACTGGGGCGCATTGCCTACGGCGTCTATAGCTGATGCGGCTGTGGAGGATTTGCCGCGCGGTTCATGCGGCTGGCGCTTTCTCGGGGCGAGGGCGCGCGGCTCTATGGCGGGCGCTGGAATAGTCCCGGCGTGCGCGTTGTCTACACTTCTCCGTCTCTGGCTCTGGCTGCGATCGAAACTTTTGTTCACCTCGAACCGAATCTGCGGCCTGACGATCTGATCTCGATTGCGGCCGAGATTCCGGACGACGTCGCTACTGAGCGCGTGGAGATGAAGGTGCTTCCACGCAGATGGCATGAGATGCGAGGCGAATCACTGAGGGCGTTCGGCGATAGCTGGATTCGTGCCGGCAAGACGATGGCGCTGCATGTGCCTTCGGCGGCGATTCGCGGGGAATGGAATGTGCTGCTGAACCCGGAGCATTCCGACTTTCGCAAGATCAAGATTGAACGGAGCAGGCGCTTTGAGTTTGATCTGCGAATGTTCCGATAAGGAACCTTTGCACGAACGCTTCGCGTGAACTTTTCGCACGGGCTCAGCCGTTGGCCCAATCCTGCCAGTCGAGCCCTTTGACTCGACTGAACTCTCTCGCATTCGCCGTAATCAATGTCAGCTGATGGCGCAAGGCCTGGCCTGCAATCAACAGATCGTAAGCGCCAATCGGCTTGCCCACGGCTTCCAGGCTGGCGCGCACGCGGCCTGCAACTTTCGCATCTTCGGGCGCGAAGGGGAGTAAGGTCAGCGGACCCGCGAAGAATGCTTCCACCAAGCGCGCATTCGCTTCTGGACGAGCGCTTTTTGCTACACCATACCAAAGTTCAAACGCTACTACGGAAGAGACCAACACTTTTGCATCTTGAGTCAACGCGTTATGCAACCGCTTCCGGATCGAAGGCGTCTTGCCGTTGATCAGCGCAATGCAGGCATTGGTATCGAGCAAATAGTTCATTGAAAGATCTTGCGACGCGGCGTCGGCGGTTGGTTCCGTTCTTTCCTTTTGGCGAAGAAGGATCCGTCGCGGAGCCGGTCCAGTTCGGCAAACCATTCAGTAGTAGTGGCGATGACTGGCTCTAGGAGCACTCCCTCTGCCAACCGACGCACGCGCACCTCACTGCCCTCGAAGCGAAACTCGCGCGGCAAGCGCACGGCCTGGCTGCGACCATTGCGAAATAGTTTGGCAATTCCCATATCAGCCATGAGTCACCGCCTCCTTGAATAGTATATACCATAGATGGCTATCATGATAACTATCCATGGTATATATCCGCCTTTATCAGACGGGTGGTCTCCTCGGTTGTGCAATCTCGATTACGCGCTGGCCTTGTCGAGGAGGGGGAGCGGCTTTTCGACGGATGGGGAGGTTTCTAACGATGCCGACGTTTCTAACTCCAACTGTTCCTGGCCGCTGAGAGCGGAAACTTTGCCGCGATAGGTCTTCAGGTGACGCTGCGCAGTTTCGAAGGCTTCCTGCGCTTTGTTCAGATTCTTGCCTACGTTTTCAAACTGGTTCTGAAAAAAGTCGAACGACTTTTGCGCTTTGGCCAGTTCGGCACGGCTCTTTTCGAAGCGGGTTGCGACCTCATACCATTTGTGGACCAGCGAAATCGTGTGCAGCGTCATCAACAGCGTGTTGGGCGAGACGGGGAACACGTGCTGCTCGTTCATCCAGTCGCCCAATTCGCGGTTGCGGATGACCTCCATATATAAGGTTTCGCTCGGCAGATACATGAGCGCAATTTCGGTGGTGCCATTTTCCGGCTGGATGTATTGCTGAATGCGCCGGGCTTCGGCCTTCATCACGCGCACCAACGCGATGCGCGCCAGTTCAACCTCGGCCTTGTCGTTACTTTCAAATAAAGCGATCACCTGCTCGCGCGGGAACTTGGCGTCGATGGGCAGCTTGCGGTCGGGGAAGTAGATGACGGCGTCGGCGCGTCCTCCGCCTTCGCCTGGCTGCGACTGCAGCGCGAACATGTGCGCGGGCAGGAAGTCGGCCAGCAGGCGCTCGAGGCTGGCTTCGCCGAACTGGCCGCGCAGATGCGGCAATTTCAGCAGATTATTCAGGTCGTTGATGGAATGGCCGAGGGCGCCGACTTCACGAAGCTGCTCTTCGGCGGCTTTCAGGTGCTGCTGCACTTTTTCGAACTGGGCAAATCCTTCCTTGATGTTCTGATCGAGCTTCACCTGCACCTGATCGGTGATGGCCATCAGCTTGGAATCCACGCGATCGCGAATTGAGTCGAGGCTTTGCGCGGTCTGCTGATTCAGGCTCTGGAATTCGCTCTTGAGTTGTTGGGTGGTCAGCAACAGAGAGCTGGTCATCTCGCTGCGGCCGTCGCTGAGGCTGCGGTTTTGTTCTTCTCTTCCGGCGGCAAGCTGCTGCTCGACGGCGTTGCGAATCTCCGAAAAGCCTTGCTGGATGCGGTCTGTGACCTGCTGGCGGAGATCACCTTTAGTCTGCTCCAACCGAGTGGCCATGTCGGCAGTGCTGACACTGATCTTCTGGCCAAGCGCGGTATTGAACCTTTCGAGCTGGCTTGCAACTTCCGCTTTTACATCTACTTGCGAGGCGGCGGAAAGGCGACGCAATACCAGGGCCGAAACCCCAAGCAGGACAAGGGTTCCGGCGAGAACGGTAACCAGAAGAATGGTCTCCATGGTAAGTGGCTCAGTTGAAGTTTAGTGGTTAGCGTGTCGATTGGAAAGTAGAACTTGCAGGCGAGCCCCCGCGCCGATCACACAATTATGCTTCGAGCCATCGGGGTTTCAATCGCAGTGTTAGTCATGAGTCTCGGCTTTGGGCGCGGCGCAGGAGACAGCATCGCCGTTTGACGCCAAAGGAGTTGACAAGCAGCCCTCCCCCCATTTCAATCTGGCAGCCGGACCGTTGCCGGACGAGGACTCCGCCGCAGAGCAGGAGCTTCTTGACGCGGCCAACAAGAGCCGCGAACAAGCTGGCGCTCCGCCGCTGCGGATGGAAGAAAGCCTGCAGCGGGCCGCTCGCGAGCATGCACGGCAAATGGCAGCAAGCAAGAGTCTGGAGCATCAGTTGCCTGGCGAGCCGGTTTTGCTGGAACGGATCGCGCTGGCCATTTCGCAGGGCACGGCCGAGCGGGGCAGTGCGGCGCAGAACATGCACGCAAAACAGTGCAGCGCAGGGCGATGTAACGCAAGACAGTGCAACGCAAAACAGTGCAACGCAGGGCGATGCGACGCAAGACAGCGCTCTAAAGCTTGATCGCGCGGGTGAGAATATCGCCAATGCGAGTTGCGCTCTGAGCGCGAATGATGTGCTGATGCGTTCGGCGCCGCACCGTAAGAATCTGCTGGATCGCGGATTCAATGTTGCGGGCATCGCGGCCGTCTGGAGCGGCGGCAGGCTCTACGTAGTTCAGGATTTCGGGCACGAGGTGCAGTCCTATTCCGCGCAGGAGAACCGTCAACTGGTGGCCCGGTCGATCGGTGAAACGCGGCAACAGGCAGGGCTTCGGGAACTTGCCCAATTGACCCCTCCCCATCTTGACGAGGCGGCTTGCTCGCTCGCCAAGGAGAACCGCCCCAACGCGCATCTGCTGGCGGCTTCGTACGGCAATCGCAGGGTAATTGCCTACACGCAGAGCCGTCCGGAAGTGCTGCCGCCCGGCGCGTTGCGCCTGCTGCGTGACCCGGATGTCCGGCAGTTCGCGGTTGGGTCGTGTTATGCGCGCAATGCGGCTTATCCGACCGGGATGTACTGGATCGCTATTTTGCTTTACTGAGTATTTGTTGCGGACAGTTTTCGGGCGCTCGCGGCACGCGGACAGGAGTGTCCGCGCCACACTAAACTGTGTGGATGGAAGGTGCGCCGCGAATCCGGATTGGGACGGCGGGGTGGTCTTACAAAGACTGGGACGGGATTCTGTATCCGCCGGAGGTTACGCGGAAGAAGATCCATCCGGTGGAGTTTCTGGCACGATTCTTTGACGTCATTGAAATCAACACTTCGTTCTATGGACATATACGTCCGGAGTTGGGGCGTTTCTGGTCGCGGAAGGCGGCGGCCGTCAATCCTGATTTTCTTTTCACGGCGAAACTGCACCGGTCTTTCACGCATTCTCCGCTGGCGGTGATGGAACCTACGTCGGCGGCCAGCATCCGTCCGAATGACAAAGACGAACGGCTGGCGCGCGAGGGACTTGACTCTCTGGCAGCCGAAGGCAAGCTGGGCGCGCTGCTGATCCAGTTTCCCGTCTCATTCAAGAACACGAGTTTGAACCGCGAGTATCTCGAGCTGTTGCTGCGGCAGTTCATCGAGTATCCGCGGGTGGTCGAAGTGCGGCACGAGAGCTGGAACCAGCCGGAGACGATCGCCGGATTCATGAGCCACAACGTCGGATTTTGCAATATCGATCAGCCGCTGCTGGGGCGTTCTCTGGCGCCCACCGAGCACGTGACGTCGGGCGTTGGATATGTGCGCCTGCACGGAAGGAATTATGAGCATTGGTTCGAAAGCGGGGTTGAGGGCGGCAACCGTAACGATCGTTATAACTACCTCTACAAGCCGGCGGAATTGGAGAAATGGAAAGAAAAGATCGTGACTATCTCGGGCAAGGCGGAATCGACGTTCGTGATCGCGAACAATCATTTTCAGGCGAAAGCGGCGGTGAATGCTTTGGAGTTACGCAGTCTGCTGGAGGGACGAAAGGTTCGCGCTCCGCAAACACTGGTGCAACACTATCCCGAACTGAAACAAAAAGTCGAAACAGAAGACGCCAGCGGTAATTATTCGCTGCTCGGGTAAACCATAATTTGCTAGACTTATGCCTATAAGTCATGTTATCGAGAACATGACTCATGCAACAAAACTTGGAGGAGCTTCTTGAACGACCTCTGGGAGCACGACGGAAATCGGCCCCTGGGAATCTAACAAACTGCGATCATAAGTTCCGGGGCTTGCGGGTGAACAATGGAAGTGCCCCCTGAGGAACAAAAGCAGTTGTCGTTCAATCCATACCCACCGGAAGAAGCGCCAGCCGCGCCGGAACAAAAACTCCTTTACGATCTGACTCTATTCCGGATGCTGCTCGACCAGTCTAACGACGCCATCGAGGTCATCGATGCGGAGAACCTGCGCCTTCTCGACGTGAACCAGAAGGAGTGCGTCGATCTGGGATACAGCCGGCAAGAGCTGCTTGACGATGACGCTGTACGATATTGATCCGAATGTCGACGAGAAGATGCGGGCGCGGCTGGTCCCCGGGTTGCGGGAGGCCGGATCGCTGATGATGGAAAGCGTGCGCCGCCGGAAGAATGGGACGACGTTCGCGGTGGAAGTGAGCATACGACGCGTTCTTTTGGAGCGGGAATATCTGTTGGCGGTAGCGCGGGACATCACGGTGCGGAAGCAGGCTGAGGAGGCGCAGCGGGAGAGCGAACTGCGATTCCAGAAGGTCAGCGAACTGCGATTCGAGACGGTCTATGAGCGGTCGCCGATCGGCATTGCGCTGATTGAAATACGCACCGGGAAATTCGTACGGGCCAATCCCAAATTCTGTGAAATCGTTGGCCGCAGCCAGGAGGAACTGCTGCAGATCGACGTAAGGGGCATCACGCATCCGGACGATATGACGCGGACGGATCAAAACCTGCGCCAGGCGGTTGAAGAACAGCAACTGGGTTACGAGATTGAAAAGAGGTACATTCGCCCGGATGGATCGGTGCGGTGGGTAAATGTTCTTGCCGTTGCCATGCCAAGCCAGGGAGAATCGCGCCAGTGGCAAATGGGACTGGTGCAGGACATCACCGAACGAAAACAGGCGGAGGAATCGGTTGCAAGATTAGTGCAGGAGGTATGCGAAGCGAAGCGAAAGCTCGGCTGAAGAAAAACTTTACCTGGAACAGGAAATCGATACGGAATTGGGGTTTGGGGAAATCATCGGGCAGAGCAAGGCATTGCAATGCGTCATGGAAAGCGTGGCCAAAGTGGCGGCCAGCGACGCGACGGTGCTGCTGCTGGGGGAAACCGGCACGGGCAAAGAACTGGTCGCGCGGGCGGTGCACCGGCTAAGCCAGCGCGCCAACAATAGCTTCATCAAATTGAATTGCGCGGCCATTCCGTCGGGCCTGCTGGAAAGCGAGCTTTTTGGGAACGAGAGGGGCGCCTTCACGGGAGCGGTTGGCAGAAAAATCGGGCGCCTGGAACTGGCGGACAAAGGCACACTGTTTTTGGACGAGATTGGAGAAATTTCGCCGTCGCTGCAGCCAAAACTTTTGCGGGTTTTGCAGGATCAGGAGTTCGAACGGCTGGGTGGGATCGAAACGTTGAAAGTGGATTTTCGCCTGATCGCGGCCACCAACCGCAATCTGGCAGACAGCGTGCGAGAGAACGAGTTTCGCAGCGATTTGTATTACCGGCTGAACGTGTTTCCGATCCGCGTGCCCCCGCTGCGGGAAAGGCGGGAAGATATCCAGTTGCTGGTGGAACATTTCGTGCACAGGTTTGCGCGGAAGATGAAGAAGTCGATTACCAGCATCCCGGCAAGAACTATGCAGGCCCTCAACAGCTGGGAGTGGCCGGGGAATATCCGCGAACTGGAAAACTTTATCGAGCGGTCGGTGATTCTGACGCAAGGTTCAGTGCTGGTATCGCCACTGAGCGAACTGAAGTCGATGCCGACAGGCGAGAAAGTGACGAACGAAAGCCTGGAGGCAGCGGAGCGCGAACATATTCTGCGGGCTTTGCGAGAGAGTCACGGGCAGATTGGCGGAACGAAGGGGGCAGCCTTACGGCTCGGTTTGAAGCGGACTACGCTGCAATCGAAACTGAGACACCTTGGAATCAATCCGCGCCCGGGACCGACGCAGCATTAGCAGCCAGGATCGGTCTTCACAGCCATGCCGAGGACAGCCAATCCGAGGTCCATTGCCGGGAGGGACGGGCGGGACGCCCGTCCTCCCTGGAATTCTGTTCCGCCGATTTCAGACGGCTTTCTTGATGGCGTGGTAGGCAAACAGCACCACAATCGCGCCGATCACGGCTACGATCAGGCTATAGATGTTGACTCCGGTCACGCCGTGCGCTCCAAAGAAGCTGAAGAGCCAGCCACCAACAACGGCGCCGACGATGCCGAGAATGATGTCGAGAAAGAAACCATCTCCCGACTTATTCACGATTTTGCTTCCGATGAAGCCGGCGATCAGTCCCAGTACGATCCACGACAGGATTCCCATTCCCATACGGTGCTCTCCTTTTGACCAGCGATTGAATTAGCCTGCGGTTGAAACGACTGTGGAAAACGAGGGCTGAATATAGCACAAAAAACAGGGCATGTGGAAATCCTGTTCCAGGCTTCGCTGATCGGTTACAATCCTCGCGCACATGAACCGCGAATATCGCAGAGAATACAGCCATGCATTGGGGCGCGACATGGAGTCGCTGGTGTACGGACACGCAGGCCAACCGATACTCGTCTTCCCGACCTCCCAGGGCCGTTTTTTTGAGTATGAAGATGCGGGGATGATCCGCGCGCTGGCGGGCAAACTGGAAGCGGGCGCAATCCAGGTCTTCTGCGTGGACGGCGTCGACAGCGAAAGCTGGTACAACAAGGGCGTGCATCCGGGAGCGCGAATCTGGCGCCATGTGCAGTACGAGCGCTATGTACTGGATGAGTTTATGGGGTATTTGAAGTGGAAGAACTGGTCTCCGCAGATCGCGGTTACGGGATGCAGTTTTGGCGGCTATCACGCGCTGAATTTTGCCATGCGGCATCCGGATCTGGTATCGGCTTGCGCGACCATGAGCGGGTCGTTTGATATCAAGAGCTTTCTTGACGGCTATTACGATGAGAATGTTTACTTCAACAATCCGCCCGATTATCTCTCAAACATGAGCGACGATTGGTTCCTGAGCCGTATACGCCAGATGAAAATCGTTCTGGGATCTTCGAACTGGGATATGTGCCTGGACGCGAACGTGAAGATGGCGGGGATTCTGCACGGGAAGGGGATTTCGCACTGGCTGGATATTTACGGGGATAACAGCAAGCATGATTGGCCGCTGTGGCAGCGGATGGCGGAGAAGTATTTTTAGGGAGCGGTCGTTAGTTGGTCTTTAGGCGTCAGGAGAATTTATGGCTAAGAAAGTTGGAATTCTATTTGGGATGGAGAATACCTTTCCTCCGGCGTTAGTCGACAAGATCAATGCCTCGAAGATCGCCGGGGTTACGGCCGAGTTTGTGCAGATTGGCGGCATCCGGATGGATGAGCCTAAGAAATATGACGTCATCATCGACCGGATTTCGCAGGACATTCCTTTTTACCGGGCGTATTTGAAGAACGCCGTGCTGCAGGGGACGATTGTGATTAACAATCCCTTCTGGTGGACGGCGGACGACAAATTTTTCAACTATGCGCTGGCGCACAAGATGGGGGTGGCAATTCCGCCTACGGTGATTTTGCCGCATCATTCGCATCCGCCGGATACGACCGAGAAGTCGATGCGGAATTTGATGTATCCGCTGAATTGGGAGGAGCTGTTTGAGTATGTCGGGTTTCCGGCGTTCCTGAAGCCTTACGCGGGCGGGGGATGGAAGCACGTGTATAAGGTGCATTCGCCGGAAGAGTTCTTCCACCATTACAACCAGACGGGCGACCTTTGCATGACGCTGCAACATGGCGTGGAGTTTGAGGACTATTACAGGTCTTACGTGGTGGGGCAGGAAAAAGTGCACCTCATGAAATACGATCCCAGGGCTCCGCATCATGAGCGCTATGTGAAGGGGAATCCGCAGCCGGGCGCGGCTTTGAAGCAGCGCATCGAGAAGGATGCCGTGGCATTGTGCCGCGCGCTCGGGTATGACTTGAATACCGTCGAGTTTGCGGTGGAAGGCGGCGTGCCTTATGCGATCGATTTCATGAATCCGGCTCCGGATGCAGAGATCACTTCGGTGGGGCAGCAGAATTTCGAGTGGATCGTGGACGCGGTGGCGGAGATGGCGGTGGAGAAGGCACTGGGCGGGCGCAATCCGGTCGAGGAGTTACGCTGGGCGGTGTTTTTGAATGGGCCGGAGTTAGTGGAGACTGAAGCGCCGAAGATGCGAAAGAAGGCGTAGGCGAAAGAGATTAGGTCCGAGCGTTTTGCCGGCAGAGCAGTCAAAATATGGATCCGCTAAAAACAAACGCTTCCTCTGGGGTGTGTTACTGGCGTGGACGCCGTGGCTTCCCACCCTAATCGGCCTTGGGTATGTGTTCCGAGGTATAGCGACTGAGAAGGCAACCGGGCTTGCGGTGGTGGCCGGCGGCCTCACCGAGATGTTTCTGCTGTTCGGCCTTCTTGTCACTGTCGTATTCGAAGTGGCTGCGATCATCCTGTTGGTCCGCGCGTTCGAGCCCGGACACTGGCTGCGGAGCTTGTTTTTGGCGTTCTCCCTGTGTTTAAGTGGACTGATGCTCCTGTTGTTTGGCGCATTTCTGTGGCTGAGTTGGTTCCGACTGCACCATCCAACGTAGCTAGCGGACAAGAGTGTCCGCGCTACACGGGCGATTGGTATACTAGTTGGACTCTGCCGGGGTGTCCTCCCGCCTGGCAGCTCTGGATGCCGCGATGAAGCCTACATTCACGCTTGGAATCGAAGAGGAATATCAGACCGTCGATCCTGAGACTCGGGATTTGCGCTCGCATATTCACGCCGAGATCATCGAAAAGGGCAAATTGGTGCTGCAGGAACGGGTCAAGACCGAGATGCACCAATCGGTGGTGGAAGTGGGAACGTCGGTTTGCGCCAATATCAAGGAGGCGCGGGATGAACTGAAAAAGTCTGCGGCAGCACATCATCCGGCTGGCGCGGGAAAATGGGCTGCGGCTGGCTTCGGCCGCTACGCATCCTTTTGCCGACTGGCGAGTGCAGGAACTTACACCGGGGGAGCGCTACAAGAATATTGTGCAGGATATGCAACTGGTGGCGCGGGCAAATCTTATTTTCGGGCTGCACGTGCATGTGGGCATCGAGGATCGGGAGACGCTGATCCAGATGATGAATCATGCGCGGTATTTTGTGCCGCACCTGCTGGCGCTGTCGTCGAATTCCCCCTTCTGGCTGGGCATGGACACGGGGCTGAAATCGTATCGCTGCAAAGTGTTCGACAAGTTTCCGCGGACGAATTTGCCGGATTATTTTCCGAGCTGGGGCGAGTATGAGAATTACGTCAAGTTGCTGGTGAAGACCAATTCGATCGACAACGCCAAGAAAATCTGGTGGGATATGCGGCCGCACCCGTTCTTTAACACGCTGGAGTTCCGGGTGTGCGATCTGCCGATGCGACTGGACGAGACGATTGCTTTGGCGGCGCTGATCCAGGCTACGGTGGCCAAATTGTATAAGCTGCACTCGCAGAACCAGGGCTTCCGCCTCTATCGCAAATCGCTGTTGATGGAGAACAAGTGGCGCGCGGCGCGTTATGGCATCAACGGCAAGCTCATTGACTTCGGCAAGCAGATGGAGGTTCCGGAGCGCGAGTTGATTGAAGAGTATCTGGCGTTTGTCGATGACGTGCTCGACGAGCTGGATTGCAGGAGGGAAGTGGAGTACATCCGCGAGATTATGAAAATGGGAACAGGCGCGGACCGGCAACTGGATGTTTATCGTAAGACCGGCGACATGAAAGCCGTGATGGATTACATCATTGAGGAGACCGAGGTGGGCGTGGACGAGGTGGATAGTTTGCCCACTGCACGCGCCGTCTAATGAGCTTGATGAAGACTTCGATTAATACTGACGAACAATCCCACCGACAACTGAACAACATGGCTTTCGATCCCGAATTGACGCCGGGGGCGCGCAATGCGGTGCGGGTTTGCCTGCGCGTGCTGGCTTCGGAAAAAGTTACGGTCATCACGGATGAAGTCAGCCTGGAAATTGCGGCGGCCATCGTGCATGAACTGGAAGCAGTCGGCTGCCCTTACCGGACGTGGGTGCTGGAGGATGTGGCGACTCGTCCGTTGACCGATTTGCCGCTTGCGATCGCGGAGGATCTGGAGACGAGCCAGGTCAGCATTTTTGCGGTGCAGGCGCAGACCAACGAATTGAAGTCGCGCATGCAGATGACGGACGTGGTCAACCGGAACAAGATCCGGCACGCGCACATGGTCAACATCAACAAGCGGATCATGCTGGAGGGGATGCGCGCGGATTTTCAGAAGGTCGACCGGCTGAGCGTCAAAGTTTTCGAAACGGTGCGCAAGGCGAAACAGATTCGGGCGAAGACGCCTGCGGGGACGAATCTGGTGGCGGATTTGAATCCGAATTACCGGTGGGTGAAGACGAGCGGCATCATCAGCACGGAAAAGTGGGGCAACCTGCCGGGCGGCGAGGTGTTTACGACTCCGGGCGAGGTCAACGGGACGTTTGTGATTGACGGCGTGGTGGGCGATTATCTGTGCGCGAAGTTTGGCGCTTTGAAGGCGAATCCGCTGACGATTGAGGTGAAGGGCAACCGGCTGGTTGGGGCACAGTCTGCGAACAAGGAATTGAAAGACGATTTTTGGGCCTACACGCATAAGGATGAGAACAGCAACCGGGTGGGGGAGTTTGCCATCGGAACTAACATCGAACTTAAGGATGTGATTGGCGAGATATTGCAGGATGAGAAATATCCGGGCGTGCATATTGCGTTTGGAAATCCCTATGGCGCGCATACGGGAGCGGAGTGGTTTTCGGCGACGCACATTGATGTGGTCGGGCGCAATTTCGATATCTGGGTCGATGGGGAGCAGATTATGCGGGGCGGGCAGTTTTTGATTGAGGCGTAGCGCTAGTTCTGTTCCTGGGCTTGCCGTTGGTCTGGAAGGGCATACTGTGCTCCGGCAAATACAGTGGCCGCTGGTGCGGGTCGGATTGGGAGATACACCATGAAAACCGATTCATCGCCAGCATTAGCCTTGGGCAAGCGGGACCAAAACGAAACTCCGGCGCTCGAGATCGCGTTGTGGCGAATTTATCTTCTGCGGGCCGGATACCTCTTGATTGCCGTCGGCATGGGGATGCAGAAGATTCCGGCCTTTCTTCATCACAAGCCTTGGGAGCTGATGCATGGCGTGGTCAATTCCATGCTGCTTGCGCTGGCGCGGCTGGCGGTCCTGGGTCTACGCTATCCCTTGAAAATGCTGCCGCTTTTGTTCTGGGAAATAGCATGGAAGGCCACATGGCTTCTCGCGGTGGCGCTGCCGCCTGGCAAAACCACACCATGGACGCAGACACTTGGGACACATCTTTTGCCTGCCTGATGAGCGTCATCTTCCTGTTCGTCGTGCCGTGGGATTATGTCTGGCGCAATTTTGTCGCCGCGCGCAGTGACCGCTCGGCGGTGAACTTTTTGCTAAGCGCCAGCCGAGGGCCACTGGGATTGGCGGTGGATTGAGACGGGTTTGCGCGGTTTACGGGTCCGCAGCGCTGAGAATTGTGGATTTTGGCGCCTTCTAAGAACGACTTTTCTTAGTGAGCAGGGGTCGCACAGAATTGATTGCGGCTTTCCGGCAGCGATTTAATGCCGAGTTTACTTCAGAGAAATACGAGCGATTGCGACGCGAGATGACCTCGCGGTGCGGGATGGAGGTTCCGTTTGCGCTCTGCGAGACGCCTTGCTTCTTTCCCGACGCTCTGGTTACGCGCATGGCGGACGATGGCAAGGCGCTGGTGCGCCAGTTGGTGGATAGCCCGGAATATCTCGCGCGGTCGGCGGCTGCGATTCCGGCGGAATTTCGTGTGCCTCATGAATCTCAGCATCCGATGTTTATTCAGGTGGATTTTGGCCTGGTGCGGGATGCGGCGGGAGAGTTGCAGCCGAAGCTGGTTGAGTTACAGGCCTTCCCTTCTCTTTACGCTTATCAGCCGGTTTTGGCGCAGGCCTATATCGATGTGTTCGGGCTCGATCCCGCTTTGCGTTATTTTTTGAGCGGGCTCGATTCGGCTGGCTACGAGCGGCTTTTGCGGGATGCGATTGTCGCGGGACACGATCCGGCGAGCGTCGTGTTGATGGAGGTGCATCCGGAGGAGCAGAAGACGCGTCCAGATTTTCTGCTGACGGAGAAGATGCTGGGAATCCGCACGGTGTGCATCACCAAGATTCATAAACAGGGACGGCAGTTGTTTTATGAGGAGGCGGGCAAGCGGGTTCCAATCAAGCGCATTTATAACCGCACCATTGTCGATGAGCTGGAACGCAAGGGTGTAAGTGCGCGGTTTGATTTTCGCGACGATCTTGACGTGGAGTGGGCGGGGCATCCGAACTGGTATTTTCGGATCAGCAAATATTCGATTCCATATTTGAAGCACCCTTCGGTGCCGCGGACGTGGTTTTTGGATCAGCTCGCGGAAGTGCCTCCGGATCTGGAGAATTTCGTGCTCAAGCCCTTGTATTCGTTTGCGGGATTGGGGGTGGTGATTGCTCCCTCGGGCGCGGATATTGAAGCGATTCCGGCGGCGAAACGCGGGGAATATATTCTGCAGGAGCGGCTGAATTTCACGCCCTTGGTAGAGACACCTTACGGGTTGACCAAAGTCGAATTGCGCATCATGTATGTTTGGTTGCGGGAGTTGGTTCCGGTGTTGACGATTGTGCGCATGGGCCGCGGGCTGATGATGGGCGTGGACCACAATAAGAATATGGCTTGGGTGGGATCGTCGGCGGCGCTGATTAGCTCGTAGTTGGACGCGTTCCGACGCGGCCCCTGAAGGGGCTTTGATTTCGAGGACAGGCGGTATCGCTGAAGCGATACCCTGATACGAAACGGATTTCCTGGCTCTTAGTACCAGCCAGACTTCCTATACCGATCTACGCTCTATCTCGGTTGACCCGACCGCGATGACACTCTACCATTACGCCTTCGCGGACAAAGGTGCTTTGCCCGTAGAATCGAGAGCAGAAGGCGGCGGACAGGAGTGTCCGCCCCCACATGAAGCCATGGAGATTGTTGGGCAAACGATTTCCCACTATCGCGTGCTGTCGAAGCTGGGCGTGGGCGGGATGGGCGTGGTTTATGAGGCGGAGGATCTCCGCCTGGGACGCCACGTTGCCCTGAAGTTCATCCCCGAACATCTCGCCAAGGATGAGCGCGCGCTCGCCCGGTTTATGCGCGAGGCGCGCGCCGCATCGCAGCTCAATCACGCCCACATCTGCACCATTCACGATATTGAAGAAAACAACGGGCAGCCCTTCATCGTCATGGAGAAGCTGGAGGGCGAGAGCCTCAAGCAGCGGATCCACGGGCATCCGCTGGATATGGAAAGCCTGCTGGACATTGCGGTGCAGGTGGCCGATGCGCTTTCCGCTTCGCATGCCAAGGGGATTGTGCACCGCGACATCAAGCCGGCAAATATCTTTCTCACTCCCAACGGACAAGTAAAGATTCTGGACTTTGGCCTGGCCAAACTCGCCAAGGACGGGACCGTGGGCACTACGACCGACTCATCGCTCGAGGATTCGCTGACCCAGGTGGGAGTGATCCCCGGTACAGCGGTGTATATGTCGCCGGAGCAGGCGCGCTCGGAAGATCTCGACGTGCGCAGCGACATATTTTCGTTCGGGGTGGTGCTTTTCGAAATGGCGACCGGCAAGAAGCCGTTCACGGGAACGAACGTGGTGCTGACGCTCCACGCGGTGATCAATTCCAAGCCGCCATCGCCGCGGTCGATCAATCCATTGGTGCCGGTGGAACTCGAAAAGATCATCGGGAAAGCGATGGAGAAGGATCGCGCCCTCCGATACAAGAACGCGACCGAGATGAAGGCCGACCTGGTGCGGTTGCAGAGAGGAACGGAACCGACGCTGCGCAGCGGGTTGCTTCACGCGACGGGGCTGCACTCGAGGACGAAGACGTTCCAAAAGCCGAGAACGAAGCTGCTTTGGGTTCTGTTGGCATTGTCGGCGCTGCTGCTCACGGTTGTCGCTTCAACCGGGATTTGGTGGTTCAAGCATAAGGCGGCGGTGATTGAGCCGGGCAATCGGACGATCGCCGTGCTGCCGCTGCAAAATATCAATAACAACGCGGAGAGCGAGTTTCTGCGCTTTGCGCTCGCGGATGAGATTGCCCATGCGCTCACCCATGCACGCTCGTTGGAAGTGAGGCCCTCGGCCTCGACGCGGCAATATAACAACGGAGAAGCGGACGCGGCCAACGCGGGCCGCAAACTGGGCGTGAGCACGGTGGTGACGGGACACTTTCTGCGTGAAAACGGGAAGCTGCTGGTCACGCTGGAAGCCGTGGACGTGAAAAACAACAAGCTGATTTGGACCGACACCTTTCAAGCGCCGGCCGATAACCTGATCGCGCTGCGCAATCAGATGACCACCAAGATACGGCGAAATCTGCTGCCGGCGCTGGGCGTGGCGAGTACGCGGGTGGAAACGGGCAGCGCTCCGGCGAATCCCGAGGCCTATGAACTGTATTTGCAGAGCGTGTCGATGGCGCACGACGGTGAAGCGAATCGAAACGCTATCGCGAGGCTGCGGAAAGCGGTTGAGCTTGATCCCAATTACGCGCCGGCTTATGTAGAGCTGGGACGGCGGCTTTATTTCGATGCGATTTATTCGGGTGGCGGAGAGGCCGGATATAAGAATTCGGATGACGCCTACCGGCATGCGCTCAAGCTGGATGGCGAGAGCGTGGACGCGGCTGGATTTCTGGCGGCAAACGAAGTCGAGTCCGGGAAGCTGGATCAGGCCTATCGTGACGCAGAGGCGTTGGTGGAGCGACGTCCGGATAGCGCGTTTGCGCATTATTCGCTGGCCTATGTGCTGCGCTATGCCGGCCTGCTCGACCGGGCGCAGAACGAGTGCGACCAGGCTTTGAAGATCGATCCGAAGAATTTCAACTGGCGTTCGTGTTCGTTCGCATTTTTTGAGGCGGGGAAAGCTGGAGCGGGCAATGGATTTTTTGAACCTGGATTCCGGCTCGGAGTGGTCGAACGCGGTGCGGCTCTGGGTGCTGATGCGGCAGAAGAAGACGGTGGAAGCGCAGCAGGCGGTGAAGCGGGTGACGCCGGGTGCGATGTGGATGCGCGACCTGGAGGACGCTTGCCTGAACCAGATGCCGCAGACGGAGATTCAACGGTTGGCGGTGCTGGCGGAGAATCAGCTATTGCCGGAACGGGATCCGGAATTGAAGTACGCGCAGGGTACGGTCATGGCCGCTTGCGGAGAAAAAGAGATCGCCTTCACGTTTTTGCGCAGGGCGGTGCTGGAGAATTACTGCGCGCACCAGGCGTTGCTGTCGGACCCGCTGCTGGAGAGTGTGCGCAATGACGCTGAGTTCGCGCAGATCGTGCAAAGGGCGGCGGAATGCCAGCAGAAATTCGCGGCAGGAGCGGGGACTCACAAGTAGAGCGGCGCGGAATATTTGCTCCTTTCGTTGAGCAAAATCCATCAGATCATCATGTTTGTAATCTTAAAAAAGCTTCGGTGTGAACTGGTGCGCAAAGGCCTTGCGGCTGCGACGCTGGCCGGACTGCTGGCGGCTGCGACCGCCATGTCTACTTCGGTGCATACCGCTTCCGCGCAGAACGCCGCCGGGAACGCGTCCGATCGCGGCGTCGCTCAAAAGACGGATCATTTCTACGAGCCTCTGCCGCAGGAGACCGGCGACTCGGGGCTGAAGCTGATGCTGCGGCGCTTGCAGACGACGGCGCGGTTGATGCAGACGGTCGCGCATCCCGACGACGAAGACGGCGGCATGCTGACTCTGGAGGCGCGCGGAAAGGGCGTTTCGACGATGCTGATGACGCTCAACCGCGGCGAAGGCGGGCAAAACAAGCTTGGCAGCAATCTGTTCGATGCGCTTGGCGTGCTACGCACACTCGAGTTGCTGGCGTCCGATCGCTATTACGGCGTCGAACAGCGATTCTCGCGCGTGGCCGATTTCGGATATTCGAAAACTGCTGAAGAAACTTTTCAGAAGTGGCAGGGGCATGACATTGCGCTGGCCGACATGGTGCGCGTGATTCGGACTTTTCATCCGGATGTGCTGGTGGCGCGGTTTTCAGGGACGGAGCGCGACGGACATGGGCATCATCAGGCGTCGGCCATATTGACGAAGGAGGCGTTCCGCGCGGCGGCCGATCCGAAGCGTTTTCCGGAGCAGATCGCCGAGGGGCTTGCGCCCTGGCAGCCCAAGAAGCTGTATTTCGGCAATGTGTGCGGCTTTGGGGCGATGACTTGCGATTCGGCTAACTACACACTGCGGCTAAATACGGGCGTGGTCGATCCGGTGCTGGGAACTTCGTACATACAGTTTGCGTTGAAGGGGTTGCGGCATCAACTCTCGCAAGGATCGGGGAGTTGGACGGTCGACCCTGGCGATCGCTACACGTTCTACAAGCTGGTCGATTCGGTGGTGAACTCCCCGAAGGATAAGGACGGGCACGAGCAGAGTTTTTTTGACGGGATTGACACCACGCTGCCGGGACTGGCTTCGCGACTGAGTGACGAAGAAAAGAAAGTGCCGTGGCTGCGGGCCGAAATGGAATCGATTGCAGCTGAAATCACGCAGGCGGTCAATAAGAGCGACTCCGATTCCGATAGCGTCGCCGATCCGCTTTCGAAGGCGGTACGAGGGCTGGACTCGGTAACGGCTCGTCTGAGCGAGAGCGGAGTGGCGGAAGGACCGAAAGATGATGTGCTGGCGATTCTCCGCGAAAAAATGGAGCAGGCACAGGCTGCGGTCAACCTGGCGCTAGACGTGACCTTGAGAGCGAGCGTGACCTCGCTCGCGGATCCTGGGAAGGCGGTGCCGAAATTTGAAGACGCACTTACGGTCGTTTCTCCGACGCAAAAATTCCAGGTGATTGCGAAGTTGCATAACGGGTCAAAATATTGGCTGATCGTTGACAACGCTCGCATGAACGAAGGCGAGCCTGGGGACTGGGTTAGACAGACCGACGCCGGTGAAATGACGATCGCGCCCGGCCAGAATTACTACGCCAATTTCGCGCTGGAGGTTCCGGCGGATGCTCCTCCGACCCGCCCCTATTGGCATCGCGATAACCCAGAAACTGAAGCGCTGAATACCATTGATGTAGAGAAGTACCAGACGCTGCCTCTGCCACCGCCGCCGCTGCGGGTCAGTCTGCGCTACGAGACGGTCGAGAAGAACGGAGGACATTCGCCGGTACCGGAAATGTTGCGGAGGCGCGCATCCGAGAAGGCCGTCCCGGCGGGAGAGATTTTTGCTACGGTGCTGGTCCCGTTTGTGGACGATGAAGGCAAGACGGACACGACCTGTCTCTCGGTCGCGCCTGTATTCTCGCTCAATCTCGAACCCCATGAACAGGTTCTGCCGATCGCAAATGAGAGGGAGATTACGGTCAAAGTCGGCGTGAGCTCGAATCTCACTGGAGCACCGAATGGAAACCTGCGACTGACACTTCCTGAGGGGTGGAAATCGGAACCGCGCGAGCTGCCTGTGCGCCTCACGAAACGCGGCGACAAACAGGATTTTCTGTTCAAGGTATTTCCCGCCAGCCTGCAAGAAGGACGAACCGAGGTTCGCGCCGCGCTTGAAGCGGGCGGCAAGACCTACAGCGATGGTTACACGCTGGTGACGCGTGAAGACCTGGGTGCTGCCTACTACTATCAACCGGCGACACAACACGTAAGCGTTGTCGATGTGAAGGTCCCGAAGGGTTTGAAGGTCGGGTATGTCATGGGCGCGGGCGATGAGATTCCTACCGTGCTCGAACAGATTGGAGTCGATGTAACGCTGATTCCGGCGGAGAAGCTGGTTTCGGAAGATTTGAGCGCGTTTCAGACGATCGTGCTGGGGATTCGCGCCTATGATACGCAGAAAGATGTGATCGCCAACAACCAGCGGCTGCTTGATTTTGTACAGGCAGGCGGGCGTCTGGTTGTGCAGTACAACACCCTCAACGCTGCGACCGGAGAATTTAATGCGGGCAAATTCACACCCTATCCGACAACGCTCGGGCGGGCGCGGGTTTCGGTGGAAGAAGCGCCGGTTGTGATTCTCGACCCGGCGAACCCGATTTTTCATTCTCCGAACGAGATAACTCAAAAAGATTTCGAGGGCTGGGTGCAGGAGCGCGGGCTCTACTTTATGTCGAAGTGGGATTCGCACTTTACTCCGTTGCTCGAATCGCATGATCCGGGCGAAGCCGCGCAAGAAGGCGGCCTGCTGATCACGCACTATGGCAAGGGGACTTATATCTACACTGGATATGCTTTCTTCCGGCAGTTGCCCGCGGGGGTGCCGGGGGCGGTGCGGTTGTTTGTGAACCTGGTCGCTGGTCGTTAGTCGTTGGTCGTTCGGGACGCATTTGCGACCGACGAATCTGGTTAGTCGTTAGTCGCTCGTCGTTGGTCGTTCGCGGCGTAGTCGCGAGCGAGGAATTGTGAGCACCCGATAAGTTGTGACCGCTAACGGCAGGACCATCGACTAGCGACTTACTCCGCTAGCGACTAACGACCATCGACCATCGAACTCTCTCATGACAATTTCATCCGAAGGCGAATCGGAGTCTAATCCGCAACTTGTGCGCGGGATTGGCCTCGGCTCCGCTACTGCGCTGAACATGATTGACATGATCGGCGTGGGTCCGTTTATTACGATTCCGCTGATCGTTACTGTGATGGGCGGCCCGCAAGCCATGCTGGGATGGGTGCTGGGAGCGGTGCTGGCGATTTGCGATGGGCTGGTTTGGGCGGAACTGGGCGCGGCCATGCCGGGGTCGGGCGGGTCGTATCAATATTTAAAAGAAATTTACGGGCCGCAGAAGTTGGGACGAGCGGTTTCTTTTCTCTTCATCTGGCAACTCTCATTTAGCGCTCCGCTTTCGATTGCTTCGGGATCGGTGGGACTCTCGCAATATGCGGCTTTTTTCTGGCCGGGACTGGAGCGGATTTGGACAACCCGCACCTGGAGCCTGAGGCTTCCGCTAGTCGGTCCGCTGCAGGTGACGTGGGTGGCGATGCCCGCGACTCTGCTGGCGATCGGAGTCTGCGTTCTCACAGCGTTTCTGCTTTACCGGCGGATTACTGCGATCTCACGGCTTTCGACGCTGCTTTGGGTCGGTGTGATGGGGACGATCGGCTGGATCATCTTCGCCGGGCTCACGCATTTTCACGCGCGGCAGGCGTTTGATTTTCCTCCGCACGCGTTCTCACTTTCGCGAGACTTTTTTCGTGGATTGGGTGGGGCAATGCTGATTGCCGCTTATGACATTGGGGGATATTACAACGTTTGTTTCCTGGGCGACGAGGTGAAGGAGCCGGCGAAGAATATTCCGCGTGCGCTGTTCCTGTCTATTCTGGCGGTGGTATGTCTTTACATTTTGATGAATGTGAGCATTCTCGGGGTCATCCCTTGGCGTGAACTGGCGCGATCGGGCGCGGCGAACAGCAAACTGTATGTGGTCTCGACGCTGATGGAAAGAGTTTATGGACACGGAGCGGGGGCGATTGTTTCGGTGCTGGTGATGTGGACGGCTTTCGCTTCCGTGTTTTCGCTGACGTTGGGATATTCCCGCGTACCTTATGCGGCGGCGTTGGATGGAAATTATTTCAAAATCTTTGCGCGC
This sequence comes from uncultured Acidobacteriaceae bacterium, assembly GCA_963810955.1. GTDB lineage: Bacteria > Acidobacteriota > Terriglobia > Terriglobales > Acidobacteriaceae > Acidiflorens. The sequence goes on along the minus strand of CAWEPW010000031.1, from coordinate 8,760 downwards.
GTTCATCCCGTGCACCGGTTCCCCTATATATCTGTGCTGGCGCTCGCGGGCGTGGCGGCGCTGTTCTGCTTTTTGCGCTTGGCGGATTTGATTGCCGCGCTGGTGGTGGTTCGCATCATTCTGCAGTACCTAGTGCAGGCTGTGGGAGTCATCGTGCTGCGTATACGAAGGCCGGACATGCCGCGCCCATTTCGGATGTGGCTTTATCCGGTGCCGGCGCATCGTGGCGGCGGGGAGTTTCGTTTTCATTCTGGTTTCGCGCACGGGATTCTTGCGCGAGATTCGCTATGCGGCGGTGATTCTGGTGGCGGGGATTGTGGTTTATTGCGTGCGGGCGTGGCGGAGACGGGAGTGGCCGTTTGGGGAGGGGGCGTTGGTCGTTGGTCGTTAGGCGTTAGCTCCTTCGTTGGTCGTTAGTCGTTGGTCGTTCGCGAGGCGCTCAGAAACTCGGCCGTCCCTACATGAGCACAAACTTATTTTCTGGTGGGGCCGTGATGCTTCTTCCAGTCGACGCCGTCGCGTCCACCGTGTTGAGCGATCTCGGTGAGGATGAGTTCGGCGGCCAAGCGGCGCTTGGTTAGATGAGCGGCGATTCTCTGCTTGGCCTTTTTGGTTGGCACTCTCGGATCAAGAAAGACCAGCACCGACGGACCCGCGCCGCTGAGAGCGGCTCCGAGCACTCCGGAGTCTCCCGTGAGTTCTTTAAGCGCGGGCAGCAGCGGACAAAGCGGCGCGCGATAGGGCTGGTGGATGCGGTCTTCAAGAGCCGAGGCCAGCAGGTCGCGACGATCCTGGATAAACGCAGCGAGCAGCAGCATCGAGTTCTGGATGTTAGTGACGGCGTCGGCGCGCGAATATTGGAAGGGCAACACGCGGCGGGCTTGCTCGGTTGAAACCGAAACTTCGGGGATGGCCAGCAGCAGGGGCCACTTCCCTTTCGGTTTGACTTCCACTACCTGTGCCTGCACCTGATTGGCCATGCGGGCCACCGTGAGCGCGCCCATCCAGCAGGCGGAAGCGTTATCGGGATGATGCTCGCGCATGGAAGCCTCGCCGACGATGCGGTCATTTTTCCAGCGCAGATGTCCGAAATGCACGGCCAGCGCTATGCCGGCCAGGCGGGCGGCGGCGGACGATCCGCAGCCTCTTCCAATGGGAATCTCGTTTTCGATGTGGATGCGCAGGGGGGCGATCTTGCGATTCTCGGATTCAAGCACCTCGCAGTAGGTGGTAACGATGAGGTGGTTCTCCATGCGGCTGCAGACCTGCGCGTCGCGGCCTTCGGCGGTAACGAAGAAGTCAGGCGCGCGCTCGGCGCGCAGGCGGAGATGGAAATCGAGAGCGAGGGCGGCGGCGTCAAACGCCGGGCCCAGGTTGGCGGAGGTCGCCGGCAACGCCAGGCGCAAGGAACGATCTTGGGATGTGGGACGTGAAGGCATAGATTAAAAGCAGCTCTCAGCTCTCAGTCTTCAGCTCTCAGTAACATCATCTCCGCTGACCAATGGAGAACCAAGAACTCTTGCTGAGCGCTGGAAACATGGTCTAAACGAAAGAAATAGAAGGCCTTATACGGTTCAGACCCAAGCAGGATCGCCAATCGCCGATACGGAGATTGAACTGTGTTTTATACACGAATTTGCGGGGAACTGCTACGAATTTCTCTCGGCCGCTTCGAGCGCGGCGATGACGGAGCCCAGATTCGCATCAAGCTCCACTGGGGCACGCTGCAGGTGTTTCGCTTGTGCCGATTCGGATTGCTCGGGGGTTCCGGCAAATAAGTCGCCGCGATGGAACTTGATGGTGAAATCAGGGTCTTTGAGGAGATGCCCGGTCAGGATCAGGATGACGGATTCACCTGGTTTGACGAATCCGCGCTGGCGCAGTTTCTTGAGTCCGGCTAGCGTGACGGCGGATGCGGGTTCGCAACCGATGCCATCGGCGCCGATTTCGGCTTTGGCGGTGGCAATTTCTGTTTCGGTGACCTGTTCGACTTCGCCGCCGGTGGCTTCGAGTACGCGGAGGGCTTTCTTCCACGATGCCGGATTGCCGATGCGTATCGCGGTGGCCTGCGTGTCGGCGGTCATGGGTTCGAGCTTCCTGCCGCCGAACTCGTGCACGCTGCGGTAGAAGGGATTCGCGCCTTGCGCCTGGATGATGGAAAGCTTGGGCAGACGAGAGATCAGCTTTAGCTCGCGCATTTCCAGAAGCGCCTTGCCGATCGCGGAACTGTTTCCCAAGATTGCCTCCGGGAACGATGATGTGGTCGGGCGGCTCCCACGCGAGTTGCTCCATGAGTTCGATGGCGGCGGTTTTCTGGCCTTCGATGCGATATGGATTGACCGAATTCAGCAGGTAGACCGGCTTCTGGCGGACGAGCTCGTTGAGGATGCTGACGCATCCATCGAAGTCGGTGCGGAGCTGGCACGTGAGGGCTCCGTAGTCTAGCGACTGCGAAAGTTTGCCCCAGGAAATTTTTCCTTGGGGGATCAGCACCAGGCTGCGCAGGTTGCCGCGCGCGGCATACGCTGCCATCGAGGCTGAGGTGTTGCCGGTGGAGGCGCACGCCACCCAGCGGAATCCTGCGTGATGCGCGGACGAGGCAGCGACCGTCATGCCTGTGTCTTTGAACGATGCTGTCGGATTCATGCCCTGATGCTTGGCGTAGAGATTTTCGACTCCCGCGGCTTGCGCGCACCGGGGCAAGCTATAAAGAGGAGTATTGCCTTCGCGCAGCGTGATGGCATGCTCTTCGAGATTGGGAATGTGCGGAAGAAGTTCGCGGAAGCGCCAGACGCCGCTCTGGTCGAGGGCTTCGCGCGAAGTGCGGCGGTTGAGCCACAGGGATTTCAGCGCCGCTGGCTCCGTGTCTTCACGGGGCGCACCTCCCAGAAAAAAAAATTCCAAGAGATCGCCGCAGGCGGTGCAGCGGAAATCCTGCGCGGCAGAATCGGGAATCGCTGCGCAATTGATGCAGCGCAAACGGGAGACAGTTTCGGCGATTTGAGTATTCGACAATGGTTATCCGATGGGTAACGACGACTGTCGCGCTGGCTCACACATGATACGGCACCGTGCGCCGGCGAGGCCCGATGCTCCATCGATTTGACGGGTGCTGCCCGCACGCGGGCGCGGGGGCCCGCGCCACGCAAGCTCAATCCTCAGGGCTCGATCTTTACACGCTTACCGCAAATAGCTATTGGTCTTGTTCATCCAGTCGGCGCGGGGTGGATTGAAGACGTCGAAGTCCACCGTGTCTTCGAGCGCCTCTGCCCGGTGCGGCATGTTTGGCGGTATGGTCAGCACCTCTCCCGCATTCACGACAATTTCCCTGCCATCGATCCAGAACTTGAGCGCGCCTTCCGCGACGAATGTGACCTGTTCGTTGGGATGGCTGTGTTTGGGAACGATGCATCCTTTTTTCAGGAGCACGCGGGCGAGCATGATGTTTTGCCCGACCACAAAGTGAAGTCCAAGCAGAGGATTCAGGGGTTCGACTTCAACGGACTTCCAGGCGACGTGGCGCAACGCGGCTTTCGGCGGCTTGCCTTTCGCGATGGTGGCCTTGAGCGCGACTTTGCTCTCGGGCTGCGCCCGATTCTCTTTTTTCCGGTGGCGGATCTTTTTCGTGAGTTGCTATTCGATTTCTTTTTTCTCATCGGATTTGGATTCCATGGATTTTTCTCAACTGACGATTCACTACAAACCTTTATATAGGCCGCCGTCTACGAGGATGGTCTGGCCTGTTATGATACGAAGCGCGATCGCTGGCGAGCCAGACGATGGTGTCGGCAAATTCGCGCGGTTCGCCCAGGCGCTTCAGGGCGGTGTCGGCGGACCAAACTTCGAATATTTCTTGCTCGGTTTTGCCGAGAGCGGCAGAGCGCGAGTGAGCAAGTTCCTTCAGGCGATCGGTCGCGGTAAATCCCGGTCCAACATTGTTGACGAGAATGCCGTCTTTGCCGAATTCATTGGCGAGGCTCTTGACGAGTCCTACTACGGCGGCTCGCACGGCATTCGAATAGACGAGATCGGCCACCGGCTGCTTGGTGCTGATGGACGTGATGGTGATGATGCGTCCCCATTTTTTCTTTTGCATGTGTGGGATGACCTGATGCGCGAAGTAAACCGTGCTCATGAAGTTCACTTCGACGGCGCGCTTCCACTCGTCGATGGTGGTCGCGAGAAAACCCTTGGCAGGAGGGCCTCCCGCATTGGTGACGCAGATGTCGGCGCTGCCAAATTGCTGAACTGTGGCATTCACAAAGTCACGGACAGCCGCCGCGTCGGTAACATCGAAGGCTTCGGCAAGCACTTCCGTTTGGTGCTGACGGCGGATCTTTTCGGCGACGGCGTTGAGCGCTTCCCGGTTGCGAGCACAAATGGCCAGACGGCAACCTTCTGCGGCGAAGGCCTCGGCTGTCGCTCGCCCAATTCCCTTGCTGGATGCGGCCACGATGGCCACACGGTTTCTGAGTCCGGTTTCCACGAGTGGCGCCATTATAGAGTTTGGCGTCGGCTGTGTCGCGGCCGGCGTGCGCGATGGCCGCCGGGGCGGCGACGCTACAGTCGTCGGTAGTGGCTCGATCTAGTAAACCGCTCACCACAAGGGCACGAAGGTTCACGAAGGAAACACGTTGAAACCAATGAAATTGAACCTGCGCCCAATTGGCTCGCAGCTTGCCTCGGCTGGGAAGCGCGGGTAATCTTGAAAGATGGCTGCCGCTCGTTACATATGGATCGATAATTCTTTAAGACCCGCCAGCGAAGGCGTGGTGCCGTTCCTAAGTGCCGGAATGCAGTTTGGTTTCAGCGTGTTTGAAGGCATTCGCTGCTACTCGACCGACAAGGGACCGGCTGTGTTCCGAATGAACGAACACGTGGAACGCCTGCTCGATTCCGCGCACATTGTGGGATTTCGCGAGTTGCCGGTTACGGCGGAGCAGGTGAAGACGGCCATCCACCAGACGATTGCGGCCAACGAATTTTCAGCGTGTTACATCCGGCCGATGATCTACCTTGACGGCGCCATGATGATGACGGTGGAGTGCGGCCAGCCGCGCTTTGTGGTCGCGGTGTGGGAGTGGAACAATTTTCTGGGAGCGGAGGCCAAGGAACGTGGCATCCGGGCCAATGTTGCGTCGTTCACGCGGCTGCATCCGAACATCATGATGACCAAGGCCAAGGTTTCGGGAAATTATGTGAGCTCGATTTTGGCTAAGACGGAGTCGCATCGCGCTGGATTTGATGAGGCGATCATGCTGGGGCCCGATGGATACGTGGCCGAGTGCACGGGCGAGAATCTTTTTGTGGTTCGCAGATAACGTCATCTATACATCGCCGCGAGCCGGGATTCTCGAGGGCATTACCCGCGATAGCCTGATCACATTGGCTCGCGATTTGGGCCACTCCGTGGTTGAGGAGCCCATCTCACGCGATCAGCTTTATATTGCCGACGAAGTCTTTGTTTGCGGTACGGCGGCGGAAGTTGTTGGCCTGCGCGAAATCGACTTCCGCGTGATTGGCGGTGGCGAGGCTGGCCCGGTAACACGAACTTTGCAACGTGAGTTCGACAAAGTGGTGAGCGGCAAGCATCCGCGGTCGGCTGAGTGGTTCACTCCGGTGCCGGCGCTGAACGCGGCGGGCGCAAGAAGCTCGCGGACTAGTCTGGCGTCCCGGAAGTAAGGGACATATTGCAACGGCCTAAAGAACGGTGGAAGCCATGAAAACACAAGGTTCCTCCACTCCGCTTCGCTCCGGTCGGGATGACCAATTTATTCTATTTCCCTATAGGAGATTTGGAGATACAGGAGATTTGAAATGAAAAAACATGAGTTTCACCGGGAGACCGAGGTGGTGCATGGCGGCAAGAGTCTGCATAAGAAAAATGGGCCGCTCTCCACGCCGATCTATCAGACTTCGACCTTCGAAGTCACCGACATGCAGGAACAGGTGCGCGCCACTGCTACGGATCAGTTCTACACGCGCTACGGCAACCCAACGCATACCGTCGCCGAAAATGCGATTGCCGGACTGGAAGGCACGGATGCCGCGCTGCTCTTCTCATCGGGCATGGCCGCGATCACCACTTCGATGCTTTCTTTGGTAAAAGCGGGCGACCATATCGTGGCGCAACGCGACATTTATGGCGGCGTCACCAAGTTCCTTTCGCAGTGGCTGCCTAAGCTGGGGATTGAAACGACCTTTGTCGACACGAACGACATCGCGCAGCATGAGGGGGCGATCCGGCCGAACACCAAGTTACTGCACATTGAGTCGCCGACGAATCCTAAGGTACGCGTGGTTGATCTGGAAAAGATTGCGGCGCTGGCGCGGAAGCACGGACTGATCACTACCATTGATTCAACTTTTGCCACGCCCATCAACTGCCGTCCGGCGGAGTGGGGCATCGATCTGGTGCTGCATTCGGGGACAAAATATTTTGGCGGACACTCCGACTTGATCTGCGGCATCGCGACCGGGCGGCGCGATTTGATCGAGCAGATCCATGGCACGCGCACTACGCTCGGCTGCTGCATGGATCCGCACGCTGCATTTCTGCTGCTGCGCGGGATCAAGACTTTGGCGGTCCGCGTGGAGCGGCAGAACCAGAGCGCGCTGCGGATTGCGGAGTTTCTGAGCCAGCATCCCAAGGTGGCGCGGGTGCACTATGCCATGCTGAAGCAGCATCCCGACTACGCGATCGCTAAGAAATATATGGCGGGCGTGGGCTGTGTTGTGAGTTTCGAGGTGGAAGGGACCGGCGACGATGCATGCCGCGTGGGCGAAGCGCTGAGCCTATTTGCGTTGGCTCCCAGCCTTGGCGGGGTTGATTCGCTCGTGAGCATTCCGGTGCTCACTTCTCATGCCATGATCGCTCCGGAACTGCGCAAGAAGATGGGCGTGACCGAGCAGATGATCCGCCTCTCGGTCGGCATTGAGCATGTCGAGGACTTGATTGCCGATCTGGAAAAGGGCCTGGGCGTTTTTGAGCCGGGCGAGCAAAGAAGCCGTGGTGGCGGATTGAGACGGGGCAAACCCCGTCTCTACCGAAAGTCAGTGGGGCTGCATGCACTGTAGGACTTCTGCTTCGCTCAACGTGTGGTCGCTTGACTTGGCGCATTTGTAGATACGTTCTACTACATCGTCGGTTGCGGGAAGGCCGCGATGCTCCAGCCAGAAAAGAACGTTTGATTTGCCGCTCATCGGGCCGATGTCGATGACCTGCTCGAGACCGAAATAGTGGGAAGGCACGCCGGAATATACGGTGTTCGCGAGTTCCACATCGTTTTTCTTATACGCTTTGATTACGGCAGCGGCATGGACGCCGGTCGCAGTGCGGAATGCGTCCGCGCCGACTACCGGGTAGTTCGCCGGAATCGGCACGCCGGTCGCGGCGGAGACCGCCTCGCAGTAGCGCTTGAGTTGAGTCAGGTCCTGGCGATCCCATGGCGGGATGCCCATGAGCTTCAGGTTGACGAGCATCTGATCCATCTGGGTATTGCCGACGCGCTCGCCTATGCCGAGCGCGGTGGCGTGGACGCAATCCGCTCCTGCGACCAGCGCTGCCATCGAATTGGCGATCGCTAATCCACGGTCGCAGTGGCCGTGCCAGTCGATGCGAATTTTTTCCCCCGAAGGTTTCACCACCTCTTCAAGAACAAATTTAACCAGCGCGGCAGCGCCCACCGGCGTCGCGTGTCCGGCGGTGTCGCAGAGCACCAAGGCGTGCGCGCCGCAGTTGATGGCAGTCGCGTTGAGCTGCTTCACCGTTTCCGGATCGCAGCGGGTGGTGTCTTCGGTGACGTACATGACTTCGAGACCAAGCGAAACCGCGTACTTGACGGCCTTTTCGGTGGTTTGAAGCAAAAGTCGCCGTTCCAACCCTCGGTGTAACGGCGAATGGGGCTCGAGCCGAGAAAGGCAGCGACCTCGATGGGGAGTCCGGTTTTCTGCACGATCTCGACTATGGGACGAATGTCGTTTTCGACAGTGCGGGCGGCGCAATAGGCCGTGATTTTCATTTTGTTGGCGACGATTTCTTGCGCCAATGCGGTGACGTGCTCGACGGCGCGCGGACCGGCTCCGGGAAGGCCTAGGTCGAGCGTGTTGATGCCGAGCGACTCCATCAGGTGCAGGATCTCGATTTTTTGCTCGATGGAGGGATCGCGGACCGAGGGCGATTGCAGGCCGTCGCGCAGGGTTTCATCGGTCAGGCAGCACTGGGCCCGGGGGATGCAGCGACTTCGGATGGAGAAGGTTCCAGTCGTAGATGAGTTCAGAAGTGTTCACTATGAATCAGGTCTTAGGAGTCAGGTCTCAGGTCTTAGGAAAGCCCATTCTCAGTTTTCCTGAGACCTAAGACCTGACACCTGACACCTGAGACCTTACTTTGTTTCTTTCGGAGGAACCGTCAGGCCGAATACTGAGAGCTGGCCGGTGCCGGCTACGTTCACTCCGCTTGGATCTTCCGGGACTGGGCAGGTAGAGGGTCTGACAGAATTCGCAGCGATAGACTTCGGCATTGGGTCCCCAGGCTTTCTCCACGCAGCCGCATTCCTGTTCGAGCACGTCGGTGGCGTAGAACCAGCGTTTCAGGTGTCCGCCACAGAACTTGCCTTTTTCGTTTTTCTCGTTGCAGGCGCGCTGACCGGTTTTTTTGATCTTGACTTTGTGGTTGGGAAGCTGCGGATCGTGTTCGTGACATCAGTTGCCGTTTCGCCGGAAGCCATTCTTTCTCCTGTGCGACCTCCACCAGCCGCT
>CAWEPW010000030.1:0-79377 GCA_963810955.1 uncultured Acidobacteriaceae bacterium | reverse complement strand
GATGGCGGAGAATTGGAAGTTCTTCATGGGACGTTTCCTGGTTCAACCCCGTCTCCCAATGCACTGTCCTAATACGCGCTGCACACTGAACACATTCCCGTTTCTATCCTGTACTTCCCGAGATGGCTCTTCGACACCTTGTCGGAGAATTCCATCGACTCTATATTCCACTTAATGTTGGTCGCGGTGAGTCGGTGAGATGAAACTCACCTCCTGACACGGCGACACCGGGCTGTCTTCCTTCGCGTCGACTTCTGAAATCAGCCCACATTTAAGGCCGACTCGAACTTTGGGATCACGACCCTTCTCCCACTAAGGAGAATCTGCCTAGCGTGTTTATGTGGTGGCGGGCTTTGCCCGCGTAGAGGGAGTGAAGTCCCGTCACCGCACCAGTGTGCCCGAATCCATGCATGAGGAGTGTCAATGAAATCACGCAATCTGCTTCAATCCTTGTCTTTGAGTTTTCTCCTGATCACGCCTGGAGTGCTTTTTGCCCAAAATTCCAACTGTACGATCATCATCCCCAATGACCCATTTACCGCCGCGGGACTCGCGACGCCTTATCAGCTAACTGCCACAAATCCTTCTCAAGGAGAGTGTCACGAAACCAACCCAGCCTCGTCCGCTTTTGTTCAAGTGGCCATCTTCGACCCGGCCAGCGGACAGATTTCTATTTACAACCCGCTGGTGATTGACGCGGGCTCGTTGCCAGCCCCAGGCGCAGCCCCGATTACCCCCACGCTTCCGCATGACGCCATCGTGGCGCTCTGGTTCGGGTTCAACGGGAATAACCTGGTTCAACAGGGAGCTTCTCCGGGAGTGTTGGAGGCCAGCCGTTGTGTGAATGGTCTGCCGAATAGTGTGTTCGGACAGTTCTCCCACTGTAATGCGCCGGCCTTCTTCAAAGCCGCCAATGAGGCGATTCGCAGAGGTCAATTGCGCGTTCCGCATCTGGGCCTTGCCGCCGACGGCCGCGTCTGCCCGACCATTCGGGACTTCTCTGTTGTCGATCAGGACCAGAGCGACAACTTGCCTGTCACCTATCTCATTAGCGCCAGTGGCCTGCTCGCTCAAAATACAGTGGCGAACAACCGGGCACTGGTTGGCGCTACTCTCTTGGGCAACCCCAGTGATAACGGCCTGCTCGACAGATTCCTGGACCCCGCTCTCGACTGCACCCCTTGGAAGGTAGCCGACCTGGCCGACCCCGACCAGCAAGCCTCTGGTCTGGCGCTCAATGAATTACAAGCCCGGAAACATCAGAGCATTCCGATCGCGCGGATTCCCGCCGGCGATCCTATGGTTCTGAACACCGATGGGTCCACCAGTCTTGCCAAAACAAACGCCTATCGCCGTGGTGTGAACCAACACGAGGCACGTTCCCTTGACCACGCTGACACGGCCCGGTACTGCCGGCGCATGCTGAGGATCGCACCCGACAGACTCTTGCGTGACCAGGCTCTGCTGCTCGCCGGGCCTTCCCCAGTCGCTGACGCAGCAAACTCTCTGTTTACTTTCATGGCGCAACGTTTCGTGGCCAGTTACAACATCCTCGGCTGCGCCGACCTGGTCGACATACCCGACCCGGTCTCTTTCACGCAGGATGCCAACGGCGTGGCGACCAGCGCCACAATCGACTTGCCAAGCTATGAGAAATGCAAACGCAAACTCGATCGGTATAAAGCCGAGGATGACGCGGAGGACGAAGCGGAAAGCGCCGCAGCAGCCGCAGAGCGGTAATTCCTGATCGTGACAGTAGTGGCGTCGATGGGTTTACATGCTAGAGGACAAAGCCCTCTGAGCATGTAAGCCGAAATTCAAAACCAAGAGCCAAACGGTTGCAAGCATCAGCGATGTTCCGTGTTGTCGAAACGAAAACTGAGGTTTTGAAAGCTCTCCTGTGAATGTTGTTTGCAATCTTGCGAAATCAGAAATTTTCGGGTGCATGGTGCTGAGCATTTTGTGGAACTCCATTCCGGCTGCGGGTCAGATCTCTCCGGGTCCTCTTTCGCGCGCCCACGAGTCGATCAATGGCGTGACTGACTGCTCGAATTGTCATGAACTCTCAACCGGAAAACCCACCTTCAAGTGTCTCTCCTGCCACGGAGAAATTGCGCGGCGCATCGTTGCGCGAAAAGGCCTTCACGCTACCTACAACATTGAACCTGGTACAAGTCTGGAGTGCGCGAGTTGCCATCCCGAGCACAACGGTGAAGATTTCACCCTGACTAAATGGGATGTTAAAACCTTCGACCACGCGAAGACCGGCTACAAACTTGAGGGCAAGCATTCAGGGCTGGCGTGCAGCCGCTGCCACGCGCCAGAGCGCATATCCCCGAAAGAACGCCTTACCATCAAAGTCAGCGATCTGAGTAGAACATTTCTTGGAGTTTCACCCGACTGCGCCAATTGCCATCAGGACCAGCATAAGGGCCGACTCGGACCCGACTGCCTGCAATGTCACAACTTTTCACAATGGAATCAGATCGACATTCGTCAGTTCGACCATTCGCTCGCGCGTTATCCCCTCACCGGTCTGCACGTCAACGTTCGCTGCCAGCAATGTCACATTCCCGGGCCAGACAAACTGCCGCGTTACGCCGGAATCCCATTCCGCGGCTGTGACGATTGCCATGCCGATCCCCATCGCGGGTTTTTTTCGCAGACCTGTCAGTCCTGCCACGGCACCGCAGGCTGGAACAGAACTTCAGCCCCTGAATTGAATCGGGCGTTTGACCACTCCAAAACGAAGTTTCCTTTGCTTGGCAAGCATAATGAAGTGGAGTGCATTCGGTGTCACACCGGAGGTGACTTCAAGAAAGCTCTGGCGTTTCAGAAGTGCGCCGGCTGCCACCGGCCAGATCCACATGGAGGCCAGTTCGCCCGGCGCGACGGCGGAAGCGAGTGTTCAAATTGCCACTCGTCGATAGTTTCAAACCCTCGACCTTCGGACTGAAACAGCACGCGACGACAGGTTACCCGCTCCAGGGCAAACATGCCGCTCTGCGCTGCGAACAGTGCCATATTCCGAAGGGCAAAGCTACCGTCTATGCGATGAAGTTTCGCAACTGCACCGATTGTCACGCCGACGAACACGCCGGGCAGTTTGCCGCCTCCCCGCATCTCAACCGTTGCGAAGATTGCCACAACCTGCAGCGGTTCCTTCCATCTACATTCGGCCTGCGCAGCCACAACCAGGCTGCCTTTCGTCTGAGTGGTAGTCACGTGGCCGTTCCATGCGGCGACTGTCACAAGGAATCCGCGAATTTCAAACCGAAACCGACGGCGCAGTACCACTGGCAGGGACTGGCTTGTCAGAGTTGTCATAAAGACCCGCATCAAGGCCGTTTTAACGGATTCATGCAACGGCCGGAACCAAATGGAACCGCGCTCGTCTGTGAAGTTTGTCATTCCACAGAGACCTGGGAAGAACTCTCCCGCTACGATCATTCGAAAACCGCGTTTCCCCTGATCGGTGCGCACAAATCGACGAAGTGCTCCGCTTGCCACAGGCCCGCCGACGCCCAAAGCGGACTCGTCCACGTGTCGATTTCAAAGCGGCGCCTTCAAAATGCGAAGCCTGCCACTCGGATGTTCACGGCCGACAATTTGCCAAGGCTGGAAGCACCGACTGCGGCAGTTGTCACGATGCTGCGAAATGGAAACCGTCTCTGCTCGACCACGACAAACGGACCGCCTTCGCATTGCAAGGCGCGCATCGCAATGTGACCTGCGAGAGTTGCCACAAACTGACGCGAGTGGTCGAAGGCAAGGCCGTGCTCTTTTATAAGCCCACGCCAAAGGTTTGCGTGGCTTGCCACCAACCCGCCGTCCTCGGAAAAAGCGTGGCAGTGAACTGAATGTCATCGGGCCAGAGCGTGTGATCGCGAACTGAACTGAATAAGTTAAGGAGAAAAGCATTGACGGGGAGCGTGTTGGTGATCCAGGCATTCTTGCTGTTCCAGGTGGCCGCTGGCGTACCTGCTGCAGCTTCCGCCGCGCCGGAGGCCGCAACCTCTGCGTCCCCACATGGCCCTATGCAGGTTGCGTGTGAAAAATGTCATACCTCATCGGCGTGGAAACCGATACGCGCAAAGCCTGATTTCGACCACAACAAAACCGGATATCCATTGCGCGGTCTACACTTGGACGTTGCCTGCGAGGAATGCCACGTCAAACCGGTATTCAAAAACGTGGCTCGTAATTGTCAGGATTGTCATGCCGATCTTCACCGCCGAAAAAACGGAGCGCAATGCGATCTCTGCCACCGGGTAACTGGCTGGCAGCTTGTAATCCAATCCATCAATGAGCATCAGGATCGCTTTCCGCTCATCGGCGCCCATGCTGCGGTGGATTGCTATTCGTGCCACAAGGCTGGAGCCGTCGGGCAATTTAACCGCCAGGGGCTCTCCACCGAGTGCGTCAGTTGTCATCTGAAGGCATTCCAGAAAACTACTGCGCCAAATCATCAGGCACTGGGATATTCGACGGATTGCCTGCAATGCCATAACAGCATGGATAGTTGGACGGCCGCACTCCTTCCGCGCGCAACAAAGGTGCGAAGGTGATGCGGCAAGAGTTTCATGCAGCCGAAAATGCGGGCAAACAAGGTCGAAGCAATGCAGATTGAAGCGATGCCAATCGAATTAAGGCAGATCGAAATAATGAACACCCGCACGTTAGCCACCGCAAATCACAGGAGCAATCCCAGGTGAGAATAATGGCAGACCTCTGCCTCCTCTTGTTGTTGGTGTCTGCGTGTGCCGCGCGAAGTGGGGCCCGAAAGGGCAGAAATCAGTAAAGTGAAGGTCGTTAAGTCCGGGGACGAAATAAAGCTCGAGATCATTCTGACCCGCCCGGTAAATCCTAAAGTCACGGCCGCGACCAACCCTGACCGCTTGGTCTTGGATCTCCCTGCCACCTACCGGCCCACGACAGCGACGGATCGAGGTCAACCGAAATGGAGTGACGCAGATTCGCATCGGGATAAATGGCGCGAACCCGCCGAGTGTGCGCGCCATCGTAGATATAAACGGCCCCCACCCCTACAGGTTCGCTGTCGTGGGCAATACCGTTACTTTGATTGTGCTTCCGGCAGGCACAACCGCGACGTCGTCATTGTCGTCGTCATCATCACCGGAGGCGACACCCCATCGTCCGACGCAAAGCTTCATGTCAGCTTCAAAGTAAAGTACGTTGCGGAGGGGGCGGCTTATTTAGTTGGTGGACGCAGTTCTGGCTTATCCGCGGGCATGACGCTTTTCGTGCATGACCTCGACCCCTCCGCGCCAGATTCCCCAAATCCTCACGGTGCGCTTGTTGCCGAATTGCGAATCATATCGATCGCCGAAACATCGGCGGTGACGGAAATTCACAACCCCAGGCGGGAGGTGAAACCCGGCGACTGGGCTGAACTCTCCGAAGCCGATTATGCCAGGCTAGGAATGGAACCTGACCAAGACGCCGCCCTCAAGAAATCGCAACCGGCGCCTCCGGTCAAACTGCCGAAAACCGCGGTACTTGAGGAGGCCTTGCGAGAGGGGACTCAGGTCCATGCCCGAATCGCCTTCGACTACAGCGGAATCAGCAGCAGCGGCTCGACACCCGGCCGCAGCAGCTCGGTTGGCTTGGCCTTTCACACCGACACAACGCAAATTGCCGGAACTCACTGGAACCTGCAAGGTGACTGGCGAGGTAGGCTGACAACGGATTCCCAGCCCGATGAGGAAACCATGCAGGACTATTTCGACCGGGCCTACACCATCCAATTGTCCTACGACAACCCGAACTCCAAGTGGGTGGCGGGCATCGGGCGTCTCTACCTGCCTTGGGCGGTGAGTCTAGACACGATCGATGGTGGATACGTTGGGCGCAAGGTCGCCACTGGCGTGACTGCTGGAGTTTTCCTTGGTTCTACTCCCGATCAGGCAGACTGGCACTATCGTCCCGACCAGCAGATTGGGGGATCCTTCGTCAATTTTGAAGGCGGCAACTACGATCGCTTTCATTACTCAAGCACGACCGGGTTTGCGCTCAGTTTCCTGAAATGGCAGCTTGATCGCCCCTATCTCTTCCTTGAAAACGCGCTGTCTTATATGAAATATATTTCCGTTTACCAGTCCTTCATCGTGGACTCGCCGCACGGCGTCACCACCGACGGAATCACCCCGGGAACGGGAATCAGTCGCAGTTATCTCAGCGTTCTCGTGCAGCCCAAGAGATGGATTTCCTTCGAAGTCTTTCACAACTATTTTCGCGATGTTCCCACTGCCGCGACCGCATTAATCGGCACCGGCCTGGTTGACAAGCTTCTCTACCAGGGCCTGAACCTTGGTGTGCGCGTGCAGCCCATCCGCAACTTCGCCGTCTACACCACCATTGGGCGGAGTGACAAGACTGGAGACGTGAATCAAAGCCTGAACCAGATGTACGGGTTTACCTGGAACGAGATCGGCCATACCGGAATTCGTGCCGATGTCCACTACTCGAAATTCGACAGTTCTTTTGCTCGCGGAGATTACCGGATTCTTTCGTTGTCACGCCCCCTGAGCAAACGAACGAACTCGAATGTTCAAGCTGGTAATCAGACCATCGACTCAGCGTTGACCGTGAACCAGCGCTCGAAATTCATCGACGCGACTTTTGACACCAATCTAGCTGGCCGCACGTTTCTGCAAAGTGGTTACACCATCGAACGTGGTGCGCAATTGAACTACCAGCAGTGGCACCTGAGTTTGGGATATCGCTTCGATATGAAAGGTTCAATGAAATGAATGCGCACGCCACCACCTTTGTAAGGGCCGCAACCGCAGGTACCGCAGAGATAAATACCGCGGAGATGAGCATCGCCCAGAAAAGGCATCAGAGGCTCATCATACTCATCGTGCTGGTCGCACTTGCTGCCCTCGTTGCTCTCCTGCTTTATGGAGCGGACTACTATCGCCTCGGCCCGTCCGATCGCGCATTTTCTCCAAAGCATCGTCTGTTGCGGCCGGGCGGCGCCATCGGAATCAACCTCGGCTTTTTGGGCGTGTTGCTGCTGTGCGGAATCTTCTTGTATCCTCTGCGCAAGCGCTGGGGATGGCTGCGAAGACAGGGAAGCTCGAAACATTGGCTCGACCACCACGTTGTTCTCGGAGTGGCAGCTCCAGTCTGCATTGCCCTGCATGCATCCTTCAAATTTCACGGCCTCGCCGGTATGGCCTTCTGGGTCATGGTGGCGGTTTCTATAAGCGGACTGATTGGCCGCTATCTCTACGCCCAGATCCCGCGCCAGGAGGAGGCTGCGGAGTCGTCTCTACTCGAGTTTCATAATCTGCTCGAGTGTCAGACCATCGTTGCGCAGGCCGATCTGCGCCGGCTGTTGTCGCACTCACCAGCCGCCAACCAGGTTCGGCCCTGGTCGCCATTCGCCGCCTTGCTCTATATCGTGGCCTCCGATTTGACTCGGCCGTTTCGTGTTGCTCGTCTTCGCCTGAGGGTTTTGGGAGCCCAATCAACACTGCGCACTCTGTGCGGCTTTCTCCCATCGAAGCATGTCCAAGTGGAGGAAGTGATCAGTCTCGCGTGCAGGCATGCTTTGATTTACCGGCGGGCCATCTTCCTGTCTCAAGCCCGGCGGGTATTCGAGTTATGGCACGTGGTGCACAAGCCGTTTAGCTATGCCTTTGCAGTATTGGCGCTCGTCCACATCACCGTGGCGATGTTGCTTGGATTTATCTGAGCCCGAACCTCGGAGCCAGCCATAATAATGGACACTCTCTTCTCGATTCTCTTCGCGCTCGCGATTGTGATCCTCTTCGTGCGAAGCTATGTCAAGAATTTGAATCGCAAGGAGAAGCGCGCGCGCCTGATCGTCGAGAAATCGAGTGCATATCCCGCAGGCCCACAAGGTTTGCATCCCCACATCGACGCGACTCGCTGCATCGGCTGCGCGACGTGTACCACCGTCTGTCCAGAGGGCGAAGTGCTCGCGATGTTAGGTGGAAAGGCGGTCATTGCCAATGGACAAAAGTGTATCGGCCATGAGAGCTGCGCAGAAGCGTGCCCGGTCGGCGCCATCAGCATGGTGAGGGCGAGCCCGAGCATGGGGGCGGATATGCCATACCTGACGCCTGAATATGAAACCACAGTGGAGAATCTCTTCATCATCGGAGAGCTCGGCGGATTGGCCCTGATCAAGAATGCCGTAAACGAAGGCCGCGAGTGTATCGATATCATCACGAAAAGGATCAAAGACCAAAAGGCACCCCAATCCGCTCCCGGTGTCTACGACGTTGTAATTGTGGGAGCAGGTCCCGCCGGCATCAGTGCGTCCTTGCGCGCCATCGAGAAAAAACTCAGCTATGTAACGATCGAGCGCGATGAAGTCGGCGGCACGGTTGCGAAATTTCCCCGCCAGAAAGTGGTGACGACGACTCCACTCGAATTTCCCATGCGCCTGAAGCTGGAAAAAACCGTGCTCTCAAAGGAGCACCTTCTCGCCTTCTGGGACATGGTTCTCAATCGAGTCGAATTCAATGTTTGCGCGGACTCGATGGTGAACGACATTATGAAATTGCCAGATGAAAATTTCGCCGTAGTGACCGCAACCCAGAGATATCGCGCGCGCACCGTGGTCCTCGCCATCGGCCGGGCCGGCAATCCCAAAAAGCTCGGCGTGAACGGAGAGCATCTTCCTAAGGTCATGTACCGTCTGATCGAAGCAGATCACTACCGAAATAAGCAGATCCTGGTTGTCGGCGGCGGCGATAGCGCGGTCGAAGCGGCGATGGATCTCGCGCAACAGCCCGGCAACCAGGTAACACTCTCGTATCGAAGAGAGGAATTCATGCGCATTAAAGAACGAAACGCGCAGCGCATGAAGGAGTTTATGACGGCCCGTGCCATCAACGTCGTCTTTAACTCAACTCCGGTCGAGTTCAGGCCCAGTTCTGTCGTCCTCCGAATTGGAGGAGCCGCGCACACCATTCCCAACGACTTTGTCTGGATCTTTGCGGGAGGCACTCCACCTTTCGACTTCCTCAAGAAAATCGGCGTCGGATTTCGCACGCGCAACATGCTGGTTGGAGTGGGAGCGCGTGGCGAGACATGAGCGCGGCCCATTCGCTCCATTATTGGCTGCGCTGGCCGGGGCGATCTTGATGCGAATGTGCTTTCGCACTTCCTGGTTATCGGTCATTGATCGAAAAAAACATGATCGAAAAAACATGATCGATGAAGGCCTGATCGACGGAAACGTGACTGATGGAACGTGCCGACCGATGGTCAGAACGAGTAGCGATACTCTGCCCGGACCAGGTGCTTATACCAATCAGCATGCGTCAGCGCTTGGCCGAAACCAACGTAGACTGAGCTGTGGAAACCGATGTTGGTGCGGACACCGAACTTCAGATTGACGATGTTCATGCCATTCACTTCGGATGCGCCAGGTCGTGGCCGTCGGTTGAGTTTGAAATCCGCTGAGGACGTGCCAGCCAAACAGTTCGAGGACCGGCGTCAGCCCGATGTGATTTCCTTGATACAGCTTGTAGCTGGGACCAAGTCCGTAGAAAAAAATGTCTCCTGCGAACCCCTCCGAAACCGGAGGTGGAGGAAGCGGAACTCCTGCAGACCCACCGATGGGATGCCAATCCCCGATCTGGCCTTCGAGAGTCCATCTCTCCGAGAAACTGTGGTACAGGAGCAGGGAAGGCTCCACGCTCCAATGGTTTGTCCCCAAGCCCTTCGATGCGTCGCCGGAGGGAAAATAGCTCTTGAACTGGAATGTAAGGTATGTTCCCTCGGACGCCACCGCGGCAAATTTGAATCCCGCTGTGACGTCACTAAGTCCGGCGTGACTTCGAGAAGGCCCCACTCCCAGGCAGGTTAAACCCTGAGGTTGCAGCCAGCGAATCGGGACTTCAACAAATGCCGAGAAGCGACGCTGCGGCGAGTATTCAACATTCATGAAGAGTTGTTGGAAGTTGATGGCTGTGGGTACGCCGGGGCCCGGTCCGGGAGCATTGGGATCGATATCAGCCGCTTGGCCCTGGTATCGGGATTGATTGAGCTGCGAAAGCAACTGCACTTGGCATAGAAAAACTCTGACCGATCAGGAAACTGATCTTCAAAGGCAGCATCGAAGCGAATGCGAATCTGATTCTGGACGATTGGGTTGTCGATGTAACCGACCATGCTGCCCGGAATTTTTGGCCTGCTCTCAACCCCGGGAGGCGGACTAGGCGGGGGCGCCTGGGCGGGAGACTGCTGTTGAGCGTTCGCGTCAGGATGGTAAGGGCCGGCGGCGCTCAAATCTTCCGGAGCCCACGCTGCATCATCCCCTGCTGTAGACACCACAGGCGCTGCGTCCGCTGCCGCGGAAATCTCCTTGCTGAAGCTTGGATTGCCCTGCTGAGCAAACAGGACGATAGGGAAGAGCATTAGGAGGACCAACATCAATGGTTTCATGCTGTGACTCATTCAAGCCTCTTTCTCACGGGATTTCCATTCTCTTGCGCCCGATTGTACAAGCGGCATCTCCAGTTTGGAATTCCCCGCAAAGTTAAATATGCTGTCGCTAGGGCGAAACCTTTTTCGGTAACTCCGCGCCTTTTCACTTCTTGTTCTTGCTGTCCTCAAATTCCTTTTGCAAATCCTGATAGGACTTCGTAAGCCTGGTTCGGTCCGGTTCCCCCACCTCGGGTAAGACGCTTCCCAGAGCTTTAATGGCCAGATTCGCGGCGTCGGGGGCACCGGCTTTGAAATACTCGATAGCCAGCTTCACGTACTCGTCGCCAAGGTGATTGTACAGCACGTGAAATTTAGGATGTTCCGACGGACCCATCGCGAGACGGATCATCAGAGCTCGGGCTCGTTCCCTCTCCACCGAAGCCGCCGGGGTAATCAGTTCTTCGATACGGTCCAGAGCCTCGTGGTTGCTTTGTTCCGCCAGCTTCGACTCGCCGCCGCTCCACAGCATAGGCGACAAACTATTGTAAAACGTGACAAGTTCCACCTTGTATTCCCAATTTTTGGGCTCTTGTTCGTGAGATCTTGCTGGATTTTGATCGCCCGCTCGATGTACCCCGGATCATTCAGCAAGACGCCGAGATCGTTGTATACGCGAGCCAGGTCGTGCGTCGGCGGATTCTCATTCTCCGTCGTTGCCGATACCGGTTCCTTCTGAGCCAGCGGCTCGAGCAGTTGAGCTGCCTCGCGGAAGTCCGCTTCGGCCGCCCGCAGGTCGCCGTCGTGATAGCGAAGAATGCCGCGGTTGTAGTAAGTGCGGGCCAGCACCTGCGTATAGTCGGCATTCTGTGGGCTGGCCTTGTGCAGCTCTTGTTGCAGGGCCAGGGCGCTGTCGTATTCCTTCTCTGCATCGGCGGCCTTATAAGGTGAATTCGGCGATTCTTCCAGCCAAAGCCGCAGGGTTTCCGCCAGCCAGTGATGAGCGTAGGCGAGATCCTGGCGATATTCGGCGTCGCCGGGCTTCTCGTGTGCGAGTTCCTCAAATCCTGATATGGCCAGTTTGTATTGCGCGACGGCGTCTTCACGATTCTGAAGCAGGCGATTAATATCACCTAACTTGGAGTGCAGCAGAGCGCTGTGCGCGCGAAATGCGGGATCGTTCTTGCTCTGCGCGTCCAGATATTTTGTATAGAAGACCTCCGCCTTCTTCAGCAACTCGATGCGAAACTGCTCGAGCTGTGGCGGATCGGGCGATTCACGCCCTTGCAGGTTGCCAACCGAGGACAAGCTTTCATCCACCGCTTTCGTTGCTAATTCCAGATTCATAGTCGCGCGGTGGCTTTCCAACTGGGCGACATGGTAGAAATAAAGGGCCACGAGCAACAGCACACCGAGAGATCCCGCGACCGCCCACGCCAGCCTGAGTTTGTTTTTCCTCGCCTTTTCCCACTCGGCATCGACGCGATCGCGTTCTTTCTCGCTGCGATCCAGAAAATCCATTGCCGTCGCGAAAGAGGAGTCGTAACGCTCGGCCCACGCCGGTGTGGGGTGGTTACGCTGTCTCCACTGAAGGCCAAGTTCGAGTTCAGGGTTGTGCCAGAGGCCTGCTGTGCCTTCGGCGAACCAGGCGGAAGCCTGCGAGACCCTTGCATAGGTCCGGGCGGATGCCTGCTCCTCCTTTGCCCATGCGATCAACCGGGTCCAGCAGCGCATCAGGCTTTCGTGAGAGAGATCGATAATCGATCGCGAGTCGAGCGGCGTGGTTGCCGGCGGCATGAGAAAGCTCCGGCCGGGGCGTCGAAAAATCTCCACGATCTGGATCACTTCCGCTGCGGAGGCTTCACAAATCGCCGAAAGCTGCCTTATGGAGGTCGGCCGCCGTATGCCGCGGGGATCGGAAAAGGTGTCGGTGAGAGATTTAAAGATGCGTTCCGCAATTTTGCGGTTGGCTTCGGCGCCGGTCTCGCGGAACGCCTCCTCTGCGTGCAGCGATAACGCCTGCGCCATCGCCCCCACGGCTTCGTAGTCAACGATGTCGATGGGCTGAGTCGGGATGGGTTTGGCCGCTATTCGATGCCGTTCCCAGTGGTCCCAGGTTCGCATCAGGGCGTGCTGCAATACCGGGAGCTGATCGTGGTCGTCTCCCAGTTCATTGAGCAGGCGGAGAACCAGGCGCGGGGCAATCTCTCCTCCTCCGACCGCAATCGGGCCCGTGATGGCCGAGCGCAGCTCGTCACGAGTCATGCGCGGAACCAGGTACTGACCGGCATTGACGGCCTCGGGCAGTCCGGCATACTCCATGCAATCGCCGATGAAGTCGGAGCGCATGGTGAGTACCACATAAATCGGGGCCTCCTGCTGCTGGGCGGCTTCGAGCAGCAGTTTGACGAAAGCCACAGCCTCGTCGCGAGGGTTCTCCACCTGATGGCTTCTCCGGAAACGGAACAGCTCCTCGAATTGGTCGACGATGACGAGCAGATTTTCGTCGCGGGGAATTCGAGCCTGACGCACCGCATCCACCAGGCCGCGCGTGCTGCGGCGCAATGTTGCCTCCAGCATCACACGGTTGGTGCTCGCCATCTCGTCTTCGGTGCCGGGAGCACTTCCAAGAACGTCGGGTCGATTGAGCGCCGCAGCCAGATGACCGATAGGGTCTTCGCCCGGCCGGAGAGTCGCCACGCGCCAGGTCGAGCCCGCCTTGACCATGAAACCGCTGTAGAGGGAGGGAATAAGACCGGAGCGAACCAGGGATGATTTACCGCTGCCGGAAGTGCCCACGACGCACAAGAAACGGCTGGCCCGCAGCCGCCGCAGCAGTTCGTCGATCTCCTTCTCGCGGCCGAAAAAGAGATGATCTTCGTCGGGCTCGAAAGGACGAAGGCCCGGAAAAGGATTAAACAGCGACCCTGGTGGCATCAGCCTTACTCTTCACTTTTTACCTTTCAGGCTAGCGACCTTTGAGGCTTGAAATCAATGGCAGCAAAGGCTCCCGGGAAAATCCCTCCCATTGCGGAATCACCATCGCCTCGTGCGTGCGAAAGCGTTCCTTCTCCGGGCTTCTTGGAGGGATCAGGGAAATCGCCGTGGCGGGTAGCGGCTTGGTGCGGCCATAACCGGGGCTCTTCTGTAGTTCCCGAAGCTTCCGGCGGAGCCAGCATTCATTTCCCGAGCCATAAAAAATCAGGGCTCCGTCGCAACTTCGCAGGTTCTCCTCGTGATGCTCGCGAATCTCCGCCTCATCGCCCTCGAAGACCGGCCGGATGATCTCGAACTTCTGTTCAAACAGAAAATCCTCCCATGGCGCAGCGACCTCCGCATCGCGTTGATCGTAGATTAGATAGAGCTGGGCGTGAGCGCCTCCGGCAATCGCAGAACCAGCCGGGTCAGCCATTGGCGCCGGCTCGGGTGCGGGAGGCTCTTTGAGCCGATCCCGAATCACGGTCCTGAAATCTTCGAGAAAAGTTTCGAGCAAGTCAGCGCCCTGTTGGGTGCGGGGATCGATGCGAATCTGGTCGATGACTTTCTTTTGCCGTTCGTCTTGCACCTCCAGGCCAGGAGGAATCCACAACAGCCGCGAAAAATCGCCCTTACTGCCTCTTTCGATGGCCAAGTCGTTCTGAATCTCGAGTAACGACTGCATGCCCCCTTCAGGCACAAAGCTGAAAGTCTTGCCGAATAAATGAATGGACATCTGGCATACCGCCAGATCCGCACGCACGGCCTCCGTGAGTTCCGCTTCGACTTGCGGCAAAGCGCCCTCCGGAAGCACGTTATAACCGTGTTGCTGCAGATCTCTCTTGATGGCTTCGCGCTGCTCCCGAAGATCGAAAGTGGTTTGCGCCAGGAAGACAGATTTTCGAATCCTGTCAGGCTTAGGAATCTCCACCGTTGCGCTGGCTTCCAACATCTCGACCAGGCAGCAGATATCGTGGGCCAGGTCATCCAGCCGCATCCAGAAATCCCTTTGCGCTTCGGGCCCGAAGACTTCATCCAGCTCGCGCACTCTCCCGGTGTCCTGGTCGATGTTGAAGAACTGGTAGCCCAATAAGGGCTGCAATTCCGGGGGATGCAATTCCAGGGCGACCGGCGTCTTTAGGACCTTGAAGATACGCGCCTTATTGCGATAGTGGATGCCACCCTGCGCCTCGGCGGCCTTCCAGAACTCCGCCAGCTCCTTCCGCGCCCATTCCGACTTGACGTAGCGTGGCGAGACGACCGAAATGAGGGCGGCCACGTTGCGGAGCCGCTCCATCAACGCGTCCGAGAAGGCGTCATTACCGGTCAGCTTCGGGTCGCGCCAGATTTCCGGTGGTTTGCCGAGGAGCTGCCCTACACGGATTTCAAGCGCCCGATGCAGGTTTGTGACCCATCCTTTGCCTCCTTCGATCAGCCCCGCGTTGTCCATGTGCGCGTAGCTGATGAAGGCATCCCCCTGAAAATTCATGATCGCCTCCGACTAGCCGATAGCGGAAGGAAGCGGCCGTTGGGACAGCCGACTCGGCTGGCCAAGCCAAGCCCGGATCGGCAGACTATGGGGAAGGCAGATTCGCAAATGGGGGCCATAGAAGGTTTCAATTTACCGATTGCCGTCCGGCGCGCAACTCCAAGCTTCAGTCTTATATATTCCAAGCCGTGATGATTAGCAAGTCTATTCGTCCCAATGTTATAGATGGTATTCGTTAAAATGCAACTACAGCGCCGTTTCTGCTCAGTGCAACATCGTTCTGGGCAGAAGCCGTCGCGCTGCTGTGCTCTCCTCGTACTTCGGGCTTTCGCGGTTCGCAACAGGAACCTCCGAGTCACCAAGGTACATTGGACCCGCATTGCAGTGTAGTGCACCCCTACAAACTAGACACATGGGGCCGTGTTTGAAGTAAGGGTTAGGGCGAACCGGGCACGAGCGTCGTGCGGGGTTTGTCCGTGGAGTCCGCGATGCGGACGGTCGTGATTGTACAACCGAGGCACGAAACACCCATAAAACCGATCTTCGAGAGATCACTTACCTTTGGCATCCCTGGCATGGCCAACGAGTGCTGGTTCGTGGCGAGGCACGCCGGAGCGGCATTGTGGTCCTGCAGTGCGTGCGCGATGAACTCAAGGGATTTCCGACGCTGGAGATTCCGGAGTGGATGTTTGATTCCAACCTGTGCGGCCGGATGAAACCAGCCGAGATGCCACGAGTGGATTGTGCCGCACTGTTAGCTCTGAAGCACCTTCTATCAGCGGCGAGGGAATGCAGTCCACAGGACATGGTACAAGCGCAGCATGATTCCAGTAGTTCAGGAGATGCTGATGCGCAAGCCGTGTCTGCCCCGTCAAGGCGAGTTGTTTTCTGTTCCAGCGAAGCTCCCCGAGTTGCCCGCAGAAGTGCGCCAGAAGGTGATTCGACTGTTGGCCAGGATGTTGAACGAACACTGTCTCCACCTCGCCGCGGTCATGACACCGGAGGTGGGCGATGAGTGAGAAGATCAGGCCGCAGCACTTGGCGCGGAAAGCGATTCTCTATGTTCGCCAGTCCTCCCCTTACCAAGTGCTCCACAACTTGGAGAGTCAGAAGTTGCAGTACGCGATGGAAGAGCGTCTGCATCAACTGGGGTGGCACGAGATTGAAGTCGTGGATGACGACCTGGGAAGATCAGCTGCCGGGTTGGTCACTAGAGTCGGATTCGAGCGCATGGTGGCCGAAGTCTGTTTGGGAAAAGTGGGAGCGGTTGCTGCGCGGGAGGTTTCCCGCTTCGCCCGCAACAGTCGCGAGTGGCAGCAGTTGGTGGAGGTTTGCCGGGTGGTGGACACAGTTCTGATCGATCAAGAGATGGTCTACGCACCTAGGCTCAGCAACGACCGGCTTTTGCTTGGCCTCAAGGGTAGCTTAAATGAGTACGAGTTGGACCTGCTGCGGCAGCGTTCGGTGGAAGCGCGCCGGGAGAAGGCACGTCGTGGCGAACTGCTTCAGTCGGCGCCAGTGGGTTACATCAAGACGGAGGACCAGCGTTTGGAAAAAGATCCGAACCTGCGGGTGCAACAGGCCATTCTTCTCGTCTTCCGCAAGTTCATGGAGTTGGGCACGGT
Organism: uncultured Acidobacteriaceae bacterium; assembly: GCA_963810955.1. Classification (GTDB taxonomy): domain Bacteria; phylum Acidobacteriota; class Terriglobia; order Terriglobales; family Acidobacteriaceae; genus Acidiflorens. The sequence continues at coordinate 62,859 of CAWEPW010000030.1, read as the reverse complement.
GCGGCAGACCCTGATGTGGTTTCTGGAACATGGTCTGCAGGTTCCCGCACAAAACGCACGCGGGGAGACCTTTTGGAAACGGCCCATTTATCGTTCGATGCATCGCATGCTGACCAGCCCCATTTATGGCGGGGCGTACACCTATGGCAAGACTGAACACCTGGTCCGCTATGACGGAGGAAAACCGCGTTATCTGTGTCGCCGCAAGCCCAGGGAGCAGTGGTTGGCTCTCATCCCGGGTGCCCACGAAGGTTATGTAAGCTGGGAAGAGTTCGAACGCATCGCGAGCACGATTCGGGAGAACATGCAAGGAGCCGGCGCGGTCAAGAACGGACCAGCCTTGTTAACAGGACTCTTGCGATGCTCGCGGTGTGGACGTAAGCTGACGGTGCGCTACACGGGCAGCGGCCACGATGTACTGCGCTACTCTTGTTTTCGCGGTTGGCTCGATAACGGCGAACCGCGATGCATTGCGTTTGGCGGTATCAGCGTGGACGAGGCTATCAGCCGAGAGGTTCTACGCGTGGTTCAACCCACAGCCATAGAAGCTTCCGTGCTGGCGAGTCAAGAACTCGGCCGCCAACAGGACGACATTCTGGAGGCTCTCTATCGCGATCTGGAGGCTGCCCGTTATGCAGCCGAGCGTGCACAACGGCAGTACGATGCGTCCGATCCGGAGAACCGTCTCGTGACTGCAGAGTTGGAACGCCGCTGGAACGCAGCTCTGCAACATGTGCGCGAGATCGAACTGCGCATCGAGCAACACGGCGCTGCCGCTGATGCAACTCCAGCTGCTTCCATGGAGGAGCTCTACCAACTCTCCCAGCAACTGGAAACGATCTGGGCTGATCCCGCCACCAGTGTGCGGCTGAAGAAGCGCATTGTTCGCACGTTGATCGAGGAAGTTCTTGTGGACGTGGACAGCGCAGCGAGCGAGCTTGTTCTCACCTTGCACTGGAAAGGCGGTGCACATACAGAACTGCGCCTGCCTCGCCGACGTCGGGGCCAGTGCAGCACACAGACTTCGCGAGAGTTGATCGAAGCCGTTGGGGTTCTGGCTCGCATTTGCGGCGATGACCTCATCGCTGGCATTTTGAACCGCAACGGTCATCTCACCGGACGCGGGAATCGCTGGACGCGAGAGCGAGTCACCGCACTGCGGAGCCATCATCGTATTCCTTGCTATAAGCGAGAGCAGCAACAGCAACCTTGGATGAACTTGACCGATGCCGCTGCTCTGCTTGATGTAAGTTCGAGAACCCTCAGGCTCGCCATCGATCGCGGCGATATCTCGGCCGACCACCCATTTGCAGATGGGCCATGGATTATCAGCAGGGACGTGATGGAAGGCGAATCAGCTCAAGCACTCAAGCGACGCGTATCGCAAGGAACACGTCGACCCGCGGTACCTGATTCCCAACAAGAGGAGAGCTTATTCTCAACAACATAGCGAGGTGGGGCAGTATGGAACCAAGTTGTACTCCTCGATCCAACGAGCGATGCTCTGCTGAGCCTGATCGAAAGTCTGGTACTCGTTGAGCCACACCTCCTCTTCTTTTAAGCTGCGATGGAAGCGCTCGATGTAACTATTGCCCTCAGGATGGTTGTAAGCCGTGCGCCGATGGGTGATGCCCAGGCGATTCAGGGTTTCGAGGTAACGGGCTGACGTAAATTGCGTGCCGTTGTCGGTGGTCAACGTCAAACCCGTTCCACGAGAACCGAAAGGCAAGGCCTCCAGCACGGCACGGTTGAGCGCGGCCAGAGCTTCTTCGGTACGGCAGCGCAAACTCAAGTCCCAGCCGACGATCTCGCGCGTGCAGCAGTCGATGACCGAGACCAGATACGCCCAGCCCACACTCGGACCCGCCCAGATCTTGGTCATGTCCGACTGCCAGACGTGATGGGGATAGAGTGCTTCCACCTTGCCCCAGTCCTTTCGGCGCGAGACCTGAAAGCGGCGCTGCCGCACCAGCAGTCCGCGTTCCCGCATCACGCGCAGCGCCCGCTTGCCGTTCACCACCAACCCGTGATGCCGTCCCAACCACCAGACCACGCGCCGATACCCGTAGGCCGGCTTCTCGCCGCAGGCGGTGACGATCTCCTGGTCGTGCGACCGATCCGCACGACTCGTCCGCAGTCGCCGTCGATAGTAAAGGCTCGACCGGCTGATCTGGAGCGTCTCCGCCACCAACTTGGCTTCCTTCCCTTGGGCCACAAGTTCCCGTGCCGACGAATGCGCTGGCCCGCAGCTCACTCGCCCAGCACGTTTTTTAAGATCTCGATCTGCAAATGCGACCGCCCCAGCGCCCGCTCCAGTTGCTTGATCCGCTTCTCCTGCTCGGCATCGGGCCGCAAGGCTGCGCTTCTCCCCCCCAGCGCAGCCTTGGCTCCCGCTTCCACTTCGTCCTTCCAGCGGTAATAAAGGTTGGGAGCGATCTCATACTTGCGGCAGGTCTCGGCCACGTTGCCGCTCTTCAAACCCTCCAACACAATCTGCCACTTCTCTTCTGGGGTTCTCTGCACTCTCGGCTTTCTCGACATTCTCGCCTCCTGGCGGAGGCCCCAAGCCTAACTAACTTCCGTGTCCAGTTCTACAAGGGTGCATTACAACAGGCTCTCCAAGCCGAGAGCATTGACGGGATAAGCGTTTCTGGTTTTTGCCGTCCGACGAATCTCTTCCTTGATGATGTCCGTTCCGCTCGTAACGTATGGCGGATTGCTCAGAATGTAATCGTACTTCCCATCCTCGTCTTCGATGATGTGGCCGAACGTCCCTAAGTTATCTTTGAACAGGCGGAATGTGCTGTTGAATACCTGCGCAAATTCCTTCGAGCGGGTCGGATTTGAAAACAGCAGTTCTGCCAGATAAACGAGCATATTCGCTTTCGCGAGAATTATTGTGCGCTCGTCGTCGCGCTCGAAACCCTTGTCAAACCCATGCAAAACGAACGATAGAACGATGTGCCCTTGGGCGTTCGGACGATAGCATGCCATCATCGCCTCGTTCATGTTGAGCATTTCCAAGGGAAATCCGCCCACACCGCAATAGGGGTCGCAAAAACGTTTTCCGGAGAACTGGAAGGACGGGGAATTTAGTGCTGCCATTCTTATGACCGATTGGACGACCCTGCGAGGAGTAAAGTATTGTCCGAGCGCCTCTACTTCCTGCTGCAAGAAACTTTCGTACAGTCTGGTCTTAAACTGTTTGTCGATCTTTGTTAGGCTCCCGAACTCTTCTCCATATTTGTTCAGGTGCTCAAGCGACCGCCTAAAGAGAATCGCCTGTGACAAATTAGCTTCCCCGTCCTCAGCGACGAAGATCGTGCCATTGATGATCGTTGTATCGTCGCTGCCGGGAGGGAAGAGCTTGTAAATCTTCTTTCGCGTGTTCTTAGCGTAGAAGTCGAGTGCCTCTTCTGGGTCTATCCTCGCCTTATTGAGAATGTTCGTGAACGCGCTATCCGTGGGCAAAACGCCGAGATCACTGAGAAACTTGAAAATGAAAAGCTCGACGACGTTATAGAGACATTTGACGGGAGACTTGCCTGTCGCCACCCATATGGTCTGCCATAGCCGTGCCGCCAGCGGAGTGGGGTCCACGAGGCGGGTACCCTTGATGGTTGAGTTGGTTTGAGAAACGGATGCCGCTACTTCGCCTAACAAATACTCAAGGACGGCAGGATTCTTAACGTAGAAAGCGTGGAAGACCGTTCGAAGGTCATTACCCTGCACGTCTTTGATGCGTTCCCCGTTCAGGGCATTTACCCAATAAGTCTTGGTACTGTCTGTGACGATCAGGATGCGACAAAGGGCGCGGGCTACGTCCACTTCCTGCTTGATTGCCTTCAGTACACTCTTCTCGGTCGCCAACTCTGGTGGGGTTTTATATTCCACTACGGCAATGATCTTCCCGTGGTAGACGACTAACCCGTCAGGTTTCTTGCTCAGGATTTGGCTATAGTCCTTCTTGGGGATAATCCCGTTGTCCCTGAGTTGCCCCAGCGTGGTATTGCCCAATCGGTAGTAGGTGTACTTGCCGATCTGGTGAGGCACCGTTTGGAGAAGCTCTTCGCTCACTTCGCCTCCGGTATCACACCAGCCGCCCTTAAAGCCACTTGGCGAAGCCATACCGACAGGTCAAGGCCATCGCGCTCGGCTGCTTCCGACAACGCCTGTTTCTGTGGTGCGGAAATCCGCATCCTCACTACGTCATCCTTGAGGTGCTTCGTGGCCGATGCGCCTGTAGCTTTTCGCTTGGTTTTTGCCATACGCCACAGCGTAGCCCCGATGTAGCTACATGTCATAGCAAAATAATATTTGATAAGGTTCTACCATGCAGCTACATTGTGGTAACGGTTGGAGACGTGAGACATGAGGCAAAGCCTCGCTGGGTGATTCCTCTTCTGGATCCGCCCCGAGTGAGATGATCCCTGCCGGATTTGATTCCAAAGCTTTCAAAACTTCTAATAGGCGGCCCGGACTTAAGCGCGCGCCACCCGCGCGGGCGCTGTTCTTGCAGACTACTGAAAACCTGGCGGGACGTTTGCTACACTTTTGGACATGCCTTTGACTACTTATCTTGAAGCCATCCGCCAGGGAATCTGGGAAGAGATGGAACGCGACCCATCTGTCTTTTGTATTGGCGAAGACATTGGCATTTATGGCGGCGCTTTTAAAGTTACCGACGGATTCATCGACCGCTTTGGTCCGGAGCGGGTGATCGATACTCCTATTGCTGAATCGGCTATTGTGGGGGCGGCGTTTGGCGCTTCGCTTACTGGATTGCGGCCGGTGGCCGAGTTTCAGTTCATGGACTTCATTGGCTGCGCGTTTAATCAGATCTGCAACATGGTGGCGTCGGCGCATTATCGGTGGGGAGCGCCGGCTCCGCTGGTGATCCGCGGGCCGAGCGGCGGCAATGTGCATGGCGGGCCGTTTCATTCGCAGAATCCGGAGATGTGGTTCGTGCACACGCCGGGACTGAAGGTGGTGTGCCCGGCGACGGCTTACGATGCCAAGGGACTGATCAAGGCGTCGATCCGCGATCACAACCCGGTGATTTTTTTCGAGCACAAGTATCTTTACCGGAGAATCAAGGATGAAGTTCCCGGTCCGGAAGACGACTACACGGTTCCGATCGGCAAGGCGCGAGTCGCGCGCGAAGGGCGTGATCTCAGCGTGATTACTTATGCCGCCATGTTGTATGTGGCGCTTGAAGCCGCGGAAATCCTGAGCAAAGAGGGAATCGAAATCGAAGTCGTCGACCTGCGCACGGTGGCGCCGCTGGATCGCGAGGCGATTGCGGCCACGGTGAAGAAGACGAACAAAGCGATCATTCTGCACGAGCACATGCGCACGGGCGGCCTGGCCGGAGAAATTTCAGCGATCATCAACGAAGAGGCGTTCGACGATTTGGACGGGCCAATTGTGCGGCTGGCGTCGCTCGACTCGCCGGTTCCGTTTTCTCCGCCGCAGGAAGAATTTTTTCTGCCTAAGGTTTCTGACCTGGTGCGCGAGGCGCGGCGGTTGAAAGCTTATTGAGTTTCAGCTGTGCCCGTCAAAAGGTGGACGCATGGGCTCGGCGGGCGCGCGTTGCGGGTAGAATAAGAGCGGATCACTCGAGGCTTGTAATGCGCAATTTCGTGCTGGGGATTGTCATCACCATTGTTGTTCTGCTGACGGGCAGTCTGGGCTTAGCGCTGCTCGGATTTTTGCCGACGCGGGCCAACCGCTCGCCTTCGGAAACCGAAGCCCGCATCGCCATGAGCGCGCTCGATAATTCGGTGGATCGTCATGCTCCGCGATTGAACGATCCCGTGCCTGCCACCGACGAGAATCTGATCGCGGGGGTGAAGATCTATACCATGAATTGCGCGGGGTGCCACGGCGACCTCGACGGCAAGCCCTCGGCATTTGGGAATTCCTTTTATCCTCCGGCGCCGAACCTTGTTCTTGACCCGCCGGACGATCCGGAGTGGCATCTTTATTATGTGATTCACAACGGCGTTCGCTACACGGGCATGGCCGCGTGGGACAAAATGCTTTCCGACCAGGATGTGTGGAAGGTGACGGCGTTTCTGACGCGCATGAACAAGCTGCCGCCGGCGGTGCAGGATTTCTGGAAGAAGGCGGGTGGAGCGAGTCCTCCCAGCGGGCAGGAAGAACACGACGACCACAAGTAGAGCACTGGCCTGGCGGGGCAGAGCCCCGCCACCACACGATCTCTCTTTTCTTTTTAGGCTTATCGCGGAGGATAGTTGAAGTTGACGGTAATCGCGGTTTGAGTTGCGGCCGCGTGGCCATCGAGCATGTAGGGTTGGAAGCGCCACTGTTTGACGGCTGCGATGGCAGCCTGGGCGAGAACAAAATACCCGCGGACCATTTTTACGTCTCCGACGCTGCCATCCCGCGCAACCGACACTTGCAGCACCACGGTTCCGTGAAGCTTCTGAGGGAGCGCTTCCTGCGGATAGGAAGGATTCACGGTGTGAACCAGAAGGGCGCGCGCCGCTTGCTCGCTTAACGCGACAGGTTCGCCGGATTGCTGAACCGGCTGCTGAAGTCCGGGCGACGACTGCGCGGCAGAGACCGGCATCATTTGCGTAGCATTCACGGCCACCACCTCGGGCGGAGCGATGGGCGGCGAGTTTCTCATGCTTTCGGGAACCACCGGCTGTACTCTGCGCATGGGTGGATCCTGATTCCGGAGCACGGGAGCGGGCTGCGGAAAGTCTGACGCCTTCGGCAATGGAGTGTGCGCTTCCGTTAACGTGGACTCGGGCGCGGCGACCCTGAGCGTCTGGGTTGGCGAGTCGGTCGCCGCCGACTCGCGGCTAAAGTAGGCATCCTGCTGGTTGTCGGTTCCGGCGGAGCTGACTGGCAGCGGCGGGTTGTTGTTCAAATAAAAAAACGCAGCCACTGATTCGCGCAAAACCTGGAATCTGCCTTCGCGCGTTTGCGCCAGATACGCCAGCATGTCGCGGGCGTTCCACAGGGAAAATGCGGCGGCGACAACGAACATCACCGCCAGAGCTCCGCGAACGAACGTTCCATCGTTGGTTTTTCGAGGCGGCGCTGTTTCTTCAGTTTCAGTCGGCGCGGGCTCGTTCGTCTCGATTGCAGCGGGATCTGCCTCGGCTGGCTTGATTTCGGGGAGAACCGTCTGGTTAGTCTGCGGCTTAGTGTGCTGCCTGCTATGCGGCTGCGCCGGCTCGGCGACGGCTGGGGGCGTGGGCAAAGGGTTGGCGGCGGCTTTGGGTGCTTCTGCTTTGGGCGCTGCTACTTTGGGCACTTCTACTTTGGGCACTTCTAAGGGAAGCGCGTCATCCCCTGGGCTCGACGGCTTCATTTTTGCGCACGCTTCGGCCATCACGGCCTGGGCTTTCTCGGGAGATATGGGACGAGGGACGAGAAAGTCGAGGCGATTGTCGCGGACATCCGCGGGCGTGGGTTCGCGATCGACGATGGCGACGGCCACGGTATCGCGGTTGGGCGCGAACTCGCGAGCGCGCCTTAGCAGAAAGCTGGCCTCGGGCTGGTCGGCCCAATCGACGATGACGCACGAAAAAGCCTGCGTCTTGCCTTTTTCGATGGCGGAAAAAATGTCGGAGCAGATTTCGGGCCGAATTCCGGCGCTCTTGCAGGCCTGGGCCATGGCAGCACTGGTCTCGGGTTTCTGGGAAGACAACAGGGCACTGAAAGCCATTGCGGCAACAGATTATCGCGATTTCCGCGGCTTCAACAGGTAACTAGTGGGTAGGGCGATGGCGGAAATCGGCCATTCTTTCGGTAAAACTGAGCGCGGTGCCTTTGCGGCAGAGGTGACTGTCGTAACCTGGGAGAGTTAACTAGTGTCGTGCCTCGTGAACAGGTGGCATATTGAAACGGCTCCGATCAGAAATGAAGCCGCGCAAAACACAAGGTCCCTCCACTCCGCTTCGTTCCGGTCGGGATGACAGAGTTGTTGTCAGATCTCAGTCCATTGGCCGGAGAGCTCGTGGAGCAGTTTTTGCTGGCGGTTTTTTTGCAGGTCTTCCAGCTCTTTTTGCCGGTCTTGTAATTTCCGCTGCGCGTCTTGCAGCTTCTTCTGCAAATTCTTCTGGCAGAGTCCTTCCTGCTGCAACTTCTCGACGATGGCCGGAGTAATGCGCGCAACTTCGCTGGCCGCGCGATTGATGGCCTGCTGGGTTTCGGCGCTGATATCGCTCATGTCAATATCGAGGCTATTTTCGAGGCTGCCGGAATCCTTTTTCTCGGGAAGCGTCAGAGTCAGGTTTTGCTCTCTTCTTTCGCGAATCACGGTCACGGTCGCGGCGCCGCCCGATAACGAATGGATGGCGTGGGCGAAGTCGGCGGTATCGTGCACCGGCTGATTGTTGACTTTGACGACCACATCACCGGCGCGGAAGCCGGCCTTGTCGCCGCGACTGCCTTTCTCCACCGAGCGCACCAGCGCGCCCTTGCCATCTTTGACGCCAAAGAAATCTCCGAGTTGGGCGGTGATGTTCTCGACCATCAGGCCGCTGCGCGCCAACTGGTGGACGACCACCACGGAGACGGGCAAGTCGAAGTCGGGCATGGTGGGCATCTCGATTTTTGGTATCTTCGGCATCTCCGGCTCCCATGCCATCGACTTTTGCCGGTCCGCGAGTTGCACTTTGAGGGTCATGGACTGACCATCGCGGCTGATGCCGAGGCTGACCACACGGCCTGGGGGAGTCTCTTTGATCATGCGGCGTAATTGAGCGGCGCTCTCTACCGGCGTGCCGTTCAAGCTCAGGATGACGTCATGCACTTGCAAGCCGGCTTTTCCGGCGGGAGCATCCTGATCGACCTCTGTGATCTCGGCGCCGTGTTCTTCTTTGAGCTTTAATTGTCCGAGACGCTCGGCGGAAACGTCGGCGATGTCGACTCCCAGGTACGACGATCCGCCGCCGGATTCGTCGGAGTTATAGCTCCAATCGGAGGCGCCTCCGCTGCGATCGAAGTTGGGCGCACTCGGGGGTTGGGCGCCAAAGGCGGGGCAAACGATCAGCGAGACGGCAAAGACGAAGCGGAGAATCATGGGGCCTCCCAAAGGAAGTCGTTAGTCGTTCGTCGTTCGCGAACTCTCGCGGTTGGCAGATACTCGCTAACGACTAACGACTGACGACTGACGACTTGTTCTACTGACTTATGCGGCGGAACATCACATTGCCGGAGTTGGTGCGGACCTTTAGAACCGGTCCGCCGCCGTTTAGCTGGCCCTCGGCGGTCACTGTCTTTGGCCCCCAATTTCCGCCTTCACTGGAGACATGAATATCCGGGAAGTCGCTGTGAATGGTGTGGCCATTCGCCATTTCGATCTCCGCCCGTATGGAGATCGGCAAATCGTTCGCGAGATAGACGGTGATATCACCGGCCGAGGTTTCAAGCGAGGAGTTGCTGCGGCCACTGGCCGCGGTGTTTGACGACGACAGGAGTTTCACGACGATTCCACCCGCTGAAGTTTCCGCCTGCACCGAAGTCGCTCCATCCAATTGAATACTGCCGCCGCCGGTCTCGGCCTGGACGCGGCCTTTCGAGGAAGCCAGCCTTATGCTGCCCGCACCAGTTTCAATTTCCGCCGGACCTCCGATTTCACCGAGGTCGATGCTGCCGCCGCCGGTGGAGGCTTTGACGCGCCCGCTGCACTTATCGACGCGAATGCTGCCGCCGCCGGTCTGGAGCACGGCACCTTGCAGCGCGGAAAGAACGACGACGCTTCCGCCTCCACTTTCGGCGTTGAGTTCGCCTTTGACGGATGAAACCTTGATGCTGCCGCCGCCGGTCTGCAGGCTCGCGTTGCTGCCTGCATTGCCGATCTCGATGGTGCCGCCGCCGGTTGCCGCCGACAACGCGCCGCCGATATCATCGGCGTGAATATTGCCGCCACCGCTCTGCAAGTCAACCCGTCCGGCAATCGCGGAGGCATTGACGTTGCCGCCGCCGGTGTCAACTTTCGCGGAGTCGAGATTCCGGGGCACGTTGATCACGTAATCATCGGAGCAGCGGCGATCCTGGCCGCCTGCTTCGGAGACGATCAGCGCGGTGTCTCCCTTGATTGAGGCGCTGATTTTGTAGGATTCGAATTCGCGGCGGGCGGTCTCTTCTGAAGATGTATATGCGCGGCGGTGAATGACGTATGAGATGCCGGCTTGCGAGGCACCCTGAACCCGGACCGAACCGGAGGCTAACTTCGCGCGCAGATTTCTTGCCGACCCCAGACTCCCTGTTATTTCCTGGACCCAATTGCTGCCCTCGCGGTATATGCGAGTTTCCTGGCACGGGGCCAGGGACGCCAGCGCGCTTACCATTACGGCAACACCGGCGAGTTGGATTGCGTGCTTCAATGAATGTACCTCCGTAAAGTCAGTCGTTAGTCGTTGGTCGTTGGTCGTTGGCAAACACTCGCGGGCCATGGTGAATCCCGAACGACTAGCGACCAGCGACCGACGACTGTTTTTCCTAATCCATCTCTGGCATCTGGGCCAGCATAGTTCGTGCCTGCGAGCGAATCGACGCGTTCTGATCGGTTTGCGCCAGCCTGGTCAAAACCGAGCGCACATTGCTATCCGTTTTCATTGGCTCTACCATGCGCAAGGCTTCCAGGCGCACGCCGGGGCTCGCGTCGCTGATCAGCGTCCGCAAGACCGCATCCCGCACTTGAGTATCCTGCCGCACAAAGCCGCTCAGGCCGTCCAGAGCCTTGAGGCGCACACCGGGATTGCTATCGTTTTGCAGGGCGTACATCAACACCTCGCGCACGCGCGAATCGTCGGGGGCCTGCGTCAGCAGATCGACGGAGTCCATCCGCACTCCCGAGTTGTAATTGCTGCGCGCCGCAAACAACAGCAATTGCTGGATGCGCTGATCGTTCAGCGAGCCCTGGGCCTCCTGGGTCGAGAGCGTGTCGTACTTGATGCTCACCTGGTTCGAGCCGGGCTCCTGCGTCACGGAGCGGATGCCTGCGATAGAAGATGACTCCAGCGGCTGATTCAGGGACGCATTACTGCTGCCGGATTCGAGGGCGCTCGTCAACGTGGCGTTGCCGCCGCGTTCGGAAAGAAAATTGTAGGTCGCGCCAATGCCTCCGCCAAATCCCACGATGAAGATGAGCGCCGCCAGCGCCGGCGACATGCGCAGTTGCCGCAGCCACGTCGTGGGCTCGAGGATCATGCGCTGCCAGAAGCCGCCCTGGCGGGTGGTTTCGAGCGCTTCCTGCAAGCGCATGCGCGAAGCGGCGAGCAGGTTCGGAGTTGGCTCGGCCACGGTTTCAGAGAGCGTCGCGTGAAACTTGCGCGTCGCCTTCAATTCGGTGGCGCATTCCGGACACCGCGCCAGGTGCTGCTCTACCTCGTAGCGGGCGTCGTCCTCGATTTCGTTATAGACGTAGAACAGAAGGTTCTGCCGTACCCAATCACATTTCATATTTGTATCCCTTCGCGGGAGCTGATTCCAATCTCATCGCATCTCCGCCAGCGCGGCGCGCAGTTTTTGCGTCGCGCGAAACAACGTATTCTTCGCCGTCTCTTCCGTCGTATTGAGCATCTCGCCCACGGTGCGCAGCTTGAGCCCGTGATAGTGCTTCAGCTCGAAAACCATGCGCTCGCGAGGCGTGAGCCGCGACAAGGCTGCTCCGATCTTCCGCCCCAGTTCGCGCCGCATCAGGTCGCGCTCCGGATTCGCTCCCGAGCGCGCGTCGGCGAACTGCTCCAACCGGCTGTACTCCTCGCCCGACGCATCGACCGCCACAGGAGCTTCTTCTTTGCGCACATTCCGTTTTCGCAGATGATCGAGGCAAAGATTGGTGACGATCCGGTAGATCCAGGTATAGAAAGAACACTCGAAACGGAAGCTGCCCAGATTCTTGTAGGCCTTGAGAAAGGCCTCCTGGTAAACATCCTGAGCGTCGGACTCCGAGCCGGTGAGGTGCAGCGCCAGCCGCAGCACCGACTGATCGTAGTGACGCACGAGGACCTCGAAGGCTGCACGGTTGCCCTGCTGCGCCTCGCGGATCAGACCCGTATCGTCAATGCGGTTGCCCTGCGCTGCCAAAGAACCCTTCACGGCGGGGTTTCGGTCGTCGCTGCCGCGGTCCGCCCATTGTTGCCCATAGCCAGGACCGTAACGGTGACGGTAAAGATCGCCAACCGGAAATGCTACTGCCTGAGAATCGGCCGGCATCGTCTGTCCCTGTTCCCGTACAAGTGGTCACCAATCGTTGTTCGCCTTGCACAGAAATAGACGGGGCAGCAACCCGAACGTTAGCAAATTATACGGAGTTGGCCCTTGGCTTGCTTGACAGTGGGAAACAGCGGCGGGGGACAGGCTTTATGCTGCGTGCAGGTTTTTCGCAGGGGCAGCCCGCCCCTAGGCTGTGTGGCCGAGGGCAGTTCGGCAGACTGCGTGCCTCGATTTCAGTTCCTGGATCCTCTATCGCGGATCAACTCTCAGTTGCATTTCGTTTGTAACCTCAAACCCAAGCTTTTCATAGAGGGGGCGGCCCTCGTCGCTGGCATGCAGATTCACCGAGCGAAGGCCACGTTCTCCAGCCCAATCGAGAATCGCGCGCATGATTTGCCGCGCTATGCCTCGTCTGCGGAATTCCGGCTCGGCGTAGACGTTCAGGATCACGGCACGCTCGGTGCAGGGATCTTTGGGATGCGCCGGCCACGGACTCAGCAGAACTCCGCCTCCCGCAACTACCCGGCCCGAGCCATCGAGCGCGAGCCAGTGGCGATAAGAGCCGTCGGCCAAAGCCCGCGCCAGCCAGGGGCCTGTCACTTCCACCATGAGATCGCGGTCTTCGACGGTGCCTACCCCCATATCGCGAAACATGGACCGGCGGTGATGAAGAATGATTGCCGACTCGCTTGGCTGCGCTTCTCGAATTGTGATGTCAGTTGGCTTCTCATTCATACGTTGTCATCCAGAAGCAAGCGAGCGATGGTCGTGGCTCAATTTGCCAGACCGTTAACCACAAAGGTCACCAAGGTCCACGAAGGAAAACCTCAAATCAGTAATTGAGCCACTACCCGAGCGGTCTGCAGCTTGACTCACCTGGCCGATGAGGATAGGCTTGCGCTGCGGTAAGGCTCTGTTGTCTTCGCCGGAAATTCTATCTCACCGCTTGTCTCAAACTAGCCTCAATCTAGTCTCAACAAGGAGAAGGTTTATGAAGCGTAGTTCCTCGATTAGATCCTCGATTTTCGCGGTCGCTGTTGTGTGTTTGGCCCTGGCCGGTTCGATGCTCGCCGGCACCACGGCCTTTGTGGGTACATGGAAGTTAAACGTGGAGAAGTCGAAGTATGCGGCGGGGAAGGCGCCAAAAAGCTTGACGCGCACGGTGACGGCGGATGGCGACGCCCTGACCTACAAGTTCGACGGCGTAGGCGCCGATGGCACCGCTTTCAGTTTCGGATTCACCTCCAAGCTGGACGGCAAGGAGAGTGAAGTGACCGGAACCGGCGTGCCCTATGGCGCGGACCACATTGCCATCAAGCAGCAGAACTCGCACATGAGTTCAGCCACGCTGAAAAAGGGAGACAAGGTTGTTGGCACCAGCTCGGCAACGGTTTCTCATGATGGAAAGATGTTGACGCTGACTTCAAAGGGCACGGACGAAAACGGAAAGCCGGTGAAATCGGTGTCGGTTTACGACAAGGAGTAGGGTGGGTGGCCGGGTTCGCGGCCCGTTCTTCGGGCGCTAACTGGGCATCGCTGATGTCGCGGTCTTAGGGCGGCGGGCGGGTGGCCATTTAAACTGTGGAATTCGGCGACGGCAACAATTCTCAGAAGACTTGCAAGGCCGGAGCGTTGTTTCTGTCACGGTGCGGCTTCACCACGATTCCTACATCCTGATCGAGCGCCACCAGGAAGCGAAGCAGGCGTTCCACAGAGAACTGGCGGAACTCACCGCGCAACATCTTGGAAACATCGGGCTGGCGGACTCTAAACAACTCGGCGGCCTCCACCTGTTTGAGACCGCGAGCTTTCAGGATGGCGTCAATCTTGACGACGAGCTGCGCCTTGACTAAATGCTCTTCCGCATTGGGCACTCCGATGTCCTTGAACACATTACGGCTTCCAGTTCCCCTTCGTTTTTTATTGCTCATGGCATTCTCCCCTGGCGGTATGTTCGGCTTCGCGTAGTCGTTGCTTGATCAACTCCATGTCCCGGCGCGGCGTTGCCCGCCCGGTTTTCGATTTCTTCTGGAAGGCGTGAAGCACATATACTGCCCCGGCGTACTTCAGCGTGTACACGGCCCGGAAGGCGTCACCGCGATAATCCTTGATGACTTCCAGGACACCTGCTCCGCCGAAACCGCTTAGCACTTTCGCGTCCGGATGCTTGCCGCCGCGTTGTGCGAGATACAAGGCGTAGCCCACTACGTCTTTTACGGGTGCGGGGAACTCTCGCAAGTCTTTGAGGCTCGTGCCGACCCAAGTCACCGGTCTGAGCGGTGGTTCGTCGGTCATGCGATCATCATGGTATAGTGATATCACTATATATGTCAAGAGAAATTTGCGAGCGCGCGGCGCTAACCTGGGCATCACCGATGTGGCGGCCTTTGGGGGGCGGATCTAGCGCTGAATTCGCGGGGAGACGAGCGTCCACTCCAGCTAGTTCGAATCGCAGCCCAAAGAAAACCGCAGAGCAGCGCACACCTCAGTCATTCGCGCGGAACTAAGCTGGGCCACACGTTTCCCCAGGCGCTGCTGCGATACCGTGACTGCATTGTGCAGGTTCACGGCGCACGGGGACTTCATGCCGTCCTCCTCGTTCAGAACGACTTCTGACGGCACGCCGCGAATCGTGGAAGTGACGGGCGCAACCGTGACCGTGGATAGATAGGCGATGGCGCTGTTGCGGGTTAGGACCAGCGCCGGACGTTTCTTGTCGGGCGCGGCAAACTGATAGAGCCGGACTTCACCTCGATATATGCCTCGAGATATGCCTCTTACTGTTCTTCCGGCCACACGGCCTCCGCTTCCCAACGCCGCGCTTCCGCGTCGGCTTGCGCGTCGGTCTGCAAACGCTGCGAGTAGCCCTGGCGGTCGCGCTCTTCACTGGCTCGCAGTTCCAACCGGCGGAGATGTTCCCGCAGCGCGTCGCGCACCAGAGCGGACCGGTTTCGCCGGGTGCGTTTCGCGGCTTGATCGGCAGCGTGTAACAGCTTTTTATCTAGGACGATTTGAACGATTTCCATATGTGGAATCTACTCCACAGTATACTCCACATCGTGCATTCCCACTTCGCGCGGACGAGGCTCCCTGCTTTTTTCATCACATTTTTCCTATACCGCCATCACAGACCTGCACCACAATCGGTGCGATGATCCTTAGACAGTTCAATTCGGGTATCAGAGCAGAGACCCGCATCGCCGCCATTCGAATTACGGCCGGCATTTGAATGAGTGTCTGGCGAGGCCTCAAAATGTACAATAAAGCTACCCGAGGCTTAGCTGGATTTCATGTACGAAGTAACCGTTGAAGACACGTTTGCGGCAGGGCACTACCTGCGCAACTACAAAGGCAAGTGCGAGAACCCGCACGGCCATAATTATAAAATTCGTGTGACTCTTGCCGGGGCCGAACTCGACAAGGCAGGTCTGCTGCTTGATTTCAAGGACCTGAAAGAAGTCATGAAGCATGCCATTGAACGCCTCGATCACCAGATGATCAACGACATCGAGCCTTTTACTGTCCTCAATCCTTCGGCCGAAAATCTGGCGAAGTATTTCTACGACGAGACCAACTTGCGCTTGAGCAGCGTCACTAACGGCCGGGTGAGGGTGAAGGACGTCACCGTGTTTGAGACCGATGTGACTACGGCGCGCTACTCGGAATAGACAGTTGCCGGTTGCCAGTTGCCAGTTTCTTGACGCCGAGGGAGTCATCACCTGAGGGAAATTATTATGGGGCGATCTTATAAAGACCTTTTTGCCTGGCAACGGGCTATGGATCTTGTGACGGCTACCTATCGCTCGACCGCTCGTTTCCCAAAGGAAGAGCAGTTTGGGCTGACTTCGCAACTAAGACGCGCCGCTGTGTCCATTCCGAGCAATATTGCGGAGGGGCAAGGCCGGCTGTCGGAGAAAGAGTTTCGTCATTTCCTGGGTCAAGCCCGTGGCTCGCTGATGGAGGTTGAAACGCAAATCCAGATAGCGCAAAACCTGGGCTATATCGAGGCGGCACAAACGCTGGAACTGCTGAACTCATGTGCAGAGGTCGGCCGAATTCTAAACGGACTGATGGCGTCCATCTGCAAAATCGCATGATTCCACGCAGTGACTGGCAGCTGGCAACTGGCAACCGGCAACTTGGTTTTATGCAGGTCGTTTTATGCAGGTCTATGAAATCTACAAGTCGCTTCAGGGTGAATCCACTTACGCTGGATTGGCTTGCGTGTTTGTGCGGCTGACGGGATGTAACCTGCGCTGCTCCTGGTGCGACAGCGAGTTCAGTTTTTATGGTGGACAGAAGATGGGGCTCGATGATGTGCTTGGCGAAGTCGCCCGTTTAAGTCCGGCTGGCGGGCTGGTCGAGATCACGGGCGGCGAACCTATGTTGCAGGAACGCGAAGTCATTCCGCTGATGGAGCAACTCCTCGACGCCGACTATCAGGTGCTGCTTGAGACGAGCGGCGAACGGCCTTTGGGGCGGGTTCCGAAGCAGGTCATCAAGATCGTGGATGTGAAGTGTCCGCATTCTGGGGAGCCTGACACTTTCGCCATCGAGAATCTGAAGGCGCTGTGGCCTCACGATGAGCTGAAGTTCGTTCTGACCGATCGGACGGATTATGAATTTGCCCGCGATTTCGTTGTGCATCACGGGCTGGCGGGGCGGGTGCACGCCATTTTGTTTTCGCCTGCGTTTGAAAAGACGGCGGCGGGCGCGCGGGACACTTCGAACTGTCAACTTGATCCGCAGGAGCTGGCGCAATGGATTCTCGCCGATGATGTTCCGGCGCGGCTGAGCCTGCAAATTCACAAATTGATTTGGGATCCGGCGGCCAAGGGCGTGTAGAGGGCGGGCTGTGTGGTGGAGAGATTGTGTGAGGACGGGGCTTCGCCCCGTCGGCGGGGCAGAGCCCCGCCACCACACGGGCAAAGGCCACGGGCCCGGTTAGGCTGTCTTTGCCGGTACTCGATTTTCTGCGCGCAGGTGGGCTACTACCAGCCTTATGTCGTCGAAGCTGACGTATGGGGGCACGGCGTCTTTGATGTCTTTCAGTCTTTCGACTCCCTGCTTCAGACATGCTGCTTCGATTAATGGCTGAGCGTCGGGGGAGATCCACTTCGGATCTAGTTTCAGCTGACCGGTTTCGATCAGGTTCGCGACCGTGCATACGATGGTCGAAACCTGGCGCGCCCGAATGCGGGCAATTTCTTCAAAGCTGCGTCCCTCCTGCAAGAGTCGGAGCGTCTGTTCCGCCGGGGCGGGCTCTTTGGAGACGACTGGCGCTGCGCGAGCTCCGGCGCCAAAATTTCGCAAGGCCTGAAGAATTTCCGCGCCGTAGACGTCGGCTTTTTTTTCGCCGATGCCCGCCACCTGCTTCAACGCCGCAACAGTTGCGGGACGGCGGCGGCACAGTTCCTCGAGCGTGCTGTCGTGCAAAATGATGTAGGCGGGAACTTTGTTCTCCCGCGCCATATTTCGCCGCCATTCGCGCAGATACTCGGCCAACAGCGGATCGGCTTCGGCGGGCGCCGCGTCGCGCACCCGCGGTTTTTCAGAGCGCAGCTGCGGCGTGTAGAAAGCTGGAGAAGATGCGGCTGTGGAATACATGTTTCGCGCCGCCCCTTCGGGCAGAGCGACTGTCTTTCGCTCCTTGCCCAGCCACTCCGGCTTTACGCCACAGTTGTCGCAGCTTCCGCACTTCTCCCACTTCGGAGTCTCGCCGAAGTGCAGGCAAATCTGGCGCTGGCGGCAGCCGTGAGAATCGGCAAAGCGGCTGATTACGCGTTTGCGCTCGTAGGAGCGCTCGCGCTCGGCGTCATCTGAAATCTTGCCGATGAAATAATCGAGCAGAACGTGATCGCGCTTTTGCCAGAGGAGCACGCAATCCGCGGGATGGCCATCGCGGCCGGCGCGGCCCGCCTCCTGGTAATACTGTTCGATCGATTTCGGCAGCGACAGGTGAATCACGGCGCGCACCGCGGGCTTGTTGATGCCGAGGCCGAAGGCGATGGTTCCGACGAGGACCCGCACTTCGTCCGACATCCAGCGTTCCTGATTCTGGCGGCGCATGGGCGATTCCATTTTTGCGTGGTAGGGAATCGCCGCAATGCCGCTCTCCTCGAGGTATTCGACGGTCTCTTCCACGCGCCGGATGGTGGGCGAATAGACGATCACGCTCTCTTGCGCGTAGTGCCGCAAGGCGTGGCCGAGCAATTCCAATTGCGTTCGAGCCTCGCACTCGTGGACCACGTAGCGCAAATTCTGCCGATGGAAACTGGCGATGTAGAGATGAGGATCGCGCATCTGCAACTGCTTGAGAATGTCGTGCCGCACCTGCCGCGTCGCGCTGGCGGTGAAGGCCGCGATGGGGAGCTGCGGAAACTGCGTGCGCAAACGGCTGAGCAGACGGTAGTCGGGGCGAAACTCGTGTCCCCATTCGGAGATGCAGTGCGCTTCATCGACGGCAAAGAAGCCCACCGGGACTCTGCTGAGCCATTCGAAGGTGTTGCCCGCGGCCAGCCGCTCGGGCGAAAGATAGAGCAGGCGATATTCTCCGCGGGCTGCCTGCTGCATGACCGAGCGGCGTTCCTCCGGAGTTTGAAAGCTGTTGATCGCCGCGGCCGGAATGCCCATCTGAGCGAGGTGCGCGGCCTGGTCTTGCATGAGCGCGATCAGCGGCGAAACCACGACGGCCGTCTTGCCCGAGATGACGGCTGGTAGCTGGTAGCACAGCGACTTGCCGCCGCCGGTCGGCATTACGACACAGGTGTCGTGCGCGGCGAGGAGGCTGCGGATGACATTTTCTTGCTTGGGGCGGAACTCGTGGTATCCCCAATAGCGGCGCAAGACCTCGGCTAGATTTGGCGTGTCGGACATTGTTTATTCCGGCTTTATTTGGGCCGTCTTTGGGGCTTCTGGGCCTTCTCGGCAGTATAGCCTCCTGCCGGATGGGGATGTCTGTGCGCATTCCACCTTGGGTTTGTGACAATAGATGTGGGGGAGGCGGACGGACGAATGCGTCCGTCGCTACGTGGGTCGTGGTGTTTGCTTATGTGTAGATGAGACGGTGAAATATGACTGAGAAAGTAGTGACGCTTGGCGTGATCTCCGACACTCACGGCCTGTTGCGGCCCGAGGCTGTCGAAGCTCTGCGCGGATCGGACCGCATTCTGCACGCTGGAGATGTGGGGAATCCCGGTATCCTCGAAAGGCTCTCGCGGATCGCAGCGGTGACTGCAATCCGCGGAAACGTCGACGGCGGAGCGTGGGCGCAGGTTTTGGCTGAAACCGAAGTGGTGGAAGCTGGCGGTGTATCGCTCTACATGTTGCACGACATTAATCGGCTCGATCTAAAACCGGAAGCTGCAGGATTTCGCGCGGTGATCTACGGCCACAGCCATCAGCCGAAGATTGAAGAGAAAAACGGGGTGCTTTATTTTAATCCGGGAAGCGCCGGGCCGCGGCGCTTTAGCCTGCCGGTCAGCGTGGGGAAGCTGACGATTGAAGGCGGACGAGTGCAGGCTGCATTCATCGAGTTGAAGGCATAGGCGGGGCGAAATGAAAAGGCCGACTCGAAGGCCGGCCGTTTCTTGCTTTCAACTTCTTGCTTTCAACACTTCGCGGACAGGAGTGTCCGCGCCACACGAAGAAACTACTTCTTGGGGGCGATTGCGTCTTTTGCGGCTTTTGCGACGCGGAATTTTACTACCGTCTTCGCCTTGATCTGAATCGGTTCGCCGGTCTGCGGGTTGCGTCCCATGCGGGCCTTGCGATGCGCCTTCACCAGGCGGCCGAGGCCGGGCACCACGAACACGCCATTTTTCTTTGTCTCTTTGATCGCTGTATCTGCCAGGTGCTCCAGGAAAGCTGCGGCAGTCTTGTTGTTGAGTTCGAGCTTCTCGGCCAGGTGCCGAGTGAGTTGAGTCTTGGTCATACCAGAAGCCATGAATTCCTCCTTCAGGGACTTACAAATTTGCTTGTTTCTAGCGCATAATAACGCAATCCGCTGTGGAAAAGTAGCATTTTGTGCAGATTTTATGCGGTTTCCAGCTGGGTACCCCCTCCAAAATGGGCATAAAACGCAGCTTTCGGAGGGTACGGCTTTCCCCAGTGGCGATTTCCGGCCGAAAATTGGCCTCTGCGGCTCGTCATCCGAGCGAATCTGAACAACTTTGGAACTCAGTGAGCAGCTCGTGTACAGTTGCTGAAGAGGCCGCCAATGAAGTGCTTCACCCACCCCAGCGCGGACGCTATTGCATCCTGCAAGCATTGCTTCAAGGGCGTGTGTCCTCAGTGCGCCAGAGACACCGGCATCGGTGTTGTCTGCAGTCCCGGCTGCGAGGAAGAGGTCAAATCCATCCGCGCCATGGTTGAGAGGAACCGGAAGATGTACCCCGTGGCTGCCAGAAATCATTCTCGAAACGCAATCTGGCTCACCGCACTTGCCCTTGTATTTATCGTATTCGGGGTGATAGCCCAACGGGGATTCATGTCGAATTACCTGATGGTTTTTGGCGTTGTCGTGCTGCTTGGCGCTGCCTTCTCAGCACTGACGGCTCACCGAATGTCTAAGCTCTGAGGCTCTGGCGTCCAATGGCCAAGAGTCACACTTCAAGAAAATTTAACCTTATGCACTAGCTCCGCCACTCACTTGTTCGCTACACTGATCGCCATTCTTAGATTTCCCAAGAGGATTCGTTCATGGCAGATGCGGCTCTCAGCGGCACCGAGTTCAAAAAGCAGTTGCGCTCAGGCGCTCCGAAGATGGGGTTGTTCCTCAACTCTCACAGTCCGACGATCGCCGAGCAGCTCGCGCACAGCGGTTATGACTGGCTGCTCGTCGACACGCAACACGGCCCCATGAATTACGAGAAACTCTCGGCGATGCTGAGCGGAATCGCGAATGGAGGCGCAAAGTCGCTGGTTCGCGTGGGCGGATATGACGATCGTCCGGGAATTCAGCAGGCGCTCGATCTCGGCGCCGACGGCGTGCTCGTACCTTACATCAATACCGCCGAAGAGGCGCGGCAGGCCATCAGTTGCACTAAATATCCGACTGTTGGTACGCGCTCGGTTTACTTTCCCCAGCGCAGCATGAACAAGGCGGGACTGCTCGGCTACGCGGGCAACTGGAACAACGAAGGCATCATCGCGCTGCAGGTGGAGACCGCCTCGTGCATCGAGAATATCGCGGAGATTGCGGCCGTGCCGGGCGTTGACATTCTTTTTCTGGGACAGAACGATCTCTGCATGTCGATGGGCCTCTATAACAAGTATGAGTTCCCGCACATGTACACCTCGCCCGAACTGGGCGCGGCCACGGAGAAACTGGTCGAGAATGCGCGCAAGAACAACGTCATTCTTGGCATCTTTCTATTTGGGACGGCGCGGGTTGGCGAGTTTCTGGAAAAGGGTTTCACCTTTATCAGCGTGGGCAATGATCTGCACCACGTTTTGACGCAGACGGGCGCCTACGTTAACGACGTTGAGGCTGTCTCTAAAGAGAAGGGCAAAGCCTGGAAGAGGAGACCGACGGCGCTGTTTTAGAAAGCTTTGCTCGTGTGGTGACGGGGCTCTGCCCCGTCCCGGTCGGCCGCAACGCGAGCCAGCATACTCACAACCTGCGCCCCCGCATCACGGAGATCTCGGAACCTTCGGCGAGAAAGGCGGAGTTCGGATCTCCGCGGAGGACTGCACTGAACTCTTTGCCATACAACTTTTCAACATCGCCGTTGAATGACGATCGTTTGACTGGCCAGACTTTCCACGGCGGATGCGTCACGCGGTATTCGACGCAACCGCCGCCGGGCTGCGCGGCATATCCCCAATAGTGCTCGGTGATGAATTGTTCGAGCGATCGCTCGGCGGGAAGTTCGGATTCGGCGCCGGTTTCGAGGCTGAGGTCACTCCATACTTTTCCGCTCCGCCAACGATAGGTTACGCGCAGACTGTTATCGGCAAGGGAACTTATTTCGTGCGCCATGGGAAGGGCTACATAATTTTCGTTGTAGAAAACGCGTGCAACAAAGGCAATTGCCCGCCGTGGAACGATCTCGCGGATGAAGACCACTCCTCGACGGACTTCGTTCCCGGCAACGCGCCGAACGTAAAACCTCAGGTTCACTTCTTCGAAATCCGTATGCAGGGGAATCGAAAGATAGCCCGATAATTTCGTATTCAGAAAACGAAAGCCAACGAGGCTGACGAAAGCTTTGCCGTCGTAGTAATCGAGTTCGGTTCCGCTAGGAGTGTAGGAAGCAAGAAGGCGCGGCTCTACTTCATAATTCAGAATGGCCAAATGCTTCCAGGCTGCGGTGAGAAAGACTTTGCCGTCCACATGCTTAGGATGGCGGGGCCGGGCGCTCCGACTCAATTAGAACGGCTGACGCTAAGACTGCGGGTTGGTTACGGGTCGTACACGGCGGTGTGCATGCCGGCACGGCGGGCGGCTTCTTGCATCTGCTCGAGCTTTCTCTCCTGTTCGTTGAGTTGCTGCTGGATCTGCACCGCCTGCTGCAACTGGCGCACCTGGTATCGGCCCGAGGGGCCCTCGAACTGAACGCTGCCATTGGCCGCCTGAATCGAGGCATGGAACTGGTCGACGCGGGCCTGCAGCAAAAGCACTTTTTGTTTTTGGGCCAGAATCTGACGCTTCCACTGCTCACGCAGGCGCTGCTCCGCTATGCGTTTCTGTGCCGAGCGGTGATCGGCCGCCCGGCTGTTTTTTTTCGCCTGCGAGTCGCTTGGCTCCGGGCTCTTGTGCGTATTTGGCGGAAGGTCGGCGGTCGTGATCACTATGGGCGGGGCGATCGCAGCGTCTTCGGCGGTGCGCTCCCGATTCGCGCGCGCAACGTCGCCCAGCGACTGCGCGTAGCAGGCCGAGCCGATGACCAGCGCGGTCGCCAACATCTTCAGGAAGATTCGCTGCATAGCATTCGCCATCGTCAGGTTGACTTACCCTGCAAGGATAACTCGGTCATGCTGCATTTTATAACTACCCTGGTAACTCGCTGCTGACACGAAAGTGTTGGGTTATCGGGGGCAACTGGTCATATCAAGAACCTGTTCCGGCGTCAGTCCACTCTCCCGCAAATGCCGGATACTCAGCGCATCGTGCCGTTTTGCCAGGCGCGCTCCGGCGGAGTCGCGCACCAGTTCGCAATGAAAATGATTGGGAGTGGAGTATCCGAGGGCGCGAATCAGGAGCAGTTGCCGGGCCGTCGACTTCAGCAAATCCGCGCCGCGCACCACTTCGGAGATGCGCATCGCTTCGTCGTCGACCACGACCGCCAGTTGATAGGCGGGAACGTTGTCGCGGCGCCAGACGAGGAAATCGCCGAAATCTTTGCCTCGATCTTTCTCGGATACTTTACCGGATACTCTGCCGGTTACTTTCTCGGATACTCTGCCGGTTACATAGCGCTGCTGGCCGAGATTTAAGTCAACGAATGCAACCTGGGCGCCATCGGGGACGCGGAAGCGCCAGTTCACGCCGGCTGGTTCGGTGGATGCGGCCAAATGTTTACGCTCGCGGCAGGTCCCCGGATATATGGGTTCGTCGTCGGCGTCATTGGGGGCGCTGGCGGATTGCGCGAGATCCTTGCGCGAGCAGACGCATGGATAGAGAACGCCGGCATTTCTCAAAGATCGCCATGCCTCCAGATAGTGCGGCCGGCGCTCACTCTGCGAGTACGGGCCATATTCCCCGCCGCAATCGGGGCCTTCGCTCCAGCGGATTCCGAGCCAGCGCAGATCTTCGATCATGGCGCGGGCAAATTCGGGACGCGAGCGCTGCGGATCGAGGTCTTCATTTCGCAGAATCAAGGTTCCGCGGTTCGCGCTTGCGCGCTGGGCTGCGATCCAAAACGTTCGCGCATGGCCGAGGTGAAGCAGTCCGGTGGGCGAGGGCGCCAGGCGTCCGCGATAGGGGCGGCGCGGGTTACTGGACGAGATATCTGAGCTAGATGAGCTATCTGCGCTAGACGAGCTAGGCGAGGCTTGGGTCACAGATGCATTCTAGTGCGGGCGGCGGTTGGGACCGTGTTCGACGGGGAGCGACGGGCGGCCGGCTCGGGCCACTTGGCCGCTGGACGGGCGAGACGCTGGTCGCTCCATGGAAAGGCTTATTGCTGCGACATGCGTGTTGCGGGACACACGGCGTGTGCGGCTGAGTACTCGGCTGCGCGTGAAGCGGCTTCGTAAGTCTCTTGGCATCAATGGGGCGGTTGTTGGCCGCTCGCCTGCAATTACACCTGCGACTGCGAACGCCGCAGAGGAGGTGACAAGATGACTACGAGCAGAAAATCAGGTGACCAGACATCCACGAAAGAGACTAACAACATAATTTCCGGGACGATGCTTTCATCCTGGCCGCGCCAACAGAAGATTGCCGTGATTGCGAGCTCTACGATTCTTGCGCTGTTACTTGCGGCTAGCGCTTGCTCGAAGCAATCTCCGAAACCCGCGCTGGCCGGCGACTCGATCCAGGTCTCGGGCACGCCGATGGCGACCGCTCCACAAATGGGCGCGGGCGTCTCGACCGCGGCGGCTTTAGCGGCGACTGCGCCCGCGAAGAAGGTGGCGAGAAAGCGACCCGCGAATGTGACTTACAGCGATGCTAACTCGGGGGTTTCATTCTTATATCCACGGAAAGCGGTTTTGACTTCGGGAGACAAGGCAGAACCTGAGCTTCCTGCGGTGGGCGATGTGCCGATGAACTTCATCCAGCCGGGTGGGGTCGCAGTGGCGACGGTAGCTTTTCCCGACAGCTGGTATCCGGGGACCGATTTTGCGTCTGCGTTTTTCAATGTGAATGTGAATGGCAACCTCTCTGAACAGGAGTGCTCGCACTTCGCGTTCGTCGACACGCAAAATGCCGATGGCGAGCCGGTGGATGCGGAGAAGGTCAAGATTGGTTCGTCTGAGATGGAGACGACTTCCGACTTTTCCGCAAGCGCGGTGAAACAGCTCGAGACGCGTTATTACCACAGCTTTGAAAACGGAAGCTGCTATGAATACGTTCTGGGGCTGGGCACGGAGGGCTTTGGGACCGATGGAGACATGGAACACGTTGACCGCGACGAGGTTTTCGCGAGACTCGAGAAGATATTGGCCACGGTCAGGATTAATCCTGTGAAGGGCGATGCGGAGAAGAGCGATTCAGTCGAACCCGAGGATGGGGGCGAAGCGGGAGTTAGCGGCAGCGGCGTTACTGGCGGGAAGGAGT
Source organism: uncultured Acidobacteriaceae bacterium (assembly GCA_963810955.1). Lineage (GTDB taxonomy): Bacteria > Acidobacteriota > Terriglobia > Terriglobales > Acidobacteriaceae > Acidiflorens. The sequence goes on along the minus strand of CAWEPW010000030.1, from coordinate 37,430 downwards.
AGAGTCGAAGACGGTTGAGGCACACGGCCGCGCAGGCTCTGCGCGGCCTTCGTGTGTATTAGGAGGCTGGGACGCCCGGCGCTCTATTAACGGGCCCGAACATGGCCGTGGGTTTGAGCTCATCGCGTACAATTCCGATATGTTCGCAAGAACGGAATAACGCAGAATGTTATTCAATAGTTATGCCCCACGAAATCTTCTAAAGGATCGTGCATGGTCATGTTAAGGGCGGCACAACGAATTGGGCTTATTTCAACTCTCGCGTTTCTGGCGAGTTTGCCGGCGCTCGCTCAAACGTCCACCTGGAACATCGATCCGGTGCACTCGACAGCGCAGTTCAAGGTGCGACACTTCGGGATCTCGAATGTCGACGGCCAATTCAACAAGGTCAGCGGGACGGTCGTTCTGAACGAGGCGGACATTACGAAGTCGCAGGTTTCGGCGAGCATCGACGTCAACTCGGTCGACACCCGGATCGAAGCGCGCGACAAAGATCTTCGGAGCCCACATTTCTTTGACGTTGAGAAGTATCCCACGATCGAATTCAAGTCCAAACGAATTACCGACAGCGGGGGAAAGCTGCAGGTGATGGGCGATCTGACCATTCACGGAACGACACGCGAGGTTACGCTCGACGTGGATGGGCCATCGGCTGAAATCACCGATCCGGGGGGCAATTCGCGGCGGGGCCTTTCGGCTACGACGACCATCAACCGCAAGGATTTCGATCTGGTCTATAACAATGTTCTCAAGACGGGCGAGGCGGTGGTGGGCGACTCGGTGAAGATTCAGATTGACGCGGAGATGGTGAGGAAGAAGTAAGAGGTGGGCGGTCGTTGGTCGTTGGTCGTTGGTCGTCGGTCGTTGGTCGCCGGTCGTGGACGAGTCACTTCCGGTAAGCGGTGCCGATTCTCGGGGTATGATCGAATCGTGGTGAGCCATCGCGTCGCTAAGAACAAACTACAAATCTTGCGCTCCGGGAAACTGAGCGCGCTGCCCTGGCTGGTGCATGGCTTCTCAACCAGGCTGGGTGGCGTCTCACGGCTGTATGGCGGAAAAGCGCTGAATCTTGGGTTCACCGCGCATGATTCGCGCGCGAACGTTGAACGCAACCGCGCGCTTTTTCTTCGGGAACTCGGCGCCGGGAATGGCGGCAGGCGCTGGCCGCTGGTTGCGCTGCGACAGATTCATTCCGATTTGATTCATAGAAGTGACGGGCTAATTGACGGGCAGCGAATTGACGGGAGGCGAATCGACGGGCAGCGAATCGACGGGCGGCGCGTTGATGGGACGCCGGCACAACTGTTGGCTGGCGACGGGTTGGTTACCGACACGCCGGGACTGGCGCTGGCGGTGCAGGCGGCCGATTGCCTTCCGGTGATTCTGGTGGATCGGAAACGGCGGGCAATCGGGGTTTTTCACGCGGGATGGCGCGGCACTGTCCAACGGATCGTCGAGAAGGGTGTGGGCGAGATGCGCAAAGAATTCGGGAGCGCTCCGCGCAATTTGCTGGCGTCGATTGGGCCGGGGGTGCGGGGATGCTGCTACGAAGTTGGCGAAGAGGTGCGCGCCAGGTTTGAAGCTCAGTTTGGCTATTCCGGCAAATTGTTTCGCGAGGTGAAGGAATCGGACCCGGTGCGGGAGAAATATCCGCTGCTGTTCCTGACGGCGCGCGCTCCGGGACATAGCGAACTGCCGGTGAAACTTTTTCTCGATCTGGTGGAAGCAAACCGGCGGCAACTGCTGGATGCGGGCGTGCTCGGCGGCAGCATTGATGTGGTTGGGCCGTGCACGGCGTGCCACACGGAATTGCTCTTTAGCTTCCGCGCGGAAAAGGGCGTTACGGGCAGGATGATGGCGGCGGCAGCGATCAAGCCGGAGTGAAAGCTGAGTTATCCGTTTTTAATTTCAACAAGTTTTAATTTCAACCTGTTTTAATTTCAACCCATCTTTATTTCAACCTATGCCTTATCGAGTCATCGCTTTTACCATGGCGCAAGTGCGGCAAGGGGCGCTTAATTTCCAGCGCGAGCTGACTGGCGTTTTGCGCGAACATCCGGAGATTAAAGTATTTTCGGCGAGCCCGTTTGACCTTGACGAGCGGCGGCGGCTGAAGGATCGGTTTGGGGGAGACGTCGTGTATTTCTTCAATGCCGAAGCACACCGCGTTTGCGAGGCATTGCGGCTCGACCTGCAATTCCAGGCGGAGATCGCGGATGACGAATTGCCGCGCCGGCGCACGCTGGTGGTCGGCATGCCGGATTCTGGCGGCGTTCGAGCGGCGAATCGGGAGGCGTAGAGTGCCGATCGATGGATGGCTTGATCAGACTTCATCGGGCGGCCACTAATTTCGTAATTGCGTTAATTGCCGGGAGAATTAGTCTTTCTTCTGTTTCCTGGGAGACGACTCGGCTTTGGGCTTGTCTTCTTTCTTTGTTTCTTTGGCTTCTTTTGTATCTTTTGTGTCTCTTGTTTCTTTTGCTTCTGTCGTTTCTTTCTTTTCCTTCGAAGCGCTGTCGCTTTCGGAAGAAGAGGACGAGCCTGCGGAAGCGGCACCCTTCTTCGGGTAGTCGGTCACGTACCAGCCGGAGCCTTTGAACTGGACGGCGGGAGCCGAAATTACCTGCTCCAGGACACCCTTGCATTTCGGGCATTTCGTGGGCTGTTTATCGGAGAATTTGCGGATTTCCTCGAAGCGGTGTCCGCACTTCTTGCAAACGTATTCGTAGAGGGGCATGTGTGAAGTGATTCTAGAGGCGGAGATTCGTCGGCGTCAATTTTGTGCCTGGCAGACTTTTACTTCGGAGTGCGATCCTGCGAAGCCCGGCTACTGCGTACAGCGGGGCTGGACGGGGCCCTTCGGCTCGCTCAGGGCAGGCTCCGCCCCGTCACCACACAATACTAGCGTTTCAATAGATCGACTGGCTCGCGGACGTCGTGCACACGGAAATATTTGGCCAGTGATGGATATCTGGCGGCCACGGCTTCGTACATGGCATAGGCCACGTTGCGGTAGGAGGTGTGTCCGGCGGGAGTGGTGCGCAACTCGGAGATGTAGACGGCTTCGGCGAAATCCATTTTGAAGAGCGTGCGCTTGCGGAAGGCGAGCGGGATCGCGTATTGCGCGTTCTCGGCTGCTTCTTCGCCTGCGGCCGCGGATAGTTTCTGCACTGCGGTTTCGGCGCGGCGCATTGCCGACTCGTAGCCGGAGCGCACTCCGGCTGCTTCGACCTCGGGCGGCGTGTCGAAGCCGTGGGCGGTCGAGAAATCCTGCATGATCTGGATGCAGCGGCGGTGACGGTGCATATCGCGGAAGCCGCCGATATCCATGAGGATGTCGAAGCGGAACTGCTGGCCCGCAGAGAAGGACCGAAGCATCTCATCATGGCGGCCGCGATGACGGAGTCCGAGGTCAATGATCTCGCGGAGCCGCGGCTCTCCGGCCGCTTCCAGGGACTGACGAAGCTGGCGGTAGGAGTAATGGCAATGGCTATAGAGAAGCGTGGTGGCAAGTTCGATTTCGAAAGCGTCGTGATCGAGCAGGTCGACGAGCGGGGCGGGCGCGATGGGGGCGCCTTGCATCAATTCGGCGGCAGCCTGACGTAATTCCCGGCGAGTCTCAATCTCGTAGAGATTTGGATCCGCGTATTTGACCAGCGTGGGCGCGACGCGAACTTCGCGGAGGAGTTCGCGCTCGGCGCGGGCGGCGACTTCGGGCGACACGGAGCGGATTTCGGCAATCAGGGCGCGCAGCGAATCTTCATTGGCGTTGTAGGCCGGGGATGTGGCGGCGCGTTTCAGCAGCGCTCCCAGATCGCGGACTTCTTTATGCGGCTGCGAAAGGAGGTGGGCGACCTGATTTTCGAGGGTGCGGGCGTTGACGATCTCTCCGAGCGAGGTGTTGGTGGCGAGCGGCAACAGATAGCGGGAGATGTCGAAGGCGCGGGCGCGCAAAGTACGCTCGTAGGCGTCAGGCTTCATCTCGGCGGGACGGGGCGTGATGCTGGCGAGATATTCGAAAGTGCGCTGCGAAACTTTTTCGTAGGTGGCGAAGAGGTGCTCGATGGTCTCGCGATAGAGAGTTGCACCTTGTTCCGGTGCGTCGCTCCCGAAAGCCGGGGTGTAATATCCGCTCTTTCTGAAGTCCTGGTAGCGAGTTGAGCGTTCCTGTCCATCCCAGCGCTGCTCGTCGGCGACTACGATGGCGGCTAGAATGGAAAGGCGCTCGATGGCGAGCGCGATGTGAGCCAGATCGGCGATGGAGCGGTGGCCATACTGGAAGTAGAAGGTGTTGAGAAATTTTTCCGCCTTCTGGGCGGTGATTTCCCGCAGCGACTCCTTCATCGATAGCGAGGAGCGCGAGTATTTGGCCATGGCGTAGGCCTGGATTTCGGGCTCGACTCCGTAAACGGCGAACACCTCGACGGAGGGTTCAGGCGCGGGGGTGGAAACGGAATGAGAAACTGCGGGCTCGGTTGAAATTACTTCAGACATGGGAGTGCAGGAATCTTAATTGTCCGGTGCGCCGGGTGCAATCGGATCGACGCGGGGTAGAATCTCCGCAAGCATCAGGATACAAGTAAAGGCTGTTTTATGGCGACCTCGACTGACCACGATACTCGAGATTGACTTGATTCAGGCCACGCTTCCCGAGCACATTGAAATGGTTCGAAGCCTTTTTGTCGAGTATGGCAACTCGCTTGGGTTCAGCTTGTGTTTCCAGAGTTTCGATGAGGAGTTAAAGAACCTTCCCGGCGCTTACGGGCCGCCGAGGGGGCGGTTGCTCCTGGCGCGCTATGGCGGCGCTGCGGCTGGCTGCATCGCTTTGCGGCCGCTGGAGGCGGGCATCTGCGAGATGAAGCGGCTTTACGTTCGGCCGGGCAATCGAGGATCGGGACTTGGGCCGGGTGCTGGCGGAGCGCTTGATATCCGAGGCACGTGGGCTGAGGTATGAGCGCATGCGGTTGGATACGATTGAATCGGCCATGAAGGATGCGGTTGCGCTCTATCGGCGGATGGGATTCAAGGAGATTGCGCCGTACTCGACGATTCCGATGGAAAGCGCGCTTTGGATGGAGCTTTGGCTCTAGTGTGGTGTCTTGGGTGGCGGATTGAAGACGGCTCGGATCAAGAATGGAGCCGCTCAAAACACAGGGTCCCTCCACTTCGCTTCGCTTCGGTCGGGATGACAGAGTTTGTTAGGTCGAGATGATAGAGTTGGTCAGGTCGGGATGACAGGGTTGGTTCGCGAATCGGCTTTTCGGCAGCCTGTTAGAGAGCGTTCAGTAACATTCAACGTGGAGGAATTGGGGACGATTGCACGGTGTTCGTTGTGGTTGCGGCCGGCAACGGGCGAGCGCGGGGCTTCATGGGATTGGCCTTCTGCGTTTCGGTTGCGGCGGGCGGCTTCGACGGCGCTGAGGCGGCGCGGCCCAGGATGACGATATCCACACGGCGGTTCATGCCGCGGCCTTCAGTGGTGCGATTGCTGGCGACGGGGTGATACTGGGCAAAACCTCCGGCGCTGAGACGGTCGGGAGAGAAGCCGTCGCGAACAATGAGGAGGCGCACAATTTCGGTCGCGCGGGCAGTGGAAAGCTCCCAGTTCGAGGGAAATTGAGCGGTGTGGATGGGAACATTATCGGTGTGGCCCTCGATGCGCAGGCGATAGTCGCGCGTGCGCAGTAAACCGGCGATGCGATCGAAGGCGCCCATAGCGGTCGGCTTCATCAGGGCCGATCCGCTCTCGAAAAAACCCACCTCGCGCAGACTGATGACGAGGCCATCGGGCTCGCGGTGCATGGCGATTTCTTGCCGCTTGATTTCCGGCGCGAGGGCGTGTTCGAGTTCGGTCTGCAATTCAGACAGATCGCCATTTTCTTCGGCACTACCAATGCCAGTGCCGAGCGAGCCCTCGGGGGACGATGCGATGCGGCCGAGGCTCGCGGTGCGCTGGGCATTTTCGATGGCTTGCGCCGTGCTGAAGGGCATGGGTTCGGCAGAATCGATGGGCACCTGTGTGGTCGACGCCTGAAAGACTCCCATCTGCTGAAAGGCGACTTGGATGGCGAGAGCCAACATGCCAACTTTTCTTTTGTCGACTTGCGACGAGGCGTAGAGCACAACGAAGAAGGCGAATAACAAGGTGATGAAGTCGGCATAGGAAACCAGCCAGCGTTCGTGATTGGCGTGATGGGCGCGGCGCTTACGGCGGCTCATACCGTGGATTCCTCAGGGATGCTACGTTGACGATCGGCGGCGAGGAAGCCGAGCAGCTTTTCCTCGAGCATGCGGGGATTCATCCCTTCGAGAATGGAGACCACGCCCTCGATGGTCATTTCGCGGATGATCTGCTCTTCGCGGATGCGAATTTTCAGTTTCCCGGCGGCGGGCAACAAAATCAGGTTGGCGGCGCCGACTCCGTAGAGTGTGGCTACGAAGGCGACGGCAATGCCCTTGCCGACTTCATCGATTTTGTCCAGGTGCTGCATGACCTGGATGAGGCCGAGGACAGCACCGATGATGCCGATGGTGGGAGAAAATCCGCCCGCCGATTCGAAGAGTTGGGGAATCCTCTCTTCCTGCTCTTCTTTGTTATCCAATTCGAGTTCCATGATTTTGCGCAGTTCCTCGGGGTCGGTTCCGTCGACGGCCAGCATGAGGCCGCGCCGGAGGAAGGGTTCCTGGATGTTAGCTAGTTCTCTATCGAGCGAGATGATGCCTTCGCGGCGCGCCAGATTGGCGTAATTGACCAGGAGTTCGATGGTGGACTGCGCGTCGTGCGCGGGCTCGACGAACACCTGCGCAAGCCGCCGAAATGCGCCGAGCGCCACCGGCAATGGATATTGAATGAGGATGGCGCCGAGTGTGCCGCCAAAAACGATCATGGCCGCAGTGGGCTGGAGCACCTGTCCGAGATTTCCGCCCTCCAGCATCAAGCCGAGCAGGATGCCGCCGATAGCCAGCAGGAGACCGACGAGAGTTGCCTTATCCACCACGGCTCTTATTTCCCGCCAGCCGGACGGTTAATGATCCTGTCGCTGATCCTGTCGCTGATCCTGTCTTATTGATCCTGTCGCCGATCCTGTCGCTGATTCTGTCGCTTGAAGCGACGTTTCGGGCTTCGATGCCGTCGACCGCGGGCAGAAAGCTGGGAGCGCTTTCGGGGCAGAGTATGTTGCCCTGCAAAACTGAGCGGCGAAACTGCACCACCCGTTGGAGGACGTCGAGCGCGCTTTCGCGAACCACAATTTTTTCTCCGCTCAAGAGGGTGATGACGGTATCGGGGGCCTGCTCCACGAATTTGATGAAATCGGAATTGAGTACCAGAGGGTGATTGTTGAGGCGCGTGAGCTGGATCATGTTTGCTCCGAGTGTCGAACCGCAAAGGATAAGGGCCGCCGTTTATGAAGGCTTCATCGGGAAAGATCGGCAGAAGCGGGGAGGACGAGGAGTTGAAGCGCGAAAACGGGCAGTGTTACCTAAGCGCTATGACGGACGGCACTTGTGGAAATAAAGCTCACGCGTGCCACGCCGATGGGACATGGTGAACGCAATTGGGTTCCGCAGGACAAAGGGAGCGAGCTCCGGGAAGGTTTCGGGGACGGATCCAGAAATCGGGACCAAGTTAAGGAGCAATTCCAATGGCATTAACGATCTTAAATAATATTGCTGCGATTGCTGCGGAAAACCAGCTCAATATCACCAGCGGGAACCTGAATTCAACTTTGGAGCAATTGTCTTCAGGATCGCGCATCAACAGCGGCGCCGACGATCCAGCCGGGCTGGCGATCGCCAACGGGCTGGAGGCGAACATCGCGGCGCTGACGCAATCGTCGAGCAATGCCACGGACGGCGTTGGGGAACTGCAGGTGGCTGACGGCGCACTGTCGCAAGTCACCACGCTGCTTAACCGCGCGGTTACGCTGGCGACCGAATCCGCCACCGACACGGTGTCGAATTCGCAACGCACGGCGCTGGACTCAGAATATCAATCCATCAAATCGGAAATTGACAGCATCGGTTCGACCACGAATTACAACGGCGGGCAGGTATTCAACGCCAATACGTTGAATGTCTTCTTGAGTGACGGGAGCACCAGCGGCAGCAGTTCGATCGGCGTGGCCACGGGTTTGTTGTCCTCCTCCGATCTTGGGCTGGGAGGAGCGGCGGCCGCGACCGGCACATTGAGCCAGGCGGCGGGCGCGGCTGCGGTGGCTGCGACCAACCAATTTGTCACGGGCACAGACACGCTCACGCCCGCTACCGCTGCTACGGCTACGCTCACCACCACGGGCGCCATCGCGAACGGCGATACGGTCACGGTTGGCACCACCACCTACACGTTTGAGACGACCCTTACCAACGGAGGAACCGCGAATCAGATTGCGATCGGGGGTAACGGCGATACTTCAGCGCAAGCGAATCTTGTGGCTGCCATCAACGGCACCGCCGGCGGCGCGGGAGTTGCGTATGGCGAGGGAACAGCCGCGAACACTGTGGCCACCGCAACGCTCACTACGGCCGCAACCGCCGACGGCACTACGACTGCAGGCGTGACCACAATCACGGCGAATGTCAACGGAGCCGGCAACGGGTCCAGCGACCGGAAACAGCGTCGCCCTGGCGGCGTCAGCTCACCAGACTGCCAGCGGCGCAGCGCTCTCCGGCGCAGCCACGGGCGACACGGTAACGGTGGGCGGGCAAACTTACACCTTCGTCACTGCCCTCAGCAGCAGCCCGACGGCGAATGAGGTGGTATACGGCGGCAGCAATACTACCGCTGTGGCAAATCTAGTGGCTGCGGTGAACGATGCGAATCAAACCGTGACGAGCGGGGTGGGAGCGCAATACAGCATCGCAACGGTGAAAAACGCCAATGTCACGGCAGCGATCGATGCCACGGTTACAACGGCCGACTTCAGCGCGAATGTTGCCGGCACCGCAGGCAACTTCATCACTGGATCGACCACCAGCGCAGGCGGCGCCGCCTTCACCGGGCTGGATTTTGCGGGAGGGACGGACGCCGGGACAGCTCCGGTCGCCGCTGCGGGTGATACCGTGTCGGTGGGCGGGCAAACCTACACCTTCGTGAACTCGCTCAGCACGGTTCCCGTGGCCAACCAGATCCTGGTGGACTCCACGGAAACCGGCAGCCTTACCAACCTGGCGAATGCCGTCAACGGTGGAACCGGTTCGGGCGCCACTTACTCCAGTAACACGGTGGCCAATACCAACGTCTCGGCAACGGCTGGGACAACCTCGGTCGCCTTCACTGCGCTGACCAAGGGTCTGGCCGGCAACACCATCGCCACGCAGACAACGGGGTCGGCGGCCAACACCTTCGCCAATTCCGAATTGACCGGCGGCGCGGCTGGATCGACGAATGACCTGTTGACCAGCGCGGACGCGCAATCCGCGCTGACGCTGATCGACGGCGCGGTCGCCCAGGTTGCCGCGCTGCGCGGCAACATTGGTGGAACCGTTAACCGCCTGCAGAGCGCTTCGAACGTCATCAACAACCAGGTGCAGAACCTGACGGCGGCGGAAAACAACGTGACGGCGGCGGATATTCCGACAGCGGTCGCCAATCTAACGCAGTACTCCATTCTGGAGCAGACCGGTATTTCCGCTCTGGCCCAGGCCAACCAGCAACAGCAGCTTGTGCTAAAGCTCCTGACATAAATTAGCGCTTTTCTGCAAAGGAGGCGGTGGTGCTTGTTTGATGCCTCGCCTCCTTTGTGCAAATCCGGAGTAGTGCGTCATGAGCATCGCACCGGTAAGTAGCTCTCAAATTGGATCGAACGAGCAGACGGAGAACACGAGCCTGCGTTCTGGGGCAATCCAAACGCATCCTGCTGCTGAGCCGGCGCAGGCGGCGGATCGTTCCGTTTCAGAAACTGCCCCAAAACAGCAAAGTGCCGCGACGAGAAATGTCCCCTCCACCTACGACTTGCCCCAGGATGTAGTCGAAGTGCATCAGGATCCGCAGATTAAGGACCAGCTAATTGTCCAGTATCTCGACAAGTCCAAGAACCTGATTCTGCAGGTGCCAAGCAGCGGGGAACTTACCGTGGAACGCGGAATCGCCGCGGAATCTCAGCAAGCGGCGAAACTGCGCGCCAGCGAGGCCGCGGCGGCGCAAAGCGGAGGAGAAAAAACTCATGGGAATAAGCTTTAACGCTTCGAGTCTGCTCAACGGGAACGGTATCGATGTGGATGCCGTGGTGTCTGAGATTCAGGCGGCGCAGAGCGGGCAACTGACGGTGTGGCAGGGAGATCAGACCACACTACAAACCCAGGCAACCGCGCTTGCGGGCATCAATAGCGATCTCTCGAATTTGGCGGCCGCAGTGCAGGGGCTTACGGGCGCGAATGGAGCGCTGTCGGCGCTCTCGGCCACTTCATCGGAGTCGGCGATTGTCAGCGCCACGGCCCAGTCCGGGGCCGCGAACGGCAACTATACCGTGGTGGTGAGCGGTCTGGCGTCAACCGGAACGCTTTATACAGATTCGGTGGCGAACGCGACCAGTTCGATTTTGCCCAACGGCCAGACTACCGGGAACCTTAGTTTGCAAATTGGAGGGGCGAGCGGTATATCCGCGGATATCGCGATTACCTCGGCCAATGACACATTGACCACGTTTGCCCAGTCAATTAATACGCTCAGCGCCAGCAATAACTGGGGCATCACGGCGAGCGTGGTCACGGACGCGAACGGCGCGCATTTGGCAATTTATAGCCAGACGACGGGGAGCGCCGGAGCGCTGTCCATCCCGACCAGCACGGGGAGCAACACCACCACGCTGGACTTCGAGCCGCCGGTTGGCGGCACGGATGCTGAAATCACGATCAATGGAGTGCCCTATGCCAGCTCGACCAACACCGTGACCGGAGCGATTCCAGACGTGACTCTGAACCTGACGAGCGCCGATGCGGCCACCCCGGTAACGGTGACGGTTGGTCCCAACACCACCTCCATCAGCAATTCGATCAACAATTTTGTGACCGAATACAACACGGTGATCGGCGACATCAACAGCCAATTCACCGTCAACGCCGCCACCAATAATGAAGGGCCGCTCGGCTCCGATACCGACTTGCGGGTGTTGCAATCGAGCCTGGCATCGGCCGTCACTTACACCGCTACCGATCCCACTTCCGTGAGCGACGGTCTGACGAGCCTGGCGGCATTGGGCATCGTGGTAAACAACGATGGAACGCTGTCGGTGAACGAAACCGCGACCGACACCGGACCAGGGTTGGGCGATGTGCTCAATTCCAATCTCAGCGGGCTGCAGAATTTTTTCACCAACGCCAACTCGACGGGTTTCGCCGATACATTCAGCACGGCTCTCACCAATCTTACCGACCCATCGGAGGGCATTCTGAACCAGGATCTCGCCGAGAACCAGACGGAACAAAACAGCCTTACGACCGAGATCACCAACTTTCAGACTCAGTTAGCGGCCCAAAAATTGCAGTTGGATCAGGAGTTCGATACGGTCAACTCGACGCTCGAAGAGTATCCGTTTCTGCTGGATGAAGTGAACGAGGAACTGTCGTCGATCTCGTCCACTTCCACTGCTCCGGCTAACAGCACGAACACGAATACGACTCCAACTGCCGGGGAGAGCACGAGCGGAAGCAGCACAAACAGCACGAGCGGCACGAGCAGCAGTTAATCGAGAGGGTTAGATTCATGAATATTCAGCAGTCATATTGCGCGGCTACGGTTGAAGGCGCAAACCCGGTGCAACTGGTGATCCGGCTCTATGAGCAGATGATCGAAGATCTGCGGCAGGTGAATCTGGCTATCGAACAGAACGCCATCGAGCGCAGGAGCAAGCTGATCCAGCACGTAATTCTGGTGATCGGGCATCTGCAATCGCCGCTCGACTTTGTCAATGGAGGCAAGGTCGCCAAGGACCTCGACAATTTTTATGACGTTCTGCGCCAGAATCTGGTCGCGGTGCAGTTTCATCCTTCGCAGCGCGCAGTCTCTCAGCTAATCACGGACCTGCTGACGTTGCGGGAGGCATGGATCAAGGTCGAGCAGGCGGAGAGCCCGGCGTCGATCGCTCCGCATATCGACAGCTACCGCCTCGGACGCCGCTTCTCCACCGATGTTTCATCCCAGCGGCGACGACTCCGTCGCTGACTTCCCGCGGCCTCAACTGGAGTGGCAGGGGTAATGCCGACGCTGACGCTGACGCTGACGCCGACGCCGACGCCGACGCCGACAACGACGATCGATGGGCTTGAAATTCTGCGGCAAGTGAATCGAGATTTGAGTTCGGCGTTGCTTGGCTCTCCGCCCGGAACGAAAACATTGTTCGACCATCAGGCGCCGGGATTTTTCCGGCATCCGGAGGCAGCTGCGGCGAGCGGCAGAAGTCTTGCGAACTGCGCAGGAAGATCCCAAGGCTTCGGCGGCGCTCGAAGGAGAAGCGCGCGAATACCGCGGCAACCTCGAAAAGCTGAAGCGTTTCTTGCCCAACCTGCAATTGCGGCTGCTGGCAGAGAAGTCAAGGATTGAAAGTGCGCGCGCTCATTTGGCGGCGGCGGCGATCTGGGCCAAAGCCAAGGGTTAGTGAGACATTGAGGCATTGAGGCATTGAGGCATTGAGGCATTGAGGCATTGAGGCATTGAGATATTGAAATTCAATGACTCAATGAATCAATGATTCAATCGGTCAGTGATTCAGTGATTCAGTGATTCGGGCTTCTCTCTCTAGCTCAAATAATCGAACAGGCTGTCTTGTGAGAGCTTGCCGATGGCGGCAAGCGCGGCCTGGGTATCGGCCTGGGACTGCGAGAGATTGCTGGCGGCTGCGGCCAGGTTCACTCCACCGAGCGCGTTCTGCTGCTGGGTGATTTGCAGTTGCGCGGTATTGAGGTAGTTGGTCTCGGACTGCGTCTGGTCCTGGGCGTTGCCGTAGAACACGGTCTGCGCCGAAAGATAGCTCGATGCGGCGTTTACGGCGTTGACGGCGGTTCCAATTCCGGTATTAGTCTGCACCGCCTGGATCAGGTTGTTGAGGGCGAGAAAAACGTCGTTGCCGCTGGCGGAAAATAATTGCGAGCCGGGTTGATTGACGGCGAGCTTGTATCCGTTGCCGATCGATACATGGTTGACGTCGGTGTTGCCAACGTAATCGACGCCGGAAGGCGAAGTATTATCGACCACATAGGGTGGCGCGTTCGTAGCGGTGCCGGCGAATATGTAGTTGCCCTCGTAGGTAGTGTTCGCGAGCGATACCAGTTGGCTCTGAATGCCCTGCAACTGAACCACGATTGCGGCCTGGTCGCTGGTGGAGACCGTCCCGCTCGCGGCCTCGATGCCCAGGCTGAGGGCTTGTTGCAGAGAGGTTGTGAATGAACTGAGCGTCGAACTCGCGGTTGAGAGCTGGCCCTGAACCGACGCTTATGCTCTGCAGATAGCCGGCGGTGAAAGTCGCCTGATCGTTGTTCTCGATGAGGAGAGCGGCGGCGGTCGGATTGTCGGAGGGCACGTTCACGCTGCGGCCGGTCGAAATTTGGAGTTCGGCGGCTTGCGCTTCCAGTTCGGTCTGGTTGAGCGCCGCCAGCAGATCGGGCATGGGGTTTGGATTAACGCGCATAGTATTTACCGGAGTTGGTCGTTGGTCGTTCGTCGTTGGTCGTTGTCGTTCGTCGTTCGTCGTTGGTAGCTCGTTTAGTCGTTGGTCGTTGGTCGTTCGTCTTGGTCATTTCTTGTTCGTCTCTGTCGCTTCTTGTTATTCATTATTCCTCCGGCGTGTCCACGCCAAGATTTACGGCGTCGAGCAGCAAGAGGTTGACGGCAGATACCACGCGGGCAGCGGCCTGATAAGCGGACTGATACTGGATGAGGTTGGCCGCTTCTTCGTCGAGCGAGACGCCGGAGACGCTTCCGTTCTGATCCTGCAGCTGTTGCAGAATCAAGCCGGAGGAGTCGGCATCGGCGGAGGTGGTGGAGGTAGTGGTTCCCAGCTGACCGACCAGATTGGAATACGCATCGATCGGCGTCTCTCCATTGGCTACGTTCGCATTGGCGACGGCGGAGAGGTTGGCGAGATTTCCGTTGCTGCCGGTTGTGCCGTCGGAACCGGCGGCCAGCAGAGACGGGTCAGTCAGGCTGACGGTCAACGTGGCCGCTGCGCCGACTCCGTTGGCAGGCGGAGGCGCAAAGATGTTGCCGCCTGCATTGCCGTTCAGATCCGTGCCTTGCGCATTGGCGGCGTTGAGGGCGGTGGCCAGTCCCGAAGCCAGTTGGTCGAGACTGCTGCTGATGCTGGGAATTTCCTGGTCGCGAACCTGGATCAACCCGGCAAGGCTTCCCCCGCTAAGCGAGTTGGTGATGTCGTTGCTGCCATCGAAAATGTGCTGTACTCCGTCGCTGCCCGTCTCGGTGTTGAGCGCGAAACTCTGAGAGCCAGACACCAGCGTCGTCCCATTCGAAGTGGCCACGGTGATGCCCTCGCCTGGTGGGAATGACCTGCACATCGATGAGCCCTGAGAGTTGCTGGATAAGACTGTTCTGCGTGTCGACGAGCGCGCCGGGGTCCTTGTTGACGCTTTGGAGATTGCTGATCTGCTGGTCGACGCTGGCGATCTGCGAGGTGAGGCTATTCACCTGGCTTACGGACTGCACGACGTTCTGATCGATATTGCTGCGTTGGGCCTGAAGGCTTTGCGCGGCGCTGTTGAAATCGGTAGCCAGCGTATCGGCCGCGGTGAGAACGCCCTGCCGCAGCGTGAGATCGGAGGGATTGGGCGAGAGCTGCTGCAGGCTATTGAAGAAATTGCTGATGTCGGCGCCAATGCCGGTAGTGGAGCTCGCGAACTGGGTTTGAATCTGCTGCAACTGGGTCAGCGAGGTGTTGAGCGAACTGTTCTGCTGCGTAGCCTGATTGATTTGGATTTGGAGCACGGAGTCGCGCAGGCTTTGGATTTTATCGAGCACGACGCCTGTGCCGATGCTGAGCGATCCGATCTCGACCGGGTCGCCGGCCGAGGTCACTGGAACCTCGCGGGTATATCCCGGAGTGCTGGCGTTGGCCACATTGTTGGAGGTGGTTTCCATCTCCTGCTGGCTGACCGAAAGCCCGCTCAGCGCAACCGAAAGCGACCCGAACAATCCCGACATTGGTTGTTCTCCCTTGCGGTTATTTAACGGCCCCAAGCCGGACGTCTGTCAGGAGCGGGTTGGGATCGAGCTTATAGGCCGGCGCGCAAACGTCGACGACGCGGTGGAGGATAGCCAGGCTGCGCTGGAGGTGCCGCAACAATGAGGTGTGCACGCGGGTGAGATAACGGATGCGGGCTTCGAGTGTTTGCCACTCCGCTTGTAGCTGCGCTTGTAACTCCTCTTGTAGCTCCGTTTGTAACTGGGCGACGTGTTCGCGTTTTATGGAATTGCCGGGTGCTCCAGCCGGGCGGGCGAGAGAACGGGGGAGCGCTTCACGGCGAAGTTCGCATTCGAGACGGCCCCATTGCCGGCAGAGTTCGGCCTGGTGAGTCGCGCCGCGTGCTATGGCTTCCGAGTCATTCCGCGCCAGCGCCACGACTGCTCGACTCCATGCTCTCCGCCAGATTGCGCAAGAGCAGAAGCCGCTGCTGCGCTAAGTTGCTGAGTTCGGGGAGCGATGCGCTGCGGAGATCCATGGCGGGAAGTGCTCGTCGTTTCAAATCCGGGTGCGAGTCCGGGTGCAAATCCTGAAGCAAGGACGGACTTTAATTACGCCAAGTCATCCAGCGTATGTTCGGGGGCGTCGGCGCTTGGCTCCTGCTCGAGCTCCTGCTCATCTTTCTCGTGCGGGGCGGGACGCTTGCGCCGGGGCGCGTTATCGCGCTCGTAGCCCCGTTTTTCTACCACGCGCATCAGCGCGGGATCGATTCCGTTTGTGATTAACGGATCCATGATTCAATACCACCGTCGCTCCATTATTCCGTCATTGCGTTATTGCGTCGTGCGTCGTTGCGTCATTGCGTCGTTGCGTTATTGCGTCGTGTTTATTCCGTCGTTGCGTCATTTGTATGCGTCGTGCGTCGTTCGTCATTGCGTCATTGCGTAATTCATTCGCCGAGTTGCACCATCTTATGCGACTGGTGCTAACTTGCTTCGTCTTAATTTGACGAGTCCTAACTAGCCAATTCATTGACCAGCGCGTCGGCCACCTGGCCTGGGGAAACCGAGTAACTGCCGTTGCCGATTGACTGCTGCAGCGTTTGAACCTTATCGCTGCGAACTTCGGGCTGGGCGAGAACCTGAGCCTGCAGCGACTGGAGGCGCAGCTGGTCAAACGAGAAGCTGGCCTGGTCGAGGCCGGAAGCGCTGCCTGCAGTAGGGCTTGAAGCACTGCCCGCAGCGGTCGTGTCTCCGGCCTGTGCGGCGCGGCCCGGCTTGCCATTTTCCGGTGGCTCTACTCCCAAGGTTGTGAGATCGACTCTCATAGATAATGCCTCCATCTCTTACCTATCTATCGGTAGATTCTTATCGAATCTTAATTCCTAAGGTAACTCGTGATGCCGAAAGTAACTGGTTACGAGCCGTATCGCGGCCTAAAGAAGGACGCATCGCGGCTCAAATCAAAGATCGGCGGGATTTCAGAAAACTTTAGCGCCTGGCAAGTCCCGTTGGTTCAGCTGCTACCCGATACCTTTGGCGCATCCAAATGGCGCAAGATGAGCTGCGCGATGCCAATGCCACCCCGGGCGGCGATGGCCTGGGCCAGCGCCTGCGTCCCCATCTCGCGGTAGTCGCTTGCCCCGGGGGTTTTGTCGTCTTTCTCCATGCCGCCGGCAAAGGTCTTCTGCAAGGCGTCGAACACCGGCGCGAGCAGCATGGCTTCAAAATCGCATGCGGCTTTTTGATTTTTCAGCACGGCTTTCGGGTTCGGAGGGTTGGCTGACGGGGGTGGAATGGAGGTCGAAGCGAGTTTGATGATCATGGAGTGGTCTCCTGCGGTCGTTGGTTGCTAGTCGTGGTCGTTGGTCGTTGGTCGTTAGTCGTTTAGTCGTCGGGCCTTAGTCGTCGGGCTTCGGGTGTTAGTCTTTGGCGACTTCTGGTAATGCAAATCGGTTTGCAAGCCAACGGTCGACCACCGAAGGCAAACGACCACTAACTAACGACAATGACCGACGACTGACGACTAACGACCGACGACTGTGTTTTCAAATTACATCCAAGTCGGCATCGAGCGCGCCTGCGGCTTTGATCGCCTGCAGAATCGAGATTACGTCGCGGGCGGTCGCGCCCATATCTTGCAATCCGCCAACCAACTGGTCGATGTTCGCGCCTTCGCCAATTTCCAGACGGCGCGCCGGGCTGTCTTTCGCCTGGACTTCGGTCTGGCCCACCACTTCGGTCTTTCCGTTTGAGAGCGGCGCCGGCTGCGAAACGGAATATTCGGTCGAGATCTGCACCGAGAATCCTCCGTGCAGAATCGACACCGCTCCCAGGCGCACGTCCTTTCCCATGACGATGGTCCCGGTGCGCTCGTTGACTACGACGCGGGCGCGGCGGTGCACGGCTACCGTGAGGTTCTCGATGCGCGCGAGCACCGCGGTCAGGTTCGTCATGCCCGTGGCGGCCGGATCGACCTCCACGTGGCCGCCGTCGCGGGCATTGGCCACTGCGTGGCCGAAGTCATGGTTGATGACATCGGAAATTTCGCCTGCCGTGGAAAAATCCGGTTCGCGCAGAATGAGCGACACCGGAGAGAGATGATTGAAATCGAAAGCCAGAATCCGTTCCACGTGACCACCCGCGGGAATTCTGCCGATCGTCGGATGATTCATCTGCTTGGTTGCGCCCGCTCCTCCCGCGGCGAATCCGCCCACCGCGATCGGGCCCTGGGCGGCGGCATAGACTTGTCCGTCGGCGCCGTAGAGCGGAGTCAGCAGGAGCAGGCCGCCCTCGAGGCTCTTGGCATCCCCAATCGAGGAGACGGTCACGTCCACTTCGGTGCCGGGCCGGGCAAACGCCGGCAGGTTGGCGGTTACAAACACGGCGGCCACGTTGGCGACCCGCGCCGTCAGCGGCGGAATCTGCGCGCCCATGCGCTGCATGATGTTGGCCAGGGTCTGGGTGGTGAATATGGTTTGCTGGCTGTCTCCGGTGCGCGTGAGTCCCACCACCATGCCATAACCGATCAGGGGATTGTCTCGCACTCCTTCGACGCTGGTGAGATCGCGAATCTTGACGGGGACGGGTTCGCTGGCGAAGGCATTGATCGCAAGGAGAGTCGCCGGCGCGGTCGCGAGAAGCGCGAACATTCCGGCAAGCGCGACGGCGCGCAACAGAATGCGGAAGCCACGGGGGGCGACGGCGGCTTTCATAAGATGATTCTCATAAGATGATTCTCATAAGACGGCTTTCATAAAACGACTTTCATATGACGACTTTCATGCGACGGCTTTCGCGCTCGTGCTAGAAATCGAGAAAATTCAGAATGGTGCGCAGTATGCGCTTCGGCGGCCGCACTCCATCGGAGATCACGCCCTTGCCTTTGATCTCCAGTTCGAGATCGCCGACGGAGTCGGAGGCGACCATGTTGTTGGGTCCGATATCGCCGCGGCGCACCACCCCGCGCAACACAATCGTCTGCTTCTCGTGGTTCATGTTGATGACGCGTTCCGCCTCGACGACCAGGTTGCCGCTGGCGAGAACGGCGACCACACGGCCCGACAGGTTGGTGGTCACGTTGGTAGCGGTTGAAGCGGCGCCTTGGCCGGCCAGGGCTTCGGACGAGTTCAGCCCGAGCAGGCTTGAGATTCCCGCCACTTTGAGCTTGCCGGGCAGCGACGTGATGCCGGAACTGGTGTTGAAGGTTCGCGCCGTGCTCACGGCATTGGCATTGGTTGCGGTTACTCCCTGCACGACGACGATCTCCACCACATCGCCGACGAACATGGCTTTGTAATCGGTGCTGAGAAAGGCCATACGGCCGGAGTCTACCCAGATGCTTCCCGGCGAGAGCGTGGGCGCCGGCGATTGCTCCATCTGAACGCGGGCTAGGTAGTTCGCTAAAGCGTCTTTTTTCGTATCCGGCTTCGACGCATACATTTCCGTCGCCGCCAGCACGATTATAAGAAGCAACCACAATCCCGTTTTCACTGACGCTCTCCTTACTTACTAACTGATAATTACTGACAGCGTGGCTGTTTCCAGTTAGTGCTAACATGGTTACTGCGGCAACGCTTCGAGCAGGGCGGGGCCGGAAATCCGCGCCCGGAAAATGTGGCCATCGACGGCGCGCACGCGAATCACTTCGCCTTGGCCGCCGCGTTCGAGACAGGTTACGCTCGCCGTCATTCGCAAGCCCCTCGCCAGAAACACGGCCCGCGCCCGGTCGCCGGGGCGCACCATCGGCTTCGGGACGGCGGCCAGTTGCGCTGCAAGCGGTTTCGACGTCAGGCGGCATGATTCGGCTTGCGCAGCGGGACCATTTTCATTGCTGTCTGCGCCGCCGCCGGCGAGATGCGCTTGATGCAGATAGACAAGAAAGGGCAGGCATTCGCCGGGCGCGCCGCATTCCAGGCGAAACTGGAGGCGATGCGGACCCTCGTCCCAACAGGCAGAGGAGACTCGCAACTTTCGCTCGCCCAACTTTCGCTCCCCCAGCGCCGGGAGAGCGGCGGTCAGGTCGAGATCTTCGGCTCGCGGCCATTGTTGTTGCGTTAAGCCGCGTTTTCTGAAGTCGTTCACGATCGCCTGCCAGACTTGCTGCCGGATTACAGGAGCCGACTGTGGAGCAAGCGACGGGCGCGACTCTTCGGCCGCGAGCGTGGCCGAAAACCCGGACGCGAGCAACGCGCCTGCGGTCATTGCGAAGGCGAGCAGAACATCAACGAGGATGGATCGGTCGTGCACTGCGGTCGCTTCCCTTTCGGCGGTTCCGACTTAGCTTCTGAAGTTAGCTTGTTAACTCAGCTTGTCAACGTGGTATCTGAATTTATCTTTTCAACTTATCTTTCGTACTTACCTTTTTAACTTACCCCAAGTTACTTGCCCAGGTTATTGACCAGTTGGAGCATCTCGTCCGCCGCCTGCACCACGCGCGAACTGGCTTCGTAGGAGCGCTGCGCCACGATCATGTTGATGAATTCATCGACCACGCTGACGTTCGACTGCTCGAGATAGCCCTGCTCGAGCTGCCCCAAACCGTCGGTGCCACCCGGCGTGCCGATGACGGCGTCTCCCGAGGCAGTGGTGGCGAGATAGAGATTCTGTCCCACGCTGTTCAACCCGCCGGGATTCGGAAACAGCGCCAACTGAATGGTGCCCACCTGCTGCGCGGCGGGAGTGCCGGCCAGGGTTACCGACACGGTTCCATCGTCGGCAATGGTGACCGAGGTGGCGCCGGGGGGAATGGTGATGGCGGGCTGCAGCGGGTTTCCGGCAGAGGTGACCACATTGCCTTGCGCATCCTGGTGAAATTCGCCGCTGCGCGTGTAGGCAATTTGACCGGTTGGCAAGAGCACCTGAAATAGTCCCTGCCCTTCAATGGCCAGATCGAGCGGGTTGCCGGTCTGGCTGAGATCGCCCTGCAGTTGCAGGATTTCGGATGCGGCGGAACGGGTGCCGAGGCCGACCTGGAGTCCGGTGGCTACCGTGGTTTGCTGCGAGGCAGCCGCACCCGGCATCACCATGTTCTGATAGATGAGGTCCTGGAACTGCATGCGGCGGCTCTGGAAACCCGCCGTGCTGGAGTTCGAAAGATTGTTGGCGATGGTATCGAGGTTTGTCTGCTGCGCCTGCATTCCGGTGGCGGCGGTGTAGAGTGCTCGAAACATGATTTCCTTTCGACCTGATTCGCGCCCAGTTATTCGAGATCAGTTTTTCTGTGCCTAGACTTTTGCCAGGTCGGTGGTGGCGACACGGTTAAATTCGCTGTCAAATAACGACAGGGCGCGCTGCAGCATTTCGGCCTGGCGCTGCACTCCGATCAGCGCGACCACCGAGCTTACGGAGTTCACGTTGGAAGATTCGAGCGCGCCTTGCTTAAGCGTGGGCTGCAACACGGGACTGGAACTCCCGTCGGGAGCGGAGAGCAGGGTTCCACCGTCTGAGGCAAGCGGAGTGCCGGGAGCGAACTGCACCAGACCGATCGTGCCCGCGACCGCGCCGTTGACCGAAAGCGTTCCGTCGGAGGCGATCGAGACCGCGCCCGGCGGAACGTTGATGCCGTTTTTGTTCTTGAGCGTGGGGTCGCCGAGCACCAGATCGCCCGACGCCGTCACCAGCTTCCCGCTGCTCGATACCTGAAAACTTCCGTTGCGGCTATAGCGTGTGCCGGCGGCGGTTTGGATGGCAAAGAAGCCGCTGCCCTCGATGGCCACATCCAGAGGGTTGCCGGTGGTCAGCAGATTGCCGGCAGCCATATCCATGTGCGTCCCTTCGAGCACGCCAAAATTGTTGGTCGCGCGGTTGAGCGGAGAGCTGAGCACGTTGCTGACCGCGTACATAGGAGTTTGAGTGCCAGGCCAATTCGGACCCGCCGCTACCAGCGACTGGAAGGTTGGCTGCTGGGCGCGAAATCCGGTGGTGTTGAGATTCGCAAGATTGTGGGCCGCCACGTCGAGCGCCTCACTCTGCGCCCGCAGCCCCGCACATGCCGCATAAAGTCCGCTATCCACGTTGGCTCCTTCTTGCCAGGAGAGTGCAAGCCAATCGCCACGACTAGAGACGAAAATGCTTATCGGCAAATGACTTTGTTCTGAACCGGTTGGAGCTGGCGGCTCGGGAAGAAACATTGCAGAGGTCTAAGAATGTGCGGGAAGAGGAAAACTCTGCCGGGCCACAAGCGCCACCCGGCAAGAAGAGCAGGGATAAGAGCGTCATCAAATCCGATTTACTTGAGGGGATGGCTGACGGCTGATGACTGATGATTGATGACCGACGGCTGATGCTTCATCAATTTTTCAGTTGCAGGCGAATCGTGACGGGAGCGTTCTCAAAGAGCACAACGGTCTCGGTGGAACTGCCGTCAGCAAGTGAATGGAATTTGTATGCGGTGCCGCTGATGACGCTGGGTACGCTCAACATGCAGCGTTCATCCGTGCCGGTGAGCTTGTTCTTGAAATTGCCAGCGATCATGTTGCAAATTTCGCCGAGCGCATCTACGACCTGCGCTTCAGATGCCGGCGGGTCTCCCAACATTCCTTTGGCAATCTGGGCGGCGGTCTCGGTGGTGCAGCAGACGGTCACCACTCCGCACAACGCTCCTGCGAGCCCGACGATCGCGGTTAGGCCACCCTCGCGATGGTGGGCGAACGGTTCGGCCGGCGTGACCTGGCAGCCGAGCATGATCGCGAAAACTTCCTGCGTCGCGGGTTCGAGGACCGCCAGAAAATTCTGATCGGGAGGCGCTTTGGCAAATGTTGAGTCTGGGCTCATTGTTTTGTTTCCCAGGGGTTTGTTTCCGGGGTTTGTTTCCCGGCAGGCGGGCCTGCGGATCACACTGCCCTAGCCTCAGGTTTTCAGCTCGAGGCGTACAGCGACCGGCGCATCCTCGAGCAGCACGATGGTTTCGACGGAATTGCCGTCGGTCATCGAGTGCATGCTGTATTCTTCGCCGCTGATGACGGTGGGAACGCTCAACATGCAGCGTTCGTCGGTACCGGCAAGCTTGTTCTTGAAGTTGCCCGCGATCATGTTGCAGATCTCGCCGAGCGCGTCGCCCACTTCACCTGGGGAAGTGGCCGTGTCGCCGAGCATTTTCCTGGCGATCACGCCGGCCGTCTTGGCGCCGCAGCAGACGGTGACAATTCCACAGAGGGCCCCGGCCAGGCCGATCATGGCGGTGAATTCTCCGTTCGGCTTGTGCTCGGATTGCTCCACTGGCTTTACCCGGCAGCCGACCATGATTTCGAAAACTTCTTCGACCGCCAGCTCGAGGACCGGCAGCCAGTTCTCCTCGTGAGAGCGCGTGACAAATGAGGTATCGGTGCTCATGATTGTTTCACCAGCACCGGCAACACGTGCTCTTTCACCTGATCGGGAGTGAACGGCTTGCGGATGTATCCGCGAGCGCCAGCCGAAAGCGCCTGCACCACATGCGATTCGCTGCCTTCGGTGGTGATCATCACGATCGGGATGCCTTTGGCGCTTTCCAGTTTGGCGACCTCACGCACAAATTCGAGCCCGTCCATGACCGGCATGTTGATGTCGCACAAAATCAGGTCGACCGGATTATTGTGCAGCGCGGCCAGCGCTTCCGCTCCGTTCGACGCCTCCACCACTTTTTCCAGTTCGATGCCGGCCTGGCGCAGCGAACGCTCGACGATCTTGCGCATCACCGACGAGTCATCCACGATGAGCGCTTGTATCTTTTCCATAGTTTTCACCAGTCCATAGGTTTTCACCAGCCGGGGCGCAAGCCTTTGCAGGCACCTCCCAGCTACGAACTGCGTTCCACGGTTTTCGACTGACTGGATTTACATCGGCAGTTTGAGCCGCTGCTTTAGAACGATTTCAGGCGGCCGATTTCAACTGTCCGATTTTCAACGGCGTTGGAAATCCGTTATGCTTGCGTCATGACCCTGCTCGATGCCCAGCCCTATGACGCGGCAAGAGCGCGCCGCCGCAAGATTGTGATCGCGCTGAGCGTGGTCCTCGTGATCGTTCTGGCTGCTGTCGCGTGGATGTACCGCAACTGGCCCGAGGAGCACGTGGTGGATAAATTCTTCACCGCGCTGCAGAACAAGGATTACGAAACCGCCTATGGCATTTACTTCAACGATCCCGATTGGCGGCAGCATCAGCAGAAGCATCCGCAGTACACATATGCGGATTTTTATCGGGATTGGGGACCTGGCGGCGAGTGGGGATTAATTAAGTCACATAAGATCTATGGCTCGGCTAGCACCAAAACTTTTGGCGGAGGCGGCGTGGTGGTGGAGGTCATTGTCAACGATCGCTCCGAACACGCGCGCATGTTCGTGGAAAAGTCGGATAAGACACTGACGGTATATCCGTATTAGTTGGGTGGTGAAGTTGTTCTCCCTGTTCCGGCCAAGCCGGCAAAGTTATGCGGCCATGGCTGCAATTTGCTCCAACGCCTTCTGCAGCGACGCTTCATCTCCCACGGCGAGGCTGGTCTTCGAACGATCGATCTGCCGCATCAGTCCCCAGAGAACTTTTCCGGGTCCGACTTCGATAAACAGGCTGACGCCGGCGTTAATCAGGAGCCGCACCGACGGTTCCCAGAGCACCGTGCCGGTCACCTGGCGAATGAGCGCTTCGCGGGCGGCCTCGGCGGAGGTGACCAGCGCCGCATCCACGTTGCAGACCACGGGGCAAGATGGATTCTGGAAATTCAGCGCGCCGAGGTCGTGCGCCAGACGATCTTGCGCGGGCTGCATCAGCGAGCAGTGGAAAGGCGCGCTGACGGGCAGTCTCACGGCCTTCTTTGCCTTGCGTTCGGTGGCCAGCAGGATGGCGCGTTCGACCGCGGCGGCGTGTCCTGAGATCACGATTTGCTCGGGAGAATTTATGTTGGCTGGCTGGCAAACTTCTTCCTGGGCCGACGCGGCGGCGACCTCGGTCACATTCCCGATCGACATTCCAAGAATCGCGGCCATGGCGCCCACGCCCACGGGCACCGCTTCCTGCATATACTTGCCGCGATTGCGCACGGTGCGCAATGCATCAGCCAATGGCAGCGTGCCCGCCGCCACATGCGCGGAATATTCGCCCAGGCTGTGGCCCGCCAGAAAATTCGGTTGCAGACATTTTTCCTGGAGCACGCGCCACGCCGCAACCGACGCGGTCAGAATCGCCGGCTGCGTGTTTTCGGTCAGCTTGAGCTTTTCTTCGGGGCCTTCGAAACAGAGCTCGGAGAGTTTGAAGCCGAGCGTCTCGTCGGCCTCTTCAAAGGTTTGACGGGCGACCGGGTATTTGGCGGCGAGGTCCTTGCCCATGCCAACGGCTTGCGAGCCCTGGCCGGGGAAGAGAAAGGCGATGGAAGAGTTTGAGGTTGTCATTTAACTGGCACAATGCTCCGATGAACGTGCTCCGCATTTTCGTGCTCTGGATTACTAATGGCGGACAACATACCTTATGAAAAATTGGTATTAGCCGTCATGATTTCTCTGTAGCGAAGCTTCACCCAGTTTGGTGTCCGATCCGATTCAATCAATCCGTCTTGAGCTCTCTTTACCAGCTTCTCCGATGCGTCTGCCCGAGGCATTGCCGTGCCATTTTTTATCGCCGTCTCTATCTCTTCGACCGTCGTGACTCTTGAGTAGGCGTAGGAAATCACCGACGCATGCTTGAGAAATGGATGATCTTCTTTATTGAGACGCACAAGCTTTTCCGATCTTGTACGCTCGGTGGTAACGCTCACAATGACCGCTTCGCCATAACTAGGAGGGGTAATCACGATGCATAAATGGCAATCATATCCGTCCTCATCTTCAATGAGGAAGGTCTGGCCGCAAGTGATCATTTAAATGGCTGGCGATAGTATTTGCTGCGCGACCGTCTCGGTGCGCAATTCGCGCAGGGTCGCACGAATATCGTCTTCACTATGACCTAATGCCGTCAGGATTTGCCGGATATGTATGGGGAAGGAACTACCCTGGGGATCTCTCCATTCAGGGAGTTTATGCATGTGATTCTCAATCAAGTCCCATCGGTCTCTGTGCCCGAATTCCTTAAAAATTTCCCGAATAAGCTCCTCTTCGGCGGACGAAAGGCGGTCAGTTGACATTGGATTTAAATCTTTTCCTAACTCTACCTCGTGATCACCAAGAGGTGCGGAGATGTATCTTCCCCACACCGGGGTAGGTTTGTCATCTGTTATCAGATTGAAAATCCTACTGACAATCGGACCGTGTTCCATAGCCGCAAAATGGTCGGTTGTGACTGGAATACCCCACCGGTCCAGCGCTTCCCGATCCAACAGGTAGAGCAACTTTATGAGTTTGATGTAATGCATCCGACCGCCGCGCAAGCGCAAGAACATGCACGCGATCTGGGTGGCTTTTGCTTCGTCAAAACGGAGTTGCATATCAATAGAAGAATAGCATTCGTTTGTGGATAATCTGTGGAAATTTTCCCTTAACCGTACCATTTCTCTATATTTTGGATGCTTGACATAAATTTGCGCCATGTCTCCTCGCCTTCCCAGAAATGGTGTCACGTCGTAACCGCCACGCTCAGCCCTGCCAGTTCGCGCTCGATGGTTTCGTTCACTTTGCCCTCGGCGAATTCTGCGGCCACTCGGACTGCGTTTTTGATGGCGTTTGTATTGGACGATCCGTGGGTGATGATGCAGACTCCTTTGACTCCCAATAGCGGAGCGCCGCCATACTCGGTGTGATCGAGGCGCTTCTTGAAGTCGGAAAACGCGTTGCGTGAAAGATACGCGCCTACCTGGCGCGTGATCGTCGACTTTAAAGTTTCTTTGAGCACGGCGCGCACCAGGCGCGCCACGCCTTCTGAAGTTTTCAGCGCTACGTTGCCGACAAATCCGTCGGCGACGATCACATCCACGTGGCCGTTGTATAAATCGCGGCCTTCCACGTTGCCAATGAAGTTGATGGGAAGCCGCTTGAGCAGTTGAAAGGCCTCGCGCGTCAGGTCGTTGCCTTTGCCTTCTTCTTCTCCTATCGAAAGCAGCCCGACGCGCGGATGCCTCATGCCCGAATGCTGCAGGCCGAAGATGGAACGGCAATAAATGTCTCCCATCACGGCGAATTGGGCCAAGTTATTAGCGGTGCAATCGACGTTCGCGCCGACGTCGAGGAGAATGGCGGCCGTATTGAGCACGGTCGGAAAGGCGGCGGCCAGCGCCGGACGATCGACGCCCGGCAGCGCGCCCAGCACCATTTTGGCTGTGGCCATGGCCACGCCGGTGTTGCCCGCGGTGACGAAGCCCGAGGCGCGGCCTTCGCGCACCAGCCGCAGTCCGACGCGGATCGACGAATCGCGCTTGCCGCGAATCGCCTCCACTTTGTCTTTCATGGTGATGACTTCGCTGGCGTGGACGACCTCGACTCCCAGCCGCCGCGCCCCCGGATAGCGCGCCAGTTCGGCCCGCAGCCGCGGTTCCGGCCCCACCAGAAGCACGCGGACGCCGTGGTGGCGGGCCGCCTGCAAAGCGCCTTCAATCTCCGGCTTGGGCGCCTTGTCAGACCCCATCGCATCGAGTGCGATTACGCTTGGCATGGAGAGAAAAACGCGACTACGACTTTTCTGCAACCTCTAGAACTTCGCGGCCCTTGTAGGTTCCACACTTCGGGCAGGCGCGGTGCGGCAACTTTTGTTCGTGGCAGTTTGGGCACTCCGACAACGAATGCTTGGATAGCGAGTCGTGGGCACGGCGTGTGGCGGTGCGTTTCTGCGAATGTCTGCGTTTTGGATTAGGCATGTTTTTAGCTCTCAGCTCTTAGCTCTTAGCTCTCAGCTCTCAGCTCTCAGCTCTCAGCGAAACCGTTTGCGTGAGAACCGTGAACTGGGAACTTTGAACTCTCCTTTATTGATTCCAGTTGCCAGTTGCCGGTTGCCAGTCAAGCCAGTGTTGCTGGCACCTAGATACTGGCAACTGGATACTGGCAACTGGTTTTATTGATTTAACTTGGTACGAATCTCTTTCAGCGCCGACCAGCGCGGGTCTTCGACCTCGTCCACGCAGTCGCACTGAGTTTCATTCAAGTTCCTGCCGCAGTGCGGACACAGACCTCTGCAATCCTCGCGGCAAATCGTCTTTAGAGGCAACGCCAGCAGCACCTGCTCGCGCAGCGTATCCTCGAGCAACAAGCCTTCACCCTGGTAATAGCCGATCTCGGCCTCGGCGTCGGTGACGGAAAGCTCTTCGTGGCCGGAGTCGATTCCGAGCGGCCGGTAAAGAAGATCGAAACTGCGTTCCACCGGGTGGACGACCGGCTCAAGACAGCGCGCGCAAGGCACCTCGAGGCTGGTTTCCAACTTGCCCTTGATCCGGATGTCCTGCACTATCTTGTGTTTGCCGTGATGTTCCTCGACCAGATCGGCGCTGACCCGCGGCGCGCAGCGGCGACAGCTGTCGAACATCGTCACCCAGGTCGATCACACCTGGGTCGAACTCCTCCCGGAAATCGACCGGGTGAATCTGCAGATCCTTAATTTCGATAAGCATTCGGAACCTCCGCCGCCCCCACTCCAATTACCGCAAAGGCCCGCGGAAGTGCGCACAGAGACGAAAGTCTCCCAGGGAGCAATTATTAAGATAAAGGCCATGGATAGCGGTGTCAAGGAAACGGCGGGGTGGGTAGTGGGCTATGCGGCAGTGGCTTATCATAGGGCGATGTCGGATTTTAGTTGTTGGGGAGTGACGGGCCTCTCGCGTCCTGACGGGGCGGAGCCCCGCCACCACACAAACAAACCCGCGAGCCGGACTGTTGCCGCCATCCGAAAGATGTGAAAAAGTTCTAAACAGATGGCTGACGGAGAAAATGCGGCGGCGGTTGAAGCGCTCGACGCGAAAGCCGCGTCTCCGCCACGCTGGGCGACTACGCTGCGCGCCCTGCGGCATCGGAATTTTCAACTCTTCTTCAGCGGACAGCTCATCTCCCTCATCGGCACCTGGATGCAGACCGTGGCGCAGGCCTGGCTTGTCTACCGCCTGACGAATTCCGCTCTCTTGCTCGGTAGCGTCGGCTTTGCCAGCCAGTTCCCTGTATTTCTTGTGGCTCCTTTCGGAGGCATCACCGCGGACCGCGTCAATCGCCAGCGCCTGGTGATCGCTACCCAGATCGCCTCGATGATTCTCGCGGGCATTCTGGCCTGGCTGACTCTGACGGGACGCGTTCATGTGTGGCACATCTTTCTGCTGGCGGCATTGCTGGGAGTGGTGAATGCATTCGATATTCCTGGGCGGCAGTCGTTTCTCGTCGACATGGTGGGCAAGGAAGATTTGATGAACGCCATCGCGCTGAATTCTTCGATGTTCAACGGCGCGCGCGTCATTGGCCCGGCCATCGCCGGAATCCTCGTAGCGAAGATTGGCGAGGGCTGGTGTTTTGCCGCCAACTCCATCAGCTATATCGCGGTGATCGTCGGCCTTTTGCTGATGCATGTGCATTGCGCTACGCGTGCCGCGAAAGGATCGCCGATCGAAGACATCATAGAGGGCTTCCGCTGGGCCAACCAGACGCGGATCATTCGGGCGCTGCTCTTGCTGCTCGGGCTGGTGAGCCTGGTCGGCATGCCCTACACGGTGCTGATGCCCGTCTTCGCCGACCAGATTCTGCATGGCGGCGCGCGCGGCCTCGGCATCCTGATGGGCTCGACCGGCGTGGGCGCTCTGTTCGGTGCGCTGACGCTGGCCGCCAAAACCGAAGTGAGAGGGCTTGGCCGCTGGGTGGCATTCGCCTGCGGAAGCTTCGGCGTCAGCCTGTTTCTTTTTGCCTTCTCGCGCTCTTTCTGGCTGTCAGTCGCGCTGCTGCTGCCTGCCGGTTATTCGATGATGCTGCAGATGGCCTGCTCGAACACGCTGGTGCAGACAATCGTCCCCGACAACCTGCGCGGCCGCGTTATGGCGCTGTATTCGATGATGTTCATGGGCATGGCTCCCTTCGGAGCGTTCTTCGGTGGAGCGGCGGCCAACCGCGTAGGCGCGCCGATCACGGTCGCCGTGGGAAGCGTGGCCTGCGTCATAGGAGCTGTCTGGTTCGCCCGCGCGTTGCCCGATCTTCGTATCGAAACCCATCGACTGATCATCGCGCAAGGCTTGTCCGGAGGCGAACCTGCCCAGGAATTGAACGCACAGCCGGTGGAAGAGGTCACGGCGGAAGATTGAGGCCTGGAAGATTGACGTATGGCGTGTTTACCGATTTCGGGTGGCGCGGACCCAGGCGATCCATGTTGCCCATGTGGTCGTTTCAGCAAGGCTTCGCACAAATCTATGAAGGAGAATCAACGTGAACAATCTTGACTCGATGTTAAAACGTAATAAAGATTTTGCCGCTCAGCAGTCTGCCGCTGGGACACTGATGCCGTCGCTTCCGCGGGCGCTGCCGGATGTAAAGGCGATCATCATCGGGTGCGCTGACATGCGCGTGGATCCGGCTCATGTACTTGGAATGAAACCGGGCGAGGCGGTGGTTATCCGCAACATTGGCGGTCGAATCACGCCGGGGTTGTTGGAGCAGTTGGGTCTACTCGGGCGAATCGGCGAAGTTGCCGGAGAGGCTCCTGGAGGCGGCGGGAGTTTCACTTCATCGTGCTTCAGCACACCGATTGCGGCATCACCCGGCTAGCGGGCGATTCCTCGATGCTGGCGCACTATTTTCAAATACCGGAAGGGGAACTCAAGAAAAAAGCGGTCACCGATCCGCGCGCGGCGGTTGCCGCCGACGTTGCCTGGCTGCGGACGATTCCCGCATTGCCGCGCCAGTGGCTTGTCTCCGGCCTCGTTTATGACGTAGCAACCGGACTGGTTGAGGTCGTCGTACCGCCGGCACTGATTCGTGCTGCGTAAATAGCGAAAGTCGCTCAACTTTTGTAAATCGATTGCTGCCAAAATAATGCTGCGGCAAGGACGGGGTCATCATCTGAATAGGCGATCGCGATTGAGGTGGGGATTGCTTCGACCTGGTGTTGTGTTCGTATTGTGTCTTCTCTGTGACGTCGCGCTGGTGGCCCAGACTGCGCTCCCTGAGCGCAAAGTGGCGGGCAGCGTCGTCACTTCGGAGCGCGATCCGGCGGTACGAATTGAACTGCCAAAGGCGGCTCAGTACGTTGGGGCCGATCGGTGGGTGCTCTACGGCATCGCAGATTGTGAACTGCACGCTTTCGTCGAAGCGGATGCGCAAAGGAACGTTCAGCGGCTGTATTGGGTGCAATTTGAGAGTTATCTGCCGAGCCGTCCTGATTTGCACCACACGTACGATTCCCCGAAGCATGCGACCATCGGCGGCCTGGATTTTTACGTGGACACATGGGTTCGAGCGAAGGACGCCGCGATAGACTCGGGCTCCGACCGTGAGCACATCGAGGCGCTCATTCGCGCCAAGGGATACCGGATGCCGCAGGGAATGATGTATGTGCGCCTGGTTCACCTTCTGGATCAAGGAAAAGCGCAAGGAGTTGATGATCATCTATGGCGAGGATCTCGCGGGCGACGGTCTCGCGGGCGACCATCTCGCGGGCGACCATCTCGCGGGCAACGGTCTCGCGGGCACGGGATTCACCGCGGCCGAACTAAGCGAGGGCGGCAAAGCCCACGACCGGTGGCCGGGAATTGCCGATGCGCTGCTCGAACGCGCGCGGAAACGCATCACGATTGAGCCGAGAAAGCCCTGAATTGACTTACGCGATTTTGCGGCCGCGGTCTCTCAGTTATACCGGCATCCACACATACCGGCACCCACACACAGCTACTGGGTAATGGCGAGGGTGTCGATACTTCCGACCTCTGAGTTAGTCAAGACCAAGAATGAATTCGGCACCGCCGTCAGGCTGCCTGAATCAGGATCGACCTGGTAGGCGGTTACTCCGATATCGCATTGGAAACAATTCTGCTGGGAGGTGATGGCCCAGAGAAAACTGCCGGTCGGATCGATCACCGGCCAGTCTCCGGCGACGAAATTTGAAACCTGGGCCACGGCGCCCGTGGCGGCATCGAGGGAATAGATGCCGCAGTTGTCGTAGAGAAACTTGCCCGCGCTGGCGATCGTTATGTTGTCGGGGCCCGGGATTCCGGCCGCGGAACTGCCGCAGTTCCCGACCTTGTAGGGAGAGCCGGAAAGCGCCGTCAAGGCACCTGACGATAAGTCGATGCTATAGCCATACATGACCCCGCTGTTTGTGGACTGAAGTTCATAGAGAAACTGGTTGTTCGGCGTAACTACGATGGTCCAGGGACTGCTGATGTCGGAACCAAAGGGCGATCCTGAGATGGCGGTGAGCTGGCCGGTCGTCGAATTCATGGCGTAGGCCGAAATGCCGGCGCTGGTTGAAACGTAGAGGAAATGATTCAGCTGGTCGATGGCCATGAGGTGGGCGGGCGTGGAGAATCCGGGGGAAGAGGGAGGGCCCGCGATCGCAAATGGCGACCCGGAGGCCGGAGTCAGCGCTCCGGTGGTCGACTGAATGCTGAAGGCGTAGACTCCGGACTCGCCCTGCACATAGAGGAACTTCCCGGTATCGTCTACGACGTCGGCGAAGAGACTTTGCGTTGTCATATAAGGAGAGCCGCTGGCGGTGGTGAGCGATCCAGCCGAGCGGTTGATGACATAGGCAAAGAGCCCACCTTGCATGCCTCCGTCGTATCCCTGGGCGGTTTGGAAAACGAAGGAGCCCGAAGGGTCGATCGCCAAATTCAGCGGATTAATGTTGTTGGCTGAGCCGGATCCTTCGGCCTTCAGCATCCCGCTGGATTGGATGGCTAACGCGTCGGGGCCCCCACCGGGAAGCGGGTTGGCATACATGAATATTGCCGGCTGCGTCTGCCCGGACGCGCCAATGCCAACGCCATAGTCGGGGACGGAAGCGCTGGCGATGCTGGAAGTCGACGAATTAGAACCCGAACTGGCACATCCGATCAGGAGGGCGATCAGAATGAGGAGCGTTACCAGAGCAATGGAGCTGTGCCAGCGCAGCATCGTTTCCCCCGAGCGATTCCAAGATCGATCTTGCCGCGCTGGTTAGACGAAGATCGACCGGGCGCGGTTGGTCGAAAACGCGGACGGGACAAGGTTCTCAGTGTGTTTCTTTTCTTTCATGCAGGGAACTACCTAGCTGGAATAGCACTGGAGGGTTGAAGCGACAAAGTGCGGTTGAGAACTCGCCCACTTGTTGACCACTGCGAGGTGCTTTGTGAGGATGCACTGTGAGGATCTACTGTGAGTTTGCGCGGCGAGGGGTTTTGCGCGCTGTCACCTTGGCTTTAAGTCGGAGCCGCGACCGCGCCTGGGACTTTTCAA
The DNA here is from genome assembly GCA_963810955.1 of uncultured Acidobacteriaceae bacterium. Lineage (GTDB taxonomy): Bacteria > Acidobacteriota > Terriglobia > Terriglobales > Acidobacteriaceae > Acidiflorens. The sequence goes on along the minus strand of CAWEPW010000030.1, from coordinate 4,514 downwards.
AATTCGTGTGATCGCGACTATTGTGTTCCAATTGCGCGTCGTGGCTGGCGCGCCGTAGAGTTTGTCGATCTGGCCGAGATAGCCGATGGTCTTCATGTGACGGCGGTACATTCCGAACACAAATTGCCCTTCGGAGGCAATCACTCGCACCAGCCAGTCTCCGTCTGAGGGAAACGCTACTGGAAGCGACGTGCGGACGGCGCCGGCTTTCGACAGGATACTCACGAACCGGACAACATCCGGGGGCGATGGCTGAGATCCAAACGGGTTCTCGGTCTCCAGCCGGATAAGATCGCGGCCATCGCAGAGCACAACATGGGCTTCGAACGGCAACTTGCGAAGCAGCGCGGCACGGAATTTTGCCCGGGACCCAGGTTTGCGAACCACAAAGGTGCCGGCGGCACCCACGTTCACGACATCGAAGCCGCTCAGTTCTCGCGCGAGGATGCTGGGGCGAAACGTTCTGTGTCCGCCAACATTGACGCCGCGGAGAAAGACAACGAGGGCCATACTCGGATTATGGAGAAAAAAGCTGAGGCGCGCCAGGGCAGGCTGCGATTGCGATTAGCGAATATTTGAGGGCATTGGGTATGTGCGTCAGTTTGATTTCCACGCCGTGAATGTTATCCCTGATGGCCAAATAGTAACGGCGAAGAATTGGCTGACTAGCAGCAACACAGCACAAATGTCCACTTTCCGTCACAATTGCCGAAAAGTGACATTTCTTTACTCATACCTTCCTTCTGCTCTCGCGTCTAACGTATTGACGGTATTGGCTTCCTTGATCCATTCCCGCCACTGTGACGTAGGTCATTGAATTGCGTATTGACACATGAGGTAGACTCGTATGTCCTCTAAAAGCGAAAGGAAACGCATGGCATTTTCGTCTGGCCAGACCATTGAACGGCGAAAGAGCGACGAGCATACTCAACCTTCCGAAGAACCCAAGAAGAGAAGCCAGCTAGAAAAAAGTCGGTGTGAAATCGAAGATCGGATCGATTTCAAGACCGTTCGCCATGCCCGAATGCTCGCTGTGAAACGTGGTGAGCAACCAATGGCATGGGAAGCTTTCAAGAAGAAACTGGATCGATAAATCCGTATCATATCCAAATCAGCCCAGAAGCCCAACGCGGACTTCAGGCTATTTCGCGCGGCAATCGAAGGCTCATTATCGACGCAATCGACGGTCTAGCCGGAAATCCCAGACCGGACAATTCCAAACTATTGCGCAAAGCGGAGAATCTGCGTCGCCTCACAGTTGGCGATTACAGGGTTATTTACGGCATTCAGGAGAGCACTTCAAGCGTAACTGTTGAATTGGCGCCATCGCAGCGTCGTTTACACATTGTTAGGAGCACTCGCGATAGCTATCCGAGCAAAGCGCTATTCCCGGTGAGCGTCTCTTGTAGAAATCAAACTGGCCCGCTACCGGGCATCGCGTCTGTGGCGGCGAAATGGACAGATTTGAGGATGGGCAGACCGCGAGCTTCGTGCAAGGGCTGCGCCATTTCGCTTTACAATCCCCGGCATCTGACATACAAGGGATGGCTCTACTCGATCAACTGAAACATCACTGGAGGACAGGGGCGATGCGCATCGCAAGCGTGGGACATGCGGTCTTTGCGGCGACCATGATCGCGCTCGGAATCCTGGGCCTGATCAAGGGCAATTTCACCGCGGTGTGGGAGCCGGTACCGAAGGGCGTGCCCGCACGCGTGGTACTGGTTTATCTCTGCGCCTTTGTCTCGCTGGCGTGCGGCGTGGGCCTGCTCTGGCGGCGTACGGCCGCCCCCGCCGCCCGCGTGCTGCTCGCCTATCTGCTGCTTTGGATGATCGTATTGAGAGTGCCCGGCTTCTTGCGCACGTTCACCGTCGAAGTTTACTGGCCATGGTGCCAGACCGCGGTCATGGTGGCGGCGGCATGGGTGCTGTATGCCTGGTTCGCCACGGACTGGGACAGGGAACACCTTGGTTTCGCCACGGGCGACAAAGGGCTGCGCATCGCGAGGGTTTTCTACGGGGTGGCATTGATCCCCTTCGGCATCTCCCATTTCACTTATCTCAATAACACCGCTCCGCTGGTGCCGACCTGGTTGCCGGGGCACGTGGCCTGGGCGTATTTCACCGGCGGCGCATTCATTGCGGCGGGTGTGGCGGTGATCATCGGGGTGTGTGCACGGCTGGCGGCTGCGCTCTCGGCGTTGGAGATGGGCGTGTTCACGCTGCTGGTGTGGGTACCGATCATAGCGGCGGCAGGCCCGAAGACGGCCTTTCAATGGAGCGAGACCGTGCTCTCCTGGGCGCTGACGACGTGCGGCTGGGTGATGGCGGATTCCTACCGTGACGTGCCGTGGCTCGCCGTGAACAACAACGTGAACAACAAGCGACGGTGATGCGGAACGGCCATGGCCGGACCGGACATTTCTACTGCGGTACGATCTTGGCTACTGCTGTAAACGATCTTGGCTTTTTGTTTACCTGCTCAAAGCGACAACTCCGTCAGGCTTGCGAGGAAAACAGTTATGCCGGCTGTGCTATGGACGGAGCGACGGGAGGCAGGAGTGGTTGGGTCTGGTTCCATGCGCGCTCTTTAATTATGTAGAGGTAGAGGCAGAAGTAGGCCGCTCCTGCCACAACCTCGTGAGCCAGCCACCACGGAACACCTTTGGTCATGGCGATAAAACCAAGTTCAAGGCGGAAGAAGTTCAACCCGAACACCGCGACTAGAACCATAGCCAGGACGCAGAAGATTCTGCGACCATGAAACGGTGGTCCGCCATAGTAAAGGGATGGCGCCGAAGAAGGCATCGATCATGGTGCAAGCCACTACGAATTGCGCGCTGATACCGGCGACCCTGATCACGTCGGGGCCCATGCGCTGCATGGAGACCCCCAGCATCGCCGAGATTTGCACCAGCGTGACCGTGGTCAACGCGCGCAGCCAGGACCAGTCGTAAAGGTGGCACGCGGCCACGAAAACCGGAACCAGCAGCACACGAGCCGTCAGTCTGTGCTCGAGCAGCTTGCCCACTCTTGCCTTAACCTTCATTGGCGCCTATTCCCTATGACAGTTCCCCTCATTACGGCAGCCTCACGACGGCAGCCTCAGACCCTTTGCCGCCGGCGACGTAGCCATTCGAACCCTACAGCCAGGATCACAAGCACGGCGAGCGCGAGCAGGGACGGGCCGGCAAACTCCGCTCCGGGACCGAAGGGGCTGTTCTCAGTCTGGGCGCTTTCAGAATTGTCCTGATTGGGAAATCCCGAAACGAGGTCAGGTTGCCCGAGCGCCAGAGAGGCGTTCATACCGTTGCCGATGGGCAGGGTAAATTGCAGAGTGCGGTTGTTGCTAGAGTCACCCACCCACATGATTCCACCCGCTTGAGTAATGATCCCCCAAGGTGCGTAAAGGGTGGCAGCGGTCGGAGTGCCGAATGCGTTAGAGGTCGATCCCATAAAATCGGTTTGCCCCAGCACAAAACTAGCGGGGCTGCCGTTCTGGGCAATGGCACGTTTGAAGATGAGTACGCGATTGTTCTGCGTATCGGCCACCCAGAGGCGTTGGCTGGAATCAAAACCGATTCCGGTAGGGCCGTAGAGTGAGGTTGCGGAAACCCCGCCGTCATTCGCGGCGTTTGAGGTGAAGGCTGTGGCGGCCGGATGGCCGAACTCCTTCTCGGCGCTCAGGCTTTTCGCCGGTGTGTATTGCCAATATCCGGTTATCTGAGGTGTCGGCGACCCAAAGGATGCCGCCAGTGTCGAACGCGACTCCCGTCGGAGAGCATAAGCTGGCCGCGGTGGGGGTCGCGGCACATCAGTGGAAACAAAGTCGGGCTGGCCTACGACCAGTTTAGCCTTCATTCCATTCTTGAACGGCGCCACGAACTTCAGTATGCGGTTGTTTTGCGAATCAGCGATCCATAAATTTCCGTGGGTGCCGAATGCCAAGCCGCCGGTTGTGCCCAGGGTGGTGACGCTGGCAGGGGCCCCGCAACCGGTGTTGAGATCGGGCTGGCCGAGAACGATGGTGGCTTCCTCTCCGGTGCTGAAGGGCGGGGGAAACACTAATACGCGGCAATTGCCGCTGTCGCTGACATAGAGGTTGCCGTTGGAGTCGAATGTGAACGCGGTGGGGGCGTTCATGTTGGTTGAGGAGGTACCGGTGATGCCTGAGCTCAAGTCGCTCTGGCCAAGTGCCACGTCGGCCGGGGCGTTGCTCGCCGTCGGCGAGTAATAGATCAGAACCCGGTTGTTTCCGGTATCAGGCACAACCACAGGATTTGTGAGGGACAGCCAGTGCAGACCCGGATAAAAACAATGCCGCAAGAAATACGGCAGCTTCGACATGGAACTTGATTCTAGGCATGAGAGTCTCTCCTTACTCTATTTTTATTTTGGCTGAGTGGAATGTTTTCCGACCTCGGGGAGCACGAGTATACAACGCGATTTGGCTTGCGAACAATGTGAAAGAATTTGCAGTGAAAGTCGCAATCAATTGTAGTGCACCCCGACTG
>CAWEPW010000029.1:0-55074 GCA_963810955.1 uncultured Acidobacteriaceae bacterium | reverse complement strand
GTTGAACCTCGACATCACGGCGACGCTTTCGAGCGCGATCCAGCGCGAGGGCATTGGCATGCCTCTCAATCTCGAATACAACGACCTGCAGGTGCATCAGTGCGAATACCAGTCGTCGTGCGCGACCGTGCTGATGCTCGACTGCTCGCACTCGATGATTCTTTATGGCGAAGACCGCTTCACTCCGGCGAAGAAGGTTGCCATGGCGCTGTCGCAGCTGATTCGGACGCAGTATCCCGGAGATTCGCTGTCGCTGGTGTTGTTCCACGACTCGGCGGAAGAGGTTCCACTCTCGCAACTGGCACGGGTGAAGGTCGGGCCTTATTACACGAACACGCGCGAAGGGCTGCGCATGGCGCAACGCATTCTGCAACGCCAGCGCAAGGACATGAAGCAGATCGTCATGATTACCGATGGCAAGCCTTCGGCGCTCACGCTGGAAGACGGGCGCATCTATAAAAACGCATTCGGGCTCGATCCGCTGGTGGTGACGCAGACGCTCGAAGAAGTTTCGAAATGCAAACGGGCAGGGGTGCTGATCAATACGTTCATGCTGGCGTCGGATTACGGGCTGGTGCAGTTTGTCCAGAAGGTGACCCAGATGTGCCGGGGCAAGGCCTACTTTACGACTCCCTATACGTTGGGGCAGTATTTGCTGATGGATTACATGTCGCGGAAGACGAAGACGATTCACTAAGTCAGCCACGCCGTTGATGCGGCTGACTTGTCGGAGCGGCAGGCTCTCCACAAGCGGGCAGAATTACGGAAGTAACGGTTTGTGTGTCAGTCCTCGCGCAGGTTCGGTGTAAGATCGCTGCAGAGTTTCCGTTCGGAGACGTTATGAAACGAATCGCTGCTTTGTTGCTGCTGGCCATCTTAAGTTTCGCCGCGGCCGTTCCAGCTCAGGCTCAACGTATCACTCCCGAGCAGAATGCGCGCCGCTCCCGCAAGGAGATCGAGCACCATCAAAAGTTATTGAAGAAGGCCAACAAGAAACAAGCGAAGGCAATGAAGAAATACGCGAAGCAGCAACGCAAGGCGACCAAAAGAGCGAACAAGAACTTGCAGCGCCACCCGATCGGCTAACCGCCTTTGACTGACCGCCTTTGACTGAACGGCGCCCGGCGTTTGGTCTCATGATTTACAATCTCTAGCTTCTGGCACGCGCAAAACTTGCGAGGAAGCTATTCTTGGCCCTCACCAATAACTTACCGCTCAGCAAATCACAACTCAGCGTGGTTCTCGCATGAATTTTCCCCGTGCCAGTGGAGTCCTGCTTCATCCGACGAGTCTCCCCGGAGCCCACGGCATCGGCGATTTCGGCTCCGAGGCCTATCGTTTCGTCGAGTTCCTGCACTCTGCCGGACAGAAATTGTGGCAGGTCCTTCCCCTGAATCCGACGGGCTATGCGGACTCGCCCTTTCAATGTTTTTCCGCCAGCGCGGGAGACCCGCTCCTCATCAGCCTCGACCGTCTCGTCGACAAGGGACTCCTGAGCAGCGACGACTTGCGCGGAAGCCCAGTATTCCCGGCTGAAACCGTCGAGTACGGTGCGGCCATTGGGTTCAAGATGCCCCTGCTGCAAAAGGCCGCCACCAACTTCTTCGCCGGCGCCTCCGCCGAGGACCATCTCCGGTTTGAACGATTCTCCCAAGCCCACGCAACCTGGCTCGATGATTTCGCGCTGTTCATGGCCGTCAAGGAGGTTCACAACCTGGTCGAGTGGACACAGTGGCCTTCTGACATCGCCGGACGCGAGAAGGAAGCCATGGAGCGCTGGTCGAAAAGACTGGCGTCTTCCATCGACTCCCAGAAATTCTTTCAATACGAATTCTCCCGGCAATGGCAGGATCTGCGTGACTTCGGACGAGAGCGCGACATTCGCATCATCGGCGATCTCCCAATCTACGTTGCGCACGACAGCGCCGATGTCTGGTCGAATCGCCAGTTCTTTTTGCTAGACGAAGGCGGCAACGCCATGAAGATTGCCGGCGTACCGCCCGACTACTTTAGTGCCACCGGACAGTTGTGGGGCAATCCCATTTACAACTGGCCGCTGCTGAAACAGACCGGATACAAGTGGTGGGTCGACCGGCTGCGCTCCGCCCTTCGCCTCTACGACGTGATTCGCATCGATCACTTCCGCGGTTTCGAAGCCTACTGGGAAGTGCCTGCTCTTGAGACCACCGCTATCAACGGGCGCTGGGTAAAAGGCCCCGGCAGGGACCTCTTCACTGAACTGCGCAAAGAACTCGGCGATCTTCCAATCATCGCCGAGAATCTAGGTGTCATCACTGCTGAAGTGGAAGACATTCGCCGCGAGTTCGGCTTCCCCGGCATGGCCATCCTGCAGTTCGCCTTTGGCAATGATCCGCAGGCGCCCACATTCAAGCCGCACAATTACGTCCATGATCTTGTCGCCTATACCGGTACCCACGACAACGATACGGTCGTCGGTTGGTGGAGCAGCACGGGGGCCGGTGACAGCACGCGGACGGCAGAGGACGTCGCCGAGGAGCACGCATGCGCGCACGCGTATCTCGGTTTCAAGGACGAACCTGTCCACTGGGTGCTGATCCGCGGCATCATGTCGTCGGTCGCGAACACGGCCATTGTGCCAGTGCAGGACATTCTCGGCTTAGGCAGCGAAGCGCGCATGAACCTGCCGGGAACGTCGAGCGGCAACTGGAAATGGCGCATGAAGCCCGGCGCCATAACCGCTGAGATCGCGACCAGGCTAAAGGAAATGGCTAGTCTCTACGACCGCTGAGGTGCGTTTCAGCGCCGGGCACACGGAAACTCGATTCCCCACATGCTCAGCCAGGCTGGCCCTGAAGCTCAGGCAACACGACTGTTCCGCGTGATCCACGACATCGCAGTCAACGATTCATGACAAAAACGATTCGTCACAAATCCACTGTGACCGTCCTCACATGCGCGTGGCTTCCAATCCACTAAGTTGATTTCACTCCCAGGACCTATCGCCGGTCCCGCTCCCTCCAGAAAGAGATCGGTATGCTTGCGCCACGACGCGGGTTGCAGTTCGTTCTTGTTCTCGCTCTTGCTCTCGCCTCACTGTCGAGCTTTGTAGCTGCGCAGCAGCCGGATCAGGTTGTTGCGGAGCGCGTCCTCGGTCCGAAATGGAAACAGCTTTCGCAGCACGCCGGAATGATTTTTGCCGGGACGGTGCTTGTCCCGACCACTCAGGTTGATTCCAACCCGGGCTTGGCGGATGAGCGACTCGTGACCGGCACAAGCGCGGGGATGGCTCCCGTGGTGAAGTTGAGTTTTCGCGTTGACGAGGCGATTGCGGGAGTTGAACAGGGACAGGTTTTTTCCATTCGCGAGTGGGCGGGCGCGTCGTCCAGGCAGCGGCCCATGGGCAAGGGCCAGCACTTTCTGATGTTCTTATATCCGCCGAGCCGTTTGGGGCTCACCAGCCCGGTGGACGGATCGATGGGCCAGATTGCTCTCGGAACGACAAGCATCAACGTTGTTCAACTGGCGCGGGCCATCCGCGGCGCGCGAGGGGAATAGGCGATGCGCCGGCAATTCCTGACTGTTGTCATTCTTCTGGTTTGCAGTGCTGTTTCGAGCCGCGCCGGAGGGCCGGCCTTTGTGGCGGGCTCCGGCTATAACCCTGGAGTCGAAGGTCAACCCCTGACTTGGGCCAATGGCTCAATTCAGTATTTCACCGACCAGGGAAATCTGAGCCCCATTCTCACGGGCGCTCAGGCCGATGCTCTCGTGGCCACCGCCTTCAGCACGTGGACAAGCGTTACCGGAGTCGCCCTCACGGCATCGCAGGGCGGCCATCTGGCGGAGGACGTGAATGGCAGCAACATTGAAACCGACGGCGAGGGAGCTATTACCGCTCCGGCAGACATTACGTCGTCGGCCACCGGCACTCCAGTCGGAATTGTTTACGATTACGACGGCACGGTCACCGATGCGCTGCTCGGCGAGGGTGCAGGAGGCCTGCCTGATTGCTTCACCAACGCCGTCTACGGTGGGCCTGACAACTTTTCACCGGCTGGCAACATCGTGCACGCGTTGGTGGTGATCAATGGAGTCTGCGCCGCCACGAGCGCGCAACTGCCGGAGGTGCAATACCGGCTGGTGCGCGTGCTGGGGCGCATTCTTGGGTTGGGATGGTCGCAAGCCAATCTCAACGTCCAGACAGGTAGCCCCGCTCCGACCGGCGAAGATTATGCGGGCTTTCCGGTGATGCACTTTAGAGACTCGACCTCCTGCGTTCCCATCACTCTGTGTTATCCCAACCCCGGAGTTCTCGCGATGGACGATATGGATTCTCTCGCCCGGCTTTATCCCAGCACGGCCGGCTCGCAGGCGACGGGTCGAGTTTACGGCAGCGTGTATTTCACCGATTCGTCCGGAAATGCGGTGCAGCCCATGCAGGGCGTCAATGTGGTGGCGCGGCTGATGGCCACGGTTGCGGGACAAGCCCAGCCCTCGCGGCAGTTTGTTGTGACTTCAGTTTCCGGATTCCTGTTTTGCGGCAATGCGGGCAACATTATCGACGGCTATCTGGACGGAACTGGACTTCGCTATGACCGATGGGGATCGAACGACCCGTCGTTTGAAGGCTTTTTCGATCTGGGTCAATTGCCGATTCCGGCCGGGCAAACCACCGCCGAGTACCAGCTGAGCGTGGAGGCGCTGGACCCGAATTGGTCACAAGGGGTCGAAGCGTACGGTCCCACGCAGGTGACACCGTCAGGTTCGTTCGCTCCGGTTGTGGTCACCGTTTCTAACGGTTCGAATACGGAGCGGGATATCCTGATGCTGCAAGACGAAATCGTGCAAGCGCATCCCGGCAGCGGGTCGACGTATGCGAGTCCGGCAGCAGTTCCGCTGGGGGGAGCATGGGGATCGTGGATCTCGGGTTACGGCAGCGTCGATTATTTCGAGTTCACAGCGCAGGCGAACCGGACGGCCTCAGTCGCGCTGACCGCGCTTGACGAAGCTGGCCAACCGACCGAAAACAAGCTCTTGCCGGTGATTGGGATTTGGGAATTGAGCGATCAGAGTGGTAATCCCGCTCCGGCCTCAAGCTCCTCCGCATTCAACACAACCACCTTTGGCATGACGCGGCTGGATGCGCAATTCGGCGCGCCGGAAGCCTTCCGAGTGGGCATCGCGGACTTTCGTGGCGACGGCCGGCCCGATTATTTCTATCAGGCGAGCCTGCTTTATTCGGATTCGGTTATGCCGGCGCGCGTCAGCGTAGCCGGCGGCGTCTCAACTCTCAACGGCATAGGATTCAATCCTGGGCAGCAGGTGATCGTGTGCACTTCGATTTCGCCCGATGGGAGTTGCGTGGGCGGGAGCAACGGCATCACCCTTTCCGCGTCAGCGACCCAGATACAAGTGGGGCTGCCTGGCGCAGCGCAGGACGGAACTGCCACGATTCAGGTCACGGATCCCGTGAACGGAGGCTTCTCGCAGATGATCGGGGCGCTGACCTATGGCGCTTCGTCGACTGACGTGTTGCTTCTGCTGCAAGGTGCGGAACCGGCAACTCCGGTGGGGTCGGCCGCGGCGAACGCCCTGCGCGTGCGCTCGGTGGCTGCCGACGGAGTTACGCCCGTGGGCGGAGCGACAATTGCATGGAGTTCAACCAACGGCTTGCAATTCTCTGTGTGCAAGGGAAGCGCTTCCTGCTCGGTGCGGAGCGATGATGTGGGAGAGTCTTCGAGTTTGGTGACGCCGACCGTGGTTGGACAAAGCACGGTCACGGTTCGCCTTGCGCCGGCTGTATACTCTCCGCCTCAGACGCAGCAGGCGACGGTGGTGGCGACGTCGACTACGCTCGACTTGGCTGCCGTTACACCGACGCGCTGGATTGGACAAGGCGCGACGCTCGCCGTTCCGCTCACGGTTGAAGCGCTCGACATGGGTGTCCCGCTGGCGAATGTCGCAGTCAATTTCGCCATCACCCAAGGCACGGCTTCCCTTTCGTCAGGCAATGCGACGACCAGCGGCTCGGGGTTCGCCACCATTATGGCTAATCTTGCGAATATCAGTTCCGCGGTGCAAGTGAGCGCGTGCGTCGCTCCGAACAATTCACCCTGCCGAACGTTTACGTTGTTCTCAACTCCAGCCTCGCTTTGGACCCTCGAGACGGTGAGTGGCTCGTCGCAGTTTGTATTGACTGGCCAGGAGTTTCAACCACTGGTGATGCGGGTAACGGACGGCTCTGCGGCCGACAACCCTGTAATGGGAGTGAATGTCTCTTTTGCTACGACGCTAGCGCGGGTTAGTCCCGGAAACGGAGAACAACAAGGCGGCGAATCTCTGGGCGGAGGAAACGAATATCCCGTTCTCCTCGGATCGCCGCCCCCCGCGCAGGTCGTGAGCGCCCAAGACGGCACCGCTTCTATCCTGCCTACCGCTGGAAACGTCGGTCCGTGCGATGTGTTCATTTCGGTGAGTGCAGGAGCCTCGACGGACCAGTTTGAGCTGGAGAATCTGGCGGCGATTGTTTCGGAGCAGACAACGAGCACTCAGGCCAAGGCTCCAGTCGCGACACGTGCGCCGCAATTCGCAGCGCAGACCTCTGCACCAGTAAGCGTGCCGGAGATGCTGTTCGCGATTCCTATCGGCGATCCTAATGCGGGCGATCTGGTAGACAATGCCGTGGCGGATCCGAATGTGGGCAGCGGTGCTTCGGAGCCGGCTCCGGATACTTCTATGGGCACTGCTTCTGCAGATAACACCTCTACGGATAACGCCTCTACCGAAACTGTTTTCATCGATCGAGGAGGCTCGGCATCGCCGAGTGCGGCGAGCGGTGAGAATCTGCCTTCTCCGCCCGGTGCGTCGAAGCCGGTGGAAGCCAAAGCAGCGAGCGAAAGCAAAGCTCCAAGTCCAAAGAAAGACACAACGGTCGGTGGCGACGGTTCCCCCACCAAGGCTCCGGGACCTGCGGAGAGTGGTCCGCTGCCGTAATTTTTTATTCTTTGCCTGCTACTTTTTCGTCTCCGTCTTTGTCTCTGTCTCAGTCCCAGTCTTAGTCCAGCGATCTACCCAGTCGTTGACCGTCTTGTACCAGAGCTGAGAATTCTGAGGCTTCAGCACCCAGTGGCCTTCGTCGGGAAAGTAGAGCATCTTCGACGGCACATTCATCATTTGCAATGTATCGAAAAGCTGGAGGCCTTCGCTAACGTCGAGGCGATAGTCGAGTTGCCCGTGGATGACGAGCGTGGGCGTCTTGAAACTCTTCGCCGAGAGGCGCGGGTTCCACTTCTCGTACATCTCCGGGTTCGAGTAGGGAGTGCCTTTGAACTCCCAGTCATTGAACCAGAGTTCTTCGGTCGTGCCCCAGGCGGAAACGGTGTTGAACATGCCGTCGTGGGTGACGATGCACTTGAAACGGTCGGTGTGGCCGAGCACCCAGTTGGCCATGTATCCGCCGTAGCTCGCGCCGAGGGCGCATTCGCGGTCTTTATCGATGAACGGGTAATGCGCCTCCGCGTAGTCGAGGCCCTTCATCAGGTCTTCAAATGGAGCGCCGCCCCAGTCGCCATTGATCGCGTCGATGAACTTCTGTCCGTATCCGGTCGAGCCGTGGAAGTTGATCATGACGACGACGTATCCGTTAGCAGCGAAGAGTTCGGGATTCCAGCGATAGGACCAGTCGTCTCCCCAGGCGCCCTGCGGGCCGCCGTGGATCAGGAACTTTACGGGATATTTTTTGCTGGCGTCGAAGTTCGGGGGCTTGATTAGAAAGCCTTGGACCTTGTCGCCGTGTGCGCCGGTGAACCAGAAGGGTTCGAGTGGGGACATCGCAACTTGACCGAGAACGGCGTCGTTCAGGTGGGTGAGTTGCCTCATCTCTAGGTCCGATTCGTTCTTCTCTAGGCCGACGTGCGTGAGCGATTGCCGATAGATTTCATTTGGCGCGGCGATCGACATTCGAGTAAACAAAAGTGCGCCATCACTGGTAACTGCGATGTCGTCATTGAACCCCCGCCTGAGTACGGTGTAATCCAAAGCGGTGTCGTGAATTGTTACGTCGCCTCCCGCGGCACCATCGATCGAATTTATCTTGAACGTCACTAAATAGATTGGAGACTCACCCTTGATCTCGGCCACGAAATAGAGCTTCGAAGAATCGGGCGACCATGTGAACGTGCCGACCCAGAAGTCAGTTTTCTCCGTCGGTCCAAACTGCGTCTTTCGGCCTGTCTTGCGGTCATACAGCATCAGGCGGAAGCGGTCGCTCTCATATCCCGGACGCTGCTGGGCGCGGTAGGCGATGTACTTGCCATCGGGCGAATAGAGCGGAGTCGAGTCGCTGGCGGGATTGTCGGCGGTGATGTCTTTTGTTTTGGCCAGCACTTCGGCGGGAGTTGCATTCGTGGGCCAATTCGCCGGAACAGTCCACAAATCGTTGTTCGTCGAAGTTGCGGGAACCTTGTCGTGATTCGAGGTGTAGCAAATCTCCTCTCCGTCGGGCGAGAAGGCGTAGTCGTCCTGTCCACCGAGCGAGAACACGGGGGCGTCGTAGTCGCCGGGCGTGAGGTCGCGCGGAATGGATGCCGGATGGTCACCCAGGCTGCGTCCGGCGGGAGGAATCTCGAAAATCGGCTGGACAAAAATGTGCGCGCGTTTGCCTTCTCTGTAGGCGTTCCAATGGCGATAGAGTAGGTGATCAAAGATCAGCGCCTTGACCTTCGAATCCGTCGTCTCTTTCACTTTTGCCGCATTGCAGGCCTCGACGTGAGGGGCGCTGTCGCACTCGGGGTAAATATCGGAGGTGAAAAGGATGTTCTTTCCATCCGGCGACCAGAGTTCGCCGCCAGCTTCAGTGGCGATCGAAGTCAGTTTCCATGTGCGAGCCACCTTGCCCGCGGCGTCATCGAAATCGGCAATCCACACTTGCGAGCCGCCGTCTTTATTGGAGATGAAGGCAAAGCGCTTGCCATCCGGCGCCCAGCGCGGACGGTCACCATCCTGGTCGGGGATTAGGATGTGCTCAGCCGCGAAGCTGGCTGGGACGGGCGAGACGCCCGTCGCTCCACTATTTAAGGGCACGATCCAGATGTGTGGCGTCTTCGTGTTCGCGGCCAGATCGACATCGACGGCGCTGAAGAGCACCCACTTGCCATCGGGCGACGGCTCGGGCTCGCCTACTCGCTTGAGCTTCATCATATCTTCGAAGGTGAAGGGGTGCTTGGCTTGCGCAACGGCGGGAGGAGTGAGAACGGTCAATATTGTTATCGTTATCACTGTCGTTAAGACAGCGTGGAAAATGGAAAGACGGCGCATGCGTGGCCTCCGGCAAACAGAAGAGTTTAGCATTGCGGCTGTGAATCCCAGTCCAGCCGGCGCTGCGGAGCTTCGCTCCGCGGGGCGGACGAATGCGTCCGCCCCTACGTGAGGCATTCAGGAGCCCAGTTCTTCTAGCATGGCGGTCATCTCGGATTGCGCGTGGGCATTGCCGGTGCGGCGGGCGGAGGAGATGCCATCCACGAGCCAGCGCTTGGCCTCATCAACCCGGCTCGCCGCGGACAATGCTTGCGCGGCCATGAAGTAGGCGGCCGTGTAATCCGGATTTTTCTCGATCAGCGTTTTGAATTCCTGGAGCGCCTGCTCAATTTGTCCGGCCTTTGAGTGCTCCATGGCCAGGCCATAGCGCGCGAACGAATCGTCGGGATTCGCGGTGAGAATTTCGGTCAGCGTGGCGATGCGATCCATAAAGAAGCTCTCAGCTCTCAGTCGTCAGCTCTCAGCCGGAGCGATGAATCGGCTGACGACTCACGGCTGACGGCTAGCAACTGCTGCTTCCATTCTTATCACAGCCTTCTGATCGCGGGCCGCGTTACAATGGCTGTTCTCCGAGGAAACCGATTTGGCCTGCCCTTTTTTTGTGCCGCTGGAAATGGTGAATGACGGCTCGTGGCCGCATCCTTCGCGACTGCCATTGGGAGCGGGTTGGACGGGGAACTGCCGCGCCTCGGGTGAGGAACTCGCTGCATCCGATGTTCACATACGGGAATTCTGCAATCTTGGTTATGCGACTGCCTGCCCGCATCTGCCTTTGGGACATGATTGGGATGCGATTCGTTTCTGTGTCGCTAACGCTAATGCCGATCAACTCACATTACGTTATGTGTGCGAGTTAGCGCATGCTCCCGTTGAACACGGGAACTTGACTTTCGATCTGGCGAGCGGGGCTTGGTTCGAGATGCCGTCAGATCCACGCGTGCTCACACTTGCGGAGGCTTATGTTCGAACTTACCGCTCACGGCAGAACGCGGTTATCGTCTGATATATGACTCTAAATCGATGCAACGGCCGATTTAGGGGCGAGAGATGGCGTCTTATGAGTCGCCAGCCACGAGTCACTAGCTACGAGTCGCTAGTAATGATGAATTAATTCTATGAACGATCACGACAGAGCGAAGTTCAACCAGCCGCGTCCGGTGCGTGAGTCGATCTCTGAAATGACAGAGATCGTTCTGCCTAACGACGCCAATCCGCTGAACGCGCTTCTGGGCGGACGCCTCATGCACTGGATCGATCTCGCCGGCGCGATGGCCGCGCATCGGCATTCGCGCGCCTACGTTGTGACGGCATCTGTCGATCATATGGATTTTCTCGTGCCGGTTCGGGTTGGAGACTTTGTGGTTCTGCGCTCGTCGGTAAATCGCGTTTTCAACACTTCGATGGAGGTGGGAGTCAAGGCCTGGGTGGAGAATTATCGGGCGGAAGAGAGGCGTCATGTCAGTTCCGCCTATTTGACGTTCGTTGCGATCGATGCTGCGGGAAATAAAATCGCAGTGCCGCCAGTCATACCTGAAACGGCAGACGAAAAGAGGCGCTTCGATGGCGCGGCACGGCGCAGGGAAATACGCCGCAAGGAATCGGCGCTCAGAGAGCAGGTTCGAGTCTAGCTCAAATTTGTAATAGCGTTTTTTCAAACTAATGGGGAACTTATGCGGCATTACTGGTAAGCTTGTCAGTCGGTGCTGACCTGGTAACTGACAGCCAGGATGTTATTTATGGGCAATGCACTTCTTGTTCACCGCCTTCACTTTGCTTTCACCGCCACGTTTCACTATCTCTTTCCGCAACTCACCATGGGCCTGGCTCTGCTGATTGTCGTGCTCAAGACAATCGCCCTGCGGCGCAACGATCCCGTGTATCACGAAGCCGCTCGCTTCTGGGGGAAAGATTTTCGGCATTAGTTTTGTAATGGGCGTGGTCACTGGCATTCCGATGGAATTCCAGTTCGGCACGAACTGGTCGCATTTTTCGCGATTTGCGGGAGGGGTAATCGGCCACACGCTCGCCATGGAGGGCATGTTTGCCTTCTTCCTCGAATCGGCATTCCTTGGATTATTTCTGTTTGGTGAGAACCGATTGAGTCCGAAGGCACACTGGTGGTCGGCCTTCGCGGTGTTTGCGGGCTCGTGGTTGTCAGGTTACTTCATTATCGCGACTGACGCTTTCATGCAGCATCCCGTCGGCTATTTCACGGCGGCGGACGGAAGCCTGCAACTGGCAAGCTTCTGGGATTTTGTGCTTAATAAGTGGGCGTGGTGGCAATACGCGCATAACATGAGTGGCTCGGCGATCACGGGAGCCTTCGTCATGACAGCCATAGGAGCGTTCTATCTGCTCTCCGGCAAATTTACCGCACATGCGCGCGTCTTCGTCAAAGCGGGTGTGGTGGCCGGTTGTCTGTTCAGCATTCTGCAGATTTTTCCCACCGGCGACCGGCAGGGGAAGATGGTTACCGACCTGCAGCCAGTAACTCTGGCCGCGATGGAGGGATTGTTTCACGGGCAGTCGAGTGCGCCGATTGTCCTTATCGGTCAGCCCGATGAGCAGCAAGGAACCATTGATAACCCGATTCTGGTTCCGGGAATGTTGAGCATGCTGACTTATAGACGGTGGAATGCCAACGTGCGCGGGCTGGACGCTTTCCCCAAGCAAGACTGGCCGGGTAACATCCCATTGCTTTATTACAGCTATCACATCATGGTTGGCCTGGGCACACTCTTCGTCGCGATCATGGTTGTCTCGTTGATTTTGCTCTGGCGCGGCCGTCTTTTTGACACCCGGTGGATGCTCTGGATCTTGATGTTGTCGGCGCCTTTCCCTTATATCGCTAACACTGCGGGATGGATGACGGCGGAACTCGGCAGGCAGCCCTGGCTCGTTTATGGATTGATGCGAACTGAAAACGGGTACTCCACGCTGGTGTCAGCGGGTAACGGAATGTTTACGCTTCTGGGATTCATGGGAATGTACACGGTTCTTGGCATCTTGTTTCTCTTCCTGATTTGGCGGGAGATCGAACATGGGCCAACCGGGGACGAGTCCGCGGGCAGCATGCATCCGGTGATGGTCGCAAGATAACGCAGCGAGTCAGGCAACGAGGTAAAGATGGCAAGCCTGTGGTTCTGCATCGTCGCGGTGATGGTCGCCGCATATGTCGTGCTCGACGGCTTCGACTTGGGCGCGGGCGCAATCTACCTCTTTGCGGCCAAGACTAATGAGGAGCGCCGGCGTGTGCTGCGCGCCATTGGCCCCGTGTGGGACGGTAATGAGGTTTGGTTGCTCGCCGCCGGCGGCACACTCTACTTTGCGTTCCCACAACTCTATGCCTCGAGCTTCAGCGGATTCTACCTGCCGCTGATGGTGGTGTTGTGGCTGCTCATGCTGCGCGCCATCGGCATAGAGTTCCGGGTGCACAGCGAAAACCGGGTGTGGCAGGACTTCTTCGATGTGGTCTTCAGCGGTGCAAGCATTCTGCTGGCCGTGTTTTTTGGCGCGGCTCTGGGCAACGTGGTGCGTGGAGTTCCGCTGGATGCAACCGGCTATTTCTTTGAGCCGCTCTGGACCAACTTTAAACTCCGCTCGGAGATTGGCATTCTTGACTGGTATACCGTGCTCATTGGAGTGATGGCGCTGGTGACACTGACTGCACACGGCTCGTACTACATTGCATTGAAGACCGACGCGGATCTTGGACGCCGCGCGCGCGGAGTGGCTTTGCTATGCTGGCCACTGCAGTTTTTTCTGACCTTTACCGGGCTAGTTGCGACTTATTTCATACGGCCCACGATCACGAAGAACTACGCGAATCACCCGCTGGGGATGCTGATTCCGATTGGCGTTGTTACCACGCTGGCAATCATGATTTGGGCCAATCCCAAGGGTAAAGAGAAACTCGCATTTATCGCTTCCAGCCTGTATATCACTTTCATGCTGGTGGGTGCGGCATTCGCGCTGTATCCGGTCGTGCTGCCGGCTCGGGACCACCAATACGATTTGACGATCTATAACACCGCAGCCGACAGCCACGGACTGAGCGTTGGCCTGGTCTGGTGGACGTTCGGCGCAGTGCTGGCAGTGGCCTACTTCGTATTCGTTTACAGGATGTTTCGCGGCAAGGTGCAGTCTGGAGAGGGGCACTACTGAGCCGTCAGCCATCAGCCTTCAGGAAAACCGAGGCGCGGCTTTGTTTCACCAACACAGGATAGAAACGTTACGATCTGCTTCACTGACGGCAGAGACTGGTGGCTCAGGGCTGACGGCTACTGGCTGACGGCTTCCCTTCCCTCCCGTATAATCGCGACATGAGCGCCCATTCCCATTCCGGCCAGCAGCAGCCCACTCCACAACCTTTACCTGGCGTTAATGCCATCATTGCTGTCGGTTCCGGCAAAGGCGGAGTCGGCAAGACCACTCTTTCCGTCAATCTGGCAATCGCCCTCAGCAAGATGGGACACAAGGTGGGATTGCTCGATGGCGACGTTTACGGCCCGAACGTTCCGCTCATGCTCGGCACCAACGAACAACCCAAAGTGATCGGCGAGGGCCAGCTCGCGCCCATCAATTCGCATGGTCTCAAGGTTATCTCGGTTGGCTTTCTCAATCCTGGGGACAAGCCGCTGATCTGGCGCGGTCCGATGCTGCATTCGATCATCCGGCAGTTTCTGGGATCGGTGCAGTGGGGAGAGCTTGACTATCTCGTCATCGATCTGCCTCCGGGAACTGGCGATGTTGCGCTCTCGTTGATTCAGACTGTGCCCTTGACGGGGGCGATTGTGGTCTCTACTCCCTCCGACGTGTCGCTGCAGGATGCTCGCAAGGCGATCGAGATGTTCCGCCAGATGAAGGTGGACATCGTCGGCATGGTCGAAAACATGAGTTACTTCGTGTGCCCGCATTGCCAGCATGAGATCGATATCTTTTCGCGCGGCGGAGCGGAGAAAACGGCAAAGCAGTTTGGCATCTCCTATCTTGGCCATGTGGAGCTCGATCCCGAGATTCGCAAGGCCGGCGATGGGGGCACGCCTACGGTACTTCAGGGAGAAGGCTCGCCGCATGCGAAGTCGCTGTTCACCTTTGCGCGCAATGTGATTGCGCGAGTCGATGAGATCAAGGCCAGCAGTTCGGAAACTGTGATTCAGATTCAGTAGGGCGATAAGGCGGAGAACGTTCCGGTCATCGTTTTCCGCCTCCGCGTTTTCCGCCTCCGCCGATTCGCACTATTTGAACTGCAAATGCAACTGCCGGACACCAAGTTCGGCAGCGCTGGACCCGGCGTTGTACACAACGATACGAACCACATAGTCTCCGCTTGCCCCTGCCGGCAGGTCCTGCCAACCGCTGGAGTAGATTCCGGTACGCGTTGTCACAGGCACTTCTCCCGAGAGTGCATACCAGTTCTCGCCGTCGGGGGTGTACTCTGCCTGAGCGTAGCTTCCATCTGGTAAAACGCTTGCGGCGAGCGTGATGAGGAAGCGGACAGAGATCGCGTTCGTCATATCGATCTGATCGCGATCGAGTGAGTTTCCGAACTCGCTTGTGCCTGTAGCGGCCTTGAATCCCGGACCGTAATAGAAGCTGTAGTCCGGTGGAGCGGCTGAAGTTCCGATCGGTCCGGGTGGACCTTCGGTTCCGGTGGGACCTGGAGGACCCTGCAATCCCTGAGAACCAGTTGGTCCGGCAGCTCCAGTAGCACCGGTTGGTCCTGATGGGCCCACGAGCGAGTGATAGCCATTTCCGTTGTCCGATTCCAGAATCATGCCGCTGGCGATCGATAGCGTGTACTCCCCTGCCGACGGGCTGGGCAGCGGCAGTCCGAGGTCGATCAAAGTTAAGGCAGATTGCCCAGTGTTTCCGGATTGCGGCTGAATATTGAGCGGACCGCTGCAGTTCGTGCCAGGGTTGCCGGTGATGCATTGGGACCAGGAGATTCCACACAGCGAGCTTAAGATTGCGATATATAAATAGCGTTTCATTTTGTCTCCTAAGGAATTACGGCGGTGGCTTCGTTGCTATAGCCGCTTTCGGTGGTGCCGTTCAGCGCGGTGGTAACGTAGTAAAGCGTTTGATTAGGACTTACTTGTACGTCGGTATAAGTGGTATTGACGATCCCGGAGCCCACTTTGGTATATGGTCCGCCATGGGTTGTGCCGCGGTAGACGTTATAGGCTAGTTGCGTTCTGACTTGCGCTCCAGGTTAGCGTCACGGAATGTCCGGTAATGGCGATAGTGACATTGCCGCTGAGCCTGGCGTTGCCTTGCACGGATTGCGCGGAGCTAAAACTCAAACATCCCAGAATCATGCATGTTGTGAACAGTGGTTTCATCTCTCTCCTAACTGTGCCCGTTCGCGCGCGTGAAATTCTCACGCTGGGCGTTCGAAAGGCACGAATTTCAAGAGCCTTGCAGCGGCCAGAAGTTCTGCGGGTTCGTTTCAGCAACGGGTGGCGATGAGTTTACTTTCGTAGAGAACAGGTATCGAAGTCGGTGACGGCGGTACAGGGAATTTGTGACGAATGCACTTGTGAGTTTGGACCAGCAAAACAACTCTCGGGCTGGCCGAGTTTAGGACTCAGTGTTTTTCGTTTTTCCTTTGAATCTTGCCAGACGATAGAACGGATCGGCAGTTTCATCCTGGAGTACCAATTTTGCGACCATCTCGCCGAGCGCGGGACCATGCTTGAAGCCGTGGCCGGAACCGCCGCCGACAATCCAGACATTGGAGTGCTTCGGATGGCGATCAATAATGAAATTGTTGTCGCTTGTATTTTCGTACTGGCAGACGCGGGACTCGAGCAGGGGAGCATTTTTCATGCCGGGAAAACGGTAGGCGAGATAGCGGCGCGCCGCTAGATATTCCTTCTTCGCTTACCAGGCGCTCGCCTGAGGTGGGGTCGAATTCGGGGCCGCGCGTGTCATCGGCCATTTTGAAACCTCGCTCCTGGTTGCCGGGAATT
This sequence comes from uncultured Acidobacteriaceae bacterium, assembly GCA_963810955.1. GTDB lineage: Bacteria > Acidobacteriota > Terriglobia > Terriglobales > Acidobacteriaceae > Acidiflorens. Next base: position 38,806 of record CAWEPW010000029.1, on the reverse strand, counting down.
CCGTAGATGAAGTGCTCGCTGTGATCTCCCCAGACTGGGAGTTTGCCTTCGTTGTAGCGCGAATCGCCGACGGGAGTTCCGAAGAAAAAAATCTCCTGCCGGGTGGAGACGAAATGCGGGCCGATCGCATTCGGGAATAGCCTTCCCCAGCCACGGCCCGCAGGCGAAGATGTAGCGGTCGGCTGCGATGGTTGAGTCATCTGAAAGGGTCAAATTTTCCCAGTGACCGGTTTCGAATTCGCTTTCGAGACTTTGCGAAGCCACTGCTGCCTGACGATATTCGCCGCCTTCGGCTACGAAATGATCGACAACGGCTTGTGCCGAGGCGCGGGCGAGGAGGTATCCACTTTGAGGTTCGAAAATGCCCCACGCGACATGCTCGAAACTGATTTGCGGCCAGCGTTGTGCGAGCTCTTTGACGGATAACTCTTCGAACGGGATTCCGGCTTCTTTCAGTGACGGAATTGAGCCGCGTTCGAAGCTGTCATCCTGTTCGACCATCCACAGCACGCCTATGGGGAAAAAGAATCTCCCCTTCCATTGGGCTTCGTGCTGCTTCCACAGATCGAGCGCGCGCGCGGCTAGTTTGGTATACGGCTGATCGGGGCCGTATGCGCCGCGAATGATTCGCGTTTCGCCGCCTGACGACGATCGTGAATTTCCGGGGCCCCAGGCATCGAGCAATGTCACTCTTGCTCCCGCCGCGAAGAAGATAGAGAGCGGTCCATCCGCCGAAAGCACCTGCGCCGATTACCGCAATGTGGGGCTTGCTGGCCATGCTCGCGCAGTATAGCTCGCCGGATGCCGACCGCACCTTTCTAAACACTTTCACGATGCGGGGCACGGCGCTGACCGCCGGCGTGGATGCCGGGCCACGTCTTGTCATCCACTCATTCTCATTCTCATTGCAAAATCTACGCGAATGCACTACAGTGTAGTGCATTAAGACGGAAGTTTATAGCTGGCGTCTGGGGGGCGAACTGAAGGCTGACCTGGAGCGGGAAGCGCGTCTGCGCAAGGTGCCGGTTTCAGCCGTGCTGGAGACAGCCGTCCGGGATTGGCTAAAGAAGGGCGACGCGGACGCCACGCAAGGGGAAGCGCAACGCAGGCTCCACGATGCCGCGGCCAGCTGTTTTGGAGCGCTCGCCAGCGGCAACCCACGCCGCGCCGAGACCGCGCGCGACACGCTTCGCAAGCGCCTGAGGCGCTATGCCCGCTGATTCACGCATTGCCAATGCACTTGTTGATACGGGCGCGATTCTCGCGCTGCTCGACCGGACCGATCGCTGGCACGGGGCCTGCGTGGAGGCGTTCCGGCAACTCCGGCTGCCGCTGCTGACATCCGAGGCGATGCTCACGGAACTTTTCCATTTGGTGGGCGATTCGCGTACGGAGATGGAAGCGGCCTGGAAGTTCGTCCGTTCGGGAGCGCTCGTTCTCGGGACGATCGAAGACTGCGGAACTCAGACACCTCCACGGATTGATGGCGCGGTATTGGGATCGACCGATGGATTTCGCCGACGCCACGCTCGTGTACCTGGCGAAGCGCGAATCTCTTACCGTGATTCTCACGGTCGATCAGGCGGACTTTGCGACTTATCGGATCGAGGGGAAACGACAGTTTCGGGTGCTGCCGCGGAAACGGCCATAGATGGGCTGGTAACAAAATCGCTAGATTGACGCGACTGTCGAATCCCGCTTTTCGAAAAGCGCGAAATGCGGCATATCCGGTTATGGCACATGGATGTATCCGATGATTCGTCCGGACGGAACGCTTTCGTATTCCTTGACACCCTTGTCACTTGCTCCCTAGAATGCCCTTAGCGTGGCAAGAATCTTAATCTAAGCCACTGCATCTAAAGAATTTAGAGTATCGTCTCTGGTTTGGGATTCGAGCAGGTATGACTGCAGGGCCAACGGGTGGACGGGAACGGGAAATCCTGACCGCCATCGTCGAAACATTTATTGCCAGCGGAGAGCCGGTGGGATCGCGCACGCTTGCGCGATCGAGCCGCGAAGGGCTAAGTGCGGCCACGATTCGGAATGTGATGGCGGATCTGGCGGATGCGGGATTTCTGGAACAGCCGCATACTTCGGCGGGGCGCGTGCCTACGGCGGAAGCTTATCGTTATTATGTCGAGCAGTTGAGCGGGGAGACGCGGCTTTCGCACGAGAATCAGAGCATTATTCAGGATAGTTTGACGGGCGTTACGGATGTGGCGGAGTTCATGGAGCGGACTTCGCATGTGCTCTCCCTGATTTCGCATAGCGTGGGAGTTGCGGTCGCCACCACGGGTCCGCGGAATGCGCTGGAGCATGTTTACTTCTCGCGGCTGAGCGATGGCAAGGTGCTGGCGGTGGTGGTGACGCGCTCGGGAGTGGTGCGCGACCGCGTGCTGCGGCTGGATATTCCGCAGGCTGACCTGGATTTGGCGGCGCGTTATATCAATGAGAATTTTCGCGGCTGGACGATGGGCGACATGCGCGCCGAGCTGGCTCGGCGGCTGGAACAGGAACGCAGCGAATATGACCGGCTGATGAAATCCATCGGGCAACTTTATGAGCAGGGAGCGCTGGCTGCCACCGACGACGCGCAGTCGGTGTTCGTGGAAGGTGCGGCGAACCTGGTTACGAATCAGGTGAGCGGGCAGGCAGGATCGCCAGCGGCTGCAGGATATGCTGCGGACGCTCGAGGAAAAGGAGAAAGTGGTGAAGCTGCTGGGGGCGTATCTGAATACGCGGCAGGAGGCGGTGCGGGTGGTGATTGGGCTGGATGAGGCTTTGCCCGCTTCGTCGTCATCTTTGCAGAATTTTGTGCTGATTGGGGCTCCGGCTCGCGTGGGCGGAGAAGTGATGGGATCGCTCGCGGTAATTGGGCCTACTCGGCTGGATTATCAGCACACCATGTCGGCGGTGTCTTACATCGCGCGGCTGTTCGACAAACTTTTGAATGAATCGGAGTAGCGCAGCGGTATGGCTAAAGGAAATGGAAAAACCGACGGGAATCTGGATTTGAACCATGAGCTTCCGGCCGCGGAAGGCGAAGAGGGAACGGAGGCGGTCGCGGCGGATGGTGGCGCGGCTGGCGCGGTATCGGAAACCGAGAAGCTGAAGGTTGAGCGCGATGCGCTGATTGATCGGCTGGCGCGGCTGCAGGCGGAATTCGATAACGCGCGAAAACGCGCGGTGCGCGAGCAGCAGGAATTTCGGGAGTTCGCGGCGGCGGATATTATCAGGAATTTTCTGCCTATCCTAGATAGTTTCGAGCTGGCGTTGAAGGCGGGTGGAAACGCGGGCGACTTTCGAAGCGGAGTGGAGCTGATCTACCGGCAATTTCAGGATGCGCTGCAGAAGATTGGAGTGCAGCCGATTGTGGCGGTGGGGCAGGTGTTTGATCCACGGGTGCATGAAGCGATTGAGATGGTGGATACGACGGAGGTTCCGGACCATCAGGTGCTTGGGGAGTTGCAGCGCGGGTATAAATATAAGGAGCGGCTGCTGCGGCCAGCGATGGTGCGGGTGGCTCGGAATAGCAAGGGGTAGTACGCGGAGTTCGGAGGCTGGGAACTGGGCCGTCCCTCCGGGACTTATTCTCCTCTGCTCCGGACCCGGCGCTTCAAGCGCTGGGCTAGAGCGGGTCGTCCCTTCGGGACTTTCCTAAGGCGATTTATTCAACTAGCTTGGAATTGCCTGCTGGATTCGTTGAGTGATTTACTTAACTGATTTTATGGATCAAGGAAGTGGGGGAGTTTCTGGCCGCTAATACTAAACGCGATTATTACGAAGTGCTTGGGGTTACGCGTACGGCAACGGATGTTGAAATCAAGAGCGCATATCGCAAGCTGGCGATGACGCACCATCCTGACCGGAATCCTAATAACCCGGATGCGGAAGATAAATTCAAGGAAATTACAGAGGCCTACGCGATTCTGGCCGATGGTGAGAAGCGATCTTTGTATGACCGCTTTGGGCACGCCGGAATAGGCGGAAGCGGCGGAGGTCCGGCGGGGTTCGATCCTGCCATCTTCCAGGATTTCGGCGACATCTTTGGGGACATCTTTGGGCTTGGCGACATTTTTGGGCAAGGCGGGCGGAGGCGCAGCCGAGCTCAGCGCGGCGCGGACCTGCGCGAAGATCTGAATCTTGAATTTGATGAGGCGGTGTTCGGGGCGGAAAAGCAGGTGAACGTGCGGCGGCACGAGACTTGCGATTCGTGCCGCGGAAACGGGGCGGCGCCGGGGAAAGCGCCCGTGTCATGCAAGTCCTGCAATGGACGCGGGCAGGTGCGGTATCAGCAGGGTTTCTTCAGCATTGCGCGGACTTGTCCTACGTGCCAGGGCGCGGGAAGCTTGATTAGCGATCCGTGCCCGAAGTGCCGAGGCGAGGGGCGCTTGCTGCGCGAGCGCGTGGTCGAAGCTAAAGTGCCCGCGGGCGTAGAGGATGGCACGCGCATTCGTTTTAGCGGCCTCGGCGAAGCCGGCGCGTTCGGCGGACCGGCGGGCGATTTGTATATTGTTTTGCACGTCAAAGAACATGCCTTCTTTGAACGCGAGGGCAATGACTTGCATTGCGTGGTTCCGATTTCGTTTCCGCAAGCGGCTTTGGGTACCGAGATTCTGGTTCCGACTCTGGAAGGGGAACACAAGCTGAAAGTGCCGGAGGGCACACAGTCGGGGACCTCGTTTCGTATACGAAGCAAAGGAGTGCCAGTGCTCAATTCGCACGGCAAAGGCGATCTTTATGTCGAGGTGCGAATTCAGACTCCGGGAAAATTGACAAAGCGGCAGCGGGAGTTGCTGGCGGAACTGGGAGAGCTGTCTCCGGTGGAGAATAAGCCGCAGAACCGGTCGCTGTTGGGGCGAGTCAAGGATATGTTTGTGTAGAGGCAGCTCTCAGCCGTCAGCCATCAGGAAAACCTCTGTTTCAGCAAAGACACCAGGGTCTATTTCTTGTTTCTTCATACTTCATACTTCATACGTTCGAATGAATGCGGTTTTGCTGAGAGCTGACGACTGAGAGCTGAGAGCTGAATTATGACCCGCCGCCGCTGGATCGCTGACGAGATATCTGGAAATACGGCCGCTCTGGTGGGCGACCATGCCGCTCATCTGGCTCGCGTCCTGCGCGCCGAAATTGGACAACAATTCGATATTGCCACCGGGGACGAGGTTCGGCGCGGAACGATTACGACGATTGCCTATGATCGGGTTGAGTTCGCGCTCGACGAAAAGCGGGAGCGGAAGGTGAACTCGCTTCGGGACGCTCCGGCAATTACTTTGGTGCTGGCTATTTTCAAGTTTGATCGCATGGAGTGGGCGCTGGAGAAGTGCACGGAAATCGGAGTCGCCCGCATCATCCCCGTGATCGCGCGGCGGAGCGACGCTCATCTGGTTACGGCCGCTCAGAAGCGACACGAACGCTGGCTGCGGATTGTTCGTCAGGCGGCGGAACAATCGCGGCGGGCAACGCCTCCGGAGATTGCGGCTCCGGTCAAACTGAAGGATCTTGCGGAAGACAGTGTTTCTAGCGAATCGATCACTCGGGTGGTTCTGGCCGAGTCGGAAGAGGATGCGCGGCTCGCGGATGTTTTGCCATCGTGGTCGAGTGAAGTAGCGCTTGCTGTTGGGCCTGAAGGCGGATGGGCCGACGGAGAACTCTCTTGGTTTTACGAAGAGGGATGGAAGGCGGCTTCGCTGGGCGGGACTATTCTTCGTGCGGAAACGGCGGCGATTGTGGCGACGGCTCTGGCGATGGACGCTGCGGCATTCGGAGCCTGAGCGACCTGGAGCAGATTCCGCAGCGGCCTTGTTAAGGCCTTCCACAACTTCCTCTGATATTCTCCGAGCTAGAGATAACTTGACGTGGTTACAACTGTTTTGACACCTACCAAGATTGTTCCCGACGAACGGCAGCGGGAGGCCATCGAGCACGTTCATGGGCCGATGCTGGTTATTGCCGGAGCGGGGACCGGGAAAACCACCGTCCTTACGCAGCGCGTGGCTAATCTTATTCGCGAAGGCCACGCCCGTCCTGATGAAATTCTGGCACTGACTTATACCGACAACTCTGCCGCGGAGATGCTGGGCCGGGTTCGCAGTGAACTTGAGGGCAACTCCATCGAATCCATCGCCGGGCTGCAGGCTTGCACGTTCCATGCGTGGTGCAACGGGCTGCTGCAACGGCGGGGCGCGGGTTTTGGCGTGCTCGATGACAAGGACCTCTGGGTGTTCTTGCGACGGCGGATTCGCGATCTGCGTCTCAAGCATTTTGTGCGCGCAGCCAATGTGGGGCAGTTTCTCGACAGCCTGCTGGATTTTATGCGGCGTTGCCAGGATGAGCTTGTCGGGCCGGCGGAATATCTGCGCTATGTGCAGCGCCTCGAGCGGGGCGAGTTTGCGTTGCCGCGAGTGGCGAAGGCTAAGAAACAGGCCGATCTGAAGGATGAGGAGATTCTGGAACGGTGCCAGGAGATCGCGCGCGTGTATGCCGGCGTGGAAGAGATGCTCCGCGAGCAAAACCTGGGCACTTTTGGCCACATGATTACGCGTGCTTATGAGTTGCTCAAGAGCGATTCTGCGCTGCTTGAAGAAGAGCGGCGGCGTACGCGCTTTCTACTGGTGGATGAATTTCAAGATGCGAACTTTGCCCAGGCCGAGATACTTTCGTTGCTTGCGGGCACGGAGGCGAATGTCTTTGCGGTGGGCGATCCCGATCAAGCGATTTACCAGTTCCGCGGGGCTTCGAGCGAAGCGTTCACGCTCTTCGCCAGGAATTTTCCGGCGGCACGAGTGGTGGTTCTCGGGAAGAACCGGCGGTCGCTTTCTCCGATTCTCCGCTGTGCTTTCGGCATTGTGAATGACAATCCGGCGGTGTTTGTAAAAAGCTCCTCGCAATCGGGATGCGCAATTTCTTATCAGCGGACGCCGCTCGAATCGCTGCGCGACGAAGAGTCGAAAGCAAAGTGCGATGCGGCGGCGGCTCCGCTGGTTGAAATTATTACGTGGAGAGATAAGGAGGTCGAGGCAGCCGACCTGGCGCGGCGAATCCAGAGAAAGCGGAAGGAACAGCAGAAGAGCAAGACGGGCCAGCTCCAGCCTTGCCGGTGGAGCGATTTTGCCGTGCTGTATCGCCAGCATGGCCATCGCGATGAACTGGTGCACGAATTTGTGGAGCGCGGAATTCCGTTCTCGATTGAAGGGCTGGATGTGCTCGACACGCCTGAGGTGCGGGATTCGGTGGCATGCCTGAGCGCAGCAGTGTCTCTGAACGATGCGGCCAGCTTGTTTCGTGTCGCGGCGCTGCCGCAATTTGCGATCGATGCGGTGGAATTGCGCGCAGCGATGAGAGCGGTGCGACGCCAGGATCTTGATCTCCGAACTGTGTTGGGAAGGCTTGCAGGCGGACCGGCACTGCTGGAGAGCGTGGACAGAGTCCACCTTGAAGTCGGCAAGGATGGCGTTCGCGCTGGCGATGCGGTGAAGCTTGTGATCCGGCACTTTGAGTTGCGGCGATCGCCTTTGGTGGTTGCGTTCTTGAATTTTGTGGACGCGTGGCACAAGAAGGCGATTGCTGGAAATGGCAGTCCTTCGGAATTTCTTGAGTATCTGGATTATTTTGTGCAGGCCGGAGGGTCGATTGCGCTTCCGCGCAGCGCCGACGATGCGGTGCAGCTTTTGACGGCTCACGCGGCCAAGGGACTGGAGTTTCAGCACGTGGCCATCATCCGCGGGTCGTCCGTCTGTTTCCCGACTGCTTATCATGAGCCGCTCATTGCTTTTCCGGCGGAGCTGCGCAGGTCGAATGCGTCTGCTTCGGGCGGGTTCGCTCCTGACGATAAGACTCTGCACGAAGAAGAAGAGCGGCGGCTCTTTTATGTCGCTATGACGCGGGCCAAAGACACGCTTGCGATTTACGCGAATCAGGGGCAGAGCAAGAAGGATCCGAAGCCGACGAAGTTTCTTCGCGAGTTTATGGTGCGGCCCGATACCCGGAAATTCTGGACGACTCGAGCGGCCGGGGCGGTGCAGGATACTCTGTTTGCCGAGGAAGAGGAGCGCATTGCGTTGCAGCAATCGAAAGTTGCGGAGTGGCTGCTGATGGAGCCGTCGGAGAATTTTGTTTCCGGCTTGAGCGCGTCGGCGATTGAAATTTATGAGGGGTGTCCGCTGCGCTTCAAGCTGGAGCGGGAGTGGAATCTGCCGCGCGAAGTTTCGGCTGCGCTGCACTATGGCAAGGCCATGCACGACGTGCTGCGGACTTTCTACGACGCGCAACGCTATCAACGCGAGATCGAGGATGATGATTTGCGCGAGCAGTTCCGGTCTGCGCTGGCTTCAGCGGGGATTGCGGACCGGTATCAGTATGATTTGTATCTGCGGCAGGGGTTGGAGCAGTTGCGCCAGTTTTTCGAGTGCGCGCGCCGCGAGCCCGCAGCTGAAGTCATTGACACCGAATCGCGATTCGAAATGCAAATCGGGTCGGCGAAGGTGGCGGGGCGCGTGGATCGCATCGATCGCACTGGCCCTGACACGGTTGCCATCGTGGACTACAAGACGGGCAAACCGAAGTCACAAGACGATGCCGACGAGAGCCTGCAACTTTCGCTGTATGCGCTGGCGGCGCGGGAGACGTTGGGCAAGCAGGCCGACCGACTCATCTTTTATAACCTCGAGAACAATACGCCGGTTTGGACGACGCGCAACGAGGCGCAACTGGAAGAGGCGAAACTGCGCGTGCGAAAAGTAGCGGATGGGATTGCGCAGGGAAAATTTGCCGCCAAGCCTGGATATCAGTGTTCGTATTGCCCGTATCGAAATCTTTGTCCGGCTACGGAGAAGGTGGTTGAAGTTGCGCAGAAGAGGCCGGCGTCTCGGGTCAATTAGCCGGGCGGGGACGCCTGGCGCTGCATGAGCAGCTTTGAAAATGCCGCAAAAAACTTTGGGGACGCTCATCGCGTCCCCTTTGTCGTTGCCTGTTGCAGTTGCTTAGTGCTTCTTGCTGCTTTTTTTCTTTGCTTTCTTTTTAGTTGCCATGGATCTATTCTCCCTTTCCATTGTTCATGGAATTTCGCAACGGTGTTTTGTTGCAACTAGTTGAATGTATATTGTCATCGCGAAACGAAGTCAAGAGAAAAATGATCGAGACGTGCGCATGCAATGCTGTACCAAAGTCACTTCGTGAGTTGTGCACGAAAAAAATTGCGCGACGTGGAGGAGTCGTTGATCGTTTGTCGTTGATCGTTGGTCGTTAGCAAAACGAACCTAGCGGCCATTGATCGACGACCGACCGACCATCGACTTACGACCAACGACTCTTGAACGCGACGCCCGCACCGTTATACGCCGACGCCATCTATAATTAAGGACGATTTTCTTAACGAGCAATGCTGAAGCTGGGCGCTGAGGAGGGCAATGATGGCCGATTCGAATGAGGTTGTAATCATCGCGGGATGCCGCACACCGATTGGAAAATTTCAGGGAAGCCTGAGCGATATGACGGCTCCGCAGATTGGCGCGGTTGCGGTGCGCGAAGCGGTGAAGCGGGCGAACCTGCAGCCCGAGCAGGTGGATGAGTGCATCATGGGCAATGTGGTCTCGGCGGGGCTGGGACAAAATCCGGCGCGGCAGGCGGCGCTCTTCGGGGGACTTGCTCCCGAGGTAGGTGCCATGACGATTAACAAGGTGTGCGGGTCGGGATTGAAGGCGGTTGCGCTGGCGGCGCAGGCGATTCAGACCGGCAACAGTTCGATTGTGGTTGCGGGCGGTATGGAATCGATGACCAACGCTCCTTATTTATTGCCCAATGCGCGCAAGGGGTATCGGCTCGGCAATGGACAGCTGGTCGACTCGATGGTGCACGACGGGCTCTGGGATATTTACAACGATTACCACATGGGACTCACGGGGGAGAACGTTGCCGAGAAGTATGGCATCACGCGTGAGGAGCAGGACGAGTTCGCGGTGAACTCGCATCGTAAGGCGGTGGCCGCGCAGAAAGAGTGCCGCTTCAAGGCGCAGATTGTTCCGGTGGAACTGCCGGCTAAGAAGAAAGGGCAGACTCCGGTTATTTTTGACAAGGATGAGGGGCCGCGCGAGGACACCACGATTGAGGTGCTGCGCTCGCTCAAGCCAGCGTTTAAGAAAGATGGAACGGTTACGGCGGGGAATGCTCCGGGGGTCAATGATGGGGCGGCGGCTTTGGTGGTGACCAGCGCGGCGCTTGCTGAGAAACTCGGGGCGAAAGCGATGGTGCGGATCGTGGCGCAAGCTACCAGCGGAGTCGAGCCGAAGTGGGTGATGATGGCTCCGGTGGGCGCGGTGCACAAGATCTGGGAGAAGACGGGGTGGAAGAACGACGAGGTCGATCTTTATGAGCTGAATGAGGCGTTCTCGGTGCAGGCGCTGGGAGTGATCCGCGAGCTGGGGCTGGATATTGATCGCGTCAATGTGAATGGGGGCGCGGTGGCTTTGGGGCATCCTATAGGAGCTAGCGGAGCGCGCGTGCTGGTTACTTTGATTTATGAAATGATTCGGCGCGATGTGCATCGCGGGATTGCGGCGCTGTGTTTGGGCGGGGGGAATGCGGTGGCTATGGCGGTGGAACGGTAGGAGCGTTAACGGCCTAATCACATTATCGCGTTCGGCGGAGCCTTATCGACCTCAGCAAAGGGAATCAGTCAGTGATCTTTATTGATATAGGAGGTCCGCCGGCAACCCATTTTGACTTGCCGCTGTCTCCAACAGCCCCTTTCCAGACGTTGGTATCGAGCTTTTGTTGCCCGGCCGGGGCGTCCTGAGCAATCGTAAAATCTCTGTGATATGTGTGTTTGCCTTTAGTGAGCGAAACAGCTTTATCCTCGCTCGTATTAAAAAAGAACTTGTTCGTCGCATCCCGGAAGGAAGCGCCGAGCCAAATTCCGCTAGTGACATCCTCAGAGCACTCGATCTCGTACGTGATCTTCAGGGTCTTTCCGCGACGTACAGTTTCGGGTTCCGCAAAAGTCGATATTAATTTGATGTAGGCAATTCTCACCCTCACAGATGCCTCGAGCCGGAGGCCTTTGGGTAGGCCGTTCATCTCGATGCCGGGGTAATCGCCCCCTAACAGTGACAAATCGATTTTGCCGCGAACTTTCTCGCGTCGGTTTCTATTTTGTTCAGTGACTTTCCGATAGTACCGGATCAGGGCGCCGCCAAGGCTATCTGCCGTCACCAGTTGGAGGGTGTGTTCTCCGGTGGTTCCAAAATGCGCATCGATTTCCCACGCCCCCGCTCCAGTTGCACGAAATGGACCTGTCTGCGGCCAGTACAGTCCGGCTTTATAAATGAGCAGATATGTGTCATTTCCGGGCGGGTTTAGGCATTTGACGCGAATCGTGTGCCTACCTGCTGTCTCGTACGTTCGAAGTTCCTCGCCGTCACTCGGACTGACAATCGTGGCACCGAGCGTCTGCTGCGAACGGATGAAGGGCGCATTTTGGACGCGAATTCGCTCGGAAAGGTTATGAGGAAAAAGAGCAACCCCAACTCCAGTGTCCTGAAGGCGCCATAATCCCTTCCCCGTGACTCCCTGGTTGGGATCTAGAATGCCGACATACACTTTTTTTATTTTGTACTGGCGTATCAACTCTGTGCAGCATTCTAGCGGTTTGCTACGAACCTGTCCTGTGCAGGGTTCAAGGGTCGTGTAAAGCGTTGCTTGCGGCAATGCTGACATGTTCTTCACATGCTGCAGGGCTTCCTTCTCGGCATGGTCGTCATCACCCTCCCGGCCAGTCCCTCGACGACCGCGACCCAACACTTCATCTCCCACGGCAATAATCGCGCCCACTTTGGGTATGCTTTCTTTAATAGGTTGGCAGGAGTCGGCCCAATCGATCGCTTCCTGCATGAATTTGAGATCGCGGCTATCCATGGGTGTTTCAGTCCGCTCTCCCACAATTCTAGCTGATCGTATGTCGTAGTCGGGAGTTCGCGCTCGCACTTCTTCGGTGCTACCAGCCTTACTTCGCTGCTACCGCCGACTCCGCCGCTGCTATTGGCAGCGTAATCGTGAAGGCTGCGCCTCCGTCTGGGCCGGGGGCGGCTTCTATGTTGCCTCGGTGCTCGCGCAGGACGGTTTTGCAGATGCTTAGGCCCAGGCCGGTGCCGCGGCCGGGACGTTTGGTGGTGTAAAAGGGATCGAAGATGTGAGGCAGGATTTCGGGAGCGATTCCGGGGCCGTCGTCTTGAAATAGGATCCATACGGAATCGGGCTTTTGACCGACGCGGACACGGATGGTGCCTTTGTCGCGGTTTTCGCGGATCGCCTGCTCGGCGTTGAGCAGAAGATTCATGAAGACCTGCATCAGCTGATTGGGATCCGCGACAATCGTGGGGATTGCAGGTTCAGGGACGAAGTCGACCGTGATGTTGCTCTTGCGCAGGGGATAGGCCTGCATCTGCACGGTGCGCTGCACGAGCTCGTTGAGATTGACCTGGCTGTGTCCGGGAACAGGGGGACGGGCGAAGTATTGCAGGTTGCGCACAATGTCGGCGGCGCGGCGGGCTTCCTGACGCAGAGCCGCAATCGGCTTGCGCGCGGGTTCGCTCACTTCCATTTCCTGCAGCAGTTCGGAATTGCCCAGGATGACGGTCAGCGGGTTGTTGAGCTCGTGGGCAAAGCCTCCGATCATTTGACCCATGGCGGCCAGACGTTCGCTTTGAATGATCTGCTGCTCCAGTTTTTTCTCTTTCGTAACATCGCGAACGGAGATGATCACGCCGGCCAGCTTGCCTTCGGCGTCGAGCAGAGGACTGCCCATGCCGAGCATGGTGCGCGAAGTGCGATCGCGGTGACAGGAATCGAACTCGCAGGAAGTGAGTGAGTTTAGGCCGGTGGCGACGGTGCGGTAGAGGGCGGCCAGATCGGGTGAGGTCCATTCGGCGTCGTCGATGCTTTTGCCCATGAGCTGTTCCGGCCCGTAGCCGAGGATCTCGGCAATGCGCGCGCTCACGAACGTATAGCGGCCGTTGAGGTCGAGAACCAGAATAAGATCGGGGAAGCTTTCGAGCAGGTAGCGGCGGAACTCTTCTTGCCGCCGCAGTTGCTGCTCGAGAGCGCGCTGTTCGGTGACGTCCACCAGCGTGCCCTGATAACGGACGACTTTCCCCGCATCGAGGACGCCGGTCGAGGTATCGACGCAGACGGCGACTCCACCATCTTTTCTCTTGAGGTGAACCTCGCGGGTGCGCGTGTTGCCGCTCTGGTTTGCACCGTGCCCGAGCACGGGTTCTGCATCCACACTGAGCTGTTCGGGCGGAAGCTTCAGCAAATCGTCTTTGCTGTTATAACCCAGGATTTTGACCAGCGCCGGGTTCACTTCAAGGAGATGGCCTTCGGGATCGCTGATGTAGACGCCTTCCTGCAGAGATTCGAAGAGCTGAGTGAAGCGCTGCTCCTTTTCGCGATGGCCGGTGATGTCACGCGCCAGGACGCTGGCTCCTACGACGTCGTCGCCCTTAACGATGGCGTTGACCACGCAATCGTAGAACAGGCGCCGGTAGTCGTTCTTGAGGCGGACTTCGACTACTCCCGACCAGGTCCGTTTTTCGAGGAATCGTGACAGGCCGATGGCTGCCTCGGCGTGGAGAGGCGCGCCGAGGAAATCTTCGAGCTTATGACCAACGAGCTGGGTGTAGGATACGCCGAGGATTTCGGTGGTGCGGCGGTTTACAGTTCGCACCGTTCCGTCGAGCGAGAGAGCGAGGGCTACGTCATCCAGGGAATCGATGAGCTCTTTGAAGCTGCGCTGCGAGCGCATGATGAGTTGGCCCAGCTGATCGAGTTGCTCCTCGGAGGGCGCGCCTCCGACTGCGCCCTGACTCTGGAACCCTTTTAGAATGCGATTGAGCTCGGAAACTTCGCGCTTGCGGCCGAAGGCGTAGGTGGCAAACAAGGTGGCGAGCACGAAAAGTCCAGCGGGAATTGCCCAGAGTTGGTAGGGAAGGTCCTTCAGTTGTTGCCACGACAACGCGGCGACCGCGGCGGCGAGCAAAATGAGCAAGCCCAGGGCCCAGCGCCACAACTGGCTTTCTTCATGATCCAGCCGGTTGGGATTAGGCTGGCTTGATCCGGGACCTTCGTCTGGCATGAGAAACTCCACAAACTTACGATTGCTGACTACAAGCTATCCAGTTCCGCTCTTTTCAATAAGTCTCGATTCTCAATGACAGCAGGCGGTTTCCGCCAGATTACCCTTAGCGTAGCACTGAAAGCGGCTAGTCCCTGAAGAAGGTGCGCTCACGATCCATCACGGTAACGGGGTGACGGCCATCACAGCTATACGGGTCTTTCGTTGTCTATGATGGCGGCTGGATCTCCCCTCCTGTGCTTGCCTCTTCGTGTGCCTATGAGTGTCCCCTATGCTCTATAAGACCCTGAGTGCGGCGGTTTATGGCATCGATGCCAACATCATTGAGGTTGAAGTAGATGTATCTGGCGTCAAAATGAATGAAGACCACTTTCATACGGTTGGCCTGCCCGATGCGGCCGTCCGCGAGAGCCGCGACCGGGTGCGGTCGGCTTTGAAAAACTGCGGTTACGATATTCCTCCTACCCAGATCACCATCAACCTGGCGCCGGCCGACATTCGCAAGGAAGGTTCGGGTTTTGACCTGCCTATGGCGCTCGGCATTCTTGGGGCATACGGCGGGTTGAATAAGAAGGAAGTGCCGGACGCGTTGTTTGTTGGCGAACTTTCGCTTGACGGACGGGTGCGCGGAGTGCGCGGGGCATTGCCGATCGCCATCGAGGCGCGGCGGACGAAGGTCAAGCGGTTGGTTGTGCCCGAAGTCAATGCGCGGGAAGCGGCCATGGTCGGGGACGTGGAGGTTTATCCGGTTAAGTCGTTGCTGGAGGTCATCCACTTGATCAACTCGGGGAATGGCGTGTCGCGGTTGCAGGTCGATACAGGCCAACTGCTGGATCAGGCGCAGCAATTCCATGTGGATTTCAAGGACGTTCGCGGGCAGCAGACGGCCAAGCGCGCTTTGGAGGTGGCGTGCGCGGGCGGGCACAACATTTTGATGATCGGGCCTCCGGGATCGGGAAAGACCATGCTGGCGAAACGGATGCCGACGATCCTGCCTCCGTTTACGTTTGAAGAGGCGCTTGAGACCACGAAGATTCACAGCGTGGCGGGAGTGCTCGACGCGCACGCGGGACTGGTTGGGCTGCGGCCGTTTCGCGCGCCGCATCACACCATTTCGGATGCGGGGTTGATCGGAGGGGGTGCGATTCCGCGGCCGGGTGAGGTTTCGCTGGCTCACAATGGCGTGCTGTTTCTGGACGAATTTCCTGAGTTTCCGCGGAACGTGCTTGATGTTATGCGGCAGCCGCTTGAAGACGGGACTGTTTGCATTGCGCGCGCTGCGATGTCGCTCACTTTTCCGGCGCGCTTTATGCTCGCGGCGGCGATGAATCCCTGCCCTTGCGGATTTCATAACGACCGCACCCGCGAATGCCACTGCACGCCGCCGATGATCCAACGCTACGTTTCCAAGATTTCTGGGCCGCTGCTTGATCGCATTGATATTCATATTGATGTTCCGGCAGTGAATTACAAAGAAATGCGCAGTACGAAAGAATCGGAAAGCTCGGCAAGCATTCTGGAACGGGTAGTGCGCGCGCGAGAGATTCAGCTGAAGAGATTTTGTTCGGGACACGAAAAACTCTATTGCAACGCGCAGATGCCGACTCAGCTCATTCGTAAGTTCTGCGAGCTATCGGCGGATTGCGAGCGGCTGCTGGAACGCGCTATGGCGCAGCAGGGGCTTAGCGCGCGGGCGCATGACCGCATTCTGAAAGTTGCGCGCACGATTGCGGATTTGGATGGGATTCCGCAGCTTGAGCCGAAGCATATTGCGGAGGCGATTCAGTATCGGACGCTGGATAGGACTTATTGGGCCTAATGCGCATCAGGTGTTCGAAAATCGAGGGCAGACGAAATGAAGAAGGAGCAAATCATTTCTCCGATTTTCGTGCTTGTTCGTACCTGGCCAACATCGACGCTTCGACGGACCGCGGAAACGCGGAAGCCATATGCACGTAACTGTTTCATGGCTTCTGGAAGATCGAAATATCCGCGGATGGACGCTTGCAACAGAACGGCAAGCGTACCAGCTATTTTGATCTCCCTTGCTTCGGCTTGGCGTCGTGCAACTCGTTCATCGATCAGAAGAACATCTGCACGGAGTTCAAGGGCAAGGCTGATGGCTTCGCGTTCCCCCGCGCCCAACTCGGTCGGCAGGCTCACGTCCAGTTGCCGGACTTGCAGAATCTCGAACCATGCCGGAGGCGCGGATGCCCACGCACGCACCTCCGAAGGAGCTTCCGGGTGCTGCATTTCAATTAGTACGGCGAGGGGAGCTAAGACGCGTCCATAGATTTCGCGAAGAACATCGGGACGGCCCAGACGGGCGAGATAGTTGAGAGGACTGGTATCGGCAACGACGATCATGCTCGCGGTTACCCGCTCTTGGTCACCCGATCCAAATTGGCCATATCCTTGGCGAGGTCCTCAGGAGTGTAGTCATAAATCTCATGCTGTTGAAGAAAAGTATCCACCTGCATACGCGTTCCGAACCCGAGGAGTTGGCGAACCTGCTCCATCGTAAGCCTGCCGTCACGGTATGCTGCGGCTACGGACTCTTCCAGTAGAGAACGAGCCGCGTCGCGGCCCGGAGGCACGAGATGCTCGACGAATTGGTCCGGAATTTCCACCGTAATTTGCATAAATTAGGAGCGTAGCAGGGCTAGCGGGGAAATACCAGATAAAGACACTCGAGCGCGGCCGCCCACTTTTGACGATAACAAGTCTGCAGAGGCTCAGCGAGTGGAAACTTTTTCGTGACAATCTGGCCGGGTATCGCCATCGGGCGCTGCAATGCCGAGCTTGGGTTGGGCGGGCGATCGCCCGTCCCTCCATGGTCGTAATTCTTAGTCTGCGGCGGCTCCGCTCGTTGGTCGTTCTCCGTCTGCAGGTTTGGCGTCGCCGGGCTTGGCTTTTTCTGCCTGGCTCTGGCGCAGAGCGCGGTTTGAGGGCAGGCCAGCATCGCGGATCTTGTAGAGCAGGGCGCGGTAGCTGATGCCCAGTGTCTTTGCCGCCTGCTTGCGATTCCAGTGATGCTGTTGCAGAACTTTGAGGATGACCTTACGCTCCAGTTCGCGCACACACTGGCGGGTCAGCTTCTTTAGTGAAATTGGACCGTCCAGCGAAAAGTCCGGATTGAAAAAGTCCGGCTCGCGCGACACCAGATCGTTCGTGATCACTTCTTCGTTGCCGAGGATCACGTAACGTTTGATCAGGTTTTCCAGTTCGCGGATGTTGCCCGGCCAGTGATATTTCTGCAGCACCGCCAGCACTTCTTGCGAGAGCGGACGGGCCTTGCAGTTGAATTTGCGGTTGTAGTATTCGAGGAAATAATTGCACAGATCTTCAATGTCGCCACGGCGTTCGCGCAGCGCCGGCATGCGTATGTTCACGACGTTGATGCGGTAGTAAAGATCCTGGCGGAATGTGCCGGCTTCAATCTCGTTTTCCAGATTGCGGTTGGTGGCACAGACGACGCGCACTTCGACTTTCTTGTCTTCCTGGGCGCCGATGCGGCAGAACTGGCCATCCTGCAGAAGTTGCAAGAGCTTTGATTGCAGCGAGGAATCGAGTTCTGAAATTTCATCGAGAAACAGGGTGCCGCGATGCGCCATTTCGACGCGTCCGGGCTTCATGCCAAAAGCGCCGGTGAAGGCTCCCTTTTCGTAGCCGAAGAGTTCGCTTTCGAGCAAGGTTCCAGGGATCGCGGGGCAGTTCACTTTGACGTAGGGGCCAACCTTCCAGGGAGACAGCGCATGGATGAGCCGGGCGATGATGTCTTTGCCAGTGCCGCTTTCGCCCGTGATCAGGACCGGAACATTGGCGGCGGCTACCTTGCCGAGCCGCGAACGAACCGCCTGCATGACCTCGGAGTGGCCGAAGATGATTTGGTCCGGGGGAATCTCGCCGAGCGATTGCGCCAGCGAACTTACGGAAAGTGACGTCATAAGAGTGAAGGCCCCCATGCGGCCGAGTGTTCATCCGCATGCACTAAAAGTGCACACCAAGCACCAAACCGGGGGGTGAGTCGAGCGTGCCGAGAGCTTTTTCGCTAAACGCTCAACTTATGAGTGGCTTAGAATGATCATATCGCGAGAACGCCGACTGCGGTGATGGCACTGAAGTGTTAGACCTTAAAACGTGGGTAAAGGACAAAATAGTTCACACTGCGGCATCGGCTTTTCTCAGACGCCTCTTGGAAACAGCCGGCGCACCGGTGCCCAGGGGACGGTCGAATTTCAGCCCCAGGAGATGGTAGTCGTCGAAATGGGTGACCCAAACCGCCTTTCCCCGCATGACTTGGGAAGAGGTTTTGAGGCCGGAGGCGGAGCCAATGGGGGCGCTGGGAATCTCGAGTGAAATCACTGCCGATTGCGGCAAAGAACGGCGAAGTACCACCAAAGCACCCCCGGGAGAGATGTTAATGGCGGTGGTAAACTCCAGGGAATCCTTGCCACCCCCGTCGCGGGCGCGGACAAATACCGGAATGGCCAAGTGCAGTCGAGGCCATTTTCGCTCATCCTTTTTCAATAAGCTACGAGACACTGATCTGATCACCCCAAAGCCGGTAATTGCACTCAGAGCGCCGCACATCATGGGCCAAATGCAGGAGAGAACCCTTTGGGACGGGAATCGCGCTAAACCTCGCCTCCAACACGGAAACTGGTGGAAAAAGTCAATCGAGTTTGCTTAGTATTGTGACCGTAAGACACAATAGTAAGTGCAAAGTTTTGCTCTTCGAGCCGCTTTGGTGTTTCCAATTGACAGTTTGTTGCACCTGACATAGTATGAGACATCCCCGCTTTGGCAGTTAGTACTCCTCCCTCTTTGAGTTGCGCTAACTACAGACCTCCATGTCTTCTCTATTCGACAAAAGCCCAGGGGCCGCATCCATCGGTGGAACTGCGAACGAAATTGCGCAAAATAGCTTACCGCTAAGCCCAATGATTCCCACGGTGGCGGCGAATTCGGCGGACGAAATCTCCCGCGAATTGGAGCAATTACGCGATCGCTTCCGCAAAACGACCAATGCTCTAGCCTCCGCGGCGCACGACCTCAAGACGCCGTTAGCGATTCTCAATGGCTACATCGATTTGCTGCAGAGCCAGAAGCTGGGGCCGCTGAACGAGCGCCAGCGTGAAGTCATGGCCGACATGTATAGCAGCGGGCAACGTTTGCAGCAATTCATTCAGGATTTCCTGACCTTTAGCGTGCTGGAGATCGGCGAACTGCGGATGCAGTACGTCGAAGGCGACATGAATGCATCGCTCTCTGAAGTTTGCCGACTTTGGTCGGGGCGGTTTCAGGAACGCGGTCTGGCATTGTATTTTCTCGCCAATGACAAACTGACGCCATTCGCGTTCGACGGGCCGAAGATCCAGCGCGTGATTTCGAATCTTCTGGAGAACGCTTCCAAGTACACTCCGCAGGGCGGCACGGTCTGGTTGCATGCGGAGCCGCACATGTGGGAGCGGCGCGGGGTGGGCAATGCGCGGGTGAATGGAGACCGCCGACGGCAGTCGGTGAACGTGCCGAACGCCGTGAAAGTCAGCGTGGCCGACACGGGGCCCGGGATACGGCCGGAATTTCACCTCGAAATTTTCGATGATTTCTTTCGCCTGCCGGGCAGCGAATCGGCTGAGGGCATGGGGCTTGGACTGGCGATCGCGCGCCGCCTTCTGCAAGGCATGGGTGGAAAGATCTGGGTTGAAAGCGAGCCCGGAGCAGGTTGCAAGTTTTCTTTTCTCATCCCCCAGAAGCCAATTCTGAGCAGTCCGCCAAGAGGATCGAAATGAGCCAAACCGCAAACATTTTGCTGGTGGATGACGAACCGGGAATGCTGCGCTACATCCGCACGCTGCTGGAAGTGGATGATCACAAAGTTCAAACCGCGAGCACAGGCGAGGAAGCGGTGGAGCACGTCCAGAAAGGGCTGACGCCCGACCTGGTGTTGCTTGACCTGCTCATGCCCGGCATCGATGGGCTGCAGACGCTCGAACAACTTCGCCACCTTAGACCGGGATTGAAAGTGGTGATGCTTTCGTGCGTGAATGACACGCGCAAAGTGGTGCAGGCGATGCGCCTGGGCGCGATTGATTATTTGACCAAGCCGTTCCAGAAGGCCGAACTGGATGCGGTCATTGGGCTGTGCGTGGGCACGGCGAAGAGTGAAAGCTATGCGGGCGACATCGAAGAACTTGCCGACGATGTGTTTTTTGTCGCTGCCAGCCCGGCGATGAAGAAAATTCGCTCGCAGGCTGCGCTGGTCGCTAACGTCGACATTCCGGTTCTGCTGCTGGGCGAGAGCGGCACCGGCAAGGAAGTGCTGGCGCGGCTGATCCACAAGCTTTCCCCGCGCGCGCATCGCACCTTTCTCAAAGTGAATTGCGCTGCGGTGCCGGCCGACTTGCTGGAGAGCGAACTGTTTGGGTATGAAGCGGGAGCTTTCACCGGAGCGAATCACCCCAAGCCGGGCAAGTTTGAGCTTTGCAACAAAGGCACGATCCTGCTCGATGAAATCGGCGAAATGCCGCCGCTGCTGCAAGCCAAACTGTTGCACGTTTTGCAGGACCAAACTTTTTCGCGGCTGGGCAGCCGCACCATGATCAAAGTGGATGTGCGCATTCTGGCCGCGACCAACATCAATATTCCTGAAGCATTGGCCAACAAGCGCCTGCGCGAGGATCTTTATTACCGGCTGAACGCTTTCACCATGTCGCTGCCGCCGCTGCGCGAGCGCAAGGAAGAAGTTCCGATCCTGCTCAAGCATTTCATGTCGCGCATGTCGGAGTCTTACGCGCGATCGCCACTGCCGCTTTCGCCTCCATTGATGGAGGCGTGTCTCAAGCACTCATGGCCGGGCAATCTTCGCGAGTTGAGCAACTTCGTCAAGCGCTACCTGGTCTTGGGGGACGAGACGCTGGCCGCCTCCGAATTGCAGCCCAGGCCCGACGGCGGTGGAGGAATGCACTTCGATGGCGACGGCAAAGCCGCGGTTGCGGGCGCCGATAGTGGCGGATTGAAATCGCTTTCGCGCAATGCGAAAGACGAAGCGGAGGCCGAGGCGATCGCGCGCGCCTTGGAAGAGACAAACTGGAATCGTAAGCAAGCCGCGGCGCTGCTGAAGATCAGCTATAAGGCATTGCTGTATAAGATCCGACAGTATGGGATCGCGCAGACGCGGAGCACGCATCGGTTGTCGGCGGGGGCCTAAGATCAGTTGCCAGTTGCCGGTACCAGTGCCAGTTAGGAGCTGACGTTCGCCCGTGAACTCGCATCGCGCGGATTGCAAACTAGGACGGTAACTGGAGACTGGCAACCGGCAACTGTTTTTGGTGCGGATAAGAGGACTCGAACCTCCACGACCTTGCGGCCACTAGGACCTGAACCTAGCGCGTCTGCCAGTTCCGCCATATCCGCATAAAGAGAAAAAGTCGGCAGGACCCTCTTTAGAAGCGACTACACTAATATCTACTGGCTGGCGTGTGACTGTCAAACGAGCGCAAGGCAGTGCATTTGGCCTTCGCGCCCTGTTTGGCAAGCTGCTGCTGCGCCACGCGAGCCGCGATCTGCGGCAAAATGGAAAACGCCTCCAACAAAATCTCCGCAGAGCTGGCGAAGGATCTGCGCAAGCTAGCGCACGATCTGAGCAATGCGCTCGAAACCATCGTGCAGGCCACTTACCTGATTTCGCAGGCTGGACCTCCAGAGAGTTCGCGCCGATGGGTGGAAATGGTCGATGAGGCTTCGAGTGAGGCGGTACGCATCAATCAAAAACTGCGCCAGATTTTGCGCGAGCAAAGCTAGCAGTTCTTTCCCACTGTAGAGACGGGGCTAGCCCTGTCTCTCTCCACGCAGGAGACGCGACAAGCCGCGTATCGACGCACGAAAACAGTCAGGCCAGTTTCGCATCCATCGTAATTTTGGCGTTCAACACCTTTGACACGGGACAGCCGGCTTTTGCGTTTTGCGCTGCAGTGCTGAAGGCTTCCGGGCTGGCTCCGGGCACCTTCGCGACTACATCGAGGTGCACGGCGGTGATGGCCCATCCGGCGTCGAGCTTCTCCATGGTGAGCGTTGCATTGGTATTGATGCTCTCAGGCGTTAGCTTGGAGGTGGTGAGCTGCGCCGACAGCGCCATCGAAAAGCACGCGGCGTGGGCGGCCGCAATCAGTTCTTCTGGATTGGTTCCGGGAGCGTCTTCAAAACGCGTGGCAAATGAATATTTCGTGTTCGAAAGAATGCCGCTGGCGGAGGACACCGTGCCTTGACCGTCTTTGAGACTGCCCTTCCATACTGCGCTTGCTTTGCGTTGCATGCTGGATCTCCTGATCTGTGAGGATTCAACCGATTTTGTCTATTGTAAAAGGTTAGTGGAGTTCTTCGCCTGCGGAACGGGCTTGCTTCGTCGCAGTCCGCAGCAGGAGACGCGGCAAGCCGCGTCTCTACGGGAAATATCAGTAGAAATCAGAGCAGCTCAGATAGAAGCCGCATTTCGTGCAAACCACTTTGCAGCGATGTCCGCGCAACTCGGTCGAACAATTGGGGCAGATCGAGGATGCATCTTTTCTTGGTTTCGCCGGTCGTGGAGTCAGAACAGAGATCGGTGGTTGAGTTCGTCCGTACGCACTCTTTGAACGAGACGAATTTCCAGTCGAACTCGGTGTGGATGTGAAACCCATATCGATGTTGTAACACATAGACAGCTGGACGGTATCCTGGTATCGAAGGAAGCTATAAAGGAAACATCCACTTGATTGCTTTCGCTACTCCAGCGTTACCGCTTTCACCAAGTTGCGCGGGCGATCTACGTCGAGCCCACGCTTGGCGGCGACATAATAAGCGAATAATTGCAAGGGAACGATCTCAAGAATCGGCGAGAGCAGTTCCGGCGCGTCGGGAATAAAGATGGTGTGATCGGCTAACTGCGGGACGGTGGTGTCTCCTTCGGTCGCTAACGCAATCACGGTTGCGCCCTGCTTCTTGAAACCCTCCATGTTGCTTACGTTCTTGTCATAGCGGGCGAGCGGGCCGGGATCATTACTATTGCGGTCGCAAGTCGCGATCATGACCAGGGGCAGTCGAAAATCGATCAGCGCATTTGGGCCGTGCTTGGCTTCTCCGGTTGGATAGCCTTCAGCGTGAATGTAAGAAACTTCTTTGAGCTTGAGAGCTCCATCCATGGCGATGGGATAGTGGATGGCGCGGCCGAGGAACATGAAATCGTCGACGCGATAGTAAAGTTCCGCCAGTCTTTCTACCTGATCGGAAGCCGACAGAATCGTTTCCAGTTTCTGCGGGAGCGCAAGAAGCTCGGCGATGTAATGCTGGGCTTGAGACTTGGAAACCGTTTCCTTGATTTCTCCGAGGTAGAGCGCGAACAGAAACAGACACGCCATCTGCGCAGTGAAGGCTTTCGTCGAGGCGATGCTGATCTCGGGGCCGGCGTGGGTGTAGATGAAACCATCGGCTTCACGGGCAATCGTCGAGCCTTCGACGTTGGAAATTGCGATGGTGCGGGAGCCTTTCTGGCGGGCCTCGCGCTGAGATGCGGTGGTGTCGGCGGTTTCTCCCGACTGAGTGATGAAGATGCTGAGTTCGCCGCGGCCAATCATCGGATTGCGGTATTCGAATTCGCTGGCGTAGTCCACATCGACGGGTACGGCGGCCAGTTCCTGCATCATGTACTGGCCCGTCATCCCGGCATGGCGACTGGTTCCGGAGGCCACGATGTTGATCCGGCGCAAGGCGCGCAGTTCGTCGCGAGAGATATGGATTTCGTCCAGGCGAACTTTTCCGCCGTCGAGCAAGACGCGGGGTTCGATGGTCCGCCGCAGAGCATCGGGTTGCTCAAAAATCTCTCGAATCAGATGATGCGGGAATTTGCGGGACTCTGGCATTCCCCTCCTTGGAAGATCGGCAAAAACGTTTTAATAGACCTTAAGAGCGAGTATGCCCAAGATTGTAGCAGCCTCTGCCTCCCTTCCGAGGTTCGACTCCGGCCAGTTGCCTCCGCCAGCTTGCGAAACTGCTTCAAGAGCTTGTCGCCCTCCGATCTTACCTGCTACTCTCGCCATTCGAACCACCCTTCAACCAATGAGAGTCACACGAATGAAGATTACAAGCTGGATTTCTCTTGCCTGCCTTGGCTGTTTACCGCTCGCTTCTCATGCTCAGATCAACGACGCGCGGGCGCGCGCTCAGGATTCTGCCGGCACCGAAGGAGATTCGCAGTAGGCGAGGGGAAGATGGTGATCAAACCCTCAACCACAATTCTGATTGGCAATACCGAAGACCGGACTGCGGCCGAGACTCTGCAGAAGGAGATTCAGGATCGCACTGGAATGAAGCTGTCGATTAAGGAGGTGACCGCTGCGCCGAAGACTACGGGGCATATCTCGCTTGGCCGATTAACGGACCGCGGCTTGCGCGGCTATCTGGAATCGCAGGGAGTGAAAGTTGGAGGTGAATCGGGCAATGAAGGCCTCGATCGGCAAGCTTATGTGGTCCGCGTGACCGAGTCTGGAGTGCTGGTAGCGGGGCGCACCGGGCAGGGGCTGTTCTATGGCGTGCAGACATTTCGCCAGTTGCTGCGCAGCGAAGGCTCCGGAGGGAAGGCGCTTGCGGTCCCGGCTGTGGTGATTCGAGACTGGCCTAGCATGGAATGGCGTGGGGTGAGTGATGACATCAGCCGTGGTCCCATCCCTACGATCGATTACTTGAAGATGCAGATTCGCACGCTGGCCGAGTACAAGATCAACCTGGTCGGCTTCAACATGGAGCACGTCTTCGATTTCAAGACTCAGCCGCTGGTTTCGCCTAGAGATTCGTCGAAAGAACCGGCATTGACTCCCGCCGAAATCACAGAGCTCGTCGACTACGCGAGCAAGTACTACGTCACGCTCTTGCCGGAGCAGCAGGCTTTTGGACATCTGCATCAATTTCTGAAGTATGAAATTTATTCCGATCTGGCCGAAACGCCTCACGGCCATGTGCTCACTCCCACCAATCCCAAAACCTACGATTTCATCCGGCAGATCTACGGTGAGGTCGTGCCTTTATTTCCGGGGCCGTTCTTTCACATCGGAGCCGACGAAACTTTCGAACTTGGCTTAGGTCAGACGAAGGCCCTCGCGGCGCAGGAAGGACTGGGGCGCGTTTATCTTGAACATCTTCAAAAAGTTTTCGAGATCATGCGGCCTTATCACAAGCAGCTCATGTTCTGGGGCGATATCGCGGTCAAATATCCCGAGCTGTTGACGATTCTTCCGAAAGATATGATTGCCGTTCCCTGGGACTACGACCCAAAACCGAGCTACGAAAATATTATTACGCCCTACACCAATGCGGGGCTGCGGGTTGTGGTCGCGCCCGGAGCCGGCAACTGGGGCGTGGTCTGGCCCAATCTCGAAAGCGCTTTTGTGAACATCCGAAATTTTATTTGCGACGGGCAGAAACATCAGGCCATCGGCGCGCTCAACACCACCTGGAATGACGATGGCGAATCGCTCGTCGACATGACCTGGCCGGCGCTGGTCTTTGGCGCAGCCGCAAGCTGGCAGGCGGGCGAATCGAGCATCGATGATTTCAAGAACAGCTATGACTGGGCCTTCTATCGTAATAACGACGACGACAAAACTTTTGCCGAGGTAATCGACAATCTCGATCGCGCGCATACGCTGCTCGCTGGAGTGAAATTGGACGACGCGAGCAACGAACTCTTCTGGTCCGATCCTTTCAGCGAAAGCGGCGCTAATATGGCATCCAAAGCTCTGCCGGTTACTCACGATCTGCGGATCGGCGCTGAACGCGCGATTGAATCTCTCGCGGTGAATCGAGCCAAAGCGCATCTTCATCCGGCGACTCTTGATGACATGCTTCTAGCCGCTTGGCATCTGGATACGCTGGGCTTGAAGATTCAGTTCAGCTCGGAAATCAGCCGCTTCTACTGGGACGCTTATCAGAACCAGACGGACAAGATTCGCGTACAGAATGACATGGACGAAATTGTGGACATCAACGGGCGGTTACAGAGCCTGCGCGATTCGATAACTGGGCTGCGCAAGATGTACGTGGATGGATGGGGACGCGAGAATAATCGTTATTGGCTGGACAACGTTCTGGTGCGCTACGACAATCTGGCGCTGGAGGTGCAGGCGAAAATTGTTGCTATGCAAGCCGCTCAGCGCCAGTACTGGACTACCCAGACGCTACCCGCTCCGGAACAGCTGGGATTTTTCCTGAAATAGCGATTCGCAGCGATCGCTATTTATCTTTGTATCGTCGGCATAATCATCATCGTGCGATCACAATGCTGTGGTGCCGAGCGACACTTGGTGGATGAGTGCCCGGCTAATCGCTAATTGAATCGTTTTAATACGCTCTTTTCTTTTCTGCACCTGAAGGAGTTTGCGTGAAAATTACGGCTACCGTCATTACTCTCGTCGTGATCTCCGGTTCTTTCGCCGCCGCCCAGACCATTACCGTCGATGTCTCGCACGCGACCAATCATTTTGTTCCCAGCGAGACCCTCGGCGCCGGCGTCGACCGGATTCCGGTGGAGGCTATCGATAAAGATCTGCAGCCGGCCTCGCTACGGGAAACGCTGGCCTCGGGATGGCAACCGGTGTCTTATCGCCAGAATACGGAACTGGCGGTTGAGGCCTGGCACTGGAACCCTGAGGGAACGTGGAGCGATACTAGCGGTACTAGCGGCACTAGCGATCCTAAGGGCGGTTCCGCGGGCAAGGGCTATTTCACGGGGGCTGCCGTTCCCACTGAGAGCATTCGCTATTCTTACGGATATGCGCTGCCCCGGCGCGGTTTCACGCGCAACGATGGCACCGACAACTCCGGGTACTCCCGCCTTACCGACGGCGACCTGAATACTTTCTGGAAGAGCAATCCCTATCTCACCCAACATTTCACAGGCGAAAGCGACACTCTGCATCCGCAGTGGATCGTTCTCGATATCGCGCAGCCCCAGCCCGTGGACACCATTCGCATCGCATGGGGAGAGCCCTATGCAACTCACTACGTCATACAGTATTGGACGGGCGACGATCCCATTAAATCGCCCGCTCGCGGCGTCTGGCAAGCCTTCCAGTCGGGCAGCGTCAGCGCCGGCAAGGGCGGCACCGAGACGATTCGCCTGAGCGCGACTCCTGTCACGGTGCGCTGCATTCGCATCTTGATGACGGAGTCTTCGAATACGTGCGACGCCGACGGGCCCGGCGATCCGCGGAACTGCGTTGGCTACTCGATACGCGAACTCTATCTGGGAACCGTCACCCGCGATGGCGACTTCCACGATTCCTTGCGCCACACGGCCGATCAGGAACAGACGACGACCTATTGTTCTTCGGTCGATCCCTGGCATACCGCGTCGGATCTGGGCTCCACTCGTCAGGCCCAGGTGGGCTTTGATCTCTTCTTCACCAGCGGCGTTACTCGTGGACTGCCCGCGATGATGCCGGTGGCGCTGCTCTACGACACTCCCGAGAACGCGGTTGCCGAGATCACCTACCTGGAGCACCGTCACTATCCGATCTCCTACGTGGAGATGGGCGAGGAAGCCGATGGACAGTACATGCTTCCGGAGGATTACGCCGCTCTTTACTTGCAGTGGGCGACGGCGCTTCATCGCCTCGATCCGGCGCTCAAGCTGGGTGGTCCGTCATTTCAGGGCGTTAACAAGGACATCGAAGTCTGGCCTGACGCCAGCGGCCGAGTCTCCTGGACCGCGCGCTTTATCAACTACCTTAAGCAGCACGGGCGCATGGCGGATCTCTCCTTCTTCTCGTTTGAACACTATCCCTTCGATGGCTGCAAAACTCCGTGGGCTATGCTCTATGAGGAGCCCGAACTCATGCACCACATCATGCAGGTTTGGCATGATGATGGCGTGCCCGCAGGCCTGCCGATGTTTGTTACTGAGGGGAATCTCTCTTCGAGTGCCAGCGAAACTTATCAAGATATTTTTTCCGGCCTCTGGCTGGCGGATTACATTGGATCGCTGCTGGATGCGGGAGGCAACGCAGTTTACTTCTTCCATTATTTGCCGCTGCAGATGGAGCCCGGCTGCAACAGCTCCCCGGGCACATTCGGCATGTTCACGGTGGACGCGTCCTATAAGATTCAGCAGCCTCTGGCGCAATTCTTCGTGGCTCAACTCATCAATCTGGAATGGGTGCAGCCGGGGGGCGGGGAGCATCAGGTTTATTCAGCAGAATCGAATATCGAGGACGGCGCCGCGCGCGACCTGGTTACCGCGTACGCATTGAAGCGTCCCGATGGCGAGTGGTCGCTGCTTATCGTCAATCGCGATCAGCAGAACTCTCACCGTACTCGTATCGCGTTTCACGGGTCCGGCGATTCGGCGGCGAGCTTTGCCGGCCCGGTTGAGATCGCAACTTTTGGCAGCGGACAGTACAAGTGGAATCCGCCGCGGACGCGTTTCATGGCGCATGCCGAAATAGCTGCTGGGCCGACAATTGTTGCTTACACCAACGGCTCCGCCGATCCCGACGGGCCTATTTTGCACTCGCAACAGAATGTGACTAAGGAGACGCTTTACGATTTGCCGGCGGCGTCGGTCGTGGTGATCCGCGGAAAGATTGCACTGAAGTGAGTGGTTGCAGTGTGCAGTGAAACCTCTCATGAAATTGTCATCCCGAGCGAAGCGAGGGATCTGTATTTTGCAGCGGACTGCAGATCCCTCGCTTCGCTCGGGATGACAAACGAGGTCTCTATTCGTCGGCGGGCAGATCGAAGTTGACCAGATCTCCGCGGAAGCCTCGCGTCTTCCAGGCTCCGAAGGCTATACCCGCTGCCATCCAGATAGTGCCGGCGATTTTTGCGGGAGTGCTGAGGCTTAACCAAAGCAATAAGCAGATTACGAAGCCGAGCACCGACGGCAGGATAAACGACAGAGTTCGCTTTTGTTCCCGCACAACGTAGTGCACGAAGGCGGCGGCGTTCACGCCCATAAACGCTATGAGAGCGCCGAAATTTAGCATCTCAGCGCCGAGACCGTAGCTCATCACGAATGCTCCGATGAGCGCGATGGCTCCTACGAAAAGCACGTTATTGCGCGGGACCCGATGCTTCGCATCCACTGCTCCGAAAAACGATTTGGGCAGCGCATTGCTTCTTCCCATGCCGTAGAGCAAGCGGGCAGCGCCGATCTGCGCTCCCATGCCCGAGCCGAAGTTAGCCACCAGCAGGGTGAATCCGATGATGCCGAACATAGGCTTCCAGGCGCGGGCGGCGACGTGAACGAAGGCAGTGTCGACATCGGGAAAAGGCTGCGAGGCGGGCCAGATCAACTGCGCCGCATAAACCTCAACGGCAGAGAGAATGCCGATTACGAGGCAGGTCAGCACGGTCGCCAGCAAAATGTTGCGGCGCGGGTTTTCCGCTTCTTCGGAGAGCGTGGAAATGCCGTCGAAACCGATGTAGGTTAGGACCGCGATCGATGTTCCTCCCAGCACGGCTTTTGTGTTCCACATGGCCGGGTCGTAGAAGGGACGCGTGTAGAAATCCGCACCGTCGTGCGGATGCCCGAAGATGTAGCGGGCCGCAACCACAAAGAAAATTGCGATCACCACGCCCATTCCGGCCGCCAAGGCCGAGTTTACGCGCGCGGAGGTTTTGACTCCCTGGACGTTTAGCAGCGTGAATACCAGCGCAAAGAAAACGGCCCATGCTGCGTAAGGCACACCGGGAGCAAACACGTGCGCCTGCTGGCTGCACCAGATGGTGCAGATGATGGGGTTGAGCATGTAATCCATAACCATGCTCCAGCCGGTTACGTAGCCTAGGGCGGGATTGATTTCCTGGCCTACGTAGGTGAAGGCCGAACCGGCGCTGGGATAGACGCGCGCCATGCGGCCGTAGCTGATAGCAGTGAACAGCATCGCTACCATGGCGATCAGGATGGTCGTGACTACGTGGCCGCGGCCGCGGTCGCTGAGGACGCCGAAGACAGACATGGGCGCGACTGGCTGGATCACGATGATGCCGTACAGAATCAAGTCCCAGAGGGTGAGCGAGCGCCGCAGGCGCGGGGCATCAGTGGGCGGGTTGGAGACAGTGCTCATTCACTGCTTTCAAAATAAAACCCCATTATCCTGCGGAGATAACGGGGCTTGGGAATGCACTTGTGCCAGCGGAGTATCGGATAGCACTTGCCGCGGTCACAAAATTCAACTCGCATTCTATACGGAAGAGGGATTCTGTCAAAGAGAAAATGGCTGCATTGAAACGATTCATCCGGGAAGTTAGAAGGCCAGCGATTCGCGCGCGGGTAAGGTTTTCATCTCCTTGATTTCCTGGCCTTCGACAATGGTGTAAATCTTGTCGGAGGCCAGGTTCTTAAAGCCTTGTGTCTTGCCGGTCGGCCATCGCACTTCAACCAAGTCGATCGTTGCCGCCGACCCCAAGCCGAAATGAAGCCGCAGATCGTTTTGCGAAAGGTAGCTGCCGCCGCCGCGGACTTCATCGAACTGGGTCATTCCTCCAGTATGAATGGTGACGCGCGCGCCGATTGCGGCGCGGTTACTTTTTGTTCCTACCAAATGGAAGAGCACGCGGTGATTCGCGGATTTGTTGGTGTTGAGCAGCAGGGTTGGCGGCTCGCCTACGTTGAGGACAACGATGTCGACGTTGCCGTTGTTGGCGATGTCGCCGAAAGCCGCGCCCCGGCGCGATTTCAGGGGTATGTCGGCTAATCCCGCCGCTTTGGAGACTTCTTCGAAGGTTCCGTTGCGCAGGTTGCGATGCAGGAGCATGGGCTCGGCGTAGGCGGCGCTTCCTCTTACGTTGTCCATTTGCGGATAGACGTGGCCGTTAGCGACGAACAAATCGAGCCAGCCGTCGTTATCCATGTCGAAAAATGAGGTGCCCCAGCCGACTAGCGGAAAGCTGGGCTGTCCGAGACGCGACGGCATGGCGACGTCTTCGAATACGTTCGGCCCATGCTTGTCGGGTCCGGACTTGTCAGATCCATGTTTGTCAGGTCGAAGATTGCGATAAAGCGTGTTGGGCTGATCGGCGAATTCGGTAATGAACATCGAAAGCTGGCCGCTATGATCATAGTCTCCCCAGCTCACGCCCATGGAGCCCAGCGCTCGCCCGTCGCCATTCAACGCGATGCCGGCGACCATCGCTTCGTCGGTGAACGTGCCATCGTGATTATTGTGATAGAGATGGTTGGGTGTCGCGTCGTCGGCGACGAAAAGATCGGGCCAGCCGTCGTTGTCGTAGTCTCCCCACGTCGCGCCCAGTCCGTAATATTTTTCGGGATCGTCTACCCCGGCCTTCTTTGACACTTCTTCGAATGTGCCATCGCCCCGGTTGTGATAGAGCAGATCGGTCTCGCCCTCCATGCCCCATGGTCCGCACTGCACGGGCGCTCCCTTGAACTGGCAAAACTTGGTCGAGCCGAAGGCGGGCAGATCGTTGATATCCACATGAACATAGCGGGAGACGAATAAATCGACGTTGCCGTCGCGGTCGTAGTCGGCCCAGGCTGCGCCAGTCGAGAAGCCGCCGCCGCGCACGCCAGCTTTATCGGTTACGTCTTCGAAGGTGCAATTGCCTTTGTTGCGATAGAGCGCGTTGCCGCCATAGCCGGTGACGAAGAGATCGAGGTTGCCATCGTTGTCGAAATCGGCGACGGCCACGCCCATGCCCCAACCCTTGCGCGTGAGTCCGGCTTTTTCGGTGATGTCGGTGAACTTCAGGTTCGCATCCTGATGCCAGAGGGTGACGAGAAGATCGCCTCCCTGCTTATAGCGATCGACGGTCGAGCCGTTCACCATCACGATGTCGAGTTTGCCGTCGTTGTCGCAGTCGAACAAACCGATACCACCACTCATCGATTCGACTACGTAGTATTTTTCGCGCGAAGAGATGTGGGAGGCGGTCAGGCCAGCCTGGGCGGAGATGTCGCGAAACACTGGAACGGGTGCGGAGAGTTTGGGCGCTGATTTGTTTTCAGTGCGAACAGAAGAGACTTTCGCGGGTGGCGCTGTCAGAGTTTGAGGGGCTGTTTTGGTGGAGAGCAGGCTGCCGAGAAATAACAACAAAATCTTGGTCGGCCTGGCCCACATGCAAAGTGATTGTAGCGCGTGCAGCGGGCCAGGGGCGCCGGAAGGGGACTTAGTTTTCAACTCTCTCTATTTCAGATTTCTCTCTAGAAGATGAACTTCAGCGCCAGCTGGAGGATCCGTGCCTCGTGTGCGGCGCCGGCGCGCAGAAAGCCGGTGGGACTCGGCAAACATGACGGATCGCCAGCCGACTGGCTTGTTGTTCCATAACAGAAGACCGTGCTGTCTGTGTTCCCTACCCCGGAGTTATCGCCAGCCGAACCTCCGTCGCCGCCGAGCCAGCTGAATTCGGTGTGATTGAAGACGTTGAACGCTTCGGCGCGAAATTCAAAGTACTTACTCTCGGTGACGGCGAAGTGCTTGAGCAAGGCCATATCGAAGTTGG
Organism: uncultured Acidobacteriaceae bacterium; assembly: GCA_963810955.1. Lineage (GTDB taxonomy): Bacteria > Acidobacteriota > Terriglobia > Terriglobales > Acidobacteriaceae > Acidiflorens. Next base: position 6,180 of record CAWEPW010000029.1, on the reverse strand, counting down.
TTCGCCAGGGATTATTCAAAACGTTTCTTCCAGCATCGCCGAATGTGAGACCTCTCGGCGCCACAAATACGGCAGGATTATAAAGAAGAGGCCCGTAACCAGGGTCGGCAGCGTTCTGCACTCGCGCTCTTGGGTTGCCGACAAGGTCCGGGTATGAGCCGCCAGTCAAGCCACCAAGGTTCGCGATTTGAGAAGCACCGGTGCCAGTGCCGGCGTTGTCGGCGGGCGAGATAAATCCAATCTGGTTTCCAGACGAGTCGAAGGTCGGAGACCCGCTGCTGTAGACAGTGAAGGGTGTGCCGCTCTGAATCACTGTGATGCCCGACCACTCCCAGCCTCCAAGCAGCCGGTGTGTCAGGCCGCCGCTCTTGAAGAACGGCAAATCGTAAACATATGCGAGGCTGATGTTGTGCCGCTGATCGAAGTTGGAACTGGAACGAAATGCGCTCAGATTGTAGGAATTGATTAACCCCGCATCGTTAGCGGAAGAGGCATTGTCGATGGAATGGCTGTAGGTGTAGGCCAAGTCGAGCTGCAGTCCTCCGAAGCTACGGCGCACCGACATCTCCAAGCCGTTGTAGTTGGAAGATGCAGTCTCATCCTTTCGTCCGATGCTGCCATATCCAAGATAGGGACGATAGAGATCAGGGTTATTGCCGCAGGCGACGGCGAGATTATTGGCCCATCCGCCCGTCATGGTGACGGGACTGGAAGTGTCGTAATTGGCGGTTGCGGTCGCCTGGCCATTCGCATTGATCACAACCGAATTGCAGTCATCGGCCGTGATTACCTGCCCCGGACCATAAGGATTCTGACTGTTGGCAACCGGCGCAATTTGGTTCAATTCGTAGGCGCGGGTCAGGTGAACGCCGGCGCTGCCGACGTAGGAAATTGTCGCTACGGTGCCCTTCGCAATCTCGTGTTCGATATCAAGATGCCACTGCTGCACGTAAGGCCAGACGGCTTTGCTGGGAATCGATCCAACGATGATCGGAGGCGAACCAGCGCCGAGCAAACTGGAATTAAGGTTGGCATAGCCGGAGATATTGATAACGTTTGTGGTCTGAGTCTGGCTATTGAACGGCTCGAGCAGGTCCGTATTGGACTCGTTGCCGTTGCCGTGCTCGAAGAAGATTCCGTAGCCGCCGCGGACCGCCCACTTGCCGTCGCCGAACGGGTCATAGGCAAAGCCCACGCGCGGAGCCGGGTTCCACCAATGGTTGTTCATGCAGCCCTTGGGAACTCCCGCGGTAACGCCGCACTGCACCCATCCGTTGTAAGGAGTGGTGCTGGTGGGAGTAAAAGACGGATTGCCGGGGGCGGCTCCGGTGACGATGCCGTCCGGAGTCACCCCGCTTGCGCCGGCAACATAACGGGCTGGATCGAAGTTATAGGCCAGGTTATTGAGTTCGCGATAGGTGCCAAAGAAACTCATGCGCAATCCCAGATTCAGGGTCAGGCGCTTGCTGGCGTGCCAGTCGTCCTGAAAATAGGGTTCGTAAATGTGGTAGTAGTTGTGCATCTTGAGCTGCAGTTCCTGCTGCGTGAAATTGCTGATATTCCCAAGAAGCAAATCGGCATAAGCGTTGCCCGTCGAATCGAGACTGCCGTTGTCGGAGTTGGCGAAACCCAATATGCCGTTCGCGCCGGTGGGCGGCTGCGGCAGTTCGTTCTTGTGGGCATCGGCGAAGTACATACCGAACTGCAGGTTATGGCTACCGACGATCTTCGTAACATTGTCGCGAAATGTGACGGTGGGATTTGAATTCAACGGGCCTTCGGGAACATAGCCCGGATCTTCGGCGAAGTTGTATAGAGAATCGACAAGGCTTACGCCAGGAACCTCGGGGGCATTAAAGCCATAGCCGTTGTCATAGACGCCGAGATTGCCAAAGGCGGTGCCCCGCTGCCAGGGCCCGCTCAGGGTCGTCGAAATGTGGTCGGTAGTGTAGCTGGCGACGAACTCGTTAAGCAGCGTTGGAGAGACACTAGCCGTGAGCCGCGCCACCAGACTAATGCCGGGATTCTTGAAACCTGTCTGAATGGTGGGGAAGGCGGTGCCATCAGTCCACAGCGGGACGGGATACTGCTGATCCCAGGAGTCGTGAATGTAGTGGAAGGTGGCGCGAACCTTGTCGGTGATGTTGTGGTCGATCTTGAATAATTCCTGGCGCCAGTGCGTGGGAAGCGTGGGTTGGGCATACCATTGATCGAGTGTACTACCGAGATTTCCCGATGCCGAGGTGGGCTGAGGGATCAATGCTGTCAGCGCGGAAGCAATCGCGGAATTCTCGATGGGGACTTGATCGTGGGGAAACTTCTTGCCAGCATCGGTCTGAGCGACTCCATTGATGAACGCCGGAATCGTCGGACATTCAGGATTACCCGGAACTGAGCACTGGTCCGAAAAGTCTCCCATGCGATTCGACATCGTCGGGACCGGAGTTGTCGAAAAGAAACCCGACGCGGGAATCAGGTCGCGGCGCCATTCTTCTGAGTAAAAGAAGAACGTCTTCTGCTTATTGGTGTTGTAATGGCCGGGAATGTAAACCGGACCTCCGAAAGTAAAGCCAAAATCGTTCTTCTTGTATTCCGGAACCGAAGTTGCTGGGAATTGGATCGCATTGAAATCGTCGTTGCGCACAAACTCATACAAGTCGCCGTGGAATTGATTGGTGCCGGACTTAAGTTCGATTTCAACTGTGCCGGAGCCGTTCTTGCCATATTGCGCTCCGTAGTTGGAGGTCAGCACTTTGAATTCTGCGATGGCATCGATGCTGGGATAGACGTTGAGCGTGGTGTTGCTGCCGTTGTCCATCATGTCGCCGCCATCGATCTCGAAGTTGTTGTATTCGGTGCGGCCACCGTTGATGCTGAAGGCCACCGTCGTCGCGCCCTCGCCGCCTTCGTCCGAGCCGGATTGATTGGTAACGCCGGGGGAGAGCGCAACCAGCGAAGTGAAGTCGCGTCCATTCAGTTCGAGTTGAGTGATCTCTTTGCCGGTAACCGTATTGCTTAAATCGGAGGACTGCGTTTCGACCTGAGCTACAGATGTGCCTTCGACGGTGACCTCGGCACTGGAGGCACCGACCTGGACATTAACGTCGACCCGAGCCTTCTGGGCGACATCGAGAGCAACGCCATTGGCCACGAACTTCTTAAAGCCTTTTGCCGTAAGCGTGACGTCGTAGGCGGCGGGAGCAGGCAGCGCAGGAACAACGTAATCGCCTGCAGAATTGGTTACAGTAGTCCGTTTGACGCCGCGTTCAGTATTGGACACTTCTACCTGCGCGCCACTGACGACAGCGCCGGTGGGGTCGCGGACTGTTCCCGTTATCGAGGCTGTGTCCTGAGCATGCACGACTGCTGCCGCAAGCAGCAAGACTCCGGCGGCTATCTTGGTTGGTAGAACAACTCTCATATCTGACCCCTTCGCTGCTTGGACCCCGGGAATTCAAGCCTGATTGCGGTCCGCGCGGTCCACTCTGGCGGCACCGTCATCGATCGTGCCAAAAGCGGCAAAATGCCTTAATTAAAACGTATCAATACTGCTTCAGGCATCCTTTTCTGTCAAGCGAAAATACACCCGTCCGCGGGAGTTCAGGCTACCTTACGCTGCGGGTGGAATCGCGCACGATCAACTCGGGAACGATTCGCCGGTGCAGTGTCCGGACTGGCTTCTTTTCGAGAGTGGAATTGATCGCCTCCAGCACAAGTGTGGCTGCTGCGGTTCCCATAATCTCCATGGGCTGGCGCACGGTGGTCAGCGCGGGAGAATAGATGGCAGCGGGCGAGACGTCATCAAAGCCGACCACCGAGCAGTGCTCGGGAACGCGCATCCCGGCTTTCGCAAGCGCGCGAATGGCGCCGAAAGCCGTCATATCGTCAAAGGCCATCAGCGCGGTGAAGGGACGGCGGCGATGCAGCAACTCTTCAGTTAATTTGTGTCCCTGCTCGAAACTGGAGAGCGGATCCCGGGATTCAGGTAGATCGACGATGAGCTTGGGATCAAGTTCGAGGTTGCGTTCACGGGCCAGTGTGCGCACGCCACGCCACCGGGGTTCGGTATCCGACAATTGCCGCGGGCCGCGGATAAAAGCAATCTTGCGATGGCCCAGCGAATATAGGTGTTCGAGAGCGGCCCGGGCGCCCAGATTGTTGTCGACGATCACCGAGCTGACATTGTCGTTTTTCAGCTCGCGACCGACAATCGCGGTAGGAATATTGTTCTTCTCGAGATCGGCGAGCAGGTTGATGTCGACGAACAGCCAGTTGGCGAGAACGACGAGTCCCTCGATGCGGCGGTCGAGCAGCATTTCGAGATAGCGCTCGAAGCGGCTGCGCTCGTTGTGGACGTCAGTGAGAATGGGGAGGAACGACGACTCGTAAAGCGTGTTTTCGATGCCGCGCAGCACCAGCGTGCAATAAGGATCGGTCATGTCGAAGACCATTACGCCAACGGTGTGGCTGCGCCGGCCGCGCAGCGAGCGCGCGAATAAATTGGGACGATAGCCGAGAGCCGAAGCGGCGCGCTGGATGCCGCCCTTGGTTTTGTCGGGAATATAGCGCGCCAGGGGCGCGTTGTTCAAAACGATGGAGACGGTGGCGGAAGAAAATCCGCTGCGCTTGGCCACATCGCGGATCGTGACCGCCGCTGGCGGCAACCGGTTGCGCGAGACCTCGCCGCTCGACGTGCGGTCTGGCGTCCGGCTTGAAGTGCGGCTTGGCGTGCGGTTGGCCGCCCGGCGGGATTTTGGCGGCGGACTGTTGCGCGAATGCTTCAAATCAGCGGGTTCCATGCACTCCTTGAATTTCAGCCTCTTGCTGGCGGACACTACAGGACGATGAATTTTGTGTCAAGCATTCGCGCGGCCCTGCTGCTTCTCGGGTTAGTTTGTTCTTCAGGCGGTTTGAGGGCGCAGAGCGCTGCGCCGACGAAGGCCGTGGCGGCAGAGCCGCAGACGGCGCGCGATCCGCAGAAGCTGTTTGAAGCGGGAGAAGCCTCGCTGCGCGCGGGCCAACTGGATGAAGCCGAGCATGAGTTCCGCCAAGTGCTGGCGATCAATCCGAGCGTGGCCGGGGCCTATATCAATCTTGGCGTGATCGCAATGCGTCGCAAGCAGTGGCATGAAGCTCTCGAAATGCTGCGCAAGGCCGAGAAACTGGCGCCGGAAATGGCCGGAATCCGGCTGAACATTGGACTGGCGTATTACCGGCAAAAAAACTTTGCGGAGGCAATCGCGCCCTTCGAGTCGGTTGTGCGGCAAACTCCGGGGTCTTACCAGGCGAGATATCTTCTCGGCTTTTGCTACTTCTTCGAGAGCCGCTGGGCCGATACGGTTGCCACGCTCGAGCCGCTCTGGGAGCAGGTCTCAGCCTCGGACCAACTCAACTATCTCTATGTGCTGGGCCGGGCTGCGGAGCTTTCGAAAAACCAAGCCCTCGCAGAGAAGGCTTATGCGCGAATAGCTGAGATCGGGCAAGGCTCGCCGGAATTTCACATGATCATGGGGAAGTCGCATTTGAATCGTGGAGAGTACGACGACGCCCTGCGCGAGCTGAACGCGGCGGCAGAGGCCGATCCGAAGCTTCCCCTCGTGCATTATTACTTGGGCATGACTTACGTTCGCAAGCAGGATTATGAGCGGGCGCGAGCGGAATTTCAGAAGGATCTCGCGCTGGAGCCTGATGCGGCCTTCACTTACGATCAACTGGGATTGGTCGAGGCGACGCTGCAGGACGAGGCGGGCGCGGCGAAGGATTTTGGACGGGCGGTGAAGCTCGATCCGCTACTGGTGGAGTCGCGGATGGGTTTGGCTAAGATCGCAGAACGAAAAAAAGATTATCGAGCGGCGCTGGCGCAACTGGACGAAATCATTCGTATCGACAAAGACAATGCGGGCTCGCGCTATCTTCGCGGACAAGTTTTGCTCCGCTTGGGCCGCGAAAAAGAAGGGCGCGAAGAACTGGCAGTGGCGGCCAAGATGCTGAACGAACAGAGGGCGGCGCGGCACAAGGAACTGGAGGGCGAGGCGGTTGAGAGTCCGGAACTGGCGCGGGAACCGGAGTAGAATCTGTTTGCTCGTGAAGATTACATAGCAGGAGGGCGCGGTACCCAAGTGGTAAGGGAGAGGTCTGCAAAACCTTTATGCGTCGGTTCGATTCCGACCCGCGCCTCCA
>CAWEPW010000028.1:0-21159 GCA_963810955.1 uncultured Acidobacteriaceae bacterium | reverse complement strand
CTTCTACTCTGGCTACGTCTCTGGCGTATTTCTCGGGATCGGCGTCGAAGAGCTTCTTGAATAGGGTCAGGTCTTCCTGGTAATGGGCGCGGGCTTCTTCGAGGCGGTTCTGGCTTTCATCTAGCAGGGCGAGGTTATTGAGTGTCGCGGCTACGTAGGGGAGGTAGGCGGCTGGGTTTTGGTCGGCTAGCTGGCGGTAGGACTGCAGGGCTTCATCGTAGTGGCGGCGCGCGTCGCCGGGACGGTTTTGCTGCGCGTCTAGTATCCCCAAGTCGTTCAAGGTTGTTGCCAGGTAGGGACGGTAGGTGTCGGGATCCTGCTGCGCCAGCTGGCGGCGAATTGTGAGGGCTTCTTCGTAGTAAGCGCGCGATTGGGCGAGTGTTTTTCGGACTCCGTTCGGATCTTCCTTCGGACTTTCTTTCAGACTTTGCTTCGGACCTGGCTTCGGAGTTTGCTTCGGAGTTTGCTTCGGGCCTTGCTTCGAGCTTTGCTTCCAATCTGGCTTCGGATATGGCTTCGGACCTTGCTACGAATCCGAGATTGTTGAGGATTTCGGCGACTTTGGGGAGGTAATCGTCGGGATCTTGCTGCGCCATTTCGCGGTAAATTTTCAGAGCTGCCTTGAAGTGGCGATCGGCCGCGTCGATCTGCATTGTGTTTTTTTCCAGAGAGCCCAGGTTGTTCAGGGTTTGGGCCAGGTCGGGGGGAAAGGGTTCCTGATTTTGCTGGGACAGTTGGAGGTGGATCTTTAGAGCCTCTTCGGAGTGTTTGCGAGCGTCGTCTGTCTTTCCCTGGAGTCGATTGAGATTTCCCAGATGATTTAACGTGTTGGCCATATCGGGGAGATAGGCGGCGGGATTCTGCGTCGCGAGTTGACGGCGCATTTCTATGGCGCGCTCGAAGTGGCGACGAGCTTCGTCCATGCGCTTTTGCTCTGTATCGAGGTCGTCGCGGTTGTTCGGCGTTATTGCCAGGTCGGGGTCGAGCAGGGCGGAACCCATGGCGTCGTGGGCAACGGGATTTTCTGCGATGGCTAGCGTGTGCGCCCATAGGTCGTAGTCGCTATCCCAGTAGGCGATCTGGCGATGGGTTAGAAAGCTAAGCGCTGCCAAAGCGCAGAGTGCCAGTGCCGGGATTGGCTGGCGGGCGATGCCGACGTCTTTAGCCTGCGCCTTTGCCTGCACCTCGGCCTTTGCCTGCGCCTTTGCCTGCACCTCGGCCTTTGCCTGCGCCTTTGCCTCGGCCAGATCGGCTAGGCCAAAGGAAATCATCAGGAAGATTCCTACGAGCGGGATGTAGGCGTAGCGATCGGCCATCGAGGCTTCTCCTACCTGGACCAGGCCGATTACTGGAACCAGGGTGCCTAGGAACCAGAACCATCCTACGGGCAGGTAGCTTTTGCGGCGGAAGGCTAGAACGAGGGCTGTGACGCTGATCAGGATCAGGGCGGAGAGAATCCATTGCCAGGCGGGAATCGCGATTGCGGAGTGAGGATAGAGCGAGAGGTGCGCGGGCCAGAATTCTTCCAGAGATAGAGGCCGTAGGCGACGATGGCGTTTTCGATTCGTAACGGGAGCGGGTATTGGTGGAGACTGCGAACTGCCATTCCGGAGCGTTGCGCCTTGAGCGTGATCCATGCGCTGGCGGCGGAGAGAAGGAGCAAGGGAATCTTCTCGAGCAGCAGCCTGGAGAGTGGCGATTGCGGCGCGGCCGCGACGCTGGCCGGAGAGCCGGCGTTTCGGCCTAGCGGCCAGTAATCCAGCAGGAGCAGAACAAGGCAGAGTGATCACCATGGGCTTGGCCATCAGGCCCGCGGCGAATAATGCCGCTACCAAGAGATATCGGCGCCAATCGGGCCTGTGCGGGTAGCGTACGTAGGCGGCGATGGCCAGGAGAAGAAGAGCGTGCTGAGGACGTTCTTTCCTCTGCTATCCAGGCGACTGATTCGACGTTGATCGGATGCAGGGCGAACAGGGCCGCTACCAGCAAACTTGGGCGCGTGCGCTTTGTGACCCACCACAACAGCAGAAATAGCAATACGGCATTGATGGCGTGGAGAAGGACACTGTCGAGATGATGGCCGGCGGCGTTCATCGCGAAGAGTTGATAGTCGAGGGCGTGCGAGAGCCAGGTGAACGGATGCCAATTCGCGGCGGCGGTGGACTTGAATGCCCACTTGATGGTGCTCCAGGCCAGGCCGCGATGGATGTGGAAATTTGCGGTGACGTAATCGTGATCGTCGAAGACGAGGAATGGGTATCCGATAACGGGGCTGTAGAGGGCGATGGTCGCGACTGCTAGCAGAAGGCTGAGAATGGCATTGCGGTTTGCGTTGGTTAGGGATCGGCCGGGGCGAGGGCGTTTTTTGATCTTGACGGGTTGACGGTCCGTCATCACTTGCCGATTATGGATTGCAGGTTTTGTGGCGGGTTGGACTGGGTGGCGTTGGGCTGGTTGGCGTTGGGCTGGTGATTCACGGTTATTGGCGGCAGGTCGCTGCCTCGCGAGTAGAGCTTTAGATCGGACTCGACCATGTCGCGGACCAGTTCGGTAAATTTGGTCTTGGCCGACCAGCCCAGGTGTTGCTGCGCCTTGGTGGTATCTCCAAGCAGAACATCGACTTCGGCGGGACGTATAAAGCGTTCGTCGAGCACCAGATATTTGTAGGGGTCGAGGTCGAGCAGGCCGAATGCGGCTTCGAGAAATTCTCTCACCGAATGCGCTTCGCCGGTGGCGATTACGTAGTCGTCGGGCTGGTCCTGCTGCAGCATTCGCCACATGGCCTCAACATATTCGCGGGCGTGTCCCCAATCGCGTTTGGCTTCGGGATTGCCCATGCGAATTTCTTTGGCCAATCCCAGTTTAATCTGCGCCGCGAGCGAAGAAATCTTGCGGGTTACGAACTCCATGCCTCGGCGCGGGGATTCGTGGTTGTATAACATGCCGCAGGAGGCGTGCAGGCCGTAGGCTTCGCGATAGTTGCGCGTGAGATGATAGCCGGCGACTTTTGAGATGCCATAGGCCGAGCGCGGACGAAACGCGGTGTTCTCGTTTTGCGGAGCGGGCGCGAGCCGAACATTTCGCTTGATCCGGCGAAATAAAATCTGGCCTTGGGCACAACGTCGCGGCAGGTGGATAGCAGATAATGCGTGCCGTTGACGTTGATCTCGAAGGTGGAGAATTCGTCTTCGAAGGAATAGCTGACGTAGCTTTGCGCCGCCAGATGGTAAACCTCATCGGGCTGCACGGCCGCAACCACCTTCATTAGGCTGGGGTAGCTCTCGAGCGACGCGGCGTGGAGATGAATTCTGTCGCGCAGATGCTGGATGCGCGAGAGACGATGCTGGGGATCTTCGATCGCAACCCGGCGTACGAGTCCGTGAACCTCGTAGCCCTTTTCTAAAAGCAGTTCTGAGAGATAGCTGCCGTCCTGCCCGGATATTCCTGTGATAAGCGCACGTCGTCGATTCGTCATGCTGTTCTCGTTATGCCTGATTCTCGCTATGTTAAGAGATTTGATCTTAAATGTGATCTCAAAACTGAGTTGGAGCGGGCCGGAAGTTCCCACTGCCTGGCATTATGTGCTTGCTGCGACTGCCTGGGCAATGCATTCGCAATGGGGAATCGCGAGATTCGAGGCGCTGCGGCGAAGCCGCGGTTAGTGTAGCACAGCGCCAGATGGCAATTCCGGCGGGCGATCTGGCGGGGGCAAATGATTGAACATTCAAGGCTTAGGTCGACAGAATGGGCCTTTCGGCGAAGGCTGCCCAAGTTGCCGGCGGGTGATATGAAGAAATTGTAAGGGCCAGCACTTATAAAGGTCTTGCTGCCTGCGGGTAACGTTGTACAATCAAGGTCACTTTGTCGCACGTCCCCCAGAGAACTTCCGCGGTTGCGCCTCCTCCCGCGAAACTATTGTTGGTATGGAGCAGTAAATGGAGCCTGAGAAGACCTTTCGGAGGTTGATGCCCCGCGCGGATGAACTGCAGACGGCGCGTGCGGCGTCGACTCCTGCCGTAGCTTCTGCCGGACCTTCTTCCGTACCTGCGCATGACGGCGGCCCTTTGCCGGCGGGGTATAACTTCACGGTCAGCCATATTCCCAGCCTCTGGGACTACTGGCCGATCATACTCAGACATAAGTGGACGATTCTGTCTGTGATGCTGGTGGCTTTTCTGATCGGCGCGATCGCTTCTTTCTCAGCTACTCCGATCTACGAAGCGGTGGGCCGGGTGGTGATCAATCGCGAGGGGGCCGACACGGCGGGGCTTAAAACTTCTGACGCGAGCGGAAGCGATGCTTTTGACGATTACATGGTGGCCATGGATACGCAGACGCACGTTCTGCAAAGCGATGCCATCGCCAAACTTGTGATCCGCAGGTTGAACCTTGATTCCGATCCGGCATTCGCAGGCAAGGGAATCGTGCACGCGAATTCTTCATCGGCTGCGGGGCAGGGCGAGTCGCGCGTGATTGAACCGCACCAGGAAGCGGGGCTGGTCGCGAAGTTTCATGGAGCGCTACAGATCAACGCGATTCCGCGCACGCGGCTGCTGGAGATTCGCTTTTCCAGTTCCGATCCGGCGCTGGCTGCGAAAGCTGTCAACAGCTTGATCGATACTTATATCGAGCAGAATTACAAGACTCGGCTCGATGCCACCAACCGCACTTCGGACTGGCTGACGCAGCAGCTGTCAGATTTGCAGATGAAGGTGGAAGAATCGCAGGAGAAGCTGGTCCGCTATCAGAAAGAGCACGGGATTCTGGGCATCGACGAAAAAGAAAACATCATCACTTCTAAACTCGACGAGCTCAATAAAGAACTGACGGCGGCGGAAGCGGACCGCATGCAGAAGGAGTCTGTGTATCGCCTGGCCAGTGCGGGCGATCCCGACCTGTTGTCGAACGTGGACGCGTCGAGTCCGCTGGTCAAGCTGCGAAGCCAGGAAGAAGACCTGCATCGCCAGTTGGCGCAGGCGAGCGTTCATTTTCAGCCTACGTATCCCAAAGTAGAAGAACTGAATGAGCAGCTCACAGCGGTTCAGTCGGACATTCAATCGGAAATCAAACGGCTGGCTACCAAGTACCAGAAGGATTATCAGGCGGCGCTGGGGCGTGAAAAGCTGCTTCGCGCTTCGCTGGAGAATCAAAAGACCGAAGAGAACCAGCTGAATGAGAGCGGCATTGAATACAGCCTGCTCAAACGGGATGTGGAAAGTAATCGCCAGTTGTATGAAGGTCTGCTGCAAAAACTGAAAGAAGCGGGAGTGATGACCGGGTTGCGTTCGAGCAATGTGAGAATCGTGGACCCGGCGTCGGCTCCGACGTCGCCCTCATCGCCGAACATTCCGCGAAACCTTGTGATGTCATTGATGGTGGGTTTGGCGGGAGGGCTGGCGCTCGCGTTTATTCTGGAGTCGCGTGACAGTTCCGTGCACTCTCTGGAACAAGTGCGGGCGATTACGTCGCTGCCGTCGCTGGCGGTGATTCCCTTCTCTAGTCGTCCCAGCCGATCGCTGCCAGGGTCGCAGAAGCGTTTGCCGCAAACGTCGGCGGCGGTGGCATCGGCGATGCGGCCGAAATCGGAAATTGCGGAAGCGTATCGCGCGCTGCGAACTTCGATTCTGCTTTCGAAGACGGGCAGGTCGGCGAAAATTCTGATGGTGACGAGCGCGTTGCCGCAAGAGGGCAAAACCACGACCAGCGTGAACCTGGCTATTGTTCTGGCGCAGCAGGGTGCGCGGGTGCTGCTGATTGAGGCGGATATGCGGCGGGCGGGTATATCGAACCTGCTGCACCTTAATTCGGAGATTGGATTAAGCACGATCCTCTCGCAACCCGATATTCCAGACCCGGTGGACGCGATGCGAAGCGTTGCGGACGTGCCGAATCTCAAGGTGCTGCCGGCCGGGCCGGTGGCGCTGCATCCCTCAGAGATGCTGTCTTCGCCGCGGATGAGAGACTTGCTGCAAAGCCTGGAGCCGGAGTTCGATCACATCATCATCGATACGCCTCCCGTGCTTAGCGTGACCGACGCGTGCCTTTTGTCGGCGCTGGCGGACTCGACCGTCTTCGTGATACGCGCGGGCGTGACGAGCCGAGCGGCATTGCGGCGCGCCTATGAGATGCTGGCGCATGTCGATGCCCGCATCATGGGCGTTATTCTCAACGCCGCGGACTTCACGGAACCGGATCTTTACTACTACGGCAATCGGTACGGCAGTTACTATCACGACTCCGAGCCGGCGAAGACCGCCCATCGGGAGTAACCGTGATCTCGCCGCTGCGCCCCGGCACGAAGAAGGCTTTGCTGATCGTGCTCTGCCTGGGGGCGCTAGCGATTTATGTTGCGCGAGCGGTGAAGGTTTATCTCGCGCAAAGCCTTGGAAACTCTTCGCAACGCGAATCGCAAATCCCGGATTTGGAGCGCGCCGCGTATCTGGTTCCCCGGAATGCTGAATTTCCGCACTTGCTGGGCCTTCGACTTTCCCTTTCAGATCAGAACGACGACCGCACCATCGCCAACCTGCGAGAAGCTGTAACTTTGAATCCGAACCGGGGATCTTATTGGCTTGACCTGGCGTCGGTTTACCAGATCACGGGTAATGTCGAAAAAGAGAAAGAGGCGTTGCAGTCGGCGCTCAACGCGGAGCCGGGAAATCCGGAAGTAGCCGGTGAAGCCGCGCAATTATTCCTCGAGTCGGGAGACGCCACTCGCGCTTTGCCTTTGGTGAAGGAAGCTCTGGAGCAGAATCCGGCCGCAGCCAGCGCCATTCTTCCGGAGTGCTGGGACAAGACGCGGGATGTGAATCTTATTCTTACCCAGGCTGTTCCGGCCAATGCCGAAATGCAGTTGGCGTTTTTGCGCGTGCTCACCGAACGAGAGGAAACGACGGCTGCGAACGAGGCGTGGAAATTTATTGTTGCCGCCAACAAACCCATCAACCCGGAGCTCAGCATTATTTACTTCCATTACCTGTTGAAGGAACAGGACGTGGCAACTTTCAGCCGCGCCTGGCGCGAGCTTGCCGGCCTTGCTCCCGAAATGCGGGCGTATTTGCCAACCGATAATTTAATCGTGAATTCGGGCTTTGAGTTGGCGCCGCTGAATTGGGGATTTGGTTGGAGATATCAACCCTCCGAGCACATGACGGTTGGAATCGACGATAAAGTTGCGCATTCCGGAACGCATTCGCTTTCGTTGGCCTACGACGGCGATCAGGCTTACATGGCGGGATGGACGGAGTATGTGCCGGTCGAGCCCAACGCCGATTACGACTTCAGCGCGTGGATCAAGAGCGAAAATGTAACCACTTCGAGCGGACCGAGGATCGCTCTGGTGGACGGATTCAGCGGCGCGAATCTTCTGTTGACCGACGATGTGCTCGACACTCACCCGTGGCAAGAGCTGAAAGGCACAGTGCGCGTGCCCGCCGACACGCAGTTATTGGCGGTGCAGATCGTCAGAGCTCCGGCCAACACGAGGATCCGCGGGCAGATCTGGATCGACGACTTGCGCCTGGTGAAGAGGCAAGTGGAACACTGACCGATGCCCCTGGGACAATTTATCGAAGGCGAGAAACCGCTGGTTACGACGGTGAGCAGTCGGCTCCGGCTGGAACGCGGGCTTCGAATTTCGCTGTTTGTGGCGTTCTGCGCGCTTCTGATGTTTGGCCCGCTGGCGATGGGCATTGTCGATGACTGGTCTACGGCGGTGTTTGAAATCGGCGCGGCTACCGTTCTTTTTATCTGGACGATCTGGCAAGTTGCGGCGGTTGAGGTTCACATCCGCTGGAGTCCGCTGTTCGGGCCGATGCTGGTTTTTCTTGGGCTTGTTCTGCTGCAGATCGCATTTCACCGGACAGCGTATTTGTATGATTCTCTATCGGAGCTTTGGCTTTATGTTGCCTATGGAATTCTGACGTTTGTCGCGGTCCAGTTGATAAGGGCTGACGACAGGGTCATTGGTCGTTTTAGCAGTGCGATGGCCGTGTATGGCTCTGTCTATGCGGTTTTCGCGATCTTGCAGGGCTTCACCTCGGAAGGCAAAATTTATTGGTTCATCACGCAAACCGGAAGCGTGTATGGCGGCTACGTAAATCACAACCATTACGCGGGGTTGATGGAGCTGCTGTTTCCGATTGTGCTGGTGCCGGCATTCAACGGTTCGGTTCGCGGGGCGAAGCGCGGTTTGCTGCTGTTTGCGGCCATGCTGATGGTTGCTTCGGTGTTTTTGTGCCAATCGCGCGGGGGCATGTTTGCGATTGCGGTGGAAATGCTGTTGCTGGCCATCTTTTGGATGCGTGAATTCGCGCCTCGAAAGTCAGCGGCGATTTTTGCGCTGCTGTTCTGCCTGGTCACTGCTTTATTTCTGGCGTGGATCGCACCGCAGCAGGTTGGCAGCCGCATCGCTAATACTCACGATCCGGCGCGCTGGTTGATTCATCGCGATTCGATGCGAATGTTTGTTGCCCACCCGTTTCTGGGGAGCGGATTCGGAACTTTTGCTACTGCGTTTCCGCGGTATCGCGTGTTCTATGACGGGTTCATCGTCAACAATGCGCACGATGACTATCTGGAACTTCTGCTGGAGACGGGGCTGGCGGGGTTTGGCGTGGGCGTGTGGTTCCTGGTTGTGTTGTATCGCGAGGGACTTCACAACCTTCGCAAGGCACGGTTCTCGGCCACGGCTGCCCTATGCATTGCTGCTTTGGTGAGCTGCACTGGGCTGCTGGCACATAGTTTCCTGGACTTCAATCTTCATATTCCGGCGAATGCGGCGTTGTTTTATGTTTTATGCGCTATGGCCACGGCTCCTTTGGTTCGCAAGAGGAGGAATGTGGCGAATGGGAAGAGTTCGTGATTTATCTGGTCTTTGGTCCGTTCTGTGACTTGTTTTTCGGCACCGTCGTGTCGAGCTCTTTTAGACTCGCGTCGACTCGGGCAACATCCGCGGCGTATCTGGCGGGGTCTTGCTGGGCGAGTTGCTTGTAGATGGTCATGGCGTCGGTGTAATCGACCCGGGATTCTTCGATGTGATTCTGGTTTTTGTCGAGGAAACCCAGGTTGTTCAGGGTTCCGGCCACGTAGGGAAGATATTTGTCGGGCTCGCGCTGCGCCAGTTGCCGGTAGATTCTCGACGATTCTTCGTAGTGGCGGCGGGCTTCCTCGGGCTTGTTCTGGATTCCATCGAGGTTTCCGAGGTCGTTGAGGGTCATCGCGACATCGGGTTCGGCGTCGGGATTCTGCTGCGCTAATTCGCGGCGAATTTGCAGAGTTTCGTCGTAATGTTCGCGAGCTTCGTTGAGATGGTTCTTGTCTTTTTCGGAAATCGCCAGATTGTTTAGCGTCATCGCCATGTCGGGCAGGTAGGTGTCGGGATTTTCCTGCACCAGCTGACGGTAAATTTTTAAGGCTTCCTCGAAATGGGCATAGGCTTGATCGGGCTGCTTTTCTACTCGCTCGAGGAAGCCGAGGTTGTTGAGAGCCATGGCTAGATCGGGCGGGTAGGGTTCTATGTTTTGCTGCGCGAGTTGATGGTGAATTTTCAGCGCCTCCTCGTAGTCTTTGCGAGCTTCTTCCATGCGGTTCTGGAGCCGATTCACGTTGCCCAGGTTATTCAGGGTTGTGGCCATGTCGGGCAGGTAGGCGGCGGGGTTTTGCTGCGCGAGGTCGCGGCGAATCTGCAGAGCTTCTTCATACTGTTGACGGGATCCATCCATTCGCTTCTGATCTGTGTCTAAATTTTCCTCGTGGTTCAGGGTTGCTACCAGGTCGGGTTCGAGCAGAGCCGATCCCATCGCGTCGTGGGCAAACGGATTCCTTTCTGTAACAGCGAGTGTGTGGGCCCACAATGTGTATTCGTTCTCCCAGTAACTTAACTGGCGGACGGTTGCCAGGCTTAGCGCTATGCACACGCACAACGCCGGGATTGCCCGCCAGACCGGGCGAACTTTTTTCGCATCGGCCGAGTCGTCGAGGCTCCAGGCGACTCCAGCGATCATGACGAAGATCCCGATCAACGGGATATATGCGTAACGATCGGCCATGGCGGCGTCGCCTACCTGGACGAGTCCGATGACGGGGATCAGAGTGCCTAGAAACCAAAACCAGCCGGCGACCAGATAGCGCTTGCGGCGCTGAATCAAGACGAGTGCTGTCACGCTTAGCAGGATCAGCGCGGAGAGAATCCATTGCCAGGGTGGGAGCGACGTTGCGGAGCGGGGGTAGAGCGGGGCCAGGCGCGCCGGCCACAGCATTTTCCACAAATAGAGAGCGTAGGCTACTACGGCGTTTTCGAGTCGCACGGCGAGTGGGGATTGGTGCAGGGTGCGAACTGCCAGTCCTGAGCGTTGCGCTTTTAGCGTGATCACGGCGCTTAAGGCGGATAGAAAAAGCAGCGGAACTTTTTCCAACAGCAGCTTCTTCAACCCCATCCGCGAAAACGAAAGCTGCGGCGCTCGGTTGAACGGGGATTGGCTTCTTTGAATTCTTTCGAGCGGCCAATAGTCCAGTAATAGCAGGACGAACGGCAGGGTGATGACCATGGGCTTCGACATCAAGCCGGCGGCGAACATTGCCACTACCAGAAAATAGCGGCGCCAACCTGGCTTTTGCGCATACCAGCCATACGCGCCGATCGCCAGGAAGAAGAACAGTGTGCTTAGCACATTCTTGCGCTCGGCCACCCAGGCCACCGACTCGACGTTGATGGGATGGAGGGCAAACAGCGCGGCTACCAGCAGACTTGCTGCTATGCGTTTTGTCGCCCCCCATAGCAAGAGAAAGAGCAGGACCGCATTCAGGGCGTGGATCAGGACACTATCGAGATGATGGCCGGCGGGGTTCAAGGCGAAGAGTTGGTAATCGAGAGCGTGCGACAGCCAGGTCAGCGGATGCCAGTTTGCGGCTGAGGTTGATGTGAACGCCCACTTGACGGTGCTCCATCTGAGGCCGGCGTGGACGTGGGAATTTGCGGTGACGTAATCGTGATCGTCGAAGGTCAGAAAGGCGTGACCGATGGCGGGAAGGTAAACTGCGATTGTCGTCGCGGCGAGCAATACGCAAATAACTGGAATCCACTTATGGGGCGAAAGGCCGCTCGCGGGGATGGACTTTGAGTTTGGCCTCCCATCTGCTTTGCCTCGACTAGTCCGCCGGGCCACGCCGATTCTCCCTTTTTCTTTCGTCTTTAATTGCCCAGGCCCGCGACATTCACAGTAAGCCGTGGTCCGATGGTCTCACAACAGTGATGATTTGGCCCAAGCCGACGGACGTGTTGAGTGCGGGAAGGGCTGGCTGGAGGCCTGTGGGCTGGGCCGATAATGCAGATGAAAATTGTTTCACATTGACCCAAAGGCCGTTGGAGGAGACAATGGGAGGCATTCTTCGACTTCCGAGAAGGATCCCCGTAGAGACCAATCGTAGACTATGCAGGCAGGCTTTTAGGCGATGACTACATTTCTTCTCTCCCTGATCTTGATCAGCGTCTGGGTCGGCTTCTACCAATTGGTGAAGCAACAGGGGCGCATTCTGCTGCGTCTGGATGATCTGGAGCGCGCCGCAAGCATTGATCGGAACTCTATCGATCGCAATTCTATCGGTGATAATTCTGGCGGGCAGCATGAAGACTCCGTGGTTGAGGGGCTGCCGGCGGGAACCGAGTTTCCCGATTTTGAGTTAGCCGATTTGTCGGGCAAGACTCATACGCTCGCGGAATATCGCGGGCAAGGCCTTCTTCTCATCAACTGGAATTTCGACTGCGGATTTTGCGAAGCCATTGCCGACGATCTGGCTCATCTTGAAACCGATCTGCAAAAGCAAAATGCACAGATCGTGCTGCTGGCCTCGGGCGATGAGCCATCGAACCGCGAGCAGGCGGATCGCCATGGATTGAAGTCGATAATTCTTCTGGTGAACGCAGGCAAAACGCCGAAGCCTTTCGAGCACCAGGGGACGCCGGTCGCTTATTTCGTGGATCAGCAGGGGCAAGTGGCGGAGCCGTTTGCCAGCGGCGCGGATCAGGTTTTGGCTCTTGCGCAACGCGTTGCCCATGCGGATCGAGTCGCCGTTTCATCTGCCGCTTCATCCTCCGCGCATGCCGACGAGAACAAGCATGGACGCAACCGGCTGAACAGCGAACGGTCGCTTGCGGAAAGCCGCATTGAGCGCAAGGGCTTGAGGGCCGGCACTCCCGCGCCTCGTTTCCGCTTGCCCGACCTGCAGGGTCATTTCGTTTCGCTGGACGATTACCGCGGCCGCAAGGTGTTGCTGGTTTTCAGCGACCCGCACTGCGGGCCCTGCGACGAACTTGCTCCTCATCTGGCCAGCTTGTATCGCGAACAGCGGAACAACGGGCTGGCGGTAATCCTGGTGGGGCGTGGCAGCGAAGAAGAGAACCGAGACAAGGCAAAGAAATTCGGATTTGAGTTCCCGGTCGTGCTGCAGGACAAGTGGAAGCTTTCAAAGGAATATGGAATTTTCGCCACCCCCGTGGCCTTTTTGATTGCGGAGGACGGCGTGATTGCCAGGGATGTTGCAGTAGGAAAAGATGCGATATTGAGCCTCGCCGCTGACGCGGCGAAGGTAGAGGAGAAAACAGCGCAATGAGTTTCCTATTCGACGACGTATCGCGAGTTATCGGCAGCCCGGTTTCACGGCGCAAGATGATAGGCATGGTCGGCGGCGCGTTTGGCGGGGCGATATTGACTTCTCTTGGTTTACGCGCGGCTGCTGGCGCTCAGACTCCTAAAGGAACGAAGTGCCCTCCCGGCAAAACTGTCTGCGGAGTTTACTGCTGCACCTCGGAGCAGGTTTGCCTCAATGGCCTCTGCTGCCCTCCCGACCACGTGAACTGCAACGGGAGATGCTGCGGCGGCACGTGCAACAACGGCGTTTGCTGCGGCAAGAACCTGACTTACTGCAACGGATCTTGCTGCTCTGAGGGGATCATTTGCTGTAATGGAAAATGCTGTGGAAGCACAACAGCGGTCTGTTACAACGGCAAATGCTGCGGCTCCGGGATTATCTGCAACGGAGTGTGCTGCGATCCGAATCAGGTCTGCTGCGACGGCAAGAAGTGCGTGGATAAGCACGAATCTCCGATTAAGTGCTAGCGCGGATTGAAGCGCCGCTGCATCGGAAGTATCAGGACGATGCAGCGGCGGACTTTATGCGCACCAGCTTCCAGCACTCCCGCGCAATCGTCCAGTCTTCCTGCGCGTGGATCACGAGAACGCGGACGTTTGAGTTGGGCGCAGAAATGTCGGCGTCGTCATCGATGGGCGATTGAGCGTTCTTTGCCTGGTCGAGTTTCAGGCCGAGGAAGGCGAAGTTGTCACAGGCTGCGGCGCGAACTTCGGGTGAATTTTCTCCGACTCCTGCGGAGAAAATGAGGGCATCGACGCCGCCGAGCACGGCTACCATCGCACCGATTCCGGATTGCAGACGGTGTACGTACATATCCAGCGCCAGTTTGGCGCGGGCTTTTCTCTGCCGGTTCACCGCTGTCTTTGCTTACGGTGTTTGCGGCGCTTGCCGCCTGGACCTCTCGCATATCGCTGGAGACGCCTGAGATTCCTAGAAGGCCTGACTTTTTGTTCAGCACATCGTCGAGCTGCTCGCCGCGAAAGTGCTTTTCGCGCATCAGGTAGGTGAGCACTCCGGGATCGACCGAGCCGGAGCGCGTGCCCATCATCAGACCTTCCAGAGGAGTAAAACCCATGGTTGTATCTATGCTCTTCCCTTCGCGAATCGCAGCGAGGGAACAGCCGTTGCCGAGGTGACAGGTGACAAGTTTCAGCGAGCTCAGGCTCTTGCCGAGCAGATGCGCGGCGCGTTCGGCGCAGTATTGATGATTGATGCCGTGAAATCCGTAGCGGCGAATGCCTTGCTCGAACCACTCGTAGGGGCCGGGATAGGTTTTGGCCGCGAGGGGCATGGTGCGATGAAAGCCGGTGTCGAAAACGGCAACCTGCGGCACCGGGCCGAGTAGTTTCTCGACAATCTCCATGCCTTCGAGTTCGGCGCGATTGTGGAGGGGCGCGAAGGCGGAGACATTTTTTATGGCTGCCTTAACCTCGGCGGTAACTAACGCAGGCTCGAAATGCTGGGGGCCTCCGTGGACTACGCGGTGGCCTACTACATCGATTTCCGAGGGTGCCGAGACCGCTTGTGTCTTGCCCTGCCATAGGGTCTGGAGAAGGTGGTTGATGGCTTCGGCGCGAGACGCCGCGGCGGAGCTGTCTTTTAGTTCGAGGGTGGAGTTCTTGATGGAATAGTGGGCCGCGTTGTCGATCCATTCGACTTTGCCTTCCCAGGCGCAGATTGGGGGGTCTTGGGGGATTGATTCTCCGATTTCGTAGAGACAACTTTTTTGGCTGCTGGAACCGGAATTGAGAACGAGAATTTTCATTAGCGTTCAGCCCGTGCGTGAGAACTGGGTCGTCCCTCCGGGACTTTTGTCATTTCTCGCTCTTTCCCAGCGCTGAAGCGCTGGGCTAAGGTGGAACGCCCCTTCGGGGCTGGACTCTTGAACTTACTTTCCACCGGAGCTCGAAAAGTAGTTCTTACACACGCTCTGAAGGGGCATCTGTATTTGCAGGACTACGGTATCGCTAAACAGGCTGCGGAAAAAGTGTTTTCCCGCTCGAGAGTGTCACCTCAGCGGCTAAAGCCGTCGCTGAAGACAAGCTGGTTATCGCAGCGGTAAACCGCTGCGCCACCCTAAAACTCGCGCAGACGCGAGCCGATTCGGCGAGCTGTGCTCGCTGGACAGCCGAGGGCGGCTGTCCCTGCGCGAGTTTTTTCGGATGAAGGGCTGAGTTGTGTCGGCCACTAGTATGGCCAAGTCCAGTCGCGGATTTCTGGCACGTCATCTCCTTGCTCGCGAATGTATTGCTTGTGCGCTACGAGCTGGTTGCGCAGGTATTGCTTGAAGTGGCCTCCTACTTTTTGGAGTCTGGGAACGCGATCTATGACATCCCCTGCGAGGTGGAAGCGATCGAGATCGTTCAGCACGGTCATGTCGAAGGGAGTGGTGGTTGTGCCCTCTTCTTTGTAGCCGCGAACGTGCATGTTGTCATGATTGTGGCGGCGGTAGGTGAGGCGGTGAATGAGCCAGGGATATCCGTGATAGGCGAAGATGATGGGCTTATCGACGGTGAACATGGAGTCGAAATCGAGATCCGATAGGCCGTGAGGATGTTCGCTCGAGGGCTGAATGGTCATGAGATCGACGACATTGACGACGCGAATCTTGATGTCGGGAAAATGCTGGCGCAAAAGATCGGCGGCAGCCAGGGTTTCGAGCGTAGGGATGTCACCGGCGCAGGCCATCACGACATCGGGCTCGACTCCTTTATCGGTGCTTGCCCACTCCCAGATGCCGATGCCGGTGGTGCAATGTTCAATGGCCGATTCCATGTTGAGGTATTGCAATGCCGGTTGCTTGCCGGCGACGATCACATTGACGTAGTGGCGGCTGCGCAGGCAGTGATCGGCGACGGAGAGCAGGCAATTGGCGTCGGGCGGGAGATAGACGCGAACGACGTCAGCTTTCTTATTCACCACATGATCGATGAAGCCGGGATCCTGATGGGTGAATCCGTTGTGATCCTGACGCCAGACGTGCGACGTCAGCAGGTAGTTGAGGGATGCGATGGGACGCCGCCATTCGATTTTGCGCGTAACCTTTAGCCACTTGGCATGCTGGTTGAACATGGAATCGATAATGTGAATGAAGGCTTCATAGCAGGAGAAGAAGCCGTGACGGCCGGTGAGCAGATAGCCTTCGAGCCAGCCCTGGCACATATGTTCGCTCAGCATCTCAAGCACGCGGCCGGTTTGTGAAAGATGCTCATCCACGGGAAGCATCGGCTCCATCCATTCTTTATCGGTGACTTCGTAGAGAGCTTCCAAGCGGTTCGAGGCGGTTTCGTCGGGGCCGAAGACGCGGAAATTTTTGGAGTCGGCGTTGCACTTCATTACGTCGCGCAAGAATCCGCCGAGCACGCGCGTGGCTTCAGCATTTTCGGTGCCGGGCTTGGGAACATTGACCGCATATTCGCGGAAGTCGGGCATCACCAGATCGTGCAATAAGAGGCCGCCATTGGCATGAGGATTCGCGCCCATGCGGCGATCACCTTTGGGAGCTAGATCGGCGAGCTCAGGAATCAACTTGCCGTTCTCGTCAAACAATTCCTGGGCACGATAGCTTTTCATCCAGTCTTCGAGAATCTTCAGATGCTCGGGCTTCGAGCGCACGTCGGCTACGGGGACCTGATGCGCGCGCCATGTGCCCTCGACGGGCTTGCCGTCGACAAACTTCGGGCCGGTCCAACCTTTTGGACTGCGCATGACGATCATGGGCCAGACGGGCATTGGCCGGGTGGGCGACGTCGAGCTCGCAGTGCGAGGGTCGTTCCTGCGAGCGGCGTCTTGTATCGATCGAATCTCTTTAATGATCGTATCCAGAGTTGCGGCCATCAGCTGGTGCATGGCTGCCGGCTCGTGACCTTCGACGAAATAGGGCTTCCAGCCGTAGCCGGTGAAAAAATTGGTGAGCTCCTGATCGTCCATGCGGGCGAGCACGGTGGGATTGGCGATCTTCCAGCCGTTGAGATGGAGAATCGGCAACACGGCTCCGTCACGCACTGGATTTAGAAATTTATTGATATGCCAGCTGGTAGCCAGCGGTCCGGTTTCGGATTCGCCGTCTCCGACCACGCAGCAGGCGAGCAGATCGGGGTTATCGAAGACCGCTCCACAGGCGTGCATGATCGAGTAACCGAGCTCGCCGCCTTCGTGGATGGAGCCGGGAGTTTCGGGGGCGACGTGGCTTGGAATGCCTCCGGGAAAGGAGAACTGTTTGAAGAGGCGCTGCAGGCCCTCTTCGTTTTGAGTGATGTTGGGATAGAACTCGGTGTAGGTGCCTTCGAGGTAGGTATTGGCGACGAGGCCGGGGCCGCCGTGACCGGGACCGGCGATGTAAATGACATTGAGGTCGTATTTCTTGATGAGGCGATTGAAATGCGCGTAGATAAAGTTGAGGCCGGGCGTGGTGCCGAAATGCCCCAGCAGGCGCGGCTTGATGTGTTCGACCTTCAACGGTTCGCGCAGCAGCGGGTTGGCAAAGAGATAAATCTGGCCCACGGAAAGATAGTTGGCGGCGCGCCAGTAGGCGTCGATCTTGCGCAGTTCTTCAGAGGTTAAGGGTTGAGCGGAAGTTTCAGGCTGCGTCGAGTCTACGGCGGCTGGGGGAGTCATCGAATTTGGCCTTTCTTCTTCTTTAGCTTCATCTTCTTTAGCTTCATCTTCTTTATCTTCATCTTCTTTCTCTTCATCTTCTTTCTCTTTTATCTTAGATTCCCGGAGCGGTCTGCGCCAGTCTCCGCAGGCAGGTTTCACCGTGGCTGCGAAAGGCAAATTCGGCGTTACTCAAGTTACGGGTTGAGGGTACGACGGGCGTTGCAAAAGTTGGCCTCAGCCGTGACAATTTGATGGTTGTGTGCGCGCGTTAACCATTGAGGACGAATATGAAGATTCGATTTCTAACGCTATTTTTATTGTGCGGGGCGATTCAGTTGCCGGCTCAAACCATCGTTCAACAGTTCTTTGCCATCGGCAGCATGCCGGCTCCAACGGCGGACATGGATCTTCCCAAGCCGACGGCGCAGGGGAACGTTCTCATCGCGATGCCCGGGCCGACCTCGAACGGCGTCAAGGTATTGAGCGTTACCGACAACGCTCCGGCCGGCGGCAACACCTATAAACAAGTTCCGGGGGCGGCTGGCTCGTGTGGGAAAGTCCAGTCCGTCGATATCTGGTATTGCGAGAATTGCAATGGCGGTGTGACTGAACTCAAGTTTCATTTATCCGGCGGCGCTCGAGCGAGCATTAACGCTTTTCTGGAACTTTCAGACATGGCGCAGTCTTCGATACTCGATGGAACTGGCGCGCATGTGGACGATGGAACCAGAACGAGCGCAGGTTTGGAAGTTGGACCTACGCTGAAGACGACGGCAACGGATTTCGTGATTGCCCGCTATAATTCCGCTCGTCCGATTCCGACCGGCGTAACTCCTGCGTCGTGGACCTACAAAACTACGCACGTTTACAAACTCAATGCGCCAGCCGGAAATTATCAGCCTACGTTAACCGGCGGAGGGACCTCGGGCGAGTTTTGCATGAGTATGGCGGCCTTTAAGACGGCTCCGCCTGCCGCGACGGCCGCTGCGCCTGCTGCCGCTCCTGCGCCGTAGGTAACACATGGCGCCGTCAGGACTGCGGCAGATCATCTTGCGGCCGATCATTCTGCGGCAGATCATCCTGCGGCAGATCATCCAAAGCCGCAGGCAATCGCTATCTTCCTAGTGTTCTTTCAGCCAGTAGTCGTTCAGCGCTGGTCGCAATAACCTGTGCGAGTGCGAACCTTCGCACCCTGCTTGTCAACGGTGACCTCGAGGGCGTGATACTCGTCGGGCTGGTCGGCAGGAAGGCTATCGAACGAGAGAATGTAATAAGCACTGGCGTCGGCCACACAATCTGCGATGGCGGTTGCGAGATCGTTGGATGTATTGAAGACGCGTCCGCCGCTTTGCACCGCCAGCACTGGCAAGCCGAGGTTGCCAGGCAGCACTTTCGACGGCGACTTTACTGCTCTCAAAAAGTCCTCGTAGTAGGTGCTTCGCAGTTGGCCTGCGTTCGCCAGACCGACGGGGTCAACGCTGTAGAGAGTAATGCTAGCCTGGCGAAGCTCGGTGGACACCGATACGACACGTTCGAAGGTCTGCTGCTCGCCTTTCGCGGTAAGCGGGCTGAGCGTTTGCGAGAGCATCGGCCATCCCCGGCTGAACCAGATCATCAGCTTTCTTCCGGGTTGCGTCTTCTCGATTTGCACAATTGACATAAGAGCCTTGAGCGACATATCAATTCGGGCGGTTGCAGCGTAGAAGCCTCCGCTCGAAGATAGATTGGCCGACCGCAGCCCCAGTTCGTATTGATCGAATAACGCCGCCAGAGCGTTTCCATCGCGAGAGGAACCGCCCTGAATCTTGGTTCCGGCATCGGTAAACATGACGAATCTCACCGGCCAGGCAAGCTTGCCGCCATTCTGGAGGAGAAACTTCTTGACCTCGTCTCGTTCATAAGCAACGTTGTGGAAGGCCGTGTTGACGGCATCGACGACCAAGATGACCTCAACGGGAGGATTGGAGGTGGCTCCAGCATCCACAGCCTGAAAGGAGACGATCTTTTGCGACTGCTTATCGTCGAGAAGAGTAAAATCCTGCGCCTGCAGACCGCGGACGGGCGCGCCGGATTTATCCGTCACCTGGACATCGAGTGTGACTTGCCGGTCGGTGACTTTTCGAGGCGAGACGGGGCGAGTGGGCATTTCGGCGGGCGCGGACTGGACCGGCGCGGGCGGGGCGGCGCTTTGGCCTTGAACGCCACAGAGCGTAGAGAGGACGACAAAAAGCAATCGAAAATGTCTCGTCCTATGGTGAGCACTCATATCTCTGCCGCTGCACTCGCTTTGCCCTGCTCATGCACTCTGTGATCATCTTACTCCCGTTGCAACAATTCGAAATCTGAGGTAGTGGCTCAGGTTGCCCAAAGCGTTAACCACAAAGGGCACTAAGGTTCACGAAGGAAAGCCTTGGATCGGTGAAATTGAGTTACTACCAAATCTGAACTACGAGAGGGCATGCGGCGACTGTCTATAGCGCTGAAGAGCCATCTTCCGGGCTCGACACTGCAATTCAGAATGCCGCTTAAAATAAAATTAAGGCGCGATGAGGCCTCGGGGGTTCTGCTGGCGAGCGTATGAATTCTGCCGGGCATGTACATGAAATTGTTTGCATAAGTTCGGGTGAAAATCCCTGCGGTAGCCAATAACTCTTCTCTTATCTCGGGGTTGCGGTGTGCAATTTTGGTATCAAAGCTGCACCTTAGGGATTGGGGACACAGTTACGCGATTCTGGATAAGATCCAATCTGGCTTTTTGCTGTTGGAGACACCGCAGGGATTCGCGCGCATCGAACTTTCTCCCCGGCAGCGCCTTTACCTGCTCTGGACGTTTCGCAACTTTCGCCACCTCTCGGTTCAACTGCTCAACCTGCGCGAGCGCGAACTGGTCAATTCTCTCTTCCGCGACGACGCAGAGGTTATGCCGGAGGTCGATGACTCTGACCTGGTGATCGGGGTGGTGGAGAATTTCGTTTCGCACAAGACGGGCGCCGGCGCTTCGGCGAGACCGAAAGTGATTCCGAAAAAGGTTCCGGCAAAGACGGTCATGGCGCAAGCGGCGGCGGTCGCTCGCAGACCGGACTCGGTTTCACGGGAGGCGATGGCCGCGACTTCCGGGGCTGCAAGGACCGGGCTTGCGACGACCGAGCTTGCGACGGTCGGGCTTGCGACAAAACCTGCAACGACCGAGCGCGCAACGACCGGGATCGAGACGGAGCGCGCGAACGCCAGGCCGATGGTGGTCCAGCCTTCGCGGGCCGAGCGCCGGCGGAGAAAGCTCCTGATCACCAGGGTGGCAACGGCATTTGCCGCGCTGTGTCTTTGCGTAGGTTCGGTGGCGGCGTGGTATCGAATTCAAGGATTGCCTGTTTCGCAGGCTAACAACCGGCAGGTCAGGGCGATCGCAACGAATTCTCCGAATTCCGTGGAAGCGGAGGCTCGCGTCGCACCTTCTGTTGCGCAGGCTGCCGCCGTCGCTCCAAGCGCGGCTGCGTCTGGAGTTGCGTCCGAAGCCGGCGCCGAGCACGTCAGCGCTACGGAGGCAGCGTTACGGTCCGCATCCATCACCGCGGCCGTTCCGGCGTCGATGGTTGCTCACGTCGCGATGGACCAGTCCATTTCTAATTTGGGAGCGCGCGTCCGCGATGCGGCTTCGACCTCTGCCCGGCCACTACCCGGACAGGACGGCGTTATTGAGGCATCGCGGGCGCCGTTGTATTCCGTATATCCGGACTCTCCGGACGGGCGAGTTCACGGCGCGGTTTCTCTGAAGGCGGGGTTGGATGCCGCTGGCAAGGTGCGCACGGTAACGCTCATTTCGGGTAACCGCGCGCTCGCCATCGCGGCCATGCGCGCCGTTCGCCAATGGCGTTACCGCCCTTTTCTCAAGAATGGACAGCCGGTCGCGACTGA
>CAWEPW010000027.1:0-108314 GCA_963810955.1 uncultured Acidobacteriaceae bacterium | reverse complement strand
CAGAAGTCCCATTTCGTTATAAGTCCTAGCGTGAGATTACACATTTGTGGAAGATGGAGAAAGTGGCTGCGGGTATTACGCAGCAGCAGAGAAACAGGCCTTAGACGCGGCAAGCCGAGTCTTTACGGGAGTTCGTGATGCGGCGGCACGATGACGAACAAGTGAACCAAGAACAGCAGAACGATGAGCTGCAGAACGACGAGGCGCAGATTCTTGCGCTGCATGAAGCTGGTGATCGTGCGCTGATGAATGCCGATCTTGTGGTGCTGGAGCGGATCTTTGCCGACGATTACGTGCAGTACAACGAGTCGGGTCGCGCTTTCACCAAGCAGGAGGTGCTGAACAATTTTAGGACGGGAGCGATTCGCTATCCATCGATTGTTTCCACTTCGCGGCGGATTCGCATATTCGGCGACACGGCGGTGGTGCATGGCTCGGAATCCGACGAAGTCGAGACCGATGGAAAGCGATTCAAAGTGCGCTACTTTTATCTGGACGTGCTCCGAAAACGCGATGGCGAGTGGAAATTAGTGGCGTCGCAGTTGGCTCGGCCGCCGGAATAGGCATGACTCGCCTTGAACGGGCAACAGCCCACACGGGCGTTCCACATATTTAATCCGCGGCGCGCAGACGGTTTTGCCAGTGCGACCACAGGAACCAGACGATTCCAGCTATCAGGAATGCGCCAATCACGGCGTCGAACTTGTGAAAGTACTTGCCGAGCGAGCGCCAGTTTTCTCCCAGCTTCATGCCAAAGTAGGCGAGCGCGAAACACCAGGGCCACGATCCTAAGAAAGTGTAGATGTGGAATTTGCCGCGGGGCATGCGCGCGATTCCCGCGGGCAGGGCGATGAAGGTGCGGATCACAGGCAGCAGGCGCGCTATGAACACGGCCATCTCTCCCCAGCGCTGAAAGAAGCGGTCGGCCCAATCAAGTTCGCGGCGGCCCATGAGGATCCAGCGTCCGTAACGTTCGACCAGTGGACGGCCGCCATAGCAGCCGATCTCATAGGCAACGAGCGAGCCCACATTGCAGCCGATCGCGCCGGCGGTTGCCGCCCATACCAGTTTCATCACTCCGGTGGATACGAGATATCCGGCGAAGGGCATGATCAGTTCCGAAGGCAGCGGAATGCACGCCGATTCAATCGCCATCAGCAACGTGATGCCAAGGTAGCCGGTCGCGGCTACGAGCGAGTTGATGAAGAGAAAGAGTACGGTGAGGATTTTCTCGGTCATTTCCAGGTCATTCGATCAGCGGTTCGGGCCGGCGAAAAACAAGTCCTTCGCTTCGCTCAGGATGACAAGTATGGATTGTTAGAACGCGCCTTCCTGGGTAAAGCTGAAGCCGGGCAAGGTGACTCCATCAGGCGACTTGGCGACCTTCACTTTCACTGTGTTCGCGCTGGGCGCATCGACCTGGGCGGGCCGCAGCACCGCATATTGCGTAAATACCTCGCTGTAGACCTTCGTGACTAGGTGATCTTGTCCGGTAACATCCTGGCGCCAGACTTGTCCGAGTTTGATGCTCTTCACGGCCACTAGTTTTCTCTTTGTTCCTGCTTCTCAGAGTACGCACGCATGCGCCCAGCGTCAATTACTGTGAGGTTACTTTTGTGCGATGGGGGCTGCGGGCTTTGTTACCATGAACCACGCTTAGCGAGAGACGGTTCGGCGGGAACACAGTTCAGGAGGAGACCTATGGCTCGCGGAAATGTGCCGCGTCAACCCAGTCGCAGCGGACGTCAGGAAGGTACACGGCGAGTGCTGCCATCGAAGCGCGCGCAATCGACGAAGGCGACCGCACCTGGCAGGCGGGTGCGGTCTGGCATGGGCAGGCCTGCTAAGGCTGCCCCGAAAAAGAAACTTGCGCCGATGGCGAAAAATGCGGCTCGCCGCGGCTTGACTTATGATCCGCTGGCGCCGGAGCGTATTCGCCAGATCATTGCCGGACTTGACGAGCTTTATCCCGGCTTTACGTGCGCTCTCACTCACCGCAATGCATGGGAGTTGCTGGTGGCGACGATTCTTTCCGCGCAATGTACAGATGTGCGCGTGAACATGGTAACGCCGGTGCTGTTTGAGAAATATCCGACCGTCCAGGATTTTGCGGCGCTGGAGCCTGAACAATTGGAGCCGGATATCCGCTCGACCGGATTCTTTCGCAACAAGTCGAAGTCGGTGGTGGGCGCGGCGCGCAAGATTGTAGCGGACTTTGGCGGGAACGTTCCGCGAACGATGGAGGAGTTGCTGAGCCTTCCGGGAGTGGCTCGAAAAACGGCTAACGTCGTGCTTGGGACCTGGTTCAAGAAGAATGAAGGGGTGGTGGTGGATACACATGTGACGCGTATTTCGCGGCGGCTGGAGCTAACAAAACACGAAGACGCGCGGAAGATCGAAGAGGACTTGATGCGGATCATTCCTCGCGAGCGCTGGACAGATTTTTCTCATGAGGTAATCTGGCACGGGCGGAAGCTTTGCGTGGCTAGGAATCCGAAGTGTGTTGATTGCGCGCTGGAGAAGTTGTGCCACGCCGCCGACAAGACCTGGTCTACAGTGGAGATTCACGCCGGGGCGCAACCCTAGGTGGACGGTGACGGCAACTTGTATGTTGTCGACAAGACTGCCGGAACAGTTGTTGTCTTCGACCCAGCAGGAAAGTTCCATGGACACTTTTGGAGACTGCGAGGAGGAGAATCGTACTTTCGAAAGTCCCGCGGGGATCGCGATCGATAAAACTACCGGGCGGTTTACATCTGCGACAAGCAACATCACATGATCATTATGATGGACGACCGAGGACGGCCTATTAGCAAGATTGGGAAGAGCGGCGGTGGTGACCAGTCGGCGAGTTCAGATTCCCAAGCCAGGTGGTCGTGGGACATGGGGAATTGTTCGTGCTCGATGCAGGGAACACGCGTATTCAGATCCTCGATACGCAGGGACAGTTTCGGCGGGCGATTTACCTCCCTACGCAGATAATCGCACAGGCTTAGCCGTGGACGATCAGCACAATATCTATATCTACGTTAGCAATCCAGTTCTTAACCAGATTGAGGTCTTCGGGCACGACGGAGGCAAACTACACATCTGATCTATCGACAATCAAGGACGCGAACTTCATCCGCCCATCGGACCCTTGGGTTGATGCAGGCTATTGCCTTTACGCGGTCCATTCTCAGAGCAATCGTGTTGGTCTGTTTCAAATCATCGGACAGAATGCGCAGGGATGTCAATGACTGCTAATCGAAGGCGGGATCTCCCTCCCTGTTTGATCGACGTGGTGAACAATTTAGGAACTGATCATATCCGTTCATTGCTAGGAGCGGTGTGCTTTGGCATGGCATGTCGTGCACAGTGTGACCAAGTTTTCTTCTGAGTCCGCTCCCACATGGCTTCGAAAATTCCTGTGGTGCACCTCTAGATTCGACATCGCTCCGCACGACTGACATCTCCAGCCGTCGCGACTCAGGATCTTCTGGCGCAGACCTTCGTACGACAAGGGGTCCAGCCGCAGGCGAACGGCTTTGGGGCGAATTAATCTCAAGGCGCCTTCTCACGGAGGTTTTCGAGGAAAACACGCTGCTGCTCGCAGGACAAGAATTTGTAATAGCGTGAAATCGAGCTGAGCAGGATCTCGGGATCGCCATCATCGAGGTGCGCGCCCGCCAGGAAATCCGCGCAGATCATTTCTAAGCAATATCCTCTGGACTTGTCAGTTCCGAGCATCAGAGCTGCCGTTCCGATCGCCTGCTCGATCACCGGGATTTGGCTCATGTAAACTTTGAAGTAGATCAGCTCGGACGTCTCCTCTTCCCTTCCTGTCAGTTCCCTCTCCACTTCACGTGTGAATACTTCCCTCGACATTGAGCGGGCTTTGTGCACCCAGGGTGCACAATCGAAGTCCTGACCGTCCCGGCGCGCGATCTTCGCCAACTCCCTTCCTTTCGTCCAACCGATCTCCTTGAGATCCTTCCCGACTTCCGGCGGCAGGTGCTCGTGGATGGACATTAAGTAGTACGCCTTCCTTCTCGACTCCGGGAATCGCCTTTCCAGAAAGTCGTCGAATGATGCCAACTTCTCCACTCGCCAGTACTGACCCGCCCGCACCTCGCACAGGTACCTGCCCAGCTCGACGAATCGGGTGTCGCGCTCGGCCTCTTTCTGTCGCTCCCACGCCAGGGTCTCGTCGATCTTGGTCAGGACAAAGAGGGCTCGCTTGCGATTGAGCTTGGGCGACATCGGCGGATATTTAGTAAACAAGTTCGTCAAACAGACCAAGATCGACTCCCGGTTTGCGCACAAGCGCAGCCTCGACTAGGTTGGGCTGATCGAGGCAGAGCCCGATGAAGGGGCAGGTAGTGCATGGATTCTGTGGAAAGCGGATGCCGCTATGAGGCAGGAACACTCCAGATTCGATCCGCTTGACGGTGTCTTCGACCAAGTTTGCGAACTCCTGCCGTTGCTCTTCAGAAATGGTGGCGTGGAGGTACTGAACTTCGACTAGGCGCTTGCGTACGAAAACAACTTGGGCAACCTCGTCAATACCGGTCATCCACGAGTAGCAGACGAGTTGCGGATCCAGTGCTGAGATTCCGACTGGCTCTTCCGGATATCGCGCAGAGGTGGTCTTCCATTCCAGAACGCATGGCGTGCCGTCCAGCTCACCGATAGCATCGACGTAAGAGACGAAATCGTTGCCAGAACCGAACCCTCGATTGAACTGAATCTGCTGGGTAGAACGAGGGCGGCGAATGCGAACGCGGCCGTCCTGAGCCAAGCGCTCCAGCAACTGGATGCCTTGTTGTAGCATGCGGTCCCAGGTGTCGTTGCTCGAGTAGGTGAGACCCATGTCTTTGCACGCGCTCCACTGCTCGAACAGCACAGCCGCGGAGTCTTCACGACGAAAAAGAGCAGCAACGGCCTGTTCAAAGGCTCGACCGAAAAGCATGGGTGCGCGCGTGTCTTTTTCCTGCCAACCGTCTCGGTAGCGGTGTCGATAGCGGCGCGGGCAGGTGAGGTATTGGCTGATCTGGGTGTAGGAGTAGGTCATCGCGGCGCCTCCGCGGTGTTGGTGTGAGAAGCGCTCGACACTGGACTCGAAGATAGTTCTTCCCACTGGCTGGCCGGAGCGAAGCCGTCGAGGTTGATCAGCGAAATGCCGTTGATCACGGTGTGGCTAATCTTGACGACTCCGCGGAGGCCGGGCAGGGCCTTCTCATCGACCTGTTCGTGGGCGAGAAGTTCCGGATTATAGAGAAAGTCTCGTAGGAACCAGCCCAGCTTCCACATTGCCTTTTGCGTGCAGTAGAGACGACCCACAATCGGCTGCCCGGCGAAGGAACTCGGTTCGACGATCGAGAGTCGAAGGACGTAGAACGGTTTGGAGGCATGCCAGCGGAACTGGGCACCGTCGACACGCACAAGGAAGATCCCATCCGGAATCTCCGGACGAGAATCGTCGGCAGTTTCTGCAAGGCCGGGCACTTGGCGTTTCACGCGACCACCTCCTGCTTCGGGTGTGGGTAGCTGTTGAGCTGGCACAGGAGAGCGTTGCGGTCTTTCTCGGCCCATTCGGCCAGCCGCTGGACGAAGTTCTCGACCTGCTCTCGGCTAGCCTCGCGGAGCGTCTTCGTGCCGCAGAAGTCGACGGCGTAGGCTTTTACGAGTTCGGGATCGAGCTTGTGCTAGCGGATGAGTTGGCAGAGGCGGTCCCGAACCTTGGGGACGGCACCGTTGCCGTTGCCATGAGTGTTCTGCGGAGGAATCTTTTCAACAGGATTTGGAACCGTCCCGATTTCCTCGACCGAGCAGAGACCAATTCCATATGCCTTGCGCAGGGCGCGGTTGACGGCCCGTGTCTCAGCCACGCGCATCTCGGCGCCACGGACGAGAGAGGAAACGTTGGAGGGATCAGCATCGCCGTAGCCAACGAAGCCTTTGCACGTTTTGGATTTATAAACCGTGGCCTCGAATGCCCATCGCTGTACAGAAGGATCAGAGAAAGTCGGTGCTGGCCGCACGTTGATGCCCGCGCACCGATTCCGGCGGGCCAGTCCCAATAATCCACTGTGGGTTACATACCAGCGCCCATCGAGAAGTAGTAAGTCGCCGGACGCAATCGACAGCAAGTATTCGCTTGTGAGTTCTTTTAGGCCTTGCAATGCCGTCGGCGAAATATGACCCCACAACTGCCTAGCAATTCTCCTGTTGCATTGAAACGTAACCGATTTTTTCAACATTTTCATCGCCTCCTGAAACGAGTCAGTTGATGTTGGGACCCAAGTCGTCAATTGCCAACCGTTTGAAGCCAAGCTACAAAGAAATGAGTGGGACTTGTGACATATTCCCTTACGAATATTCTATAAGGAATATTCTAATAGGGTCTATCGCAGCGAGTACCGCAACCTGACCGAAGCGCGGGCTCGCATCGGCGAGTTTCTGGAAGAGGTCTATAACCAAAAACGCCTGCACTCGTCTCTCGGCTATTGTCCGCCCGCCGAGTTCGAACGCCGACAGCCGTCGCCCGTGCTGACGGTGGTGGCGCAGGAGGCGGTATGAGTTTTCTGAGGCATGGGGAAATCTATCCATGCGATGAGGGCACGATCTCGCAACCGTGCCCCCGCTCATCGCCGTGGATGAGTCTCCAGCTGGTTATTCCTGGCAGGTTGCTCTGCAGCAGAGCCCGCTTCCGCTTCACCAGCCGGAGCTATACTGCCAACTACCAATCTCGCCCGACAATGCTTCCGCAGCGAACGGCGAAATGTCGCTTAACTGGTTGCCTCAGCCCAGGGGTCCAGTCCACAGCCATTCGAAGGTGGGGTTTGAATGCTTAGGGCTGCTAGCGGCTTCGTCTAGGGTTTGTACGACTTCCGGTAGCGGCTGATGTTGTTGGCTCGTCTGGACTCGCCAAGCCACTGAAACCGCACTACTTCAACTGGTTGACAACCTAGCTGTACAGGCGCAAACTTATCAGCAGATCGACAAAGAAGTAGGCAGGTCGATTCGTCTTGGGTGTGCCCAATACTCGAGACTTCGTTGTATGGCGAGGCGTTGTTCTTAGCTGTTTTCCCGAGTGGATTTTCAACGTTGTTTCCTGAGCGAATATTAGAATCCTGAGAAGTGTTTGTGTTGCGCGGGATCCGGCGGGTCATCTCGCGTTTGAGCCTTCGAAACGGGGGCTGACTGTACTGCCCGGAATTCTTGGTTCTTCGGAGATAACATTATGAAACGCAAAAAGAACGTCACCGACCCGCTCACGGCCGCCAATCGAGCTAGTTACCACAATGGCGGCCCGCGCTGGCTTCTCACCTGGAGCTGATGATGTGTACCATCGAAACGCTCGGTGAGTCCCTACAAGACTTAATCTTCGAAGCTGTCGCCGATCCAAGTCAAAATGGCCATCTTCGACTGCATACATGGAATAGCCGCCACCATAGCACAACTACGCTGCGACTGGAGCATGAGGGGGCATCGTACGTCCCCATGAAGCTACCCTCTGGACTTGTTCAATTTGTGCGCTTCGCACCACGGAGTTCGGCGTTTGGGTCGACAAGCAGAATAGTGTATGCGCTCCGTGATTTCCTCTCGAAGTACTCGCTCCTTCAACCCGAGCTCGTTGATCTGCTCACGGCTTTCGCCATGGCAACCTGGTTCTGCGATTGCATTACGATGGCTCCGGTCCTTTATCTCTTTGGGCCGGATGACTCGATCAGCACGGTGTTGCGCCTTCTCAGCTGCATTTGTCGGCGCGCGGTCCTATTAGGCGACGTTGAGTATGCTGGTCTCGCCAGTCTACCTCCGGGATTGGGCGCCACTCTCTTGCTCAATCAACACTACCTCGGGCGGCGGGTGGAACGGACTCTACTCGCCTCGACCCGGCGTCATTTTCATGTCGTTCGCGGAAATGGTCCTCTGGATCTTTACGGCGCCAGGGCATTTTCCTGTGAAAAAATTGCTCGTGAGGGACCCGGGTTCAAAGTTTGTCTTTCCCCAGCACAGAACCAAATGCCAGTTTTGACCGACTCCGAAGAGCACGCGATAGCTGGGAAGCTCCAGTCGATGCTTCTCAGGTTCCGGATCGTGCAGTATCGCGCGGTACGCGATGCAAAGGTCGACTGCATGGCACTTATTCCCGCGATGCGTCAGCAAGCCTGGACTTGGCTCGCTCCGATCTCTGACTGTCCGGAACTGAGCAAGCCCGTATTTGCTGAGATTTTGCGACAAAGTCGGGAAGAAGCCGGGTGTCGGCTTATCGACCCGAAGTGCGTCGTCATTGAGGGAGCGCTGTTCTACTGTCACAAACGCGATGTCGCTCACTTCTTCGTCGGCGAGCTGTCAGAGACCGCGAATCTTCTCTTGAAGGCGCGCCACGAAGAATCGATCCTGTCAGCAAAGGGAGTGGGATCGATCCTGCGCGAACTCGGTCTTCATGGCGAACGAGTGGCTGAGGGATACAAAAATTGTTCCAAGATTATTCCCCTCACTCAGGGTGTTTGTGTTACGCTTCCCGCTTGGGGGTGCAATAGATGCGCCCCAAGAAGAAACATGCCGGGAGGCGGTCGATGACGGTTTGTGTAGCGGCCATTTGCGAAAGTTCCAAGGCCATTGTATGCGTAGCGGACAAAGCTATAACGCTTAATCAGTCAATTCAATGGGACGCGAATGCCAGCAAGATTCTGCCAATCGGCAAGCCTACACGTAAGCCTCCCTGTCTTGCATTATTCTCAGAGGCGAAGAGGATTTCTCTCTTGATCTAGTTGCGGTAATCTGTAAGTGGATGCAGATTTCGGAATGTCTCTTCGAGGTTCAATGAACGTTGCCGAAACTGCCTATAAGGCGTTGTTGGACAGGCGAGTGGAGACAGAAGTTCTTGTGCCAAAACTACTCAAGAAGTCAGACTATCTCGCTCTGCTTGGAAGCCCATCCGTTACCAGTGAATACGTAAAGAGTCTTGCTCGGGTAAATCAATGAGTACGAAATAAATTGCAGTCTATTGGTGTGTGGATTCGAGGCAGAAAGGGGGTTTATTTTTTCAGGTAGCTTACCCAGGGAGAGCGCGAGACTGCACCCATACAGGCTATGAGGCTATAGGGTCTGGTCTCTGAAATGGCGATGGCTCGT
The DNA here is from genome assembly GCA_963810955.1 of uncultured Acidobacteriaceae bacterium. GTDB lineage: Bacteria > Acidobacteriota > Terriglobia > Terriglobales > Acidobacteriaceae > Acidiflorens. The sequence goes on along the minus strand of CAWEPW010000027.1, from coordinate 99,191 downwards.
ATGTTGAGACTAGATGCGGCTCACGCAGATGGTTTGGCAGAAATTTGCCTTTACAACGCTTTCGATGCAAAAGCGAGTGCAGAAATAATTGGAACCGTGGGTGGCAATTGGGATGCAAGCGTGATGTTGCCGTGGGTAAGCCACACAAGAAAGTTGCTCGCGAAGTCATGTCGAGCCTAGAGCATATTTGGACACACTGAGTCGATAGGCAGCAATCCGTTGACCGATAACTACGGCAAACAATTCAGGAAAGGGATCAGGCGATGGAAGAAGACAATCTATGACTGGGCGTAATGCCTAGAACCCTAGGCTGTAAGCTTTTCAAAGCCCAGCACGGGAGCGGTAATCATATGACGCAGCGTGTCGATGAACAAGATCGGGTCTCTTGCGGCGGTTAAAGCGGAATGTCATCTCGTCGAGGTAGGACTGCAAGATGCTTGGCGCTGATCTTGTGCCACGTTCCGATGATGCCGCGCTTGAGCAGCGAGAATGCCGACTCGACGGTGTTAGTGTGGATGTGGGTCCCGAGGCAGACGTATATCCTTCGCGCTGTGCTTGACCGTCTTGTGCTTGATGTGCGACTGTCGTCTTGCGACATCGCCGTAGGGTAGGCGCGTGAAATCGTCGGTGACCAATGACTTCAACGTCGCTGCCGATGTTCTCGCTGATGTACTTGGCGAGCGTGCCCGACTTAACGTCCTGCGCATGGAAGAAGCGCAGTGCGCCGCCGCGTTGGCGGATGCCGATGACGATTTCCTTGTCGGTTGCCGCGCCCGCGCTTGCTGACGCCCTTGCCGCCGACGTAGGTCTCGTCCATCTCAACTCGTGCCCGACAGCAGCGGGCGGTCAACCGCAGCCATCGCAGCGGCGGATGCGGTGACACGAGATACCATGCTGTCTTGTAGCTTCCGCCGATGATTCGCTTGATCTGGTTTGCACTCATGCCCTTTCGGGATTCACAAAGCAGGTACGTCGCAACAAACCATTTCGTCAACGCAAGGTGTGTATCCTGAAAGACTGTGCCAGAGATCACGGTGAACTGATGCTGACAGGCGTTGCATTCGTAGCGGTCGTAGGATTCCAGCCAAGAGTGGCCCCTGTGCTGGCACGCCGGACATGTAATACCTTCCGGCCAGCGCAAACGCTCCAGAATTTCGCGGAACGGCTATCAGTCCCAAACATTTCGTGCAGTTCAATAATCGTCATAGGAGCACCTTTGGAGCGAGGTAAGAAAGAGACGCTAAAAACGAGTTCCGATGCGAAGGCTTGTTGCGAGTGTCCGAAAGGATATTCAGCGCATCGTGAAGAACGCTGACTCTCGTAAACCCAAGCGCAAGTAGCGACTGCAACCATGCAAGAACAGATTACACAATTCGTTACCCTTAGTCAAGGGAATAATCGTGAATTGTTCTGACCGACCGGTTAGGCAGCACATCCATCGACTGGCCCAAGCTTTCCAGGTGGCATCGTTGCAAGATGCGGTCCGCCGATGTGTCTTCTGCTCAGGCGAGAGGGCTGCGTCAAAACGGATTCAGTAGCTGGTGTACGTATGTGTGTGGTGTACATAAAATTCAGCTGGCTATGGGAGAGGCTTTATGGGTAAGACAGCTCTAACAACTGCGGAACTCCGCGCGTCCTTGGCAGAACTCAGGGAGGCCGGGAGCCCCGTTGACGTGTCGGTTGCGGCACAAATCATCGAGAAAGAGAAAGTAGAAATTGACCAGGAGGTGGGATCCACGACTCGATGGTTTTGGAAGGCCGGAGATGGGCAAGCACAGTTCGGAAGGCCTCTACACAGGCCTTCGATACCGCACAAAATCCCAAGGGAGATCGTGCGGTGGAATGCCAACCTTGCGCACAAAACGCGCAAGGATGGGCCACGCATTATAAAAGGGCGCCCCTTTCGAGTAGGCTGCGGTTGCTGTGCTGAGCAGTCAACCGACGCCCTACGAAAGGAACACCCTATGGATAGTGTGAAATATGTTGGTTTGGATGTCCACCGGGACACGATTTCGGCCGCGGTGTTGGATTCGAAGGTCATCTGGTGATGCAATGCGTGCTGGCCACGCGCGCGGGCGCGATTCTTGATTTTCTGCAGGGGTTGCGCGGAACGCTCCATCTTACCTTTGAAGAAGGAACGCATTCGGCGTGGCTTTACGATCTGCTGGTGCGGCGTGTGGCGCGCGTGTTGGTGTGTAATCCGCGGAAAAACGCGCTGCTGAAGTCCGGCAACAAGAGTGACCGCATCGACGCGCGCAAGCTGGCGGAGTTGTTGCGCGGAGGGCTGTTGCGGCCGGTGTATCACGGAGAGAACGAGCACGATGACGGTGCAGCATCTGGCGCGCAGTTATACCACGCTGACCGAAGACACGACGCGGGTGAAAGGACGGCTGAAGGCGGTCTTTCGCGGCCAGGCCATCGCCAGCGTGGGCAAGAAGGTGTATGGCGCAGCGGCATCGCGGGGAGTGGCTGGCGCAGTTGGGAGAAGCGGGTTTGCGGCGGCGTGCCGAGTTGCTCTATCAGGAATTGGATGCCTTGCAGCGCTGCGCCGCGAGGCCAGCGCGAGCTGATCGCGGAGTGCCGCAAGCACGAAGCGGCGAAGCAGTTGCGCACGGTTCCGTTTCTGGGTCCGATTCGCGCCGCGGTGCTGCTCGGGCGGGTGCAGACGCCGCACCGCTTCCGCACCAAGCGGCAGTTCTGGGCCTACTGCGGGCTGGCGCTGGAGACGCGCAGCAGCGGCGAATACCGCATGGTGGACGGACAGTGGAGCGCAGCGAAGAAGCCGGCGCTGATCCGCGGGCTGAACTGGAACCACAATCACGAATTGAAGAACCTGTTTAAAAGCCGCGGCCACCACGGCCAGCGCGCGCGAGGGTCCGTTTCGCAGCTTCTACGAAGGACTGCTGGCGAAAGGCCTGCTGCCGGCGATGGCGCGGCTGACGCTTGGCGCGCAAAATCGCCGCCATCACGCTGAAGTATTTGGAAGAAAGGAGAAGCGTTCGACGCGGAGCATCTGAAGCTACAAGCAGCTTGAGCGCGCTAGGCCATCGGAACGCGGAGATTCCATCGTGCGTGTCCGACGGTCACTGAGCGCTCGGGTTCGAGGGTGAGTATCCAGGCGCGGGTTTAGGCGCAAAGTCTCAGCGGGCCACCGTATGCCCCCTCGGACAACCCAACAAAGCCATAGGCCACGAGTCTCAGATAGAACCATGGTTGGCAACTGCCACCCCGCTGCTTGCAGGCGCAAAGAAACCGCTCGGAAGAACGCAACCGATTAATAAGATCGAGAATCTCCCACGAAATCGATGACAGCAAACCACGCCCCGGCAAAGTCGAGTCTCGCAGCTGCCAGCAGGGGCTGGATGTCGGAAACCGCTTCCCCGCCAGCGGAGGGCAGAAGTGTTTTCTCTTGACATCCCCTTTTATAGAACCCCGCTTACGGAGGGGGGACGCATGGGTCCTTCGACTCCGCAGGCCCTCGCTCAGTGAAGTCCCGGTTGCGCTCAGATGACATTCTGGATGGGGTGCGGGCGGAGGTATCCGCTCGGTGAGCGACCGGTGTAGGACACTTCTACTACGGTGCAATCGTCGTTGAGCGGAGTGCCTCCGCAGAAGTCGGCTACCGCGGCGAAGATATCTTCCATAGACTTGCTCTTTCCGGCTACTTGTTCAAGGCGCTCGCTGTCGAACATGTCGCCGCGGGCGTTTTCGGCTTCGGTGACGCCGTCGGTCACGAGGATCATGCGATCTCCCGGCCTCATCTGGCAGCGGTCGCTCGAATACTGCGCTTCCGCGAGCAGGCCCACGGGCAGATTGCCATGCCCTGGGCGAAGCACTTCGTCGCCGCAAATCCACACCGGTGGAACGTGTCCGCAGTTCACGTATTCCAGATCGCCATCGTTGCGCAGGCGGGTGATGATCATGGTCGCGTACTTTTCACCGATGTGCTTGTAGGTGAAAAAGCGGTTGACGGCCGCCACGATCTCGGTGAGAGGCATGCCCGAAATTAATTGCGAATAGACCATGCCCTGGAGAATCGAGGCCAGCAGCGCGGCCGAGACTCCCTTGCCACTGACGTCGGCTAGACACGACCGCCAGGCCATCGGGTGTATTGACGGCTTCGAAGAAGTCGCCTCCGATTTCTTTGCACGACAAGTTGCGGCCATTCACCCGCGCAAAGGAACTTCCGGCAGGGTTACGGCCAGCAGGCGCTGCTGGATTGAGGCTGCGATTCACAGTTCCTGCTGGTAGCGGCGTCCGGCTTCTTCGGCTTGGACCAGGCGCGCGTTTTCGATCAGCTGGGCAGCTTCTGTCGCGATGGCGCGCAGAATATCGTGGCTGACGCTGGTGATATCGCGCGAAGCAAAACGCGAATCGACATAGAGCGCGCCCATCACTTCCCCGCCGGCGGGCTGATCGTCGCACGGGTGGTCTGCACCAGCGGCTTGCGCAACGGCATGCAGATCACGGTGCGCAGATCGAAGGCTACGATGCTCTGCCGCTCCTTCACATCGAGCATCTGGCTGGTATCGGTCACCAGGTATTCGGAGTTCGAGGTCAAGGCGCCGTCCAGCACCGAACGCGAAATGGTCTTGTCGTCGAGCAGCGGCTCGCCCTTGGAGTTGCGTCCGGCCGCCAGCGTCAGAGTGCCATCGGCGTCGCGCAGGAAGATGTATCCGCGTTCGGCGCGGGTCAGTTTCAGAGTGGCATCGAGCAGCGTGACCAGAATTTCATCGAGCACGCCGATGGTGTTGAGCTTGCGCGCCGCCTCCATGAAATAGCGTCAGCTTTTCGAGATCGCTGGCTTCGGGCGCGATCTGAATGCCGGAGATCTGGCTGAGAAATTCGCGCGCCGTGTTCGAGGTGGCATGGAGCGGATGGAAGATGAGATAAGCAATGTCGCGGGCGCCAAATTCCAGGCGGTCGTTGCGCTGCAGCTTATGGCGATCAACCTTTTCGCCATTGACGAATGTTCCGTGCTTGCTGCCATTGTCGACGACGAAAAACTGGCCGTTCTCGGAAATGATGGAAGCATGCTCGCGCGAGACCCGGGGATCGGCGATGACGAGATCGCGATCGACTTTGCGGCCACAGTGTAAGGCGTGTGGTTGAGGGAGAGCGTCTGTTGATCGCTCCCCTGCACGAAGATCGCGATGGGAAAGATGCTGGAGATTCCCGAATGCGACGAAGCCGACATGTACTCTGAATTCTCCCGCGGCCGTCATGCCGCCGTTACTTGGCACGGCCCCCTCAGCATTCTACGACGATAGGAAAGGAATTGCCTGCTAAAGCTAAAAAAGCACTCAGAGCTAATTGTCCATCGTCCGTTTCAGCCCTCTCCAGGCCGCACCCCAAACTGAAGACTTGATAGGCTTTTTCGAAGGCCAATGCCAAGCACTCTTGAACTCAACCCGACGTTCTGCTTCACTCTGCTGGGTACGTTCATAATCTGTTTGAGGACCTGCCGATCGCGATTTGACTGGTCAGCGTTCTTGCAAATTGAGCCGCAAATGGCGCAATTTCGGCCGGCGCCGGAGGGTATATCGTACCCAAGGGAGCGATCCGAGAAAAAATGGGGACGATTTAGGTCTGCCTTCTCGATCCTCCTATGCTGGGTATCCATTCGCCAAGCGGCCTTGGGAATACGCTTATGTCATGCGGGCACCCTGGCGGAATATGTGAACCGTTCTCAGCGTCCGTCTTCCCGAGCCCGGCAACAACATACGCGAAGCCCCTAGTAGTGGAGAGTTTGTTCCTTCTGTCTGTCGGACGTGGTTTCAACGATTCGAGCGGTTATCGCACATTGTCCAATCCAGCCCTTTGGCGGGGGGTGAATTCCACGACTTGGATGCCATCGAATACGCCTAGCTTGCGGACGGAGTCCGTTACTGAAGCGCTGGACTCTATAAACTCAAGCGTTTTATAGGAAGACCTAAATCCAAGCGCCAGAAATCGTTGCTTCCTCAGCCTCCTTTCTTGCAAAAACTAGAAACGATACCCATCGCCTCTTCGTTGAGCGCCCGCGGCAGCCCCACAACCGGTACGCTGAGTTTGTAGTAGGTGAGCGGTGCAAACAAAGCGCTATCCTTTACTGCGTGACCGACCGGCATGGGCCAGTGATCCGCTTCCGGGAGATCACTACAGATCAGAACTGGAGCGTTGTCGGCGGAAGCGTTCTGTTCAACAAATTCCAGGGCGTATTTCCATGTGTAACCGTGCTGCCTTGAAAGTGGGGAGGTCGAAGTACCACTATGCGACACTCGCGAAAACGGCCACGCACAAGAGTATCGTAAAATGCGGGAATCGATCCGGCTGACCAGCCATGCCCAGCCGAGCGCGATTCCCGGGATCGCGACCAGACGGTACCGAAAAACGAAAACGTGGATCGATGTTTCCACGCTGACCCATACAGAATCAAAATCGGGACGAACGCCAAGGAGACGCAGAGCAGATATCGCCAACCCTCAACATGGCTTCGCAGATCGATTGCCGGGTGGCCAGGCAAAAAAAACGATGACGATGAAGATGTAGACCACCCTCGCCGGTGCGAGCGTCCAGCCTAGATCGCGTCCAGATCTGGCGCAGCTTCAAAGACGTGGTCCTACTGTATGGAACACCCATTGCAGTCCGGGAATAACCGGCAGAAATGCTAAAGCAAATGCCGCGAGCGCAATGCTGCCCTGCCACCTTAATCTTGCGGTCTTACTTCAATTTTGATTGCGAAAAAGGCAAACGACGAACGCCGGCAAGATGACGATGAATAGGAAATGGAAGTAAACGATGATGCTGCTGAAAAGACCGAACAAGGCCGCCAACCAGTTTGAGTTATTGTGCCGCAAGTGAACCAGAGCGAATATCGATGCATTCATTGTCAGGGCAGCAAATGCATAAGGCCGGACGTCAATGGCCGCGAAAATGATCATGCGGATGAATGCAGAAGACGATGGCGATGATGATGGCAACGTCCAGGTCGAACATTTCTCGGGCAGCTCGATACAGCAGATAGACCGCCCCCAGCATGGCGAGAATGGAAGGAATCCGGAGCATGATTGCTTTGGCGCCGAAAATTGCATTCGTGAGCCACAGGATGTAGAAATACGCCGGAAAAGAATTAATTTCGAGGGATCTCGCCCAGATCTGTTTTAAATCCGCTAGCAATGCTCCAATAGGAAGCAGTTTCATCCAACCATAGCGGCGCACGGATCGCCAAAAACCAGAGCGAGAGAGCCACAAGCACAGCCAGAACATAGACAGAGAAGACAACCTGTTCGAAGTTGAACCGTCGCTTGGTTGCCCTTCCATTTGATCTCGCTGTACTGCGCTCGCCGGGCGGAATGTCTAATTCTTTCTCTTGAAGATGACGGACTTCGAAAGTCCCGGTTTCCCTAGGGCTTCATCGCCCCAAATACGGGGTCCTTGACATCGTGTTGAAGGTGACGGCGTCTGAGACTCCATTGGCATAGCGCGGTCCAGTTCGCCTTTTCCAGTCATTCTTCGAAACTGCCGGAAATGTACCGGTTCATCCAGGCGCGCAACGCAGTAGCTTGCGGCGATCTCAATTGCCGCTCCACGAATAACATTGTTAACAAAAACCACGTATGCAGGCCGGCTGCGCTCGACCTCCTCTCATTTCTCTCTGCATCGACCGGCCAGTAAGTCTGGGTTTCCACCAGACTATAAGTGTAGATATAGCCGCTGGCGGAATGGCGATGTGCGTAAAAATAAATCTCTGGCTCCGATCCAAACACCATGATGTTGTCCGTTGGAGCGGTGTGCTCGACGCAGATACTCGGCGACTGGCGAGCGCCTAGAAATGGATCTACAAGCCCCGGCCACGCGGCATAGGAGAAGCGGCAGGCTTGGACTGGCGTCAATTTGAAGTAGAACTCGCGGTTAGCGTGAATAGCAACCACCCAGACGGCGATAAACACGATTACGGGAAGGGCATGAAGCCAGTGAGAAGTAGATTTTGTAGCGACCAAGCGCATGGCGGAAGTAACGGCAGCCCCGATCAAGATAGCAACCGCGGGTAGCATTAGGATGAAATAATGCGGCCGGAAATAAAGGCCGAGACACACCGCGGCGAAGGAAAATACCAACAGCCCGAAGACAAATGCGCTGCGACGCCGGACGATGGGATCGCAGTAGCCCGTCGAAACGCCAATTAGTGCGACTGCCCAAAGCCATGGAGCGAAGCGCACTAACTTAGAGAAGTGATTCACCAGCTCTCCCAACCCCGCTCCCAAGGCATGATGGTGGCATACTGTGTGCATAAGTCGAAGGTCCAGAACCAAAAGGTCTGAAAGACACCAGCTCGGTAGAGCAGAGCAACACGTCACTGCGAACGGCAGCGCTCCGCCAGCAGAAAAACGCACATGTTCTTTGCCCACGGCGCCCATTCGCGGTTGTTCTTCGGCCAACATTGAAAGGCCAGGTACAAAAATGCAAATGTACCCAGCAAGATTCCGGGCTGCTTCATCAGGAAGGCGAGGCCAAACGCCAGGCCGCTCCAGAAGAAGAAAGCCGTGCGTCCCGTTTCTTCGGCACGGAGAAGCAAAATCAGCCCGATTAGCGCCGCTAGCACTACGAAGTGAGTGGCGTGTGCCTCTAATCCAAGCACCGCCGGGCTGGTGGAGAGTAACGAGTAGCTCGCGCCTGCGACGGTTCCAGCCAGCGGCCCGAAAAGGCGCGCGGTGACGACCCAGAGCAGGATGACACATCCAGCGTTGACGAACAGGAGCCCAAGATGGATTCCACGGACTGTCTCCCCAAAGGCCGCGAGTATCCCGGCATAAACCAAATACGTCCCCGGCAATTTCATGTTGTAGGCGAGCTTATAGGGAGGAATGCCTTCCACGATGAGTTGACCCGCATATGCATACTCACCTTCATCCCGTTCCAAGGGCATGTCCAGTAGGCGCCAGCGGACCGCTCCAAAGAAAACGAGGACAACCAACAGGGCGGCTAAATGCCAGCGAAAGACGAACCAGCACGGCCGGCCGCTACTGGAGGGCCGGCACGAAATCGTCAACAAACTCAGGAGAGGATGCGAGTAAAAAGATGATTGCCGTCCGAGAAGGGCTATGCCGAGCTTGTGGTGTGTCCTCAAACTTTGTGAAATTCCCGTGTCGAGATATGTGGTGCCCGCCCGCGGCCGTCATGCCACATCTGTCTGACACGGCTCCTCAGCATTCTACGACGATAAGATTGAAATTGCCTGCTAAAGCTCCACAACCGCTCAGAACTGATTGTCCATCGCTTCCTCCAGGCCTCCCCAGGCTGCACACCACTCTGCAGAACTTGATAGACTCGAACGCCAATGCCGAGCACTCTTGAGCTCAACCCGACGTTTTGTTTCACTCTGCTGGGTACATTCATAATCTATTTGTGGACGCGCCCGTCGCGGCCTGGATGGGCAGCGGTTCTCCTTGTCGCAACTGGACTGCGCTGGGGGTGCATTCGGCTGATGGGACAGTTCAGTATGTATTACGGCTCATGGTGGATCAACTGGGGCGCTTTCTTCGGAATCGCGACTCTGATCGTTCTGGCCGCTCAAGCCGCCCAATCATCCGGCTACAAAAGGAAACTGTTTCGTGCCACGTTTTATGCTGGAGCAGTCTTCCCTCTTTGCAGTCTGCTGCTCGGCTACACGATCCCATTGACGATTTGGCTTCGCCCCAAGACTTACGATGCTTTCTTATTTGCGTTTGATGGCAGCCTTGGGGTTCAACCAAGTTTTGTGTTGGGACGGTTGCTGCCGTGGGGTTCTGATGCCTGGGGTTTTACTACGGTCGTCTATTATGCCCTGCCCTTGGCGGGGATTATTGCCTATGCCGCACATCGTACACAGGTGCGCCAACCGGTGTCCATCTTGCCGTTGTTACTCTCTCTGTTGGTGATAGGGTTTGCCCAGTACGGCGTCTACCCAGCGGTCGGTCCCAGGCATGCCTTCGCCGGCGTTTACCCGCAGAGTCTACCAAAGATGCTCGCCCTGCAGCCCATGACCGTTCCGACGAGTCCGCGTAACTGCATGCCCTCACTCCACCTCGCGGGCGCTCTGATCCTCTGGTGGAACTCCCGCATCTTGGCTCGTTGGGCAAGGTGTCTGGCTGGGCTGTTTTTGCTTGCGACAGCCTTCTCTACCCTCGCTCTAGGCGAGCACTACTTGGCCGACCTAAATCGTCGCGTTCCCGTTCACATTGGCTTTTCAGGCTGCTTGGACGACCGGAATCCCTGCCTCCCGAAGCGCTCGATGTCGGCCGCTGTGTGCGGGACTTATTCTGACCGTCGTTTGGCTAGCGCTGCTGCGGTATGGTTTGGACGTGTTCTTCACCTCTCCAATCGTCGGATGGGCTGCGCTCCTCTTCACGCTAGCTTGTTGTTTGCAGCTCGAGAGCAATCTCGCCACCGTCGCAAACCTTGGAATCGCGAAGGGGGCCGTACTTTCTGGACCATAACCCTCACGACGAGCGCAGTCCCGCTGCGGCATCCCAGGTCCTCTGATAGTAATGAACCAGCATCAGGGCAGACACGGCCAGGGGAGTCTGGAGCGCAGTCCAAAGCGGGACTGTCCAGGCGCGTTCGACTGTTTCCCGCGGTAAAACGAAGGAAAGCGCCGCCAGCACGATACTCGATATCCACGGCCAGCCGACGAGGCCGATGGTGATGACTGCCAGAGAGCGGTTGACTATACCGTTCTGCCAAAGCGTCTGGCGATCCTTCAGCATGATCAGCACAGCGGGAATCAAGAGCACTTGATTGTAGATGCCGTAGGTGGGTGTGACCAGGACGGTGACGGCCAGCACCAGACTAAGCACGAATGCAAAAGCGCCTGTGTTCACTGCGTGGCGGCGCTCCCTCCAGCAAATGGTGATCAAGACCGCGACCGCGGCAACTTCCAGCGCCCGGCTCCACGGGTGGCCGATCAACTCGTCCATCACGGACATCTCTCCGGTGTAGAGGCGGTATTCGCGCAGCGCCTGATAGAAGCGGGGGATCCAGTGCGGGAGGTACCATTCCGACGCCGCACACAGAATCGCCATGGCCGGCAAGAACGACAAGGCCCAGCGATAGCGTCGACGCCAGTCAGCGAAGGTCCAGATCGTCAACCAAAGCAACAACCAGCAAACGAGTTGCGGCTTGATGGTGCAGAGAGCCAGCAAAATGCCGGCGGGAATTGGATGATCGGACACGATGAGCGCTATGGCCACTGCCATTATCGGCACCACGAAGATCGTGATTTGTTGAAGCAGCAGCCCCTCCACGAAGGCCAGGCTGCCGACGGTGAACACTACCAAGGTGGCAAGCGCGTACAGGGGCAGGGGCCAGTGCAGTGCGCGAGGCCACAGTGGAATAGTTGTGACGGTGAGGCTGAGCAAAACCCAGAAGAATCCCTTTTGCACCATCGCGAACGGAAGATGGATAGTGGGTGCGAGGAAGAAGGCGACATAAACGGGATAATAGAAGCCCTGATCGTAATTTCGATTTCGGTGTCCATCCGAATCAAGCGGGCGGCCGTAGTATCCGGTTTGAATCTCGCGCGTGAATTCGGGGCTATAAGGGTCCCGGCCATGCAGGAGCAGTTCCCTCGCGCCTAACCAGCGCGGATAGAGATCGGAGAGATTTCCGCGTGGTTGGCTGTGTGCAGCATCATAGCGGACTTGGTGCGGAATCAACACGCGGCGGACGTAGGTCCATGTGCAAACAGCGCAAAGGATCGCGAGCAACAACAGCTTCCAAGGACGAAACTGGAGCAAGCGGGACGCCGGGAGCGTGTTCGTCTTCATTCCTTAAGTCTTTAATTCCGATCCTACCCGCGCTTCGGCACGGGCGCCGCGATGATTAAGCTCCAGCGTCCCTTGCCTCAGCCTTCGCGCCAATGCAACTCCAACCGCCAGCAATGGTATCGTCATCAGGCATTCGGCATGAAGTTGCTCTTTCGCAAACCAATATACCGGTGAAAGGAGCAGAAGCAGCACTCCCGCAGCCTCCAGGTATCGAGTGACTGTATCTGGCTTCGGCGTACCATCAGGCCTGGTACGCATGGCGAGCAGAGGGACAATCAGCAACAGCAAATCGTAGTCGTAGGCGTAATAACTTGTGACGATCGCGACAATCAACGCCAGCCCAAAACCCTCGGCCAAAAACTTGTCGCCAGCTTTCCGCCAAATGAGACCCGTGTATACGATCCCACCGAGCGCCAGCGGCACCAGTACCCAATGTATTGGACCGGGATAGGGTGCGCGGCCTATGAAAAGAGTAAGCAGCCCCCGAAAAGTCATTTGAAGATCGGGTGCTATTCCGACGCCCGTTGCCCGATTCATAGCCAGTAAATAGCCTGGGTACTTTAACAGTCCCCTCCAGCCCACAATGCCTGCCGAGATGGCAAGCAAAACGACCGAGGAGATGGCGAAGCCGGGCACCACTCGTCTGCGACCGGCAATCCACAGGGCAATGAAAACCGGCAGGGCTAAATGAAACTTAAAAAGTGCTAAGCCTAGAGTGACACCTGCGCCCATGTCCCTGCGCGTTTCAAGCTGCCGGAAACAGATCGCGAACAGAAAGGCCAGCAACACGGCATCCTGGCCTTCGAGGAAATCGACAAACACAGGGAATGTACCTAGGGCGAGAACGGGCGTTGCCCAGAGCGGAAAGTCTTCTTGCCAGGATCTGCCTTTCCAAAATCTTCGGCGGACCACAATAAACGGAATCGCCGCGAGCAGACCGAGTTTAAGAAGCGTCCAAAGCAGCAGAGCCTTAGCATATGGCCAGGCGGCAAATAACGAAAAGAGCAAAGCTTCGAACGGCGGCCGCATATACAACAATGGGGCGCGGCGTATCTTGACTTCGGAGAAAAATTCCTGCTGCACTTTCCACTGGGCAGCGGGATTGTAGAGGTCGGCGCCTTGTCCCCTACGGAAAAGAGTCCCGGCGGTGTAGAAGTTCGCAAAGTCGCCGTAACCCTGCTCCATCAAAGCTCGCGCTTTCCACAGGAAAACACCGTTGGCAACCGTCATCCATACGAGAACTGCCATCAGCAGCCAACTGCGCAGTTTGCGTCGGTCAGACATGTTCGAATGGAATGCTTATTCTATTCACATCTGAACGCGAGAGTGTACCCATTCATAATCGCGGTCGAATCATGCCGGAGCCTGCCCAAGCAACGTGAGCTGCGCCCCACGCGCAACCGGCCGGGCGAACTTTCAGGACGCTGATTATAATTGCCCCCAACACTCGCAATGAAAATCCCTAAATTCGGTCACGCGGCGTTTTTTGGCTTCGTGCTGCTATTTGGCTTGCTGGCAATGACGGCGCGCAATGCCGTCGACCCCGATCTCTGGTGGCATCTGCGCACCGGGCAATGGATCGTGGACACGGGACACGTACCTCACTCCGACCCTTTTTCCTTTACGCGCGCCGGGCATACCTGGGTGGCGCATGAATGGCTATCGGAAGTCGTGTTTTACGAACTTTGGAAACACGGCGGCGCGGCGGTGTTGATCGTGTTCTCTGCGATCATTACGACGGCTGGCTTCATGCTACTCTATTGGCGCTGTCCTGTTAGGGGCCACTGGGCGGCCGCAGTGATTACCCTCGGTGCTTTGGTCGCCGCACCTGCGTGGGGCGTGCGGCCGCAGATGTTCACCTTTACTTTGGCCAGTCTGCTGCTATGGCTGCTTGAGCGGGGTGAAAACCGTCCCCGACTTCTGTTTTGGATACCACCCCTCTTTCTCCTGTGGCTCAATCTGCACGGCGGGTTCGCCCTGGGACCGGTGCTGTTGCTCGCATATGGCGCCGGAGTGATTTTAGAGACCGCGTTCGGCAATACTCCGTGGCCCGAGGCGCGGCCTATTCTGCTGCGGGTGTCGCTGCTCCTGGTGGCTTGTTTGCTGCTCGTGCCTCTCAATCCCAGCGGCACGCAACTCTATCGTTATCCATTCGATACTTTGCGCTCGCCATGGATGCGGGCGTTTATTGGCGAGTGGCACTCGCCGAATTTTCATGAAGGACGCTATAGCCCGCTGTTGCTGCTATGGCTGCTGCTTCTGACGTCATTAGCAAGCTCCCGCTCGCGGATTAGGATGCGTTGGCTGGTACCTTTGCTACTCACTGGGTTCGCCGCATTGGATGCAGCCCGCCATGTGCCAATCTTTGTTTTGGTGGCTATACCTGTAATGGCCGCCGCTCTCCCTGTCGGTAGATCTTTCGCAACACGCGGTCTCGTGGAGCCCAAAACGTGGAGCATCCAACTTTGCGAGTTTTGGGCCCGTTTTGGGCCGGATAACGCTCGTTCTGATGGCTGCATTCGTGCTGGTCCAGTGGGTCAGTCTTGCCCGCAACCAGAAGGCGAGAGAGGCAGAGCTATTTCCTGAACGGGCAGTCGCGTTCCTGCAATCCGGCGACTATCCGCGCGAGCTTTTTATTTATTACGACTGGGGAGGTTATGCCATCTGGAAACTCTATCCCGCATATCGAGTGTTCGTGGATGGGCGTGCCGATCTGTATGGAGACAATCTTTTGAGCCAGTCAATGAATACGGTGCTGGACCTCCGCGCCGGTTGGCGAGACGTTCTCGACCGCTGGAACATAGAGACGCTGCTGGTGCCGCCGTCGTGTGCTGTGGCCCAAGCTCTTCTTCTGGACCCTGATTGGAAGGCTGAGTTCCGCGACTCGAAGGCGATCGTCCTGTTCAAAAGGCGTCCCATATTCCAAGAGTCGAGCCTTTACCCGGAATCCTATCTTCCTGACAGAGAGAGACCTACCTTACCCAAAGTAACCAGAGTAACAAAGTGAAAATAATGTTTCCCGAGCCGTCCCGAATCTGCGAAACTGTTACGATATAGGCAAAGTTTCAAGGCTCATTGCCCCAAATGGGGTGAGCCTACCTACCGCTAAAAGGAGCCTGGGATGACAGCATGGGGTAAGTTATTGTGGCGCAATGAGGAAGGACAGGACATCGCAGAATACGCGGTGATGCTGGCCGTAATTCTGGTCATCGTGATCGGCACCGTCCGTCTGATTGGCGGTAATGCGAACAACGTATTTTCGTCGGTGGCGAGCTCAATCGGAAATTAGGTCTCCCGCGAACTTCGGCAGGTCACGGGTTAGGCATGTTATCTTCGCTTGCAGCAGCGAATGAGTACCGGCTTGCGCCGGAAGGAATGGCATGAATCGAAGCCGCTTATTGATGATCGGAGGCTTGGCTCTAGCTGTCGGTCTGCTCGTCAGCTACAGCGTCTACAACCGGCTGCGCACTGCCACCACTCTCAGCGCTGCCGCGAATGGAGTCCCGGTGCTGGTGGCAGCCAACGACATTGAGGTCGGCGCCAAGCTAAAAGCCAGCGATGTCACCGTAATCAATGTGCCGGCGACGGCGCGGCCTCAGGGGGCATTCTCGACAGCTGCGAGAGTTCTGGGCAGGGGCGCGGTTCTGCCCATCAGCAAGGGAGATTTCATTCTGAACAACAAGCTGGCGGCGATTGACGCTGGAGCCGGCTTGCCGTCGATGATTCCGCCGGGAATGCGCGCGGTTTCTGTGCGCGTCAATGACGTAGTCTCGGTCGCGGGCTTTGTGCAACCGGGAACCCGCGTGGATGTGCTGGATACCAGCACGGGGCAAACCATCACCGTGCTGCAGAACGTGGCCGTTATAGCTGTCGGCTCGAGTTTGCTGGAACGCCTGGCCGGGGACCAGAGCGCTCCTGTGATCACGCTGCTGGTTTCACCCGACGACGCACAAAAGCTGGCGCTGGCTTCGCAAGAGGGCAGAATTCAGCTGGCGTTGCGCAACCCGCTGGACACAAAGAAGGACACGATCGCGGCTACGCGGGCGAGTTCGTTGTACATCGGAGAGAAAACCGACACCGCGGAGAAACCGAAGGCCCACAAAGTGACGGCGAAAGCTGCGGCACCCGCAGCGCCTGCGCCTTATCAGGTCGAAATGATCCGCGGCAACAAACGGGATGAAACCAAGTTTGAAGATAAATAGTCTCGCAATACCGCAATATCTCGCGGCCCCTCATTTTCTTTATGGATTTGCTCGTGCATGCAAGCGGAGGTGCGTGTTCATGAAGGCATTCGTGCTGGCTGCAGCCGCTCTGTTTCTGACCGCGACAACGATGTCGGCACGAACGGCGAGTTTCGACGAATCGGCAAAAGAGACTCCGTCGGCGGCTTCGCCGCTTCGGCCGCTTCTCCGTCTTCTCTGGCCCCGTCTTCTCTGGCCAAGGCTTCGCAGAATCAGATGAGTGCTGCGCCTGCGCAATCCTCCGCCCCCGCGAACCCCACACCGAGTGAAAGCGCGGGAGCCGCTCCGCTGCGCGTGATGGTAGGCAAGTCGCTGTTGATTAACACCACGGAAAGATTAAAGCGCGTTTCGGTCACCGACCCCTCGGTTGCAGATGCGCTGGTGGTCACGCCAACCCAGGTTCTAGTCAACGGTCTCGCGCCGGGCGAAACCTCGCTCCTGATCTGGGATGAACTGGAACGGTCGCGCAGCTTCGATCTTCGCGTCGACGTTGATATCACGGCCGCTTCCGAGGAGATGCACAAGCTTTTTCCGGATCAGGAGATCAGCGTGACTCCATCGCGCAACGCGATTGTCCTCTCTGGGCACGTCACCACCGAAGATGTCGCCAAACATGCCGGCGCGCTGGCTTCGGCCTATTCGAAAAACGTGGTCAACGTGCTGACTTTCGGACCGGTCGGAGCTCAGGAAGTTCTGCTTGAGGTCAAGTTTGCCGAGGTCGACCGCACCGCCATGACGCAACTTGGCATCAATCTTTTCTCTACCGGCGCGGGTAACACTCCCGCCAGCATAACCACCGGCCAGTTCGGGGGGGTCACCGGTCTGGGAGCGATCAACGACACTGGGTCACTCACCCCGTTTCCCGTCACAGCATCCGTGAGCAACGCGCTCAATTTGTTCTTCTTTAATCCTTCGGTTCACCTGGGTGCAGTGATTGAGGCATTGCAGACGCGCAATCTTTTGGAGATTTTATCCGAACCCAACCTAATCGCGGTGAATGGCAAGGAAGCCAGTTTCCTGGCGGGAGGAGAGTTTCCCTTCCCGGTCGCGCAGCAAAACGCGAGTGGAATCGCCACCGTCACCATTCAGTTTCGCGAGTTTGGCGTGCGCCTGAAGTTCACCCCTATCATTCAGCCGAACGGCAACATACACCTGCACGTGGCTCCGGAAGTTAGCACGTTGGACTTCGCGGAGGCGGTGACGGTGGCTGGAACCACCATCCCTGCCATCAGCACACGCAAGGCGGAGACGGAATTTGAATTACAGGATGGGCAAAGCTTCGTGATCGCAGGCCTGCTGGATAATCGAGTCACGAACGTTGGAAACAAGGTTCCGTGGCTGGGCGATCTCCCGATCATCGGCAATTTTTTCAAGAGCAAGAGCGACCAGAAGAGCAATTCGGAATTGATGGTTTTATGCACTGTGCACCGGATATCTCCAAGCGCCGAGGCGCCCAAGGCTCCTTCGATGCCGGTGCCGAATCTGGATAAGGGCAAGTTTGACCGCTCGAAACCCAATTGAGCAATTGCGGCATTGAATGATTGAATCACTAAGAATCGCTCTCGGGTTTCGAATGATTCAATGCCTCAGTGATTTAATGTTATTAGAGGCGGGGAACGAGTATGCCGGAATTGTCAGTAGCCATCTTCGCCACGGACAATGACCAGCGCGCGGTGCTGCAGGTTCTGGTGGATGGCACCAGTGTGGCCCGCACGGTGTGCAACAACGCCGATCTTCCTGTCGCCGCCAACGGCCCGGTTATCCGTAAGGTCAGGGGATTTACCCCGGACGTAATTTTGCTGGATATTTCGAGCGATGGTGTCTCCGGGGCGCTACGGGCCATCGAGTTGTTGCATCAGGAAATTCCCAACGCCGCGATCTTCGCGATTGGCCCCATGACGCAGCCGCAGCTGATTGTCGGCGCCATGCGCGCAGGCGTGCGCGAATACCTGGAGCGGCCGACCACCACCACCGATCTGCTGGAGGCCTTTGTCCGCCTGACTTCCACTCGGCGCAAGCCTGGGAGCGAGAGTTCTCGCGGCAAGGTATTTACGATCGTGAACGCCAAGGGCGGCAGCGGCGCCACTACCGTGGCCGTCAATCTGGCCCTGGCCCTGCAATCGATTCATCACAGCACGGCACTTGTCGACCTGGCGCCGCTCGGGCACTGCGCTCTGCATCTCAATCTGAAGCCGAGCTTCACCATTTCCGATGCGGTGACGAATCTGCACCGCTTGGACTCCTCGCTGCTCGATAGCTTCATGGCCCGTCACAATAACGGGTTGCAGGTGCTGGCCGGCGCGGCTACTCCTACGGCCATCGAGCCCTCGGCTTCAGATTTTGCGCGTTTGTTTGACACCATGGTCGGACTCTTCCACTACATCGTGGTCGATGCTTCCTCGCGGCTAGACAGCGCCACTCGCCTGGCCAGTAACTTGTCGGAGAAAACTCTGCTCGTCGCCCACGCCGATGTTGCAACTCTATGGAGCGCGGGAAGAGTGGCGCAGTATCTGGGCGAGAGCGGCTCGCGGGAACGGTTTTCCCTAATCTTGAATCGCTATCGTAAGGTCGCAGGCTTCAATGAATCAGAGGCTGAGGCTGCCATTGGGGCCCCGGTGCTGTGGCGGATTCCGAATCAATACTTCGCCGTTTCGACGGCGATCGACCGCGGCGTTCCACTGATGCAGCAGGGGAATACGGATATTTCACGTTCCATTTCCGGGCTCGCGGAATATTTGACCAAGGACGATTTGGAAATTAAACGCACGGCGTGGTCGTTGTTTAAGACGGTGTAAACATTGGATCATCGAGGTATTGACTCATTGAGAGATTTAAATCCAATGGTTCAATGACTCAATGACTCAATGATTCAATAGATTTATGCCCAATTTGCAAGCTTTCGAGCGCGGCGACTATCAGCAGGTGAAGGCGGACCTGCATCGCAAGATTCTCGATCGCCTCGATCTCGAGAAACTTGGCCGCACTACCGGTGATTCGGCGCGCGACGAAGTTCTTGTCCTGATTCGCACTTCGGTGAACAACGAGGCGGTTCCTCTCAGCTTCGCCGAACGCGAACAGTTGTCGCGCGAAATCCTCGACGAGATTTTTGGTCTGGGGCCGCTTGAGCCTCTGCTCAAAGATCCTACGATTTCCGATATTCTGGTCAACCGCTTCGATCGCGTTTACGTCGAACGTTCGGGCAAGCTTGAAATTACTGGATTGTCGTTCAAAGATAACCAGCACCTGATGCAGATCATCGATCGCATTGTTTCGCGCATCGGGCGTCGCGTGGACGAGTCTTCTCCGATGGTCGATGCGCGTCTGCAGGATGGCTCGCGCGTCAACGCCATTATTCCGCCGCTTGCCCTCGACGGCGCCTGCCTGTCTATTCGCCGCTTTGGACGCGATCCGGTTACCGGGCGCAATATGCTCGACAATAAGACCCTAACCGATCCCATGCTGGAAATGCTTTCGGCCATGGTCAAGGGCCGCCTGAACCTGATTATTTCCGGAGGAACCGGCGCCGGCAAGACCACCGTTCTTAACGTTCTTTCCGGATATATTCCGAACTCGGAGCGCATCGTCACGATAGAAGACGCGGCCGAATTGCAGCTCAAGCAGGAACACGTCGTCCGCCTGGAAACCCGCCCCCCGAACATTGAAGGCAAAGGCTCCGTACGTATGCGGCAGTTGGTTATCAACAGCCTGCGTATGCGTCCCGATCGCATCGTGGTGGGCGAGGTGCGCGGCGAAGAAGCTTTTGACATGCTGCAGGCCATGAATACCGGCCATGAGGGTTCGCTGACCACGGTGCACGCCAACTCGCCGCGCGACGCGCTCGCTCGTATCGAGAACATGGTTTCGATGGCGAACCTCAATATTCCCGAGCGCGCCATTCGACATCAGATCGCCAACGCCGTTCATGCGGTAGTGCAGGTCGCGCGCCTCTCAGACGGCACGCGCAAGGTGGTCACGATCTCCGAGGTTACGGGAATGGAAGGAGACATGATTGCCCTGCGGGACGTTTTTGTTTTTGACCGCAGCGGCATCGACGAGAGCGGCAAGGTGCGCGGCGTGTTTCATGCCATGGGCCATCCTCCGCAATTCGCCGAGCGCCTGGCGGTTGCCGGCTGCCGCCTGAGCCCCGTGCTCTTCGAGTCGCGGATGGAGGTCTAGGCGATGGAGCCGATCATTATTGCCGCGCTGGTGTTTGTGGTGGTCGCGGTGGCGATCTTCGCTGGCGTGTCTTTGTTCGATCAACGCACGGCTCAGGCTCGCATCCTCCGCGACCGACTCACCAACGTTCAGAAAACGCCCGAGCAAACCGTGCCGGATGCGGCTCTTCTGCGCGACGAATTGCTCAGCCGGATACCGGCCTTCGATACGCTGCTGCGCCGCTCCGAACGAGTCTCCGTGCTGCAAAAAATGCTGGCCCAGGGAAGCCTGGACGTCCGTGCCGGAAATTTTCTCATGCTCTGTGCGGTATCGGCAGTCGTGCTCGCCGTGATCGCCATCATCGCCGGGGGCAACCTGCTCTTCGGCTGGGCGGGGCTGCTGGCCGGGTTTTTCCTTCCATACGCATGGGCGTCGCACATGCGCAACAAACGTTTCCAGAAGTTTGAGGAAAAGTTCCCTGAGGCTATCGATACCCTGGCTCGCGCCGTCCGCGCCGGACACGCCTTCACCACCGCCCTGGAAATGATTGCCAACGAAGTCTCCGAACCGGTGGCGGGAGAATTTCGCCAGCTCTATGAAGAGCAGAAATTCGGACTGCCTGTGCGGGACGCCCTGCTCAACCTGGCGGACCGCATTCCTCTGGTCGACGTCAAATTCTTCGTCACGGCAGTGATGTTGCAGCGCGAAACCGGCGGCAATCTGGCCGAGATCCTTGACAACCTGTCCTATGTAATCCGTGAACGCTTTAAGATTCTGCGGCAGGTCCGCGTCCACACGGCGCAGGGACGCCTCACGATGGTGCTGCTCATGGCGCTGCCGCCCACGATCGTAGTCATCATGCAGATCCTGAACCCGGGATTTATTCATCCCCTGTTCGCCGATCCAATTGGGCACGCTTTGATCGTGGGAGGCATCACGCTACAGACGCTCGGTTACTTTGTTATACGCAGAATTATCAGAATTCAGGTGTGATTGGATGAACGGCGAGTTATCGTTCATTACAGAGAAGGTCGGTCGTTAGTCGCTGGTCGTTAGTCGTTCGGAGGTTTTGCCAAATACAAACGACAAACGACCAGCGACTGAAGTAGAAAGTCCAAATCATGGCGCTAGCACTCGCGATTTTCGTATTTCTCACCATCGGAATAATCGTCTTTGCCTTTGGAGCAGCCGTGGTTACGCCCTCCTCTGTGCTTGGTTCGCGCCTGCGTGAAATCGGCTGGCAGCGGCCGGCACAGCAGGTGAAACCTGCGATTCGCGAACGCATGCAGCAGGCTCTCGACCCGCTGAGTCGCGCTTTGCCGCTCTCGCCCGCCGACGTTTCGAAGACCCGCGCCCTGCTGATTCAGGCGGGATATCGCAGTCCGCAACACGCAACTATCTACAACGGCTTGCGCGTCCTCTTTGCCGTGCTCGGTTTCCTTTCAGTTTTTCTGTTCACCGGGTTCACGTCCCCCCTGCTACTGGTGGGGGTAACCGCGTTTGGTTTTTTTATTCCGCGATTCATGCTGAAAAAGAAGCTGCAGGAACGCCAGCGCCGGATTCGCCTTGGCCTTCCCGATGGGCTCGATTTGACCGTGATCTGCGTTGAAGCGGGATTGTCGCTCGATCAGGCAATGATGCGGGTAGGCGAGGATCTGCGCACGGCGCATCCTGAACTGAGCGGTGAGTTCCATCTATTCGACCTGGAAACGAGGGCCGGAAAGCCGCGAGCCGAAGCGCTTCGCAATCTCTCCGACCGCACCGGCGTCGATGACATTCGCGCACTGGTTGGAACTCTGATTCAGACCGACCGCTTCGGAACCAGCGTGGCCCAGGCCCTGCGCGTGCATTCCGATTCCCTGCGCACCGAGCGCCGCCAGCGCGCCGAAGAACAAGCCGCCAAAACGACTGTGAAGATGATTATTCCCCTCGTGCTGTTTGTGATGCCCTCCCTGATTTTCGTTACCGTCGGGCCAGCCGTGATTCAGTTGCTGCACATCTTCAAGAAGTGAACTCATTGAGACATTGAATCATTGAGGTATTGAATCATTTAAATGACTCAATGTATTAATGACTCAATGATTAAATGATTCCATGTCTCGGCAATACGCTTTCAACCGCACCCGTACCACCTATCTCGCGACTGATCTCGTCGTTGCGCGCACTCACTGGTCTCGATTCCGCGGTCTGATGGCCACTGACTCTTCCCATTTCTCCCGAGGCCGGGGATTGTGGATCAACCCTTCCCACGGCGTCCATACTTTTGCCATGCGTTTTCCGATCGACGCCGTTTACCTTGACCGGGAACGGATCGTCATTCACATTGAAGAGGGGCTAAAGCCGTGGCGTCTAGCCGCCGTTCGCGCCCATGCCGCCTCGGTGCTGGAGGTTCCTGTGGGAACCGTCCGAGACTCGCTGACCGTTGTTGGCGATCAGGTGGATATTGTTCTCGAGCATCCCATTCACACTGAAGCGGCCTAATACTGGCAGGGACAGCACACTAGTGGGGCTTGTTCAAAATTCCTATATGTTTTAACGTTACGGAAGACACTTCTCCGCCGAATCTCCCCTTGTCAGTCACTGGTCTTTTTAGTGTTCTGAATATGGTAAAGAAGCCCTGATGCCCGAAGTCGACACCATTCCGGAGACTACTACCCAGTGGCCTGAACCACCGCGCCTGCTAGTGGAATGGTCGTCGCAATGGGAGGAGTTCAAGTCTGCGTTCGGCCCAGCCTTCACCCGCGCTCCCAGGCGTTTGGCCGGAGAAGCGCCGGTGGGCATGTTCCCATATCGCGGCATCCTGGTAGCCTGGGTGTTCGAGATCCTTCTGCTGATCTTTGCCATCGTGCTTCCTGAGCGGTATTCCAGCCTTGAAATCCCGCTTCCGCCCAACCATCCGCAATGGGACGTCGTTTACTTTTCCGGCGACGAATTGCCGCAAACGCAGGATCGGGGCGGAGCCCAGGCCGGCAAGTCCGGACGCGCCGGTGGCCAGCAAGCTCACCACCGCAGTCAAACCATCCGCGTGGCTCGCGGCGACAAACCGGGCGAGAGAGTGGTGGACGCGCCCAAAGTAAATCTGCCGCATTCCGATTCTGCGGTCGCCAATCTGCTCGCCTTCAAATCGAACCCCGGCCCGCCGCCCGCGGAAGGTTTGCGTTCGGCAAACGTCGCGCCCACGCTGCCCGCGATGAGTGCCGTCGCGCCATCACCGGAACTAAACTCTGCGCGAAGCCCCAACGCTCTCACGCTTCCGGCCGATGTTATTCAACCGGCTCCCGACGTTTCTCGCGCCAGTTCGCGCAATTCGCCAACGCTCAGTTCAGCCATTGTTCCGCCCGCGCCGAATGTCTCGCGTGACCAGATGCGGACCGCAGAACCGCTGGCGCCGACCGTGATCGCGCCTGCGCCACGAGACACGCCGCGTGATCTGGCCAGTTCCCGTATCCCGGTGACGCAAACCGTGGACGTGATCGCGCCGCCGGTTTCAGCGCCCGCGCGGGACGTGTCATCCACAGCCAAGCTCACGCTGCCCGCTCAGGCCGTGATTGCACCGCCGCCGTCGCAGGTCAGCCGCGACCTCAATAGCTGGGGAAGCTCGAACACCGGCGATTTGCGAACCAAGCCTGTGCCTCCGCCGCCATCCGCCGCTGGCGGAGGATCGCTCGGCAGATCTGGCAGCGGTGCCCTTTCGCAGCAGGTTGTGCCGCCTCCAGCGAGCATCGGCGGCGGATCGGGAAATGGTGGGCGCTCGGGCCGTAATTCGGGGCAGGGCTCCGAGCAAGGCTCAGGCACGCTGCTGGGTTCCGCCGACGTCGTACCGCCTCCTCCAGGTCTTGGCGGCGGCAAAGCGCTCTCAGGCAGCGGACGAGGCAACAAAGGAAACGGGGCCGGAGGTCCGCTCGACCTGGGTTCTTCGGTAGCACCGCCGACTAACGCGGGAGGAAACGCTGCGGGCAGCGGCGTAATCATCTCCAGCCAACCTGGATCACAAGCTGGGCTGCCGAATTCCAGCGGCGGGGGCGCGCTTGCCATGTCGCCGGGCGGCACAGGAAAGACCGGCCTGGGCGGCAACGGCGGCGGAGGGGGCATTGGGACCGGCAATGGCCCCGGCAGCGGATTGCAAGGAGAAGGTTCTGGCGCGGGGCGGGAAGGAACGGGACGAGGCTCCGATCCGAACGCCCGGGGAGGGATTTCGCCCTATCCCGGAGCTGGAGGCACTGGAAACGGCTCTACCGGCTCACCTGCCGTACCCGGCGTCTCCGTGGAGGGCGGCACCACCACGATTACGCTGCCGAGTTTCGGCGCTCCCGGCGGCGATGCCCCAACAAGCGGTCCCGGACATTCCCCATTGGACGAGCACAAAAGGTCGGGAGTCACGGTGGTCGCGACTTCGCGCTCGGGCGGCGTGCTGCCCTACTACGGCTTGTTGAAGGGCGACAATTATTCCATTTACATCGAAACCTCCATGGGAACGGCGGTGATGCAATATTCCGATCCGTCTTCTGCCATGCATCCTTCGCGCGAAGCCTTGAGCGAACCCGAACCTCTGCGCAAGGACCTGCCCGATGGACTTCGACCAACGCGCGTGATCATCGCTTGCACCCTCGACCGCTCTGGAGAAATCAAGAATCCCAAGGTGCTCGAGCCGGGCGCAGCCGAAACTACCTCGAGGGTATTGGCGGCTCTTCGGAGTTGGAAGTTTCGTCCCGCGTTCCGTGGAAACGATCCGGTGGAAGTGACGGCCATCATCGGGTTTGGGATCGATACGCGGTAGAGATGGGCTGCGTAGAAATTCGCTCCCCCATCCCTGAAGCGACATCTGCCATACCCGAATGCGAACTTGTTATTCCACGCCCAACGAGGCCAGCGATTCTGCCAGGCCCTGCAAGTCGATCCGTAGTTGCCGGCCATGCGCCTGCATGTCCTCCACCTCGTCGAAGCCGCGGAACAACCGCATCTTGACGGCGGCATACTGCTCGGAATCCGAAAGCCTACGTCCGTGAGACTCCGCCCACGAAGCGGCCACCGACTCGGGCAGGAAGATACTCACAGAGTAAGTCAGCTTGCGGTCGGAGGTAACGTCGAAGATGTATTCGGTAGCGTCGGAATTAATCGAGCCGCGAGCCGGAGCCGGGCGCTTGCCGACGAAGTAGTACTGGTAAACGTAACCTTGGGATCCGGTATAGGTTTTTAGGCGGCGGATGGTCATGGGTCGGTCGTCAGTCGTTAGTCGTCGGTCGCTGGTCGTTCAGTCGCTGGTCGTTGGCGAACACTTGCAAAGTCGTTGCTGTCAGATAAAAAGGCCACACGCGAGATCTAATGCCGAGGGCTGGGAGCTTTTCCGAACGACCAGCAACAAACGACCAGCGACAAATGACGACTGCTTCTATATTTTGGCCTCCCGCAGCCGCTTCACCGCGGTCTCCGAAGTGACTGGCGAATAATAAATCTCCTTAAAAGTATAGGACCGCGCCTTGGCTTCCAGAATCGGGAGAATTTCGATGTGCCAGTGGTAATCCTCATCGAGTGTCTTCCAATATCCGAGGGTCGCCGAAGGATGCTGGGTGTTGGGCGAAGTGTGCAGGACGAGGTGAAAACCTTCGGTAACGCTGCGGATGCGTTGCAGAGTGCGCCGCAGCAGCGCCGCGAGATCGATCATACTGCCTACACGTAGTGATCCGGTGCGCTCAAAGGAACTTTCGTGGCTGCGCGGCAGAATCCAGGTTTCATAGGGGACACGCGGAGCATACGGACAAAAGGCAACGTAGTCTCCCCGAATCTCCACGACGCGCAGGCCTTGACGTTCTTCCTGCGCGAGAATGTCACAGAAGACGCAGCGTTCTTTGCTCTCGAAATAATCGCGTCCGGCGCGGAGTTCGTAGAGAACGCGGCGCGGCACGAATGTGGTTGCGGTCAGCTGCGAAGTGGGATGTTCGAATTCCTGTCCGGCGCTATCCCCGTGGTTTTTAAAAATGCTGATGTATTTGAATCGCGCGTCGCGCTTCAAATCCTGAAGCCGGAGAGCGGCCAGACGCAGAAACTGCTCCACCTCGGGGTCGCTCGCATTCCAGAGATGTCCGTTGTGGCGCGGATTTTCCAGCAGAACCTCATGCGCTCCAACCGATCCCATCCGGTCGTAGAGACCGTCGCCGCGGCGCGCCGGGTCGCCTTCGATGTGGTAAAGAGCCTGCGGATGGACGACGGAGCGTGCCGACCACGCGTTGCCATCCAGGCCCGGAAGATTAGCAACGACCTGGCCTGGATCGGCGTTCGGCCCGCAAAACCGGCAGGACTGAGAGCGGTGGAGTGGGCTCGATGACATCGTCACCGGTAATCACCCAGGACCGGGTGATGGGATCTTTGCGAAGTTCCATCACGTTAGGAGAACAAAAGAATTTGTAATTTGCAATTGGTGATTTGTAATTTAGACCGTTCGTGCAATTCAGGTCGCTGCGACGCGGGCAGTTCGAGCATAGAATTGCAAAATGCGAGATTACAAATTACAAACTACCAATTGCAAATTCATCTATGTCTGAGCTCTCGACGCCGCTGATGCGGCAGTATTCCGCGATCAAGAAAGAGCATCCAACCGCTCTGCTGTTTTTTCGCCTGGGCGACTTCTACGAGCTTTTCTTCGACGACGCGGTGCTGGCGGCTCGCGAACTGCAAATCACACTCACTTCGCGCAATAAAGAAAAGGGCGTAAATATTCCGATGTGCGGCGTGCCCTACCACGCGGCCGAGGGCTACATCGCGAAGCTGATACGAAAGGGATTCAAGGTCGCGGTCTGCGAACAGGTGGAAGACCCGCGTCTGGCTAAGAAACTGGTGCGGCGCGAAGTAACGCGAGTCGTTACGCCGGGTACTGCGGCCGATTCGTCGTTGAACGCCGAGGAGAATAATTTTCTGGCAGCGGTGGCAACGGCTGGTGATCGCGTAGGTTTTGCGGCGCTCGATCTTTCTACAGGCGAGTTTCGCGCGACGGAATTTGCCGGCGAGTCGGCCTGGCAGCGCATTCAAGAAGAACTTGAACAATTGCGGCCAAAAGAAATGTTATACGGATCTTCGGCGCCGCTGTTGGACCGCGCTGCGGGTGGGCACTTGCGAGGCTTCGCTCCGCTGGACGGGGCAGAGCCCCGTCACCACACGGGTTCAGGTCACCAGGCGAGCACTGCGCCAGTTGGTCGGGTTTCTGGCGGCGGATGGACCGAGACTCCTTTGGACGACTGGGTCTTTGCTCCCGACCACGCAATCCCGCTCCTGGAGAATCATTTCGGCGTCCTCTCGCTCGAGGGCTTCGGGCTGGCCGGAAAACAGGCGGCGGCAGCGGCGGCCGGAGCGATCCTGTACTACATCCGCTCGACCCAACGCGGCACGCTCGATCACGTCGACCGCATAGGCTTCTATGAGCGGCAAAATTGCCTGGTGCTGGATGCGGTCACGGTGCGCAACCTGGAGTTGATCGAGCCGCTTTTCGCAGGAACCGACCCGGGAGTGACTCTGTTCCGCTGCATGGATGCGACCGTGACGCCCATGGGCAAGCGCTTGCTGCGCACCTGGATGCTTCGACCGTCTCTGGACCGGTCAGAGATTGAGGGCAGGCTCGATGCCGTCGAGGCGCAGGTAAAAGATACCGTGCGGCGGGAAGAGTTGCGACGGGCGCTCGATGGAATTCTTGACCTGGAACGGCTGCTGAGCCGGGTCACCCTCGAAACCGCAAATCCACGGGACGTGTTGGCGCTGGCGGCGTCGCTCGGACGAATTCCCAAAGTACGAGCCGTCCTGGCTGGGCTTTCCGCGCGGCGTCTGGGCACGCTGCGCGGCCTCATCGACGAACTCGGCGACCTGCGGGAAAAAGTTGATCGCACGCTCGTTCCCGAGCCTCCGCTCACGTTGAGCGACGGCGGAGTGATTGCCGCTGGCGTCGACAAAGATCTCGACGAACTCCGCGACCTGAGCCGCAATTCGAAGCAGTACCTGGCGCAAGTGGAGCACCGCGAACGCGAGCGGACTGGGATTGGATCGCTCAAAGTAAAGTTCAATTCGATTTTTGGCTACTACATCGAGATTTCAAAAGCGAACCTGCATCTTATCGCCTGCCGACTACGAGCGCAAGCAGACGCTGGTCAATGCCGAGCGCTTCACCACTCCCGAGCTAAAGGAGTATGAGTCGAAGATTCTCGATGCGCAGGAGAAGATTGTCGAGATCGAACGCCGGCTATTTGCTGAGTTGCGTTCCACGATTGCCGCCGAGGCCAGGCGTATACGGCAAACCGCGCTGGCCCTCGCGGAAGTCGATGTGCTCGGTAGCTTGGCCCAAATTGCAGCGCTGAGAAATTATTGTCGCCCAAACATCGACTACGCTGAAAATTTCGAAGACGGAGGCGATTTGGAGATTCTCGAAGGGCGTCATCCGGTGATCGAACTCCAGGAACTAGCCGGAAGCGAGCGCTTCATTCCGAACGATCTGTTTCTGGATTCGTCGTCGTCCCTGTCATCGTCAGGGTCATCTGCGTCGGGGCACAATGAACCGCAGGGCGCAACGCCAAGCAGCCCGAGGCAAAACATAATCGTGCTGACCGGTCCAAACATGGGGGGCAAGAGCACGTATCTGCGGCAGGCGGCGTTGATCGTGATCATGGCCCAGATGGGATCGTTTGTTCCCGCTCGGGCCGTGCGGCTGGGAATCGTAGATCGCGTGTTCACTCGTATTGGCGCGAGCGACAATGTGGCTCGCGGCCGCTCGACGTTCATGGTCGAGATGACGGAGACGGCCGCCATTCTGCACACGGCTACGGCACGCTCGCTGATCCTGCTGGATGAAGTCGGGCGCGGCACTTCGACCTACGATGGGCTGGCGATCGCATGGGCTGCCGTCGAATATCTGCACGCGCGTGTACATGCCAAGACACTGTTTGCCACGCACTATTTCGAACTTAACCGAGCTGGCGGAGCAATTGAGTGGCGTGAAGAATTATCACGTCTCCGTCAAAGAGACGGGCGGGAAGTGTAGTTTTTCTAGCGCCGAGTCGAACCGGGAGCGGCCGACCGCAGCTACGGCATCGAAGTCGCAAAACTGGCGGGATTGCCGAACGAAGTCGTGGTCCGCGCGCGCGAAGTGCTGGCGGAGCATGAATCGTCCGAGCACAGGCTGTCGGGTCATCTCACGCCGGGTGCCTCAGCGGAGCCGGAGCGTCCGACGCAGTTGACCATCTTCACGCCGCTGTCGCAGCCGGTGCTGGAAAAGCTGCGGGCAGTAGATTTGAACCGTCTGACACCGCTGGAGGCGCTAAACTTGCTGGCGGAGCTGAAGAAGCAGATCGAGTAGAACAGTAAGGTGGGTGCCCCATCCTTGCGCGTACTTTGCGCAAGGATCCCACTGAAATTTACAGAGTGGGATTTCTTGTGGGTTAAGCCGACACTGGATTAGAGCCGATGTCCCGGCTGGGCAATGAACCGATACAAAATTGATCTTGATGATGCGCGATCAAAATCGGCGGTCGGCCAACTCCTCATCATCGGCTTTGACGGCACCGTGATGTCTCCGCGCCTCGCTTCCCTGCTCACGAACATTCAGCCGGCGGGGGTGATTCTGTTTGCCCGCAACATCACGGGAGCTGCGCAGACGCACGCGCTTCTGCGGGAATGCCAGAAACGCGTCGTCACTCCGCTATTTACTTGCGTGGACCTTGAGGGCGGCACCGTGGACCGCTTTCGCGACGTGCTTGGCGCGACGCCGTCCGCGGCGGAGGTGTTTGCCACGGGCAGCCGGGCGTTCTTCCGCAAGCATGGGCGCGTTATTGGCGAGAACTGCCGCGCGCTCGGCTTTAATTTGGATTTTGCTCCGGTGCTTGACTTGGCCTACGAAGCTTCGCGGGCGGTGATGAGTTCGCGGGCGGTTTCGGACGACCCGAAGCAGGTGGTTATCTATGCGCGCGAGTTTCTGCGCGGACTGAGTGAGACCGGAGTCCTCGGCTGCGGCAAACACTTTCCTGGACTGGGCGAGGCCACGCTCGATACGCACCACAATCTTCCGGGCGTCGACAAGCCTCTTCGTAAATTGTGGGATGAGGATCTGATTCCGTATCGCTCGCTCCGGCGCGATTTGCCTATGATTATGGTTTCGCACGCGGCTTATCCGAAGGTGACCAGGAAGCGAATTCCCGCTTCGTTATCCAGAAAATGGATTACGGACATTTTGCGGAAGCGAATCGGATACAAGGGGCTCATCGTCTCCGACGATATGGAGATGGGCGCTGTTCTCGATTTTGCTCCCATCGAGCAAACGGTCGTGCAGCATATCAACGCCGGGGGTGACCTTGTACTAGTCTGCCACCAGGAAGAGTTGATTGTTCGCGCTTACGAAGCTCTGATTCACGAAGCGGAACGAGATCGCAAGTTCCGTGCGCGAGCGCTGGAAGCGGGTCAGCGCGTGCTAGCGTTTAAGAAGAACTGGCATAAGAGGTTAGTGGGCGGTCGCCGCAGCGCAACTCCGACTGCCGCACGAATTGAGAAACTGACGCGGCAGCTCTGGGAATTCGGCGAAGAGATTCGGCTCAGTACGCTGGGCCACGCGGACAATGGCACGGACAATAAGAAGGCGCACGCATGATCGTCGCCGGCGTGATGAGTGGCACCTCGGCAGACGGAATTAATGTGGCGCTGGTGCAGCTGCAAGCACGCGGGCGGCGGGGGTGCCCGCGCCACA
Organism: uncultured Acidobacteriaceae bacterium; assembly: GCA_963810955.1. Taxonomy (GTDB): domain Bacteria; phylum Acidobacteriota; class Terriglobia; order Terriglobales; family Acidobacteriaceae; genus Acidiflorens. The sequence goes on along the minus strand of CAWEPW010000027.1, from coordinate 68,298 downwards.
CTCTTCTTGGCCATGAGGAATATCCCTACCCTGCCCCTGTCCGGCGCGCGATCCTGGGAATGATGAATGCCGAACTCGCCCGCGTTGCGGACCTGGCGCGGATGAACTTTCTTCTGGGCGAACTCTATGCCGAAGCCGTGGCCAGAACTGCGTGCAGGCATCGCGCCAAAGTCGATCTGGTTGGTTGTCATGGACAGACGCTCTATCACCAGGGAGGGGCGGCACGATTTCTGGGGCGACGACTGGCTGCGACATGGCAGACAGGTGAAGGCGCGGTGATCGCGGCCCGGCTGGGTACGCCGGTGGTGTCTGATTTTCGTCCTGCGGACTTGGCGGCCGGAGGGCAAGGCGCACCCCTTGTACCCTTTCTTGATTATCTTCTTTATCGCGATCCTAGGCGGAATCGCATTGCACAGAATCTTGGCGGCATTGCGAATCTAACGGCGATTCCCGCGGGCGCCGCGCTCCGGCAACTCGTGGCTTTCGACACCGGGCCCGGCAACATGGTGATTGACGCGGTGATGGAGGAACTTTTCGGCATGCGTTACGATCTTGACGGCAGGGTCGCGGCCTCGGGGCGCGTGCTGGATGGCGTGATTGCGCAGTTGCAACGGGCGATTTTTTTTCGGCAGAAGCCTCCGCGGACGGCTGGGCGCGAAGAATTTGGACGAGAGTATGTTGCCCGCTTTCTTCAAGTCTGCCGCGGCGCTCGCAAGCCCGACGTAGTGGCGACGGCAACTGCATTGACGGCATGCACGATTGCCGATGCGGTGCGGCGTTTCGTCATGCCGCGATTTGCCGCGAACCGCAGCCACGAGATGATTGTCTCCGGAGGCGGCGCGAAGAATGCGACGCTGATGGGCATGTTGCGCGAGAAAATCGCGGCTCTCGGGGTCGAGCTGCGTTTTTCGGATGAACTTGGCATCCCAGCACAGGCGAAAGAAGCCGTGGCCTTTGCCCTGCTCGCATATGAAACCTGGCATCGGCGGCCATCGAATGTGCCAGCGGCTACAGGAGCCGGGCGGGCAGCGATTTTGGGGAAGATTTCCTATGCGTAAGACATATCGTGTGTAAAGGCAGGCTGCGGCTATCCGGGCACCGACTCCTTTTTCAAATCCACAGCGGCGGTCGCGCCCGCGTTCGCCCGCACCTGACGTGCTCGCTCATAGATTTTGCCGTACTCGCGAGCCGACGCTCCCCAGGAAAAATCGCGGCTCATTCCGTTTCGCATCAGAGTTTGCCATGACGATGGATCCTGATAATCGACCAGCGCTTGTTTGATGGTCGCCAGCAGCGCCTCGCCCGTGTAGTCGGTGAACTTGAAGCCCGTGCCCTTGCCGGTCCGCGCGCCCCAGGGCTCGATGGTGTCATCGAGACCGCCCGTCGCGCGGACAATTGGCACGGTTCCATATTTCAGGCTATAAATCTGGTTCAAGCCGCAAGGCTCGTACCTGGAGGGCATAAGGAACATGTCGGCGCCCGCTTCGATCTTGTGGGCGATGGCATTATCGTACGCAACCTTTACCGCAATCTTGTTTGGGAACTGCTTGTTGAGGCGCTGAAACATCTCCTCGTAGGGTTTGTCGCCCGAGCCCAGCACGACCATGATCATCTCTTCGCGCGCCAGGCGGTCCATGATCTGCGAAATCAGATCGAATCCCTTCTGCGCGGCGAAGCGCGAAACTACGCCGATCACAGGAATTTTGGCGTCAACGTTTGCGATACCGAAGGCTTGCAGCAAATTCTGTTTGCATTTCGCCTTGCCGCTCAGGTCCTGCGGAGAATACTTCGCGATGATGAATTTATCCGTCTGCGGGCTCCACTCCGCGTAGTCCACGCCGTTCAAAATGCCGCTAACGGTCGCTGCCCGGTCGCGGAGCACACCTTCGAGGCCAAACCCATATTCGGTGGTTTGAATCTCATGACTGTATTTCTTACTCACGGTGGTGACGAAGTCTGAGTAAACCAGCGCGCCTTTGAGAAAATTTACCTGGCCGAAAAATTCCATTCTAGACATTGTGAGCAGTTCCCAGGGCAGCATCAGCAAGGGCAGGGTATCGGCGGGAAATAACCCTTGGTACCCCATGTTGTGAATGGTAAAAACCGTGGCAACGTCGTGAAATGCCGGGATCTTCGGCGTAGATGGTGCGCAGCATCACGGGCACCAGCGCCGCCTGCCAGTCGTGACAGTGGAAGACTTGCGGAACGCCCAGAATCTTCGAGGCTTCGAGCACTGCGCGTGAGAACATGGCGAAGCGCTCGGCGTTGTCGGGATAGTCGCCGGCCGCCGTCCCGTAGAGCCCATCGCGGTCGAAATATGGTGGGTAGTCTACGAAATAAAATCGGACGCCGGCACTAGATCCTGCGGTAACCACCGAGCAAAAGCGATATTTGTCGTCGAAGGGAATGGTAATGCTGCGCACGACAGTTTGCGGATCGTCGAGTTTGCTCTGGCGGTAGCGTGGCAGATACACGCTCACCTGATGTCCCAGAGCGGCCAGTGCGCGCGGCAGGGCGCCGACCACGTCGGCCAGTCCCCCGGTTTTTGAAAACGGAACGCACTCGGATGCCGCAAAAGCTATATGCATGGCAAAGAGCCTCCTGCGCGGGAACTGGGTACAGCCCGCTCACGTTATGATGATGGCGGTGGATATGCTGGCTAATCGACAGTTGATAATTTGTAATTGAAATCGCGCATCGTTACTTTTCAATTGCAAACCAAAGATTGCGAATTACAAATCCACTTCAGTCTAAAGCCGGGAAGAAAGAGGGTCAACGTGCCGAAGGGCGCTAGCGCACAAACGAATTCACGTAAACCCAAACTGGGGCAGCATTTTTTGTCCAGCGATCAGGCGGCTCTGCGGATCGTCGAAGCTCTTGGCGACGTCTCAGAGGCCACGGTGCTGGAAATCGGCCCTGGACGCGGCGCAATCACCGACCTCCTGGCGCGAAAGGCTCGACGCCTGATCGCGGTGGAACTCGACCGCGTTCTCTCCGCGCAACTGCGGATGAAATTTAACATGCAGCCGAATGTGGAAATTATCGAAGGCGATATTCTGACCATCGAATTGGATACCGTCTTCGGGGCCAAGCCTGGGAGCCTGCGCACCGGACTAAACTTTGCGCCGGAGCCGGCTCGCGTTGTGGGCAATTTGCCGTATTACATCACCTCAGACATTCTGCTGCGGCTGCTGGAATATCACCGTTACTTTTCGACGATTGTCATCATGGTGCAGAAGGAAGTTGCCGACCGGCTGGCGGCGTCTGCAGGAAGCCGCGACTATGGCTTGCTTTCGGCAACGACGCAGCTCTATGGCCGGGTCGAGCAACTCTTCACCCTGCCACCGGGCGCCTTTGCTCCGGCCCCCAAGGTTCATTCGAGCGTGATTCGCATTACGATCAAGCCACGCCTGCAGGCGCTGCGCGTGCCTGAGGCTGAGTTCATTAGTTTCCTCAAGCTTTGCTTCGGGCAGAAACGCAAGACTCTCTGGAATAATCTAAAGACACGGTACGCTGAAGCTGCGCTGCGGGCGGCTTTAACGAAAAGCGGCGTGAAGCCTGCGATCCGGGCGGAAGCGTTGCCGCTAGAGAAGACTGCTGCTTTGTTCCGCGCTCTGGTCGATGCATAATTCTTGCAGGCAGCGTTTTCGCTCGCGGCTTTCTCTGGCGAGGGCGCCCGCGCCGTACAAAAACCGCGTCTCCGCTGGGAGGCCCGCTCATGACTTCGACTTCTGCTTTACGCATGCCGGCGGTCGCCGGCAGGTTTTATCCCGCTCGCGCCGATGAACTGCTGCGCGAGGTTCGAACCTACACTTCGCGTGAGACTTCGGGCGACACCAATCTTATCTCCGCCATCGGGTGCGTCGCTCCACATGCGGGGTATATCTACTCAGGCGGCGTCGCAGGTGCCGTGTATTCGCGCCTAGAGGTTCCCGAGCGCTGCGTGATTCTTTGCCCCAACCACACCGGCAAAGGGCAGCCCCTTGCTGTTATGGCGAACACCGCGTGGCAGACTCCTTTGGGCGAGGTCGCGGCGGATCCGGAGATGGCGGGTCGTCTTCTTCACCGCTTCCCTCTCCTGCGGGAAGATAGCGCCGCGCACCGCGGCGAACATGCCATCGAAGTGCACCTTCCTTTTTTGCAGGCGCAGCAGTCGAAATTGCAGTCGAAATTAAAGATCGTTCCGATTGCCGTTGGCACCAGCGACTTTGATGTGCTCCGCGGATTGGGTGAGGCTCTGGCGCAGGTGGTTGCAGCGCTCCAAGAGCAAGAGCGAGTGAAAGAGCAGGAAGAACATCAGGGTCGAGAGGAAAGAGTTCTAATCATCGCCTCCAGCGACATGAACCATTACGAATCCGATGCCATCACGCGGGTCAAAGATCGCAAAGCCATCGAGCGCGCGCTGGCTATGGATGCGCGCGGACTGTGGGAAGTGGTAATGAATGAAAACATCAGCATGTGCGGATTCGGGCCGGCCATCGTCATGCTTACGGCAGCCAAGCTTCTAGGAGCGACTTCAGCTACGCTAGTCAAGTATGCAACTTCGGGCGAGGTCTCTGGCGATTACGACGCTGTGGTTGGCTATGCGGGAATTATCGTGACGTAGAGATGCGGCTCACAGCGTCTTCCCTATTTCGACGGAGCGAGGTCTCCGCTAACGAGCGCCTGCGGCTTGCAGCAGACGCCGTGCCCGGGCTCGGGTTACGTTGATCACAGAGGGATCGGCAATAATCTGATCCAGAATCGGCTGAATCGCCGCCACCTCTACGAGCTGATGGCTGCGCGCGATTTCTTCCATGCTCTTGAGTTCTTCCTCCAGCGCCAGCTTCTGGTAGTGATGCTCGTATTCGAGCCGGCGTCCGAACTCGAGCGTTGACCCGAGTCCCTGCATCAGGCTGGTCAGTTCCTGCACGGCGGCAACCGAAGAGTAATTGTAGGTGCATTCGCCGCTGCGCTCCGCGTCTTTGTAGGAGAACGTTTTCTTCCCTGTGAACGCCAGGTTTTTGTGATGGGAGTCCACGGCTTTCTGAAAGTAGCCGGCTTTCGCCGCCAGGTCGAAAATTTTCTGCCGCGTAGGCGCGGCTACGGTGAAATTAAGATCAAAGTTGTTGTCATTCGCGTCGGAATCAGCGGACAAGCGGCCGCTGGACTGGTAACGGCCCGAGCCATCGGATTGCAAGCGGATGGAGTAGTGCGCCGGCTCCGAGTTAGGGAAGTCGAGGGTGAAAGTCAGGATGGCTTCGCCAACGCTTTGCGAGGCGCAAAGCGTCGGGGAAAAGAGTAGGGGAGAAAAAATCAGGATCGAAGAAGAGACTAACCGATAGAAAGTCCGAGATGAGCGCAGCATGTACCGCTTAATCATTGGGGATAGCTGCGAGGAGTGTCAAGAGGTCATCCAGTCACCGCGCCATTGAAAGTCAAACGCAAGCCGGTCTGAATTTCGATCACACAATCACCGGACCCACCCGATGGCCCGATCGGCCCGATCACCGTTATTTGCAAATCGCCGTGTAGCCTAATGTGTTTGTCTGGGTAAGAAAAATCTGGCCAGAGACCAGGCCGTTGTTATTGATCCCGCCGGCGGTCGCTGACTTCGCACCGGGGTAGACGATATTTTTGAAGGCTCCGTCCTCGTAGATGAATCCGTAGCCATAATCGCCGGCAAAATGATTGCCGGCGACCACTCCCTGTATTGTTCACTCCGACCAGCGCGGTACCGTATTTAGCCTTCGGGTATGCAATCAGCGTGAACTTGCCGTCTTCCCAGAGAAAGCCCGTGCTCACCACGCCGACGACATAGGTTCCAGCGACGACGCCATTGTCATTGATCGCCTGAGCGTAGGTTAACTGCGCGTTGGGATAGGCTATGGCGGTGTATTTACCATTCACGAGCCGGAATCCCTTGGTCAAAGTTTGGCTGGCGCTGAAACTACCCACCGCCGCTCCCAGTTGATTAACGTTGAAGAGCCAGGTATTCGCGGCTTTGGGATAGGTGACGGCGGTGAACTGGCTGCCTTGCAACAGGAATCCGTTCATGCCGTCCGGATAAGCGCTGGACTGGTAGGAACCGGCTTTCAAGCCGCTGGCGTTGCCTCCGTAGAACCATGTGTTCATCGATTTTGGGGCGGCGTATTTGGTAAACACTCCCTTGGCGGAGTAGGTGAATCCAGCCGTGAGCTGAGTGCTGTTGTTGACCAACTGGCCGAACACGGTGCCTTCGTCGGTTACACCGTTAACCGAACCCAAGGAGTATCCCGCAGGCGCGGAAAAGGTAGTAAAGGTGCAGGATGCAGTCGGCACGGCGGCGTGCATTGCTGCAGGCAGGAAAAGTGCAACGGCAGAGACGGCGATGGTGGCTAGGGCAGAAAGCTTTCGGGGGAGGGGCATTGAATCCTCTAGGTGTATTTTTCGCGCCGCACACCTAGTTCTTCAGGCTTGATGCGGAAGACGCGTTATTCTTTGTGAAGCTTAAGGTTAGCTTGAGAATCGCTGCGCGTCATCCCCGGATGTACTAACGAGTGTCGCAGTAGGCGCGGGATTTCGGGCCTGGACGGGGGTAACTTGACTGGCGATGCGGTCGGCCGGACTCCCGATAGGGACGCGACTTGCCGTCCCTGGCATCGCGCAAACGCGGCGGAGACTGGCCGAGCCCCGTCTCTACAGGACGAGTCGTCGGATCAACGGGCCGCGCTTTGATACCCGCTGCTCTGGCGTTCTCGAGTCGCCGCCGTGTGCAGATGGCAAATCGCTATGGCTAGCGCATCGGCGGCGTCGGAGGGCTCCGGAATTTCATCCAGATTCAGCAGCCGCGTCACCATGTGCTGCACCTGACGCTTTTCGGCACGTCCATATCCCACGACCGCGGATTTGATGGAGAGCGGCGAATATTCGGCAACCTCCAATCCGGCGGAAGCGGCGGCCAGCATCGCGACTCCTCGCACCTGGCCGAGCTTCAGGGCGGACTTCACGTTGGCGGCGTAGAAAACGTCTTCGATGGCTACGCGGTCGGGGCGGTGCTGGGAGATGAGTTCTCGCAGTCCGATCGAGATGCGCGATAAGCGCGCAGGCATAGGGTCGCGTGGGGAAACTCGAATCGCGCCGCAGATGATGCAGACAAGGCGATCATTGTTGCGGCCTTTATTGCCGTCATCGGACAGCAAATCGACTACGCCATATCCCGTGTATTCGGTGCCGCAGTCGATGCCGAGGACGCGCATGAAGAGAGTGTAGCAGGGAGAGCTTTAGCTCTCGGCTCTCAGCTCTCAGCTGTCAGTTATAACTATTCTGTCACTCACAATAGCATTCAACAACACCTTGGTCTCCGCGATCTGTCTTGCTCGTTTTCTTGCCGAAATATCGCATATGCACCGCATGAGGATTGCAAACGGCTGCGATTCAGAAAGCGCTGGTAGGCGGACTCGTCGAAAATTTCTTGCAGAGTGGCCTTTATCACGGCTACCACTCGCGATAGCGCCGACGGTAGGGAGCCAGACGTTCCTTTACTGGACAGCCGGGGTCGGCTGTCCCTACGTGCGCTGATTGGCTTCATGACTGCTCCTCTAGTGCCAGCCTTGTCAATACGAAAGGCGACTCTCTAGTTTCGGCGGACTTGCTTCCCGAAATTATTCGTGCGCATTCCAGGGTGGATTCAATCAGGATCATCGCGACCATCACTACCAGCACTCCGGTGACCCCGGCGTCGAGGCGATCGTTGAAGACCAGGCGTGGATTGGCTCCAGCCGCAGCTAACTGACGGGCATGAGACAGGAATCCAATGCGCGGATTGGGATCCAGCACTTTATGCCAGGAGGCGGTGAAAGTCACGGCTACCAGCCAGCACAAGGGCACCAGCGTGACAAAGATGTAGCGTAATCGGCCTTCCTGGGCGCGGCTGGTTTTCGCGATGATGGTGGTCGCCACGCAGAGCGCCACCGTTGCCAGCAACTGATTGCAGATGCCAAAAAGCGGCCAGAGCGAATTGATGCCTCCCAGGGGATCTTTTACTCCCTGCCACAGAAAATTGCCCCACGCGGCCACGATCACTGCACTGGTAAAAAGAATCGAGGGATACCAACTGGTTCGCCCCAGCGGCTTCCAGATGTGCCCGAGGGCATCTTGCAGCATGAATCGGCCAACGCGGGTTCCGGCGTCGATGATCGTCAGAATAAAGAGCGCTTCGAACATGATGGCGAAGTGATACCAGAGGGCCATTACGGCTTGTCCGCCTAATGTATTGGAGAAAATCTGAGCCATTCCCACGGCAAAGGCGGGCGCGCCGCCGGTGCGATTGAAGAGTGTCTGCTCGCCGACGGCGTGAGCCAGCGTAGCCATCTGGGCGGCGGTGACGGGAAATCCCCAGGAACTGATTGCGGCTGCGGCCGTTTCGGGCGCCTGGCCTACGATGCCGGCGGGGCTATTGACGGCGAAGTAGACTCCGGGTTGCAGAACGCAGGCCGCGATCATGGCCATGATCGCGACCATCGACTCGGCTAACATGCCGCCGTAGCCTACAAAGCGCGTCTCCGGTTCGTGGCGGATCAACTTGGGCGTGGTGCCGCTCGAAATCAAAGAATGAAATCCGCTGATGGCGCCGCAGGCGATGGTGATAAATGCGAAGGGAAAGATGGTTCCGGCAAACACCGGGCCGGTGCCGTCGGCAAAGCGGGTCAGCGGCGGCATATTCAGCGACGGACGCATCGCGACGATGCCAATCGCTAGCAGAGAAATCGTGCCGAGCTTAACGAAGGTGCTCAGGTAATCGCGAGGAGCCAGCAGCAGCCACACTGGGAGTGAAGACGCTGCGAATCCGTAAACAATGATGAGCATGGCCAGCGTGGGAGCGGTGAACGTAAAAACTGCCGCCCACGATGGTGTTTGCGAAACCCACTGTCCGCCGAAGATAGCGGCGAGCACGAGAACGAATCCGAGTAAGGACGTTTCCAGAACTTTGCCCGGACGGATGCGGCGCAGATAGACACCCATCAATACAGCAATGGGCATGGTCATGGCGATAGTAAAGGTTCCCCAGGGGCTCGACTTGAGGGCATTGACCACGATGAGAGCGGTCGCGCCCAGCAGAATCACGATAATGGCGAGCACGGCTACGTAAGCGACAACGCCGCCCACACGTCCGATTTCGGATTTTGCCATCTCGGTGAGCGACTTGCCGTCGCGCCGCACGGAAAAGAGCAGGATGACGAAATCCTGCACGCAGCCTCCCAGCACAGCGCCAGCGATGATCCAGAGCGTGCCGGGGAGGTATCCGAATTGCGCGGCCAGCACAGGGCCGACGAGCGGGCCGGGACCGGCGATGGCGGCAAAGTGGTGTCCGAAGACCACCCATTTGTTGGTGGGAACAAAGTCGCGGCCGTTTTCGAGTCGTTCCGCCGGAGTGGCGCGCAGTGGATCGACCGCCAGCACCTTCGCGGAAATGAAGCTGCTATAGAAGCGATAGCCGACAGCGTACGTACAAACGGCGGCGGCCACCAGCCATAAAGCATTGATCTGCTCGCCGCGATGCAGGGCGATGGTTGCGAGCGAAAGCGCTCCAAGAACACTAACGGCTGCCCAGATTAAAACGCGGATGGTTCGATGCATTGAGACATTAAATCATTGAAACATTGAATCTTAAAACCATTGGAAGCTAAGGTATTCAATGTCTCAATTCTTCAATGTTTCAATGCCTTCGTTCGCAAAACAACCGTGATAACCTAATTACACTCGGGCCGATTCAAGACATGCAATAGTGCGGCCGATTCCAGGGTGAATGTATTCGCGGCCGAAGATTATGAGGAGGGCAAGGCGATGAAAATCGGAGTGCTGACCGGCGGAGGCGACTGTCCCGGACTGAACGCGGTCATTCGAGCCGTGGTGCGCAAGGGCACGTTTCACTATGAAGACGGCTTCATCGGCTTCATGGAGGGCTGGCGCGGACTGCTCGAGGACAAGACCATGGAACTCGATCTCTCGTCGGTGGGCGGCATTCTTCCCCGCGGCGGCACCATCCTGCGCACCTCCCGCACCAATCCGGCGAAGTATCCTGACGGCCTGCAGACCTGTGCCGCGAACCTTAAGAAGAATGGATGCGACGCGCTCATCGCCATTGGCGGGGACGATACGCTTTCGGTGGCGCAGAAGCTCTTTGCCATTGGGGTGCGGGTGGTTGGCGTTCCGAAGACGATCGACAACGATCTGGCGGGAACCGATTTCACCTTCGGCTTCGATACAGCGGTGAATGTCGCTACCGAAGCAATAGATCGCGTACATACAACCGCGGAGGCTCACAATCGCGTGATCGTCGTGGAAGTGATGGGCCGCGCAGCGGGCTGGATCGCAGCCTATAGCGGCATCGCAGGCGGCGCCGACGTCATACTGATTCCTGAGATTCCTTTCGACATCGACCAGGTGGCAGAATTGATTCGGCAGCGGCACTCCCGGGGGAGGTACTTCAGCATCGTGGTCGCCGCCGAGGGCGCTCGCTTTGCCAACGGCAGTCACGCAGTTTCAGCCGATGGTGTCGACGAATTCGGGCATCCGCGACTGGGCGGAATCGGTTCTATGCTGGCAACCGAGATCGAAAAGCGCACCGGCTTCGAGTCGCGCTCGGTCGTCCTTGGCCACATTCAGCGGGGCGGAACCCCTACCGCCTTCGACCGCGTATTGGCCACGCGCTACGGGCTGGGCGCCATCGATATGGTCCACCGCGGCGAATTCGGACAGATGGCGGCGCTGCGCGGAAATAAGATCATCTCCATCCCGCTGGCCGAGGCGGTTGCCACCAACCGCACCGTGGATAAGGAAATTCTCGATGCCGCGGCCGGTATTCTCGACAAGCTCGACTTCAAAGTTTCGACAACGGCGTAAGCAGTCGAACGGGAATCTCCGTAGAGACGCGGCTTGCCGCGTCTCCCTGTCCCCCGGCACTGACCGGTGAAGGCTAGGCGAGCCTTGTCCTACGTCATCTATGAAATGAAATCGGTCGGAGAGATCAGTTTGTGGAAATGGTGAAGTTCACCGTGACTCGGGCTTGCGTCTCCACCGGCTGCCCATTCAGCAGATAGGGCTTGAAGTGCCATTGCTTCACGGCCTCGCGGGCTGCGGTCGCCAGAATCGGCGGACCAGAGAGAATCTGCAACTCCTGAATCGTGCCCTCGCGCGAGATCAGCACCTGCAGGCTCACCGCCCCCTGAACTTTCATCTGCCGCGCCAACATTGGATAATTCGGCGGCACCGAAAGAGTCACGCTCTGCGCCGTTTGCGGCGAGAGTTCGACCCGGTCGCCGGCAGTCACAACCGGAACCGGCGCCGAGGAGGCCGGGCTTGGCGCCGACATCTCGCCCGAGTCTACGTCCACGCGAATGGAGGGGCTTTTCGCCGGCACGCTGATGTGGCGGTTTCCGGCTACGACTTCGACCTCGAGTGGCGGCAACGCAGCGCGCTCGGTGGTCGTGGCAAATGGAATCTCGGATGCCGGTACAGCCGGAGCCGCTGGCTTCGCTGCCCGATGCTCGCGCCCAGCCGTTGTCGGCGCTTCCGGAACGCCTGCGGCCGCGCTTATGTATTTCCTATGGAACTCTTCCTCCTGCACTTGAGCGCTCGGCGGAAACCAGAAATCCCAGTCCTTTAGAACCACCGCGGCCAAGGCCAGCAGCAATATCCCCAGCGCGATGAGCATCCGCTTACGTTGCCCGGCATCGTCCTCTGCCGGAATGGGCAACGGGAGCGGCGAGGAGCGCTCTAGATGACTATCGAAGTGGGTTTCGTCATGATACATAGTCATGATACATAAAAGACCTAACGGCTCCGGGGAAACCGAATCGAGGCAGCTAACACGCAGTGCCCTGCTGACTCAGTATGCCTCTAATACCGCGTTCCTGCCAAGCATATACCGCCCTGTTTCGATCCTTGGTCCTTGGCCTTGTGACGCTTAAGGATACATAGACGGCCCTGAAATTATCGAGTTTGGTGTGGGGAGAAATACGGCGTCGATTAATTATGCTCAAAGAATAAGCCTGCGGAGAGTTAAACGGGCGTCTGGATTCTTTCGAACCCACAACGCCCGGGCAGCCCTCCCCCAGAACTGCTCAAGAACAAAGTAAAACTGCAGCCGCGAAGCTGCAAATAGCACGCGGGTGCTAATTTGCGCCACTGAAGTGCCACTCTGGGGTGATCGCGGCTATTGCGAAAAGACCATCTTTCCTGGCGATACTGTGGTGGTAAAAGTTTTGCCCGGCAGAGCCGCGGGATCGCCGCTGGATTGGCTGTAGGTGTAACCGTTGATGGCTGTGTTGCTTCCGACATAGAGATAGTTGCCGCTGGGATCGAAGAGAGCGAACAACCCTCCAGCGGCCAGGCTGTAGGGCGAGTCGGGCACCGCTGTCAGCTGTCCGTTTGCCTCGTTGATGATGAAACACCAGATGGAGAAGCTCGTTCCCGGCGTCACCGCGTAAAGCAAGGTTCCAGTGGGGTCGACAACCAGCGCGCTAGGGCCGACACCGTTGGTGGAGGTGAAAGGAGAGCCCGCTATCGGAGTCAGCGCGCCCGTGGAGTCGATGGTGAAGCCGGAAATGTTTCCCACAGTGGCCGCATACGGCTGCGGGTTGGTCGCCGAAGCGTTCGCCACATAGAGGAAGCGGCCGCTCAAATCGATTACCAAGTCAGACGGCCCAGCCCCGGAAATTACGGGAGACGTGCTCAACTGCGTCAGCACCCCGCTGGCAAATGAAAAGGCTGTGACCGTCTTGATGCTCGGATTGGTTACGTAGAGGAACTGGCCGGTAGGCGTGAACACCATTTCGGTGGGACTGGCATTGGCCGGGAAGGGCGATCCGGCGACCTCGGTCAAAGCGCCGGTGCTGGCATCGATCTGGAAAACCGAGATGTTGTTGGAAAAATTATTGGATACGGTCAGGTACTGGCCCGTAGGGTCAATCAGGGCCACGTTTGGGCCTTCGGCTTGATTCCCTTGAATCGGAGTTCCGGTAAGCGTCAAAGTGCCGTCGGCGCCCACGTTGTAAATCGATATCGTATTCGCGCGTGAATTGGCCGTGTAGAGAAACTTGCCCGAAGGCAGTAACGCCAGTCCTGTGGGCGAAGTTCCCTGCACTTGCGGCGTCTGCGTTTCCGCGGTGATAGCCCCGGTCGTGCCGTTGATCTGCAGCAGGAGCACGGAGCCTTCGTCGGGCAGAGTGATGTAGGCGATGTGATTCGCCGCCGCGGTCTTGCTGGAATTTGTGCTGCAAGAAATGGACAATAAGGCCAGCAATAAGATTAGGATTACGACGGCGCCGGCTGCAAACCTTCTGCGAAGATCCCAGCCGAGATCGTGGCGACTCCCAGGGCAAAGTCGCTGGCTGACTTCCTGGCGAAGTTCATGGCCAGGACTGCATTGACATGCCCGTGCGGCACCCGCCGCCCTTAAAAAGCTCATTTGCGGAGTTGCTCCTCAATCCTCAAGGTGAGAACAAAAAGTTTGTGCGTACTATCGTGCACGAGAAGGCAGGAGGAATGCAACTGCAGCGGTGATCGGTAGCGTCTTGATTCCGCACGCGACGAGTAGTGCCACCGTCCCGTCGGCTGTCGGCGGCCATCGTGCCGTAGAGTCGAGGGCGAACCCGCCCGAAGGCGGCCAGCAAGGATGTTCGGCGTCACTCTTCCGATCACCCGATTGCCGGGGATGTGTTCTAATCTTTAGAGATAGAGAACTGGTTTGCGAATTACTCTACCGTGATCGACATCCATTGCCATCTTCTCCCCGAGGTCGACGACGGCCCTAAGTCTTGGGAAACAGCCGTTGAAATGTGCCTCATGGCGACAGCCGATGGTATTACCCACTCGGTTGCTACTCCGCACGCTAACGACCGCTATGCCTATGATCGAGCACACCTTTCCGGGCTTCTCGACCAGTTACGCGAAAAGGTACGGGAAGAGTTGCAAGAAGGATCGGAAAATAAATTACGAGATGAATTTCGGGAAGAGCTCCCCGTCGGCGTCCCGTTGCAACTGAGTCTCGGCTGCGATTTTCATCTTTCGTTCGAGAACCTGGAACGCGTCCTCGAAGAGCCGCACACTTACACGATCGGCGAAACCAACTATTTGTTGATTGAACTCAGCAACTTCAGCGTCCCGACGCGGCTCGAAAACTGTTTCTTTCGCCTGGGAGATCGCGGTCTCATCCCCATCCTCACCCATCCCGAACGCAACCCGATCCTGCAACAAACGCCGCAACGCATACTGGAATGGGCTGAACATGGCTGTCTGATTCAGGTCACGGCGTCGGCGCTCACCGGACTATGGGGAGAACGGCCCGAGGCGCTCGCGCGCTGGCTGCTTGACCGCTCCGCCGTGCACATCCTTGCTTCTGACGCGCACGATACAAAGCGGCGTGTTCCGAATCTCTCCGCGGCTCGCACCGTGGCGGAAAAACTCGTAGGAGCCGAATATGCCGAAGCGCTGGTCGAGGGCAATCCTGGAGCGATTGTAACCGGGATGCCGATTCCATATTGCCCACGGCCGGTGCTGGATTAGGCAAAACTTCATTACCAGGCGCTGTTTACTTGTCTAAAGAAATTGCCTGGTTTCTGCGGTGACTTCCGGTTGACGCGGCCAAGAATGCCGGCGCACTGTCGATCAGATACAACACACAACACCGCCTTTAAAAGCGCTTTCATCCGATTTACGTGCGTGGGGGAATTTGATTAGTTGTTCAGTTTGGAAGGCCAGTTCAGGACGACCGACATCGGGGTTATAGCCGCCTTCAATTGCGTGTTGATGAGGAATTTTTGTCCATCCCGGCTCACGTCATAGAAAAACTGCTCGGAGGTTGCCGCCACTGTTTCCCGGAGATAGGCCTGAAAAAGCACGGTCGGCGTTCCTGCATCGAAGTTCGCTCCGGTCTTCACAGGGACGGCCATGAGCTTGTCATCGGGCGAGAGATAGAAGAGTTCTTTGCCGTCGCCTCGCCATCGTGGCTGAGTTCCGCCGGCATTCGAGACCTGCCATTTGCCATGCGCGCCGGGAAATGAGGTCACGTAGATCTCCCATTTGCCGCTCTCGCTCGAGGAGTATGCTACCCACTTGCCATCGGGGGAGAAGCGCGCGGTCTTCAGAGTCGAACTGGCTTTCAAGAACTCGGCGGGTTTCAGGTCCGGAACGCTCACATACCACAAGTCTGCGCCACGCTCGTACAAAATATACTTGCCGTCGCGTGACCAATCGTTGGGAAAACGATCGGGGCCTTCCTGCGGAATTAGCTCTTGCTCTTGCCCTCCATCGCTGTCTTTGAAGTACAAATCGAACTTCGGCTCGCGGTTGTCGCCAAACAGCAGTCGCTTTTCGTCCGGACTCCAAATCGGGATCGAGTCAATTGCCGGGTCGAACGTCAGCCGTTTCGCCTCTCCGCTGTCGAGATTGTAAGTGTAGATGTCGGTGTTCTGACTGACGGGATCTGTGGCATCGGCCGCTACAAATCTTCCGCTGGGCGAGAGTGCAATGTTGCCGTAGATGCCGGGCTTCGTTACGACCCCCATCTCGTGACCTTTTCGATCGAACCACACCAATTGCGAAACCGAGTCCGAGGCCTTTTGCACCAATAGCAGCCCGTTGCTCGAGGCCGCGAAGGCGGCTTTGGAAATGCGCGGCGCAAATCCTACGTCGCTGAAGAGCGGGACTGGTTCGCCAGTCAGCTTGAAATTCTTGAGATCGAAACGTTGCGTAAAGAGCGTGCGATCCCGATAAAACAGCAGATAGCCGGGATCAACATAAGCAGCGTTGCCCTGGGTTCTAAGGATCGCGTGTTTTTCGCTGGAATTCAGTGCACCCACATAAATGGCGTAGAGGTCCTTGCGGCCGGAGAGATTGATCGCCGAATACAGGTAGTGGATGCTATCGGGTAGAAAGAAAGGCCAGCGAAGACTGTCTTCATTCAAAGTTCTGTCCGGCGCGGCGATCTGCGTCGGCACCCCACCCAAGGCTGGGATACGGTAAAGACCAACGCCCAGTAGCCCGCTAGGAGTGAAAATAATGTCGCCGTTCTTGTTCCAGCTGGCGCCGCGCCCGGTGGGAGCATCGCAGAGGGTTTGTACGGGACCGCCCGCCAAGTCCAGACGCTTGAGTTTTCCATCGGCGAAAAATCCCAGGGACCGCCCATCGGCAGACCAGAATGGAAAGTTCGCGCCCTCAGTGTTGGGCACGCGAGCCGCCTCCAGCGATCCTGGCTCATAAATCCAAAGAACATTGCTTCGTTCCGATTCAGGATGACCAGCAATCACGGCGGTGTGACCATTGGGCGAGAGCGCCACATCCTGAGCCTCGAATCCGAGAGGAGCGGAGAAATACGAAGTCTTCTCTTTGTCCCTGGAAGTCAGCCACCACCAACCGGATGCGACCAGCATGAGAGCCAATGCCGACGCCACCAGCCACGCCAGACGCTCGCGAGTCTTGGAGGCTGTGTCAATCGGTTTGACGGCCGGACTCCCACTCTGGGTGATCCAGTTCTGGGCGATCCAGCGCAACTGCAGCGCAACATCGTGCGCGCTCTGAAACCGTTCGTCGGGATTCTTCGCCAAACATGTATTGACGACGTACTCCAGAGGCGCGGGAGTGAGCGGTTGAACAGCGGAAATCGGCTCAGGATTTTGCTCTAGAATCGCGCTTGCAACACTGATCTGGCTCTTTCCCTGAAACGGCCTTGCGCCCGTCAGCATTTCGTACAGGACCGCGCCCAGAGCGAACAGGTCGGACCTGGCATCAGCCGGTTTGCCTTCGATCTGCTCTGGCGACATGTACTGGATCGTACCGATCACGGCGCCCGCAGTCGTGAGAGGCGCCATCGGACTGGCATCCGTCATCGTTTTTACTGCCGAGAGCAATGGCGCGTTTGCCGCTGCGCTTCCCGCCGAACCCAGCGCGCCCGCCGCGGCGGTTTTTGCCAGGCCAAAGTCCATCAGCTTGGCGCCGCTCTTGGTCAACATGATGTTTCCCGGCTTAAGGTCGCGGTGCACGATTCCGTGCTGGTGGGAGAAAGCTAGCGCCTCAGCAACCGCGATTCCGATCTTCAGCATCTCGCTGAGCGGAATCGCGCCTTTGCGAAGCCGGTCGGCCAGGGTTTCTCCTTCGAGAAACTCCATGACAAGATAGTCGGCGCCATTGTCTGTCCCGATGTCGTAAAGATGGCAGATGTTCGGATGGTTCAGCGCGGAAATGGCGCGCGCCTCGCGCTCCATGCGCTGCTTCAGCTCTGGCGAGGAAGAGAGGTGTGACGCGAGAACCTTGATGGCAACCGTGCGGTCAAGGCGCGTATCTTTGGCCCGATACACCTCGCCCATACCGCCCACGCCGAGCTGGGATTGGATTTCGTAGGGGCCAAGCTTTGTGCCAGCGCTGAGAGCCATCCGTGCGGGCAATTATACGTGCGCGCCAGTAGCTGGGAAACAGCGATTCTGGGAGTTTGGCCGGCAAACAGGCGTTGCTGCTCGTTGACGTAGCATTTCCACTACACTAACAAGCTCAACTGAAGAGGAACTGGCTACTATTGAGGAAGGTTATCTTGTTCCGGAGCCGGCTTTGGAGTGGTTTTGGGATTCTCGGCTGCGGAAGCGGCGGGCGTTGCCGCCGGCATCGTCATCGCGCTCTCTGGATTCAACAAGTGATCGTGACTCGGGCCTAATCCGAGTTTGATCAGCGCCCGCGCATCGGGAGTCGTCTTCGACTGCCATCCCTGATCGGCCTGATAGCGCTGCATTGCCGCTTGCGTGGCGCTGTCCCATGATCCTGAGGGCTCGCCGTCCATATAGTGCTCGCGGATTAAAGCCGTCTGGATTGCGCGGGCACGCTCGGAGTCTATCGCTTGCTGGCCGCGCTTCCTGGCAACTTGTTTGGATCGCTTCTTGGCATGAGCGGTCTTGCTCTTGCGCGCCGTGGTCTGGCTTGACGCGCTAGCTGATGCGTGAGCTGCGGCATGAGTTGAGCTGTGGCTGGCGCTCCTTTGCGCGCTTGAGTGCGTTGCTTTGGCCGGGGGGGTCGCCGCGGAGGCCTGCGCTGGTTTGGTGGGCGCAGTCGCGGTCTGTGCCTGTGCCGACGCCGACATGGTGATGCCCAGGCAGAGCAGGCTGCAAAAGCCCACTTGGCGCCAGCAGCGAACTCGATCCGCAAAGTGCATCTGAAGTTATTCAGCCTTTCGCAACGCGAACACCGTTCATCTTGCAATATGCCTGTAGGCTGCCGTGATACGAACTCTGGTGGGCAGGCTCGTGAGAGCCTGACCTAAGCTTGCAAAGGAACTCTCCGTCTCTCCACTGACAGATTCGCCAGCCAACAAAAAATCCGGCTTGACTAGCCGCACCCCTCATAGTCCCCGAAACGGGGATGGGCGGCCAGTCTCGCCGGATTATATTACTGGTTACGGAAGTGTGCCTGCCAGGAAAATCGTTCCATCCTGCGCCCTTGCGCCGCGCGGACGCACCAGGAAAACGACATCCTGCCCGCTTTTCAGCGACGACTCTATTTTGGTGAAGTCGTCGGCGTTATTTACGGGCTGCTTGTTCACTTCCAGGATCACGTCGCCGCGATTCAGTCCTAGATCTTCGGCAAACGATCCCTGCTTCACGTCTTGCACCACCACGCCCTTGCCTGCGGAGAGGCCAAGACGGTCGGCCATGTCTGGAGTGATGCTACGCACCGTAATTCCAAACTTGCTGGCCTTGGGCGCTTCCTCGCTCTGGTTTTCGTCTTCTTCACCGAGCCGGGCGGCAAATAACTTCGAGCGATCAGCGATCGTCACCGTCGTCTCCTGCTTTTTGCCATTGCGCACAAAGGCTAGCTTGGCCTTCGAGCCCGGCTTGCGGGAGGCGATATCCGCCACCAGATCGTCGCCGGTCTTGACGTCCCGGCCGTCGACGGACGTAATCGTGTCTCCAATTTTCAGCCCCGCTTCGTCGGCCGGGCTGCCGGAGATCACATTTGAGACCGTCACACCCGATCCGTAGATACGGGCAATAGCGGGGTTCGGTTGTGCCGAGAACTCAATGCCGATCGAGCCGCGGGCCACACGGTGATCCGGGCCGATCAACTGGTTGTAGACCGTTGCCACCGTATTCGAAGGCATGGCGAATCCCACTCCTGCGTAGGAGCTCGTCTCGGTGAGGATGGCCGTATTGATGCCGATCACTTCACCGGCCATATTCACCAGCGGTCCGCCGGAATTGCCGGGGTTGATCGCCGCGTCGGTCTGAATAAAAGACTGAAACTGGCGATTGGGAACGATGTTGCGTCCCTTCGCGGATACGATGCCGGCGGTCACGGTTTCCTGCAGCCCAAAGGGACTGCCGATAGCCAGCACCCAGTCGCCAACCTGCATGCCATCGGAGTTGCCCAGCTTCGCGGCGGGCAGCGCGTGGTCGAGATCGATTTTGATCACGGCCAAGTCGGTTTCCTGATCCATGCCGATCAGCTTGGCATCATGGCCGGGAGACGCGGGATTTTCATCCTGCAACTTCACCCGAATGCGATCGGCCTTTTCGACCACGTGACGGTTGGTGACGATGTAGCCCTTGGAATCCACAATGACGCCGGAGCCTAGCGAACGCTGGCGAATCGTACCCGCGTCGGGACCTCCCTGGCCGGGCTGGCCACCAAAGAACTTGTCAAAGAAATCCTGGAATTGATTGTCCTCATCGCCTCCGCCCTGATCGTCATCTTGATCAGGATGCATGGAGCGGCGATGGTGAGGATTCTTGATGGTCGACTCGGTATTGATGTTGACCACACTCGGCTCGAGCTGCTTGGAAATTTGCGAAAAGGTATTCGAGAGTTGCTGTGGCGCGGGAACAGTCAGGGGAGTCGCATCCGACGACTTTTGCCCTTCTTTCCCCTTAACTCCATAGGAAATGACGGTGCCAATCAGAATTCCGACCGCCAACGTGGCCAGAATCGTAAAAGTGTAGGCCCAGCGCTTGGCTTTGAGTCGAACCCAAAAAGCGCTTTCGCGCGAATCCATTTCTATCCTCCTAAGATTGCCTGAACCAAGATTGCATAGCTATTATACCTTCGCCCCAAACGGGTCGTGGATGGAAGGGGGCCAAATCACTTAGACGCAGAAAAAGCGGTTCGCGTTATTAACCCAACACAGAAACAGATGGACGGTTTGTGAAGGCGGGGTTCGCCCCGTCCGCTGGGCAGAGCCCACACGAGCTAACCTGCAAATCCGGCCTTAATTCACTTTGTATACCGTTTTCCCGCCGACCACCGTCTGCAACACCTTTATCTCCAGCATCCTCGCCGGCGGTACTGCCGTGACGTCGCGGTCGAGAATTACAAAGTCTGCCAACATGCCCGGCGCCAGCATGCCTTTCTCCTTTTCGGCAAACTCGGCAAAAGCCGATCCCGTGGTGTAAGCGGCAATGGCTTGCTCAATCGTCAGTTTCTGCCCGGGATAGTAACTCTTCTTTCCATCTTCACTCATGCGCGTCACAGCCGCATAGAGTCCGCGAAAAGGCGATACCGGTTCCACCGGATAATCTGTGCCAAAGGCCAGCGTGACTCCGCGGTTAAGAAATTCGGCCCATGCATAGGAATGCTCCGCACGCTTCGGTCCCAGGCGCGACTCCGCCCAGTTCATATCCGTGAGCACGTGGCTCGGCTGCATGGATGCTATGACTTTGAGATCCTTGAAGCGCACAATCTGCTGCGGCGTGGTCACCTGCGCGTGCTCGATGCGAAGCCGGTAATCGGTAGTGCCGTCAGCGGCCTTCACGTTCCCCGCTTTTGCTGCCTTCTCCGCTTCGGCGAATGCGTCGAGCGCCATTTGCACGCCTTTGTCTCCGATGGCGTGGAAGCCGATCTGATAACCCGCCAGCAGCCGCTCTTTCGTCATCGCATTCAGCCTGGCAGCGTCGTATCGAGGCAGGCCGCTATTCTTCGGATCGTCGCTGTAAGGCTCGAGCAATGCCGCCGTCTTCGAACCGAGCGATCCATCCATGAAGCCTTTCAGCATTCCGGTGTGGAGCATGTTATCGGATGCGGGATGCGAGTCGCGCTCCTTATTCAAGCGCTCAATCGGTTCTTCGAAACTCAGCCACTCGGAAATTCTCGCCGTTAGGTTCCCTTCGCGCTCCAGTTCTTCATAGACTTGAAAGTCTTCCCACTGCGAATAATCCTGCGCGGAGGTGACGCCGTGACTGGCCAGGTCCGCGAGCGCGAGTTCAATCGCCTCCCGCCGCTTCTGGGCGCTCGGCTTGGGAAGCGCCGACTGCACCAGTTCTTGCGCGGTTTCGCGCAGAATGCCGGTGGGCGTGCCATTCTCGTCGCGATCGATCTTTCCGCCCTCGGGATCCTTCGTGGCGACGGTGACACTGACCAGTTGCAAAGCGTGGGTGTTGGCGATGCCAATGTGACCGTCTACGCGCTCGAGATATACGGGATGGTTGCCGGTGACTTCATCCAGGTCCCATCGGCTGGGCAGCGTTTTTATAGGCCACAGCGTTTCGTCCCAGCCTTCGCCTATCACCCACTCACCGGAACCGGCGGTCTCACATTTGGCGCGCACGCGATCGAGGAACTCATCCAAGGTTTTTACCCCGACCAGGTTCACGTTCATTTTCTCCAGACCCGCGCTGGCCATATGCATGTGGGCGTCGTTGAATCCGGGCATGACGAAGTGACCCGCGAGATCGACTATGGTTGTCTCTGGACCCTTCAACTTCATGATCTCGTCGCGCGTCCCCACCGCGAGAATGCGATCGCCACGCACAGCCAGCGCTTCGGCGCGCTTGCCGCCCCCCAATGACACCGCCGGATCGACCACGCCCGTATAGATATTGCCGTGGGTAAAGATCAAGTCGGCCTTCGCTTTCTGAGCGCTTTGTGCCCACGACCCCGAGCCTATGGCCAGGAACAGAATCGGAGCTACTAGTTTCATCGTTCTCAGTATGGTTTTCCGTATGGCGGTCACTATCACTCGCCGACTCCCGACAATGTGAGCATTGTCAGCAGAATGCGCCTTAAGCCCAGCTCTCGTCCATTGCAGTCGAACCATTCTTGCAACGTGTGCGCGCCGCCTCCAGAACCGCCACCCCCAATCGCAATCGCCTCGCGGCCGAGTGAAAGCGGTATGTTGGCGTCGGTCGAGGCGCGCTGCACCTGCGCGGTATTGCCGAGTTGAGCATCGACAGCGCGAATCACCTTGAGCAGCCGCGCATCTTGCGCCAGTTCACCGGCCGGACGATTGCCGATCTCGACCACTTCACTCTGCACCACCTGCGGTTTGCGAATACCGTGCCGGGTCGCGGCCTGATTTTCCGCCGCGACTGCCTGCTCGAGAGCGGCGCGCAAGGCTCGCTCCAGCCGGTCGATTTCGGCCATGGAGGTGGAGCGCAAATCAACTCTCATGCTGGCCGATTCGGGAATCGAATTCACCGACGTGCCGCCCCGGATCACGCCGACATTGAACGTTGTTTTCGGCGTCGTGGGAACCGGAGTATGGCTGAGAATCTCGATGGCACGGGAGAGCGCAATGATCGGATTGGGCGCGCCGAAGTCGCTCCACGAGTGGCCGCCCGGGCCGCGCATGATCACTTCAAAGCGGCGGCTGCCCAGGGCTTCAGCCACCACCGTGTCTGCTCCCGCGCCATCGACAACTACGCTGTAGGCAATCGCGTCCCGCCATTGCGGAGTGGCAAAAACATGGCGCATGCCGCGCAGGTCACCTTCGCCTTCTTCCCCTACATTTCCGATGAATACAAACGGCAGAGCGTGGGAAATTTTTGACTTGGCCAGCACGCTGATCAGAGCCAACATTGCAGCAATTCCGGCGCCGTTGTCGGATACCCCAGGCCCATAAAGACGGCTTCCCTGCTGCCGGACGTTCAACGGCGTCGTGGCCGGGAATACGGTATCAATGTGAGCGCTGAGAGCTACAAATCGGTTCACGCGGCCGGGGCGAACGCCAAAAACATTCCCGACCTCGTCGATCTGCACGTCGATGAGGCCGAGCTCGCGAAAGCGGTCGGCTAGCCAGGCGCCGCGTGCCGCCTCGCCAAAGGGCGGAGCAGCCACCCGAGTCGCTTCCAGTTGCCACAGCGCAAACTGCGATTCCTGCGAGCGGAAGCGTTCAAAGGCGGTGCGCACTTGCGGCAAACCGGCGAGGCGGGCCACTTCCTCCTGCACAGGTGGATATGAATCCGGGGCGGCTACGCGCGAGATTGAGTCCATTGCGTTGCGCTTATCTTATAACGAGGTCGGGCGCTCTCACCGGCACGTGTCTCGCGTGGCTATCTCCTTACTTAACTCGGCAGCAAAATACTCTCGAAATTTTGGCTCCGGGAGATCTCCAGGTATAGGACCAAGGACCTTGATCTCCCCGAAATGCATTCCGGGTTCCAATAAGGTGTATTTTCTCCGCGGACCGCCTTCAAAAACGGCCTTCCCTAGGCACCCAGAGTTAGGATCATCCGGCAGTTGGTTTTCAAGCCGCCGATCAACGCTGGAGCCTAGCAGCCCCGCGCACTCGTCGAGGACCTTCACGTGCAGCCGGGCAAGCGCCGCCGCCTGGTCGTTGCGTTCTTTTTGAGTCTTGAGTATGGTCATGAGATATTTTCCCAGATGTGGAGCATGAACAGAGTCGTAGTCAGCGCTTATGGCACGTAACTGATTGGTTAACATGTAAAACTAGCCGTTCTAGGCGTTCGAGCCGTGACTTCAGTGGATGTGGAGGGCGGCGTCAGTTGGATGGGTTTCGAGCATCCGCATGCAATTCAAGATGGTGGCGATTACGTCTTCATCACCCACGACCGTGTTGATCATCAGCTGATAAAGACTGCGCGTGGGCCAGTCGGCATTGAAGTAGTGTTTGATGTAGGCCATGCGCTCCTTGTCCACGTTCTCGACCAGATCTTCGGCGTCTTCGCGGCTCTTGCCCAAGGCCAGCAGACGGCGGATTTTTTCATCGCGAGGCGCATAGGTAAAGACGCGGAACGTATCTTCGCGTTCGCGCAGGAAAAAAGGTCCGCCGCGGCCGACAATCACGGCATTCCCTTCCCCAGCAATCGTGCCCATGATTTCTTCCACCATCGCCACCATACGATCAGTATCAAAGGCACGGGAGTTGGCGAGCGGCATGCCCCGTTCGTAGCTTCCGCGCCAGAAGGCTTTCGATAAACGGTAGAGGCTGCTATCGACACGCTCATCGCAAGAGGTCACGGCCGATTCCGGCACGTGCGCGCGTTGGGCGATTTCGCTCGTCAATTGTTGATCCCACAACTTCCAGCCCAGGCGGCGCGCCAGTTCACAGGCAATGCCTCCGCCGCCACTGCCGAATTCGCGTTCGATGGTGACGATGCGAAACATCGCGAACCTCCCTACCACGCACGATGGAGCGCCGGGCGTCATCGCCCGGCAACTGCGTTAGTGAACCACCATCCCGCTTGCTTTCGTTTTCTTGATCAAGAGCACACAGGGGATCAGGCAGCCTATCACCACGCCCAACACCCAAAAATTATCGATGTAAGCGAGCATGGTCGATTGCCGGATCACATTCGCCTGCAGCATGGCCAAAGCATGCTGCTGCGCGGTTCCAGGTCCGGAACCGGGCCCCATGCCGCCGCCGGAAAAGACGCCCGTGATACCGCGCAGCGTGGACTGAAACTGCGGGTTGGCCACATTGATCTTTTCGACCAGCCGCGCCTGATGAATCTGCGCACGGCGTGTAAGGCTGGTAGTGACAAAGGAAATCCCCACGCTGCCGCCAATGTTTCTTGCCAGGTTCATCAAGCCGGACGCGGCATTATTCTTATCGCGTGGCAGACCCGAATACGCCGCGGTGTTGATGGGCACGAACAGAAAAGCGAGTCCCATGGCCTGGTAGACGCGGGCCATCGTCACCGTGCGGAAATCCACGCCCAAATCGAACCCCGTCATATGAAACAGGGAGAAAGAAAGCATCGACAATCCGAACAGCATCAGCCAGCGCGGGCTGTAGCGCGAGAGCAGAAATCCGACGATCGGCATGCACACCATAATCGTGAAACCGCCCGGCATCAGCGCCATCCCTGACCGTTCGGCAGTGTAACCGAGCATGGTCTGCATGAAAAGCGGCAACAGCAGCGTGCTGCCCAGCAGGGCAAAGCCCAGCATGAACATCAGAAAATTGGAGGCGGCGAAGGTAGAGTTGCGAAATAAATGGAGATCTATGACCGGATCTTTCTGGTGCCACTCCCAGAAAATCACAAAGATCAGCGACACCACCGAGATCACCGTCATCCACACGATGAAGCGCGAATCGAACCAGTCGTCGCGCTGGCCCTTGTCGAGGATCACTTGCAGCGTTCCCAGGCCGAGGGCAACGAAACCCAGACCGGTGTAGTCGACGTGAGTTTCGGTGAGCTTGCGCCGCCTGAAATAAGGAGGATCCTGAATGAGCCGCGACGTCAGCAATAGGGAAAGAGCGCCGACTGGGACATTGATGAAGAAAATCCATCGCCAGGTGAAGTTGTCGGTAATCCAGCCGCCGAGCGTAGGACCGATTGCGGGAGCCATGACCACCGCGATGCCGTAGACGGCAAATGCCATGCCGCGTTTAGCGGGAGGGAAAGTATCGGCCAGGATGGCTTGCTCGCTCGGCTGCAGGCCGCCGCCGCCGACGCCCTGAAGAACGCGGAAGAAGATCAGCATGGAGAGATTGGGAGCGAATCCGCAGAGACACGAACTGATCGTGAAGAGCGCGACACAGCTCATGTAAAACCGCTTGCGGCCCATGATCGACGACAACCAGCCGCTTAGGGGCAGCACGATGGCATTGGAGACAAGATAGGAAGTCAGGATCCAGGTGCTCTCGTCGGTTCCCGCGGAGAGGCTGCCTGCAATATGCGGCAGCGCTACATTGGCGATGCTGGTATCGAGGACCTCCATGAAGGTGGCCAGCGTCACCGTGAGCGCAATGATCCACGGATTGATCGCCGGCCGCCATTCGGCGGCGTCGTCCATCGTGATGGCAGCAGCACCCATTGGTATCGCAGACCGCCTTCAGGCTAATGCATCGAACGATTGAGGCATTGAGCCATTGACTCATCGAAACCAATGATTCAATGTCTCAATGAATCAATGCCTCAATTGTTCAATGCCTCACTTAAGCCAAACCTTCGGTTCCACCGACATTCCCGGACGCAGTTCGTGGTGCTTGAGTTCTCCGCTGTCAAACACGATCTTTACCGGGATGCGCTGCACTACCTTTACATAATTGCCGGTCGCATTTTCGGCGGGCAGCAGGCTGAAGCGGTCTCCGCTGGCGCCCGCGATCGAATCGACATGCCCTTTGTAAGTCTTGCCGGTGGCGTCGACCTCGATCTCCGCCCTTTGGCCGGCCCTGATGTTCCTGAGTTGCGTCTCCTTGAAGTTTGCCGTTACCCACAGGTTCGTTTCATCGAGCGGGATGATCATCATCATCACCTGGCCGGGCTGCACGTTCTGACCAACCTCAACCGTGCGGTTACTCACCGCGCCGCTGACCGGCGCAGTCACTTTCGTGTACTGGAAATTCAACTCCGCCTGGTCCAGCGCTGCCTTTTTTTGATTGGCGAAGGCTTCTGCAGACTCAGAACGTGCCCGCATGACCTGCATGGTCTGCGTCCGGTTGCCGGCGGTGCGAAGGTCGGCCTTGGCCTGGTCCAGTTTGCTCTCCGCCTGTTTGATCTGCGCGGCATAAACGTCGGCATTGGCGCGCGCGGCTTGCAGCGTGGCGGCGGCGGCCTGAGCGCTATCGACCGCCTGATCGTATTGCTGTTGCGAGATCTCCTCTTTGTCGATCAATAGTTTGTAGCGTGCAAGATCGTTCTGCGCTTTGGTATTGTTAGCTTCCGCTTGCGCAATCTGCGACTTGGCCGCTTCAAATTGCTGGCGGGCCATAGCGATTCCGGCCTGCGCGCCATAGACGCCGGCCTCGGCCCCGCTCACCTGGCTTGCCGTGCTCACGTTATTGATCGGAATATTGATTCCCGCAGCAGAAGCCTGCGCCAGCGCGTCGTTGTACTCAGCCCGCGCCTGCTCCACCGCGACTTGATAGTCGGCGGGATCGATTTCCACCAGCACGGTTCCCTTTTCCACGTACTGGTTGTCTTGCACGTTGAGCTTGATCACGTGACCGCCAACGCGCGCGCTCACAGCGTTCACGTGGCCGTCAATCTGCGCGTCGTCGGTGGATTCGTAACTCGCCAGGTAACGCCACAGGAAAAAAATGGCGACGAGAATCACGAGGCCTGCAAGAGTCAGGCCCAACTTGGTTCGCGGATTACCCAAAAACGCGGCCCGGCGCTGATACCGGGCTTCGCTGTCAGGCGAAGACTGCTGCTGTGGCGGCTGCGGCTGTGAAGATGGCGTCTGTGGCGAGTTGAGCTTGCGGCGCGCGCGTTTCCGTCTGTGATTTAGGCTCGGCTACGCTGCTGGGTGGTTCCATAATTTAACTTCCTCGTTCTAACTCCCTCGTTCTCACTTCGTTTACTCGAACAGCTATTTGCTAAGGTTCATTCCTTTTAAATATTCAAGGACGCCCTCTTCGGCCCGTCCGAGCGCACGGGCAAATGAAACCTTAGCGATGTTGTGCATGTAGAGGGCTGAGATGAGATTCTCGTGCGCCGACGCCACCGCCTCCTGTGCCTGCACCACTTCCAGATTGTCCGTCACCCCGGCGGCGAAACGGTCCCGCGACTGGGTGAGCGCCTGCTCGGCCAGATTCACGGAGCTTTGGGCCACTTCCACCTGATCGGAGGATGACTTGAGGTCGAGCAGAGCGTTGCGGATATCCTGATCGATCAGAGCGCGCACGTCGGCCAGCTGCGACTCCGCCTGCCGCAGGCTGGCCTCGGCCTTCAGCACATCGGAATGAACCTTGCCACCCTGGAAGATCGGAATGTTCAACGTACCGGAGACGAAATAAGTCGGCAGCACGCTGCTCGGGGTTATGCCGATCTCGCCGTAATTCGCATTGACATCGAGGGTCGGAAAATACCCTGCCATGGCCGCGCTACGCTCAAGTTGAGCCGCCACCAGCCGATCATGCGCCGCTTTGTAATCGGAGCGGAGAGAATACGCGCGCTGCAAGCTGGTTTCCAGATCGGGGATGGGAAAAGCCTGGTAAGGAGCCCTGCCGGCTAGTTCGAATTCCTGGCCGGGCGCGAATCCGATTACGCGCGCCAGCGAGATCTTCTGCTTGGCGAATTCGCTCGTCGCTGCTATCAGCTGCTGCCGGCGGGTCTGATACTCCACCTGCGCCCGCAGCGTATCGATTGCCGGAGATACGCCAGCCTGCTGCTGCGCAACGGCCTTGTCGTAGAGCGCCTTCGCAGTTTCGACCTGCGCTTGCGCGGTCTCCACCCGCGCTGACCCGGCAATCGCCTGCAGGTAGGCATTGCCGGTTGCCAGCACCACCAGATCGCGCGCGTCCTTCAGATTAAACTTCGCCACGCTTTCGCCGACCACGGAGGCACGGTATTTCTGAATGGACTTCCAGTCGAAGACGCGCTGCGTGGCAGAAGCGCGGACGTCAAAGTAAGAAAAAGGTCCGATGACGGGCGGTATGTTCCCAAAAGGGCCGCCGCTTCTAAGCCCCAACGCTTGCAAACTTACTTTCTGGTCGACTTCCTGCACGTCCCCGGTTACGATTCGGCAACAGATCGCTAAGCTGCTTCCATTTCTCGCCCCTCGCCTCGATGGTGTTGTATTCCGACAAAAGGCCTGCCAGGTTGTGGCGCAACGCCCGCTCGATGGCATCGGTCAAGGTTAGCGGCAAGACTCCGGGAGTGGGCTTGGCATCCGGTACACTGCCAAACACTGGATTCTGGGCCGAGGTTTGAACGCTCGAAGTCGGAATTTGCGACGTCTGAATCTGTGAACTGCCTGGCGAACTTGAGTCGGAATCCGATGTCATACTTTGGGCGCAAAGGTCAGCGGTTAATACAGCGCTCAACAGGATCAGGATCAGGGGAACGTCCCGCCAAAGGATTGCCGGCCAACGCCGGGTGAGACGATTCGCGAATGCCATGAAACCGGGGGTTTCTCCTTACGCGGCAAAATCCTAAGTGATTTGGACGCTCTGCGGCGAACCTGTGATGCAAATTGTTGATTCGCCGAGCGATCTATGAAGGCGGATCACCTTTCCTACACCAGCATCATAGCCGCAAGAGTGACTTCGGTCATCTTGTTTAACCTGTTCCAAAAGTCCAATCTTAGGATGCGAACCGGGCATTCCCCTGCAGTCTGCTCGGCAAGTTCTGCCTATGAGCGAAGACACAAAAGTGCTCTCCAAGGGCTCCGACTGGACCCGTCTGCTTACCGACCCCGACCTGGTAAGTCATATCGGGAAACTCTTGCAGACCTACCGCGATGTGTCTCCCGAGCAGCGCGAAGCCGCACTGCTGAAGGCGATGCGCGAAATCAAAGATGCCGCCATAAAAGCCCGCGAGCAAAAGGAGCAAGCGCAAGAGAAACCGCAGCCAGAGGAACCCCAGAAAATAGAGCAAAACGTCGAGCAGAATGTGGCTTCTGATTCGATTGCGGTCCCGGCTCCGGATTCGGCTCCGCAGGCTTCACCCCCAGATTCGGTTCCTGAGGCTTCGGCTGTGGAGGCTTCTGCCCCGCCTTCGACTCCGGCCCCAGAACCCGAGCCAGTCGCCGAGCTTCCGCTTCCCGAACCGATGGATCGAACTCCTCCGTTCGAACCGGAGTCTTTCGCCCCCGAAGCGGGCCGCCGCCGCTTTCAGCGTGTCAAATGCTATGTCGCGGTGGAAATCCACATTGACGGCCAGGAAGCTCCCGTGTGGGGAAACCTGGCGAATGTAAGCCGCGGAGGCTGCCTGGTAGAAACCGCCAGCGCAGTACCATCGGGAAAGGTGCTGGAGATCGGCTTATGGGTGGCCAGCGGGAAGATCTGGGTCAAGGGCGTCATCTTAAGCGGTGTCGCCACTCGCAGCGCATCGTTTGGCGTGCGGGTAAAATTCTCCGAGTCGGAGCTATCGGAGAAGGAACACCTGCGCGAATTTCTGAAATTCGTCGAGACCTCCGCCCGCAAGTCGCAGAGCGAAAAAGCCTACGTGACGCAACTCAAGAGTTAAGCCCGCCCTCCCAAGCCTGCCAGCAACTTTTCCGCCGCCCAAGGGTTCATTCACCAATGGGGATAGCTCTCGGCTCTCAGCCCACAGTTCTCAGTAATATGCTGGGGACTGAGAGCTGAGAGCTGGTCTTTGTTTTTTATGTCCATCACTCGACGCGTTTTCCTACGTAACGGAGCGTTGGCCGTAGTTGGCACAACCGCGCTCCCTGGCTTTCTGACGCGCGCGGCCTTTGGCGCTGCTGCCGACGCGGGCATTCGCAGCAAGCGCCTGGTCGTGATCTTTCAGCGCGGAGCAGCCGACGGCCTCAACATCGTGGTCCCTCACGGCGAGCCCAGTTACTACGCCATGCGGCCGACCATCAATATCCCAAAGAAATCGGTGCTCGACCTCGACGGCTTCTTCGGCCTGCACCCGGCGATGGAATCCTTGGAGCCGCTCTGGAACCAGAAGCATCTCGCCATCGTGCACGCCGCCGGATCGCCTGACCCCACGCGCTCGCATTTCGACGCGCAAGACTTCATGGAATCGGGCACGCCAGGTGTCAAGGTCACCGACGACGGCTGGTTGAACCGCGCCCTGCACGAGCTTCCCGCCGACAAATCAGCGACCGATAAGTCGGTCTTCCGAGCGATCGCGCTGGGACCGTCTCTGCCGCGCATTCTCTCAGGCAAGGAGCCAGCCGTCGCGGTCAACAACGTGAAAGATTTCTCAGTCGGAGGAAAAAATCCTAACGCCGCGCCGATGTCAAACACGTTCGAAGCCATGTACGACCACTCGGTGGACGCGGTATTGCACGGCACGGGCGAGGAGACCTTCGATGCGGTCAAAATGCTGAAGGCGTCCGATCCCGCGCACTACACGCCGGCAGCCAACGCCAATTATCCCAAAGGACATTTCGGCGACAGCCTGAAGCAGCTGGCGCAACTGATCAAAGCGAACCTCGGAGTGCAAGTAGCCTTCGCCGACATAGGAGGGTGGGACCACCACGTCAACGAAGGCAACATTAAGGGGCAGATCGCGAATGTCCTCGGCGACTTCTCGCAATCGATCGCCGCCTTCTGGACCGACCTCGGCGATCTGGGGGAAGACACGGTAGTGGTGACCATGTCCGAATTCGGCCGGACCGCGCGAGAAAATGGCAACCGCGGCACCGATCACGGACACGCTAACGTGATGTTCGTTCTCGGAGGCCCGGTGCGCGGCGGCAAAGTCTACGGCCGCTGGCCGGGGCTGGACCAGTCGCAGCTATACGAAGGCCGCGATCTGGCCTTGACCACGGACTTCAGGCTGGTGCTGAGCGAAGTGGTATCAAAGTACCTAGGGAACAGAGATTTGAGAACGGTGTTCCCAGGATTCGAGAATGGAGCGTTTTTGAAGTACTTGGGGTGAGCGATTTGGCTATTCTTTCCCTTGCGTCGATCTCAGTCCCCGTGCATGATCGTCGGCGGCATGAGACACCCCGAAGAATAAATCTAATACCTTGTTCTTGTCTTCAGTATGCTTACAAAGGTCCTGCAATTGCCAGATAGCGGGTAGATTGGTCGGTTTCAAGAGGTCATCAATAAAAGCGTTTTCGCCGTCCGCGCGATAAACCGACTCTAGAGCCATCAACCTGTTCACCGTATTAACCCGATACTCCAGCGCGGTTTTAGCCTTTGTCGGATCGCCCCAAGTTGAACCGTCCGCGAACTGAACAAACAACATTGATACGTTCGCGCCTGGTGTAACCCTCTCTTCTCTAGGCATGGATTCAGCCTCTGAGCTGGCTGTGCCAAACCGCCAAGAGTCTGCTACGGTATCTGTAGAGCCCGGTTGAAGCAAGTTAGAGAAAAAGTTGTCGTCGGACCGGCTGTCCATATCCGGTGCCCTCACAACTTCCATGTGGATTTGGAGCACGGTAAGAAGAACTGGCTTTGAGGAAACATTGGTGAGAGAGATTTTTCCCTCACCTGAATGCCGAAACAGTTCGGCCGGCTCGTCTTTCACAATGAACGTTCCTGAAACCGCGATGGGGCTGCCGCTAGGTGATCGATCCACCACCGGTATGAAGGTCTCTTGCGTGGCCTGTTGCGCCGAAGCCATAACACAGCCGCCCGCGAGAAAAAGCATAACAAGTCGGTTCATCGGGTTTCTCAACCTCCCGAACTTCCTAGCAGGCTGCTGAAAAACTACTCCCCATCCACAGCTTTGTGTGATACGAGAAGGCATGCGCGGAGATGATCAGCAGCAGAATCACATGTTCAGTTATTTGTCGCCGGAGGCGCGGGTGCGGAAGGATCATCCGCTGCGCGCCATCCGAGGGATGGTGGACGAGGTACTTACTCAACTGTCGCGGCGCTTCGACACCATGTACGCCCGCGTCGGTCGTCCGTCGATTGCGCCCGAGAAGCTGTTGCGGGCGCAGTTGCTGCAGATGCTGTACTCGATTCGCAGCGAACGACTGCTGATGGAAGAGATGGATTACAACCTGCTGTTCCGGTGGTTCGTTGGTTTGAACGCGGACGACGAAGTCTGGGACGCGACCACCTTCACGAAGAACCGGGACCGCTTGCTGGAGGCGGATGTGGCCGAGGAGTTTCTGGCGCGCGTGGTCGAGCAAGCGCGGGGAAAGGGGCTGACCAGCGACGAACATTTCACCGTGGATGGCACGCTGCTGGAAGCCTGGGCGAGTCTCAAGAGCTTTCAAGCCAAAGAGGGCAAGCCGACGCCACCGCCGGATGATCCGGGCAATCCCACGGTGAACTTTCACGGGCAGAAGCGCTCGAACGAAACCCACGAGTGCAAGACCGATCCCGACTCTTTGCTGGCGCGCAAAAGCGGAGGAAAGGAGTCCCGGTTGAGTTACAGCGGGAATCTGTTGGTGGAGAACCGCAACGGACTGATCGTGGACGCGGAAGTGTTCCAGGCGAACGGGACGGCGGAACGAGATGCGGCGCTGGTCATGATGGAGAGACTTCCCGGCACGCAACCACTGACGGTGGCCGGCGACAAAGGGTTCGACACGTTCGGTTTTGTAGAGGAGTGCCGCCATCTGCGAGTAACGCCGCACGTGGCTCAAAACCTGGGACGACGCGGAGGCAGCGCGATTGATGGCCGCACCACTCGACACCCTGGCTATGCGGTGAGCCAAAGAAAGCGGAAGCGGATCGAAGAATGTTTCGGCTGGCTGAAAACGATTGCGCTGATGCGGAAGGTACGGCATCGTGGGCTGTGCAAAGTGCACTGGATCTTTACCCTCGC
This sequence comes from uncultured Acidobacteriaceae bacterium, assembly GCA_963810955.1. GTDB lineage: Bacteria > Acidobacteriota > Terriglobia > Terriglobales > Acidobacteriaceae > Acidiflorens. The sequence goes on along the minus strand of CAWEPW010000027.1, from coordinate 34,966 downwards.
TTGCGCGGCCTACAATCTGGTGCGCATGCGAAATCTGGCCGCCGCAGTTGCAGTGGCGTAAGTCGGGGTCGACGTGTGTCTCCAGCAGCATCGAGTTAGAACCAGAGATCACGAAAGCACCGAAAATCAAACTGTTCGACACTATTCACGATGAGCAACAGAACGAAAAACACGCTGCAAATCAATTTTTCAGCAGCCTGCTAGGTTTCGATCATCAGGTCGCCATTTTCAATCCTCACCTGATACACTGCCAGCTTAGCCCCCGGCGCTCCAGCCTCGCCCGTCTTCGGATCCCACTCCCAGCCGTGCCACGGGCAAACAACTTTCCCTCCGGAGATCATGCCCTGCCCAAGCGGCCCTCCTCGATGCAGGCAGATGTTATCCATCGCGCTGATTTCGCCGTTCACGTTGGCCACGCAGATGGTCTTGCTGCCGCAGGGAAATTCTTTGGCTTCGTTGAGGCCGGGAAGCTCGGATTGTGAGGTTAGTTTGATGAACATAGTATGAACCTAACACTAACATCTGGTTTACCGGTCAGCATTGTTGTGTGGATCTAGATATGGCTGTTGTTCTCCCGCTAAGCCTTCTTCTCGGCCCGCTCCAGGCACCCCGCGCGAAACGACCGACCATCCAGCCGATGCAACCGCTTAGCCTGCGCGCTGGTGATCAGCGGGTAGTGAGAAATGGTCAGCAGATACTCCGCCACAAACCAGACTGGCTGCTCCGAAGTCATCCAGTGCAGAGAATCAAAGCGCCGCATGTGCACCGGCCGCGAGAAAGTCCGCAGAGTCCGCTCCCCGCGCAGATTGAAGTAGGTATCGAAATAACTCATCGCCAGTTCACGCAGCGACCTATAGACCGGCTCGCGATAACGGCACCCAGTGTAATTCGACTTAGCCAGCGCGCCCCAGTGTCCGTCGCCGGAATTAGGATCACGGTATAAAGCAATCACGTGGTCGGTATCGTGCTCGGCCTCCAGATCAAGAATCAGCGGAGGATATCCAATCACTCGCAATGCCGCCGCCGCAAACAGCGCTCCCTCATAGCAGTGCGAAGTATTCTCCCGCAGCACCAGCCGCGGACACCACGCGCTATCGGCGAGGTGATAAGGCATGTCGTCGAGCGCCCGCTGAATGCCATATGGAGTCTTCAAACCCCGCAGTTTGCGCAGTTCGGTCGGCGTCAAACCCCAGGAGTCGTTGTTCTTCATCCCAATTTTTCCCGGCCGAAACGCGGTTCGCCGAGTCTCGGGCAGATAGGTGAGTCACTACAATACTTGGGAATAGAGCAGCCGCACAACCTGAAACAAGAAAATGGCCGTCTCTTTGAGACGGCCATTCATATTCATGAGTTGCTCCCCACCACCGACGCAGCCGAATATTTACCGTGGCGGAGACTGCTCCGCCGTTTCCTCCTGCTGGCCTTCCGACTTGTGCCATCCGGCATTGGCATCGTATCCCTTCATGTCTTTTGCAACAACATCGGTCTTCGGCCCTAGATCCTTTTCGTAGACGACCCCGTCCTGATTCACGATGAAGGTCATCACGCCTGACGATCTGTACTCCGCCGGATAGGCAACGAACGCGAAGCCCGACAGTCATTTTGCCATTCACCATGTAACTCTTCGCGCCTTCTTTTCCCTCACCCGTCAGAATGTGAAAGTAGTAACCGCGATAGGGAGTTGGAGTGCCTTCCTGGCTTTGGGCAAAACTTCCGGCGACCGCGTCCGCCACGAGCGGACCTATCGGGCTCTGCGGTTGGCCATTCGCGGCTTTCCAATAAAGGCCATCCTGCTGCCCGGCATCGCTGAAGATTTTGTGCGCATACTCGCCGTGTTGCGCAGAGTATTCCTTCTGCGCCGATGCCAGTTCCTGGCAAACGCGAATGGCCGACATCTCATTCCGGCCAATTCGCCGGTACAAGATCTCTTTCTTTCCGGCCTCGGTGTCGAAGTACCACGCCTTACCCTTATTCACCAGCGGAATTGGTGTCGGCCAATTATGCGCGCCGATATATAAAATCGTAGTTCCATCCGGTTCTTTCACCAGACGATGCATTTGCTGGTACCGATCCACAAAATTGGCGCGGCTCTCGGCGTCCTCGGCATCGTCTCCAGACGACACGATCTGTTTCTCGTCTGGTCCCAGAATCTCGAGCATCGCCTTTTGGTCGTTATTCTTTGTCGCCGCGACGAGCGCATTCGCCGCGTCTTGCGCCGACGAAAATGTTTTCTGACCCGTCTGTTGCGCCAGCAAACCTGTTGGCAAGCACACCACCAAAATGGCGGTGACCGCAGCGAGTTGAAGAAGATTTACCCTGTGAAGATCTGTCCAATGAAATTTATCGACGTTCAGCTTCGTCGGCCGCATAAAACGTCACTCCCTTCTGATATCTTGTCCTGCAAATCCTGGTTTTTAAATTCCCTAAACATAGCGAAAGCTGATCACGACGTCACAACGACATCAACGTCGTCCGCCGCCGTGACCTCCGCCAGCGTGGCCACCACCGCCGCGCGACCCTCCGCCGAAACTGGCCCGTCCGCGCGAAGAATAGCTCCTGGACTCGCCACCGTGATCGTAGCCGCTGAACGCGCCAGAGCGTACGCCGCTTTCACCGCGAGGAGCCGAGTATCCGCGAGCCGCTTCGCGGCTTCCCTCGAATGGCCTGGCTTCAACCCCATGACTGAAAGCTGGGCCACGTTCCATTCCGTGTTGCACGTTCCTCGCTATCCCCCGCTCGCCTCCGCCGCGGTAGTAGGTATTGCGGTTGTAGAAGGTTCTGCTGCGCGAGAAATATCTGCCGCCGCCATAGATTGGGTATCCGTGATGCCAGTCGAATCCCCAGTGTCCCCACCCCCATCCAAAGCCGCCGAACCAGCCGATTCCAAAGCCGAGTCCGAACGAAAGGTAAGGTCCGCCAAACCAGATTCCAGGATACGGATACCATCCCGGCCATGCCACGATGGGATAGCCGTAAACCAGCCAAGGATCGTAAGCCGGGACGTAAACTATGTCGGGGCTGGCTGGCTCAATGTCAACATCGTTACCTTCGTCCTTCACGACCTGCTGCGGCGTGCTCTTCAGATTCCCGGCGGCTTGTGCTTTGTGGCGCATCACCTGCACTGCATCCATCACATCCTGCTGCTGGTTGTAGTAAGCATCGCCCAGAGACGACGTCCAGGAAAGATTCTTGTCCATATTCCCCAGCACCGATGGGAACGCGGCTAGCGCCTTGACGCTCGGATCCCAGGGTTGCTGATTGACCGCGTCGCCGAGAGCTTGTCCTTTCAAATCGGGATGCGCCTGCACCCACCGATCGGCTTCGACGACTTCGTCGGGAAATGTCGACGCCGCCAGGATCTGCGCGACTAGTGAATCCGGATAAAGCGCAATCGGCGCCACCAGCCGCTGCAACTGTTCAGGTGTTTGTTGTGCATAGGCAGGTGGCTGCGCGCCTTGTGCCGAGTTATCGGGCGGCGGTGTAGCGTCCGCGTCCTGCGCCGAAAGACCTGGCGGCAACGTTACGAACAGCAGCGCCAGCGACAACACAAAAGCTAAGCCTTGTTTGCCTAATCGAAGTATTCCAATTCCTGCGGTATCTCCAAGAGTATTCATCTTTAGAACCTCCTCTGCGGTTCTTTCACCCGAGGCCCTCACTAACAACAGATGCAGAAAGGGGAATCAGGGCTGCACATTTACGTTTCTAGACAATTCTCGTTTCTATACAATTCCTGGCTGCACAAGAAACCTACCGCAGCAACTCGCCCAGCTCCCGAGGCGTGTCGACAAGCACGTCCGGAGGCGTGTCCTTCAGCGTATGCGGAGCGAATCCATAGGTCACGCCGCACGTCCACAGGCCTGCACTGCGCCCCGTGAGAACGTCGACCGATGAGTCGCCGATTATAAGCGCCTCATCCGCAGCCACGCCTACTTCCTGCAGTATCGTCGCTGCGCCCAGAGGATCTGGTTTTTTCGTGGGAAAGCTGTTGCCGCCATACACACGCAAAAAGAAATCCCCCAGCCCCAAGGCCCGCAAAATGTCGCGTGAAGGATTCACCGGTTTGTTGGAGAGCACCGCCATCAGCCTGCGCGCGCCGTTGGAAGGCTGCGCCAACCCCACCAGCACTTCGCGAATCCCATCATAGACCGTGGTGTGGTCCAGCTTGTGTTGCCGGTAGTAGCTGAGAAAATATTCCAGTGCGCGAGCGATCAACGCTTCGTTGTTCTTCTCCGTATCGCCCAGTGCGCGCCGCACCAGCGCCGGAGCGCCATCTCCGATGTAGCTCGCCACCAGGTCGCCGTCCAGTTCCGGGCGGCCAATATGCCGTAATGTGGCGTTCACGGAATGAATCAAGTCCAGGCGGGAGTCGATCAACGTGCCGTCGAGATCAAACACCAGCAAGCGAATCTGGCGCGGATCGAATCGGCGGAGGAAGTGAATCATGGATGATTCAGGATAACGCAGTTGTCAGCTCTCAGCTGTCAGCATCAGCCATCAGCCATCAGGACAGCCTTGACCACGCGCGGATCGACAGTCAATAGTCTGTCCGATACCGAACGGCGAGCCCCTTGCCGAAACTGACATCCTGCCGAGGGCTGATAGCTGGGAGCAGACAGCTGATTTACAATGTTGCGGGACCAGAAACCCTCTGGGGTGAAAAACGCGGAATGGCTACGACAAAAGTCGACCCCAAGCTAAACGACGGCAATCTCGCGAAAAAGACCTATCAGGGTCTAACCAGCCCACAGCTGATTGATGCTTATCGCATCATGTTCACATCGCGGCGCATCGACGACCGCGAGATCATGCTCAAGCGCCAGCAGAAAATTTTCTTCCAGATTTCCGGCGCTGGGCACGAAGCCGTCGGACTCGCTGCCGCATTCGCTCTGAAATCTGGCTACGACTGGTTCTATCCTTATTATCGCGATCGCGCCCTCTGTCTCGCTCTCGGCGCGACTCCCTACGAAATGCTTCTGCAGGGCGTAGGCGCAGCCGACGACCCCAGTTCCGGCGGCCGTCAAATGCCCTCGCACTGGGCTTACCCGCGCCTCAATATCGTCACCCAGTCTTCGCCGACGGGAACCCAGATCCTGCAGGCCGTTGGATGCGCCGAAGCCGGGCGCTATCTCGCTCAGCATCCCAAAGCCGCGCAACCGGCCGAAGGCGATTACCGCCAGTTCAAAGACGTCAAGTTCCACGGCGATGAAGTCACGTATGTCTCGCTCGGCGACGGCACCACCAGCGAAGGCGAATTCTGGGAGGCGCTGAACACCGCTTCCAATCGGCGCTTGCCCGTCATTTTTTGCGTGCAGGATAATCAATACGCAATTTCGGTGCCTGTAGAGGTGCAGACCTCCGGCGGCAACATTTCGCGCGTCGTCTCCGGCTTCCCCAATTTCCATTTCGAAGAAGTGGAGGGCACCGACCCCATCGTCGCCTATGCCGCTTTCCGGCGCGCGGCCGAACATTGCCGCGGCGGTCATGGTCCGGCCTTTGTCCACGCCCACGTCATTCGTCCCTATTCGCATTCGCTCTCGGACGACGAGCGTCTTTACCGTCCCGACTCCGAGCGCCAGGCCGACGCCGCGCGCGATCCTGTTCACTGCCTGCAAATGTTTCTGCTGCGCGAAGGCATTCTCGACGAAAAAGGAATCAACAAGATCGAGAAGCAGGTTGAAGAACAGCTTCAGGCCGATACCGATCGTGCCCTCGAAGCAGCGTTTCCGCAACCGGAAACCATCTACAATTTTGTCTACTCCCCTAACCTCGACCCCACATCGGCCCAATTCGATACGCTGCCGGCAGTCGCGGCCCCCGAAAGCGCCGCTGACAGCAAAAGCTCCGCCACAACGAATAACGCGCCGAACAAATCGGCGAATAAAACGATGGCCGACCTCATCAACACCACGCTGCGCGATGAAATGCGCCGCGATGAGCGCATAGTCATCTTCGGCGAAGACGTCGCCGACTGCAGCCGCGAAGAATATTTGAAGCAAAAACTGGTCAAAGGCAAGGGTGGAGTCTTCAAGCTGACGGCGGGATTGCAGGGACAGTTCGGGTCCGATCGTGTCTTTAATTCTCCGATCGCAGAAGCTAACATCGTCGGCCGCGCCACCGGTATGGCAACGCGCGGATTAAAGCCGGTGGTTGAAATTCAGTTCTTCGACTACATCTGGCCGGCGATGATGCAGTTGCGCGACGAACTGCCCATTATTCGCTGGCGCTCGAACAACGCTTTCTCGGCGCCGCTCGTGATCCGCGTGGCCATCGGCGGTTATCTCACTGGTGGCGCGATTTATCATTCGCAGTGCGGCGAGAGCATCTTCACTCACATCCCCGGATTGCGCGTGGTCTTCCCTTCCAACGCGCTCGATGCCGCCGGCCTCTTGCGCACCGCCATCCGTTGCGACGACCCGGTCTTATTCCTGGAGCACAAACGCCTTTACCGCGAAACCTACGGACGCGCGCCCTATCCCGGCCCCGACTATATGGTGCCATTCGGCAAAGCGAAAACGGTGCAGCCCGGAACCGACCTCACCGTTATCACTTACGGCGCCGTGGTTCCACGCGCGCTGCAGGCCGCGCAGAAGATCGAGCGCGAGCATCGCGTCAGCGTCGAACTCATCGACCTGCGTTGCCTGAATCCGTTTGATTGGGATGCGATCGCCGACTCAGTCAAGAAAACTAACCGCGTCTTGATTGCTTACGAAGACTCGCTTAGCTGGGGATATGGAGCCGAGATCGCCGCCCGCATCGCCGATACACTCTTCCATCATCTGGATGCGCCCGTTAAGCGCGTAGCCGCGACTGACACATTCGTCGCTTATCAGCCGATTCTAGAGAACGCGATACTGCCACAATCGAGCGACCTATTCCGGGCGATGAAAGAGCTCACGGAATTCTAAACCACGCTTTGACGTTGGCTCTCGCCTTTAACTTTAACTCTTGCCCTCGCGCCGTTCTGGAGGTGGTTTTGGGTTTTCTCAACCGGCTACAGCCGTTGGCTCTGCTCGTGATGCGCGTCGTTCTAGGCACGATTATGATCGCCCATGGCTATCACAAAGTGTTTGGCGGATTTCACCACCACATGGAAATGGTGGGCTCGCTCGGATTGCCTCCGTGGATGGCATATCTTTCCGCTGGTACGGAATCCTTTGGCGGAATTGCGATTGTGCTGGGACTGTTTACCCGCTTCGTTTCGCTCGCCTTTATGATCGAGATGGGCGTGGCCATCTGGAAGGTCCACTTTAAGAATGGGTTGATGGGCAATGGCGGGTATGAATTTCCGCTGGCTCTCGCGGCAATTGCATTCGCGCTGCTTTGCTTCGATGGTGGTCCTTATGGATTGACGTTCGGCGGGAGAGTAGGCGGTCGGAAAACTAAGAGTGGTTGACGATGTCTACCAGCTCGAATACGTGGTCCCGTCGATTGCGGTCGCATTGGAAGAACTATGCACGCCGATGATGCCTTCCTTGTCGGTTTGATCGAGCGACATGATCGTGCCGTCCGCGTCTTCGGTGGTCCAATCCTCGCTGCCATTGATGTCCTTGGGAATCGTCTTCAGGTAGCCCGCACTCTTCAGATCTTCCAGAGACTTGGGGTATTTTTGCTTGTCCAGCGTGTACTGATAGATCATGTCATTCATCGTGTCCAGATTCTTGCGGAGATTTTCCTCCTTCGCCCGCCTGATGGTTTGGGTGTAGATAGGCATCACCGCCCCCAGCATGATCAAGAGAATCGTAATTACCACCATCATCTCGATCAGCGTGAAGCCGCGGTTTCGTGCTGTTGCCCTTCTTTTCATCTGCCTATTTACCAGCTCGAATAAGGACCGCTGCCGTCGCTAGCCGTCTCGTCGGACCCGCTGTGCACGCTTGCGATCCCGGTTTGATTTGGGTCCCACGCTTTTTCCGGATCTTCCGGATCCCACTTCCAGGTCTCGCTGCTGCCGGTGATATCTTCCGGAATGAATTTGATGTATCCGGCCTGCACCAGATCGTCGGGCGACAGGGGCGCATGTCCCTTGTCGAGCGAATATTTCTCGATGACTTCGTTGAGCGTCGCCAGATTTTGCCGCAGTTTGGCTTCCCGGGCGTGAGTGATGCTGCGGGTGTACATCGGCAACGCAATGGCCAGCAAGATCAGGATCATGCTGATAACGACCGCCAATTCGATCAGCGTGAAACCGCGATCGGCTGCCCCCAAAATTCGCATCCTGGCGGGGCGCATATCGAGATTGAGATTGCGAAAATTGGAACCGCGGGACTTGGACCTGAATTTCATCTACCAGTCCTTGTACTTGGTGCCGTCCAAAGCGGTTGCGTCCGATTTGCTGTAGACATCAAAAACGCTCTGCCCGCCCCAGGAAGTCGAGTCTTTATCATCCTGCATCGAGCGCAATCCCCACTCTGTCGTCTTAGTCATGGGATCGACTGGAATCCGGCGCAGGAATTTCAGTTTCTTGCCGCCTACATCCACGCCGTTGACCAGCGTGTCGAGATCAGGTGGGTAGCCTCCGCTGTCGACTTTGATCTGGAATGCGCCCCGATCGGCCGCGTCTTTGTAGCGATCGATCGCGTCGCGCATCATCCACAGGTCCTGGCGCAATTCATGTTCACGCTCGCGGGCCACCGCGTTTCTCGCGATCGGAAACGCCGCCCCCACCAGAATGATCATGATGGCGGTAGCCACGATCAGTTCGATCAGCGTAAACCCGCGCTGGGGGCGGATGCCCCGGCAATCCCCAGTCGGTGTACGAACCATCTGTTTGAATCATCCGCGTCATCGAATTCGATAGTCAGCGTGGTGGTGGGTCTCCGACCGCTCCGGGCGGGCAAAGCCCGTCACCATACCCGAATACTCCCTATTGAATTGTAATCGCCGCCTGCGCTCCGCTCATCGCAATCGGCTGCATCGCCGGATCGCGCGCCCCGCCGCGTGTGATGGTCAGAGCCGACTGCCCCGGCGCTTTCGCCATGAAGGTGAGCGTCATCACCGCTCCCTGGCCGGAAACTCCGCCCGCCCCCGGCGGCCGCGTAGCTGTCACTTGTAGCGTGCCCGTCAGCGGATCGTCTCGATGCACCAACGCCACCGCTTGCCCATCCTGTGACAGGAATCCGCCGTTCGAAACGTTGACCAATTGCAACTCATTCGGATCGTAGCTCAGCTGCACCGGTACCGAATAGACGTTCTGTCCGCCCGAAAGCATGACGTTCACCGTAAAGGTTGAACCCTTGGTCGGGTTCAAAGTCGGCGGATCAAATTGAAATGTTCCGGCCGCGGTGCCGGGAGCCGGGGAAACCGGATTCGACGCCGGCTTCGGCGAGCTAGGAGAGGTGCTGCCTGGATAAGTAGCGGTGCCGGGAGGCGTTGCCGGGGGCGCACCCTGCGTTCCGGCTGGCGCAGCCGGATTCGCCGCCGGCGGAGCTGGCTTGCTCACTTCCCGCAACTGCAGGCTGTTGGCTGTACCCACATCCAGCATATCGGCACTTCCAGCAGAAATTTCAGGCCCGCGGATAATATGCGGGATCAGCACGAAGACGATCTCGTTCGTGGAGTGGTCCGACGGTATCCTGCGCAAAAAGATATTTCAGGATTGGAATCGATGCCAGACCCGGAATTCCGGTCAGAGACTTCGTCCGCGAATCCTCCATCATGCCGCCGAGCAGGCTGACTTCGCCATCTTTTAACCGGATTTCGTTCTCGATCTTGCGCTGCCCGATCACCGGTTGGCTGATGCCGCCAATGCTCACGTAGGAGTCTACCGCCGACACATCCATTGACATCTTCAGAGAAACTTCCCGCCCCGCATGGACGCGCGGAGTAATGTCGATGTTTACGCCCACGTCGAGGTATTGGAATTGCGTATTGACCAGCGGGTTGATTCCGACTCCGCCAATGCCCGGCTGGAACGAGCCGGTAGCCACCGGCACGCGATCGCCGATCTTGAGTGACGCCTTCTGCCCGTCGAGCGCCCGCACCTGCGGATTCTGAATGATCTTCGTGTCCGTATCGACTCATCAAAGCCGAGGCCGTCAACTGCGGAATCGTCACCTGGAAGTCAGTCGCGTTCAGGTTGCCGAGCGAGTTCAGGCTGATGCCGCTCGTCGGACGACGATGAACTTGTCGTGGTTGTGGTACCTGTGGTTGTGGTTGGAGTCGTGGTGTTGATGTTCGGTTGCAGCGCTACCGTAACGCTGGTAGGAGGATTGATGCCCAGCGTGTGCGCCTTGTCGCGGCTCACCTGCATCACCGCCACTTCGATCAAGACCTCAGGCTTCGCTTTGTCGAGATCGTCCACCAGTTTCTGCGCCAGCGTCAGCTGATCCGGCGTGCCCCGCACCACGATCGCTCCCTGCGATGGCAACTGCTGAATCCGGCTGACTTCAAGAATCGTGCGCATCGCGTTGACCACATCCTGCAATTCGGTAGGCTGAGAAAGATTAGATAAGATAGAAAGTTTTGATGACGTTTTGTTCCAGCTCTTTCCGCTTTGCAGGAGTGTCTTGCGCCACAAAAATCGTATTCGGGGTTACCGGGCGCCAAAAAGTCTTGGTCTCAAAAGAAATGATCGACAGGGCTTCTTCCAGGGTGACATTGTTGAGTTCAACGTGCACCTGTTTCGGCACGTAATCGGGATCGAAAAGCACATTGATTCCAGCCAGTTTGCCCACTGTCTCGTAAATCACGTTGGCTTTCTCCGTGACCTTGAGGGTGATGGGCACGTTCGAGAGCGGAGCCAGTTCGACCGGCCCCTGGGCCTCTTCCAGTCGCCTGCGCAGCGGGCTCAGAGCTGCCGCCTGCGGCTGCGGATTCGTCGCGTCGTTGATCATCTGCTGCGTGCGCCGCAATTCCTGTTGCGCGATGAAGGACGACGGATCGGTCATCAGAGCCTTCTGGAATCGAGCCAGGGCCTCGTCGAGCTTGCCTGCATCGCGCAAGATCTGCCCGCGATGCACTTCGGACGATGCCGCCAGAAAACGCGTCCGCTCGTAAGCGGTGCGATATTTCAGGTCTTTGGGCTTTTGGTCGTAGGCCTGCTTGTAATAGTCGAAGGCCAGCTCATAGTTCTGCCGGGCTTCAGCATCCTGGCCCTTGTCGTAAAGCCCCTTGGCGGAATCGACTTTCCTGGCAAAAACCGAAAGTCCCAGAGAGAGAAGCAGTACTCCAAACACAGCCGGGCGAATCAGGCGTCTCATCAAACAGTCCTCATAAAAATTCTCTCTCGCCAGCAAACGGGCTAACCCGCCACACGAGCGGGCCACAGCCTCATAACTACCCGAACAAAACCAAGCGCGCGGGTATTCGAGGCCGTTTACCAGCAAAAAGTACCGGAAAATCGGATTATAGCATCGCGGGAATGGGCATCCGAAGTTATTGGTACGTCGGTGTTTACACTCATTGGTACGTGACCTTACGGGCAATTCCGAACCCCCGGCTTCCAAGTCTTTCTCTTGGGAGAGGGCTGCCGCACGTGGGTTGAGGAAAACCGAGTGCAGCGAACCGAGAACTGGGAACTGGGAACTCACCCTCGCCTTCGTGTTACTTTCTTTTCAGCTTCTTTATCGGCAATATGGCTAAGCAGACCACTCACCAGACACAGCCCAACCGGGAGAAAAATCCGCGTCGCCAACCTACTGCCTCGGGGGAGAAAGATGCTGCTGTCAATAGGAACGCGAGCCACAACTATTTCTTGCTAGAAAAATTCGAGGCCGGAGTTGTTCTCACCGGAACCGAGGTGAAATCCGTTCGCACCGGCACGAGCAATCTCAAGGACGCCTACGGCCTGATCAAGGACGGCGAACTCTGGCTGCTCAACTGCCATATTGGCCCCTACGACCACGGCAACTATGCCAATCACGCCGCCCTGCGCACCCGCAAGCTGCTGGTCCACAAAGAAGAAATTCGCAAACTGATCGGAAAGACAAATCAAAAGGGACTAACCCTGATCCCCACCCGCATGTATTTCAAGAATGGAAAAATCAAAGTAGAGCTGGCCCTGGCCAAAGGCAAGCAACTCTGGGACAAGCGTGAAACCGAGCGCCGCCGCACCGCCGACAAAGAAGCGCGCGAAGCCATATCCAGAGGAAGAAAAACGTAGCTCGACTCCCCCGGCCAAAAGGGTGGTGTCCTAACCCCTGCACGTTCTCTGCGCAAGAGCCTGCCCTGAGCGGATTCGAAGAGGGGGATTCCACGGTCCTATGACCGTCGGGATTTTTCGTCGCCGGTCGGGTTGCGCATCCCCCCTCCCACCGTGGATACTGATGTTACTCAATCATGAAAATAAACCTTTCTTCCTCCACTCCATCACAACTGGAAACCGATTGCCTGGTCGCAGTGGTCCTCGACCGCACCGAGAAAGACAGCACCGAGAAAAACAAGCCCACCCCCTCGGTCGAGTGCAGCGATGCAGCCGTGCGCGAGGCCGCAAAAGAAGTAATCGCCAGCGGCGAAGTCACCGCCAAGCCGTTCGAAACCACTCTCCTGCACCACCCCGCCGGATTGAAAGCCAAACGCCTGCTTCTGCTGGGCGGCGGCAAAGCAAAGAATTTCTCGGCGGCGGAACTGCGCAAGCTAGCCGGCGCGGCCGTCCGCACGCTCAAGGCCAAGAGCATCCGCGGCTTCGCCTTCGCCATTCCCGAAAACGGTATTTCCGGCCCCGACGCCGTGCGCTCCGTGGCGGAGGGCGCAATCATCGGCGACTTCGATCCCGGCTACTACAAGAGCAAGAATGGCGACAGGAATAATAAAGACCAGAAGATCGACGCCGTCACCATCGTCGTTGGGAATGACGAGGTCAAGAACGGCGATCAGAAATCCCTCGAAGTAGCCCTCCAAACCGGACGTATCGTAGCCGAATCGCAAAACTTCACCCGCGACCTGGTTAACGAGCCTTCCAACTTAATGACGCCGACCATACTAGCCGAGCGCGCCAAGAAGATGGCATCGGAAGTCGGGCTGATCTGCGAAACCTACGGCGCCGACAAGATCAAGGCTCTGAAGATGGGAGCATTCTGGGGAGTCGCGCAGGGCTCCGACGAACCGCCCGCGCTCATCGTTCTGCGCTACGACCCCGTGGGCGCGGCCGACAAAGTTCACCTCGGATTAGTCGGCAAAGGCGTCACCTTCGACACCGGAGGCATCTCCATCAAACCAGCCGACGGCATGGAAAAAATGAAATACGACATGGCCGGAGCCGCCACCATGATCGGCACCATGCGAGCCATCGCGCTGCTGAAGCCGAAGGTAAAGGTCACGGCTGTGATTTGCGCCACGGAAAACATGCCGTCGGGCAAAGCGCAAAAGCCCGGAGACGTGCAGATCGCCATGTCGGGCAAGTCGATAGAAATCATCAACACCGACGCCGAAGGCCGCTTGATCCTCGCCGACGGACTCACCTACGCCCGGCAGTTAGGTTGCACCCACTTGGTCGACGCCGCGACCCTCACCGGCGCGGTGGTAGTGGCTCTCGGCTACGTAAACGCCGGAATCTTCGCCAGCACCGACGACTTGTATGAGCGCTTCGCGAAGGCCAATCAGCAAACCGGCGAAAAGATGTGGCGCTTGCCCTTAGACGACGAATATAAGGAACTGATCAAGTCCAACATCGCCGACATGGTCAACGCCGGAAGCCGCTGGGGAGGCGCGATCTTCGCCGCAATGTTCCTGAAAGAATTCGCCGAAGACACTCCCTGGATTCACCTCGACATAGCCGGCACCGCATGGATGGAAGAAAACAAACCGTGGATCGCCAAAGGCCCATCCGGAATTGCGCTGCGCAGCCTGGTGGAATTCGTTAAAGGATGGAGCGCGTGATTAAAGATCGCGGCTTATGGCGAAAATGACAAGAATTATTTGATTTCGTCCTGCGAAGCCGATCCGGATTTGCTTTTGCGCTTCGTCCTTGGTAACGGCTTAACCGAAACGATTTCTCCCGGACCACGAGAAAATCCCTTACGCGACGATAGATCGGGTGGACCGCTAATCGACCCGGCATACTTCATGAATCTCGGCTCCGCTCTCTTTCGCTTTTTCATGCTGTCAGACCTTTCCTCAAGATGTCCTATCATAGGAGTATCGGCTAAGTCGGAAAGAGTTCGATGGGTGAGCCTGGCTTCCCCCTGCAACCCTGTGTTCCTTGTGGTTTAGCATTGTGAAAGCTGGCATCGTTCCGAGTCGTAGGAAGTAATGGATCTGGCCGCCAAAATCCGCACCATCCCCAACTCCCCCGGCGTCTACCTCTACAAGAACGCCGAAGGCGAAATCATCTACGTAGGCAAGGCCAAGAATCTCCGCTCCCGTGTCTCGTCTTATTTCCATGAAGGCCGCTGGGAAGACGCCAAAACCGGCACTCTGGTCCGCGAAGCCGCAGACGTCGACTACATAGTCGTAGCCAACAACAAGGAAGCGCTGGCACTAGAGAATCACCTCATCAAGCAGAAAAAACCGCGTTTTAACATTCTGCTGCGCGACGACAAAACTTATCCTTATGTAAAACTAACTCTAGCCGAGCGCTACCCTCGAGTCTATGTAACCCGACGCCTCCGCAAAGACGGCAGTGTCTATTACGGCCCTTACTTCCCTGCCAATCTGGCCTATCGAATCGTCGACCTGATTCATCGCCACTTCCTGATTCCCTCGTGCCAGGTCGATCTGACTCGCAACCATCCGCGCCCCTGTCTGCAGTACTACATCAAACGCTGCCTTGGGCCGTGCGTAAAAGATCTGACCACGCCGGAGATCTACACCGAAGCCGTACGCGACGTGAAACTGTTCCTCGAAGGCCGCCAAACCGACTTAGTCAAATCTCTGCGCGAAAGAATGTCCGAGGCCGCCGAGGCGCAGGAGTTCGAGCGCGCCGCCCGCTATCGCGATTTGATCTCCACGGTCGAGCAGTTACAAGAGAAACAGCGTATAGCGTCCGTCGAAGGCGACGACGCCGACGTCTTCGGTTTTCACTACGAAAATCAGATGCTAGCGGTAAACCTCTTCCACATGCGGGGAGGAAAAGTCCTGGACCGAAGAGAATTTTTCTGGGAAGATCTGCCCGACTTCACCACAGACCACGTGGGGACGAACGCATTCGTCCGTCCCGGCGAGCAAAGCGAGCCCGTTGCACCATCTGCATCCGCCGCTGACAAATTCCATCCCCCAGAATTCTTCTCCGCCTTGGTAAAGCAGCTGTATCTAGCTCAGCCTTACGTGCCGAGAAACATCTATGTCCCCGTAGACTTCGAAGATCGCGAAGAACTCGAAGAAGCCCTCAGCGAGCAACTCTCCGTAGGAGCCGGAAGAGCAGCCAGAGTTCACATCACCGTCCCGCAGCGAGGCGACAAGCGCGAACTGATCGATCTCGCCGGCAACAATGCCAAACAATCCTACGATCAGCGTTTCCGCATCTTGAAACCCAGCGCAAAAGCCATTCAGGAAGCCCTCCAAGACGCTCTGTCCCTGCCGGAACTGCCCAAGCGAATCGAGTGCTTCGACATCAGCCATATTCAGGGAGCGGAAACCGTGGCCTCCATGGTCGTCTGGGAAGATGGCAAGATGAAAAAATCCGACTACCGGAAATTCATCATCAAGTCCGTAACCGGAGTAGACGATTTTGCCAGCATGAAAGAAGTGGTAACCCGCCGCTATAAGCGGCTCTGCGAAGAGAAAAAGAACATGCCCAGCCTGGTCCTGATCGACGGCGGCCTGGGTCAACTGCACGCCGCGGCCCAGGCGCTTGAAGCGCTCGAAATAATCAACCAGCCTCTCGCCGCCATAGCCAAGCGCGAAGAAATCATCTACGTCTACGGACAGGAAGACGATCCCGTAGTTCTCGACCATCATTCTCCCGTATTGCACCTGGTGCAGCAGATCCGCGACGAGGCCCATCGTTTCGCCGTGACCTTCCATCGCAAGCGGCGCCAGATCAGAGACCGAGCCACTGAACTAAGAGAGATCCCCGGAGTAGGCGAATCGACCACCCGCCGCCTCCTCGAACATTTCGGCAGCCTGCAAGCCGTGAAGCAAGCGGATGTAGCTGCTCTGTCAGCCGTAGTAACCAAATCTCAAGCGCAAACCATCCAGGAATATTTTCGCAAGACCCTGCACCCAACCCCAATGTCATCGACATCCTAAGCGAAGTGAGACCTTCATCAGCAGCGAAGCCCCCGCCGGAGCTCAGCTTGGACGGGGGTACCCTCCGGGTTCCGGTTGAGTCTATCTTCCCTCTAAAAGTTTCGTCGCCCGAAACGACTTCACCACGATCTGATTCGGCTGCATTCCCACCGGAATAATCGTCAGCAGCGAATATTCCGACGGCTCGAATTTTTTCTGCGGCGTGCGCTTCTGAATAACGGCTAAATCTCCAGAACCGGAGTCCAGCACGAGCAGATAATTCTGACTCGGCGAAAGGGCCAGCGCGTCGGGATGCGTTCCTACAGGGAGGTACGCAATGATCTTCCCCAGGTCGATATCGTAGACCGCGATGTTATTCGATCCGAAGTTAGAGATATACAGACGCGAGTTATCCAGCGAAATCACGCCGCGAGCGGGCTCATCGCCGACGAGATAACTCCCAGAAACTTCATTGCCCGTGGTCTCGATAATCGAGATGCTGCCCGCCTGGAAATTGAAGGCAACCAATTGTCCACCGTCAGGTTTCAACGCCAGGCTCACCGGAGATTTGCCGACATCCAGCAGCGCCAGCAATTTGTCGCTCTGATTTTCGTTCTGAGCGGTTGTACCCCGGCTCGGACTCTGAGCTGCAGTCTTAAGAGCAATGCTTGCCACCTGCCCCGATCCCGAACAGGAAACGAATGCCTTGCTCGAATCCGGCAGAATGGCGATATCCTCGGGATGAATGCAAATATTGATCGCGGACCGCACCGCCAGTCGCGCCGTGTCGATGATGGAGACGCTGTTGTCGGCACGATTCGAGACCACGACCGTCGCTCCGTCGGGCGAAACGCGGGCCAAGCCAGGACTTCCTCCCACCGGAAGCGTAGCCACCGCTCTGCGATGGTCGAGATCGAGCACAGAAACATTGTCGGAGCCGGAATTAGCGACATACGCACGATGTCCGTCGGGAGAAACATCGATAAAGAACGGTCGGCCGTAGACGCCGATGGTGGCAACAACTTTATTTTCCTCCGCGTCGATTACGCTGACGTTCGAGGAGTCGGTGTTGACGACATACACTTCATTGCGCTTGGGATTGGCGGCGACTCCGGTGGGATTACTGCCGACCTGCAAAGTGCGAAAAGGGCGAAAGCTGCGCAGGTCGATAACCGTAACCGTGTTGCTCTTGCCGTTAGAAATATAGGCGAACTCGCGGTAAAGCGGCCCGTAGCCGGGGAGATCGCGCTCGTGGAAGTAGTACCAACCGCCGGCCAGAAGGAGCGGAACGACAACGGCGAGTAGCAGGACTTTTCTCAAGAACGAATTGGCCTCGTTAAAAACAAAAGAATATCAGGGGCGGTAGGCGTCAATACAAGCGGAACACAGGACCGGCATAGCGGTGGTCCTTCATAGGTTCCTTCGCGGAATCGTCCTGAGCGAAGAGAGCAACTGGTTGACCCAAGCCAACAATCAGCGCAATGCAAGCAGCACGGCCGATTTCGTCGCATGCAATCAATCCTTGGAAACCGTCGCAGCCGCCTGGGTTTGGGCGGATGCGGGAATGCTCCGTCCCAGCACCGCACCGATCTGCTTGACTTGAGCCATGAGCGCGTCGAACTGATCTGGATAAAGCGATTGCATGCCATCCGATAACGCGCGGTCAGGATCGTGATGGACCTCTACGATCAGCCCGTCGGCTCCCACCGCGACTGCGGCCCGCGACAGCGGCGTGACCTTGTTGCGCTTGCCCGTGCCATGGCTGGGATCGACAATAATCGGCAAGTGGCTCAGTCGTTGCACGGCGGGCACAATGCTAAGGTCAAGCGTATTGCGCGTGTGATCGGCAAAAGTCCGCACTCCGCGCTCGCAGAGGACGATGTTGTAGTTGCCCTCACTCATGATGTATTCGGCGGCCATGAGAAATTCTTCGAGCGTCGCCGAGATGCCGCGCTTCAGCAAAACGGGCTTGTGAGCGCGCCCGGCGCGCTTGAGGAGCGAAAAATTCTGCATGTTGCGCGCCCCGATCTGGATCATATCGGCGTATTGATCCACCAGTTCGAGCGATTCGTAGTCGACAGCCTCCGTCACAATGAGTAGCCCGAACTGCTCGCGGATTTCGGCCATGATCTTCAAGCCTTCTTCTCCGAGCCCCTGAAATGAATACGGAGAAGTGCGGGGCTTGTAAGCTCCGCCGCGAAAGAACTGGGCTCCGGCACGTGCCACGCGCTCGGCGATGGTGAAAGCCTGGTCGCGGGTCTCGATCCCGCAAGGACCGGCCATGACCACCAGGTCCGAGCCTCCAATGGTGACCATGGTTTCACTCGCGCGAGACTTAGGAAAAGAGTTAGGAAACTTGATCACCGTGTTATCGGGCTTAGTATCGCGGCTCACCAGTTTGTAGGGTTTCGAGACGCGGATAACTTCCTGCACGCCCAGCATTTCATCCAGCGATCCGGATTCGACCTCGCCCTTATTTCCGGTGATGCCGATCGCGGTACGTTGCGCTCCAGGCATTGAGTGAGCGCGGTATCCAAGCGCTTCGATCTTCTGGCAAACCGCGCGGACCTGCTCTTCGGTGGCCTGCGCTTGCATGACTACGAGCATCCTGAGTACCTCGGGCTATTAAGTTTAGCGGCTAGAATGGAAGTGGGCAAACGGTAGAACGGGCCGGTCGATCAGTTTTTCGAGGCCCCCGTCATGAAGTTTCTATAAACGAATCGGCCGGGGAGATCACTTCACCGAGTTAACGATGTCGGGAGTAAGCAAAACCGCCGCGCATCCCGCGTCATTGGAACACGTCAGAATTGCGCGCCGCACTAGGTGGGCGGAACTTCCCTCGGGAAGTGCGACGTGGAAATTCGCCTCGGATAATTCATGGTCAGCTGGCTTGAGTTCTTCCGAGCCGCTGATGAATTTCACGCCTTCAATTTTCGGCCCCGGGCCGAAGAGAAGAAAAAACTCTGCCGTCGCCGGTCCGGAAACAATTCGTTTGAGTTTGACGCTGCGCAACTGGCTCAATTCGTCTGCGCTCGAATCCCAACGTAACAAACTAGGTGCCATTGGCGCTTTCTCGCCTGTCAAGTGTTCGAGCCGGTGACGGGTCTCGTCCCATGTATCGTCGGAGGCATGCGCCTCGGGGGTGGCTAAGGCCAAGCGATACATATGGATCGCTTCCTCCGTTTTCTTTTGCTGTTCGTATACTTGACCGAGATGATCGCCGACCACGCCGAATTGCGACAATGTCCACGATGCCCTGATATAGCTTTCCGCTCGCTCGAGATGGCCGAGACGAAAATGTATCCATCCCAGAGTGTCCCATAAGTATCCCAGCCTTTGAGTGGACGCCAGATCTTCGGAGAGAAGATTGGCAAGCTCCATGCTATGCGATTCCGTCTCCTCCTCATCGACCGCACGCTGCGCATATTCCAGCGCTTGCGGGAGATTGGCGTTGGCTTCGGCAAAATCATAAGCGATGTTGTTCAGAACCATGGGGGTCGAATCGGCTTCAACGACTTTTTGCAGAATCGCCGTACCCTTTTCGACCTGGCCTAACCGCAAGTAGGTAGATCCGAGTCGCGCCTGACTACCTTGCGAATTATCGCTTTTCGCGGCGCTCTCCAGGTAAGGCAAAGCCTCGTTGTACCGCTTTTTTCCGAGAAGTAAAGCGCCCAACGCTTCGTTTGCTTGTGGGTCGTTCGGGGCGATCTTCACCGCTTCGCGGGTAGCATCGATGGCGTCATCCGTGCGGTGCAAAGCCACAAGTACGGAAGCGTAGGCCCTGCGAGCAAGCAGTTGCCGGGGGTCAGATTCGATAGCCTTGAGTAAGATCGCGCGAGCGGTGTCATTCTGCCCCTCTGCGATGTAGCCGGCGGCTAACTCCATCCGGGCGCGCATAAAAGTCGGATCCGCTTCCACCGCACGCTTGAATGCGCTGAGCGCCGCAGGATGATCGCCCCGCCGCACCGCGCTAAATGCATCAACCTCCAGTTGGTTTGCTTCAGAAGAATTGCTCCCGGGCAACTTTACCGCCTCGCTCAGAAGTGACGGGGCTGTCCCGGGAAGTGGACCCGATGGCAAGAACGAGGCAAGGGGATTGTTCGGAACCGCCGCAGCGCTTGAGGGCGACGTCTCCATATACACATACCGGTTGACGTCGTTGTCCAGGTTCTTCACGAAGCTTCGATAATCGTCGAACTCGGCGACCGGAATTTCGCGCAACTTAGTCAGCAACCGGCGTTTCGCGATCAGCACCCCGTGATCCAGGTTATAGGCGGCATGGTACTCTGCGAAGTCGTATTTCAGATCCACGTTTGGCGGAATTTGCGGCTTATAGCCCGGCGGAAGCTCGACTTTGGAATCCGATAGGGCATCCAAAGGGGGACCGAGCCAGACCGGATAAGTGGCATCATCCCGGATAGGCGGCATGAAAAACGGCATGCCCGGAACAGTAATTCGTTTGTCGCTTTTCCAGTCAGGATAATCCTTGCGGTTGTAAGAGTAGGCGAGATGAAAAGGCTCACCGAGTCCTTCGGGCTTACTGGCGCTAGCGTCGCTCACAGTTCCGGCGTAACCCATCGCGTAGGAAATTCGCTGCATCAAATCTTTCCACTGCGGCTCCGCCACTTGCCGGAATGCCGCGCGTAGCACGACTTCGGAATCTCCTCGGCTCGTGTCCTCAATTTTCGCTTCGAGTGTACCGTCCTCGCTAAGTTTGCCATCGATTTTGAACGCTTCCGAGTTCGGGAATGGCGGATCGATGGGCGTCGTTACCAGACGGCTTGAACTGTCTCCCAACATCACCAGCGCCGGCTTGTCGCGCAGACGCTGCAGCAGATAGCCAAACGGAGCAATCTCAGGCGTAGTATCGAGCCAAACAGCATCTTTGTCTTTGCCCGGCGGCAAGTAGCCGATAATATGGTCGAATTGCGCCGGTGACGGAACATCCGGATCCAGTTTCCAGCTGGAATTAATCAGCGCCGGATAGATCGTAATGCCCGAAGCCTGCAGCAAGGCAGCCAGCAGCGTGTGCTTATCCTTGCAGTCGCCGTAGTTATTAGTCAGGACATCGTCGGCGGCATGCGGTTGATATCGCCCAATGCCAAAGGCGATTCCAATGTAGCGGTACTGCGTACTAACGAAGCTATAAAGCGCCCGCAGCTTGTCGGCGTCATCAGTCATGCCTTTGGTGACTTCCGCCGCCTTGGCGCGTATGGCAGGGGTGGGCTCGATCCGCTCCTTTTGCAGATTCCAATACCAACGTCCCACCTCTTCCCAGCTTTGGAAGCTGCTGATTTGCACATCGGGGGAAGAAAGACGACCGAGAGCCGTCTCGGTTTGCTTCTCCTGCTCGCTCCCAGGATCCTTGGTGTTTTGCAGCCTGGAGTAAGCCCATGTATAGACGCGTGAACCAGCGGTTGTGATGACCTGTGTGGCTTCGGGTCCTTTCACTTTGATCGCGCGCTCGCCCGGCACCTTGATTTCCAGGCGCTCATGAAGCACGATGCCGTCCTTGTGAAAGTTATATTGGAACCAAAATTGTCCGGGTATCAAAGGCTTCGTCGTGTGCCAGTGCGTCGCGTATTCGAGAAGGTCGCCTTTGCCCAGACCTTTGACGGCGACATGTTTTTCTCGCAAGTCACTGTAGAAGGGAGCGCTGCGGGTAATTTCCGAATCTAGATCCTGAATGTTGTCGGGTGGTGTAGGCACGGTGCTACCGTCGATCTTACGAACCCGCACGTAATCAATCTCGACCGTCTGCGTTGCCGACTGAAAGGGGAAAGTCAGCAAGCCCCACTGCTTCACACCAGCGTCGGTTTGCACTCGTACTCGGCTGGTTTGCTCACGAGTAAAATTGCCATCGTTGTCGAAAGCAATCTTCGTCGTCATCTCCTCAACAACTGCCGCCTCTTGAGCATAATCGTCCGCGGCAGGAGCGCGCCGCGTACTTTGGGCGTGGCCTGGCAATAACATCGTCATCACAAGAGTAAGAGAGGAGGCGCACCAACGACCGATCATAGTTACCCCGTATTTATCCTTGTTGCGCGAGAAAAAGGCAAGGAAAATCGCGGCGCTGCGTGCCGCACTCGATCGGGCGTTGTAAAATCATCAATTACCCATTACCGCACTATCCTTTATCATCTATGCCACAGGAAGACAAATCTATCCCCGCCCCGCGCCCAGAACGTAACCCGGAGCGTAATGAAGAGCGCTACGATGCGCAGCGCATTGAGAAGAAATGGGCGCAGCGCTGGCTGACCGATCCGTCGCTGTATGCCGCAGAGGCTCATCCCACCAAGCCCAAGTATTACGTTTTGGAAATGCTTCCCTACCCTTCCGGAGCGCTGCACATGGGCCACGTCCGCAATTATGCAATCGGCGATGCGTTAGCCCGTTACATGTGGATGAACGGCTACAACGTGCTTCATCCCATGGGGTGGGATTCGTTCGGCTTGCCCGCTGAGAATGCAGCGATCAAGAACAACACTCCTCCGAAGCAGTGGACGCTAGGCAATATCGCAGCCATGAAGGTCCAGATGAATCGCCTGGGTTTCACCTACGACTGGTCGCGCGAGGTCACCACCTGCCTGCCCGATTATTACCGCTGGAATCAGTGGTTCTTCCTGAAGCTTTTCGCAGCGGGGTTGGCTTATCGCAAGAAGAGCAAGGTGAACTGGTGTCCGCAGTGCGCCACGGTTTTGGCGAACGAACAGGTTGTCGGCGGAATGTGCTGGCGGCATGAAGACACTCCAGTCGAGCAGCGCGAATTGGAACAATGGTTTCTGCGCATCACAAAATATGCGGACGAATTGCTGCGCGATCTGGAAAAGCTGGAAGGCTGGCCGGAAAAAGTGCGCATCATGCAGCAGAACTGGATCGGCCGCAGCGAAGGCACGCTGGTGGATTTTGACTTGGGTGGAACCGTCGGGCCGGCTGGCTCGACAATTACAGTTTTCACCACGCGCGTCGACACCATCTATGGCGCGACGTCAGTGCAGTTGGCGCCCGAGCATCCCATCGTGAAAGACATGATCGCTCGCAACGCTGAATTGCGCGCTCAGGTTGCGGAACTGATCGCCGAGCAGCGCCGCGCGAAAGAAGCGGGCGATATCGGCGCTATCGAGAAGCATGGAGTCTTCACCGGGCGCTACGCCAAGAATCCCTATAACGGCGAAGCGGTGCCGGTGTGGGTAGCGAACTACATTCTGATGGATTACGGCACCGGCGCCATTATGAGCGTGCCGGCGCACGATGAGCGCGACTACGAATTTGCGGAAAAGTATAAGCTGCCCATCCGCATCGTGATTTTGCCCGCCGGAACCGATCCCGAAGAAACGATGACCGCACCGCCGCTGCCCTTCACAACCATGGACGGAATTGTGGTGTATTCTGGCGAGTTTAGTGGTCTGGGTTGCGAAGAGGCCATTAACAAGATGTCGGCGCGCGCCGCGGAAAAGGGCTTTGGCAAGGCAACGGTCACCTTCCGTCTAAAAGATTGGGGCATCTCGCGGCAGCGCTACTGGGGAACGCCGATTCCCATGGTCTATTGCGACAAGGATGGGGTCGTGCCCGTCGCGGAAAAAGACTTGCCGGTCCTTCTGCCCGACAATGTCCCGATCACGCTCGCCGGCGGCTCGCCCCTGATGAATGTGCCGTCGTTTCTAAACACGACCTGTCCGAAATGTGGAGGTCCTGCGCGCCGCGAGACCGATACCATGGACACGTTTGTCGATTCCTCGTGGTACTTCTACCGCTATACCGATGCGCACAATGACCAGGCGCCTTTCGACAGCGCCAAGATCGCCTACTGGTTTCCGATTGATCAATACATCGGCGGAGTCGAGCACGCCATCCTGCATCTGATTTATTCGCGTTTCTGGACCAAGTTCATGCGCGACATGGGCCTTGTGAAAAACGACGAACCCGTAGAACGCTTGTTCACGCAGGGAATGGTCATCAAAGACGGCGCGAAGATGTCGAAGAGCTTGGGCAACATCGTATCGCCAGACGAAATGGTAGCGCGTTATGGCGCAGACGCGACGCGCATGTATAGCCTGTTCGCAGCGCCTCCGGATCGCGATCTAGATTGGCAGGAGTCGGGCATCGAAGGAATTCAACGCTTCCTGGCGCGCGTATACCGCTTCTATCTAAGAAATCCTGTAGAGACGCGGCAAGACTCGTCTCCGCGGGCCGAGCCGTTGTCGTCCGAGGCGCGTGCGCTTCAGCGCAAGCTGCACCAGACCATCAAACGTGTCAGCCATGACTTCGAGGGCCGCTGGCACTTCAATACCTGCATCTCGGCCATCATGGAACTGGTCAACGAGATCTACGGCGCGGAAGAGGCCATGGTTGGAGGCCGAGTTCCGGCTTCGTTGGTCGCCGAACTTCAGCGCACCATCGCTCTGCTGCTGGCTCCGATGGCGCCTTATCTCGCCCACGAGCTGTGGGAGATGACTGGAGAGCACAGCAATCTGCTGAAAGCTCCCTGGCCGAAATATGACGCGGCGCTGGCCGCCGAAGATGAGATCGAGATTCCAGTGCAAGTCAACGGGAAACTCCGCAGCGTGGTGGTTGTACCCGCGGAACGCAAACGAAGATCAAATCAAGCAAGCGGCGCTGGCCGATGAAAAAGTGCGCGCGGCGATTGCCAACAAGCAGGTGGTAAAGATCATCGTCGTGCCCAAGAAGCTAGTGAATATTGTCGTGCGATAAAGTTCGATAACCACAAGCACGTCAGAAGATCACAAGGAAGAACGTGGTTTTTTTCCTTAGTGTCCTCTGTGGTTATCGGTTTTTTGTTTATTTGCAACTGCACCATCAATCTGAGACACTCATCCGTGGAAACCCAATCCACTTGATCCGGCATCGTAGTACTCGACTTCGGCGCGCAATATTCGCAGCTAATTGCTCGCCGCATCCGCGAACAAAAGGTCTTCTCAGTTGTTCTCCCCTTCAACGCCACTCTCGAAGAAATTCGCAGCTACTCTCCTGTGGGAATCATTCTCTCCGGCGGCCCTTCGTCCGTTTACGACAAAGACGCGCCGCTTGCCGACAAGAGCGTCTTCGACCTCGGCGTTCCCGTGCTCGGCATCTGCTACGGATTGCAATTCATGGTCTATGCGCTCGGCGGCAAGGTGCGTCCCGCGGCCAAACGCGAGTATGGGCATGCCAAGGTCGAGATTCTGGAAACCGACTCGCAACTTTTTCACGGATTGCCATTTCAAAGCGCGCCTCATTTGCTCGCCGTCTGGATGTCGCACGGCGACTCGGCGGAAGAATTGCCTCCTGGCTTCCGTCTGACGGCGAAAACTCCGAACGCGGTTGCCGCCATCGAAAACGCCGAGCGCAAAATGTGGGCGGTGCAGTTTCATCCCGAGGTGCATCACACTCCGCTCGGTTCCGACATTCTGCGTAACTTCGCGCTCAACATCTGCGGAGCGAAACCGTCGTGGACGCCGCAGCATTTTATCGACGCGACCGTTGCTCAGGTGAAGCAGCAAGTCGGCAACGGGCGCGCCATCTGCGCCCTTTCCGGCGGAGTGGATTCTTCGGTCGCGGCCGTACTTGTCGATCGAGCCATGCGCGATGCTTCCGGAAAATCGCGGCTCACCTGCGTGTTCGTCAACAACGGAGTCCTGCGCAAAAACGAGTTCGAAAAAGTTCAGAAAAATCTGCGCGACAATCTCGGACTGCACCTGGTCGCGGTCGATGCCACCGATCGTTTCATGAAAAAACTGGCAGGAGTGACCGATCCGGAGACGAAAAGAAAGATCATCGGCAACGAGTTCATCGAAGTCTTCGACTCCGAAGCGCATCGCATCTTGCAAGATAAGGCCGGTAACAAAGAAGCCGGTGAGGTCGAATGGCTGGTGCAGGGCACGCTCTATCCCGACGTAATCGAATCGCGTTCCGTGCGTGGCCCGTCGCAAGTCATCAAGTCGCATCACAACGTCGGCGGACTGCCCGAGAAGATGAAGCTCAAACTGATCGAGCCGCTGAAAGATTTGTTCAAAGATGAAGTTCGCCGCATCGGCCGCGACCTGGGCATGCCCGAAGAAATTCTGCAGCGCCAACCCTTCCCCGGCCCCGGTCTTGCCGTCAGGATTCTGGGTGAAGTAACTAAAGAGCGCGCCGACCTGCTCCGCGAGTGCGACGACATCGTAGTAGGCGAGATCAAGAAAGCCGGCCTCTATCAAAAAATATGGCAGTCGTTTGCGGTGCTTCTGCCGGTGATGTCAGTGGGAGTCATGGGCGACCAGCGCACCTATGCCTACACCTGCGCCGTCCGGGCCGTCCACTCCGAAGATGGCATGACCGCCGATTGGGTTCCGCTGCCATACGAAGTGCTGAAGACAATTTCAAACCGTATCGTGAATGAAGTGCGCGGCGTGAACCGCGTGGTGTATGACATTACCTCGAAGCCTCCAGGGACGATTGAGTGGGAGTAGGCCGCGGCCTCAACCACCCGTGCTAATATTCCGCCATGCCAGTTTCCGACACCACTCCGGAAGCCAGTTCTCGCCAACTTCAGATTCTGCGCGGTATGTCAGGAGAGGAGCGCGTTCTGCTCGCCTACGAGATGAGTGTCTTCGTGCGCGAGATTATGCGTGAAGGCATCCGTCGTGATCATCCCGACTGGACCGAAGCGGAGACCGCAAAAGAGATGATGCGGCGGGCTTTCTTCCCTGCTCCGATGCCCGCTTGGCTGCAATGACGATCCAAGACGTTTTCCAAAGAATTACGTCGGCATTAGATCGGGCGGGAATTGAATACATGCTCTCCGGATCATTCGCCGCTGCCTATTACGGTGCGGCGCGTTCCACGCAGGACATCGATTTTGTCATCCATTCAACGGATGAGCAACTGCGGTCACTCATCGCGGCCTTGCCGTCAAACGACTATTATGCCGATCTCGACTCCGCTCTCGAAGCTCAGCGAAAAGAATCGATGTTCAATGTGATCGATCGTGCCACGGGTTGGAAGATCGATTTCATCATCCGCAAATCGCGGCCCTACAGCCAGACAGAATTCCAACGGCGAGAAAAAATAACGTTGCACGCAGTCGAACTCTTTGTGATCACAGCGGAAGATGCGGTCATCTCCAAGCTCGAATGGGCGAAACTCGCCGACTCTGCCCGTCAACTTCAAGATGTCGCGGCAATTTTGAAAGCGCAGGGAGAAAAGCTGGATCAACCCTATCTTCAGAAGTGGATTCTTGAATTAGGTTTAGGCGAGGAATGGAAAAAAGCAGAGCGCGCAGCAGAAATCGCGTAGACAACGGGATATAGTTGGAGCAGTTGTCCCGACGAGCGATCGCATGTGATGAACTAAAGATGCACAGTCGCCTACCTGATCGCCTTCTCACAACAAGTCGGCGCTGAAACCGAGTACAGACAATGGCGCACAAAACGTCGGCGCGTGAGGCGCCGCCCAAAACAGCGAGATCCGACCGTCCCCGGACACAACTATTGCTGCGGCACGTGCGAACCGGCGACAGAACTCGATAGCCGAGCGATGCCTCCCACCCCCAAGCGTAGTGGACGGACGCTTCTCAACTTCGCCCGTACCCATAAGACATTAGGACGTCTGTTGGCAAATGATCTGGCGAATTGCTCGTCAGCGGTCAGGTCCAGCGAATCGAATTTCATGGATTCGTCGAACAGACGTGCTTCTTGAAAGACCACGTTAGCGACTCCGGCAGCGTCGATCATAGTTGCGTGTGAGGGAGCTCAGCTAAGTTTACTCTTGAGAAACGCCAGGTGCCCTACGTCTCGCGTTCGAGACGTGGGCTCTTCGCTAACGTGCGGTGCCGGGGCTTAGCCGAAAAAATCAAAAGCCCCGCTGGTCAGGCGGGGCTCGGGCAAGATGCCAGTCGGTAAGCTGCTTCTCAAACAACTCTATACCAGAGCAACGCAAGTCGAGCGCCGTGCGGAGGATGACGGACTCGAACCGTAATGGCTGACCTAGCCACTCGACTGTTTGAGAAGCAGCGTCCAGGACCCACTTGCAACGTCCTCCAGACGCAACCTTCTCAATTTCAACATTCTCCGCTGTAGACCTGCGCGCAATCCCACGATCGTGGGCGCTCCAAAAGAGGGTGGGGCGTCTATTGTCGCGAGGAAGGCGGGCATCAGTCGCTCGCGGCAAAATGCAGATTCCTCACTTCGTGAGGGATGACAACGATTAGAGACTGACTGATGATGATTGAAGAGCGATTGATGATTCCGCGTCCGACCAACTACCATATCCCCATGCCTGTTGACACTGAAACTCCCGCATCCACTTACACACGCATTCGCGCTCCGCGCGGCAACGCGCTCTCCTGCAAAGGTTGGCAGCAGGAAGCGGCCATGCGCATGTTGATGAACAACCTTGACGAGGAAGTCGCCGAGCGGCCGCAGGATCTGGTCGTCTATGGAGGCACGGGCAAGGCGGCGCGCAACTGGGATTGCTATCACGCCATTGTCCGGTCGTTAAAGGCGCTGGAGAACGACGAGACGCTGCTGGTGCAGTCGGGCAAGCCGGTGGGCGTTTTCAAGACGCACGAATACGCGCCGCGCGTGCTGATTGCGAACTCGAATCTGGTCGGGCATTTTTCCAACTGGGAGAAGTTCAATGAACTGGAGCGCGCCGGGCTGATGATGTATGGGCAGATGACGGCGGGGTCGTGGATTTATATCGGCTCGCAGGGGATTGTGCAGGGGACTTACGAGACTTTTAATGCGGCGGGCGACAAGCATTTCAGCGGCGACTTGAGCGGCAAGCTGATCGTCTCCGGCGGCATGGGCGGCATGGGTGGAGCGCAGCCGCTGGCGGCGACCATGACGGGCGCGGCGTTTCTGGGGATTGACGTCGATCCGGAGCGCATCAAGAAGCGGCTCAAGACCGGCTACTGCGATTTTCTTGTTAACACGCTGGACGAAGCGCTGCGCATTCTGAAGAATGCGGTCCGCAAAAAAGAAAATGTTTCGGTGGGCCTCGTCGGCAATTGTGCGGACATTATTCCCGAGCTCGCCGAACGCGGCGTGGTGCCGGACATTCTCACCGATCAGACTTCGGCGCACGATCCGCTGAATGGATATGTGCCGAATGGGATGACCTTGGAGGCGGCGCTGGAATTGCGCGCGCGGGACCCGAAGACTTATCAGGAACGCTCGCTCGATGCCATGGCTCGGCACGTCGAAGGCATGTTGCGGCTGCAGGAGATGGGTTCGATTGCGTTCGACTATGGCAACAATATCCGCACCTTCGCCTACCAGCGCGGCGTAAAGAATGCATATGCTTTTCCGGGATTTGTGCCCGCGTATATTCGTCCGCTGTTTTGCGAAGGACGCGGGCCGTTCCGATGGGCGGCGCTTTCGGGCGAAGCTTCGGACATCGCCATTACTGACGATCTGGTGCTCGAGCTTTTTCCCGAGAATCGCAGCCTGCGGCGCTGGATTGAACTGGCGCGGAAGCGCATCAAGTTTCAAGGACTGCCGGCGCGCATCTGCTGGCTGGGATATGGCGAGCGGGCGCGGTTCGGGCTGGCGATAAACAACCTGGTAAAGAAGGGCAAGATCAAGGCTCCGATCGTGATTGGGCGCGATCACCTGGATTGCGGCTCGGTGGCTTCTCCATTTCGCGAAACCGAGAGCATGAAAGATGGCACCGACGCCGTGGCCGACTGGCCGCTGCTGAATGCTTTGGTCAACACTGCAGCAGGAGCGTCGTGGGTTTCGATCCACAACGGCGGAGGCGTCGGCATTGGCTATTCGCTGCACGCGGGACAGGTCACGGTCGCCGATGGCTCTGACATGATGGCGTCGCGAATCGAGCGCGTGCTGACGACCGATCCGGGGATGGGCGTGATTCGGCATGTGGACGCGGGGTATGACGAGGCGAAGGAGTTTGCGGCGAAGACGGGCGTGAGGGTGCCCATGGCGAGCCTAACATAAGGACAGTATGACAGACGAAGAAATCAGGGAATATTTAAAGACAGAGGCGCCAAGTAGGTGGGAGGGTGGTAGAAGCGTCTCTTGCGAAAATGGGACGATTTGGGAAAGTCGAGCAGGTTATCCCTCGACTTCGTACTCGGGATTGACACCGGAATTGATTCACGAGGGTTGCACACGTTAAATGATAGAGGTTCGCTGCGATGCTGACAGAAAGTTAAATTGGTACCAGAAAAAGTGACTAGATTTCTAATTACGGGTATCCGAGAAATCGGATTCTTCTAAAGACGTTAGTGCTAATCCTGGTCGCGGAAGCACGCCTAAATCCCTCGTACTGTTAGATAATATCTTAACATCTAGATGGTGAATGGGTGAGACTCAGCCGCTGCTGTTGTTCAACATCGGTCAACTTCTCACGTTGCGCTCGGCCACCGCCGGACCGCGGCGCGGCGCTTCGCTTCCGAACTTGGAATTATTCAGGACGCTGCTGTCCTCTGCGTGGGCGGAAAGATCGTTTCGGTTGGCACCACGAAAGACGCTCTGAGCGATCCATGGCTCAAGAAGAATCGCAAGAAGATGGTGGAGATCGACTGCGGCCGACGCGTGGTTCTGCCCGGCTTCGTCGATTCGCATACTCATCCAGTATTTACGCATCCGCGGCTAGTGGATTTCGAGAAGCGGATTTCTGGCGCCAGCTATGAAGAAATCGCCCAGGCGGGCGGCGGAATTCGCTCCAGCATCGACGGCGTGCGGAAGGCGAGCAAAACCGCGCTGGCTGGGAAAGTATTCGGTGCGCTGGCGGACTTGGCGCGCTATGGAACGACCACGGTCGAGGCTAAATCCGGCTACGGCCTCAATCTTGAGGCTGAAGTGAAATCGCTCGAGGCCATTCGCGCGGCCGCGCGCGAGTGGCCGGGAACAGTGGTACCCACTTTTCTTGGCGCGCATGTGGTTCCTCCTGAGTATCGCGGACGCTCCGAGGAATACGTTGAACTGGTCTGCAACGAAATGCTGCCCCTGGTGGCGAAGCGCAAACTGGCGCGTTTCGTCGACGTCTTCTGCGAACGCGGAGCCTTCAGCGCCGCAGAAACCGACATGATCTTTGCGGCTGCGAGAGCAACATGCTCTGGCTGTCCGCGCGCACGTGGGGCAACTCAGCGAAACGCGACTGGAGCCATTGCTTCGGTATCAATCCAGCTTCTTTGGATCACATGGATCATGTGAACGACGCGGACTTGCCGGCGCTTGCCCAGACCGACACAGTTGCAACTCTTGTGCCGGGCGCGAACTACTTTCTCGGTTTGGCGAGGTATCCGGACGCGCGCCGTTTCATAGCGGCTGGCGCGGCGGTCGCGCTCGCCACCGACTACAATCCGGGATCTTCTCCGACGCTGAGTATGCCGATGGCGATGTCACTGGCGTGCACGCACATGAAAATGTCGCCGGCAGAGACAATTGCGGCGGCGACGATTAACGGAGCATGGGCGCTACAGTTAGCCGACCGCAAAGGCAGCATCGAGGCAGGCAAAGACGCCGATCTGGCGCGTGTTTGACGTCGGCGACTATCGTGAGATCCCTTATTGGTTTGGCGTAAATCGCTGCAGCTTGACGAATCGATCGAACGGCCAGGTTGAGCGCCATTTTTCTTCGTGAAGAATATGTGAGAACAATGTGAAAGAGGACGTAGAGCGCGTGGCCAACGAGGCGAAACCAGGAGTTCGAAAAAAGAATTGTCGGCAGCAATTTTGAGAGAACGGCAGCCCATTGTTATAATCCAAGAGTTCCGCACGGTCCCAGCGCAACGATTAACGATTGTTGAGCTTCGCTGCATCCCGCCCAGGAAGAGCGCCAGTGCCCGGCCAGATTGGCCGTCCGTCGCTTTGTGGTGGATAGGCTCCCGGACAGATGTGCGGACCAGAAGTGGCCAGGTAGCTCAGGTGGTAGAGCGCAGCCCTGAAAAGGCTGGCGTCGGCGGTTCAACTCCGTCCCTGGCCACCATCATTCCAAAGAACTTAGCGGCGAAGAGCGGAAATTTCCAACCCACGATCCAACCCATGATTCTCACTGAACTCGCTCTGTGAGCAGGTGAATTCTGTCCCCCATGAGCTGTTCCAGGAACTTGCCTTGCGCATCCCGCATGGAGTCCATGTCGGACTGCGCATACAGTCCCATCGTTGTGCCAAAGTCCTCGTGCCGCAGAACACCCTGCACGGTTTTGGGGTCCACTTTCAGTTTCACCAGTGCCGTCGCCAGCGAATGACGAAAGTTGTGAAAACCGAAGCGTCCCTTCCAGTTCGCAGCAATCACGCCGGCGCTGATGGCTGCAGGGCGCAAGTATTTCTGCACCATGATGGACGCGGACAGCGGCTTCTTGCCTCTCAGCTTTACGCTGGGAAACACATAGTCGCTTTCCTTGGCATACTTCGTTCTCTCGCGCCATGCGAGGAGGAAGCCAGCCAAAAGCGGATGCATGGGAACGGGAGCCTTTGAAGCTTTCGACTTCGGCTCTTTGAATCTTCCCCACACATAAGCTCGTCTCACGTAAATCACCAACCCCTCGAAATCGAGATCCATCCACATCAAGCCCAACAGTTCTGATACGCGCAGAGCAGTGGCCGCGTCGCTCAGAGTCAACGTGCGCCTTGGCTCTGGAGTATTGAGAAGAACCTCGAACGCCTGCTTCGGCGTCATGACTATCGCCCGGTAGTCGCTCGTGGTTCGTTGGCTCACCCAGTTCATGGGATTGCCTTCCTGCTGGCGAGGGAGGAAATTGCATCGCTGCCCGTGCTTGAAGACCAGGCTCATGATGCGGCGGATTTTGTCGATCGTGGGATCGGCTAACGGTTTCACCTTCTTCTGAGCGTTCCCCTTGCGTAGTTCCCGAAACCACCCCTCGACATCCCTCGATTCCACGGCTAAGGGTGCTAATCTCCCCCATCGTGGAATGATGCGTTTGATCAGGTGTCGCTCGTAGGTTTCGACTGTGGGAAATGCTTTGGGACGCGCTGATTCCGATTGGTCGATTCTCAGCTCGTTTTCGATATAGTCCTGACAAAGCTGACCAAACGTTCTCGGCGTTCCTTGGAAGGGCTGCAATTGGTTGATGGTTTCGCGCAGCTTCTGACGATCGACTTCTCTCGATGCATCCGCCGGGCTGGGACCGATATCTTTGACAAGACCTATAGCGGTCGTGCGTTCGACTCGTTTCCCATCCGAGCGAGTAGCGTAATAGCGAAGCACCCACGTCAGACCCTCCGCGCGCATTATCTTGCGTAGACTGCCTATTTGATACCTGGGCATCAAACCCTCCTTGGTGGTTTGCGTGCTCCAGGTGGCCGTGTTTCGCAGCTTACCATGTAGGCGTGGAGTTCCGATAAGAGAAACCTCCAGTCCTTCTTTTCTGCCGATGGATCGAGCGCGTGACCGGGAATTTTGCCATCGCGGACTTTTTGCAGCAGCGTACGTCGCGTGATACCTAGGAACGTGGCCGCTGTGTCTCCGTCGACAAAGTGTTCGAAAGTTGGGGCTGGTGCGGCGGCACCGAGGAACTGGCTGGCTGTCATAGAGGAACCTCAAGAAACAACGTTGCCCTTGACACTAGCCCAGACATACCAATACAGTCAATATGTATCGTTACACAATTTCAACGAGGATGGCGCATGGCAAAAAAAGCGGCAACCGCTCATCAGCCGGTGATTTCCATCCGTATCTCCGAAGAACTCCGTTCCAGGCTGGAAACACTGAAGGAAGTCATTGGCCTCAAAGACCGGCCAAACCGTCTCGACATCCGAGGCCGCAAAGCAACTGCTGGAGTCGGCTAGAGACGACCGTCTTGAGTTGGCCAACCTGCTCACTGAGCCGACCGATTCTCTGCTCAACATTCGCGGGAAAGCGGAGGCACACATGCCGCTCACGCAGGCTGAATGGGCTCTCGTTGCCTACTATTGCGCCAAGGGTGCGCAGTCATTTATGAGTACCGAACAAGGCCAGCTTTCTTATGACTCTCTGGCCGAGATTCTTGAGGCATTTCTCGCCGTTTACGCAATCGCCCGCAGAAGGAAGAAGCTTTCCCTAGACTTCCTCTATTTGATGACGCTTCCCGAGGACAAACAAGTCGCTGCAAAGGAGCCGGACGATGTCGATAGTGACGACCTCCGTCGAGTCGTTACGCGAACGATTCAGATGCTCAGAGACCCGGCTCAGAAGCGCCGACGACCACTGCTCGCCGTTCGCAATCTCTACACGCTCTTGGATCAGGAAACGTTCTCGAATATCGAAAAGCTGAACGAAGTACTTTGGCCGTACTGGAATACCCTCTGGCGGGTCTGTGCCCGAGGCCATTACGCAGTTCACCGCAAGCCCTTACGACCGAAACCCGCTGGCGACGACGATGACTTTGAAGCCCCAATGCAGCGCGGATTGCCATCCCAGGAGGAGGGCGGATACCGCCTCGATCTGGTGCGAGAGGAGGGGAACGATTTCTCTCCCTACCTGCATTTTCCTGGCCCGCTTGCGCCACGCTATCCGGTAAATGGATACGCGAGAACTGCGGAATTCCGAAGGATGCTGGAAGGGCTCGATTTGACTCGCCCACTGGCTCAATGGAAAGGACACTATTTCTACGCCCACGTTGGAATCATGGAGAACCAAGAGTTCGATGTGAATTTCTGTGCCTGTGACAACGGAATTAGTTTCGTCTTCCCCATGGAGCACTGGAAGTCCATTCAGAATCTGTTTCGCCGTGCATGGCAGTCGCCAGACGTGATGCAGGCGTGGGACACGTTGGCGTTGGAATATGGCGAGATGTGAGCGAGGCGGTGCTTCGCACCGGAAGAAGGGTGGACACGTCACCCCCAAGTTGGGAACTGCGGAGCGCCAGACAGCGCTTCGGCGTTTACGCAGGTTAACTTTCGCTGCGTCAACAAAAT
>CAWEPW010000026.1:0-56204 GCA_963810955.1 uncultured Acidobacteriaceae bacterium | reverse complement strand
GCTATCTGGCGATGCGGGACTTCCGGCCCCGCACCTGGTACGCCGAGCGCGAGGTGAACGAGATCCTCAAGGCCTGGTGCGAGGGCGCGGACGCCACCGACTATGTCTCGGTCCGCCGCTACCTCATCGACTACCACATCCTCGACCGCGAAGACTCTGGCAAGTACTGGCTCCTCAACGCCTGGAACGTCCCGACGGCCGAGTAGCGGCCTGGCTCGCGCTCGGCGTCTCTGACTCCGAGGACCCCGGGAGGCGCCGCACGGCTGCGTCTCCGAAGATTCAGGAAGTGCGAAATTTGGTAACTCTGGACGTTTTCTGGCGACTCGGCGTAGTGTTAGCTCCGCGGTCTTGAGTAGCTGGGTCGCGGTCATCGGGGGCGGTGAATGGATGGACGCTGAGCGTGTCGCGGGGTACCACGGAACAGGGTTTCGGGAAGCAACGGGGCGTCAGGAAGAGGCAGGGCGCCGCGGACCAACTGGGAAGCACTCGGTACCAACGGTGCCGTTCCCGGTGGTGCCGGAGCAGCGCGGCGGGCCCGGTGAGATCGGCGGGTCGAGGGACTCAGCTGACATCGGCGGCTCTGCGGACCGCGGCTCGCCAGGCGGGTCACCGGCCACGGAACCACCCGAGGTCCGCGAGTCGGGGGATCGCGCGGCGCCGGGTGATTCCGGCCTGGGCGGTGACGCTCTCGGGGCCGGCCGGGTGGACGTGCGCTGGGAGCCGCTGGTGGTGCGGGACGGATGCCGCCCCAACCGCATCCCGGCCGGGCGCTGGCCCTCGGACGGCGCTCTGGTCCGCAGCGAGCAGTTCGTGGTCAACGAAGCCGTCGACCAGCCCGACGGGGGCGTGTTCGCGGTGCACGCCCCGCCCGGCACCGGGGTGGCCGAGGTGTACGGCGACCTGGTCGCGGCGATCGTCACCGAGCGAGCCCGCCGCATCGCCGACCTGCCGGGTCCGGCGGCGGCCTTCGGGGAACTGCGCACCTGGTCGACGCACCGGGTCGCGGCGCCGAACCCGACCCTGACCGGGTTCGAGATCGTGCTGGCGGCGCCGGAGCCGAGCGCGCTGACCGCGCACGGCCTGCCGCCCATCGGGGCGCGATGGCGGGCGGCGGCCACGAAGATCGACTACTTCGCCTCCACCGCCCGGCTGGCCGACGGCGTCGGCGCGTGGGCGATGCTCGCGGCCCGTCTCGGCGACGGCGCTGCCAACCGCGCGTTCGCCGAGCGGTGGTGGCACGGGGCCGTCCGCGGCACCGACGTCCTCTTCCCGGCCGGCGAGTCGATGGCCGCCGCGCTGCGGCGGCTGCAAGCCGACAGCAAGGCGGTCGACTGGCAGGCCGCCGTCGCGCGGTTCCGGTCGGCGCTGGCAAGGACGGAAAACCTTGCCGCCGAACGGACCGGGGTGGCTGTCGCAGTCACCCGCATCTCCAACCTCGAGCAGGCCTGCGAGGAGGCCTCCGGCTCGGCCGAGGCCGCGCAGGCCCGGCTGGCGGAACTCGCCGCCCGCGAACCCTCCGTCCGGGAGGCGCTGGAGGACGCCGAGGAGGAGCAGCGGACGCTGCTCGCCGACCTAGGGGCGCACCAGCTCAACCGGCCCGTGTTCGCCACCGTCACCGAGGACGGCAAGACGGCGCTCCGGTCGCGCAGCGCGCTGTCTATCGCCATGGCGGGCGGGGTGCGCCGCGGCCGGAACTGGCGCGCCTGGACCGCGCGGCGACGCGAGCTGCGGGCCGCCTGCGCCGAGGCGGAGCTGCGGCGGGAAGCCGCGGCGAAGGAGTTGCAGACGCTGAGCGCCAGCCTGGCCGTTGCCTGGACCGCCGTCAACGACGAGACGGCCGAGGTCACCCGGCTGACAGCGGAGATCGGCCCGCTGGCCGAGGCGGTCGCGCTCGCCCGTCAGCGGTGGGGCGACCACGTCCCCGACGGGCGGGCCCAGGCCGAGACCGAGGACGCCGCGCTGATCGAGTGGCGCGAAACCTCCGCCCCATGGGCCGACGAAGAGTACGCCGCGAGCCGGGCCGAGGTCTTCCTGGCCGCGCTCGATCTGCACAAGACGCTGATCGCCGCGCGGGCCGATGTCTTCGCCGGGAAACCTGGGCGCGCTGATGGACCTGCTCTGCGCCGACCCGGCCGGTGGTGCCAGCGCCGGGCGAGGCGGGCGAGTCTGGAGAGGCCGGCTCGACGCCGGGCGACTCGACGGCGGCGGTCATCGCGGCCGCGTGGCAGTCGCTGTTCCTGGTCGTGCCTGTGGTCCACATGCCGTTCGGCGCCATCGAGCCGCTGTTCGCCGGCCTCGGGCCGACGCCGCTCGGCTGGCTGCTGGCCGATCACGCCGAGCGGCTGCCCGGGTGGCAGGCGCGCGGCATCCTCGGCCGGCTGGACCGCGCCGTCTTCGCGGGTGACACGGCAGGCTCCGGGGAGACGGCGTTGGACGACGGGGTCGCCGGGGTCGATGACGGCGCCGGGGACCGTGAGTCCCTGGCCAGCGACGTGGCCACTGACATGGCCAGCGGCAACCGTCAACGGCGACACCGACGGCAACGGCGACGGTAGCGCCACAGCGACGCGGGCGACCGCGACGTGAGCGACCGCGACGAGGGCGGCGCGTCGTCAGCGACGGCGACGACAGCTAAGGCGACAGCGCGACATCAGTGACGGCAGTGAGGGAGACGATCGCGACGGCGAGATCGCGGCGCCTTTATCGGGCCGGGCGGTCTGTGGGCCCATAGACTTGAACGGCGCGAGCGCACAGCGGATCGCCGAGCGGACCGCTCCCTACGGCACCTGGCTGGCGGCCGGCCCGCCCGATCCCGGGGCGTCGGATGAGCTCGGGCGGGGCGGCAGGCGATGCTGCCGCGCGGGTCTGGGTGGGCACGCCGCTCCGGGTCGTTCGCGGCCTCGACCGGGCCACGATCGACCTGCGCAACCATCTCGCCTACGACGGGCTGCTGGTCTCCGACCGGGACTTAGCGCTCAGAAGAAATGCAGGTCCTGGGCCAGGCGGAGCGCCCCGGCCAGGCGCTCCTCGGCTGCCGCCGGGCTCGCCGCCTTCCCAGGCGGCGCGGGCGGCTTCAAGCGCCCACCATCAGCTCGTCGGGGAGGAGCTGCTGGGCCGGGTCGAGGATCTGCCGGGCGGCGGCGCCCGCGGCGGCGACGTCCTCCGAGTGGAGCCGGGCGGCGATCAGCGGGAACAGGTACACCCAGCGGTAGCGGGCACCGGCGACCAGCGCGCCGAGCTTTTCGCTTCTCTATCTGGGCGGCCAGCGCGACCACGTCGGTCCAGATGCCGCTCCTGCCAGGCGAGCCAGGCCTGCGCCGCCAGCATGAGGGCGATGTCGCCCGCCGTCCTTGCCCGCCGCCGTCCTCGTCCGCGGGATCAGCCCGCGGACCGCCTCCGCGTCGTGCTGGCGCAGCGCTGTCAAGGTGAGCGCCAGCAGGCTGAACACCAGCAGGTGCCGCCCGCCGATGCGCTCCCCCATCGCCAGCGCCCTCTCCAGCTGGCACTGTGCCTCGGTCAGGTCGCCGCGCAGCCATAGCGCCCAGCCGAGGAAGTACAGGGCGTAGCCGACGTCCTTCTCGTCGCCGGACTGCTCGGCCAGTTCGACGCTCCTGCGCAGCCTGACGATGTGGTCATTCCCCCGCCGGAACCGATGCCTGATCAGCTCCTGCATGGCGAACTGGCGGTGAAAGGTGTGCCGTCTGGCCAGGAGTGCCGCGCGACTCGAGCAGCGGCCTCGCCCGTTCCAGGGTGTCAAGCAGCAGATCGGCCTCGAAGCGCATCGAGTGGAGCGAGGCCAGTCCGTCGATCATCATCTCCAGCCACTGGTCGACGATGGCGTCGTCCCGGCCCGCCGGTGTCGTGGCCGAGCAGCGCCTCGGCGGCGTCGAAGTCCGCCGCTGCCGCCTCGTACTGGGCGTCGGTCAACTCCAGCCGACCCAGCCGGGTGTGCAGGTGGGCGCGCTGGAGGGCGTCGACCGACCCGCCCAGCGCGAGCGCCGCGCGGAAGGCAGCCGCAGCCTGGTCGTGCCTGCCGATGCGCCACAGCACGTTGGCCAGCTTGGCCTGCAGTCGGACGGCGTCGGCGGCCATGGTCGCGATGTGCCGCTGCGTCACCGCCAGGGCGGCGTTGAAGGACGAGATCGCCTCGTAGTTGGCGAACGCGTCGGTCGCGTGATCCCCGGCCATCTCGAAGTAGTGAACGGCCCGCTCGGCGTCTTCCGCGGCCGCGTAATACTGGCCGAGGACGGCGGCGACCTCGGGCAGGCGCGGTGAGACGGCCCCATCCGAGCGGGCTCCAGACCAGAGCGCCCAATCCTTCTGTGTAGGCCTGTGGCATTAGTTCCCACTCATAATCGCGGCCTACGAGCGAGTAATAGACCTGATGTGCGACGTACCGTGACCATCCATGGTGCCTGCTCATGTCAATCGATTTTTGCAGGTGCCATCCGGAAAAATTCGAGGCAGCGATGTAGCGCACCTTGCCCTCACGCACAAACTCATCGAGCGTGCTCAACGTCTCTTCGATCGGAGTAAGCGCGTCGAAGCCGTGCATGTGATAGACATCGATGTAGTCCGTCTTCAGCCGCTTCAGGCTGCCTTCGATTTGTTGGATAAGATGGGCGCGCGATGAGCCGACGTTGTTTGGCCCTTCGCCGAATTGGAAGGTCGCCTTGGTTGAGATCAGAACGTTGGCGCGCGGCAGATGCTTGATCGCCTGACCTAAAATCTCTTCGGAAAGGCCCTGGGAGTAGACATCGGCGCTGTCAAAGAAGTTGACACCGGCTTCCATGCAGAGATCGATGAGGCGCGTGGCCTCTGCGACATCCGTCTCGCCCCACGCGCGAAAAAACTCGTTGCCACCGCCGAAAGTTCCTGTGCCAAAGCACAGCACCGGTACCTTTAAACCGCTTCTACCCAGTTGTCGAAATTCCATACGACGTTTGACGATTCTGAGAGCGCCGTGGTCGCAAGCTTTTTGCAACGCAGCCGCTTCACGTAGAGACGGACGCATTCGTCCGTCCGGGCAAGCGCGGCGAGCCGCGCAAAATTATGACTGGGTTAATTACGAGTGGCTAGGAATCGACGCAATGCACTCTACCTTCCCATTCACCCCGTCAGGAGTTTTCTCCACGGAAAAGTGAAATCCCAGCTGACTCTTAACTTTGACCGGAGTTCCATTGACCAGGTAAGGGCGAAAGCGGAAGGTTTGCAGCGAATCCTTGCCGGCCGCGACGAGGAGAGGGTCACC
The DNA here is from genome assembly GCA_963810955.1 of uncultured Acidobacteriaceae bacterium. Taxonomy (GTDB): domain Bacteria; phylum Acidobacteriota; class Terriglobia; order Terriglobales; family Acidobacteriaceae; genus Acidiflorens. Next base: position 50,953 of record CAWEPW010000026.1, on the reverse strand, counting down.
TTCGACAGGGACGCTCGTCGTTATCTTTCCGGTTTCGTCGACCTCAATCTTGAAAGTCACATCCCCTTGAATACCCTTGGTCATCGCTTCGTCGGGATAAACCGGCATCGTCTTATGTTCGACCCGGCCCAGCATCGTCCCCGTCGGAACCGGAACAGGCTGTGGGTGGGCGGGCTGAGTTTGCGCCTGAGGCGCGTCTGACGCAGCGCCGCCGTTGTTTTGGGCGAACGCAATGCCAAGGCAACATGCGAGTGGTATGACTGTGGTTCGCATGACTCTCGTTCGTATTAGTGTCGTCCTGATGATCGACATAGAACCTCCCCTGCCGATATTAGTAAGATGTGTTAGTCGCTGCCCTCGCCTACCTTTAGCACTGCCAGAAACGCTTCCTGAGGAATATCCACGCGGCCGATGCGCTTCATGCGCTTTTTGCCTTCTTTCTGCTTCTCCAGGAGCTTGCGCTTCCGCGTAATGTCGCCGCCGTAGCATTTGGCCAGAACATTCTTGCGGATCGCCGGCACTGTCTCGCGCGCAATGATCTTGGCTCCTATCGCCGCTTGAATCGCCACTTCAAACATTTGCCGCGGGATCAGCTGTTTCATCTTCGCAGCCAGCGCCCGTCCGCGTTCGTACGCAAAATCCTTATGAATAATGGTCGACAGGGCATCCACCGGCTCCCCCGCCACCATAATGTCGAGCTTCGCCATGGGAGAAGTCCAGTTGCCCGACAGATGATAATCGAGCGAAGCGTATCCGCGCGACACTGACTTCAAGCGGTCGTAAAAATCGAGCACGATCTCGTTGAGGGGCAACTCGTATTGCAGCATCACGCGCGAGGCGCTGACATATTCAAAACTCTTCTGCTTGCCGCGCTTCTCTTCGACCAGCTTGAGAATGCCGCCGACATATTCTTCGTTAGTAAGAATCACCGCCAGAATCACTGGCTCTTCCACTTTTGCGATCTCGCTCGTGTCGGGCCATCGCGATGGATTGTCCACTTCAATCACCTGCCCGTCCGTCTTGGTGATCTGGTAGCGCACCCCCGGCGCGGTGGTAATCAGTTCGAGATTGTATTCGCGCTCCAGGCGCTCCTGGATGATCTCCATGTGCAGCAGCCCCAGGAAGCCGCACCGGAAGCCGAATCCGAGAGCCACTGAGCTTTCCGGCTCGAAGAAAAATGAAGAATCATTCAACTTTAGTTTTTCCAGCGCCTCGCGCAACTGCGTGTGCTCGTGCGCGTCCACCGTGTAGAGTCCGGCAAAAACCATGGGCTTGATTTCTTCAAACCCCGGCAAGGCCTGGAGCGACGGGCGGTCATCGTCGGTGATGGTGTCGCCGATCTTCGTATCGGCCACATTCTTGATATTGGCAATGATGAAGCCGACTTCGCCCGCCACGAGTTCGTCGATCTCCACAGGTTTCGGCGTGAGCACGCCCAAAGTTTCCACTTGATAGACGTGCCCATTTGACCATAGCCGGATTTTCTGGCCCTTGCGCAAGCGTCCTTCAAAGACGCGCGCCAGCACTACAACTCCGCGATAGGGATCGAACCACGAATCAAAGAGCAATGCTTGCAGATGCCGTTCCGGCGACCCTTTGGGCGGCGGAACGCGCTTGACGATCGCTTCCAGTACATCGGGCACGCCCTGTCCGGTTTTCGCGCTGATCAGCAACGCATCGGAAGCATCGAGGCCGACCGCGCTCTCGATCATCTCTTTGGTGCGGGGGATGTCGGCGCTCTGCAGATCGATCTTGTTGATCACCGGAATAATTTCGAGGCCATGATTGATCGCCAGGTAAGAATTCGCCAGAGTCTGCGCTTCCACGCCCTGCGAAGCGTCGACGACCAGCAATGCGCCCTCGCAGGCGGCCAGCGAGCGCGAGACTTCATACGAGAAATCGACGTGCCCGGGAGTGTCGATCAAGTTGAGCTGATAGATTTGACCGTCTTGGGCCGGATACAACATGCGGACCGCATGAGCCTTGATGGTTATGCCGCGCTCGCGTTCCAGGTCCATGGAATCGAGAACCTGCTCCTGCATTTCGCGCATGGCCAGAGATCCGGTGAGTTCGAGCAAGCGGTCGGCGAGTGTGGATTTGCCGTGATCGATATGAGCAATAATCGCAAAATTGCGGATGCGAGCGGCTTCCATGCGGATAGGTTGATTCTAGCAGGGTGCGCAGAACGTCTCGTCCGCCAACTCGTCGAGCGAAACGCATCGCAAAACGCCGCGTGCCCTTTTTCAGGGCCCACAACGTCCGATGGAGCATTCAAAAAAGTGAAGCGATGCGATTTAGTGAGCGGCTGCCGCGCGTGCTAACGGCTTGGCGGCTGCGGGAGCGACTCCTGCTCCTTGAGTTCCAGCTGCGAAGTAGCGTTGATAGCTGCGGTACATCAGCAACATCACCGGCAGAACGGCGATTGGCGCCTGCCATCCTACGTGCTGGCTCACGATCGTGACCATGGAGGTCACACCCGTGCACGCCACATAGTAAGGAAAGGACAGATGAGCGATGCTGGACCAGATGCGCATCATTCCCGAGCCTTCGGTGAGGGAGATGATTGTCGCAACCGGCAGAGTGTTGATCAGGAAGAAGATACTGCAAGCCGCGACCAGCGCTACCGAACCATGCATCGCGATGAGTTTGCCGTTGTGCAACAGAATGGCCGCCGCCCCGGCAGCTAAAACGATGGTGCTGGCGTTAAACAATGCCTTGACCGGCTGAAACTGCCCGCCGCCTTTGGGAATGCTCTGCAGAGTGCCGGAAATCAAAGCGACCACCACGGCTTCAAACAAGCTCAGCTGCGCCGCCGCGATCATTATGAACGGCAGGTTGACTGACATCGTGCCATTGACACCCGGCAGTTTCACCTTGGTGCGCGAGGTTACCGCGCCCAGCAGCAACAAGGAGAAGAACTGATACTGGTGGAGCGCGGTCATCTTCAGAAGGCTGCCGCCCAACATCGCCAATCCACTGATCGCGATGGTGGTTATGAATGCCGTTGCAAGCCGTGAGTTTTTCATATGAGATCCTTATTGATATATTGTCCCGGTGAAGTAATCGGCCCTAGTTCTCGCCAAAGTAGGTGACCGTTGCCGCGTCAGCCGTTGCCGTGGCACTGGACGTTGGCGCGGACGTTCCCCAGACAACACTGTATCCAGTGACAGTGGAAGTTCCCCACACTACCGAAGTGCCCCAGACTACCGACGTTCCTGAAATCACCGAGGTGCCCCAGACCACCGAAGTTCCCCACACCACGGAGTTGCCCCAGACAACGGAGGAGCCGGTCACCATGCTGACTTTGCCGGTAGAGCTCACGGCAACCGCCGGAGACTGGGCTGAGCCAACAGTTGAGGAAGCCGTATCGTTGTTCTGCAACGCCGCCTGAATGTCGAGATATCCCGCGCCGACCGTAAAGATGTCGTAATAGTCGGTGTACTTGATGCCGGTGACCGGATCGACAGCCACGCTCGACTTGGGGAAGGTCTTATAAGCCGTCTTCATCAGGCGCGCCTTAACCTGGTCAGGAGTGAGCGAAGGATTCTGTTGCAGTAACAGAGCCGCAGCGCCACTCACTACCGGAGTCGCCATGCTGGTGCCGCTCAGAACGAAGTAGTAAGGCGATGCGCCGTTGCCGCCCATCGTTTTGTAATAGTTCATCGGAAGCTGATCTTGTGGGAAAAGCGAGAAGATGGCCGAACTGGTCGAGGACAAAGCCGAGATCGTGAGATTGCCCGGCGCAACCAGGTCCGGCTTGACGATGTGATCGATAATGGTCGGCCCTTTGGAACTGTAGCTGGCAATCAGGTCGTCGGTGCGCTGGGGCGTTCCTTCGGGCTTCATGGCTCCGACGGTGATCACATAAGGATCGTTGCCGGGGGCCGTGATGGTACCGTATCCATTGGTGTTGAACGAATTGTCGCGGCCATCGTTTCCGGCCGCTACCACCACCACGATTCCAGCCTTCCATGCGGCTTCCACCGCCTGGCAGAGCGGGTCAACCTTGTAGCTTTCAAAAACCGGGCGTCCCAGAGAGATGTTCATCACGCGAATGTTGTAAGCCGCCTTCATGCTAATCGCTTCTTGGATGCCTGCAATTACAGTGCTGTCGGTGCCGACTCCAACGCCGTCCAGGACGCGGAAGCCGAGTAGATTCGCATTCTGGGCAATTCCGACGAAAGTCTTGGTGTATTGCGATCCCGTCGAGTTGGCTCCGTCGCCGGCCACGATCCCGGCTACGTGAGTGCCGTGCCCGAAAGCACCGCTAATGCCATCATTGTTAAAGTTTCCGTTGTAGACGATGCGCGATCCGTTGTTTCCGGAGAAATCGCCCTGATCGGTGAGGCCGCTGTCGATGATCGCAACCCCGATTCCGCTGCCATTGAGGCCAGACGACCAGGCATAGGGAGCATTGACGGCCTGATCATAGAAATCGGTAGTTGTGGTGGAGGTCTCGAAGACCTGATGGTCGACTGAAACATGGGCCACCTTAGGGTTGTTCTCAAAGCTCGCCAGGGAGTCGGATTTCACCGTCAGCGAGACCGAGTTGACAAGACCGAGGCGCCTTGTCGGCTCATCGCTCTTGGCCAGCGCTTCCGCATTGGCCAAGTCCTGCTCGGTCGGCGCCTGGTACTGGACAATCACCTTGACCCACTGCCCTTTGGGCACGGACGCCAGTTCCGCTGAAAGCCTTTTGGGACCCGCCGCCATTGCGAAGCCAGCTTCCAGAAGCAAGCCCGCCAGCGCTAAGTTCCGCAGAGCCGATGTCATTTTGGTCGATCGCTGCATAAATCGTTCTCCTTGCCAACGCGGTAGTTAATGCAACCGCATGGCCAGGAGAGGCTCGCAGTAAACCGCTTATTTTCAGTTGGTTATGGAGGGCTACCGGGGTGGAGAAGGGACATCTTGTCCTTTTGCCCAAGGGTCGGGCCAATATGTCCCGTTCTGCGGATCAATCGGGCTCATGTGGAGACGGGGCTTTGCCCCGTCCAGCTTGAGCAGCGGCGGGTGCCTGCGGTCGGCACGTCTCAAAAAACGGGGTACCAAGAAAATGGGCGCGATCACTCGCGCCCAAATTCTGCAATCTGACCTCTTGCTCTGACCTAGTCTCTTACCCCATCCATGAACGCCCGCAACTTGCGCGAACGAGAGGGATGACGGAGCTTCCTCAGCGCCTTGGCTTCGATTTGGCGGATGCGTTCGCGGGTTACTGCGAACGACTGGCCGACTTCTTCGAGCGTATGCTCGGAGCCGTCTTCCAGGCCGAAGCGCATCTTGATGACCTTCTCCTCGCGCGGCGTGAGCGTGCGCAGCACCTGCGAAGTCTGGTCTTTGAGGTTGACGTTGATGACTGCCTCGGCCGGCGAAACCACCGCGCGGTCTTCGATGAAGTCGCCCAGATGCGAATCTTCCTCTTCGCCGATTGGCGTTTCGAGGGAGATCGGCTCCTGTGCAATCTTCAGGACCTTCCGGACTTTTGCTACCGGAATGTCCATCCGCTTGGCAATTTCTTCGGACGTCGGTTCGCGGCCTAGTTCCTGCACCAGTTGCCGCGAGGTGCGGATAAGCTTGTTGATCGTTTCGATCATGTGCACCGGGATGCGAATCGTACGCGCCTGATCGGCGATGGCGCGGGTGATTGCCTGCCGAATCCACCACGTGGCATAAGTCGAAAACTTATAGCCGCGGCGGTATTCGAACTTATCGACGGCCTTCATCAGGCCGATGTTGCCTTCCTGGATCAGGTCGAGGAACTGTAATCCGCGATTGGTGTACTTCTTTGCAATCGAGACCACCAGGCGCAAGTTGGCTTCGATGAGCTCGCGCTTGGCGTGCTCCGCGTCCATGTCGCCCTGGATGATCTCGCGCTGTGTGCGCTTGAGCTCCTGGAACAACAGGCCCGCTTCCACCTCGAGCTTTTCGAGCTCTCCGCGGACTGCGCGCGATTGCTTCTTATACTCCTTGCGCTGCTCTTCGCTGCGCGTAGCCTCGGCCCGCTTCTCCAGATTCTGGATCTGCCGGTCAAGCGAGCGCATGCCGTCAACCGTGCGGTTGACGCGGTCGATCAGCCGTTTGCGTTCGTTGTTGGTGAAGCCGAGCTTGCGCACCGCAATCGAAGTGTGGACGATGGCATGCGCCAGATGCAGGCGATACCGCCGGTGGGCGCGAGCATTCTTCTTGACGTTGACCGCCGCCATCTTTTCCTGCAGCGGAGCTACTTTCTTATAAAGCTTGTCGAGCGTGTTGATTTTGGCGAGAAATTCTTTCAGGCGCTTCTCGACGATCTCTTCCGTGATCTCCTCTTCATCGAAGGTCACCAGCTCTTTAATGGAGCGGACACCCTTCTGCAGGTCCTCGCCCAGGGCCAGGAGTTCACGAATTACAATCGGCGACCGCGAAAGCGCCTTGAGCACGCGGTTCTGCCCCCGCTCGATTCGCTTGGCGATTTCAACTTCGCCTTCACGGGTGAGCAGGGGAACAGTACCCATCTCGCGCAGATACATGCGGACGGGGTCATTGGTTTTTTCCATGGCGCCGGGGGTTAAGTCGAGTTCGACGTCCTCGGAGCCCTCATCTACATCCTCGAATTTTTTTTCCAGATCGGTCGTCGGCCCTTTCGAGCTTTCGAGTACATCGATTCCTTGCGTTCCGATCGTGGTCAGCAGATCTTCCAGGTCTTCAGGAGAGTGCACATCGTGCGGGATAAGGTCGTTGACCTGATCATAGGTCAGATATCCCTTCTCTTTGCCTGCGTCGATCAGCTTTTTTATGTCGTCGTACTTGTCGTCTAGTGCCAAGCCAGATTATCCTCGAGGCCAGTCGCCGGTACGCGAAAGCCTGCTCTTCAGCGGTGGGAATTGTTACGGAGCTGTGCGCGACGCGCACAAACCTTCAGAGTATAGCACGCGATCCGCCAGTATGTCCTAGTCCGCTAATCCTTTAGATGGCGCAAAGGCCCATTTCGTTCCAACAACTCCCAGGCGTTCTTTCAAGCAAAAGACGGACCCTACAGCCCTCCGGCTCTATCCAGCCAGGCCCGTCGCCGTTCCCGGCGCTCCCGGATCCATCAAAGCCCGCTTCAAACGCAGATTCTCCTGCAAAAGCGCCCGTTTTTCCTCCATCGAGATTCCCGGACGCTCAAAGGCGCGTTGCACTTCCTCCTGCCGCCGCCGCAGATACATCCGACGCAGAGCCCGCACCGCACCTTCCACGGTTTCGGGAGTCAGTTCTTCTTCCTCATGCATCAGCACAGAGGCCAACAGCCTCCGATCCTCCTCCGTTTTCGGCAACTCCATGACGTCGGCCCCTTCCGATCCCGCCCCGAGTAGCGCCTCAATCAGCGACTGCGCGGCCAATCCCTCATACAGTTGTTCCGACTGCAGCGCGTACTGCGCCTGCCGGGCAGGATCGAATTCCTCATCCGTCCCGTCACGCGCCGAACTGCGCGTGTCGCTGGCTTGCATCTCAGTAGCCGAAGCCAGCGCCCGGATCAAGACGCGTTCGGCTCCAGTGATCTGCATATCGGCCGTAGTTTTGACCTCGGTGGCCGAACGGTTGGTCGCGACATTTTTCAATTCCTGGCGCAGCACCTTGGAATCGATGCCCAGCTTCTGAGCAATCTCTAGCGCCAGTCCATCGCGCACGATGCGATTCGGCACCCGCTGAATGTGTGGCAGCAGATGGTTGACGGCCTTGGTCTTGTTTTCCGCGTTGCGCGGCGGGAACTGCACGCGGGCCTGATCGATCAGATAGTCAAAATATTTTTGCGAGTTCTTGATGGCCGAGCCATAAGCGTCTTTACCTTTACGTCGGATAAAGAGATCGGGGTCGAAACCGGTCTCGAGGGTAACAATTTTGATGTTGAATTCTTCCTGGACGAGCAAGCCGAGGGTGCGCTCGGTGGCGCGCGCTCCGGCAGTATCGGGATCGAAGTTGACGACCACATTCTTCGAGAACCGCCCGAGCAATTTCGCCTGCGGCTCGGTGAATGCCGTGCCCGAACTGGCAATCACATTGTGAAAGCCGGCGGCATAGACGGAGATGCAATCCATTTGCCCTTCGACAAGAATGGAGTAGTCGAGCTTGCGAATCGCTTCTTTGGCGTTGTCAAGATTGAAGAGCACGCGCGACTTCGAATAAATCGGCGTCTCCGGAGAATTCAGATACTTGGGTCCGGCTTTCTCATCGGTCGAAAGCGTGCGGCCGGTGAAAGCGATCACCTTGCCCTGGTCATTGCAAATCGGAAACATCACGCGGTTGCGGAATTTGGAGTAGATGGCGGGAGAGCTCTCAGCTCTCAGCTCTCGGCTCTCAGGAATCGCAGTGCTCGCTGTTCGCGGTTCGTCGTTCGCGCCCGACGTCAATACAAAGTTGTCGTCCTGAGCGGAGCGAAGGACTCTGTTTTTGCTGAGTGCTGATGGCTGACGACTGACGGCTGTCCTTCCTTCCACGAAAACAGTCCACTCTCGCGCAGCAACTCTTCGTCAAACTCGCGGCGCAGCGCATCGCGGAGCAGGAACCCCGAATCGGGCGCATACCCAATGCGAAAGCGGGCGATGGTGTCGCCATCGAGGCCGCGTCCCTTGAGATATTCGCGGGCGTTTGCGCCTTCAGGGCGGCGCAAACATTCCTGGAAGAATTGCGTAGCGCGCACGTGCACATCGAGCAATGCCATGCGCACCTGAGCATCTCGCGCCTCCGCCGGGCTGGAGAAGCCCAACTTCGGCATCGGTACGCCCAGTTTCTGCGCAATCAGGCGAATCGGACTCCAGGAAAGGTGATGTTCTCGACTTTCTGGATGAAAGTGAAAATGTCCCCCGACTCGCCGCAGCCGAAGCAATGAAAGAACTGCCGCGTAGCATGCACCGAGAAAGAAGGCGTCTTTTCGGCATGAAAGGGACAAAGCCCCGAGAAATTCTGCGCTCCGGCCTTCTTCAGTTTGACGTAGTCGCCGACGATGCGAACGATATCCGCCTGCTGCCTAAGAGTTTCTTTGAAATTGTCGGAAGCGTTCGACGTCATCGTTGGCGCACACTGATCACTTAACGATTATGAGCGCAGAGAACGCCGAGGGAAAGATGGGAGTTCGGCAGTGCTGTGGGAAAGGTGTGGAATATGAGGTCCTGTCATGCGGAGCGGAGCCAGACAATTCGCGAAGCGAATCGTACGGCGGAGATCAGCAACGAGGCTTTCATCGAGCGTCAAAAAACAAATGCGGCTCGGGCCAGCCACCCAAGCCGCATTGTTTTCGCGGACGTTCTGAGCTGCCGTCTTTCGCCTCGGCGAAAGATCGAAGATCGTCTCGCATAGCACCCTAAGAATGCTCTGCGTCGACGCTTCTCCTGAGGCTCGCGCCTCAGGGTTAGGGTTCAACGTTTTCCATCCTTCTGGGGGGAAGGATTTCTCAAGGAGGCCGCTAAGCCCGGGCACCGGAGCACTGGACATGCACCGAATTTCCCCCGGTGACTCACTCTCGAAAATCACCGGCAACGCTGAACCTTTACTCGGAACCAACTCAGAACAGCTCACGCTCTTGACTGCAAGCACTTTGCGGCAGCAGCAAAATTAAGGCAACGGCAAAGTGCGGCTTCGTTGTGTAAAAACTGTGGAGGCGAGGAACTTCCTGTGGAAGCGAAAGGAAAAGTGTGGTTTTATTCGAGCTTCGTTACGTCGCACGTAGGGACAGCAGCGCCGGCTGTTCGCAGGCCGAAGGCCGCAGGCTCTGCGCCGCCCCGCGCTGCCCTACAATAGCCGCGATACAATAGCCGCGATGATTGCTCATCTTCGCGGAACTCTGCTGGCAAAGCATCCCAACCAGGCGATCGTAGAGACTCACGGCGTCGGCTACGACATTGTCATCAGCGTGCCAACTTTCACCGAACTCCCGGCGGCAGGCTCCGAAGTCGCGCTCCACATCCACACCCACGTTCGCGAGGATGCTCTTAGCCTTTTTGGCTTCCTGCGCCTCTCCGAGAAGCAGCTTTTTGAAAAGCTGCTAACGGTGAGCGGAATTGGTCCGAAGCTCGCGATCACGATTCTCAGCGGCATGCCGGCGGATGAAATGGTGGGAGCGATTCGCGGAAGCGATGTAGCGCGGCTGACGCGTATTCCCGGGATTGGGAAAAAGACGGCCGAGCGCATGGTGCTGGAACTGCGCGACAAGCTGCCGGCGGTTACGGGAACGTCCGAAATGAGCGCGGCAGCGGCGACCCCGGTGGAGGAAGATGTTATTTCCGCGCTGGTCAATCTTGGCTACCCGCGCGCGGCGGCGGATAAGGCGCTGCTGGCGGCGCGGACGGGGAAGAGTCCTCAGAGTTTTGACGTGCTCTTTCGTGAGGCTCTGGCGGCGCTGTCGAAATAAGTTTGCGCAGCGGCAAACGCATTCGTCGCCCCGGCGAGCGAAGCTCGGCACCAGCTGTCTTTGCGGGTGCTGAATAAACGCAACACCGCGACTATCTAGGAGGTTTGGTGCGCAAGGTAATCCAACTATTTGTACTGATCTTGTGCATCGCGGCCGCGTTTTTCTTTGCCATTCCGCAGCTAGTCGATGAGGCTCAGAACAAGGTCCTCAAAAAGCCGCCCTACGCCGCCTCTGAGCGGGCGCGGAAACTGCATCAACAGCTTTCGATCGTGGACCTGCACGCCGATTCGCTGCTCTGGGGCCGCGATTTGCTAGAGCGCGGCACCTACGGCCAGGTTGACATTCCGCGCCTGGCCGACGGCAATGTTGCGCTGCAGGTTTTCTCATTGCCCACCAAGAGCCCGCGCGGACTTAACATTGAAAGCAATGACGACAACAGCGACAACATTTTCTGGCTGGCCGTCGTGGAGCGCTGGCCTCCCCGAACCTGGAAGAGTTTGACCGAGCGCGCCCTGTATCAGGCGCATCGCCTGTATCAGTTCGCAGGCGGTTCGGACGGCGGCTTCGTGGTGATTGAGAGCGCTGCCGATCTCTCCGCCTACCTGGAACGCCGCCGCGGCAATCGCCAGCTTACCGCCGGCTTGCTCTCCATCGAAGGAGCGCACGCGCTCGATGGCAAACTGGAGAATCTGGACGTTCTCTACCGTGCAGGATACAGGATGATGTCGCCGAGCCACTTTTTCGATAACGACATTGGAGGATCGGCGGCCGGCGTCAACAAGATCGGCCTCACCGAAAAAGGCCGCGAGTGGGTGCGGCAGATGGAAGCTCGCAACATGATCGTTGACCTGGCGCATGCGTCGGCCAAAACGATCGACGATGTGCTGGCGATAGCAACTCGTCCGGTGGTCGTTTCGCACACAGGCGTGAAAGGGACGTGCGATAACAATCGTAATCTCAGCGACGACCAGATTCGAGCAGTCGCGGCAAAGGGCGGCCTCATCGGCGTCGGCTATTGGGAAACGGCTACATGCGGCACGGACGCTCGGGCGATCGTGAAAGCTATGCGGTATGTTTCCGATCGAGTGGGTGTGGAGCATGTGGCGCTCGGCTCCGATTTTGACGGAGCCGTCACCGAGCCCTTTGACACCTCAGGCCTGGTCGAAATCACCGACGCTATGCTGCAAGTGGGCTTTTCGGAGCAGGAGATCCGCATGATCATGGGAGACAACGCGCTGAAGTTCTTGGCGGCGAATCTGCCGGAGAACTAAGTCAAGCCAGAGTGGGGTTATTTTAATTGAGCTAGTTGCCGACAAAGCGCAAGTAGAGGTCGCGATCCTGGCGGCAGGTTTCCGCCATCTGCTTTACTTTTTCCCACGCTTCCAACTGATTCTCATCCTTCACCCGGTCTTTCACGCGGTCCCATTCCTCGAGAAAGACGTCCATCTGACGGTGATTGAATACGGTTTTGCCGAAGGGATCAATGCCGCTGAGCATCTGGAAATCGGCATGGCGGGCATCCGGCAAAACGCCGTGCAGCATGACCCACTCGCTGCGTTCGCCAAGATCGTCTTCCAGTTTCACGACCAGAGACATCGCTGTCCTCACTAAAAATGACGCGGGGGTATTGCCGCAATGTAACAGTCCCAAGCGGCGTTGTCCAAGCTGGACGCGTATCGAAGGTAACGACGGAATGTGGGAGGGTTGCGCAGGGCAAGACGCCCCCGGTCTATCTAGCCGAGCGTACGCGGTCCCCGACAAGCCCGGTGTTGGCTTGACGGGGTGGAAAGCTCGGCCCGATCCCGCCTGCGGATTCTGTTACAGCCGCAATCCCGCGAAGTGCTCAGGCCTGGCCGGCACGCGCGCCATGCTGGAAGTGGTACTGCAATATTTTCGCGGCAACGGCAGGAGTGACTCCTTGGGATTGAGCCTGTCCTTGACCTTGACCTTGACCTTGACCTCCCTTGACCTTGCCCCTGACCTTGTCTCTGCGTTTCGACGGAGCGGACTATTTCTCCGCGACAGATCACTTCGGTGGCGGCGAGGCCGGCAATCTCCGGCGGGAGCACCAGACTGATTTCCAGCTGAACGGTGGGATTGAGCGTCTCCTGCGCCTGGAAGAGCAATCCGGAACGGCTGATGTTTTCGGTGGTGCCCGGGCGCCAGCTTTTCTCCCCGAGCGGCCGGTAACGCAGCGGCAGCTGAAGATTGAAACGGCGTGCGCGGAAAGGAGGAATCTTCTTTTCGCCTGGAGCGAGGCCAGATGACATGGTGACCTCCGCGGGCGCGGGCTCGGAATCCAGCACCTCGCGCACACGCTCTTTCAGCGCAGGCAGGCTGAATGGTTTTTGCAGTAAATTGATGCCGGCATCGATCATGCCATCGTGACCCACGGCATTCTCGGCATAACCCGACATGTAGAGAACGCGAATGCCGGCACGCAGCTTGACGATTTGCATAGCCAGTTCGCGTCCACTCAAGCCAGGCATGATGACGTCGGTAAGCAGCAGGTCGATCGTATTCTTGTAGCCCTCGACAATTTGCAGCGCCGCGGCGCCGTCCTCGGCTTCGAGAATCTTGTAGCCCTGCATTTCCAGATAATGGCGGGCCAGGCGGCGGACATTGGCCTCATCCTCGACCAGAAGGATGGTCTCGCCGCCACGATCGGCGCGCGGAAGGCCGGAAAAATCCTGCGCGGCTGCGATCTCTTCGCGGCCATTGATCCGCGGGAAATAAGCACGGAAGGCAGTGCCTCGTTGCGGCTGGCTGTCGACAAAGATAAAGCCGCCGCTCTGCTTCACGATGCCATACACCGTCGAAAGGCCAAGGCCTGTGCCTTTTGCGCCCTTAGTGGTGAAAAAAGGCTCAAAAATTCGCGATTGCGTATCGTGGTCCATGCCGATGCCGTTGTCGACGATGGCCAGCATGATGTAGTCGCCGGGCGTGAGCGGAGTGTGCGTGCGCGCGAAATCTTCGTCGAGGGTGATGTTAGCCGTCTCGATCGTCAGCTTGCCGCCCTGCGGCATGGCGTCACGGGCGTTCACGGCGAGGTTCATGATCACCTGGTCGATCTGGCCGGGATCGGCTCGAACCGCGCCGAGTCCGGGACCGGGCACCATCACCAGATCGATATCTTCGCCGATCATGCGGGTCAGCATTTTCAGGTTTTCGGCCACTACTTCGTTCAAGTCGAGAACCTTCGGCGCCAGCATCTGTTTGCGGCTGAAGGCCAGCAATTGCCGGGTCAGCGAAGTGGCGCGTTGTGTCGCGTTCGAGATCTCCTGCGCCGGTCCTAGCAGGCGCGGATCCGGTCCCAGGCGCTCAATCAGAAATTCTGAGTATCCCGAGATCACCATCAGCAGATTGTTGAAGTCATGCGCGATACCGCCCGCAAGCCGGCCGATGGCTTCCATTTTCTGCGCCTGGCGGAATTGCAGCTCGAGAGTCCGAGTCTCGGTAATGTCTTCCATGAAGATCTCGAAGCTGTTTCCTTCTCGCCCATTCGGAATGGAGCGGCCGGAAATGCGGGCCACAAGAATCGAGGCGTCTTTGCGCACGCATTCCGTGGTCAGGCTGTTGAATTCCATTCCGCTATGGAAATAGTCGGCAGTTTGAAACCACTGCTGGGCGTCGGCATACAGACTTCCCAGGTGCCGGCCCCTAAGCTCCGAGGCACTGCTATAACCAAACATAGCCACCATAGCCGGGTTCGCATCCTGCAAGATTCCGAGGGCATCGCAGCGGCAAATGCCGTAAGGCGCGTTCATGACCAGCGAGCGGAAGTTGCTTTCGGAAAGGCGCAGACGCTCCTGTGTGGCCCGCAGCGCGGCATTGAACCAGCAGATGAGGAGCGCCACCGCGATAAAAAGTCCGAGGTGCGCGATCGCTCTGCGATAATCGACCGGCCCCTGTCCGCCGATGAGGGAGTAGTAGATGCTCACAGTGAGCGCGAAAGAAGTCGCGGCAAGGCCGGGCTTCCAGCCGCCATACCACGCGCTGACCATGACCGCGACGGCGAAAACCACCAGGCGGCTCTCGGCGAGGTCGGAGTAAAACAAGGCTGGGATTAAAGCCAGGACGGCGCTGAGGAGGGCTACTCCATAACGCAGAATGGAAGCGCGCGCAGGAGCTACCGCCAAGCTGCGGATGAGGGGGAGTTTCATTCGCATGGCCTCATGCTAAGCGCAGTCTGCGCGCCGAGCGAGTTACGATAGTTCACCGCGTTCCTTGCCGCGCGGTGGCCGGCAGTACCGCTGGCCGGGTACAAGCTGCCAGGTCGCAACCTGGAGGCGACGAAGAGTGAAAGAAGCAAAAGCCGTGTGCACAGCCTAGTCTGAGGCGCGGCTTTCGGCAAAGTTTTCTCGCGCAAATCGGCGGCAAGGGAACATAGTTCTACAACATGTTCTACAACATTGTTCGACGACACGGCTTGCAACGGTCTCCGGTTACGACGAAACTAGCGGGCACTGTCAACTATTGTCAGCGAGATCGCGGCAGGAAACGTTGGCAGGGAAGCTTGAAAGGTATGATCGCGGGCCATCAGAAATGAATATTGGCCTTTTCGGCGGCAGTTTCGATCCCATACATCGCGGACACCTGGCGTTGGCCCAAGCGGCGGCCAGCCGTTACTCGCTGCGACAGGTTCTGTGTGTGCCGGCGAATGTTCCTCCGCACAAACAGCTACAACCGCTGACACCGTTCATTCATCGTTACGCCATGGTGGCGCTGGCTACGCAGGAGGAACGGGGATTCCTGGCTTCGCTGCTGGAGGCGCCCGCGTGGGCAATCGGCGATCCCCGCCCGGCTGCCAGAAAGACAGGCTCGGCGGGACAGCCGGAAGCGGCCGCCCCTGCGCGCACCAATTATTCGATCGACACCGTTCGGCTGCTGAAAAAAACTCTCAAGAAATCCGACCGCCTTTTCTTCCTGATCGGAGTTGACGCTTTCCGCGACATTGCGAAATGGCGCGAGGCGCGCGCTCTGCTGGCGGAATGCGATTTCATCGTGGCCAGCCGCCCGGGATTTTCGTTGCGCGATGTGGCGGAGTCGTTGCCCGAAGACTTGCGGCCTCCGGCTGAGGTTACACGTCCTTTTCATAAGCAGCCCGCAACCGGCGACCTGATTCTTCCCGGGGTGACTGTGCACTTGCTCGAGGGCGTTCACCAGAGCGTTTCAGCAACGGTAATCAGAGAAGCAGCTGCGGCCGGCAAGTCGCTAACCCGATGGCTGGATCCACAAGTCGCAGATTACATCAAGAAACATGGCCTATATCGCAACCAAATCAAGTAGCGGCGCCCGCATTCGTCCTCCGAAAAGACTCACGTAGGGACAGACGCACCGTCTGTCTAGCCGAGCAGAGCTTGGCAGCGTGCGCTAACCAAACGATCCGCACCCGAACATTTTCGGCTGCCACGGCGGCGAGTGCTTCCTCATACTCCCAACCGCGTTACAATCAATGAGTCTTATGAAGAAAAAGGACGACCTCAGACGCCAGGTCAACGAAGCCATTCTCGCCTGCCAAGACAAACAAGCCCAGGATGTCACAGTTCTCGAACTGGAAAAAGACTCCGGAGCTTTCACCGACTACTTTGTGATGTGCAGCGGCGCCAACCCTCGCCAGATCCAGACGATTGCCGACGCGGTGGATGAGCGCCTGGAGGCACTGGGCCTGCGCGTGACTCACTCCGAGGGCTACAAACAAGCGGAGTGGGTGCTGCTTGATTACGTGGATTTCGTCGTCCATATTTTTTCGGAAAAGGCGCGCCATTTCTACGATCTGGAACGCCTATGGAAGTCGGCCAAGCGCCTGGAGCCGGCGGAATTGCTGACCAAGCCGACCCGCCGAAAAGCGACGATTGCGGAAATAACCGCGGGTCAGTCGACGCTCGCCCGGACCGATTCCGGGGCGGTCAAGAAGACGCGTAAGAAGAAGGCCTGACATGTGCGCTACGAGTCCAGCGCCGTGGGGTTCCTCTTTTCGCCTGACGGCTTCGGAAAAGTGGAAAGCAAAATCGGCGGTGTTGGGCAGCGCCGTCACTGTCGCCCTGGTGGAATACTCACGTCCGCTTCCTGGAATGCAAATTCTCGATCTGGCGAGCGGCACAGGCGAACCGGGAATCAGCCTGGCGCAGCGCGTGGTTCCGGGCGGTTCGGTCACCGCCGTCGATCAAAGTTCTGAACTGCTGGAGATTGCCGCCGAGCGCGCTCGGGTCAAGAAGCTCTCAAACTTCACGACCCGGCAAGCCGACGCGCACACCTTGCCGTTTGCCGCTCAGAGCTTCGACCTCGTCTGCTGCCGCTTTGGCGTGATGTTTTTCAGCGATGTGCAACAAGCGCTCTCTGAAGCGCGCCGGGTGTTGAAACCCGGGGCCCGCGCCTGCTTCGCTGCCTGGGGCCCCATGGAACAACCTTATTGGCAAAGCACGATGAAGGTCGTGCACCGGCATGTGAGTGGCGACCTGCTTCCCCCGGGAGGAGCCGATCCCTTTCGATTCTCAAACGCTGGTTCTCTTTCAAAGGTGCTCGCCTCCGCCGGATTTCAAGAGGTCGAGGAGTCGACTCGGAATCTGCCTTGGACCTGGCCGGGCGATGCGGAGGATGTTTTCGAATACGCATGCGCCGTGGCAGCGCCGTTCCGTCCCATGCTGGAGCGGGTTCCACCGGGGAAGTGGTCGGCGGTACGCGCCGAGGCCGTAGTGGCAATGGAACGCTTTCGCGTGGGAGACGAGATCCGCTTTGGCGCCGACATAATTTTAGCTTCGGGCAAAATCTGAATGTGTTTGCGGGGCGCCGAGCGTCCCCACTCGGCTACGATGCCGTCGATCGTCTAGAAAGGACGGGCGAGACGCCCGTCGCTCCATCGAGAGTGGCCGAGAACGGTCGAGAGCGGCCCGAGAGCAAGACACTGTGAAGATCAAGGTTGCTTGGATTGGGAAGACAAAAGAGCCTGCGATTCAGGTTCTGACCGACGAGTATCTGAAACGCATCTCCCGGTATGCTGAGATCGCTGGCACGGTCCTGAAGGACGAAGCTGCAATCCTGTCCCTGGCTCGCGGCGACGGCCGACAGAACAATAAGAAGGCTAATAAGAAGAACGATCGGCACAAGCTGGTTCTGCTCGATATGCGCGGCAAGCAACTCTCCTCCGAAGAGCTGGCCGATTTTCTCGAGCGCGAGCAGGGGAATGCAGTGCCGCTCCTGTTTGCGGTTGGCGGCAGCGACGGCTTCAGCGAAGAAGCGCGGCGCGACGCTGATTTTGCGCTTTCCCTTGGAAAGATGACGCTGCCGCACGAACTGGCACGCCTGGTGCTTGTGGAGCAGATTTACCGCGCATTTACGATTCTTACGCACCACCCCTATCATTTGGGGCATTAACTTTATGGTAACGGGCAGCGGCCAATCAGCCCCATCCTGATTAGGCTTGATTCCCCACCCATAATTGCCCTTCCGGCAGCTTCACCTAGGCGTGAAAGTCGTTTACTGTATCTCTAGCAGGCGAAACAAGCCTGAACTTGTTAGTGAGGCCCTCCCCCAAATGAAAAATCCATACGACGTATTACGAACGAAGGAACAGGAACTGACGCGGGTCCGCAAAGAGATCGAGGCTTTGCGAGTCGCGGCCCGATTGCTGGACGCTGAGGAATCTCTCGCAGCAAAGGGCGCTGCTCCTACCCCGTTCCAACGAGTCATCGAGATGCCCTAGACCTACTCCCTCGAACACCTACTCCCTCCCGTGGACTTGAGGCGGACGGAAACCAAGTCCGTCCGCCTTGAAATTTGCCTTCCGATTCGTAATTTTGCAATCCCCCGGGTTTTGGGTTGGAGATTCGATTTTTCAGTTACAAATTACAAAATTACAAATTCCTGACCTCTCCGCGTACAATCAAAAATTCTGCTCTATGTCGGATCTCCGCCGCGGTCTCATCATCGTGAACACCGGCCCTGGCAAGGGCAAGACCACCGCAGCCATGGGCACGGCGCTCAGGGCGGTCGGCCAGGGGATGCGGGTACTGATGCTGCAGTTTCTGAAGGGATCGTGGCACTACGGGGAGCTCGACGCGGTCAAGGCCTTCGGTGACAAATTCGTCATGAAGCAGATGGGACGCGGTTTCGTGAAGGTCGGCGCCGAGAAGCCCGATCCTGAAGATGTGCGTATGGTGGAAGAGGCCTGGGCCGAGGCCGAAAAGGCGATTCAGTCCGGCGAATGGGACCTGGTGGTGCTCGACGAAATTAATTACGCCATCAGTTATGGAATGCTGGATGCCGCCAAAGTGGCGGAGTCGCTGAAAGATAAGCCGGAGATGGTGCACGTGATCTTGACCGGACGGAACGCGCATCCGACAATAGTCGAGCTAGCCGACACCGTAACCGAAATGCGCCAGGTCAAGCATGCCTACGAGAAAGGCGTAATGGCGCAGCGAGGCATCGAATATTGAATTGGTAATTTGTGATTTGTAATTTGGTGATTTGACCCCTCGGGCCGACAGGGTTTGAGTTTCAAAATTACCAATTACAAATTTCCAATAATTGCCAATTACAAATACTCTATGACGTGGTTCAAACGACAGTCCGGACACCTGGATACTTCAGGCGAGAAGACGGTACGCACCGAAGGGCTATGGGTGAAGTGCGATGGCTGCCGCCAGATCATCTGGAAGAAGGATCTGGAGGACAATCTCAACGTCTGCCCGAAGTGCGACAAGCATTTTCGCATCGACGCCCGGGCGCGCCTGGCGCAGCTTCTCGACGATAATCAATATGAAGTTTTCGATAGCGACCTGGCCTCCACCGATCCGCTCAAGTTTGTTGACCTGAAAGCATACTCCTCGCGCCTGAAGCAAGCGAAATCCGATACCGGCCTGAAAGACGCGATCATCAATGCCCGCGGCAAACTGAGCGGCCGTCCCGTTATCGTTAGCTCCATGGAATATTCGTTTATCGGCGGGAGCATGGGAGCGGTAGTGGGCGAGGCCATCACGCGGGCCATCGAGAAGGCGGCAGAAGCGCGCACGCCGATCGTCATCGTTTCAGCATCGGGCGGCGCGCGCATGATGGAGGGCGTGATCAGCTTGATGCAACTCGCCAAAATTTCCGCGGCGCTGGCACGTTTGGACGAGGCGCAGGTTCCCTACATTTCGGTGCTGACTGATCCGACCACAGGCGGAGTGACGGCATCATTCGCCATGTTGGGAGATCTCAACATCGCCGAACCCGGCGCGCTCATTGGATTTGCCGGTCCGCGAGTGATCGAGCAGACGATCCGGCAGAAACTGCCGCCAGGCTTCCAGCGCTCCGAATTCTTGCTCGAACACGGAATGCTCGACGCCGTGGTTCCGCGCAAAGACCTGAAACCCTACATAACGCGAGCGCTAGATTTCATGGTCAAGGCCGCCTAGAGAACTCATGTAGCGGCGGACGCATTCGTCCGCCCGCCGGGCAAAGCTCCGCAGTTGCCCATAGGTCCTAAATTCCGAGTTTTGTCGACGAACTCAGCCCGCCTGTCGGGCCCACGCTATTCCCTGCTCAGTGCGTCCTTTCCGCCCTTAAGTGCAGTCTTCTGGATACCCCCGCGGCGAAGATTGAAACTGGTAACCTGAGAACTGAGCAGCTGATGGCTGACTACGAAACCGCAGTCGCGCAGATGTATGCCCTGGGCCACGAACTAGCGCAGACGCCGTCGCACAAGTTCGACCTCGCGCACATGCGTGTGCTGCTGGCGGCATTGGGCAATCCTGAGGCTCGCTTTCCCACTGTACTCGTCGCCGGCACGAACGGCAAAGGATCGACGGCCGCGACTCTGGCGTCGATCCTGCAAGCGTCTGGGCTGAAGACTGCGCTCTACACATCGCCGCACCTGGTTCGCATTAATGAACGCATTCGCCTCAATGGCGCTCCTATCGACGACGATGATTTCGCCTTGCTCCACGACGTGGTTGACCGCACCGCCGAGCGCCTTGTCGGCGAGGGCGATCTGCCATGGCATCCCAGCTTCTTTGAGATGCTGACCGCGATGGCGTTTGAATATTTCGCGCGCAATCGCCCCGACATGGCTGTGCTCGAGGTCGGCATGGGCGGCCGCCTGGACGCGACGAACGTGGTTGAGCCTCGCCTCAGCGTCATCACCGATATCGCACTCGATCATCAAAAGTACCTTGGCGAAACCATCACCGAGATTGCGCGTGAAAAAGCGGGGATCATAAGGCGCGGCGGAGTTGTAGTAACTCTGCCGCAAATGCCCGAAGCCAACGACGTAATCGGCAACGCAATCCTAGACGCGGATGCACGCGCGGTGAATGCTGTCCCCTATGTGCCTCCGGTATCGCCGGGGAGCGGCAATTGCCTGAGCAGGGATGATCGATCTGCTGGCATACGCAATCTCTATCCGTTGGATGTAATGGGCAAGAGAATTATGGTCGAGTCGCCGCTCGCTGGGCGTCATCAGCTTCGCAATCTCGCTCTCGCGATCGTGGCGTCCGAGGAATTACACAATCAGGGGTTCGATCAGATCACGGCGCAGACGATCTCGCAGGGCATCCGCGAGACGCATTGGCCTGGGCGTTTCCAACTCGTTCCGGTTGTGGGAGAGGACAAGCAGTATGTGTTCGATGTCGCACACAACCCGGCCGGGGCGTGGGCGTTGCGATCGACGTTGTCGGCTGTCTTGCAGAGCCTCGCAGGCGGCGACGGTGAAAGCGGCGGCAAAATCACGATGGTGTTTGGCGTAATGCGAGACAAGGCTGTGCGTGAGATCACTGAAATTCTATTCCCGATCGCCGCGCACGTGATCCTGACCCACGCCAACAACCCGCGCTCGGCGACCGCCAGTGAGATTCGAGAAGCGGCGGCGCGAGTAATCTCCGGCAGCGACATCGATATTGAAGATGCTGAGAGTGTGGAGTCCGCGCTCGGCCGGGCTCGCCAGGTTGCCCGGCCAGGCAGTCTGATCGTGGTTACTGGTTCGATTTACGTGGTAGGAGAAGCGATGCGAATGCTCGGCATTCGCATCTAAGCACCAGCTGTGGTGACGGGGCTATGCCTCGTCTAGCACCGCTCAGTCAAAAGTTGCGCTGGGACAAGTAAATCTTGAATAAGGCTGCCACAACCGCCGATCCGGAAAAGGTAGAAGTCGAACTGCGCTCGGCGGGACAGACGGAGCCGTCAGTTCGCTCAATGGTCCGAAGCAACCATTGCAGTTCAGCCCCATCGCGGCCATGGCTGGATCAGCCGGCTGCGTTCGTATTTCATTCTCGCCCCGCTGATCTGGCTCTACACCATCGTACTGGGCACGATTTCTCTGCTCTGCTCGCTCGTCGACCGCAACGGACGCATTCAACACAATCTAGCCCGCCTCTGGTCGCGGCTGATCATGTGGACGATTCTCTCCCCGGTGAAAGTCACGGGCATAAACAACGTGGGTAGCACACCAACCCACTTAGGGACAGACGCCCCCGTCTTCCCAGCCGAATGCAGCTCGGCGGCGGTGTCTCCCCGCGCGGTCGCCTCCGGGAGTCTTCTGAGTGCCTCCAAACCTCGCGTTTATGCGGTCACGCACGCATCGGCGCTCGACATCCCCATTCTCTACGTCTACTTGCCATTTCAATTCCGCATTATCTTCAAGAGTGAGTTGCTCGCGTATCCATTCGTAGGTTGGCATCTGAAGCGCTCCGGCCAAGTCTGCATCAACCAGCAGAACCCGGCCGCTTCCATTGGAGCCGTTAAATCTGCGCTGCGGAGCCTGCGCAGCGGTATGCCGCTCGTGATCTTTCCCGAGGGCGGCCGCACGCGAGATGGCCAACTTCAGCCTTTTCTTCCCGGCGCGTTTTTCCTGGCCATCAAGGCGCAGGCGGATGTTATCCCTATTGCGCTCGTAGGAACATTTGACTTGCTGCCGATGAACACCTACCACATTAAGTGCCAGCCGCTTGAGATGCGGATTGGCGAAGCGATTTCCACTGTCGGCCTGACCGTGCACGACACAGACAAAGTGTCGGCCCAAGTAAAAGCTGCAATAGAGACTCTCTATTCCGCGCTCGGGACCACGTAGGGACATCCACCCCCGGCTGTCTAGGCGAGCGCAGCTCGCTCGGGTTGTTGTCAGCATCGCCTCAAACCTCGCGAAGCGCGACACGGCCCGCTGACAAATTCCTCCGCCATCCGTCATAATCCTTTGTTTGTTCCGGAGGTCCATGGGCTCCCTGGTTCTCGTATTCTTATTTCTCGCCATGAATGCAAACGCCCAGACCCACGCTCCCACCGCCGCTGAGGCTCAGGATTTCATGAACAGCGCTGAGGCTCAGCTCGCCGACCTCAATGTCAAAGTGCAACGCGCCTCCTGGGTGCAGGAAAATTTCATCACCGAAGACACCGACGCGATCGCGGCCGACGCCATCGATGAGAACACCGCAGTTACCA
Organism: uncultured Acidobacteriaceae bacterium; assembly: GCA_963810955.1. Classification (GTDB taxonomy): domain Bacteria; phylum Acidobacteriota; class Terriglobia; order Terriglobales; family Acidobacteriaceae; genus Acidiflorens. Next base: position 28,179 of record CAWEPW010000026.1, on the reverse strand, counting down.
CGCGGTTGGTGGAAGAAGCGAGGCGCTTTGACGGCCTCGCTCTGCCTCCGGATCTGGCGCGCAAGTTTCTGCTGCTGAAACTTTCACTCACCGCCCCGGCGCCAAAGCTTGCGGCCTTGCGCCGCGAAATGACCGGGATTGGGGTATCCCTCAATGGCGAATACGGCAAGGGCAGGTACCGCCGCAAGACCGGCGAGTGTATGGACATCACCGCCATCGAAAAGGTGATGTCCACCAGCCGTAATCCCGAAGAGCTCAAAGAAGTCTGGATCGGTTGGCACACGATCGGTCCGCCCATGCGCCAGCGCTACCAACGTTTTGTCGAGCTCTCCAACCAGGGCGCGAGAGAAATCGGATTCAAAGATACAGGCGCCCTTTGGCGCTCTGGCTATGACATGACGCCCGAAGAATTTTCCGCCGACCTGGAGCGCCTGTGGAACCAGGTCAAGCCGCTCTATCTTGCGCTGCATACCTTCGTGCGTTGGAAGCTGGCGGAAAAATACGGCCCCAACTTAGTCCCGCCGAACGGTCCCATCCCCATGCATCTGCTCGGCAATCCCTGGGCGCAGGAGTGGGGCAATATCTACGATCTGCTCGGAGCGCAGGAAGACAAGGGCCGGGTCAACGTCTCTGAGTTGCTGAAGAAGAAAAATCTCGATGCAAAAACGATGGTGAAATACGGCGAAGGCTTCTTCACTTCGATGGGCTTCGCGCCGCTGCCGTCAACTTTCTGGGAGCGCTCGCTCTTCACCAAGCCCGCCGACCGCGACGTGGTTTGTCATGCCAGCGCCTGGGACATCGACAGCCGGGACGATCTGCGCGTGAAGATGTGCATACAGATCCGTGGTACCGATTTTGTAACAATTCATCATGAACTCGGACACAACTTCTACCAGCGTGCCTACAAAGATCAGCCGTTCATGTTTAAGAATGGCGCGAATGATGGCTTCCACGAGGCGATCGGCGACGCGATAGCATTGGCCATTACGCCCGAATATCTGCACAAAGTCGGACTGCTCGAGAGCGTGCCGCAAGCCGGCAACGATATCCCTGAATTGCTGAAGCAGGCGCTCGATCGTGTAGCTTTTCTTCCTTTCGGCCTGATGATCGATCAGTGGCGCTGGAAGGTATTCTCCGGAGAAATTGCGCCCGCGGATTACACCAAAGCATGGTGGCGGCTGCGTTTGAAATATCAGGGAGTGGCGCCACCGGTCGAGCGCAGCGAAGCCGATTTCGATCCCGGAGCGAAATATCACGTTGCGGCAAACGTTCCCTACGTCCGATATTTCCTCGCGCACATTCTCGAATTCCAGTTATACCGCGCCCTCTGCCGCGAATCCGGCTACACCGGCCCGCTAAACCGCTGCACGTTCTACGGGTCGAAGGAAGCGGGAGCGAAGTTCAACAAGATGCTGGCCATGGGCCAAAGCCAACCCTGGCCCGACGCACTCGAAGTGCTAACCGGCGAACGTCAGGTTGACGCCGCCGCGCTGCTGGAATACTTCGCGCCACTGCAAAAGTGGCTGGATGAACAGAACAAGGGGAAGAAGGTGGGCTGGTAGCACGAGCCAAGCACCACCCTCGTCTGGGGAAGCACGCCAAGCTTTTTGCCGGCACTAGCGGAAGTCTGCGGTTCTTCGCGCCTGCAAACAGTGGGTAGTAGCTCAGTTTGCCAAACCGTTAACCACAAAGGTCACAAAGGTCCACGAAGGAAAACCTCAGATCGGTGAAACTGAGCCACTACCAAACAGTGAGATGGCATCTGTCCCCACGCAAGCAATGTTAAACTTATAAGATTCATCACAATACAAGGCGAATCCATGTCCGACAGCATTCATCTTAAGCTCCCCGACGGAAGCACCAAAGAAGTCCCAAAAGGTACCACTGCGCTTGACGTTGCAAAGTCGATCGGCCCGCGTCTAGCCGAAATCGCGCTTGCAGCCAAAACGAATGGCGACCTGATCGACCTCGCCCGGCCGCTCGACCACGACACCGACCTGCGCATCATCACCGAGAAAGACCCCGAGGCGCTGGATGTCTATCGGCATTCCTCCGCGCACCTGCTCGCCGCCGCCGTGCTCGAACTGTTCCCCGAGACGAAGCTCGGCCATGGCCCCGCCACTGAAAACGGATTCTTCTACGACTTCTATCGCGAAACGCCATTCACTCCCGAAGATCTGGAAAAAATCGAAAAGAAAATGCAGGAGCTCGTCCAGCAAAACCTGCCTTACGCGCGCGAATTTTTGCCCCGCAAAGAGGGCCTGGAAAAATTCAAAGGCGAGGGCGACTTCATGAAGTGCCATTTCATCGAGCAGTTCACCAAGCCCGATGAAAAGATTTCGATCTACAAGACTGGCAAGTTCCAGGATTTCTGCCGCGGCCCCCACGTCCCTTCGACCGGCAAAATCAAGGCCTTCAAACTGCTCAATATCGCCGGTGCCTACTGGCTGGGAGACGAAAAAAATCCGCAGCTGCAGCGAATCTACGGCACCTCGTTTTTCTCCAAGAAAGATCTGGATGCCTATCTCACCGGAATCGAAGAAGCGAAAAAGCGCGACCATCGCGTGCTGGGCCAGCAGCTCGACCTGTTCTCCATCCAGGAACTCGCAGGGCCGGGCCTGATCTTCTGGCATCCGAAAGGCGGCATCATCCGCAAAGAGATGGAAGACTGGATGCGCGAAGAATATCTGCGCCGCGGCTACTCGCTCGTCTACACGCCGCACGTGGCGCGCCGCCAGTTGTTTTACACCTCGGGTCACGAGGGCTATTACTCGCAGAACATGTTCGACCTCATGGAACTCGACGACGCCGAGTATCGTCTCAAGCCCATGAACTGCCCCGGCCACATCCTCATTTACGCCGATTCGTTGAAGTCCTACCGCGACCTCCCCGTGCGTCTCGGGGAACTCGGCACCGTCTATCGCTACGAGCGCTCCGGCGTGATGCACGGCCTGCTGCGCGTCCGCGGCTTCACCCAGGATGACGCGCACATCTTCTGCACCCCCGAGCAAATCGAATCGGAGATCGTAGGCTGCCTTGATTTTGCCTTAGAGGTCCTGAAAGACTTCGGTTTCGACAAATTTCAAACCGAGCTTTCCAGCTGGAATCCCGACGACCGCAAGAACTTTGTCGGCAGCGACGAGCAGTGGAAGCTGGCCACCGACTCGCTCGAAAAAGTCCTCAAAGAACGCAACATCGAATACAAGATCATCCCCGGCGAAGCCGCATTCTACGGCCCCAAGATCGACATCAAGCTGGTCGACGCCATCGGACGCCTCTGGCAGCTCTCTACCGTGCAGTTCGATTTCAACCTGCCGCAGCGCTTCAATCTCGAATACGTAGCCGAAGACGGCACGCGCAAGCAGCCGCTCATGGTTCACCGCGCCCTCTACGGATCGGTCGAGCGTTTCTTCGGCGTGCTCATCGAACACTACGCTGGAGCCTTCCCCGTCTGGCTATCGCCCGTGCAGGTCGCGATGATCCCGATCGCCGAGCGCCATACCGCCTACGCCGAAAAAGTAGCAGCGCAGCTGCGAGCGGCGGGCGTGCGAGTAGAGGTTGATTCCCGCAACGAAAAGATGAATGCGAAAATCCGCGAACACGCGATGCAGAAAGTTCCATTCCTGCTGGTGGTGGGAGACAAGGAAGCCGAGGCCAACAAAGTCAACGTCCGCACCCGAGGCAAAGAAAAAACGGAAGACTTGCCCACCGATGATTTCGTAGAAAAGATCAAGAAGCTGATAGCAGAGAAAAGTCCAACCTTATAACGGCAGGGTCGTGTGGTAACGGGCCTCTGGCCCGTTACGTGGCAGAGCCCCGTGACCACACATTCCACTCTTACTTAATGTCGTTAATCTCCATATTCAAATAGAAATTAAGCCGCAGCCCAAGATTCGGCCCTGGAAATTCTTTCGGCAACGGGGGCAGCGGGTTCGATGCGATGATGCTTCCCCACGCGGCCCTGTCCAGCGCAATGTCTCCGGAGCCGCTGTGCCATACCATGCCGCTGACCTGTCCGTTCTTGAGGATCGTAAAGTCGATGGAATCCTTTCCCGATTTCCAAATCGGAGGATACGCCGACGGGGGCAGCCCGAGAATCCAATGCTCTTTGATGACTTGCAGCATCCGCGTTATATAAGGCCCGAAATCCACGCCCATCGTGTCGGTCAGAATTTCCGCCGGAGCCAGCCCCGCTCCCGGTTGATTTCGGCCGCGGCTCAACCCGCCGTCGCCCGCTTGTCCGCTGCCGGAGTAGCCGCGGTTGGCGGCAGCGGCTCGTTCGGCTTGATCCACAGCAGCACCCGCATAAGTGGACGTGTTGAAATTCGGCGCAGGCCGCGTCTGCGGAGGCGTCTGCAATCGCGCCGTCTGATCGCTCGTCTGGGGTTGCGAAAATCCCTGCTGATTCTCCTGCGGCGCTGGAGGCGCAGGATTCTGCGCTACTTGATTCTGCTGCGGCGGCGGGGCCTGCGCCGGAGGCGCCTGCACATGTGCGCCCGGCTGCCCTGGATGCGGGCTTTGCAGCAGCTTCCTCAATTCGTTACGATTGATCTGCGGCGCCTTGGTGGTCGCGATCCTGTCCTTGTCCGAAAGTATCTTCGTATCCGGACGCCGCGTCACCTTCTGCTCATCCGGTGGCAGTTCCAAAAACGTTGCATCCTTCGACTGGTCGGGATTCGTCCGTATCGCCAGATTCACCGCCCGGTGCGGCAGCAAATCCATCAGCTTGTCGCTGTTCCACAACAGGATCACCACAAAGAGATGCAGAATCAGCGACAGCCACAACGCTTCATGCTTCCGCTCCCGCGAAAGATCGTCCTGCAACTGAAAAAGAAGATGCGGAACCTCATCGGGATTAAAGCCGCGGTAAGCAGTCTCCCAATGCTGCGCCTCGAACAGGTCACGTTGCTCCGGCGGATCGGCCGGCGGAGTGAGGGGGTCGCGAGACGGAATTTGGGTGACGGGCATGAGGCAGAACTACAAGTTAGAGCCGCGGGCACGCTTCCAGGTTGCGTAACCCGCCGCCAAAATAAAGCGCGAAGAGTTCCCCGCGCAAAATTCCTTCGTAAAGTTACGTAAATCGTGGACCCTGACCGCCAAGGTATTGTCGCATTTTTCACGCAAGCCGGGCGAGTACCTGAGTAATGGCATTACATACGTAGGGACAGCCGCCCTCGGCTGTCTAGCCAGCGTTAGCTTGGCCCCGACCAAACGTTCAGATCACCAACTTGAATCCGCCGGCATCAGAATTTTAATGTTGCTGCCATAACAATTAAGCGCTCTTCCAGCCGTAGAATGCTTTGGAGATGTTGTTCATGCTTCGCCAAGAAATGCAGCACCCCAAGATGCCCGTCCTGGAACCGCGTCCTCCCCTCGCGTCCCTATTGATAGGGATATTGATCGCTGGAATCGCGCAGCTGGCCAATCCCAGTCCAACGCTGGCACAGCGTGGTGGCGGAGGAAGCGGCAACATAGGCGGCCCCGGTCCTGCCGCTGGCGGGCGCAACGTGCTCCCAATAATCTGCGTGCACGACTGCCCCGCGCTGCGCGACGGGCTGAGCGCAGACGATAGCCTCAAGAACTTTCATCGCGCCATGGCCGTGCAGGCGACCGACGAGCAGCGCGCCGCCTTCGCCAAGATCGCAAAACAGATACAAGACGCCAGCGATCGCCTGCAAGCTTTCCGCGAATCTCTGCAAAAGGCGCCCACTGGTTCGACCTTGTCCGACGGCAATCTGTCCGAGAGCGCAAGCTCCGCGGTTCAGAGCATTGTTCAGGGTATTGAAAAAGTTCGTGCCGCCAACCAGAATTTTCTCACTTCGCTGTCTCCCGCTCAGGAATCCGGCCTGAAAGAGACCACCAAGAAGCTGGCGAATACGGATTCAGACCTGGACAAGCAATCCAAGACGTTCGATCAGATCATCCACGCCGCCAAGCCAGAGAGCGAGCCGATTTCCAACTCCGCCGCCGTTCTCGCCACAGCGCTGGCTAATTTTCAGAGCGAACACCTCGCGCTGGGAAAAGAAATGAGCATCCTGTTCCCGAGCGGAGACCAGGAACTCACCTTCAACCTTCCTCCAGTAGCGAACACCTTCAACGTCGCGGACCAGACCGTGTCGATTCCGTCGTCGGGGGCAGTCTCGCGAGTTCCTTCCGCCGCTTCTCCCGCAACCTCCGTTGCTTCCTCCGCGGCTGCCATCGAACCCAGCCACAGCCTCTACAATCTCAAAATCACAGCCGATCTCACTGATCTTCAGCAAAACGTCAGTGCCCTTCTGCGCGCTGAGCTCACCCGCTCTCCGGCCTGCGGCGAGCGCATCGAGATTCAACAGGCCACGCTCACTCCCCTGGCTCCTGCCGGACTGTTGGTAGCGGATGTTCACTACGAACGCTGGGTGTGCCCCGGCAGAGAAACTCCCATGGAGGTGACGAGCGGTGATGGCGAGATCGAGATCAAGCTCGCCGCCTCGCTCGATCCGAAAACTGGCTTAACTCTTGTCCCCGAAATTGGCCGAGTCACCGCGGCGGGATCCCTGCACGACTTGTTAGGTTCCGGCGACCTGGGCGAAACTCTACGCGATCAAATCGCCGCATCGTTGCTCGCCCCCCTGCAAAAGATTACCGATCTCAAGGCCACGCTTCCGCCCGCGATCAGCGGTTCAGCTACCCTGCAAAAAGTACAATTTCAGCAGGCCGGAGTCGACCAGCTAAGCCTTGTTCTGGAGGGTCAATTTCCTCTAAGCGAAGTCCAGATAGGCCAACTCAACGCCCAACTTCAGTAGCGCCAATCCGCAAAGGGAACTCCAGCCCCTTGACCGTCAAAAAGTCAAAGGTCAGATTGCAGAAGTTAAATCCTGATCCGCAAAACGGCGGCGGCGACGATGGGGTTTGAAACTTCTGCAATCTGACTTCTAACCTCTGACTTGGTCTCTGTAAAGTTATGCAAAGATTTGTCTGAAGGCTGTTGCCCGCGCAACTTCCCGTGCATAATTCCGTTCATACACGTTAGACACCTCGTCCCTAAGGAGATTTTCAATGCTTAAGAAATGCCTTCTCGTTGTTCTCGCCGCCGGCCTTATCGCGACGGCCGTGCCCTTCGCGGCGGCTCAGAGTAGTGACAATCAATCCGCAACACCGCCTTCGCAGGAAAACGGCGGCCATCATCACGGGCCGCCCGATCCCGCTCAGCGCACGCAGGAACTGACCAAGAAACTCAAACTTACCTCGGATCAGCAAACCAAAGTGCAGAGCCTCCTCGAAACCGAACACACACAGATGGAGAGCCTGCATCAAGACTCTTCCATGTCCCAGCAAGACCGTCACAGCAAAATGATGGACATTCGCCAGACCACCGACACTCAAATCCGCGCGCTTCTTGACCCGAACCAGCAAAAGAAGTGGGACGAAATCCAATCCCGGCACGATTACTGGGGCCACAAAGGTCAAATGGGAGGTAGCGACCAGCAAGCCCCGCCCCCACAGCAATAAGAAGCAAATGCTCGCGTAGGGGCGGACGCAATTCGTCCGCCCCGCCGAGCGAAGCTCGGCAGTGCATGCACCTTCGCAACCGTCGACCAGCGCCCTAAATCAGCGATCCCTTAGCGGGCGACTCCAATCCGTGCCGCGTGCCGCCCAATCTCCTCAAGAATCGCGAGCCCCAGCGCAAGCGCCTTCCGTCCATCTTCCAAAGAAACCACCGGATGCGACCGCTCCCGCACCGCCTGCAAAAACGCTTGGATTTCCGCCAGCAGCGGCTCTTCGGCCATGATCGCCGGCTTCGCCACGTCAATCTGCGGATTCACACTCGGCTGGGTGCCCCATCCTAACGTCGCGTCTTTTGCAACGTTAGGGTGGGGATCTCCCGCCGCATCTCCTACCGAAAATACCAGCACATCCTGGCGTCCATAATCGATCGAAATATATTGTCCGGGCTGAAAAAAGCGCAGCTTGCGCACGCGTTCCGTCGAGACCCTGCTCGCGGTGAAATTGGCCACGCACCCCGAGTCAAACTCAATGCGCACATTCGCAATGTCAACCTTACGCGAAAGAATCGGCAATCCCACCGCTCGTATTTCCTTTACCTCCGACTTCACAAACGTCAACACCACGTCGAGGTCGTGAATCATCAGATCAAGCACCACATCCACATCCAGCGCCCGCGGAGAAAACACGCTCAGCCGATGCACCTCAAAAAACATAGGACGGCCGATCAGCGGCAGCGTAGCCCGCACTGCGGGATTGAAGCGTTCCAGGTGCCCCACCTGTGCCACGCGCTTGTGCTCGGACGCCAAGCGAACTAGTTCGTCGGCCTCGCCGAGCGAAACCGCCAAAGGCTTTTCAATGAGCACGTCAACCCCGGCTTCCATCAGATTGCGCGCCACCTCAAAATGCAAAACAGTAGGCACCGCGACCGACGCCGCCTGCACCTCGCTATACGTGCTCAGCATCTGCCCGACCGAGCCAAAGCCGCGGCAGCCAAACTCGCGGGCAACGGCGTCGGCCCGCGTTGTCTCGGGATCGACAACTCCCACCAGACGCACGCTGCCAGCCTGCTGCAGCTGGTGATAGATGCGGGCATGATTGCGCCCAAAGGCGCCCGCGCCAACCACTGCAACATTAACCGGGAAATTTTTGCCCGGAGGTTGTTGGTTCAGATGAGTGCTCCGCCAGGAAGAAATGACGCGCTATTGTCGCAGTTCCACAGCCAGATAGGGAAGTGAAAATGCGAGAACCGCAACCACCAAGGACACGAAGGCCCACGAAGGAACACCGGTCAACAACAACCTCTGTGTACCTTCGTGTGCTCACTGACTGAGGCGCTTGAAGTCTCCAAGCGCGGGTATGCGCATAGCGCATGATGATTTATTCTCGTGAGTGCACTGATAGCTGATACCTGAGAGCCTTTTCATGAAAACCGGCATCATCGGTCTGCCGCAAGTCGGCAAGACCTCTCTATTCCGCATTCTGACCAAGGTTAATCTTTCCGACCAGGCCTATTCGAACCCGCGCGAGGCCCACATCGGAGTCGCCAAAGTCCCCGACGAGCGCCTCGACAAGCTGGCCGCGCTCTACAACCCGAAGAAGCTAACGCACGCCTCGGTCGAGTACGTCGACGTAGGCGCCATCGGCCAGGACGCGCTGAAAGAGACCGCCTACATCGGCCATCTGCGCCAGGTCGACGCGCTCATTCACGTTCTGCGCGCATTTGAAAATGAGGCGATTCCGCATGTTGGCCCGATCGATCCGCTGCGCGATATCAAGAACGTTGAGTTCGATCTGATGGTCAGCGATCTCGGCCAGATCGAAAAGCGTCTCGAGCGCCTCGAAAAAGACTTGAAAAAAATGAAGACGCCCGAGCTGGAAAAAGAAAACGAGCTGCTCCTCAAAGCCAAAGCCCAGATCGAATCCGAAAAGCCGCTGCGCGAAATGGAAATGTCTCCCGAAGACAAGAAGCGCATTCGCGGCTTCATGTTTCTGAGCGAGAAGCCGATGCTCTACGTGCTCAACATCAGCGAGAGCACGCAGCTCGGCAAAGACCTGGAAGAGGCAGTCGCAAAATACGATCTAACCGAAGTTGCCGCGCGTCCAAATGCCGGAGCCAGCGCCATCTGCGGCAAAGTCGAAGCCGAACTCGCGGAGATGAGCGACGAAGACGCCGCCGAATTTCTAGGCAGCTACGGGCTGACCGAAAGCGGCCTCTCGCGGCTGATCCGCAAGAGCTATCACCTGCTGGGCCTGATCTCGTTCTTCACCGCCGGAGAAGATGAGTGCCGCGCCTGGACAATCCCGCTGAACACCCGAGCGCAGAACGGCGCCGGAGCCATTCACTCCGATCTGGAAAAACACTTTATCCGAGCCGAAACGATTCGCTGGGACCAACTGCTGGAAGCGGGTTCGGAAGCCAACGCGAGGGCCAAAGGGACTTTAAGATTAGAAGGCAAAGACTACATCGTGCAGGATGGGGACGTGATGCATATTAGGCATAGTGGATGAGGTCATACACGAAACCGGAGGGCTTCTTTTTGGATTGGTGCGATCGCTTTTTAATCCTTAGGCTTGAAAACGAAACTGATCGCTCGATGAAACAAGCCGCTGAAAAAGAACCAAACAAAACCCCCCAACACAACAGCGAAAACAAGACCCGCCCAAAACCATCCCCCGCGACGATAAACACGCTCGGCGGCGAGAGATGCGCCCAAGTTTACAAATACGAAATACAGGAGTTCGACGAGCGTCATGAACGCTCCTTTGTTCTCTCAATGCACGTGGAAAAAACGATCCAGCAAAAACATGCACGCGGCTCCGACAAACACTAACAAAGCCATTCTCACCCCAGGCTCTTTATTCACCTCTGGGATCAAATCCGACGCCGCCACATAGATCGTCACCCCCGCCGACAAGGGCAGCCCGACCGCAACGTCGTGACGAAAAATGGCCATTGTCATCACCCCAGCCACAGTTGCAATGCCCAAAGCCACCGACGCTCCCCAGGCAAACGCGCGGCTCCGCCCACTTGCCAGCATCACCGATGAAACCGTAAATCCCTCCGGAATCTTATGCAGAAAAACCGCGATGAAAATAATCCAGCCAAGCTCTGGAGAAACCAGAAATCCTGAAGCAATCGCGATTCCATCAAAAAACGTATGGATCAGCAATCCAATCAGAACCGAATATCCCTTGTGAGCATGCACGAACTCGTCCGCGTGGGTTTCTTCCCCAAAGTGGAAATGAGGAGTGACGGTGTGCTCAAAAAAGTGCACCAGCAAATATCCGCCAAGAATGAGAAAGCCGGCATAAGGCCCGTGCAGCTTAATGCTCTCCGGCACCATCTCGACCAGCGCCGTCGCCAGCATGAAGCCCGCGCCGAGCGCGACGAAGTAGCGCAGATACGACCGCTCCCAGTTTCTCTGAACGATGATGGCGCCCCCGAACACATTCGCGCCCGCCGCCGTCAGTCCCAGCAGCACACTGGTCACAATGGGAGACATGAGGAAGAAGAATAGCAGGAAGCAGCCGTCAGTCGTCAGCCATCAGCCGTCAGGAAAACCGAGAACGTCAAGCCAGCTATAATCCGCTTTACCTGACGGCTGATAACTGATGGCTAAAAGCTGAAAGCTGCCTCATGCGCTTCGAACTTTTCATCGCAACTCGCTACCTGCGCGCCAAACGCCGCCAAGCCTTCATCGGCATCATCACTGGCATCTCCATCCTGGGAGTGGCGGCAGGAGTCGCTTCGCTGATCGTTGCTTTAGCCATCAACAATGGCTTTCGCCAGGATTTGCAGGCGCGGCTCCTGGGCTCGACGGCGCACATCAGCCTGCTGCGCGTCGAGAGCGACGGTATACGCGATTGGCGTCCGCTGCTTTTGAAACTTGGCGAAGCAGCCGCATGTGGTGGCAGCCGCTCCGGCGATTTACGAGCAGGTGCTCATCTCGCGTGGACCGCGGGCGCGCGGCGCGGTGCTGAAGGGAATGCTTCCGCGGTATGAGCGCAAGGTTAGCGACCTGCTGAACTCGATCACGCTTGGATCGGCCGCGGCGCTGGATGAAACGACTTCAACGGAGTCGGCGGATCATGTGGTGCCGGGTCTTCGACCCGGCTCGGACGGGGCAGAGCCCCGTCACCATCCAGACACTTCGCAAACCGAGTCGCCCGACGATCTGGCTGGCGTGCAGCAGCGCGTCGCAGCCATGCCTCCCATCATTCTCGGCAAAGACATGGCCGAGGAACTTGGCGCGACCGTCGGCTCAGTTGTGCTGGTTACATCTCCTCAGGGAGAACTGACTCCCTTTGGCATGGTGCCGAAGTACATTCGCTTTCATGTCGCGGGAATCTTCGACTCCGGCTTTTTCGATTACGATTCTTCCTGGGCGTTCATAAGGCTCGCCGACGCACAGCAGTTGTTCGGCCTCGGAGATGTAATCTCGGTCATCCAATTCAAGATCGACGATATCTACCGCGCAGGCGAAGTAGCACGCTCTCTCGAACAAGTCGCGGGCCATGGCTTCATGGCCACCAGCTGGATGGAGCAGAACAAGCCCTTATTCCGCGCGCTGCGCCTCGAGCGCGTCGTAACCTTCATCACCATCGGCCTGATCGTGTTCGTGGCCGCGCTCAACATTCTGATCTCCCTGATCATGATGGTCATGGAGAAGACAAAAGATATCGCCGTGCTCATGTCGCTCGGCACGAAGAAGGCGCAAATCCGCCGCGTGTTCATGGCGCAGGGTGTGCTAATTGGCGTGATAGGAACAGCGATCGGCCTGGTGCTCGGCTACGCGATCTCATGGGCGGGCGGTCACTACCATTTCATTTCGCTCTCGCCCGAGGTCTACTCGATCGACTACGTTCCTTTCGCGCCCCGTCTGACCGATGGAGTGATCGTGGCCGTCGTTTCGATCGGGATTTCATTCATCGCCACGATTTATCCGTCATGGTCTGCTGCGCGGGTCTTGCCGGCGGAGGCGTTAAGGTATGAATAAACGAATACACAACGCGGCAGCGCGCTAACGATCATGAGCTCGACAATATGGTTTGACGGATAGGCTCGGATGGATCATGTTCAAATGGATAATGGTCTAATGGATCACCAACCGCCGTCTCAGGTTTCAGCCGGAGGCCGCGTTGGTGCGCAGGAGGGCAAGTTTGCATCCAATAACTCAAGATCCTCTGGGGGCCGAATGCTGAGGATCGAAGGGTTAAGCAAGGTCTTTCGCTCAGGCAAAGACGAACTCGTGCTCTTTGAAAATCTGTCCTTCCAGGTCGAGAAGGGAACGATGCTGGCCATCGTCGGGCAGTCGGGTGCGGGCAAGAGCACTCTGCTGCACATTCTGGCGGCGCTTGATCGTCCTTCTGCGGGTGCAGTATATTGCGCTGATCTGCAAGTGAATACGCTTTCCGAGGATGATGCCGCCGAGTTTCGTAACCGCGAAATGGGATATGTGTGGCAGTTTCACTACCTGCTGCCCGAATTCACCGCCGTGGAAAATGTGGCCATGCCGCTGCTGACGCGAGGGCAGGCATTGGCCACAGCGGAAAGAGAGGCTTTGCGGTGGCTTGCCGAAGTGGGCCTAGCCGAGCGCGCGCAACATCGTTCCGGAGAGCTTTCTGGAGGAGAGCAGCAGCGGCTGGCACTGGCGCGGGCGCTGATTACTCAGCCTCAAGTCCTGCTGGCTGATGAGCCTACCGGCGATCTTGACGGGCGCACCGGAGAGCTGGTTTTTGAATTGGTTGCCAGATTGCACCGAGAACATCAATTGACCTCGTTGATCGCAACCCATAATCTGGCGTTTGCACGTCGGTGCCATCGCGTTCTAAGGCTGGATCAGGGCAGAATAGAAGAGGTTGCGCCAGAGTCGCTTTCGGTTTAACCAGGACGACAAACGAAGAAAAGCGACGAAACGCGGCCAAAAAGCAAGTACAAAGAATCAAACATGAAAGATCGGAGTACTCTAAGGTAAGTTTCTACGGTCACTCTAAGGCGAATATCGCTTGGGCCATTAGGCGATATAAATGCATAATGTGGTAGGGGCATGGGTTTGGCGAAGTGTTGCGCGCTCCGCAGGAACCCGGGGGGAATTGGTATATGTTCGAACGCTACACGGAGAAAGCCAGACGCGTCATCTTTTTTGCGCGGTACGAGGCCAGCCAGTTTGGGTCTCCTTATATTGAGACCGAACACTTGCTGCTCGGGCTGCTGCGTGAAGACAAGGCCCTGACCAATCGTTTTCTGCGCTCTCATGCTTCGGTGGAATCGATCCGGAAGCAGATCGAAGGCCACACCACTATCCGCGAGAAGGTGTCCACTTCCGTCGATCTTCCGCTCAGCAACGAATGCAAGCGCGTGCTGGCGTACGCGGCAGAAGAGGCAGAGCGGCTTTCCCATAAGCATATTGGCACCGAACATCTGCTGCTCGGACTCTTGCGCGAAGAAAAATGTTTCGCCGCCGAGATTCTGCATGAACGCGGACTGCGTCTTTCCACCATCCGGGAAGAGCTCGCCCGCACCAGCCAGGAAAAATCGGCGCCGCAACGCGGGCAACGCGAATCTTCTCTGCTCAGCGAGTTTTCTCGCGACCTCACGCAATCGGCTATGGATAGCCAGCTTGATCCGCTGGTCGGCCGCGACGGTGAAGTCGAACGCGTAGTCCAGATTCTCTGCCGCCGCACCAAGAATAATCCCGTGCTCATCGGCGAACCTGGGGTAGGCAAGACCGCCATCGTAGAAGGCTTGGCACAGCGCATCGCGGACGGCGAAGTTCCATCCTTCCTCGCCGACAAACGCATCCTCGCTCTCGACCTCTCTCTGATCGTGGCCGGCACGAAATACCGCGGCCAGTTCGAAGAGCGGCTCAAGACAATCATGAAAGAGCTGATGGAGTCGCAAAATTCCATCATCTTCATCGACGAACTGCATACGCTGGTAGGCGCTGGAAGCGCAGAGGGGTCGCTCGACGCCGCCAACATCCTGAAACCCGCTCTATCGCGCGGCGAGATTCAATGCATCGGCGCAACCACGCCCGCTGAATATCGCAAGTCGATCGAAAAAGACCGCTCGCTCGAGCGGCGCTTTCAGGCGGTAAAAGTTCCGCCGCCGAACGAGACCGACGCCATAAAGATTCTCTTCGGAATCAAAGAGCGTTACGAAAAGTTCCATGCCGTCACCTACACCGACGACGCCATCAATTTTTCTGTTTCGCACTCCAACCGCTATATTCCTGATCGCTTCTTGCCAGACAAGGCCATCGACCTGATCGACGAAGCGGGCGCGCGCGTGAAACTGCGCCAGACTACGCTTCCTGAAGAGTTGACCGAAGTCCAGAAGCGCATCAAGTTCATCGTCCATCGCATGGAGAACGCCATCGCGAACCACGAGTTCGAGAAGGCGCGCTTCTACTCCGACGAAGAACGCAAGGAGCGCGAAAACCTGCGCGCCCTTCGTGAAAAATACCACCTCGATGAATCCTCCACCGGCGTTGTCGGCCGGGAGGACATCGAAGACGTGGTCAGCCGCTGGACCGGTGTACCCATCACCTCGATCAAGGAAGAAGAAACGCAGAAACTGCTGCGCATCGAAGAAGAGCTGCACAAGCGCATCATCTCGCAGGAAAAAGCGATCAGCGCCCTGGCTCGCGCCATTCGCCGCTCGCGTGCGGGATTGAAGAGTCCGAACCGCCCCATCGGTTCATTCCTGTTCCTGGGACCAACCGGCGTAGGCAAAACCGAAGTGGCGCGCACCCTGGCCCACTTCATGTTCGGCAGCGACAAAGCTCTGGTCCGCTTCGATATGTCGGAGTTCATGGAGAAACACTCCGTCTCCAAGCTAATCGGCTCGCCTCCGGGATACGTGGGTTACGAGGAAGGCGGCCAACTGACAGAGCGCGTCAAACGTGCGCCCTACTCGGTAGTTCTGCTCGACGAGATCGAAAAGGCGCATCCGGACGTATTCAACATCTTGCTGCAGGTTTTTGAAGACGGACAACTCACCGACGGCCTCGGTAACACCGTCGACTTCAAGAACACGATCATCATCATGACCTCGAACATCGGCGCCCGGCACCTGATGAAGCGCGAGGGCCTGGGCTTCCAGTCGTCGAAAGACGAGATGGTTTCCGAGAAAGTCGAAGACCTGGTCAAGAGCGAAGTCAAGCGCACCTTCAACCCCGAGTTCCTGAACCGCGTGGACGAGATCATCCTGTTCATGGCGCTCAGCGAGCAGGATCTGATCCAGATTCTCGAACTCATGGTCAGCCAGCTCAACCAGAATCTCGCGCAACGTTCGATCACCGTAACCGTGGCCGACGAAGCGAAGAAGTGGATTCTGAACCAGACCCTGACCGACCGCAGCTACGGAGCTCGTCCACTGCGGCGCGCCCTGCAAAAATACATAGAAGACCCCCTGTCGGAAGCGCTGATCCAGGGCACGATTACAACTCGCCCGGCGTTCATCGAGGTCTTCCTGGAGGACAACAAACTGTACTACCGCCCAGTAGACGCCGAAAAAGCCGAAGGCGTGCTCCTGTACGAAAGCTAGTTGCTCGTGTAGGGCGGGCGCCCTCGCCCGCCAGCCGAACGAAGTTCGGCAAGATCTTCAGCCGTCAGCGAAAGCTGACGGTTTTGTTTTTGGAGTGACCAAACTGAGCCGCGACTCCTTCTTGTGAAGGCTTGCGGGCGTCCATCGTACTCTGATAAAACTGGGAACCTGAGGAACTCCTCAACATTCCTTTGGAGGAACGATGAAAACGAAGTTCTCTTCGATTTTGATTTTGATGACGATCGCCGGTGCGATGTTCGCTCTGACAGCGTTCTCCTACGGCCAGGCCGGCGACGATGTGAAGAAAGCTGCCGACGACACCGGACACGCCACCAAGACCGCCGCGAAGGCGACGGGCCATGCCACCAAGACCGCAGCCGTGAAGACCGGTGACGCCACGAAAACCGCTGCCAAAGATACCGGAAAAGCCACCGAAAAGGCCGCCGACAAGACCGGAGACGCCACCAAGACCGCCGCCAAGGATACCGGCAAGGGCGTGAAAAAGGGCACCAAGGCCGTCGGCCACGGTGTGAAAAAGGGCGCCGAGAAAACGGACGACGCGGTGAAGTAGAGCCGCATCCGCATTCTTACAGCGGCGTCGAAGCGCGCCCAACCGCAAACTCCTCGAGAAACGGGACTTCGACGTCGCCGCTCCCATTGCTAGGCGAGCGCCTCTCTCTGCCACCGCGAGCCGCATGGCCATAGTCTCTCCCCGTGCTGCTCTGTGTCCCCTGTGGTTATCGTTTAGAATTCAATCTGCAATGCCCACAGGTTCCGAAATTCGCCGCAAGTTCCTCGACTTCTTCATTCAGAAGGGACACCGCGAGGTGCACTCCTCGTCGCTGGTCCCGGCGAATGACCCGACGCTCCTCTTTACCAACGCCGGCATGAACCAGTTCAAGGACGTTTTCCTCGGCCTCGAAAAGCGCGACTACAACAAGGCCACCACTTCGCAGAAATGCGTTCGCGCCGGAGGCAAGCACAACGATCTCGAAAACGTAGGCTTCACCAATCGTCATCACACGTTTTTTGAGATGCTGGGAAATTTTTCTTTTGGCGACTACTTCAAAGAAAAAGCCATTCCCTACGCGTGGGAGCTGATCACTTCGCCGGAGTGGTTCGGGATTGAAAAAGAGAAGCTCTACGTAACCATCTTCAAAGGCGAAAACGGGGTCCCGCGCGATGCCGAAGCCTACGACCTGTGGCGCGCGCATGTTCCCAAAGATCGCATCTACGAGTTCGGCTCGAAAGACAATTTCTGGCAGATGGGAGACACCGGCCCCTGCGGCCCCTGCAGCGAGATTCACTACGACATGGGAGTGGCAGCCAGCGACCAAAGCCACACCGACTGCACCTTCGGCTGCGATTGCGGACGCTACGTAGAACTCTGGAATCTGGTCTTCATGCAGTTCGACCGCGATTCGAGTGGCAAGCTGACCACGCTGCCGAAGCCGTCAATTGATACGGGCATGGGGCTGGAGCGGATCGCGGCGGTGCTGCAGAACGTGATTTCGAATTACGAAACGGATTTATTCACCCCACTGATCAAGCGCGCCGCCGAACTGACGGGGGCTTCGCTCTCGAAGGAACTCGATAAAGAAGCTCATACGAAGTCGGCAGCTTCGCTGCGCGTAATTTCCGATCACTCGCGCGCAGCAGCATTTCTGATTTCCGATGGCGTGATTCCTCAGAACGAGGGACGCGGTTACGTCCTGCGCAAAATTATCCGCCGCGCGATCACCCATGGACGCTTGCTCGGACGGACAAAGCCGTTTCTTTATGAGATGGTTTTCAAGGTACGTGATCTGATGCAGGATGCATATCCGGAATTGAAAGAAACGGCAGGACAAGTTTCTAAAGTCGTGCTGGCGGAAGAGACGAGGTTTGCACACGCGCTGATTGAAGGGCTAAAGCGTTTAGATGACGTCATTATCATGATCGCCGTTGATCAGGGCGGTGTTACTAAGTCGACAGACGCGGTTTACCCGTCGACCCTAAATATTGTCCAAGAGTCCAAAAAGCGGGGGGTTCACTTGGAGTTATACGGAGTGGACGCTTTTAAGCTTTATGACACATACGGACTGCCAAGAGACTTTATCGAGGACTACTGTCGTGATCTAGACATCGAATTCGACCGCGCGGGCTTCGACCGCGCCATGGCCGAGCAGCGCGAACGCGCCCGCGCTTCCTGGAAAGGTGCCGCGAAGCAGATCGCAAATCCGATCTATCGGAAACTGAGCGAGCGGCTGAGCATCGACCCTGCGCACCCGAGTCCCAGCGGCATAGCCATGATCGTGCAGCAGTCGAAGTTCGTAGGGTATACGTCCACGGAATTCAAAGCCGACGTGCTGGCCATTGTCCACAACGGTGTCGAGGTTAGAGAACTCAGATCCGGAGAAGAAGGTGAAGTCATCCTCGATTGGACTCCCTTCTACGCCGAATCCGGAGGCCAGGTCGGCGATCGCGGATGGTTCTACTCCGACGATCACAACACCGTCGTCGCCGAAGTGACTGGATGCTACTACCCAGTGCAAGGCGTGCGCGCGCACCAGGTCACCGCCAAGCAACCAATTCGCATCGGCGACAAAGTCGATGCCGTAGTTGACACCGCCACCCGCGAAGCCACCATGCGCAACCACACGGCCACGCACCTGCTCCAAGCCGGACTGCGCGAAGTTCTCGGCAAACATGTGAAGCAGGCGGGGTCCCTCGTCGCGCCCAACCATCTGCGCTTCGACTTCTCCCACTTCACCGGAGTCGCCGAGGAAGAACTGCAAGACATCGAAGACCTCATCAATAAAGAAGTTCTGCGCAATGAACGCGTCGAGGTCATCGAAAACGTTCCCATCGACGTCGCCATCAATGAGTATCATGCGATGGCGTTGTTCGGCGAAAAATACGGCGACAGAGTCCGCGTGATCAAGATCGGAGATTTCTCCACCGAACTCTGCGGCGGCACGCACACCGCGCAGACCGGCGAGATCGGCCTGATTAAGATTCTGAAGGAGGGCAGCGTCTCCTCCGGCGTGCGCCGCATAGAGGCCGTGACCGGCGAGGGCTCGCTGCGCCACTTCCGCGAAGATCACCTCTTGGAACAAGAGGCACGCAAATGGATTGCAACCGAAAGAAAGGGACTTTCGCCAAAAATTGAAGAGGCACACGGTTCAGTCACGCAATACAACTTGCAAAGCGACTGGCGCTTACGCTCTGCTCTGCAAGCAGAATTTGCGGCGAAAGACGCGGAGATTAAACGCCTCGGGCGCGAACTCGATCAGGCGCGGATGAAATCGGCATCGTCGAGCACGGCCAACATCGCCGAAAAAGTCAAAGAAGTTCACGGTGTCAAGGTCCTCGCGCATCGCGTGGATAACCTCGATCGCACACAGATGCGCACCCTGGTCGACCAGTTGCGCGATAAGCTTGGCTCCGCGGTGGTCGTGCTGGGCTCGGCCTCGAACGGCAGTGTCTCGCTTATCGTCGGTGTAACCAAAGACCTCACCAGCCGCATTCAAGCAGGAAAGGTCATCGCCCCCGTAGCGCAGAAAGTCGGCGGCAAAGGTGGAGGCCGTCCCGATTTAGCCGAAGCCGGCGGCAAGGATGCGGGAGCTCTGGACGCGGCGCTGGGTGAGGCTTACAGTGTGGTGGAGTCGCTGTTAGGTTAGATTTCCCCTGTGCTCCTCAGCCCCCGTGTGGTAAAGATTTGATGGCACAGACGGCAGCACAAAGACACAGCGTACGAAATCCCAGGCATTCGCGATCCTTCCCTTGGAGGTGCTTCATGGGCCGACCCCTGGTGAATAGCGAGGCGATTCTTTACGGCAGGCTGGTGCAGGGCGCCTATGCCATTTTCAGGCGTGAACCCACCAACTCCCGGCCCGAACCTCAACCTGGCGACCTTCCCGATCCATACGAATTCGTCGCTTGGATCCGCATGTCGGACTTCATTCCCGGCCACAATGAGCCGCGCTTTTACGGGTACATCGCCCGCAATAAAAATACTCAAGACGATTTTGCGGTTGCCATTCGCGGCACTGAAGGTTTGGTCGAATGGTGGGACGATGCTTCCGCCTACATGGTCCCCTTCGCCCAGGTTCCGGATGCCGGCCGCGTGGCGCATGGGTTCGACAGAATCTACAGCACGTTGAAAATCGAGCAGCATCCGCGAACGGCCGGACCGTTGCTTCAGGCGGGCCCGCTTCCAGAGCTGGAGGGATCGTTCGCCGATCAACTGGAGCAATTGCACCGGCGCCTAGAGGGAATCCGCCCGGCAAGAGAGGGCGTTAGGCCGGAGATCGACGAGAAGAAAGGCCGCCCTGAGCGCCCCTACATTGTCACCGGGCACAGCCTGGGCGCGGCGCTCACCACTTTATTTGTGATGGAAAACAAGGAGAAGCAGAAGTTCGATATCACGACTTCATGCAAATTCGCATCGCCCCGCGTTGGCAACATGCAGTTTGTGCGCACCTTCAATTTGCTACCCATCGCATCGTGGCGAATCGTCAATTCATGGGACGTGGTTCCGAAGCTTCCGCTTCACATTCCGATGATCCTCGACTACGAACATGTGAACACGGCGTATGAGTTCTCGTCCGAGGGGAAAGCCAAGATGAATCCGGTCTGTTGGCATTCGATGGAAACCTATTTAAACTGGCTGGACCCGACTCTGCCGGTCGATGCAGGTTGCAAGCCGTAGAAGTCGCGGATAGGCCGCACTGTAAAACCGTGTTGGTAAAACTACGCTATTAAAAACTATGGACGATCGCATTCATTTCCTTGAGCACCACGGTAAACAGATTCTGCTGACAGACTTTTCTCATGCCAATGCCAACGAGATGCAGCTTCTGCTCGAGTATGTGCGAATCACGGTAGCGCGCCACGCGCACGAATCCCTGCTCACGCTAGGCGACTTCACCGGCGCCACCGTAGACCACGCGGTTGCGACTAAAGTCAAAGAAGTGCTAACCCTCGACCGGCCGTTCGTGAAAAAGACGGCATGGGTGGGCACCGAGAGCATTCCGCACGCCTTCATGGAAAACTTCCACAATTTTTCCCAGCGCGAGATCGTAACCTTCAAGACCCGCGAAGAGGCCATGGACTGGTTGGTCAAAGACTAGTGTGCGGGAGCCGCCAGTCGAGCAAAAGTTGACATAGCTATCTACAATGGCTATGATGCAACCATGCAAGTCAGTGTAGCCGATGCCAAGAATAAACTGCCGGAACTGATTAAGGCCGTCGAGGATGGCGAGCCCGTGACCATCTGCCGCCGGGGGGTGCCCGTGGTCGACATCGTGCGCACGCAAAAAACTGAGCGACAGAAGCCAAAGTTCGGAACCTTGCGCGGGAAGATTCAGATCATCGATCCCGACTGGTGGAAGCCGATGACGGATGAGGAAATCGAAGATCTGTTCGGGGGCGAATAAATGCGGTTGCTGCTGGATACGGCAGTTTTCATTTTTTCCGTGGAGGCTCCTGAACGGTTGAGCAAGCGTGCTCATGCGGCGCTAAAGAGCGCGGGAAATGTTCGCGAGATCAGCTCGATTTCTCTCACTGAGATTGCTATCAAGAACACGCTGCACAAAATCAAAATGCCAGCGGAGATTGTCCGTCAGGCGATGCAGGCCATGATGGTTCGAATCCTGCCCTTCACCGCTGAACACGCATATAGGCTATTTGAACTGCCTCTTCATCACCGCGATCCGTTCGATCGCCAGCTCATTGCTCAGGCATTATCCGAGAAGATTCCAGTGGTGACGCCAGACGAAAAGTTCAGGCTGTATGCAGGACTCAAGATTGTCTGGTAACGGGGCGCTTGTTCTGGCCGGGTTGGCATTCCGAAATCATTTGGGACTCAGCTCAAAGTGTCCTCAAGTAGAAAGTGAATCGTGTGCCGGGCATCGATGGCATGTTTACCCCAATGAGAATAGAAACCTAGCCGCCACTCCCAAAGAATGTCGTTCGGGGGCGCAAGGTCTGAATGAAGGACGAGACCCTCTTTCAAATCGCGATAAATGTCTGCAATGTCGTCGGCTAACGATCCATAGATTGCTTCCCTGTCTTTCGTTGGATCAAAAACCGGCGAATACAGATTCCAGTCCCCGAGTTTCTCCTTGAGCAGTGAGCACAGCTCGCCCCACTGTTCTTGGGTCATGCGAGCCTTTGTGCGCTCAGTGTGACTCGCTACCATCATCGGATTCGACAGCTGGTAGCCTTATTGCTTCGCCGATAAGCAACGGTAATACTGGTAGATCTTCAATACCAGCGCATCCCTACTCACACTGGGAGTAGAGTCGACCACGGCGCAGAACTGGTCGGCAACCTCACAAAACCGGCTGAATGCATGGGCGCTTTCTTGCAACATGCCGGAGCCTTCTAGCTTCTCCACCTTAACGTAACCGGCCCGCTCATCGGATGCCGGAATGCGCCGCCGCTTCTTCTTCACCTCCAGCATGGCGCTCTTCAAACCGAAATACCATTTTGCGGGACGGTCGGCGTCGTCAATCAGCATTAGGTGGGGATTGTGCTTCAATCCCTCGGTCTGAAGCTCCATCGTCCGGCGATCCTGCTCTACGAATTTTGCGAAGACGAATTTCAGCAGTTGCGCGCCGAAAGGAATCCAGCGAAACAAATTCCAGGCGGCGACCACGTCGATGCGGCAATGGCTGCGCGTGATGGGAGTAACGGTAGTCAGGCTTGAAAACCAGTACTTGCCGGCGCGAATGATTTCCGAGCGCAGGTTGGGCAAGACAAAATCGATGGTCGTAGTAATCGAATCGGCGTCGGCGTAAAGGCGCAGAAGCTTGTAGGGAGCGCTATTCGAGCTCGGTGTATGCGCGCTCATGCGAAATCCGTAAGGGATGGGTTCGAAATTCTTGTGCTTCTCGTGGATCGATTTCTGTGTGCGCCACCACCATGCCTGATGGACGAACGGGCCGTGCGCCGGATCCATCAGTCCGATGATGCCGTGGTCGACCGAACAAGGCAGGTCGGCCGTGAGCCACGCAAGTTTGTAATGCTCGCTGAATTTCGGGATCTCCGGGGCCGGAGTCGGAGCGGGCGCCGACTTCGTGAATCCAGCGCCAAGCCGGGCTGGGATCCGGAATGAAAACCCAGATGAAATCGTCGCGCTCCTCGCACGGATAACTGCCGGCATAGATTCGGTCGATTTTCAAATTCTGATCGGCAACGAGAGATGGAATCACCTTGCACTGGCCGGAGTGCGCGTCAAACCTCCAGCCGTGATAAGAGCATTCCAGTTCTTCGCCGTCGAAGTGTCCGCACGAAAGCGGCATGCCACGATGAGGACAGGCATCGCGCAGCGCGAAAGCATGGCCTTGCCTGTCGCGTCCGACCACGAGCGGCTGCTCTAA
The DNA here is from genome assembly GCA_963810955.1 of uncultured Acidobacteriaceae bacterium. Taxonomy (GTDB): domain Bacteria; phylum Acidobacteriota; class Terriglobia; order Terriglobales; family Acidobacteriaceae; genus Acidiflorens. The sequence goes on along the minus strand of CAWEPW010000026.1, from coordinate 4,779 downwards.
TAACATCGCTTTCGCCAGCTGTCCACGACCGAGTTGATCGGACGGGAGCGCACGATACCAGAAACCGAAGAGCATCAGCGCATCGGGCGTCTCAGGCTCAAGTGGGATGTCGTCAGGCATCGGACAGGTGAGAATACCGCAGCGGCTGCAAAATCAAAACCAGCACAACGGAGGCTTGTAGATGCTTCAAGATAATGTTGCAGTTAGGGGGTGACATTATCTTGGAGCATCTACATCATGGAGCGCCACACTTGACATACGTTCGTGGATCATGTAAACAGGTCACGATTTGGGCGAGGCACGCGTGTGACTGACCTGCTTACGACCAGTGCCGCACTTCTGTTGCTCGATCAGTGGAGCAAGAAGGCTGCGCCGGCTCGGGCCATATTTTGTGCGCGTTGCCTGTGCATTCGCCGCACAATAAACCTCAACAAAATCTACCAGAGCCGAAAGATAAGGATCGCGATGGTATTGGTGTGGTTCTCGGCGCTGTCTTGTGCGACCATTCTGCGTTACTCCGGTTTGCGGTTTCAGACGCGAGTTTCGATGATTGGCCTGGGGTTGGCCCTTGGGGGCGCGGCGGGAAACCTGCTGGACATTTGGCGTCAACACTCGGTTGTGGATTTCATTGACATCGGTTGGTGGCCGGTCTTCAATTTCGCCGATGTGGGCATCGTCGCAGGATTGCTGCTGGCATTCTGGGGTTGACGCCTTTCACCCTCCACGAGCATTTATGCGTCCTTTACTAATCAGATGGCGAGGCATCACGGTCTGGAGCTATCCCGCCATGCTCTACTTGGGGTTGCTGGGTGTAGTGGCGGGAGACGTGGCGGCTCACGCCGGGGGCCTCCACGCTATGCGCACACACGTAGCAATTCTGATTCTAATTGTGCCTTCTCTTGCGGGGGCGCGACTCCTCTACGTTGCGGCGGAATGGCGCTACTATCGCAAACAGCTGCACCTCATCTGGAATCACAACGACGGCGGATACATCATGTACGGTGGATTGCCTGTTGCGCTACTGGTTTCGGTCCCGCTCCTGCGCGTGCTTCACCTGAGCTTTCCTGCTTTTTGGGATGTTGCCATTTTCACGATTCTGGTAGGAATGTTCTTCACCAGAATTGGATGCCTGTTAAACGGCTGTTGCGCCGGCCGTCCATCCCGAAGCTGGCTGGCTGTGTATCTGCCGAATCGCAGAGGGATTTGGGAGAAACGCATCCCTACCCAGGTCTTGGAGGCCTTATGGGCGGCCGTTCTTCTAGGTTGCGCTGTCAAAATTCGCGGCTCTCTCCGGTTTCCGGGCGCTTTGTTTCTTTTCGTGGCTCTTGGATATGCTGCTGGCCGGCTGGCAATGGAATTTTGCTCGCGAGCGCCAGCGACGAACTTCTACGTTTAGCATTGCCCACATCTTCTCACTCGTCATTGTTTCTAGTGTCTTTATCTGTTCTGACGATTTCAGGAAAGTAAGTGGAAGCCGGGCCTTGTTCTACGGTAAAGCCCTGTTCGTAAAGACGCTGGCCGTAGGTTTTCCAGTAAGGCTACGGTCGGCAGTTTGTATGATGTCCGCCAGCCTTTCCAGAAATTCGCAACCCCAAAGGGGCAAACTATGGGAAACAATCTGACCGGCGATTTCGATGTCGTGGCGGAGTTTGCGTACTACGCTGTCGACCGAATCCTGGCGGCCATGCATCAGACGGGCCGATTCCTTCACTCCCTCTCTGCCCATCTAGACGACAATCCGCACCCGTCTCGGCCGAGGTGGCCGGTAGTTGTCGGAGGTGTCGATGAATTCGGTGATGCGATCGCCAATCAACGCCTGATCGGGTCGCCGAATCCTTTTCCCGGTCCAGCAGCGGCGACGAATGCGATTTATTCCCGGCTCGGGGTGCTGGTAAATCCGGACCGCTTGGTCGAGGCATCGCCGGAGATAGTTCCGAGTCACATTTCTGGAGTTGCTCAACTGCAGTTATTTCCTCCCACGGTCATAATTCCGCAGGGGGGGACAAATGTAACTGTGGGAATGGATCTCATGGTGCGGTTTTTCCCGGATAAAGGAACCGCTCCGTTGGCCGAGTTTATGCGCGGCAACCTGCAGATTACCGCCCCCATGAACCGGATCATCTCCTCAAGCATGAACGTCCTGGATATCGATTTTAGAGCCGACGATGCCACCATAAGCTTCACGCCAAGTTACACCAGCACCCCACTGAGCCCTGAAGATCTGGCAGGAATTAATCTGTGCATTCAGAACGGATTGCGAACTAGTTTTCTGCCTTCGACCGTTACCTTGCCCAATGTCGCTGACGTCCAAGTCAAAACTCTGCCCGATGTCTTTGCCATCATGCTCAACCTGAATCAACATCCTGCGGCGCCGAGCAGTGCGACCAACGTTTTCCTGGCCAACACCGACGATTTCGCCTTCGCCGTGGGCATCGATTACCTTCGCGCAGCCCTTCAACCGACAATCGACAAGATAGTTGGAAAAACTTTCAGTGTGGCATTCCAGGACACCATCAACTATCTTTTAAGTTCCACTACGGTTCACATTTCTTACGACGTAACGCCGACCGCCGTCACGGTTAACCTAAATCAACAAGGGCAAACGATCGTGTTGACCATCCAAGGGGGTGCAGTACAAACAAGCAACAAGTGGTACTTGCCGGACACATTCAGCTTTAGTGCTACTGTAACCTTCACCATCGTTCCTGACGAGCCAACCGCCGACCTCGTTCTGGGCAATGCGGACTTCAGCAGCGATAGCTGGAGGATTAATGCGTTCAGCGGGAGCATCAGTGGCAGCGTGAAGTCTACCGTGGATAGTGACCTGAAGGACGCGGGGACCTATAACAACGTCAGTGGCCCGATCCATATGTCGAGTTCGAGCCCATCCCTCAAAAAACCAGCGGAGATGGAGGCGTAACTCCACCCGTGTTTCACGGCCCTGACTATTCAGCACTTAAAACTTGGATTCCGGGAGGCACCATCGGGAAATACGAATGGAGCGTGCAGGGACAGGAAGCTGGGAAAAAGCATTTGGCGTTGAGTCTGCGAAAAGGCCACTCACGCTCATTATCGATCCAAGGGGAAACATCGCATGACGGTGTGAAGGCGCGTTGGAGGTAGCTCTTCTGCAGGCGGCTCTTACTCGATACCTAGTAAAACGGGTGCCTGTGAAGCTCAACACGCCACGACTCAATCTCCGGATTGGCCAGCTCGCACCCAATTTTCTTTTCGAGTACGCGCCGGGACGGGAGATGCCACTTAGCAAGTTTTTTGGGACAACGACAACCAGTCATTCTTGTCTTCTGGATAAGCTCAGTCAAAACCAGCATCCAGACGGTGCGCGATCTGCAGACATCCGCCGCGAAGGGCAAATCTCAGGCACCCATTCTCCTGGCTGTTAATGACGGAGACGATCCGACTGTGGCTCGAGCGGTTGCCGCAGAGAACGGGATCACAGCCATTCTTGTGACCGACCCCAAACGCGAGATTGGCCTTAGCTATGGCATAACCCTAACGCCCCACTGTTGTCTGTCTTGATAAGAACGGTGTGGTGTCAGGAATCAGATATGGTTACGTGCCTGAGGAACAACCGGCTCGCTGAAACCGGAACAGGGTTGCGAGTTAGAACAAACTCCAATCGAAGAGAGGTTTGGTGATGATTGATGCATTGTTGCTTCTAACGCCGCTCTTCTTGCTCGGCGTTGTCGCCCTGCTCGGATTTGTCGGCTGTAATCAGGTTTTTGGACTGGTGCCGACGGGGTTGGAAGCCGAGATTACCGGTCTCAACCCGGCCTCCGGACCAAGCGTCGGAGGCACCAAAGTGCAAGTCTTTGGATCCAATCTTACCGGCGTGGATGGCGCGACTTTTGGCGGGGTGAGTGTCGCTGGATTTTCGCCAGTTAGCGATTCGGAAATTGACGTCGTTACACCCCCAAATCCCCCCGGCGCGGCCAGTGTGGTATTGACCGAAGCAGGAGAAGCCGACTCGGACCCATTTCCTTTCACCTACGTCGCCATCGGCTTCGTCCAGACGGCGGCAAACGAGCAAGCTGCCAATCCTCCGATTTCGGTCACTCTCAACAACACAGCTCAAGGGAACCTCCTCATTGCCGCAGTCGCATTTGCCAGTCCTTCCGGGGCAAGTGTCACGGTCTCCGATAACTTGGGCAACTCTTTCAATCTGGCCGGCAGTGGTCCGTGGTTGCGGCAGTCGCGTATCTTTTACCTTCCGAATATTCCGGGAGGCAACGTGACCATCACTGCGACCGGCACCGGCGGGGCCACAGGTCCTTGCAGTATGTGCGTTTCCGAGTACTCCGGAGCGGATCCAACCTCGGCTGCAGTTTATGGCTTCAGCACCTCCCACTCCCCCAACACCGGGACTGCAGGTCCCGAAACCATGGCGGGCGTCAGCGTATCGCCGGCCCAATCGGGAGACACCGTATATGTAGCCACATTCGCCGCGCGAGATACCGCTTTGATGGCAGGCCCCGGTTTCAATTCGCATGCTTCCGGTGTTACGTCCCTGTTGGTCGAGGACTATGCCGGCGCGATTACCTCGGCACAGGCAGTTGCGACGGATGACACCACCGGAGGCAACTTTGCCCAGTGGGTCGTTCTCGCGATCGCAATCAAAGCGTAACGCCGCTGACTCTGAGGAGAGGAACCGAATGCGCTGACGCAGGTAAGCAAGAGCGGACGCGGTATTACGTCGGCCGCCGGTTTTGTGCTCCGCACGAGTTGCATGGGCGAGGGAGCGAAACCCCGACACATCGG
>CAWEPW010000025.1:0-130172 GCA_963810955.1 uncultured Acidobacteriaceae bacterium | reverse complement strand
GCAAAATTCGCCGAGGCCAGCCGTTACCCGCCGAGAGCCGCCTGCATAAGACTGCCGAAGCGGGTCCTCTGGTCGCAAACGAATATCTCTACAAGGTCGTCGGTGCCCTCGACAAGGTGGCTGCTGCGACCGGCAAGACAGTGCCGCAGGTGGCGTTGAACTGGCTGCTTCGCAAATCGACCGTCTCGAGCGTCATCATTGGCGCGCGGAATGAACAGCAACTGCGCGACAACCTGGCAGCCGCAAGCTTTACGCTGAGCAAAGAGCAGGTCGAACAACTGGATGAGGCGAGCGCGCCTCAGGTCGCTTATCCTTATTGGCACCAGCGTCAATTCTTAGACCGCAATCCGCTACCCCCGTCTTATCTCAAATAGCTAACTCACCAGCACGAAGGAGAAATAATATGACCGAGACAACTTCAACAATTGAACTCCAAGAGAAACCTAAGCAGGAAACTTTCAAGACTTACTCGGCTAAAGTTTATTCCGCGCAGGGCCCGACGTCAGGCTTAGCGCCGGGCAAGATTCTGCGCCGTACTCCGCGGCCTCAGGACATTCAGATCGAAATCCTCTACTGCGGCGTCTGTCATTCCGACTTACACCAGGTTCGGAATGAGTGGGAAAGCATGATGCCCACGGTCTATCCCTGCGTCCCCGGACACGAAATCGTTGGCCGCGTGGTGAAGGCGGGCAGCGCGGTGAAGAAGTTCAAAGAAGGAGATATTGCAGCGGTCGGCTGCATGGTCGATTCCTGCGGAGTGTGCCCGAGTTGCCGAGCAGGAGAAGAGCAGTTTTGCGACAACATGGCGACGCTTACTTATAACTCCGAAGACAAGCAGCTCGGCGGTGTCACTTACGGCGGCTACTCCGAGAGCATCGTGGTCACGGAGAAGTTTGCGCTGAAAGTTCCCAAGCAACTCGATCTGGCTGCGACCGCTCCTCTGCTTTGCGCGGGCATCACGACTTACTCGCCGCTGCGCCACTGGAATGTAAAGAAAGGGCAGAAAGTCGGCATCATTGGTTTAGGTGGCCTCGGCCACATGGGAGTGAAATTCGCCCATGCCTTCGGAGCCAACGTCGTGCTGTTTACGACTTCACCCAACAAAACGAAAGACGCGTTGCGGCTTGGCGCCGACGAAGTGATCGTCTCGAAAAACGACGCCGAGATGCAGAAACATCTGGCGAGTTTCGACTTCATCCTCGATACCGTGTCGGCCCAGCACGACTTGAACGCTTACATCGATCTGTTGAAGCGTGATGGGACGCTCACGCTCGTGGGGGCTCCCCCTACTCCATTTGCCGTTAAAGGCTTCGGGCTGCTCTTCAAGCGGAGGCAACTCGCCGGGTCGATCATCGGCGGCATACATGAGACGCAGGAGATGCTGGATTTCTGCGGCGAGCACGGCATCACGTCCGACATAGAAATGATTCGGATGCCGCAGATTAATGAGGCATTCGAACGGCTGCTGAAGAGCGATGTGAAATATCGTTTTGTCATCGACATGGCGTCGCTGAAATAGGGCTGCGAGCCGCGTTCCCTTCGCTGAGCAGGGGGCTTCGGTGGCGTTTGGCGACCGCGAACTTAGGACGTGAAACACAGCAGTTTAGAGATCAAAAGCACTGTGGCCTGGATAGCCGGCGGCGTGGCTACCCAGGCCTTTTTCTAGCGTCGATCGCAATCGTCAGCCACTGACGATGCGGGTTCCAGCGCTCCGCGATTATGTGCAAATCTCACTTTCTGTGACGAAAGTACTGATTTAGAAGCGGTTGCGTTGCCGGGTGTTGAAGTGAGCGTTAACCAACTTAAAAACATAGCTTTAGAGAAGATCAGGCGACGCTAATCTGTTGTTTACTATCGGCCTGCGTAGATGGGCCCGGAAAGTCGTCCCTCTCATCCACAAAGTTTTCCACAGGGGGATTGCGGGACTGAAACCAGTTCCGTTGTCCTATGAGAGCGAATAGCTCACCGCAAGCTTCCGCCCGGGTTGGGACGGACGAATGCATTCGTCCCTACTTGGTTCAGGTTGACTTTGGGGTTATCCCGGCGACTCGTTATTGCCCTCGAGCAGGTTGGCGAAGCGGGTGGAATTATGCAGAAAGGCCAGATTGAATTTGCCGATCGGCCCGTTGCGCTGTTTGGCAATAATGATTTCGGCGCGGCCTTTAAATTCGAGGTCGTCCGGCTTATAGATCTCTTCTCGGAAGATAAACATGACCACGTCGGCATCCTGCTCGATTGACCCCGACTCACGGAGATCGGAGAGTTGCGGCCGGTGGTCGCCGCCACGACTTTCGGGAGCGCGGCTAAGCTGCGACAGGGCGACAACTGGCACGCCAAGTTCCTTGGCAATGGCTTTCAATCCGCGCGAGATCGATGAAACTTCCTGCGTGCGATTCTCAAAGCGCTTGCTGCCTCCGGACATCAGCTGCAGATAGTCGACGACCAGCAGGTCAAGGCTTCCCTGAGATTGCTTGAGCCGCCGGGCTTTGGCGCGCATTTCGCTGAGAGAGATGCCGGGCGTGTCGTCGATGAAAATTTTCGCGTTCGAGAGTTCCTCCATGGCGCGAACGATTTTCTTCATGTCGTCGCCCCAGAGGGAGCCGGTGCGCATCTTGTGCGCGTCAACCACGGCACGCGAACAGAGCAGACGCTGTAGCAATGCCTCGCTCGACATTTCGAGGGAGAAGATTCCTACTACCTTGCCGTCGTCGATGGCGGCGTTTTCGGCGATGTTCGTGGCGAAAGAAGTTTTGCCCATCGAAGGGCGCGCGGCAAGAATCACCAGGTCAGATTTCTGCAGGCCGCTCGTCATCTCGTCGAGATCGCTGTAATGCGTGGCGAGTCCAGTGATGCGCTGGCCGCGCTGCAGCAGCGCGTCAACCGATCCGAATGAATTGCGGACGATCTCTTTAATCCCTTGAAAACCCTTGCCGATGCGCTTCTCGGAAAGCTGAAAGACGGCCGCCTCGGCATCGTTGAGGATTTCATCGGCCGGCTCGGCCTGCTCGCTGGCCTTGGCGATGGCGGTGTTGGCGACGCCGATCAGCCCGCGCAGAATGGATTTGTCGCGAACGATGCGAACGTAGTGCTCGATCGAAGGCCGGTCGGGCACGCCATCGAGCAGGCCGGAGATGTAGCCGACATCGCCGACGGCTTGCAGGTCCTTTTTCTGCTCCAGTTCTTCGACCAGCGTGATGATGTCGATCGGCCGCGAAGATTCGGCCAGATCCATCATGCGCGAATAAATGCGCCGGTGCGAGTCGATCGAGAAGTCGTCCGGACGAAGATGCTCGGCGGCATCGTTGAAGGCATGATTGTCGAGCAGGACGGCGCCGAGGATCGAGCGCTCGGCTTCGATGTTGGCCGGCAAACGTCCGATGCTGGTTTCCAGGGTAGCCACGATGTTGAGGTGAGTGCGTTGCATCGTAAATCTTTTCTGCCTGTGGACGTATGAGGAGCACCACAGTAAAACGCGGACCGAAACGAATTATTTCTTGGCCCGGATCCTTCTCCCGTAGAGACGGGGCTTGCCCCGTCTCCGCATCCGCAAAAAAGCCCCTGGCGGAAATCGATCACTTCTTGTTCGCAGTATGTCACAAGGCGAATGAAAAGCAAATATCGAGTTGGCGGCTTAGCGACGGGCTTCGCTTTGATCCGGCTCAGTGATAATCTTCACTAGGCCCATGAAAAAAATCACCCGCCGCCAATTTAACCAGACCCTCGCCGGAACCGCCGCCGCTGCCCTCGCCGGCGCGTCTTTCCCGCGCAGGGCCCTGGCGCAGATGGCCAAACCTAGTCTGCTGCAGTTTCCTGCCAACTTTGTCTGGGGATGCTCCACCGCTTCCTATCAGATCGAGGGCGCGGTGAAGGAAGACGGGCGCAAGCCATCCATCTGGGATACTTTCTCCCACACTCCCGGCAAGACTTATCACGGAGACACCGGCGACGTGGCCGACGATTCCTATCATCTTTACAAGGAAGATGTACAACTGCTCAAGAATCTGGGCGTTGGCGGCTATCGCTTTTCTATCGCGTGGCCGCGCATCTTTCCTGATGGCACCGGGCAGCCGAATCCGAAAGGCCTCGACTATTACCAGCGCATTCTCGACGAGTTGCTCAAGAACAATATCGCTCCTTATGTCACGCTTTTTCACTGGGACCTGCCGCAGGCATTGCCGGGGGGCTGGCAATCGCGCGACACTTCAAAAGCTTTTGCCGATTACGCTGCCTATGTTTCGGGCAAGCTATCGGATCGCGTCCGTCACTTTTTCACCATCAATGAATTCGAGTGCTTCACCGACCTGGGTTACAAGACCGGGAAATTTGCGCCCGGCCTCGATTTGCCGGATGCGCAAGTGAATCAGATTCGCCATAATGCAGTACTGGCGCACGGCCTGGGCGTACAAGCGATCCGCGCCAGTGCCAAGCCTGGAACGCAGGTTGGCCTGGCAGAGGATGCCAAAGTCTTCGCGCCGGTCATCGAAGAGCGCGAGCATATCGACGCCGCTCAACGCGCGACGCGAGAAGAGAACGCTCAGTTCCTAACCGCGCTTATGGAAGGCAAGTACACCGACCGGTATCTTGAGAAGGCCGGAGCGAACGCCCCGAAGATTGAGGCCGGCGATATGAAAATCATCGGCAGCCCGCTTGATTTTGTAGGCCTTAACGTGTACCGGCCGGAGTATGTGCGTGCAGACCCATCGCCGGAGGGTTACAAGATCGAGCCGCGCCCTGCATCTTTCCCGCACATGGCCTCGGACTGGCTCTATGTTGCCCCGGAAGCGATGTATTGGGCCGTTCGCAACGTCAGCGACCTTTGGAAGCCGCGCGCTCTTTACATCACCGAGAATGGTTGTTCCGCCGACGATGTGCTCACCTCCGATGGACGCGTCGACGATACCGACCGCGTGATGTATCTGCGCAATTACCTGACCCAACTGCACCGCGCCGCTTCCGAGGGCTATCCGATCAAGGGATATTTCCTCTGGAGCCTGCTCGATAATTTTGAATGGGCCGACGGCTACAGCAAGCGCTTCGGGCTGCACTACGTCGACTACAAGACGGAGAAGCGGACCCCGAAGCTCAGCGCGGACTGGTACCGCGAAGTGATTTCGCGGAATGCGGTCGAGTAATGCCCGAAAATTTTGGGAGACGAAGAAATGACCGAAACCGGCAAACGGTCTCGGTCATTAGGAAGTCATATTTCAAACCGCAGACGTCATCAACCTAGTTAGTGTCTTCCGGCTTATTATCTTCTCTCGCTTCCGCCACATGAGCCTGGCGTCCGGCTTCGGAAACAGCCTTCACAAATGCTTCGCCGCTGGCGGGAGTTGGCGCGTGGCCCGACAGAATTCTCCGGAACATCATGTGCTTGCCATAGATGGCGCGGGTTGAGTCGTTGTCCTGCTCCACGACCGCACCTTCCAATGTCAATCCGGCGAAAACGCCTTTCGAGCGTGAGTATGTCAGCACCTCAGTGTTCATCAATATGTCGGTTCCCGCGGAGGTATGGCGGCCAACCGGGCCCGCTGCCACTGATCCTTCACCGGTGAGTTCGATCTTGCTGGAAAGCAGATGCTGCAAACCACGGTCATTCATGACCAGCATGACCAGGTCAATGTCTTCGATTCCGATCTGCAATCCCCAACTCCCGCCGCCCACCGAGATAAATGCAGGAGCGCTCCAGCCTTCGGACGTGCGGCAGGCAGCCACTCCGCGCCCGTGCTTGGCGCCAAAAACAAAGCCGCCTTTGATCAGGTCGGGCACAATGACGATGCACTTTGCGCCGTTGAGCACTTCTTCGGGAATGCCCTTGTCGGGCGTTGACATGATCGCTTGCAGAACGTCTACCGATTTTTGCATGCGGTCGACCGTCTCTTCTCGCGTCGAACCGGCCCACGCAAACGTACCAACCAGGCCGATCAAACTCATCAACAGCAATGACATCAACTTTTTCATGAATTGTCCTTTGGAGGTTCGGAACTAAGAGGAGAAGACTTCAGATGGGCTGACTTAGCTCAGATAACCTGAAAGAGAGAGAAGAAGTGCTCGTCTCAATTGCCATGATCGCAGAGCCGGGAGAGGATAGCTGATCTACATTGCTCACTTTTCGCCCTAGCCTGCGAAGCGGGGGCGGTTGACTTATGGCCGTGTGAGCAATCTTGCACAGAATAGCCAGGCCGCACCTGTCATCTTCATTGTGGCGGATGAAGGATAAAGACAAAGATGGAAAGCGGGACACTGATGGAAAGCACTGTTCATAGGCTCCGCGACCAGTTCCGCACACGGCTCGCGAGAATGGCCGCGTTTCTGTCGCAGCGCTTGAGGCGGTCCCCGCGCCTGCCCCGCGGTTTTGCATCGCAAAGAGTGTGCCCGTTTTGCGGGCTGATCACGCCGCGGTCCAGATCAACTTGCCTGGAGTGCGGGAAGGCATTTGCCCCGGCGAGATAAGCCAGGATAGGCCAAGACCAAAGACTAACGACTAAAACTAACGATAAGCAACGTTTCGACGGCGCGTTTTTCGCGACCCCGATATGCGCAAAGGAGATTAAACATGCTTTGGACAATTTTTGTAGTGCTTCTGATTCTGTGGCTTCTTGGGTTCAGCCTGCACATCGCTGGAGGACTGATTCACATCCTGCTGGTAGTGGCGCTCGTGATGCTGGTCATCAACCTCGTGAGCGGCCGTCGAGTCGCGTAGAAAGCGGCGCCTAGAAAGCGGCCGCTGCGCAGCCAGTGCTGAACTGCTAATCGTGCAGCACTACGCTGAGCAGCGAACTGTGGACTTGCAATCCTCCCTCCGGTCCGCCGGAGTAATTCACAAAGCCGAGTTTGCGGAAGCGGTTCATAAAAAAACTCACCCGCGACCGCGTCGTCCCGACCATCTCGGCCAGGCTCTCCTGGCTGATTTTTGGGACCACCGTCTCCGGCACGCCTTCTTTGCCAAAATGAGCGAGCAAAAGCAGGACTCGAGCCAGCCGCTTTTCGCTGGAGTTAAACAACTGATCGACCAGATCCTCTTCGTACCGCACGTTCCGCGCCAATAAATATGTCACGAACAGCTCAGAAAACGCCGGTTCGCGGTGCAGCGCATCCATCATCGCTTTTTTGTCGATCCGCTGAATTTCACAATCCGTCATGGCCGCGGCAGATCCCATGCGCAGAGCCTGACCAGCCAGCGCACCTTCGCCAAAAAAATAGCCTGCGCCCAGCACTCCCAGGGTGGCTTCCCGGCCAGTAGCGGAGACAACGGTGAGCTTTATTTTGCCTTTCTGGATGTAGAAAACCGCATCCGCCGCATCCCCCTGCGCGAAGACCGCTTGTTTCTTGGCAAAAGCCAGGTTCTTCCTGCCATAGCCGATCGTTGCGAGGAAGTTACTGGGATCGAATTCGCGGCTCTTGCTCGCCAAAGCGGGGGGCGCCATCAGCCGCAATTTTAAGCCTAAACACTGGCTTTTCCTAGGAAAATGGAAAATCTCTCCGATGTGAGCTATCTTGCTCAGACCCGAAACTGCACACCTGTCATTGTGGTTGTACTGAGTGTGCAGACGGAGCCGCGAATGCTGATTCGCAGCTTTGATTTTCCGGTCGCTACGAGCGAAGCTCTCGCGGAAGCGGCCACATCCAGCCAATCGGCATTCTTCATCCGTGTGTGCGCCGCGGAAATCGAGTGGCGCGATACGATTCGACCCTAAAAAGTCTGGTACGGCAAAATCAGGGCGAGCCTCCCGGCGGATGAGAGGCATTAGCCCGCGAAACAAGGAAGGTTAACAACATGCCTTTAATTCAACTGCTCGAAGTTCTCATCGTGGTGGGTGTCCTGCTGTGGCTGGTGAATCGCTTCATCCCCATGCAAGGACAAATCAAGTCCATCCTGAACGGCGTCGTGGTCATTGCCGTGGTTCTGTGGCTGCTGAATGTCTTTGGGCTGTTTCATTCCCTCTCCGGTATCCGCCTTGGGAAGGGATGACGATTTGGCACGCGCCGTCGGCAGTCCGGTTAACCCGACAACAGGAAGTTTGCGGTACGGCAAACGCACCGATTCACGATCGACAATGGAGGCAACACTTATGAACCTAGTTGGATTGATCAGTACAGCAGTTCTGTCTTTGAGCCTGCTAGCCACGGCTCCGGTGTTCGCACAGGAGCAGCATGAGCAGGAGGAGCAGAAATCGAAACCTGAGGCGCAGGAACAGAAAAAGGCGCAGCCGGAGAAGTCCGTGAAGTCCGAGGGAAAGCCCGAGGCGCAGCAAGAGAAGAACACGAAACCGGAAGAAAGAAATGCGAAGCAGGAAGAGAGGACTACCAAACCGGCGGAGAAAAACGCGCCACACGAACAGCGCGCGGCGGGTAACGGTGGCAGCCGCATTCCGGCGGACAAATTCAAGGCCAATTTTGGGCAACAGCACAGGTTTCACGTCAGCCAATCCGACTACCGCAATCGCCGCTTCCAATACGGGGGCTATTCCTTCGGATTCGTTGACCCCTGGCCAAGCAACTGGCTCTACACGCAAGACGTTTATGTTGTCGAGATCAACGGCGTGTATTACCTGTGCAACGCATCATTCCCTGGCGTTAACCTTGCACTCAGTTTCACACTATAGCCAGTTCGTCCGCTGTCACCTGCGGACGCACGGGCTTAACTGTGATCGGCGCGAACCTATTCATAGGCTCGCGCCGTTTTCTGTTGAAGCGCTAAACTCTCAACTCGACCACAGTGGCTCCGCCTCCGCCTTCGTTGCTGGGCGGCTCTGTTACAGACTCCACGTGCGGATGCTTCTTCAAGTACTGCCGCAGGGCTTTGCGCAGAATACCCATGCCGCTGCCATGGACAATCCGCACACGAGGCATGCCCGCCAGAAATGCGCGGTCGACGAATTTTTCGACTTCGCTGGTAGCCTCGTCGACGGTGCGCCCGATAACGTTGATTTCGGTCGGAGCATTCAGGCCGCTCGCTTCATTTTGAAGCGACACGCTGATGCCGCGGGCGCGCGCGGCCTGCACCGGTGTGTCGGAGGCGCCTCCCTGTTTTGTCAGCGCGCTGCTCAGAACTTCGGCAATATCGTCGCGCGCAATGCGCATCTTCATCGAGCCGATTTCGACGTCGAAGTGATTCTCGCCAACTTTCTTCTTGACGACAGCGGCGCGGCCCATGGATTTGAGTTTCACCGTGTCGCCCTCAGAGACGTGCTTCACCAGGCTGGGCTGGGCGTTTGGGTCTCCACGATCGGCTCCGGTTGCGTGCGCCACCACGGTGGCATTGAACTGCTCGCGAAATTCGCGGCGCATTTTGGCGATGCGGCGTTCGGCATCTTTTGACAGCTTCTGCGCGGCAGCGCGATCCTGCACGGCGTTCACCGTTTCGCGCGCATGATATTCGAAGTCGCGGAAGAGCGCTTCTAGCTTGGTTTCCATTTCGCGAATTTTGGATTGCTGTTCTTTGCGCCCCTCGGCCGCGAGATGCGACTTCTCGCGCTCGAGCTCCTGCTCACGGGCCTTCATTCGAGAGCGCTCCTGTTCCAGATCGCGAAGATCGGAGTGCAGATGATCCAGAAAGCGCGCCACATCCTGCGTCTGCGATCCCAGGCGCGACCGCGCCGAAGCAATGATTTCGGGATTCAGTCCCAGCCGCTGCGCGATATTGATTCCGGCAGACGCTCCGGGTACTCCGATCTTCAGCTCATAAGTCGGCTGCAGCGTCGCTTCATCGAAGCCGACCGAGGCATTGATGACTCCCGCAGTGTTGGCGCCATAAACTTTGAGCGAAGTGTGATGTGTCGAAATCACAATCATGCATCCGATTTTGCGGAAGTGCTCGGCAATGGCCACCGCCAGCGCGGCGCCCTCTTCGGGATCGGTAGCGGAGCCGAGTTCGTCGAGCAACACCAGCGAATTGGCGGTTGCAGTGCGCGAGATGAAATCGATATTGGTGACATGCGCGGAAAAAGTGGAAAGGTTCTGCTCAATCGACTGGTAGTCGCCAATGTCCGCCAGAACGGCGTCGAAGACGGGCATCTCCGCGCGGTCGGCAGGAACCGGGATACCCGACTGTGCCATCAGGGCCAGCAGACCCAGCGTCTTCAAAGATACGGTCTTGCCGCCGGTGTTGGGGCCGGTGATCACCAGCTGGCGGTGATCCCCTTCCAGTTCGATGGTGATGGGAATTATTTTTGCGTTCTTCAGTTTCAGGTTGCGCTCTAAGAGCGGGTGGCGCGCGCGGTGGAGGATCAGCCGCGCTTCTCCACCTCGCCTCGCTACGCTTGGCTGGGACGGACGAATGCGGCCTTCCCCACTTGGGTCTTGCTGGTTCGAAGGTTCGGGCTCGACATCCGCTTGTCCAGACAGCGTTACAGCTACGCAGTTGTAGTCTTGGGCGAAGCGGGCTTTCGCGAATTGGAGTTCCAGTTCAGCGAGGACATCGGCAGCGGCCAGGATAGCGTCGGAATTCTCCGCAATCTGGCGCGTCATCTCCAGCAGGATGCGGTGAATCTCGGCCTGCTCTTCATCGAGCAAACGCACCAGCTCATTATTCTGCTCGATGGTTTCAAGCGGCTCGACAAAAACGGTTTGTCCGCTGGAACTCGCGCCGTGGACCACCCCCTGCACACGGCGTTTCTGCTCGACCTTCACCGGAATCACAAAGCGCTCGCCGCGGATAGTGATGAGTTCATCCTGCACGGTGCCGCCTTCGGCGAGTTTGCGCAGATAGCCGCGCAGTGACTCCTGGATCTGCCGCTTCTGTTTCTCGGTTTCACGGCGAATGCGGCTCAATTCGGGAGAGGCGCGGTCGTCAAGCGTGCCATCGGGCAGAATCTTGTTGTGAAACACGCGCAGGAAGGCAGTGAAATCCTGAATGCCGCCAGAAAGAGCATGCACGGCGCTCCAGTCGGAGCGCATGGCAGCCGGCGGCTGGCGGACGATTTCGCGCCACTCGGCGGCGCGGTCAGCGACCAGAATCACGTCGCGAATTTCGGTAGTCTCGAGAGCGGCTCCGCCAATGCGGGATTTCTCGATCAGCTTCTTGATCTCAGGCAGCCCGGCAAACTCGAACCGTCCTCCCACGCGGCGATACTCTCGGATTTCGCTCGCGAGCTGGTGCTGGATTTCGATCCATGCGCGATCGCGCGAAGGCTGAAGTTCGGCGACGCGGCGCTGCCCGAGCGGAGAAGACGTATATCCGGCTAACAAGTCGCGCAGGATCTCGAACTCGAGCAGGCGCGAGCTGCTGTGGGTCAGGGGACTGGGCGCAAAGGACATTCGTTTTGAATGGTACAACGCGGAGCGGAGCCGGTGCTATTTTGAGATCGATTTTGAGATCGATGAGAACGCAGGGGTCCTTCGACTCCGCTCAGGAAGACAATTCTTGCAGACTTTGACTGCACTGAGAGAACGAGATGATTCGGATGTGAGGCGCGGTGTAGAATCACAAGCGCTGGCTGGCGCGGCGTGACCAGCTTCTAAACTCACGCTCCCAGCCGCGGATGGCCCCGTAGCTCAACTGGATAGAGCATCAGACTTCGGATCTGAGGGTTGGGGGTTCGACTCCCTCCGGGGTCGCCATGATCCCATCTTGGCGAGTCTCCATTGATCTCCGCTAAGCCCGTTTCTGGATAGCTTCCGGTTTGCCGACCATCCACGTACTTGGTCTGCTTCCAGATCACAAGAGCGGCGATTCGAAACTCGGATTCGCAAGGGCATGATCAGCCGAGCTTTTGTCGGACGCTCTCAAGGATTTCGTCAGAAAGTCGCGGATCTTGCACGGCACGAGCCAGTACCACGCCACACATCATCGCCGCTACCCAAGTTTCGCAGCGGTCTCCTCGACAGGATAGCGCACATTTTTTGTATCCTTCCATCTAGGATGGTCATCGCATTTGGTGCGGGTCGTACAAAAAGGAGGCATTATGAAGCTCACAGGCAAGAAGGCTCTCATTACCGGCGGCAACAGTGGCATCGGTCTTGCCACAGCCCGACTCTTCATTGCGAAGGGCGCGCAGGTCGCCATTACTGGCCGCGACCAGAAGACGCTCGATGAAGCGACCGCCGAACTTGGATCGAGCGCGCTTGGCTACCGCGTTGACGTCACCATTGCGGAAGATCGCAAGCGGCTCTTCGCAGCCCTGGCCAAAGATTTCGGGAAGCTCGACATTGTCTTCGCCAATGCCGGCATCTCCGGCCGGACTCCTACCGGCTCGACCGACGAGGCCATTTTTGAGAACGTGATCCACACCAACCTTAGATGCCGCTTTCTTTACGGTGAATTCAGCGGCCCCTTTGCTGAACGACAACGGCAGCATCATCTTTAACGGGTCGGTACACAACTATCTCGGCCAACCTGGCGTCGCCGCATATGCAGCCACCAAGGGTGGTCTCGTCTCGATGGCGCGCTCCATCGCCGCCGACCTTGCGCCGCGCAACATTCGCGTGAATGTCGTCGCGCCAGGCGCAATCAAAACTCCCATTTGGAAGCGCGGGCCCCGCGCCTCTGCTTCCGCGGAAGATTCCGCTAAGTTGGCGAAGTTTTTCTCTTCTGCGGTTCCGCAGGGCCGTTGGGGCGAGCCGGAAGAAGTTGCCAAAGCCGTGCTCTTCCTCGCGTCGGACGATTCCTCGTATGTCAACGCGGTCGAGCTGATGGTGGATGGCGGAGCCACGGGCGCCCCGTTTGGAGCTCCCATTATTCAGGACGCATTTAGGCCGCTCGGTAGCGGGGCGAAGTTGGCAAGCTCATGCGGATTGAACCGCTATTTTGGAACGTCTTGCGGAGTCGATAACCGCAATCCGGAAGTGGTCTATGTTTCGTCGGATTAGTACCGACAAACGTCTTTCTATTGACCGATCTGGCCAACTCTGGATTGTCGGCTGCACGGAGTTTAAAGTCACCCAGGAGAACTTCCATGACAAATTCGTGGTTTCGTACAGCGATTCGTCTTCTGCCAGTTCTTGGATTATTGATCCTTACTGCAACTTCCGAGGCGCAGACCCGCCCGCCCATTCTCGAACAGATCGCCAAAACGTATGGTCTCGACTCGTGGGGGCAAGTCGAAGCGATCCGCTTTACCTTTAACCTACAGTTCCCAGGAGTGAATCTCTCACAACCGTGGGAGTGGGAGCCGAAGACCGGCAAGATCTCTTTGTGGACTCCATTCTATGGATTCCAAAAGGGCGTTTATGTGCGTTCTGAACTCGGCAGCCAGCCCGACGACGTGAAAAACAAAATCAACCCGGAATTCACTAACGGTAGTTATTGGCTTCTGTTTCCCTTCCACGCTTATTGGGACACCAGCGCTACTGTCACCGATCAGGGTATACATGAACTGCCCGTGGGCCAGGGATCGGCCGAGTTGGTCACAGTGAAGTATCCCGCCGAAGGGGGCGGTTATACGCCCGGCGACACGTGGAACCTCTACGTCGGCAAAGACAACCGGGTTGAGTACCTTGTCTTCCACCACGGCGGGAACTTGAAGCCAGCGGTCGTCACCGCAACGTGGACGGGTTACAAAAAAGCAGGTCCTCTCCTGTTCTCAACCGAGCACCGCGGGACCATCGATGGCAAGCCGCTACACCTCTTCTTCTCCGATGTATCAGTCAAGCTGAAAGGGTCGGATACGTGGGTGAAAGCGGAATAGCTCATGAAAATCATAGGAGTCGAAGAGCACTTCCTCACAAGCGCTGTCAGAGATGCCTGGTCTGCTTCATCGTCGGCGGAGCGTGGCGTCGGTCTCAGCCTGCATCTGGGAGAGATTACAGACCGGCTGGACGACCTCAGTGACGTCCGCATACGTTTGATGGAAGCAAGCGGGGTTGATATGCAAGTGCTGTCCCTTACGACGCCGGCGTTACACAACCTCGATCCACGCCAAAGTGTCGACCTCGCCATCCGAACCAATGATCTGATCGCCGCGACGGTGACACGTCGGCCCGACCGTTTCGAGGGGTTCGCAACCCTTCCCACACCCTCACCGCGAGACGCCGCCCGAGAACTTGAGCGGGCAGTTGTGAGACTCGGATTAAAGGGAGCGCTGCTGTGTGGACGAACCCGTGAGAAGAACATCGATCACCCTGACTTTCTGCCGATATTCGAAGCCGCTGCAGGCCTGCATGTTCCTCTCTACATTCACCCGCAGATTCCACAACAGGCTGTTCGTGACGTCTACTACTCTGGGTTTAATGAACAGGTGGATCTGGCATTCGCAACGTTCGGTCTTGGATGGCATTACGAAAGCGGGATCCAATTCCTGCGGTTGATTCTCGCCGGGGTATTTGATCGCTTTCCAGAGCTTCAGATCATCTTGGGACACTGGGGAGAGGTGGTTCTGTTCTATACCGAGCGCCTGAGCGCGCTCAATAGAGTCGCAAAACTCCAAAGGTCCGTAGCTGATTACGTGCGGCAGAATCTGTACGTCACACCGAGCGGAATGTTCAGCCAACCCTACCTGCAACGTTCTATTGAAATCGTTGGCGTTGGCCGAATACTCTTCTCGACCGACTATCCGTACCAGTACCGCCCTGAAGGCGGCGCGCGCAACTTCCTCGAAGAAGCTACTCTAAGCGATGAATCAAAGCAGCAGATCGCCCATTTAAATTGGGAGCGGCTATCATCACGAGCCAGCGTTTTCGGAGGCCAACCTCGCGCATCGAACGGCTGATGCAACTCATACTCAACGGCAGCGTGTTGCGATCAAGCCGCCTGCGATTCTAGCGAGAGCGCGAGTATAGGCGGCAATGGTTCCAGGAACGGTCCCCCCATGGTTGGTGAAAGACACCGTCTCATGTGTCGTCCGCCAACCGAAGTTATCCGTAATGGGCTTCGAGGAAGTTGGCCAGATTAGGAACGCGAGGATGGAGAATAAATTCGATGGGCGAACAAAACTCGAAAATCGCGCGTACCTATTACGTACCAAACATCCTCGTTTCCCGCGTTTTCGTCGTTCTCAGCGTGGTTAGTTTTCAATAACTTCTTTCTTTTCAGAGTGGGCCTATTGTTGGGGTTCGACTCCCTCCGGGGTCCGCCATCCCCAACCGAATCGAAACTCCGCGAAGCCTCCTCCGCGCACCCCTTCAGATATAACTCGAGCACCTGGACTCTGGTTACTTGCTCAGACCGTCCGTTCGCGGTGCAATGACATTACGGAGTATTTATGGGACGTGTTCTGGGGTTTGTGGGCACGATCGTCACCATGGCGATCGGAATGTACATCTATTCCGCGCAGGTCAAGACGCTGATGCCGGAGCTCGGCGCAATCCTGAAGAAGTCGCTACCATCACCGGAGTGAAAAACGATCTGATCGGCATCGCGAATGCCGAGCGCGGATACTTGGCTTCACAAGGAAAGTACGCCTCGCTCGACGAGCTGCTTTCGGGCAATTACCTCACCATCCAAGGTGAGCGGCCGCCCTACATTTACGATGTTCAAGCCACCGCGACCAGCTTTCGGGCAACAGCAACGCGCACCACGGAAGGTTCGCCCGCGCAACTCTCAATCACTGAAACCATGCAACTTCAAGTGTCAGACTGAAGTGTCAGACTGAAAGGACCGGCTGGCAGCTAACGCGGGTCAGGTTTTTTTCCACTCCGTCAACGACATCAGTTCGTCCATGATTTCCTGCAATCTTTGCAGGCGGCGCTCCTGGTCGGAGGCTCCGATCGCCTTTTTTCCACCTTGCAGGTAGAGGCGGTTGGCCTCGCTGATCTCTGCGATCTCGGCTCGCAACTTCCCAACGCGCTCTTTCACAGACTGCGGCATATAGAAATAGCCTAGCAGAGCTTTTCGCGCCCTGGTAAGAGTTTTTCAAGCAATCTCTCGGGCTCCCCTCTGCCATTGCAAAACGCCCTGGGTTTTCACGGATGCCGTTTGCCCCTAGCCGCCGCCAGCGGATATAGTAGTTGGTTCCCGGTTCCCTATGTTCACTGACTTCGAAGCCACCGACCGCTGGTCAAAGAAGCGAGTGCACTGCCTCTATCAGGCCCTGATCATCGCCATCGCGACCCGCCACGCTGATGCGGTGGACATCAAGTTTCTGGTGGATGGCCGCCCGGTCTGGGTGGCTCTTCCGCACCCCGCATGGGGTGAATACAAGAAGCGCACGGGGAAGGTCATCACCGATCCCCTGGCCAGGGAAATTGCAGGCCATTTTCTAAAGACGGCGTTGGAATCGGGCGAAGGCTTGGGTCGCGAGATGTATTCGCTAACCGTGGAGGAGACCCTCCGGCACCTTGAAGGCGTTGTAACCCAAGTCGAGCCCGCCGGTGCATCTGACCGCTAGTCCCCAGAATGCATCTGAATCACCTTCGAGAGTAACGACGGCCACGCTGAAGCCGGTTCCGGAATATGCAAACTACCTCGGCAAAATCGGTGCAGCCAGAGTCTTCCGCCGTCCTCGGCTAGCTGAAAACAGCCAAATGAGGCAAAATGACCTCTGCCGCCGGTGGTATGGCAGACGCTCTTATCGTATATTCCTGCCTGCGGATGCGATCGTAATGGAACGAGATCGCTCATTTTGCCGTCACAGGAGAAGTTATTATGGCCAGCCTGATATCCGATGTGGAAGCCATGACTACAAAAAAGCCTCACAGGCATAAACGGCTTGCAGCCTGGGTGGAAGACGTCGCCCAGCTCTGCAAGCCGGATCAAGTCCATTGGTGCGACGGTTCCCCCGAAGAGTATCAGGCCATAGTGCAACTGATGGTGCAGACAGGAACAGCCATCCGGTTATCCGAAGAGAAACGGCCAAACAGTATCCTGGTGCGCTCGAGTCCGGCCGACGTCGCCCGGGTCGAAGACCGTACCTTTATCTGTTCGCGGAGTCAGGACGAAGCCGGCCCCACCAACAACTGGGCAGACCCCTTGAAGATGAAAGAGAAACTGCACGGCTTATTTGCCGGCGCAATGACCGGACGGACCATGTATGTCATCCCCTACAGCATGGGCCCCATAGGCTCGCCCATTGCGAATATTGGCGTCGAAATCACCGATTCTCCGTACGTTGTGGCCAGCATGCACGTCATGGCGCGGATCGGAACTCGCGTGCTCGAAATTCTCGGAAGCAATGGCGCTTTTGTACGCGGGCTGCACTCAGTCGGCGCGCCTTTAGCCGCCAATCAGGCGGACACGGCCTGGCCTTGCAACGCGGAGGAAAAATATATTTGCCATTTCCCTGAGACGCGCGAGATCTGGTCCTACGGTTCCGGCTATGGCGGCAACGCGCTGCTCGGCAAGAAATGTCATGCGCTGCGCATTGCTTCGGTACAGGCTCGTGACGAAGGTTGGATGGCCGAGCACATGCTCATCCTGAAGATGATCGACCCCTCGGGCAAGGTCAAATACTTCACGGGGGCGTTTCCGTCAGCGTGCGGCAAGACGAATCTGGCGATGCTGATCCCGACCATACCGGGCTGGAAGGTCGAAACCATCGGCGACGACATTGCCTGGATGAAGTTCGGCGCCGATGGCCGGCTCTATGCCATCAACCCGGAGTATGGGTTCTTTGGCGTGGCTCCGGGCACGAGCATGAAGTCGAACCGGAATGCGATGCTCACGGCGATGAAGAATTCGATCTTCACCAATTGCGCCATGACGCCCGATGGCGACATCTGGTGGGAGCAGATGACCCAGGAAAACCCCGCCGAATTGGTTGACTGGTTGCGGCGTCCGTGGACTGCCGCCTCCGATCGCAAGGCGGCTCATCCTAATTCTCGTTTTACGGTTCCCGCCAGCCAATGTCCGGTAATAGCCCCTGAGTGGGAAGACCCGGAAGGAGTGCCAATCGATGCCATCCTCTTCGGCGGCCGCCGCGCCGGAGTTGTCCCATTAGTGACCGAGTCTTTTAGTTGGCAGCATGGGACATTCTTAGGCGCGACTGCGAGCAGCGAAACGACCGCCGCCGCGGCCGGAAAAGTCGGAGAGCTCCGCCGTGACCCGATGGCCATGCTCCCATTCTGCGGATACAACATGGGCGATTATTTTGCTCACTTTCTCAAAATCGGCAAACGGCCGGGAGCAAACCTGCCCAAAATTTTTTACGTGAACTGGTTTCGCACCGACGAAAACGGAAAATTTCTATGGCCTGGATACGGTGAAAACAGCCGGGTATTGAAATGGATCTTCGAGCGCTGCGACGGCAAACTGCATGCCGTCGACACTCCTATAGGTCGGCTTCCCGAGCCCACCGGCCTGGATACCAAGGGCCTCGACCTGCCTCCCGCCGGCATCGCCAAGCTGCTCAGCATAGACCTGGACGGCTGGCTTGCCGAAATTCCATTGATCAGAGAACACTTCTCGAGGTTTGGCAAGCATCTTCCGGAAGGTCTGAGCCAGGAAGTCGCCGAACTCGAAGACCGCCTCCGGCAGGCGAAGAAATAGATCGGCGGTGAGATTTCTGCTAAAAAGCCGTTTCCGGCGGCTAACGGTTACCAGTCAGCAGACCAACTAGAAGCAGCAGCGATAATCCAATAGCCGCAATGCCATTGGCCCGCACGGCGCGCGAGCTGGCCGCCCAGGGGAACATCAGGATTTCAAAGAGCGGCATGAATTTGTCCGGCCAAAATAGCCCCGCCAGACCAAACGAAAGACCTAGCTGAACAATCAAGCATAGTCCCAAAGTATTCACGATAAAGATTCCAATGTTAGAAGTGAGAAGCAAGAGCTCCTTCTTATTGGAGCGCGCAAACGGTGCGGAGGGGAAGTTACGGAGGTTACAGTTCTCTACAGCGATCGCCGCGCATCAAGAAGCTCTTGGTAGTTGGCTAGGGCCTGTTCACACTATCGCAGGGCCTCGATGATGAATGCGAAGTAGATAAAGGCGAGAAACACAACATCGAGTTTCTCGAAACGCGAAAAGATGCGGCGGAAGCCTTTCAGCCGTCGAAACAGGCGCTCCACTTGGTTCCGCTTCTTGTAGAGTTCGCGATCGTAGTCCCAGGGTTCGCGCCGGTTCGATTTGGGTGGAACCACCGGAATCATGTTCATTTCCAGCACCAATTGCCGGGTTTCGTCGCCTTCGTAGGCCCGGTCCATCACCAGCGGGACTTCGACCGGCAGCGGCCCTAACTCCAGCAGTAGTTGCCGGCCCACCGGCGCATCGTGCGCTTCTCCCGGCGACAAGCAGAAAATTATTGCCGTTCGAGCATTCGCGGCAACCAGATGAATCTTGGTGTTCCATCCGCCGCGCGATTTCCCGATGGCTTGTGGTCCGTTTTTTTTAAAGCCCCAGTCCCGTCGGGATGCACTTTCACCGAGGTCGAGTCCAAACTGAAAGCTTCGATTTTGATGCGCAGAATCTGCTCTTGCTGCAACTTGGCAAACACCTGATCCAAGACGCCTTTCTTGGCCCAACGATTCATGCGCACATAGATGCTGTGCCAGTTGCCGTACCGCTTGGGCAATCCGCGCCACTTACATCCGTGCTCGGCGACATAGAGGATCGCATTCAACAAGACTCAAATTCTCATGACGCACATTGCCGCGCTGCACCGGCAAGCAATCTTGAATTCGTTCGTACTGCTCGGCGGTGATCTCCATGCCCTGCATCTTACCCGACGTTTGTTGACGTAGTGTGAACAGGCCCTAGTCTACTTGGGATTGGGATCCGTAACTCCGGCCGACCCGGAATCAGACTGAGCCACACCTCACTCCCACTACCCGTTCTCCGCGGTCTCGCCCATTGCCTACCGGCCGCGCTCATTCGTATTACAATAAATCGGCTCGCCAACTCAACAGCATTCTTGCGGCTGAAATACGGCACCCGGTGGCGAGTCTCCGATGCTCAGGAATGTATATCCAACTTATAGAAGGTAAGGAGAACCCCCGTGCGAATCCGTCTCATTTCCGTCGTTTCGCTGATCGCTGCCTTCGCAGCCTTGGGCTTTACGCAAGAAGGCTCGGCCGTTCGCCAACCCACATTGACCCCGCAAAACAGCGGCACCAGGGAATTGTTGATTACGGTCAGTCCGGTGAATTCGAAAGTCGTCTGGGCCGCCGGTGCTCATGGAACATTTCTGCTCACGACTGATGGTGGAAAGACCTGGAAATCAGGTGTCGTGAACGGCGCCGAGTGGTTGCAATTCCGGGGCGTGCGCGGGGTGAGTGAGAAGGTCGCGTATCTGCAGTCCATCGGGAATGACCCCTCCAATTTCCGCATTTACAAGACGGAAGACGGGGGCGTGACATGGACGAAGCAGTTCCAAAATGAGCTAGCCGGAGCGTTCTACGATTGTTTCGCATTCTGGTCGCCCACGCGGGGAATCTCGCACAGTGATTCAGTCAATGGAGTGTTTCCCGACCTCCGTACGACCAATGGGACGACGTGGGAGAGCATTGCGGGCAATATGCCGCCAGCATTGCCCGGTGAATTTTCGTTCGCCGCAAGCGACACTTGTGTCGCTACGCAGGGTGAAAATAACGCCTGGATCGCCACCGGTGGCGCAACCGAGGCTCGCATTCTGGCTACCCGGGACGGGGCCAACACATGGAACGCTTACGATACTCCGCTTCTAAGTTCGCCCAGCGCCGGCGCCTTTTCGGTAGATTTCCGAGACTCCTCGCACGGCATCGTGGGCGGCGGTGATCTCGACCCCGGCGATCCGGATAGCGCACGAACGGCAGTCTCTCACGACGGTGGCCGAACCTGGACTCTTACCAACGCCCCTCCAGTCACCGGAGCGATTTTTGGACTTAGCTATGTGCGGCAGATTGGCACCTGTAATCGGCCGCTTTGCAAGGAGGTTGCCCACTACGTGGTGGTCACCGCAAATACAGGAGATGCGGCTTGGACCCCCGATGAGGGCACCACCTGGTATGTGCTGCCCGGAGTGACCGGAGGTTGGGCGGTGGCTTTCGCCAGTCCAGACGCGGGCTGGATTGTGGGCATGGGAGGAATGATTCTGAAGATAAGCTTTTGAGTCGCGGCGTGGAACTCTCCCTGGCACTGGTAGTTACCCTTCAATCTAGGAATATCCCGGGTAAACGATGGTTACCTTGTCGTGCCCTTATCTCCTCAGGCATTCTTGAGTGTCGTGTGGGAAATAGAACATCTCGCAGAGCTGGACCCGGCCAAGAGCACTCCGGAAGTGATCTGCGCCCGCGTGGCCAGGATATTTGAGGTTAGAGAAACGGAAGTCGCGCTGCTGGAGTTGAGCGGAAGCATGTTGAACTTCTTATTTCCTGCTGAATTGAAAACCGCGGGAGGGATACCTCTTACCAGTTCTGCAGTGGCGGCTCGCACCGCGCAAACCAAGCGGGCCGAGCTTTTCAACGGCTTCACCCAGGTAAAACACTTCAGCGTATTTGAGCTGGTCAAACTGGGCAATACCGGGCTGGACGATCAAGTCATACAGAAGCTCATGTCGGCTCCCGTTCTAGCCCCAAACGGAGAAGTCGTTGGCGTCATCCAGGTCTCCCGCAAAGCGCCGCGCCCAGCCGCAGCCGGACCGGACTTCACCAACGAGGATCTTAAAAAACTGGAAGCCGTTGGTCGCGCCCGTAGGGAAGAGTCATGCCAGGGGCAGGGGCGTGCCCCAAGGGTCAGCCTAGGCGGACCACCGCCGCCGGACCGCCGCTGCCGAAGCACAATTTCTCTTTTGATTAGTGGGCTTAGGTTTACGCAGGGACGGACGCATTCGTCCGTCCCCCGAGCGCAGCTCGGCACAATCGATAAACCATTCCCGGCGAAAGGAAGCATGACTCGTGCCGGGCACCGAGTCGAATTGAACGCACAAGGCGAGGGGCTTTCCTCTACCCTGTCAAAAATCCAACTTACTGCAATGGAGTTTCCGTGCCGGCGCACGTGGTGACGGCCGCGGTACCGGTTACGCGTATAACCGCATCCTGAATCGAGCAGAACGAGCGTACGCCCGTGCTGTTGGAAGTCAACGGGTTGCCATATGCGTAATAGACTCCGGACGGCGGACCACCCGAGCCTATCGCTTTGAAAGTGTATCCGCTTTTCGTGCCCCCAGCCAGCGTCGAATCGATCAAGCAAGCCGCAGCTCGTAGTCGGCACAGTGGTGCCTGTGCAGCTACCTCCCAGAACCGATAGCGAGCTGGCATAGCCAACTGTCGGGTACGAGGAATCGTACGAAATCATGGCTGTGTTGATGGTGCGAATTGATGCCACGGCGGACGATTCATTGGCCGCAATTCGCGCGCGCAACAGGTTCGGAATAGCAATCGCCGCGATAATCAAAATAATGGCGACCACAATCAGTAGTTCGATGAGCGAAAAACCTTTCTCTTGCCGCATTACTTGAGCACCCCCCCATGGATTACGTTACCTCTCAAAATCATATAGGGTTGGCTCTCGCGTTAGAAGGATAAGGACCTCCGGGAAGATGACTGAAGTAATGTTGAACTCATTACGAATCAAAATGCGTGAACAGGTTGTTGAGAGATTCGGCAAGCGCAGGGTGGGCGAAGACCGCATCGCGCAGTTTTTTACAAGTTAGATTGCCCATCATTGCCAACTCCAGCATCGACATAATTTCTCCGCCTTCCAACCCGAGTACCGCGGCGCCTAGAATACGATCCGTTTCGGCATCCACAATGGCCTTCATGAATCCTCGGGCTTCATCCGTTTCCTGAGCGCGAGCGACATAATTCATCGGCATTTTGGCCACACGAATGTTCTTATTCTGCGCGCGCGCCTCGATTTCGGTCAGACCAATGCGGCCGAGTTGCGGATCGATATACAGGGTATAGGGCACGAGGCGCCCGTCGGTCGTGGCGTTACCCTTGTCGATCACATTGGTTCGGAGGATGCGGAAGTCGTCGTAGGAAATGTGGGTGAAGGCTGGACCGCCCTTAATGTCTCCGAGAGCGTAGACCTCCGGCCGGCTGGTTTCCAATTTTCCATTTACCTTGATGAAATTGCGCTCGTCGGTGGCGATGCCTGCGGCCGAGGCGTTCAACGAATCCGTGTTGGGAACCCGCCCCGTGGCCACGAGCAAATGCGAGCCTACGCACACTCTGGAAGCATTGCCGGTACGAATGGTGAGATGTAGCTGCTCTCCCGTTTTTGCGACGCTGATCGCTTTTGTGTTCAGCAGAAGCTCGATTCCGTCCTGTCTCAGGATGGCAGCAACTGCGTCGGCCACATCCGCGTCTTCGCCCTTGAGCAATTGCCCCGCGGACTGAACCATCGTCACGCGGCTGCCGAAGCGGCGGAACATCTGGCCAAACTCCAGGCCAACGTAGCCGCCTCCGAGGACGAGAAGATGCTCGGGGACGAAATCCAGCTCCATGATGGAGGTGCTGTCGAGAAATTGCACGCCGGTCAAACCGTCGAGCGCCGGCACCGCCGGGCGCGCGCCTGCGTTGATGAAGATCTTCTCGCCAGTGAGCGTGCGCTGGCCACCGTCTTTCAGCCGAACGAGCAACGACTTATCGCCGGTGAAGCTCGCTTCGCCGAAAATCAGGTCAAGATTTGCCGTCTTTTCCATGCGCGCCTGGCTGCCGTTGCGAAAGCTATTCACGATGTCGCGCTTGCGCTGCCGGACGCGTTCCATGTCAATGCGGATATCTCCGGTGTGAACGCCGTAGTCTGCGCCTCGGCGCGCGAGATAGGCGACACGCGCGCTGGCGACCATGGTTTTCGTCGGTGTACAGCCTTCGTTGACGCAGGTTCCGCCGACATGCGTCCGCTCGATAAGCGCGGTTCGAAGGCCCGCGTCGGCGAGCGCCATGCAGAGAGGAGTTCCGCCCTGCCCCGAACCTATAACGATCGCCTGGTAGTGATTTTGATTGGACGCACTCATCGACGACTCCTTGCGTTAATTCGCCTCTAGGTTGATTCGGCTCAAGGTTTATTCGGCATGGCACACAGTTTGCGGAAAAATTGCCCGTGTGGTGACGGGGCTTCGCCCCGTCCTTGCAATCCCCTCGGAAGCTATGTGATTGCCCGACAGCGAGCCGCTATGTTGAGTCTTTCCGAGCCTACCGGAACCGCGACACGATAAAAAGGCCGGCGGCCACCGCTACCACGTCTTCCGGAAGAGCGACTAGCAAATCCCGAACCTTAAGCGCTTTTACCAGGCGCGTGCGAGCCTGGTAACCCGCAAATGCGCCGGCAATGCCGCCAACTAAGCCCAACCCGGCGCCAATAGCTAACGACTGCGCTCCTGCTGCTGCGATGCTCGCACCGCAGAGCCCCCCGAGGATTATGCGCGCGGTCAGGCCTCGAGCTTGCGTGCGACTGGGGGTCGATGGGAGTTGATCAACCACCATTTCGACAGCCGCCAGAACAGTGAAGATAACCACAGCGGCGGTTGACCCCATAAAAGAAAGGGGAGTGTTGCGCAGGGGAAGCCAGTTTTGATGAGTAGCCCAAGCCACCGTAGCCGGCGCGGTCATACAACGCAAACCATCGACGCCACCGATGAGAAATGCCAGAAGCAGAACTTCCGAAGGGCTCATCCGCCATCTCCGTTCCTCGTCCGTTCGAATACTAAGTCTTGAGCGCTCGCTTCAGCGGCCCGCTGGAGACGATAAATTCGTCGACGAAACTACACTTTCGCCAGGCGAGCCCTGCAAAGTAAACGACCCTTTCAGCCGGATGTCCCGCGATGACGATCCCAACAGCACTTCGAACTCGCCCGGTTCCGTCGCCCAGGCTTTTTTCCCGGTGCTGTAGAAGGCCAGAGCGCTGCGCTCGAGCGTAAAGTGGACGGTCTTTGATTCTCCTGCCGCCAGTTCTACCCGGCTGAAGCCTTTCAGTTCCTGGATGGGGCGATCGACGCTGGAGTGTCCGTCGTGTATGTAGAGCTCGACGACCTCTGCTCCTGCCCGCGATCCAGTGTTGCGGACGTCGAGGCTGACTTCTACCCGATCCCGACGTCTCGCTTGGTGAAACTTTCAGATCGCTGTAATCGACCTTCGTATAGGAGAGCCCGTAGCCGAAGGGGAAACAGAGGCTCTATCTTGTGCTTGTCGAAATATCGATAGCCAACATAAATTCCTTCGGCATAATCGACCTGCAGGTTCTCACCGGGATAGTGTCCGTAAGCGGGAGAATCCTCCCACCGCTTCACAAAAGTCACAGGCAGTTTTCCCGAGGGATCGGCGTCGCCGAAGAGAATATCGGCGATTGCATTACCGGCCTCCTGGCCGCCATACCACATGTCTACGATGGCGGGGACATGCGCGATCCACTTCGACATGATGACCGGACCTCCCGCGTTGATCACAACGATGGTGTGCTTGTTGACCTTGGCCACGGCTTCGATGAGTTCGTCCTGGCCCGCGGGAAGATCGAGCGACTTGATATCGAAATCTTCCGACTCGAGCTTGGGATATCTGCCGACCACGATGATGGCGGCGTCGGCTTTGGCTGCGGCTTTGACTGCTTCATTTCTGAGTTGCTCTCGCGCTTGAGGCGTGTCGTTGGGCGGGATCTTCGCCCTCCATGCCAACACCCAATGCATAGCTCACCTGCAGGCGCTCACCGGCTCGATCCTGAATACCTTTCAGAGGAGAAACGGAATATTTCGGAGTCACGAGCGAACTGCCGCCTCCACCGGTTCTCGCTGTTGCGGCATTGGGGCCGAGGACTACGACGGAATGGATCTTTGATGGATCGAGGGGCAGCACATCGCCATCGTTCTTCAGCAGAACGATGCTCTCGGTGGCGCCTTTGCGGGCCACGGCGCGCTCTTCGGGTGTATCGATGTTGCCGGTGGCCACGTCGCGGCTTGTCGAATTCTCCGCTGACAAAAATCACGCGCAAGATGCGGCCCACGTTGTCATCAATTGTGGACACCGAAATTTTCCCCGCCGATATTTCTGGAAGCACCTTATCTGCGAACAGCCATCCGCCGCCGTTGCCGGCTTTGTGGCTTTCGGGCCGGCTGAGCCAGTGCGCTGCCGGTTCGCCGCCAGGCATTTCCAAATCCATGCCTGCATTCACGGTGGCGACGGTGCTGTAGGTGCTGCCCCAGTCGGAGACGACGAAGCCCTTAAATCCCCAGTCCTTTTCGAGCACATCCTTTAATAGGTAAGGATTTTCGGCACAATACACGCCATTGACTTTGTTGTAAGCCGACATTACCGACCAGACGCCGGCTTCCTCCACGGCAGCTTTGAAGGCGGGGAAATAAATCTCGTGCAACGCGCGCTGACCGATAATGGCATTGATGCGATGGCGCTCGAACTCCTGATTGTTGGCGTCAAAATGCTTGACGGTCGCAATGACATGTTCGCTCTGCACTCCCTTGATGTAGGCGACGGCGAGGCGCGAAGTCAGGTAAGGGTCTTCGCCGAAGCCTTCGAAATTTCTGCCCCAGAGCGGAGTGCGGTTGATGTTCACCGTGGGACCGAGGATCATGTCGCGTCCCACCGCCTTCACTTCCTGGCCGATCGCTTGCCCGTCGCTTTCGACCAGCTCGGTATCCCAGGTGGCGCCCATGGCTATGCCGGAGGGAAAGGACGTAGTGGTGACTTGCTTGCCGGCAACCTCGGCCTTGGTTTCAGCCGAAGGTCCGGCCCACGACCTTATGCCCAGCGGCCCATCCGCCATTTTGATGGAGGGGATGCCGAGCCGCTCGTTGGCGACAGTTTCCATCCAGTTGGCTCCGCTTAACATGGCAACCTTTTCCTGTAATGTCATGCGGCCAAGCAGATCCTGAACCCGTTGATCCACCGGAAGGCTGGGATTTTTGTAGGGCGCATCGAGTGGGACGGCCGAGGCATTCTGGTTCTGGGCAAAGCTTAGCAGGGACACAAAGAGAAAGAGAATCAAAGCCACGAAAAGCGAACGTTTCATTATTGTCTCCAGAGAAGTCTTCTCCACGGTTTTTCCGCAACGAATCTAGTGCGCTGTCCCATAAATTCGCTAAACAATTCTGTCATCCCGACCAGAGCGAAGCGGAGTGGAGGGACCTTGTGTTTTGAGCGGCTTCATTTTTGATCAGAGCCGTTTCAATATGCCATCTATTATGAGACACGAATCTGGGTCGTCATGCGCGAATCACCGCGCAAAACCACAATGCGTCGACTTCCAGGCCCTCGTCTGATTCCCTATCCCGCAGCGCGAGCAGAATCGCTGGGAGTCGCCAGTGCATCCTAACAGTGAGAACAGAATAAATCATCACGATGACGCCTCCCAACGATTTGGCGGTTCGCACCGAGAACGTCTGCCGGCACTATCCAATGGGAGAGGCGCTGGTTCGCGCGGTGGACGGTATTTCCATTGACATTCGCGCCGGAGAATTTGTGGCGCTGCTCGGAGCTTCAGGTTCGGGCAAATCGTCGCTGCTGAATCTGGTTGCAGGCCTCGACCGCCCCACGTCTGGCGCCGTAATCGTTCATGGAAACGATCTGGCCGCGCTTACGCGCGAGCAGCTGGCCAAGTATCGTCTCCGTACCGTTGGTATGGTATTTCAGTCGTTCAATCTGATGCCCAGCATGTCACTACTCGAAAATGTAGAACTGCCGCTGCGTTTTGCCGAAGTCGATCGACACGAGCGTTCCGCCATCGCGCGCCAGTCACTCGAACGTGTGGGATTGAGCGCACGGCTGGCACACAGGCCGGTCGAGCTTTCCGGCGGCGAACAGCAGCGGGCTTCGCTCGCCCGCGCGCTTATCAACCGGCCCAAACTGCTCCTTGCGGACGAGCCCACAGGCAACCTGGATAGCCGAACTGGTACAGAAATTATGGAGCTGATTCGCAGCTTCAACCAGTCCCTCGGCATGACGGTTTTAATGGTTACGCACGAACAGGCGCTCGCCGAGAAATATGCGGGGCGAATGCTACATCTTGCGGATGGAAAACTCGTCAGCGACGCCTCCAGCCCTGACATGGCCAACGTTGCTGTGGCCGGAGACAGGCAACGCACCGATCTATCCGAGCAGGCGGCCGTCAGGCCCGGAGACGCGCAATGAAGTTTTACGACGTCACCGACCTTGCTTTGCGCAACCTGCGTGAGTCCATCTTCCGCAATTCGCTGACTACGATCGGAATCTCGGTTGGCGTAGCGTCGCTGGTCGCCATGCTCTCGCTGGGTATTGGATTGCAGCAACTGGCGTCGCGCCGACTCGAGAAGTCGGGCCTCTTTGATACGGTTATGGCCAGTTCCAGGCGCGACCTGCGCAACTTTCGCGCAGAGCGGCAGGATGGCCCCGCCCCGGCAGAGAGTCCGGCGCTCGATGAACCGGCGCGACAGAAGATTGAACGTCTCTCGGGCGTGGTCGAGGCCTATCCTGATATTCGCTTCATGACGGAGCTGAGATTCGATGACAAACCATTCTTAACGACGGTGGGCGGAGTTCCATTCTCCGCCAAGACTAATAATGATGCGTTCGAGGGAATGCAGGGCAACTTCTTTTCGTCGGACGCGGCTCCCGAAGCGATTCTCCAGAAGTCGTTTGCCGAGGAGTTGGTCGGTATAAAACCAAAGCCGGGCGCAAGCGACGCGGAGATTAATGTTGGCGATTTGGCGAGGCGTCTGATCGGCAAGCAGTTGACGATGCGCTATGCCGAACGCACTGCGCCTCCGCCCGAATCTCACCCCACTTCACCGTCGATGACACAGGCGGGCGACGCTCGGGCTGCCGACAGCGGAAGCGCTGCGTACTCGGTCGTCTCGAGCCAGCAAACTCTGAAGATCGTTGGCGTCACCGATCTCGATCCTGACACCATGCGTGGCAGCGCGCGGGCACGCGTTTTTCTGCCGCTTAAACTTGTGCAGGGATTGCACATCATGCAGTCTAGTCTTCGCGATACTCCATTCAGCGGCGAGCCGACCTATAGCTCGCTCAGCGTGCGCGTAAGCAGTCCAAATAAGGTTCCGGCGGTTGAAGATTCCATCAAGAAAATGGGATTCAACGCATTTTCTCTGATCGACGCCACCCGCAGCATGCGCCAGTTTTTTGCTGTGCTCGATGGTTTTCTTGCCATCTTCGGAAGCCTCGCCCTGGCCGTTGCTTCTATCGGCATCGTGAATACGCTGGTAATGGCCATTCTCGAACGCCGTCGCGAAATTGGAATTATGAAGGCCATTGGCGCGAGCGATGCCGATGTCCGCGGTCTCTTCTTCGCGGAAGCCGGCGCCATGGGCCTGGTCGGCGGCGCGGTGGGAGTGACACTCGGCTGGGTGATCGGACACCTGATCAATTTCGGAACCAACATTTACCTCCAGCGCCAGCATTTCCCTGCAGCCCAAATATGGTCAGTGCCTCTCTGGCTTGTTCTCAGCGCAATCGCTTTCTCCATCGTGGTCAGCCTGCTGTCGGGGCTCTATCCGGCGGCGCGAGCCGCGCGACTTGATCCTGTGCAGGCGCTTCGCTATGAGTGACTCTGTAAGGCCCAACTGTTTCCGAGCGTCGCTGTCGCTATGGCTCGCTCTTATTCTCATTCCGCTGGCGTTCTCTCCCGCCGCCCATGCCCAGGGGCGCATCGATTGCAACACGCTGCAAAGTCACATTCTCCGCCACACGATCCACTACTGTGTAATGTTGCCCGCTGGCTATGACAGCACCGCCAACGGCCGTTCTGAGCGGCGTTATCCCGTGCTCGTATTTTCTCCACGGACTGGGTGATAACGAGCAGACTCTATTCAAGAGCGGAGGATGGGATCTGATCGAAGACCTGCGCCAGCAGAAAAAGATCTCCGATTTTCTGATCGTTACTCCCGAAGGCATGCGGAGCTTCTATATCAATTCCGCCGATGGCCGCGTGCGCTACAGCGATTTTTTCATTCGCGAGTTCATTCCTTATATCGAGTCCCACTACTCAATTCGCGCGGAACGTTCTGCACGCGCCATTAGCGGTGTTTCCATGGGCGGATACGGCGCGCTTCGATTTGCTTTTGCGTATCCGGAACTATTCTCGTCGGTGAGCGCGCAAAGTGCCGCGCTCTTTGCCGAGCCGCCACGACTGCCTGAGGGTGTGCCTGCCGCGACCCCGTTGGGAACGGTGTTCGGCAATCCAATTAATCTCAGACACTGGGATCAGAACAGTCCTTTCGTGCTGGCGAAGCAGAACCGGGCGCGGATACGAACAACGGGGCTGGCGATCTACTTCAACTGCGGCCGCGACGATGATTTCGGATTCGACCAGGGAGCGGAGGCGCTGCACCGGCAAATGCGCTCAGAAGGCATTCCACATGAGTTTCACATTTACCCCGGCCATCACGACGCCGCGTATTTTCTGGCGCACCTCAGCGAAACGCTAGAATTTCATTCGCGTATTTTCGCCGCGGCCAAATAAGTCTTTCGAACTTCGATATCTCCGTCATTACGGAGAATGTCGACGTTGAGATGTTCGCCATCGCGCTGCAGGCGAAGATCGATTCTGCGATCCCCAACATAAAATTCTTCAACTCAAGCCAGTCAAGATTTTCTGGAAGCTGCGGCGAGGAGAATTCGACGATCCCGCTCCTCGGGTTGGACTCTGATACCCAGACAGGATTCGAGAAGCATATAGGCGCTTCCGGCTGCCCACGCTTGAGGAGAGCAAGCGACCGGGTATAAGGTCGGCCCTTCGAGGTCCGATCGCTTATGAAACCCGCAAAACAGTTCGGGGAGCCGATTCAGTTCCATGTGCGTGCTGGCCTCAAATAAAGCGCTCAATATCCGCAAGGCTTCCTGCTTATGCCCGTAGCGAGCCAGGCCGCTCGCCACGATCGCGGTGTCGTGCGGCCAGACTGATCCGTTGTGATAAGACATCGGGTTGTAGCGTATTTCGTTGCTGCTGATGGTGCGAATGCCCCATCCGCAAAACAGGTCTTCGCCCATGAACGTGCCAGCCAGGCGATCTGCATGTTCCTGGCTTGCGATGCCAGTCCAGAGACAATGGCCTGCGTTTGAGGAGCGCACGCGACAGGCTTTCTTCTCGCCGTCGAGTGCCAGAACATAAGTGCCCAGTTGCTCATCCCAGAACTCGCGCTGAAACTGCTCTTTGAGGGTTGTGGCTTCGCCTTCAAGTTTTGCGGCGAGTTCCGTATTCCCGAATTGGCGGCCCATTCGCGCTGCCGCACTTTTCGCCGCGTAGACGTAGCCTTGCACTTCGCACAAGGCAATCGGAGCGCCGGCAAGCGAGCCGTCATGATGAAAGACGGAATCGTACGAATCTTTCCATCCCTGCTGGATCAGTCCCTTCTCTGCTTTGCGTTGATACTCGACGAAGCCATCGTGATCGGCATCGCCATACTTGTCGATCCAGTCGAGCGCCGCAAGTATGTTAGGCCAGATCTCCTTGATGAATGCCTGGTCCGCGGAGCAATCGAGGTAGCCCCCGGCAAGCATGACAAACAAAGGGGTAGCGTCGATGCTTCCGTAGTAACGGCCAAAGGGAACTTCTTTGAGATTCGCCATCTCTCCGTGGCGCATCTCGTGCAGAATCTTGCCGGGTTCGGCTTCCTGCTCTTGGATAACGCTCGTGGCTTGCGTCTCAGCCAGATACCTCAGAACGCTTCGCGCGATCCACGGCGCAGTCCATAGACACTCCATCGCCGTCAGAATACCGTCACGCCCAAACACGGTGCTGAACCAGGGCACGCCGGCGTAGGGATACGCGCCTTCAGGATTGCCGCTGATCATCATGTGGACATCAGCTTCAGAACGGCGCAGCCACGCATCGAAGCGGGGGTTTGAAGTCGTGATGCGGCAGAACCGGCGCTTTACTTCATCCAAATCAGACAGTGCTTCGTTCATTGCCTGGCCAAAGTCGACGGCCGCACGGTTCGTTACCGGTTCGTCGCAACTTATATTTACAACTATTGAAGTTTCTTCTTTTGGTTCCAGTCTAATTGCAAACTTCACGGAATTTTGAGTTATGCGGGCGGGCGCGGGGTGGAATTGCAGGCGCGTGGCTCGCAACTTTCCATCCAGGCCCAGGTAGGAAAGAACAACACAATCATCTTCGACAACCGCCGGCCGCATTTCGCCGCTGCGCTCACGCTTCGAGCCGCGGACCTGAAAGATGTCCACAAAATCCGCGGCAAAATCGAAACTCACAGAAGTTTCGAGCGAGTGCGTTCCGAAATTTGCGAGGCGTAGCTTGTCGTAGCAGACATCCTGCCAAAGAAACTTCGAGCGGAATAAATGCACCGAGCCACGAGGCACCAGCAGGGCGCCGTCGCGATAGACGTCAGGATTCATCATATCCAGCGTCAGAAACGCGTTGTCGTCCTGAATGGTCGAGCGCAGGAGTTGCGGAATTTTATCCCCCAGGCGCAGAACGAACCGCGAAAGGTGCCGGGTTCCGCAGTGGTAGAGACCCTGCTCGCCAAGGCCTAACGACTCGACATCGCCCAACCGGTTCACGACGGCGAAGGTCTCGCCATACTTCAGCACACGCGTACGGTCATCGGCCAGCGAAGAGGTGGCCAGGACGTAAAACTGATTCTCAATTTGAACAACATCTTCCAAAATTTAAGCTGCATCCTCCGCGAAGCTCGGATCGATGAAGCCGGGATCGCGGTCGGGCTCTGGTTCGGATTCTGACGGCTTGACGAGAGAGATCTTGTGGAAAGCGGTGGTTTCCTCGACGATCTTTTCATAGAGCCGCAAATAATCCTGCGCCATGCGGCGCGCTGTAAAACGCTGTTCGAACGCCTTCCGGCATGCTGCACGCGGCATCGTTTTCGTTCGCTCCACGGCTTGTACGGCTTCTCTAACACTCTCTACGATGAGCCCGCTGATGCCATGGTCGATGATTTCGGGGACGGATCCGTGGCGGAACGCGATCACCGGCGTTCCGCAGGCCATCGCTTCAATCATGTTCAGGCCAAACGGCTCGGGCCAATCAATCGGCGCCAAACACGCCACCGCGTTCCCCAGGAAATCTGCTTTTTGCCGATCGCCAATTTCGCCGATGAAATCAACACCGGGATTGCCAAGCAGCGGCTTGATCTGCGTTTCGAAATATTCGCGGTCGGCGCGATCTACCTTGGCTGCGATTTTCAATGGCATCCCCGCCGCGCGCGCAATCGCGATGGCTCGATCGGGACGCTTCTCCGGCGAAATACGCCCGATGAAGGCGAGGTAGCTTCCGGGCCCGGGATGAAACTGCAGCGAACTTTCCGGAAGACCGTGGTAGACGTTTCCGATCCAATTCGCGGCGGGTAGTGGCCGCCGTTGCGCTCGCGAAATCGACACTACCGGCATGTCGGAGAACTCCTGATACAAAGCAGGAAGATCCGGGAGATCCAGGCGGCCATGAAGGGTCGTCAATTGATTCAATCCCCATTCCCGGCACAGCGAAAAATGCAGATAGTCGGTGTGAAAGTGAACAATGTCAAACTCGTCCCTGTGTCTGGCCAGCTTTTGAAACATCAGTACGTGCTGCGCCAGGTGATCCCGGCAATCGGGATTGGTTCGCAACGCTACCGGGCAGCCCGCTATCAACCTTGCGCTGGTGTGAGAATCGCCGCTGGCAAAGAGCGTTACTCGATGTCCAAGACGAACCAGTTCCTCGGTCAGCCACGAAACCACGCGCTCGGTTCCACCGTATCCTGGAGGGGGAACACTTTCATAGAGGGGAGAGACTTGAGCAATATTCATCAGTTCAGAGTGTCAATCGCACTATCATCTTATTCTAAGAAATGGGCTGGCAGCGAACAATAGGGAAGATGCTGTAGCGTCGTCGTTAGGCTATTCGTTAGGCTATTCGTCGTTCGCCATCGCATCGAGTGGCGAACGACGACCAATCCTTCGCTAAGCAATCATAGGAAGAGATATCGTAGCGAAGCCTAGCCCGCTTTCCTGAGCGTGTCAGCGCCG
This sequence comes from uncultured Acidobacteriaceae bacterium, assembly GCA_963810955.1. Classification (GTDB taxonomy): domain Bacteria; phylum Acidobacteriota; class Terriglobia; order Terriglobales; family Acidobacteriaceae; genus Acidiflorens. The sequence goes on along the minus strand of CAWEPW010000025.1, from coordinate 96,466 downwards.
GCAGAGCAGTAATGGCATTCTGCCACAGCCTCTCTACGCCGTTCACGCAAGCGGTCCTGAAATGTATCGAAACGATTCCCAATTCCAGCTGCGCCGCTTTCAATCACTACCGAATCACTGCCTGCGGGAACGATTCTGCCAGTGGACTCACTCGCCGCTCTGACATCTTCGAATTGGTTGGCTTTGGATTCGCGGTCGACGGGGAGCGACGTAACCTCGCCCGCCGCTCGCAGCGATGATTGGTTGCCTTCCATCTGCTGCGTCGTGGGCGTGATGTTCCGATCGGTTCCTTCCCGGTGCATCACGGGCCCTGTCTCCCACTTCGATCGGTAGCGGCCTTCGAAATCGGCCCACCGTTCTTCGGATTTGAGATCGCTTTCGTTAAACACCGGAAAGTTTTCAACCTGCTGCTTGCTCAAATCCGAGGCATAGTCGTCCTCGTGTTGAGACGACGGCCGCAGACGGTCGGCGGGCACAACGAACTTCTTTGTCTTCAGCCAGCCTCCCGTGTCGACAACGACGTAGCGAATATCTCCCGTCGAATGATCGAAGACGACGTCATCGATCTTTCCCAGCTTCTCATCTCCACGTCCGTATAGATGTGTTCCCCGTATGTCGCTGGCCGCATCGCTAAATTGATAATTTCCCAAGAGTCCGTAATGTGACATGTGATTTCTCCTGTCGTCGGTAAAATGTACGACCTTGGTTTTAGTTGCCGGAGAGGCTTCTACGGTTTGCTGTTAAGTAACCTGCTCCGATTCTTGTCCCTGAGTGGGCCCCGGTTCTCTACCGCTGCGCTGATCCAATAGCACTCTGACTAAATGATAAATTTCGGGACCTGCGCTGAAAGCACAGACACCTCATTCTAAACGTATTTCTAACTAAACGTGCGAAGATGATGCGACTTTCAAAAGGAGAATTTTCCTATGGCTAATGCATCTCCCCAGAATGCATCTCATCACGCCCGTTACGATCCGCTGTTCCACTTTTTCATTCTGCCCGTGTTTGCCCTGTCGGTGCTTCTTTCCATCGTGCATCTGGTCAGACATCCGGGTATACACTCGGCATTGCTCGTTGTTCTCGCGATCGCGGCGCTGTTCCTGGTTTTCAAAGTGCGCCTTTATCCACTCAAAGTGCAGGATCGAGTCATTCGCCTGGAGGAAAGATTACGTCTGATGACGTTGCTGGACTCCGGCCTTCGCCCGCGAATCGCGGAACTCACGGAGTCGCAATTAATCGCCCTGCGCTTCGCTTCCGACGCGGAGCTTCCGGCGCTGGCCATGCGAGCGGTCAACGAGAAGCTCACCGCGGCCGATATCAAGAAAGCGATTCAGCAGTGGCGCCCCGATCATTGGAGGGTCTGAGTTCCATGGAGAGCCGGGCATGGAGCGCCGGGCGTCCCCGCCCGGCCAAGATGCTCTAGCGCCCTCGGTGAATCGGCCGCGAAAGCCCCGTTCATCGCTTTGCAGATTACGCAGCTTCGCTTTCGCTAGGAACGTGTGTCAGCTTCGTACAGCTTTAAGTCACCGTTCGAAAGCCATCCTCATCCTTACCGTCGATGCGTTTCCCAATACCGATCCACCGACCAGCGATTCCTGTCGCAATAAGTCAGCAGCACAAAGTACAAGAACACGTAGATGAGTTGGAGTCCGGCGACATCCCAATTTTGTGCCAGGCAAATACCAACCTGTAACATCAGCATCAGCAGGCTGCCTGCGATCAGCGCGAATGAGGTCCACACCCCAAGGATCATCAACAGACCCACGGTTCCCTCGCACCACGGCAACACGACGGCGACTAAATGCACCACGAATCCCGGCACGGGAGCGTTGTGCATTTGCTTGTCCATGTAAGCCGCAAAGGCGGCATGATCGCCGATCAGCCTGGAAAACCCGTGGAGGAAAATGTTGGCGCCCAGAGTGAGGCGCAGAAGCAGGTAGGCGATCTCGTCTTTCTTGATCATTTTCCGGAGAATTGAAACGCTCTTGCGCAACGCTCTGCGTTCAATTATTCGCGTGTCACGGGCCACACGGATGTGCGCACCTCAATGCGCTACCAGCATCCGGTGTTGCATTCCTGTCTGTAAAACACCGATCACAGGCATCCAGGTCACAATTCACGTCACAACGAAATCAAGGTACAGTGAAATTGGTTATAAGTAATCGAGAGAGTGGAGCCGACGATCAGACTTGAACTGATGACCTGCCGATTACGAATCGGCTGCTCTACCAACTGAGCTACGTCTGGCACTCTTTACAATCAATAACTTACAATGAGAGGTTTTAGCGTCTCTCGTGTTTCTCTCGTTTTATCGACGCTTCCAGCTTTCGCATGCCGCTCCGCACGCCGGGTTCTGTGGCATGGACTGTAGTGCTTCTTCGTCGTTGCTTCGTCGGCGTGACGGCATACTCTCTGTATAACTTTAGTAGGAACTCCCATCTCGTGCAAGTTGGTGGTGAGGCGACGGCGAAAAGCGTGCCACCCGTTCCACTTCATCCCCTTTTTCTTTAATTGAGGGGTGATGTGGTCGCGCTTCAAGTTGTTCATCCATCTGCCAAACACCGCCCCTTCGTCGGGACATCCCACACTTTTCCAATATTTGTCGGTGATCTTCTGGAGTATGCGGAATAATCGGTACGCCTTCTTGCCTAGCCGCAGTCTTGGTATCGCCTGTTCTGCCTTCTACCACTTTTCTCTCTACGTGCCACTGGCCGTCATAGCGATCCTTCCAATCGAGCCCCGGCAGTTCGCTGACTGTAAGCCCTGCGAAGCCAGCGGTGGCGATTGCCGTCTTCGCCCTTAACCCGTCGACCACTTTAATGTAGGCCAATGTCTCAGCGAGGGAATTGAATGGCATTTTCTTCGCGCGGCTGGCGTCCTTCCATTTTCTGCAGCCGCAACCCGGTCACCGGATTCGCTCCACGAAAATCACCCTGCTCTCTCGCGTGGGTGTATACGCCGGACATGAACGCCTTCACTCGCTGCAAGGTGGTCTTGCTGATGTCGTCCTGGTCGGGAATCTCTTTGAGGAGGCGAAGGTGACGTCCGGATAGAACTGGCGAAGGTGAGGTCTTGGATCCGTTTCTTCCAGTGCAAATTCCAAGTGTCCCTATACCCACGGATCGTCTTCTTTCGAGCCAGGGAAGGCAAATAATTCTGCTCAATGTAGATGCGAAGGATTGGGCGGCTCAACACCCAGGAGACGGTCGTTGACCGCCTGCATGAAACCCTCCAAAGACCGGAAGGATACTCGTTCGAGAGGGCAGAACTTCGACCCGCCGAGCTTCTTCCATCTCTCTTTCGATCTGAACCCCGCGGGCCCGTCCGGCACTTCGTCGTAGAACCGTGCGTACCAGGAACCGTCCTTCGGCTTCAACTGGCCTGCCTGATATCGGTGCCGAATTGCCTTTACGGTGACGGGCCCCACCAGGCATCAAGTTCGGCAAACTGTTCCACTCGAAGCGGACATATCGGCCAAGCTTAACATGGGGAATAGGGTCGTGGCAGTTGTTCCGGGTCTGGTTACGAACCCAGGACTCCGTCATCGAAATGCGTTTAGCAAACTCGGTCGAATCAATTTTCTCGAACTCCGACAGTGTCGAAATGGCAGGTGTGATCGAACTAGGCTGGGTTGACATGGAGTCCTCTCACGCATTCTCGATGCGAGCTGCCAACCCCAGTCGAGATTTTGAACAACAGCCTGCATCAAGGTCGTCATAGAATCTTTTCTTGCTACTCCCCCGGGATTGGAATCCTCCAACCGTGACGATGCCTACATATCCACTATCAGAGTCTGGCATGGCGGTTGAAAACCAACCACTGCCGTCCTCGGCTGGTCAAGTCTTGTACGGGACCGGCGATTTTCAACCAACTTGACCTGTTCCTGCCGCCGTGTCCAATAACGTCTCGTTATAACGTTATTCCTACAGGTTATAACGGACGGTACTCGTGCCTATTTCTACACAATTTCCCGTTGACTAAGCCGCTGGACGGATGCGGAGCTTACTGACAAGGCAGGGCTTACGGAAAACAAAATCAATCGAACGGAAACCCGAAACAATCCTTGAGGTGGCTGCAATCCGGCCGTGTCGGATGCTATTCAGACCCATCGTAGCCGGTCGCCCAGACCCTGTGACGCTGTGTCGGACAGCCGAAGGTTTGATGAAGTGACGATGGCTATGTCCTTTCTTGCGGGGTGGATAGAAGCTACCTCATGCCTGGGCCTCAACTCCAACTTGACCAACCGAATACTGTAACTTTCCGGCCTATAACCCCGAGGAATAACGTTATAACGAGACGTTATTGGACATCGCAATTGAGTGAGGATAGCTTTGCGCCACAAGCAGACGATTTGAAGTGCTGCCGGAGGTTGCATATGCCACGTTGGTCCCAGGTCCCTTTGGTCCGTCAAATCCAGTTCGTTCCTCGATCGAAATGGGCGCGTCCAACCGCTGCTCTTCTCGCCCTACTTTGTGTGATGCCTGTGGCGGCGCTGGCACAGGGTTTCACCGTTCGACACCGGCTTTAACGCGATCCAAAGCCTTTTCACCGGCACCATTGCGAAGGTTGCAAGTCTGGTTGCGATCGTGATCGGCGGTTACGGATTCGCGGACGGCGAGCCCGGCGCAAAAAAGGCACTCGCCGGCGTTGCCGCCGGAACGGGCATTGCGGTACTGGCGGTGAATGTCCTGAGTTGGCTCTGGGGCGTATAGCGCCCTTCAACCCGCGCTTAGACGAGGGATTTATGCCCGACAAAGCACAGAAGGAGCATCGCACAAATCGAGTCTTCAAGAGCCTGCATAAGCCGCTCACTTACTTGGGTGTGGAGCGCACGCTGTTCTACTTCGTCTGCGTTGGCGCGGTGGGGGCTTTCAATCTCTTCAATTCCATCCTTGCGGGTATCGCCGTTTTCATTGGCGGCTTTGCCTTCGGCCATTGGGTAACGAACAGCGATCCGGCCTTCCTCCGCATCCTCGCAAAGTCCGAACGCTACAAGCTGCGCTACGACGCCGCGAAGCAGCAAGTTCCCCGCGTGGAGATGGTGTGATGCTGCGTGTCGATAAAGTCATCAAGCCCTGGAAAGAGAGTGCGGCTCTCAACGACCATATCAACATCTATGGCTTCTGGAACGAGACGGCCTTCCTCACCAAGAGCGGTGATCTCGGCATGATCCTCAGCGTTCCTGGCGTGGACTACGAAAGTCTTGACCGCTCGGAGCACGAGTACGCGGTGAAGCGGTTGGAGGCGGCGCTGAAAGCGTTTGGCCCAGGCTTCCATGTTTACCGATACCTCTTTAAGTCGAACTGCCCCGACATACCGTTCGCTACATATGATGACCCCATTGTCGAAGCGGCAATCGACCAGCGGCGGAAGTTCTTTGAAGCTAAGCGCGACCATCTTTATCAGATTGAAATCTTCTATTGCGTGCTGTTCGAAGGCGCCCGGTCGAAGACCGGCGTCGGAAGCGGCCTTCGTTCGCCTGTTACACGATCCAGAGGGCGCGATTGCCGAACTCAAATCGCAGTTCACCAACGACAGCATGAAGAAGTTGTTGCGGACGCATATCGAACGCGATCTTCAACGGCTCGACCAGCACGTGCAGGCATTCGCTCGGCAGTTCGCAGATTTCATGCAAGTAGAGGTCTTGAATCAGCAGGGGCAATTCAGGTTTTTCCGCCGCTTGCTGAATTATGACGACTGGCGTGTTGCCGGGAAGCCGCAGTCCACGCAGTTTCTCGACTATCAGGTGGTCAACTCCGACATCGAAGCCGAACGCGATCATCTGCGGGTAGGCGATCACATCGTCCGTGTCCTTACGATGAAAGAGGCCATCGCAGAAACGCGTCCCCTGGTACTCGACGCGCTGCTGAAGATCCAGCCAACTTCTACGTTGTCACGGAGTGGACGCCGCTCCCTGCGGACAAGGCCCGCAAAGAAGTGAACAAGCGCCGCCGCCACTTCAATATGTCGAAGACAGAATTCGTCTCGCAAATGGGCAACGACACGACGAAGACGAACCCGCTCGACGTGCTGGTGGACGAGTCCAAGCAGGCCCACATTGAAAATCTCGGCGATTGCTTGCGGGCCCTGGGTGACGGTCAATCGCTTTGCGATTTCTCGCTCACGATTGTGCTGTATGGCCGGTCACGAACGGAACTCGATCAGCTCGTGGCTGAGTTCACTGGCGTCTTCACCAACGCGGACGGCAATCTGTTTGCGGAAACCTACAACCAGCTGAACGCATACTTCGCCACCGTGCCCGGCAACTATGCGCTGAACCTTCGCAAGCTGTATCTCGTTGAACACGAACTACGCCGACCTGTCGTTTCTGTTTACGATCCTTCCCGGCGAAAAGACGAACTCGCATCTCGGCACAGAGTACCTGGCAGTCGTCGAAACCGACAACAGCACGCCCTACTTCCTCAACCTGCACACCCGCGACGTTGCCCATACCTGATTCTCGGGATGACAGGCAGTGGCAAAATGTTCCTCCGCAAATATGCGCCCCAGCGGCTGCGACCAAAGCAAGTGAAATTGTCGCGCTCCACCCGAGTCTTGGGCTGGTTAAATGGCAATCCCGCGGTCGCGACCTTGAACAGCACAGCGTAGCCGGTGCCGAGCACGCCGCGCCCGAGGCTAGGGGAACCGTCTTCTCTCTTCATGGTCCTTCCCGTCTGGCCTTCGCCGCATTTCTTAGCGTAGTCTTCGTCACGATATGCCTCTTTACGTGCCCCTTACCGACGGATTCGGAGTCAACCTAACAGCCGCAAGTTAACGTCAAGGCACTTTCGCGGCATAAACGATGATTCCCTATTGGGTGCCCTTCATAATATGAAAGATGCATGAACCTAGTATCTCCGCACATTGCTGTATTTTAAGGAAGTTGTGCTGTTGTTTTCCCTTAACAGAATCCCTGTACGGTTTGTCTTGCCTAGGAGGTCGCTCGACAACGACTGTCTTTTGCTTTCGAAGTCGATTGTTCTCCATCCGCAGGGCTATCACTTGCTCCTTCAACGCTGAAATCTCCCGCTTCAGCCGAACCACTTCGGGACTGTCATTCGCAGCGGCAATTTCAGGCTCAACAAGATCCTCTTCCCGTCTTTTCCGGGCATTGCGTTCCCGCATCTCTCGCTGGGCATCTTCGAGGTTCTTCATAGATCCTCCAACTGGAGATCAAGCTCTTGGCTCCAACACTTGAGAAGCCACAAGGCAAGTAGGAATGTTCAAGTTGCTTCCCGTTTGCTTTCTCGCCTCCGGCTACGCAGCAAGTCTGCACAGCGTGATGCGTATGCAGTCTTATCGCGTACCAAGCAGTTGAGCCGCGCGTTGTGGCAATCGTCATCAATTCAGCCACGGGTATCTCCGTTCCGGATGAACAAACTCGGCGATGGAATCTGGCAGATCGGACAGTGGATCAAGATACTCTCCATATTCGGTTGTCCAGTCCACAACCTGCTGGATGTCACGCTTTTCCTCCTCGGATAGTTCCAGCTTGCCCGCGCACTCTGCCAGTGCCTTCACGAATGTTCGCACGTTCTCGGCTTCTTCCCGATTCCGCATCAGTTCGGTAACGAACTCGGCCTTCCGTTTATGCTCTGCCGCCTTCCGTCTTTGCTCTTCTTTCTGTTTCCGCTCTTCTTCCCACCGCCGCTCCCTTTCCTCGGTCTCTTGCCGGTTCTTCTTGATCGCTGCAGCCGCCACTCTGAGGCCAATGATGAAGTCTCCAATACATTTCTCCAATCGCTGACATTTTCCGTCCGACCATGTTCCCCGTACTCCTGCGGAATACGGTAGGTTGTCCACACGAAACTGCAACTTGCCGGTGAGCTTGTAATCCCATTTGGGAGCCATCCAGGGATGCTTTTGTTCATCAGGGGTTAGGACGTGGCGCACGCTTTCTGTGATCTCCAGCACACAAAACCTGACCATCTCCCCGTCTACAGCCAACGTCAAGGCCGCCTCTTCCTCCTTTGACCACGAGACTGATTGACCTCTTTCTTCAAGTGCCAGAAAAAGTGCGTTCATGATCCGCAAGGAACGAGGTATCTGCTCCCGCGAAACGAGAAGGTGCGGCAAAACTCCGTTCTTGGGCACGATCAGTTTCTTGTCGGTCTCTTTTCCTTGTGCCAGCAGCTTTTCCGTTCTCACTACGAGCGCGTGAGAAAGTTCCGGAGGGATCGCTATTTGGGTGCCGGTTCCGCGGCCAACCTTCCAGTTCAGGCGTTAGACGTTCTCGCACATAAATGTCCAGAGTGTCAGGGCCGTTCTTGGTAGGAGGCAACGGAGGCGGAACAGCCTTGTGACCTGTCTCTGTTTTGCGCCAATATCCAAGTGGAGGAACGGGAATATCGTGCTCACGACAAATTTTTGCCAGACCGACGTCGGACATGCCGAATTCCTTGGCAAGCGTCCGCACCGGTGTCGCCCACACCTTTTCGTATAACTCCGCCCGCGTCAGGCGAATTCGCGTTTGGGTCATTGGTTTCTTTTGCGATTGATTTGTGCTTTGGTGTTCAACTCTCGACGCTCAATCATCGGAACCTTAGAAATAGCAGGATGGATCCCAGGCAGAATACGAATCGTCGCGACGGCCCAGAGTGGCATTAACCAGCGCACAGCGGTTTTTCCCGCTGTCAGAGTCTACGTATGGACCTGCCCAAAAGTACCGGACGGTTGTTTGCTATCCCAGCCTCACGGTCCGGTTCTTCGTGACAAAGGCCCCTCGGGTGGCGAGCAGCGAAATGGGCGTAGGTGCTTGCGCGGACTGTACCCATGTCGTCAACGAGAGACGAAGGTCCTTGACGCCAAACGTGAACGAAAGAGTACCCAGCTAGAATTAAAAAGGACAAACTGATGAACCGAAACGCAAGCGAGCAACCCTGGAATGTGCGGAACATTGAGCAGACGGCCGGAGAGGGAACCTCTTGCACATCCGGACGATAGGCTGCATCGAACCCAAGCGGACACAGTAATGCGACAAAACTAGCTGCCGGGTACGGGCGGAGGGTTTTTGTTATTGCGGTTTGAATCTATTATTTTTTGAAGGTTGTCGAAAGTTGCCACCAAGACCAAGATGGCGCCGAGCAACTCAGCCAATGTCTTCAACCCGCGTTCTTGGGCCATGCCTCTGATAGCCGAAGCGCACAAGAAAATACCGATCGCTATTTCAATGAACGCGCAAACAATCGGGTATCTGGCCCTGAGGACGAAATAGAAGTAGGTGAGCAGCACCAGAGCCAAGGTCTCAAGCGTTAAAAGCAGCCAGCGCTGGTGAGTCAAGAAGTGCATCACCTTGGGCCAGCTGTCCTTGAGAATCGCTGCCATCAGCGCCCATATGAAGAGCGTATGTAAAGCGTCCGGTATCCACTTGGTTTTTAAAGGAAGTGCTTTGCTTATCCATTCAAGCAGGATCAAGCATACGAGCCCGACAAGGATAAAGAAAGAGGGCTGCAGCAGCGATCCAAGCCCCTCGCCATCAAGGATAGCCACGGCGACAGTCAGGCAAATTCCAATCACTGCAATCGTCAGGAATACCTTCGCGGGTTTATCCAGTCCTGTCTGATTGGTGGCCATGGGCTGCAATTTTACCCCGTCACGCAAGGCGACACAGTTGGGAATTACGCATGATTAAGTGGACGGTAGAAACCCGGAAGCTCTCCGACCTGAAGGCGGGGTTTTCAGAAGGGGCGCTGATCGCGCTGCAACAGAATTCGTACCCCTGGAAACACGCGTGAGCCTGAGTATATTGTCGAGCGGGCTCTGTTGCAGGCCAACGGACGCGTGATCTTAGCCGAGCATTTGCAATTCGAGCAACAGTCCGTTCAAACAGAGCAAGCGAGATTACCCGAAGAAGTCGGAGGTCATGCCTCTCGCCAAGGAATTCATGGACAGGGTGAACCGCACGGCAAAGTTGCCCAACGCGGGGATCACAATCGTGGAATTCTTCGAGAACGTCTACATCCCGGCAATTAGAGGGAAGTTGGCTCGCTCAACCGTCAAAGGGTACAACGACTCTTGGCGGTGCCCACATTCGGGATCGGGTGGGGCCGTGTGAGGGATTTCAGGACGGTGGATGGCGAGAACCTGATAAACGGGGCGTGGATCGAAACCTTAGCAAGACTTCCTTTACATGATTCGTTCTCCGAGTGGGAGAAGTTTCGGATTTCTCAAGCTCCGAACCAAAGCGACGACAACAAAGCAGAAGCTGCTCGTCGACTCGGCGTTCACCGACGCCTGCTTTATGAAAAGATTCGAAAACCCAGGTCTGGATGCGGCGGACCAGCCGTTAGAAGATGAAAGCCTCCACTCCACTGAAGACCGCTGAACGCGTCGCCACCGGGACTATCAACGTTTATTGATTGGCCAGATACGGGCTTGTGGGAACCCGGCACGGAAAACTGCTGCCAGCGAACGCGTCACAAGGACGAAAAGTCTCTCGTGTTTCTCTCGTGTTAGTTCACGACTCAGCGGCGACCCGCACGAATACTGGGGCCCAACCACGTATTTGACGCGCCCTCACGAGTGTAAGCTATTGATAATGTGGGAGGATTTGCAAATTACGAATCGGCTGCTCTACCAACTGAGCTACGTCGGCTTCTGGTTTGCTTTGTTTAGTTTACCAAATTGCTTGGTGGTTTTTGCTTTACAAGCGCCGTCCAAGAGGCTTGGCACTCAAGCCGCTTCATCTCTGGACGAAGCGGGGCCGTCCGGGGTCGTCTTCAGGGCCGGCGGACTTGGCGGATGGCGGTCGTGAATTCCGTGTTCCACGGCAATGTACCACGGCAATGTACCACGGCAATGAGAAGCCCGGATGATCGCCATAATTCGGTGGCTTCCCGAGGAGATTCGTGGCTGATATTAAAGGTAGGGTTCTTCTGGACACGCTCGCCGCCATCAGAGAGCGAGGGGGCGAACAGCAGCTCTCAAAGGTGATAAAGGGCTTGGGCAGCGAATCGAAAAAAGTATTTGAATCACCAATTCTCTTCTCGGAATGGTACCCGTTAGACGCCTTCGCCGAGTTCTTGGAAGTCGACGTTCGAGAAACAGCCGGTGGCGATCGCGAAGTGCTCGCCCAGCGTTCCGAGAAGGTCGTGGGGGCACATCTCCGTGGCGTCTACAAAATTTTCGTTAAGCTTGGCTCGCCTAAATTTGTCATCACCCGCATCTCCGCTGTGCACGAAACCTATTTTAGAGGCGTCAAGATCATGCTGGAATTCGAACCTCACAGTGCCACGATCAAATATTTTGGCTTCCAAAGAAAACAAAACATCATGGAGCCCGTGATCGTCGGATTTTTTCGAAAGGCCCTGGCGATGTCCGGCGCGAATCAGGTCGATCTGAGATTCACGATTCCTATTGCTCAGGGAGGCCCTTATTCAGAGCTCGCAATTAGCTGGCAATGACGACTAGCCGCATCGCGATTCGTCCGGACCGCGATCTCCCCGCATCCAGGTGCAAAACCAAATTTTTTAAAGCGCACCCGCACCTTATGGCATAATGAATCGCCGCCCCTTCGATAATCGGTTCACGCCGTGGGATGAAACATCCCTGTGGAGTGGACTGAGTCCCCCGCGAGGTGTCTGTGAAGTTGAGATGTTATCTGTCGTCCCTCCTGAAAATCCATCGTCCGGACTGCGAACACTGTGCTCGGGAAACGTCCGGAGAGGTGATGCGAAAGCGACTGGAAGAACTGCGCTGGCGCGAGCATTCGCCAGAGATGGTTGGAGTTTTCGATTCGCACCCGGGCGAAGTAATAACCCTGCCCGTTTCGTTGAAGGGGAGGAAGAAGAGCGCCTAGAGCCAAAACATTCTGCTCACGACCTCGGCGCTATGCTACGTGATGTCCCCGCATCGAGCGCCATGAATGATTAAGCAACCAGAACGAGCCACCTCATTTTTGGAAGAGTTGAGTTCGTGTTCGCATTGTCCTGGCGATATTCTTTCTGCTCCTTATCGCGGAGGATGCGCTCCACCGTCGCCTGCTCTCAAGAAAAGCGTGCGCTAATACCTAACGGCTGTTCCCCGGTTTCCCATATTCCGTCGTGTAGTGCAGCTTGATCTCGCCGCACGTGCCTTGCTCCGGCGAATACACCACGCAAGAATCAAAGGGCCTTGAATAGACGTGCAAGCTGACAGCTCTCTGCTCGAACTCGCTAGGATTAAGCACGCGGTGCACCGGTTCCCGGGGATCAACGGCACAAGGATGTGCGGAATTCATCTCTAGTGTGTTCGTTGCCTCCAGCTTGCATTTGCCGCTCTCCAGGTCTTGCGAAATCGTGCGGTAGTTTTGCACCAACAATCTCCCTATTGGAACTGCCATCCAGCAATTCTGGTCCCGATGGTTGTGCACCGAACTTACTTGTCCAACTTCCCAGCAAATCGCGACCAATTCATACAATGGAGTCTTATCTATGAGGTTGCGTGTGTAGTGCTGGCGGTCCCAGGTCAGATAAGGCGCAAGCGTTTCTGGGGCGACCCGAGCCGACCGTAGAAAATCGAGTACCTGATCTGTACCCTCAAATGCTGGCTCGGGAAATTTTCGCAACCCGGCTGCAAACTCCTGGATAGCAACCGGCTGGGCCGTAACGAATTGCCCCGATGGGAAAGTCACGACTACCTCTGCGCCCTATGGAACACGAAAAAGAACATCATTACGCTGAAGCAGCCAAACGCATAGGTGAAGGATGAGAACAGCCCCACCGCAGGAACCAGTTCCCGCAAAACATTCAGGACGGTCAGCACGAAATTCCACACCAGAAGAACTGTCATCAATATCGTTCCAACCAGTGCCAGCAGCGCGGCATTCTTGAGGGTCATGTTAGGAGTATGAACGCTGCCAGTTTCAGACGCAAACCGGCGCAAACGCGAGTCCATCCAACCGGCCCGGTGTGGCCAGGCTATTTGAACCTCCGCCAGCTTTCCCCGCACCGCCGGCTTCACGCCGCTGATAGCTATTTCTCTTTCTCGAACGAGTTCAGCAACTGCTCGAACTGCGCCTCGCTGGCCGCAACCGTCTTGGCCGGTCCGGTGAATTTGATGAACACATTTCCGCCCGGCCCCTCGATAATCGCCCCTAGCAACCTGTAGTTGCTCTGCACCGAAGCGGAGGGAGCCATGGGCCCGCCCATCCCGGTGTAATCGCCCGACGCGTCAAGGGTCGTCACCGGCAGCCCGTGAATGGTCCGCTTCGAAACCTTGGCGTTCGCTGGCTTGCCGCCGGTCCCACGCATCTGCCGTTTCCAGCGATCCAGATTCGCCTCGACCGTGCCGCCCTGCCCGGCCCCGAAAAAATAGACCACGCACTCCGCGCTCGCCGCATCTCCCGCCGCAGGCGGAACGCCATAGGTCGCGGCTCGCATCGGCCTCGCTTCTTCGGTCTTCCATCCCTTCGGCGGCGTCCATTGCAAACCCGCAACCGACTCGCCGAAAAGCGAGGAGACTAAAATCAGCACTACAGAAATTATTCGCATCCGGTCAGTATAGACGCAGCGCTGCTAACTCGATCAAATCTTGATTGGGATTTCAGCTGAGATTCAAGACTACGAGTTCCGCGGAACCTTCGGGCGCGTTCCACGCCCAGCACTTATGCGGCTAGCGCCAACGCTTTATATTCATCATCGGATCGCGAAGGCAGAAGCACCCAGAGCGTATAAATGCCGAGCGCAGTGCCTAGCGGGATCCTCAGCAGCGCCAAAAAGCCAACCACCAACGCGACCGGTCGCGCCCACGCCTCCCGCTGCAGCAAACCCCAGCCGGTAAAGAAGCCGGTCGCGGCCAGCGCCAAAATCACCCATCCAACAAAGGTAAGCATGGGCCGTAACCAGACCGTCATCTCCGGAGGCGGACCGCCGTGTATATGCAACATACCGCCGAAAACCGTGCGCGCCACGATGATCACCGCCACTCCCGCGATCACGTAGAGCGACGAGTAAGCCATCCAGAGAATGCCCAACAGGCGCACGTGTTCGCGCACCCGGCTCCGCCGCAGTTCGACCAGTCCCAGCACGGCTTTGCCACAGCGCGCGCAGCGCGGCGCTCCCGGCTGTAACTGCGTTCCACATTGATCGCAAAACATCAGTCAGCCTCCAGACTGCACAAATTGTACCCGCCTGTGATACGTATGCAAGCGCGGAACAGTTTCAGAAAATGAATTGTTGGTGCTCGATGCTAGATAGGAAGCTGGCTCTGCCGGCATTCCTGTTCTTGTCGTCGCTCGCGCAGCAGGGTTGGTGATGGATGGATTGACGATTGACGATCGAGGACCCGACGACCGACGACCGATACGCAAACAATAACTCCCGCTCCAAAACGAAAAGGCCACCCGGCAACAGGGCAGCCTTTTTCTCTCAAGGGAGAATAGTCCTAACGGAGGTTTAATCCATCAGAACTTTCTGCCGGAATCTTATGAGCCTTAAAACCACAGTGTCAAGCAAAATTTGTGACTTAAATACTCTTATTTTCAATCACTTACGCAATGTGTCCACAAGTCGCCAAACCGCTCCAAAATGGGCGAATTTGCCCTCTTTTCAGGTCTAACAATATTTGATTGAGTCACTTACCGTTCCCGAGGCACGCCTCGCGCCTCTTCCTCGAGGTGCAGAGAGATGATTTCCATGGCCTCCCGGCGATCGAACACCGAGTCGGGAAAAAACCGCTTTACCAGCACTCGGAAGCCGCCAAATGCAATGCCCGCAACCAGCGCCAGACCCACCACAATCCCGCAAAGAATAATCGCATTGAACAGGAAATTCGCCAGGTTATCTTTCTTGCTCACGTAGGTATTTTCGTTCCAGGTCACGTCGGCGTCATAGCTGATCGCCGACATCAGCGATCTCGCTTCGCTCTTTGAGAGCGGTCCCGCCGCAATAACCACGATCGGTCCGGTGCGCGCGTCGAAAAACGGACCGACATCGACAATCGATGCAACTCCCGGTTGCTGCTGAGTAACGTGATGCGAAGCCTCGATCTGCCGCAGCCGTTCCATGGCAATCTGCGGCGTCGGATATTCAATCAGCATCAGCGTGGCCGCTCCCACGGCTGCCTCATACTTGCCTATCGCGACTTCCGCGCCCCGCGCAAAATCCACCATCGAAGCCGGCAATGGCGATCCCACCCGGTTCAGCGTGACCGGACCTAAAATGTACTTGGTAGTGTTCTTGTCGAAATTCTTATCGAAAGCCCGCTTCGGAAGATAAGTCTGGAGCGAAGGCGGATTGCCCTTGTTGCCCCCCACTGGCGGCAGCAGTCCCGCAAGTTCGCGCAGTTGCGCGGCCGACATTACGCTCATCCTGTCGAAGATCGCGTCCACCAGCACGTTTCCCTGGTAGAAGAGGACGCGGTTATTCAGGTAAGCTGCATCCCTGCCAATCGTCTCCGGCCGCATGTCGTCAGACACGTAATAAGTGAAGGCCCCATAAGCGCCGCTGGCATCCGTAAACACCGCCGCTTTGATCGTCAGATGACGGCCATCGTCGCGCGTGTACCCCGCCTTTTCCAGCCTCACGAACCCGTATTCCTTAAGCACCGGAGCATTCGTGGAGTCGGCGGCGGCGGGATCGTCGCTTTTTCCGAGCGTACCCGTCATTTGCCAACCCGCAAACGCGTTCGGCAGAACCTGAGCCGCCGGAGCGGGAGATGAAGCAACTGGAGATGCGGCCACTGGGGATGCAGGCCCTGGGGATTGAGTGGCGGCTGGGGCCGGTGGATTAGTCACCAGAGCAGAAGAGCAAAGAAATCCGCAGAGGGCAATACAAGTGAGGGAGATGCAAAGCAGTTGAGTGAATCTCATCGAAAAGACGCAAACTTCCTACCGACTTAGACTACCGGCAGACCCGAAAAGTTTCCACTCACGGCGTAGCGCCGCCGTCCCGGCGGCTATCGGCAGCCATCGGCAGCCATGAGAGCGCGCGAATCCGAGGCGAAGCCACCCTCGACAAACCCGGCAAGGATGACGAAGTCAGCGCTCACCCGGAGAAGGATGAAAGGGAACGTCGGCAGGATGATCCACAACGTCCTCCGGACTCGCAATGTCTAAATTGACGACGATAGGTTCCTGGCCGCTGCGCACGATCACTGCCTCGACCGGCTGATCCTTTTGAGCATTAAGTTCCTGATGCGGAACATAGGGAGGAACGTAAACGAAATCTCCCGGGCCCGCTTCGTCGACGAACTCCAATTTACTCCCCCAGCGAAAACGCGCGCGGCCGCGCACGACATAGATCACGGTCTCCAGTTCTCCGTGATGATGAGGGCCGGTTTTCGCGTTCGGTTGCACCACGACCGTGCCCGCCCATAGTTTTTGCGCGCCAACGCGTGCGTGAGAGATAGCTTCCGCGCGGGTCATGCCCGGAGTCTGAGGAGTATTCGTGTCCAATTCCCCCGCCCGAACAATGCGCAGGCCGTGCTTCTTCCAATCGGGTCTTTCGCCGGATTCCGAATCGTTCATTGTCGTCCATCTCCCCAATCAGGCTGCAGTCCAAGACTTGTCCCATTTTCGTCTTGTCCCATTTTCGCCAACCGGAAAGTATTTGGCGCCTCCAAAAATTCCGTGGTACATGTCCAAATAGGTCTCCTGCCCTAAGAGGCTCATCTATCCTACTCAAAAACAAGGGTAACCACGCTGGACGTACAACTATCAGGGGAAAGCAGTGCACCATTGTCAGCAGACATTCCGGAAGTGGGTATGTTCCCATAATGATACGGCAGATGGCTTCTCAAGCCGGCTTCCTTAAGCATTCTTCGCCCAGTTTGGGCGTGAAAGGGATTTCTCGCAAATGAAAGTCCGGGCTGCATTTCTGGTTTTGACTCTGGCGCTGACCGCGGCAATCCCGGCGCGCGCCAGATCAATCCCGGCTGATGGCTCCCAGGCTTCCGGCCTCTACGCCCCGGGTGGCCTCGCAAGCATTCCGATACGGACCAGTCCGTCCGAACTGCTCGGGGAAAAACTCGACAGAAAGGACGCGTTGACCGCTAGGGACGCCTTTTCATTCAGCGTAACCGGATTAGCCGGTTTCCCCGGCAGAAACTACGGGTACCTGGGCGGTAGCCTCTACGCAGGTTGGAAGGGAACTCTCCTGAGCGACACCATTGCAAGCGTGGTTTTCAATTCCCCGGCGGGTCTGTCGACGACAAAGTCGACCACAAAGTTCATTGGTCATGATAACTCTGCACATATCGCGAACATACCTGACGCCCCACACCTGAGCATCAGCAGCAGTAACAGAAGAAGAAGCTTTCCAATGCCGGTGCCCGAACCCGGAACCTTGAGCCTGCTCGGCACTGGCCTGGTCGGCGTCGGCAGATTGGTGCGGCGCAAGGGAAAGTCGGAAAATGCAGACGGCGACGCCAAGAGGAAAGAGCATCTGCATCCGGATGGCATTCACCTGGTCGCCCAGATTTGCCTGCAAGGGCACGTGCGGAGTTCAGACGGTTGCTTTGAGCGGGGAGAGAAGTGTACAAAATGCGGCGCCGCTTGTATCGACAAGTGTGAGTATTGCAGAACGCCCGTTAGAGGACAGCTTGCACATTCCCCCGCCCAGGACTACGAACTTCCATTCTTTTGCCATGCCCCCGAGTGTGGTCTGGCATACCCGTGGATGGAAGATAAGTTGGATACCGCGCGCGAACTGCTTTACGACAACAATAATCTTTCGCGCGGTGAACTCGACGAATTGTGGGAACTGCTGAAGTTCGTCATATGCAACCCCAAGTCCGATTGGGCTCCGGCGAAAACCAAGCTCGTCGCCATCAAACTGGCGACCGTGAATAAGGCGTCCCGCGAATTCTTGTTGGATTTCACCGCAAAAGTGACGGCCGAAGTGGCCAAATCACAAGGCTGAAATCCGCCGGTCGCTTGAATGTCGCCGCTTGAGTGTTTGTTGCTCGTGTGGTGCTGTTGCACGTGTGGTGACGGGGCTCCGCCCCGTCCCGGCGGGGCAAAGCCCCGCCACCACATGTGAACGTTACTGCCCTTCGCCCTTATCGATCTTGCTAGCCACTTTCACGCCGCTCAATCCATTGACGTATTTGGATACTCCCCGATAAAGCGACTCGGCGATCCGCTGCCGGTGTTCCGGGGTTTCGCACTTGCGTTCGTCCGTAGGATTCGACACAAACGAAATCTCCGCCAGAATCGAAGGCATATTCGCTCCGATCAGCACAATAAACGGAGCCTTCTTGATGCCGCGATCGCGGATTCCCGCATTCTGCAGACCCAGCCCGCCATACAACGACTCCTGCACGTCGCCGGCGAACTCGCGCGATTCGTCGATCTTTTCCTTCATCGCAATCTTCTTCACCAGATCCTGCAATTCGTGAATCGATTTCTCCGACACCGCATTTTCGCGAGCCGCCACTTCCAGCGCCTCAGGTGATGAAGTGAAGTTCAGATAATAAGTTTCCACTCCGCGAGCATCCGCATCCCTGCTCGAGTTGGCGTGGATCGAAATGAACAAATCCGCCCGCTCCCGGTTGGCAATCGCGGTGCGAGTCTCAAGCGGAACAAAAGTATCGTCGCGGCGCGTGTAAACCACTTCAGCGCCCAGCCGCGATTCCAGCAAGCGGCCAAGGCGTTTAGAGACATCGAGCACCAGATCTTTTTCCTCCAGGCCGTTCGGACCGATCGTGCCTGTGTCGTGCCCGCCGTGGCCCGCATCAATCACGATCTTTCCGATCTTCAGTCCGAGTGCGCGCGTCAAAGAACGGTCGCCGCTGGCCGTGGGTCGTGCTTCGCGGCTTTCGAGAGTCCGGGTCTCAACTCCCGGGTTGTCATTGTCTCGGCGGGCGGCGTCACGGCCGTCACGCGGATCAAGACCCTCGTTGTCCGTATCGCTCTTGTCTATGTCATGCGTGTCCGCAGTCTTCGCGCTCGAGTGAGATTTCTTAGGGCGCACAGAAACAGAAGAAGAGGAAGAAGAGGTAGTTGAAGAGTGCTTCGAAGACAAAGACGAAGAAGAAGAATGAGACGCGCCCAATTTTGCCGGCTTCGTTTCGTCGTTCGGAGTAACGCCGGCGTCCACGGTCGCTTCGGGCTCTATCTTCTCCGGCTCCAGCGTGGCCATAGTCGTAGGCGCTCTGTCATCAGCCTCGACGATCGTCTTCGGAATTCTGCGCTCCGACCCTTTGATCGCCGTCGTAGTCTTAACCACTCCCAGGCCCTTCACAGGTCTCGGGGAATCCGATGATGCCGTCGAATTTGCGCTGTCATCGTCGGGCGGCGGCAAGTCCGTTTCGATGAGTCCTGAGCCCCGGCGTGTCTTCCGCCCGCCAGGCGTGGCAACGCTAGACACTGCAACCTTGGACGAAGCAGTCGCCGCGCCAGACGCGTCCTCCGATTCCGGCGCGCCGCCAACCGTGTCGACGGCGTCCGTCGCCGCCCGCGCCTGTTTGCCGAGATTATCTTTGCCGAGATTATCCTTGCCGTGAATGTCTTTGCCGTGAATATCCTTGCCGTGAATATCAATGATAAGCCGGTAAGGGTCCGGCAACAGGAAAGCATCGTAACTGGCGAGGTCGTCCACCTCCAGCACGATTCGCGTGCGTCCCGGCTGAAATTCGGCAACCCGAATCTTCTTCAGGAAACCGTCATCGACGTCAAACGTCTTGCCCACCAGGGTCGAAGCCAGCCGGGTATCGCGCAGGTCAAAGAAAATTCGATCAGGATGCGAAATCCGCTGCGACGCGAATTTCACCTCTTGCTCGACGTCAATGGCAACCCGGGTATAGTCGGGCGTAGACCAGTGCCGGACCCCCGTAACCCGCGGTAGTCCGCTGTCCGCCGCGCCCGATGCGTCGGCGGAATCCGCCGCCTCGTCCGGCTTAGCTATGTCGTGGGACCCAGCGCCATTGCCTGCCTTACCGTTGTTCCCAGCGATGGCGTTGCCAGCCTGATTGCCGGCGCTGCCAGAAGCCGCCTGCTTGCGTGCCGCCTTCCGCGTCGAGTGCTCCTTGGCATCAGCCTGCACATCAAGCGCCTTCACCGCCGCACGGGCATCGTCGGCTAACCGGTTGCGCGGATAACGATGCAGAAAATCTTCGAACGTCCGGCGCGCATTCTCGGGATCGTTAAGATCGTCCTTATAGATCTCGCCGATCGTGAACAGGGCATCGAAGCGGTACCTGCTCCCCGGATACTGGTTGCGCAAAAAGTAGTATTGCTCGATGGCGCCGTGCAGAATCTTGTTATCGTTGAAGCGCCGCCCCATCTCCACCATCAGCTCCGCGCTCGCCACCACGCTCGGGTCCGCCTTGGACGACGCCGGGGAACCCAGGTACACCTGCCGGTAGGAATCGATCACGCGCTGATATTCGCGGCGCGTGCGTTGCGTGCGCGGCCGCCCATTGAGGGCCTCGCGCATCCGCTCCGCCTTGGCAAATTGCTGGCGAGCCCAGGCATCGTTGTGGTGAACCCGCGCCGACAGGGGAACCAGAGGCAGAAAGACGAGCAACAGCCCAGCACCCAGCCGCAAGGCGTGTCCGCCTCGAGTCAGGGTCCTACGCATCAGCATCATACGAGTTAGGGTCGTAGAAGCCTGGGCCTTCATGCGATTAAGTCATTGAATGATGGAGTCATTGAGCCATTAAAAACAAATGATTCAATCATTCAATGCCTTAATGCCTCAATAATCCAACCCAACCTGCGACGTAAAGTTGCGGGGTGCTACTCCGTATTGGTCATATGCAGCACGCCCCGGTCGTCACGTTGCATATGCACCGGCTCACGCGACGCGACGCCAATCGCATAGGCGCCCGTTCCGCCTCCGGCCTGGTAGAGCGTAGTGATCCGGCGAACATAGTCCTGCGTCTCTCTGAAATGCGGAACCCCAGCGCTGCGCGCCACCGCTCCCGATCCCGCGTTATACGCCGCCAGGCTCAGGCGCACGTTGCCGCCGTAGCTGTCCAACAATTTCCTTAGATGCCGCACGCCCGCATCCACATTCTGCGCCGGGTCGAAAGGATTGGCAACATTGAGCGACCGCGCCGTCGAAGGCATCAATTGCATCAGCCCCATCGCTCCCTTGCGCGAGACCGCGTTGGGATTAAAATTCGATTCCACTTTGACCACCGACCGCACCAGGCTCGGGTCCACATGATGCCGAGCCGCTGCCTCGTCAATGGCCGCGTCAATATCCTGCTGCGTAAAAGCGCGGTTAAGCGTCTGATAATTCTGCGTTTTGCCGCCTTTCTGACCAAGATACGTGCTCACTTCCGAAGCCGCCGAACGCGCTGCCCGCATCACCGCGCCGCTGGTCGGAACCGGTTTGAAACGGTGTTCGGTCACGCTCCAATAAACCAGCGGAGATCGCAAGGCCGAAGTCGAAGTCGAAGTCGAAGCCGAAGCCAAAATTTGACCGAGACGCTCTCGATGGCCCGCTGCCGCCCGCCCCATCTTCATTGACGTAGATCCGGTGCCCGGATTCGTCGACAGTAGATGTAATTTGCGCGCCAGCCGGCGCAGCAGAAAAAACTGTGCAAATAAAGGAGATCGCGGTCAAACCAGCCATCAGCGAGACTTGCAGGCGTCTAGACATACGGGCTTCCATCAACCAGAAACACTCGGCCAAACCAAGCATGGCCAAAAGACACACCTACTTCAGGGCCCACCCACGCCACCTGCCGGAGAATCCAGAACCAGAGTCATGCCCAGTATAGGTCGCTGCCCAAGGCTGCGGCAATCTATCTGAAGGCCATAGAACCACTGAAGTAATCTACGTAACTAACTGAAAGTAATAGTCATTTAAGCGTCGGCTCCCCTGTCCCGGCTGCGGCTCTTAGTCCGATGCGGTTGCAATCGAACGCCCCGAGTTTTCGCACCCTCGCAAGCCGTCTACCAAGCCGTCTACAATGACCTTCGCATCGTATGGACTCCAAAGACCTCCGCAAACTGTTCGAAGAAGTAAGAAAAAAGCGCGTCTCCCCCGACGAAGCCGTCGAGCGTCTGCGCCACATGCCCTTCGAAGACCTCGGCTTCGCCAAGATTGACCATCATCGCGCCCTGCGCCAGGGCATGCCCGAGGTCATCTTCGCTCAAGGCAAAACGCCCGCCCAGGTAGCTGGAATCTTCACCCGCCTCGCCGTCCACGGCAGCAACGTCCTCGCCACGCGCGCCACCGAAGATCAGTACGCGGCCGTAGCCACGACTTTGCCCCAGGCAGAATATCGTCCCCTCGCGCGAGCCATAGTCCTGAAGCGTGATCGCAAAAAGCACGGCAAAGGTGTGATCGTGGTAGTGTCCGCCGGAACCAGCGACATCCCGGTAGCCGAAGAAGCGGTAGTCACCGCCGAATTGATGGGCAACCACGTCCAGCACATCTATGACGTAGGAGTCGCCGGCATTCATCGCCTTCTAGCCCACCGCGGAGCGTTAGCCAAAGCTCGCGTAATCGTAGTCTGCGCCGGCATGGAAGGCGCGCTGCCCAGCGTAGTAGGCGGTCTGGTAGGAGTTCCCGTAATCGCCGTTCCCACCAGCGTAGGTTACGGTGCAGCCTTCAAAGGCTTGGCCGCCTTGCTGGGCATGATGAACTCCTGCGCCTCAAACGTAAGCGTAGTCAACATCGATAATGGATTCGGCGCCGGCTACGTAGCATCCTTAATTAACCGAATGTAGAAGATCAACCGAATGTAGAACGTTGACCGGTTGACCCGAAAACCCAGTCCCCTGAGATTTGCCTGAAAGCTGATGGCTGACGGCTGACGGCTATTCTTGTGGCAAAGTAATAAAGCAATGCCCATCTCGCAAGACCCTCGCCTCGCCGGCCGTGTCGCTTTCACCCATCCCAACTTCGTCCGCTACACGCTCGCGCGTTTCTTCATTGTGTTGGCGCTCGAGATGCAATCGGTAGCCGTAGCCTGGCAAGTCTATGAAATCACCAGGCGCCCGCTCGATCTCGGCTACGTCGGCCTGGCCCAGTTCGCGCCCGGCTTCATCCTCTTTCTCTTTGCCGGGCACGCCGCCGATCGCTTCGACCGCCGCCGCGTGCTCACCTGGTGCTACGCCGGATACGGCGTCTGCTCGGCGCTGCTGTTGACCATCAGCTGGCGCACCCCGCAATCCGTTCATTTGATCTACGCCGTTCTGGTATTGGTTGGAATCTGCCGCAGCTTCGCCTTCCCGGTAAGCCGCGCCATTCTGCCGCAATTAGTCCCTGAAGAACACTTCTCGAATGCGGTCGCCTGGAATTCCAGCATCTTTCAGATCGCAACCATCGCCGGTCCCGCCATAGGGGGCATCGCCTACGCCCTCTTCCGCGGCCCGCACGCCGTCTATGCCATCGCCGTAATCGTCTCCATCGTTTCCACCGTCTTCACTCTGCGCATCCACCCGCAACCCGCATCGCCAGCAGAACCTGCCGGAAGAGCCTCGCAAAGATTGTCCAGAGATTATCCGCAAAAGAACCAATATCCCTGCGCACCGTCCTGGCCGGTTTCCGTTTCATCGGCGCGAAAAAAGTAATCCTCGGCTCGATCTCGCTCGACATGTTTGCCGTCCTCTTGGGAGGAGCCGTAGCCTTGCTCCCCGTCTATGCCAAAACCATCCTCCACACCGGCCCCTGGGGTCTCGGCCTCCTGCGCAGCGCTCCCGGAGTGGGCGCCGCCCTGATGGCAATCGTGGTAGCGCACTATCCCATCCGCCGCCGCGCCGGGCCGACCATGCTGTTAGCCGTAGCCGCCTTCGGCGTCTTCACCATAATCTTCGGAATCTCGCACAACCTGATCGTCTCGCTAATAGCTTTATTCCTTACCGGAGCCGCCGATATGGTAAGCGTGATCATTCGCGGCACGCTGATTCAGGTAGCCACTCCAGACGAGATGCGCGGCCGTGTCAACGCCGTGGACATGCTCTTCATAGGAGTCTCGAACGAGCTCGGTGAATTCGAATCCGGCCTGACCGCCCAATGGTTCGGCACCGTCCCCGCCGTGATCCTGGGAGGAATAGGAACTTTGTTAGTGATTGCCACCTGGACATGGCTATTCCCAGAATTGCGCAAAGCCGATCAGCTAACCGTAGCCGAGCTCATGCCCAAATAAAATCCGATGTGCAGCCCACCTGATGGGCAGCCACCTGTAGAGAAGCTCTTGGGTTTTGTCTGCATCACCCAACTGAGGGCCCCATTCTTGCGCGTTCTGTGCGCAAGAGTGGGATTCCACAGCTGCATGGGTGCTTATCTGAGCGAGCACCGCGCAGTCACTTTCCGCATTTTTCGCCTTGGTAATTCAGGAAACGCGAGGCCGAAAAGCTATGAGCGGAATCTGGTGGACAAACCGACGGCGATCGCCTTCGCCTCCATGATATGGCCATCCCAGGATCCAGCTAAAACCGCGGCGAACCACGGGTGCGATGTATCGGTTCCGGTGTTCGTAATCTTGCATCACGTGCATGGCTTCGTCTTCTCCCAGAAAACGGTGCGAAGCCGCAAAGTGCTGAAGCCCCACCGTGACGTCTTCGTCGGCATGGGCCTGGATGTTACGCACCCAATCGCAATCGGGGCCAAAGCCATTGGCGACGACCACTTCGGGACCCTGCTTGAGATATTCGACGACTTCGAGGACGGTGTAACGCCTTAAGCCAGTCCGGCGGCCAGTATGGCTCAGCATCAGGCAGCGGTGGCCGAAGAGCCAACCAAGATGCCACCGGTAAAGGTAGACGGGAGCGCGAAACAGATACCACAATCCGCTCTTTTTCTTGATCGTCGGCATCGTGCGCACTCCAACAGCTCGATTATCGCAGCCGCGCTGCCGAGTGAACCATAGAGGAAGACCTGGGTATTCCCGCGGACGGATGTACCACCATGCGATCGTTGAACTGACCAATGAGTCGCATCTTACTGTTCTAAAATTTGCTGGTGCCGCCGGCGCCCAGAGTCTGCCCGAGCGGTCACCGTTCCTGCGACACTTTTTTCGCCAATTTTTCTGGTACGCTCATCACAGACATGCACCCCAATCGGTGCGATGATGCCGTCGACAGTGCACCACCGGGAACTGCGCTCATCTCCAGAGACATACTCAATCTTTGGACGTTAAGTTTCAGCGCTATTTGACATCCCATGGCCCCATTTAGCACCGCGCGCAATGCACGCCAAACAGCCAAATTCAATCGCTAAGCCACATCTTCATTGAATACTTTGCCTGGAATCGGATTGTGCTATCATCAACTCAACTCATTTTAGCCGGGGCCCGGGGGGCAGCCGGACCCCGCCTCGGCTGCTCTCAGACGTTCAAAATCCCTGTCCATTACAAAGAGTAAACCGGCCAGTTCGTCGGCGGGGTGCATCGACAGCACCACATTGAGGCCCATCGTCGGTCGATTCGGCGCTATAATTCAAACCGACACTGCCGATCGCCGAACCGACCCATCAGCCGCGTCTTCTGCTGCTACAATTTCTGGTTCACCATCCTGCTCAGGCGCGTCTCCATACCGAGGTGTCATCATGCCGGAAACTCTGCAGCTCCCGAGTCCCACGCCGCTCACCACTCTCACCGAAGATGAAATTCTCTTCCGCGACAACGTCCGCCGGTTTGCCGAGGATAAGATTCGTCCGCTGGCCAAAGAGATGGACGAAAAAGGAGTCTTCGATCACGGCCTGCTCGACCAGTTCTTTCAGTTGGGCCTGATGGGCATCGAGATTCCCGAGCAATACGGCGGCGCGGGCGGCAAGTTCTTCGAAGCGATCTTAGCGGTCGAAGAATTTTCGCGCGCCGATGCCTCCGCCGGAGTGATCGTCGACGTGCAGAACACGCTTGTGGCCAACGCGATTCTGCGCTGGGCCACCGAAGACCAGAAGAAGCGTTACCTGCCGAAAATGGCCGCCGACACGGTCGGCGCTTACGCGTTGAGCGAGGCCGGCTCGGGGTCGGACGCATTCGCGCTGCAAACCAAAGCCGAACTCCAGGGCAGCGACTTCATACTCAACGGGCGCAAGCTCTGGATCACCAATGGCAAAGAAGCCGGATTGTTCATCCTGTTCGCCACCATCGATGCGTCAAAAGGATACAAGGGCATCACCGCGTTTCTCATCGAGAAAAACTTCCCCGGATTCACCGTTGGCAAGAAAGAAGACAAGCTGGGCATTCGCGCGTCCTCCACCTGCGAACTGATTCTCGAAGATTGCCGCGTCCCCAAAGAAAACGTGCTCGGCGAAGTCGGCAAAGGATACAAGATCGCAATCGAGACGCTGAACGAAGGCCGCATAGGAATCGGCGCGCAGATGCTGGGCGTAGCCCGCGGAGCCTGGGAATATGCCGCCAAGTATGCGCAGGAGCGCACGGCAATTCGGCAAGCCCATCGCCGAATTTCAGGGCATCCAGTTTCAGATCGCGCAGATGGCAACCGAAATCGAGGCGGCGCGCCTGATGGTTTATAACGCAGCCCGCATGAAAGACGCCGGAGCAAATTTCGTGAAAGAAGCCGCCATGACCAAGCTCTTCACGTCGCAGGTAGCGGAGCGGGTCACGTCGCTGGCCATCGAAGTCTACGGCGGCTACGGCTTCACCAAGGATTATCCGGTAGAAAAATATTGGCGCGACGCCAAGATCGGGAAAATCTACGAAGGCACCTCGAACATGCAGCTGGCAACCATCGCCAAGCTCGTGATGGGAAAATAAGAAATAAGAAGAAGAAAAGGTCAGAAGTAAGAGGTCAGATTGCAGAAGTAAAAACTCTCGCGGTCTTTAACCTCTGCAATCTGACCTCTTACCTCTAACTTCATTTAACCTCTGACCTCTCTATACTGGCTGCGAAAATATAACAGCGGCTCGCCTTCCCGCACCACAACCTCCTCGACTTCGGCGATGAAGATAGTGTGGTCGCCCGCCGGTTGCGTCGAGTGCAACCGGCACTCGAGATACGCCAAAGCTCCTTGCAGCACAGGCGTTCCCTTAGCGGTGCGATCAAAGCGGGCTCCCGCCGCTTCCGGATGCTGATGCGCCTCCGCCGAGCGCGCATAAAATTCCGAGATGGATTGTTGATCGTGGCGCAGCACGTTCACTCCAAAACGCTTGCGCGCGTGCAGATGAGCGTGGGTTCGCGCCCGGTGATCCACGCACACCAGAACCAGCACCGGATCGAGTGAAACCGCGGTGAAGGCATTGGCCGTCATGCCATGGACCTCTCCATCCTGGTCGACGGTGATCACCGTGACTCCGGTTGCGAAGCATCCCATCGCCTGGCGGAAATCGTTTGGGTCAAGGGTCATGCGAAATGCGCTCTGTAAATCGGTCTCACGAATCCTGCCGCTCTGAATATTAGCGCCTCGCGTGATTTTGCGCGAAGCTGGTTTGAGCGAAGTATGATCGTGGCAGCGGATCGTTGCGAGTATGATGGTTTGCCAAAGCCGTCTACATTTGTGGCAGCTTGAAACGAAACAAGCATCACAGTCGAGGAACAAAGAATAGAGCATCGAAGTCGAGCATCGGAATTAAGCATCAAACTAAAAACGCATGTCTGCCGTTTCCTTAAATGCGCTCGCCCCGAACGCCAAAGACCTGGCCGAAAAAGCGTTGGCTGAAAAAGCGTTAGCCGACGAAGCCTTGGCCAACGAAGCCTTGGCCAACGCCGCCGCAGAGCCGATCACGCGTGAAGCCGCTTGCCGCCTGCTGCGCTCGAACGGCAATTCGCTGCCTCGGTTGCTCGCGGCCGCGCAGTCTGCCCGCGCCGCATTCAAACCCGGTGTGATCACCTATTCCCGCAAGGTGTTTCTTCCGCTGACCAATCTTTGTCGCGACTACTGCGGCTATTGCATCTTCCGGCGCGATCCCGGCGATCCCGGAGCGCACACCATGACGCCCGACGAGGTTATGGAAGTCGTGCGCGCCGGCGAGCGCCTTGGATGCACGGAAGCATTGTTCAGTCTGGGCGACAAGCCCGAGTCGCTTTTTCCCGAGATGCGCGAAACTCTGCGCCGCCTGGGCTATAAATCCACGCTGCATTATCTGGAGGCGATGTGCGAAAAAGTGCTTCGCGAGTCGAGTCTGCTGCCGCATCCGAATCCCGGGTTGATGAGCGTGGAATGGCTGGAAAGGCTGTCTCGCGTTGCTCCCAGCATGGGACTCATGCTCGAAACGACGAGCACTCGGCTGCTCGCCAGGAATGCGGCGCATGATAACGCTCCCGACAAAGATCCGGCAAAGCGGCTGCGCGTCCTCGAAGACGCTGGCCGGCAAAGAATTCCTTTCACCACTGGAATTCTCATTGGCATTGGCGAGACGCTGGAGGA
The DNA here is from genome assembly GCA_963810955.1 of uncultured Acidobacteriaceae bacterium. Classification (GTDB taxonomy): domain Bacteria; phylum Acidobacteriota; class Terriglobia; order Terriglobales; family Acidobacteriaceae; genus Acidiflorens. Next base: position 68,258 of record CAWEPW010000025.1, on the reverse strand, counting down.
GCGCGTCGATTCGCTGATCGCGATCCGCGACCTCCACAACAAATACGGCCACGTCCAGGAAGTGATCGTGCAGAATTTCCGCGCCAAAACTGGAACGCCGATGGCGCATTGGCCCGAGCCCGATCGTGAGGACATGCTGCGCACGCTGGCCGTGGCGCGCCTTCTGATGCCGCAGATGAATATTCAGGCTCCGCCGAATCTCTCCGATCCGCACTATCCCGACCTGCTCGACGGCGGAATCAACGATTGGGGCGGAGTCTCGCCCCTGACCCCGGATTTCATCAATCCAGAAAAGCCCTGGCCGCATCTCGATCAATTGCAGCAGGGAACCGCCGCAAAGGGATTCGAGTTGCGCCAGAGATTGCCTGTGTATCCCGAATTCGCGCAACGGGCGGCAGCTCACAGCAACTTGCTGGCGGAGCGCATGGCTGTCGTGTCCGACGCCCAGGGTTACGCGCAAACAACAAAGAGGGCGGCGGCATGATCGCGGTCCTCACCGGCGGCACCGGAGGAGCCAAGTTCGTGGATGGACTCCGCCAGATCGTCCCTCAGCAGGACCTCACGTTCATCGTCAACACCGGCGACGACCTGCGCTGGTGGGGCTTGTACGTTTCGCCCGACGTCGATTCCATCACCTACGTGCTGGCCGGCAAACTGAGCCAGGAGCGCGGCTGGGGCGTGAAGGGCGATACTTTTTTTTGCCTCCAGGCCATGCGCCAATTGGGTCAGCCGACGTGGTTCAACGCCGGTGATCGCGATCTGGCCACGCACATTTTTCGCTCCCAGCTGCTCGCCGAAGGCAAGACGCTGAGCGAGGCCACATCTGAAATTGCAACCCGGCTCGGAATCAAGGCGCGCATCCTGCCGATGAGCAATTCACCTGTGGAGACGCGAGTCCTGACTCCCGCCGGAGACCTGAGCTTTGAGGAATATTTTGTCCAGCGCTGGTATCAGGATCCCGTGGAATCGGTCCGCTTCGCCGGTGCTTCGGACGCAGCGCCAGCGCCCGGAGTGCTTGACGCAATCCGCTCGGCTGATCTCGTTCTCTTCGCTCCCAGTAATCCCGTGACCAGCATTGGCCCCATCCTTGCTGTCCCTGGAATTCGCGAAGCGCTGCACGAAAGCCGTGGCCGCATCGCTGCCGTGAGCCCGATTGTGGGAGGCGCCGCGGTGACCGGGCCTGCGGCAGCGCTCATGGCGGCGCAAGGCTTTGCGGTTTCGATTGCCGGAGTCGCAGACTGCTATCGCGATTTCCTCGATCTGTTGGTCGTCGATATTCAGGACGCGGCCGTCGCCGAAGAGTTGCGCAAGACTGGCCTTCGCGTGCATTGCACTCCAACCATCATGCGCAAGCTTGAAGATCGAGTTGCCTTGGCGAAAAGCGTATTGGAGGCAGCGGCGCAACCGCCGTCCGCGCAGGCCATGCTGCAGAGTGAGCGCGCATGATTCTCGTGCCGGTAAAAAATTTGGTTGACGCCAAGCAGCGCCTGTCTTCTATCTTGAGTCCTGAAGAACGATTTGCGCTGGCGCAGGCAATGTGTGAAGACGTGCTGCAAGCCCTGGCGCACTGGCAAAGCCGGTCTCCCGTCGCCGTGGTGACGCGCGATTCCTTTGCCCGCGACTTGGCGGCGCGTTTCAATTTCGAAGTGATTGCCGACGACAACTCGGGAGAAACCAGCGCCATCGAAATGGCAACAGCGGTTTGCATCGAACGAGGAGCAGCCAGCACCCTGGTGGTGCCCGCCGACATTCCGTTGATTGACGGTTCTGAATTGCAGAACATTGTCGATAGCTCTCCCCCGCGCGGCGCAGTGTTGGTGCCCGACGCAGCCGGACGCGGCACAAACGCGGCCTGGCGAGCGCCAGGCGATCTTTTCCCGCTGCGTTTCGGCAACGACAGTTTCTTGCCGCATCAAGCTGCTGCGAAAGCCACCGGCCTCCCTTGCATCGTGCTCAAATTGCCGGGCATCGCGCGCGATGTGGATCGCCCCGAAGATCTTCGCGAAATCGCCGCTGCCGGCGGAGAGCGGCAATCGCAAAAACTTATTCGCAGCTGGAATCTGAGCAGCCGTCTGGATCTGGTTTCATGAAACCATCCTTAGTATGGCCGGGTCTAAAGCCAGGTCTAAAGCCAGGTCTAAAGTATGACCGGGTCTAACATGAGGGCGACTGCCAGCAAGCGCGCAATAGGGGAAATCCGCATTATTCCGCTCGCAGTCAGCGGAGAAATTCGCGCCGGAGAATCATTGAGCGCGAGATTAATAGCGGCAGCAAGAAGGCTGCGCCTGCGCTTTCAGGATGGAGACATCCTGGTGGTGAAGCACAAAATTGTTTCGAAGGCTGAAGGCGCGCTGGTTGCGCTCGATAAAGTCCGTCCGTCGGCCGCGTCTCGAATCTGGGCTCGCCGCTACGGCCTCGACGCCCGAGTCCGCGAATTGGCGCTCCGCGAGAGCCGCAGAATCGTGCGGAGCAAGCGCAATGTGCTGATCACCGAAACGAAACACGGTTTCGTCTGTGCCAACAGCGGCGTGGATGTATCGAACGTGGATGGCGGGGAGCACGCTGTGTTGCTGCCCGCAAATCCCGATCGCTCCGCGGCGCAGTTGCGGCGTGAGATCAAGAAGCAGCTTGGAATCGAAATCGCAGTCATCATCAGCGATAGTTTCGGGCGTCCGTGGCGCGAAGGCTTGACCGAAGTGGCGATTGGCATAGCCGGAATGCGGCCGCTCATCGACTATCGCGGGCGTCGCGATCCGCACGGCTATCCGCTCCACGCCACGGTAGAGGCGGTGGCGGACGAACTGGCTTGCGCTGGAGGACTCGTCTGCGGCAAGCTGACAAGCACTCCCGCATGCATGATTCGCGGTTACGCTTATCGCCGCGAGAGCGGCCGAAACAGAGGAGCGCGGGCGCTCATCCGCCCCGCAAAGACCGACCTTTTTCGATAGGAGAATGTTATGGAGTGGCAAGTTCCTGAGCTCGATCAATTTCCGGCGCTGACATGGGAAGAAATTGCTCCGCGAACTTCCCCCTCGATTCGCAATGCCCTGGAACGCGTGCTCGAAAAGCAAGACGGAGCATGCCTCACCGAAGAAGAACGCTACGCTCTGGCGAACTGCGACGGAGCGGACAGCAATAGTAATAATAACGACCTTCTCGCCTTGCTCGTGGCTGCCGACACGCTTCGTCGCGACCTGGTCGGCAACATTGTCAGTTACGTGGTCAATCGCAATATCAATTTCACAAACATCTGTTTCGTGGGATGCAAGTTTTGCGCCTTCAGCCGCGGCCCGCGCGAAGCCGACTCTTATTTTCACTCACTCGAAGACATGGGTCGGAAGGCGAAAGAAGCGGCCGAACTTGGCGCCACCGAAGTCTGCATTCAAGGCGGATTGCCCCACGGCCTGCCGCCGTTCTATTACCGCGACATTCTGCGCGCCGTCAAAAGCGCTGTGCCGGCGATGCACATCCATGCCTTTTCTCCCATGGAAATTGTCTATGGCGTCGAACTGACCGGCATGAAGCTCGCCGACTACCTGAAAATGCTGCGCGATAACGGCCTCGACACGCTGCCCGGAACCGCCGCCGAAATTCTCGACGATGAAATACGCCACGTGTTGTCGCGCAACAAACTTTCGTCGGCGCAATGGCAGGAGGTAATCCGCACCGCGCACGCTTGCGGCATTCCGAGCACTTCGACATTGATGTATGGACACATGGAAACGCCCGATCACTGGGTGCGGCAACTCAATCTCCTCCGCCAGATTCAGTCTGAGACGGGTGGCTTCACCGAGTTCGTTCCGCTTGGCTTCATTCACCAGAACACGCTTCTGTTCCAGCAGGGACTCGCGCGCACCGGTCCGACGCTTGCCGAACACCTCAAGATTCACGCGCTCGCCAGAATTCTGCTCGCTGGTTCGATTCAGAACATTCAGGTCTCGTGGGTGAAGTTGAACCGCAAGCTTTCCCAGCTTTGTCTGCAAGCCGGGGCCAATGATTATGGCGGCACTCTGATGGAAGAAAATATCTCGCGCGAAGCCGGAGCCACCGCCGGCCAGTACACCAGCCCGGAAGATTTTCAGTCGTTGATTCTCGAGATCGGGCGCATTCCAGCCGAGCGCAACACAAAATATTCGCGCATCAAAATCAAACTCCCGGCCGAATCGATTCCTCCCGATCTCTCTCTCGAAGCCTCTGGCGCTTCTTCCGACGAGCTCATGGCGGAGTTCGGATGACTGCAAGCATGAGCCGTACCATCGCCGTCATCGGCGGAACTGGTCCAGCGGGCACCGGCCTCGCGCTGCGCTGGGCGAAAGCCGGAGAGACTGTCATCATCGGCTCCCGCGATGCCGGCCGCGCCCAGCAAGTTGCTGAGGCAATCCGGAAGCGTGCCGGCGCGGATGCTCAAGTTTCCGGCATGGAGAACTCCGCAGCCTGCGCCGCCAGCGATTCGCTCGCGCTTACCGTGCCCTTCGCAGGGCAGGCGGCGCTGCTCAAGCAACTGAAACCCGCCATCCGCGCGGGCAGCATCCTCATCGATGCCACGGTTCCGCTGGCGGCGAGTGTCGGCGGGCGCGCCAGCCGCACTCTCGGCGTCTGGCAAGGCTCGGCGGCACAACAGGCCGCTGAACTGGTTCCCAAGGGCGTTTCGGTCGTGGCCGCATTCCACAACGTGTCGGCGGAATTACTCAACGGCGACGAAGACATGGATTGCGACGTGATTGTCTGCAGCGATGATGCGAACGCCACCCAGGTTGCAATGGAACTCGCGGCGAAAATCGCCGGCGTACGGGCAATCGATGGCGGCAAACTTGAGAACGCGCGCATCGTTGAGCAGATCACCGCGCTGCTCATTGGCCTGAATATTCGGCATAAAGGCCACGCTGGAATCCGCATCACAGGTTTGCCGGACGATGCGTTCAAGGCGTCACGGAGTTCGCGCTAAATTTTGTGGAGCGCCGGGTATCCTCGCCCGGTTTCCACTGCTTCTGTTTTCTGGAAAGAGCATGTGGCACCGGCAAGGACGTCTCTCCATTTATGGCCTACGACATGACTGCGACTCCCAACCACGAGCCGGCCATCGAGTTTGATCACGTTTCCTTTCGCTTGAATGGACGCTCGCTTTTGCGCGATCTCGTGCTCTCTGTGAAGCAGGGCGAAACTCTGGTGCTGCTCGGCCGCAGCGGCTCGGGAAAGACGACCACGCTGAAGCTGATCAACCGCCTGTTGTTGCCGACCGCTGGCGACGTGCGCGTCACCGGCCGCAGTACCGCGGAGTGGGACCCAATTCAGCTGCGGCGAAGCATCGGCTACGTCATTCAAGATGGCGGCCTGTTCCCGCACTACACCGTGGAGCGCAACATCGCGCTCGTCCCGCGCATTGAAAACTGGCCGAGCGAACGGGTCGAAGCGCGGGTGCGCGAGTTGCTCGGCACCGTCGGACTCAGCCCCGAACTTGCCTCGCGCTATCCCAGTCAGCTCTCGGGAGGCCAGCGCCAGCGCGTGGGCGTGGCGCGGGCTCTGGCGGCCGATCCGCCGATTCTCATCCTTGATGAAGCTTTCGGCGCTCTCGACCCGATCACCCGGTCCGCGATGCAGAAAGAGTTTCGCGCATTGCAACAGCGCATGAAGAAGGCTGTCATCTTCGTTACGCACGATCTGCGTGAAGCCTTGTTGCTGGCCGATCGCATCGCGCTGATGGAAGAGGGACGCGTGGTCGTTGATCTTCCCACCGCTGAGTTTTCGCGCTCCGAAGATCCGCTCGTGCGCGCTTATATGGAAGCGTTCTCCGGATTGCCAAAAGCCGCTTCGCCGCAATCCAATCAAGACGAGCCGCGATACTTTAAGAGGTGATCGGCATGAATTTCCTGCAGTTCATGATGGCGAACCGCCAACAGGTTCTCGACCTGACGCTCGAGCACATCACGCTCGCCGGCGTCGGCACACTCATTGCGGCGCTGGTCGGAATTCCTCTCGGCGTTTTGATTACTCGCGTTCCCCGCCTGAGCAAGCCCGTCCTCGGAAGCGCGAATATCATCCAGACCATTCCCAGCCTTGCCTTGTTCGGTTTTCTTCTCCCCGCCCCGTGGATCGGCGCGCGCGCCGGGCGCCTGGCAATTCTCGCGCTGGCGCTCTATGCGCTGTTGCCGCTCATTCGCAACACCTACGCCGGCATCCAGAGTGTCGATCCCGCGGTGGTCGAGGCTGGACGCGCCATGGGACTGACCGACCGGCAATTGCTGTGGCAAGTGGAGTTGCCGCTGGCCTCGGGAGTGATCGTTGCCGGCGTGCGCGTCGCCGCCGTGCTCTCGATCGGGGTAGCGACGATTGCGGCGGCCATCGGCGCGGGTGGCCTGGGAGAATTTATTTTTCGCGGACTGGCCATGGTCAATAACCAGGTGATCTTGGCGGGTGCGGTTCCGGCTGCGCTGCTCGCGCTGCTGGCGGACTTTATGCTCGGCCAGCTGGAGAAGCGGCTGGGAACCCTGCGGTCGAGGTCGTAAATTGTGGCGTTTGCCAAGCTCCCGACTCCCGCAGAAAAAACAATGAACCGCCGCGCGCGCCAGGTAGCACGAACGCTTTGCAGGAACGCATTTCTCCTCCGTAATACTCGGTGCGCTTGGTGGTTGAGATTTCGTAAGCCGACCCTCCACTTCCGATCAACACTTGTAACGCTGACGCTTCTGCCCCTTTTGCTGCTCCTCCTGCCAGTCGCCGGTTGTGAAAAGCGCGCCGATCGCATCGTCGTCGGATCCAAGAACTTCACCGAAAACCTCATCCTCGGCGAAATGTTCGCTCAAATGATCGAAGCGCGCACTCATTTGCTCGTGGAACGTCGCTTCTACCTCGCCGGTACATTCATCTGCCAGCAGGCGATCCTCGCCGGAAGAATCGACATCTACCCCGAATACACCGGCACCGCGTTGACCGCAGTTCTCAAACAACAACCCAGCGGCGACAAGCAGGAAGTTTATCGCCGCGTGAAGCAGGGCTACGAGTCGAAGTTCGGCCTCATCGTGGGACCTCCGCTCGGATTCGATGACAGTTTCGCCATGGTCATCCGCGGCGACGATGCGCGCCGCCTGCATTTGGAGACGCTGTCGCAGGCAGCCGCCTACACTCCAAAATGGCGCGCCGGATTCGGCTACGAATTCATGGAGCGTCCCGATGGATACAAGGGCCTGGTCGCGAGCTACGGCCTGCACTTCGCGGAGCCGCCGCGCATCATGGATCTGGGATTGATCACGCGCGCCCTCAAAGAACATCAGGTGGATATCATCGCCGGCAATAATACTGACGGCCTGATTCCGGCGCTCGACCTGTATGTGCTGCAGGATGACCATCATTACTTTCCGCCCTACCAAGCTGTGGCCGTGATGCGCGGAGAAATGTTGAAGCGCCATCCCGAAGTCGGAACTGCCCTGGACGCCTTGGCGGGTGAAATCTCCGACGAAGACATGCGGCGGCTGAATTTTTCCGTCGATGGCCAACATCGCGACCCAGCCGCTGTGGTGAAAGAATTTTTACAGGAGCGCAAGCTGATCAATTAGAGAGATTGAATTGTCATCCACAATTACGGTTGGGACGCGTATCGATCGGCAAAGGACACTCCACCCAATGGCGTACCCGGTGTGTCATGGCGCACGTCAGTAAGATTATTGCCTTGACCAATCCAGGTTGGACATTTGCGGACCTTGTTTCCTGAAGAGAATGAGGGCACGAACATCAACGTACCCTCCCTCACTTGCCGGCACTGCGCGTTGCTTTTCAGGGAAAGCATTAGCGCCTGCTTTTGCCCGGCTCTTATTTTTGTACTGTCGCACCAACCGCAAAACGGCTGAACGGTAGTTGTCGCCTAGTACTTTGCGGAATGGTGACGTTCTCCTGCGCCAGCGCGGCGGATCTCCTGGCTCCGTCCTTTCTGCCATACACCGGCACCGCCAGAAAAGCGACCGTATCGCCGGTGATCGAATCTAACGCATAACCGGCAACCTCGCCGCTGTCGTTGATATCGTTCGCCAGCAGCAAGTACAGCGACGAATTGGGCTGAATGAGACTATTAAGGTCTGTCATTAAGCCGTCCTGGTAGAGGAACGCCCTCGCGTTCCCCCCGAACGTAAACGACTGGCCGACAACCTGTCCCTTTAGATTCACGCCCCAGGCCCAGTCATTAGCGTCCCCGGAGAGCGGGGGCAGTTTCTTAATTCCATGCTCTCTCGTCCAGTAAAACGCCACTGGATTCAACGCATCGTTCTGGGTGTCAGGCAGGTTGCCAAAACCGACCACTTCGCCGTGATTGTTGATGGCGGTGGGAGTGTTCCAGGCCCCACCTCCGTCAAAGTTGCCCAGGTTAATCGGCGTCCCGTTTTCCCACAGTACAGCATGCTGCGCGCTCGCGCCTCCGACGGCATTCGAACACAGACCGGAGATTCCGACCGCTTGCCCCTTGTCGTTGATAGCAGTGGCGGCCGAGTCTGGATCGGGAGAGAGCGGAGTAAGTTGGGTCATCTGGCCCAGTTCGGGTCCCCAAATGACCGCCTCAAACTGAAGCACCTGCGGAGCGTTACAGGTTGGATCGTGAACGCCATTTTCCGCCCAGCCCGCAATTTGGCCGCGGTTGTTGATACTGGCTGCATAGCTGTCTAACCCCCCTGCCAACGGCGGAAGGGCAGTCATGACGCCGTCGTGCCAGACAAAACCGAGACAGATATAGCCGTCGGGGCCAAAAAAATTCGCCAGGGCACAACTCCAGGACTCGCCCAGTTTATTCGCCTCGGCGGTTTCTGCGATTCCGACGATTTCACCCTTGTTGTTCTTATTCGGCCAAGCCACGGCGCTGTTGGGTCCTCCGAGGGTGCCAAGGTCGAGCGGAGTTCCGATCCAGAGCTCGGCATGCTCGGTCGTCGCTGTCGGAGACGCAACGCCAGCGACCCAACCGGTGTTGTTGATGCTGGCGGCCGCGGCATACCCGCCGCCGAGCGGCGCACCGAGATTAAACACATAGTACTGTTGCGGCTGTTGTTTTTTCTGCTGGGCTTGCGCCAATTGCATTGGGGTCGCGAGCGTAGCGAATACGGCGATTGAGGTGATTTGGGTGAATATCCTGTGGTACATGGTGGTTGCCTCCGGGTTATAGTCTGAAAGCCAGGAACCAGGCGCCTAGTCTGCGCTCTCTATTTTTCTTCGAACGCAAACCACTTCGTTGAGTCCCGACCATAGCGGAATGGATGCGACCGCCTTGGACGTTTGCGGACACTGAACTGGAGATTCTGGACGTTTGCGGACCTCGATCCCAAAATCAGCCGTTCGCCCGCAAATCGCTGTCCGAAAACGTCTACTATCTGGTATGGGGTTGGCTATCATAAGCGGAGTGGTGGGAATGCCCGCCTTGGCGATTAGACATTGCGCCATCTGGCGAAAGCTATGAATTTGGATTGGCAGATATGCTCGCGGGCCAGGCTGTCGCGTGACGCACGATTTGACGGCAAGTTTTTCATCGCCGTGCTTAGTACCAGGATCTACTGTCGTCCCATTTGCCCCGCGCGCACCTGTAACGAAAGCAACGTCCGCTACTATCCAAGCGCCGCCGCGGCATCCGAGGCGGGCTTTCGTCCTTGTTTGCGTTGCCGCCCCGAGAGTTCGCCAGGAACTCCAGCATGGTTGGGGACTTCCAACACAGTTTCTCGGGCGTTGCGCTTGATCGGCGAGAGCGGCCTTGACGACGGTGGGGTAGAAGTTCTCGCCGAGCGTCTGGGAGTTGGGTCGCGGCATCTCCGCCGGCTGTTTCTAAAACATCTGGGCGCAACTCCGATTGCCGTGGCTCACACCCGCCGGCTCCATTTCGCGAAAAAACTTATCGACGAGACGAGTCTGCCCATGAATCAAATTGCGCTCGCCTCCGGCTTCGGTTGCGTGCGCCGATTCAATGCCGGCATCCGCCAAGGCTACCACCGGACACCGACTCAGATCAGGCGCCTGGCACGACAAAAGCAGAACCAGTCGGAAAATCAATACCTGTTTCGCCTGCATTTCCGGCCGCCTTATCACTGGGAAGGCATACTGAGGTTTTTGGCCGCGCGCGCCACGCCCGGCGTTGAAGTGGTAGAACACGGAAGTTATCGCCGCAGCATTTTCTTGAATGGTCGCGTCGGGTATTTCGAGGTTGCGCTCGATGAAAGGCGCGATTCACTGTTGGCGCGGATTGAGTTTGGCGATCCCCACTCTCTCTTCTTCATTGTCGAGCGCATCCGCGCCATGTTTGATTTGAACGCGGATTGGGCGGCCATCGTGCAAACTCTGAAAACCGACCCCGTCTTCGTTGAACCGGTTGCGACCGATCCGGGCGTGCGAGTTCCCGGCTGCTGGAATGGTTTTGAACTCGCCACGCGAGCGATTCTCGGCCAACAGATTACCGTTAAAGGGGCGACCGCTCTGGCAGCCCGGCTGGTCGCGAGATTCGGGAAGCCGTTTCGCGGCCCCAGGGGCCTCACGCATCTTTTCCCGTCGCCCGGCACTCTTGCCCATGCTGAGGTGGCCGGCATCGGCCTGCCTTCGGCGCGAGCTGAAACTATTCGCGCCCTCGCCCGCGCGGTTTGCGATGGCCGAATCTGCTTTGAGGGCGTTGTGGATTCTGATGCTTTTCTGCACCAACTGTGTGCCATTCCCGGTATTGGCAAGTGGACCGCGCAGTATGTGGCCATGCGAGCGCTCGGCGAGCCTGACGCCTTCCCATCCGGCGATCTCGGCCTTATGCGCGCCATGGCGATAGAGACTTCTTGCGAACTTGAACGTCGTGCGCAAGCCTGGAGACCCTGGCGAGCCTACGCAGCCATGTATCTATGGAAGCCCTTTCTCCCCCGGTCAGCCGAGTCGATCAAAACAGCAGCAAGTTGATGGCTACGATTCAGGCTGGCATCGCAAGCGGTGCCATTTTAAAGCAAGAAAAAATCTTGAATTCGCTTCCACTCCGGAAGACCGGGCGCATAAGCCGCGGTTCTTAGACAGCCCGCACTCTTACTCGAGAACTTTTTCCCCAGCGGCGAGATTTTCGAGCACGGCGTTAAGCGCGCCTCCTGACAAAATCGCGACTCCTCCCAGGTAAAAACAGATCAGCAACACAATAACTGCGCCTAAAGAGCCATATACGGTGCTATAACTGCCCTCATAGTGGACATATATACGCAATCCAATGGAAACCGCAATTAGAAGCAAAACACCCGCCACAGAGCCCGGTGTTATCCAATACCACTTCCGGTTTTTCAGATTGGGCGCCAAGTAATAGGTGATCGCGAGGGCAAGCAAGAGCACTGCCAGCATCAACGGCCCTTGAATAATCTTCCACGCAATCGCCAGTGCGCTTCCAGGCGCAAACGAAGCGACAAGTTGGTTTCCCAGGACGACGACGAGGACAGAAAAAACCACCAGAAGAGTAAGTCCTAAAGTAAGTCCGATGGCGATAGTGTACTGCTTAAACAGCGAACGGGTTTCTTTGACTTTGTAGGCCGCATTTAACGTATCCATCACGGCGCTCATCCCCATCGACGCAGACCAAAGCGAAACAATGATCCCGAACGACATCTTGAGTGGGCCGCCTGATTGAATGATTTCTCTAAGCGTCCTGTCGATCAGTTGGTGCGCGGTGCCAGGCAAGATGCGGGTGAACAACTCCCCGAGCAACGCTCGTCCGCGATCCGCGCTTCCAAAGACACTGAGACTTGCAATCACACAAATCAGAAACGGGAAAAGAGCAAGAAAAAAGTAGTAGGCGAGCTGGGCCGCGCGCCCAAAGACATCATCCTCCCGAATCTCCATCCAGGTGCGCTTCGCAATCTCTATCCCAGGAACTCCCCCGCAGCTAAATAACGTTTTAGTCACCAGCACTCCACAGTAGGTTCATTCCGATTCCGCAGATTAGGAGCCGAGATTATACGTGATAGGCAAAACTCCACGGTGTGCATACACCAATGAACCGGGGCAACGCATACTGGTAGGGTGTACTCCTACAGCTCCTCGCGCCAGACTCTACAGGTTCCCACCTAACTCGAATCTCATAGGTCCCGGCATCTCAAATCAGCAATCCCGCGAACTGCGGCACGAACAGAAGGGCGCAGACCTAATGCTATTAAGGATTGCCTTGGAGGATGTCTATGTCAGCTTTCAGGTTTCTGAATGTAGTAGTTCTCTCAGCGCTGATTGGGTGTTCCGCCCTCGTCTACGCACAGGACGAAAAGCCACAGGAAAACAAACCCTCGCAGCAGGAAGAGCCCAAGGCTCAACCAAAGCAGGAGGCCAAGCCCTCAAAACAGGACGAAGCCAAGCCTTCAAAAGAAGAGAAACAAGGAACAAAAACAAGATCAAAAAGAAGAACAAAAAGAATCGCATGACCAGATGAAGCCCGAAGCGCAAGAGCATCCCGGGCAGCCGATGGAACATGCGCGGCCGCAAGCTCAAGAACATCCGGAGCAGCGCGCCGAAAACGCCAGGCCCGCGGGCAAGGGCGGACGCATTCCAGACGACAAGTTCCGCGCTCATTTTGGCCGCAGCCACACTTTCACCGCAAAAACGGTAATTGTGCAAGGTCAGCCGCAATTTCAGTATGGCGGCTATGGCTTTCAGCTCGTGGATGCCTGGCCTGTGGGCTGGGCCTACACCGATCCCTGCTACATCGACTACGTCGACGGAGAGTATTTCCTGTTCGATTTGCTTCACCCCGGTGTTCAGGTCGCCGTTTATGTCGTGATGTGATACCCCCAGCGAAGATTTAGCCAAGGTGGCCCCTCTGAGCTTGGATTCAGTTCCGCTGGATGCAACCTCAACAGGGTCCACCTTCATCTCTTGGGTTGCTGCGGTTGCCCGTATCGATACAGACCATCCAGGAAGACGAATAAGCCGGGATGGATAGGAACCGTAATACATGTGGATAAAGGTGTAATTCACAACGATCTTTTCTGGTCACGAAAGGCAGGTTGCAAATGCAAGCAGTCACTGGAGTCTTCTCGTTGCAAACCCAAGCCGAACAAGCTATCAGGAAATTGCAGTCCGGCGCCCTGCAAATGGACCGAATCACCTTACTGACTCCCGCTAGACAATGGTTCTAAGAAACTGGAGACCGTCCCGACCGACACCACCGAACAGCCCGGCATCGGAAAAGCAATAGGAGCCGTCGTCGGCGGCGCTACCGGACTGTCTGCCGGTCTGGTCGTGGCGGCCATTCCTGGCGTCGGAACCGTCGCCGCCCTTGGATTGCTGGGCGCCGCGCTTCTAACCGCGGCGGGTGCAAGTCTGGGTGCGGCCGTTGGGGGCAAGACCGAGAATTTTATGTCGAAAGGACTGCCCGAGGATGAAATATTCGTTTACGAAGATGCCCTCCGCAAGGGCCGCAGCGTGGTCATTGCCCTTGCCGAAGACGCGGCTGAGGCTGCGACCATCCACAAACTCTTGGAATCTGCGGGAGCCGAAGCCGTCGATAGCGCCAGGGAGCAATGGTGGATCGGTTTGAGGAATGCCGAGCAGGAACACTATTTGAAGTCAGGCCGCAATTTCGGTGATGACGAGAATTTTTATCGTATGGGCTTCGAGGCTGCCCTTCATGCCAGAAACCGCTGCAAAGAATTTGATCAGGTGTCGGCCGAAATGGCGAGTAGCCTGGAAGAGGTCCAGCGCCAATTCCCCGGTGTCGAAGTCGCCGAGCCCTTTACTCGCGGCTACCAGCGCGGGCGCGAATATTACCAGCACCTGTGCGATGAATCGAAAGCCGCCTGAGCAACGCTTGACCGCAAAAGTTTAAACGAGGATACCTACGACGCTAGCTACGACGACAGCTACGAGGATAGCGAAGAGAAAGGTCTGTCCCGAGCCCGTTCAACTAAAATTCCCTGCGATGTAAGAAGCGCAACTCCCGCGCTATCGAAAGATTGAGAAATGAGTATGTCGGGTATCGGACAGACGTTCACTCTCCGTCGTACTAACATTTAAGCTAATGCCTCCCGACGATAGTTCTTTTCTCCTTCCCCAAAGCCCGATCGTCAGCGATCTCGAAAATCTTCTCGATTCTCTTTCCGCGCAACCGCCGGCCATTCGTCAATGTGAAAATTGCGGATCGAAAATGCTCTATGTGGATGCCATCTTCTTCTTAAATAGTTGCGACCGGGGATGGAACATCCCGCTGCCCGTGTGCCCGCGTTGCGAAGATGGTTTCGAAGGTCTTGTAAAGCAGTTGTCGAGTCTTCCGCTCAAAGCCGCATAAGTTGCCAATCGTTACACTGCGGATTGCTTCGTGGCAATATCTTCCAGCAGGCGCAATGTACGCAATGCGCTGGTAAGGGCGGAACGCTCATTCCCAGCCGAATCGGCACGAATTTCTCCCGCTCGATCGTAAATTGCGCTGCGAGCCTCGGCGATGCGCTCGCTCAATTTGCCATTATCTGGTTCGAAAACTGCAAGACCATAGAGCTCCTGCCATTTCAATTCCGCAGAACCGCCCTGAGCGCGGGGAGGAGTAGACATACAATTCGCCTCTCGGTAGAGAGAAATTTAGTGTGGATGCTCCCTCCGATGAATACAGGAAAGACTGTAGCGAAATGACTGCAGCTTTCGTGCGCCAGCGTACAGACCTGGCTATCTGTAGTCGCTATCAGGGGCCGAATCAAAGCTGTGGAGGATGTTCGCTTTGTTCGCTCAGCTTGTTGGCCTCGCTGGGAGGAATGCTAGGAGTAGGAGGAGGACTAGTTCTGGAATTGGCCTGGGGCCGAGACTCCATGGGTCGATCATCCACAGGGTTGGAAGGGGCGTGATACGCCGTGCTCTCCGCTTTCCCTTCAGCGTTGGTGGGTTGCATCGCAACCACCTGGTAGGCGGTCGCTTTCTTCTTCTCGTCGACCACTTTCAGAAACATCCGATCCTTCTTGATGATAAATTCAGCTTCGCGGCCGACCGGCAGAACGGTGGCGTGCTTTTTTTCCAATGGACGAATGTGATAGTCCATGTCGTCGGTTCGAAGCAGATATTGGGAGCACAATTGTTCCTGCGAGTTGACGTGTGTGACCCCAACCGATGCCATCATGCCGCCAAGTCCAGTCAGTCCCCTTTCCTTGGCTCCACAAGGCACGGATTGCATGCTTTCCAGCATGCCTCTCTGGGATCGCTTTTTCTTGTCGTGGGCTTGCGACAATGACGAAACGGCGAGAACGAATGACAGCGCAGCGATGAGTGACGTTTTCATCTTCATAATAAGTACCCTTCCGGATCTGATTTCACTTTGACTTCCATTCTCCAAAACCCCAGCAAAAAGTAAGGGGAGGCCGGTTGCCCGGCCCCCATCTCATCCGCGAAGACGGTTCATCTATTGGTTCGGAGGTTTCTCCTTTTGCATCTCCTTCGGCAGTTCGGGTTGTTTCGCGCCCATGCCGCCGCTGTGCTGCACCCAGTCTGAACTCATCACCGCTTGCGGATTCTGCGCCAGTTGCTGGTTCACGGTTGGGTGAGCTTTCAGATATTCATCCAACTCAGGATGGCTGGCAAGGTACTCTCGGTTGGTCGCCAGCGACGGATCGTTGCCCAGTTCCGCCGCGACGTTCGAATGCCCGCCAAGAAATTGGCCAAAGCTGCTCAATTCCCCACGGTAGTCGCCGCGGCCGTACATGTTATTGTCATGGCGATCATAGCGGTCCTCATCGCGCATGAAGGCGTCTGGGTGCGCCCGAAACGCCTCGGTGACCTGGGAATGCGTGCGC
Source organism: uncultured Acidobacteriaceae bacterium (assembly GCA_963810955.1). Classification (GTDB taxonomy): domain Bacteria; phylum Acidobacteriota; class Terriglobia; order Terriglobales; family Acidobacteriaceae; genus Acidiflorens. Next base: position 52,527 of record CAWEPW010000025.1, on the reverse strand, counting down.
AGATACTCCTGCAGCGCGGGATGCTCTGCGACCCACCCGTGATTGTCGATCAGCGAAGGATCCTTGCGGAGTTGCTCGGCAATTTCCGGATGGTCATTGAGAAAACGCCCCATCTCGGCGACATCCCTGCGCGGAATGCCACGGTCGTCATCGCGCCGGTCGTAGCGCTCCTCGACTCGCATAAAGGCGTCGGGGTTCGAGCGGAATTCTTGCCGCACTGAAGGATGACTTTGCAGATAGTCCTGCAGCGCAGGATGACCCGCCACCCACTCGCGGTTGTCGATCAGCGAAGGATCCTTGCGCAGTTGCTCCGCGATTTCCCGATGGTTGTCGAGAAAGCGGTCCATTTCAGCTACATCCCTGCGAGTAATATCGCGATCGCCTTCGTGCCATTCGTTGCGATCCTCGTCCCGCATAAAGAGGTTCGGATTCGCGCGGAACGTCTCGCTGATTCTGGGATGGTCCTGCAAATATTCTTTTAGGCCCGGATGGTCGGCGACCCATTTCTGGTTATCAATCAGCGAAGGATCTTTCCGCAGTTGCTCGGCAATCTCCGGATGGCCGTCGAGAAACTGATCCATCTCCAGCACTTCACGATGAGTGATATCGTCGACCGGACGTGCCGCAGACTCCGGATTAGGGACGGGCTGCATAGTCTGGGCGTTGGCGCCCGTGCCCGCTGACAGCAGCATTAACAGAGCGAGCAGCGGGGCTAACGAGATTCGTGCGAAAAGTTCCGACTTAAGTCGGCTATCGACAAAACCGTTATCCACAAAACCTCCTGCGATGAGCATGTGGCTCACAAATACCTGTGCAACCCATCGGCCATTTAATATCGCCTGGAGGTCTCTCCGGCAAGATCAGTAACTTGCGAAGGATGATACGCAATACCGGATTTTGCGCTTTGGCAAATTCTGCCGTTTCAAGGAAATTTCGCTGTACAGGATCAACCTTAGCCCTTCTTACGTAGCATCCAAACTTGGCAAGAAAAAATATCTGGAAAGGAGGCGAACAAATTGTGAACTCACCATCGTCTCGCCCGCCACACCGGCGGGAACGAGATTCTTCCAGGCTGATACTTGAGGCTCCGTTTCGCCAATTGGAGGCCGAAGGCGCCACCGCTGCGCCATAGCTCGCCATCACTTCACCGGCTCCCAGCCCTCCGGCAGCATATCGAACGCCAGCGTGTCACGGAAGGCGTACTGATTGCCCTCCACTACGGCCACCGGGCTCAACATATGCCAGACACGGTCGTCGTCGAAGACGTAACACTCACCGCATTCGCGCATCGTGAAGCGATCCATTTCGTGCTTGTCGTTGTCGGTTATGACCACTTCGCCGCCCTGCGCGCCGCAGCGGCAAAGTAAATGTGTGGCGATGTACTTTTCCCCGTCTTTATGCAAACCCGGTGGGCTTGTGTCGCAGGGCCGGCCCGGCGTAGCCGTGAACCTTATTAGATGGACGTTGACCAGATACTCCGTACCTATCGCCGAGAGCGGCAGCGAGTGAAGATGTTGAGCAATCATCTTACGAACGCCCATCGAATCGGCGATCTCCGCCGGCAGCGGAGCATACTCCCGCGGTTGCCCGCCTAATGTCGTGTTGTATTTTTGCAGCTGAACATAAGGTTTGCTCTCCTCGCTCGGCCACACTTTCACCCCACCGTCAACAATCTCGGCCCGGACGCGATTCAACGAACGATATCTGTCGCCCCCGTCATAATACTTGTCCCTTGGGATGGACCAGGCCGCATGGGCTAAGGCCTCCAGCGAGCGGGCGATGTCTGCATCAATTCTGAGTGGCTGACGGCTGAACCCGCGCTCCGTGAGGTCCTTTCGCGCCCTGGCATTCGTTGCAACCCGTATAAAGCTATCTTGCCCCACGATTTGCTCCTGAAATTCTCTTGACGATTGCATAGCTATCGCGTTTCCCGGCCACCTTTTTAAACGGCCTACCTGTTCTCGGCCGAGATTCCTACTGCAACTTCGCGTACTCCGCTTTCGCTTCTTTCAGGATTGGAACATCGGGATCGGCGTCTTTCCAAAGCGTCAGGAAATCGCGATAGGCGGCTTTGGCCATGGCCGTGTCGCCAGAGATGGAGATGGCGTAGGCGCGTCCGAGTTGCAAATGAGCCAGGGACTCGAGCAGAAAATTCTGCACGATTCCCGGATGGTCGAGAAGCTTCTGAAATTCAGCCGCCGCAGCCGTTCCGTTCTTCTCCTCCAGATATGCGATGCCTCGCAGGTAGGCGGGATACAAAGTGCCCGAAGCTTCCGGAGGAGGATTCCCCAGTTCGTAAGGCAGAGCAGGCTCAAGCGCGATGACCGCACGATCGGGCGCATGTTGCGCAATCGCCATCGATGCTTCGAGCACAGGGAACCAGTAGACTTTCAAAAACGTGTTGCTCGGCTCCGATTTCTTCAGCGTCTCGATGATGGCTTTCACCTGCGCCGATTCCCCGGCGCGCGCGAGAGCCAGAGCCGAGAGAACTCTGACGTCGCGCCCGGGGGCGAGCGCCAGCGCGCGGGCAGCATCCTGGCGCGCGACGCTCGTGTTGCCCACTTCGACTTCGCGGACGGCCTGAAACGCAATCCACTGCGCCGCCGTTTCCTTCGCATCTGCGCGCTCAGCCGAGTCCGCGGCGCGGCGGGCCAAGTCGCGCTCCTTTGCCATGCGTCCATAGTAGGCCTGGGTATCGGCATGCATGTTGAACATCTGGTCTTCTTCGCCCGGCCGCCCTTCCGCCCAGGTAACCTGCCGCTCCATCTCGGCGGTATCTCCGGCTAGGAACGCCAGTGCATACAAATCTGTCCTGATAAATAAGCCATCAAAATGGTTCTCCAGCGCTTCCTGAATCGTCTGCCGCGCGTCCGCCAATCGATTGACCGAAGTGTAGTCGCTGGCGAGGTTGGCATAATCGGTGATCGTAGTTTTCATGCGCTGTGCCGTCTCGGTCTCGGCGATCGCTTTGTCATATTGGCCGACCGAAGCGTAGAGGCTGCCCAGATTGCCGTGCGGCACCATATCTCGCGGATAGCTTTTCGCCCACAGTTCATAGGCGTCGATGGCCTTATCGATTTCGCCCGTGACATATTGAAAATAAAAAGCGGAGATGCGGAAGCGCTCGCGCTCGCTCACTCGATCCCGCAGGTTGTAGGCCTTCCTCGCATATTCCGCGCCCAGACTCTGCTGTCCCAGGTTCGCGTACTCGATGCCGAGGCCGACATAGGCGAGAGCGAAATTCGGATCGAGTTCAATGGCGCGCTTCATAAACGGAACCGCCTCGGAATCGCCCTTAGTGCGTCCGGCCGCGATGCCAAGGCTGTAAGATTTCAGCGCCTCGAGCGAAGGCGTGGTGGCTTCCATGGGCACGTCGAATTTTTGCACCGACGCGAGCGATTCGCCGAGGCGCCCCCGCAGCGCGGCGGTCGCGCTATCGAGCGCCTTGAGCACTCCCTCTTTGCCTGTGGCTTCGGCGTGTTCTTTGGCCAGGTTGTCGCCGCTGTTGCAGGCAGTCGCATCGAGAGTGACCACATACTGCGTGCCGAGGTTGGTGATCGAACCTGAAACAACGGCTTGGCTACCCGTGCGCTGGCAGATCTCGGCCGCGACGTCGGCGGTGATGCGCTCGGACGTGAGTTGCCCGGTGGAGATCTGCCCGGAAGACATCCGGCCCATGAGCTTCAGCGTCTCGCTAACCTTGCTGTCGGAAAGAATATCGAGAAAGGGAGACTGCTCCAGGTCGACTGCAAGCGCTTGCTTGAGCGTCCCGTCGAAAACGGGGTCGCCGGTAGAGTTAGTGAAATCGGCGAGAACGACAGTATCTTTTTCGGTAAGCGGAGTTGCGCTCGGCTGGGCCCGGCGCGAGCGAAAGTAGATTCCGCCCGCAACGAGAGCCGCAAGCACAAGCACGCCGGCCACAATGTATCTCGCAAGTTTTCCACGCCGGGCATCTGCACGATCGCCGATTCCAATGCGCCCGCTGTCGCTCGATGCCACCGGCGACGACTGCGATTCCGCATCCCGCTTCAGGCGCTGCAAATCCGTGCGCATATCGGCGGCGCTCTGATAACGCAAGTTGCGGTTCTTTTCCAGCGCTTTGTCGATGATGCGCTCCAGTTCCGCGGGCACCTCGGGATTCAGCCGCACGGCGGCGGTCGGTGTGCCATCGAGAATGGCTTTGAAAATCACGGCAGTGCTCTCGCCTCGGAATGGCCCGGCGCCAGTCGCCATCTCATAAATGACAGCGCCGAACGAGAACAGATCGCTGCGCGCATCCAGGTCGCGAGCGCGGGCCTGCTCCGGCGACATATAAGAGACTGTGCCCAGCGCGGTGCCGGGGCTGGTCAGGTGCGGCGGATCGGGCGCTGTAACATCGCTCGTCAATTCGCTGGCCAGCGCGGCGCCCGCCGAACTTCCAGTGGGCGCGACTTTGGCCAGTCCAAAATCGAGAACCTTCGCGTGTCCCCGCTTGGTCACAAAAATGTTGCCCGGCTTGATGTCACGATGCACGATGCCCTGATTATGAGCGGCATCGAGAGCGTCGGCGATTTCAATGCTCAGAGAAAGCACCGTCTCCAGATCAAGGGGGCGGCCGGCGATGCGGTGCTTCAGAGTAATGCCGTCTAGAAATTCCATGGCGATGAAGGCCTTGCCGTCTTCTTCGCCAATGTCATGAATAGTGCAGATGTTGGGATGATTCAAAGCCGATGCCGCCTGCGCCTCGCGTCGAAAACGAGCCAGGGCCTGAGGATCGCGCGAGACGTCGTCAGGCAGAAATTTCAGCGCGACAAAGCGTGCCAGGCGCGTGTCTTCCGCTTTGTAGACCACCCCCATACCGCCCCCGCCCAGTTTCTCGACGATGCGGTAATGCGAGATGGTTGAGCCAATCATTCGTCTGCGAGTCGAGCGTCTGCGAATCTAGCGTCCACGAATCTGCGTCTACGAACCTGGCGAATCTTAACGTGGGCAAACAAGCCAAGTCAACGCAGGCCTGTGGTGACGGGCCTCTGGCCCGTGCTGGTCAGAGCAGAGCCTCGTCACCACACAATCGAGTTTGACAGTTCATGGTTGCGCAGCCGACAATCGGCCCTCAAACGATGTCTCCCGTACTCATTCTCGGATTGGTCGGCGGTCTGCTGATGCTGGCGTTTCTGGCGAACCGCGTCTTCCGCGTCACGCGCGTGCCCGACGTGTTGGTGCTGATGGCGCTCGGACTGGTGCTGGGCCCGGTGCTCGGGTTGGTGAAACCTTCGCATCTCTCTTCGACCACCAATGTGCTGGGAACTCTAGCCATCATCCTCGTGCTCTTTGAGGGCGGCTTGGAACTCGACTTGCGCCGCACCTTGCGCCACTTTGCCGGCAGCCTGCTCTTGGCCGTGCTCGCCTATGGCTTCAGCACGGCGCTCGCTGGACTCATCGTCTACAAAGGTCTGGGCCTGCCGCTCACAACCGCCCTCGCAGTCGGTGCTGTCCTGGGATGCACCAGCAGCACAGTAGTTCTGCCCGTTCTCCAACAACTCGGAGCGCGCGAGCCGGTGAAGGTCACGCTCATGCTCGAAGCATCCTGGGGAGACGTGCTCGCCGTGCTGACCGTGAGTCTGCTGCTGGGCGTGGGCAGCGAGGGCGGCGCTGTCGCTCGGCATCTTCTGCAAGGCGTGATCACGCAAGTGGGAGTGGCAATCGTCTTCGCCGCGGCGACAGGAATTCTATGGTCGCGTCTGCTGCCAGTGCTGTCCGATGCCCGCTTCTGGCAAGTCATGACCTTCTCGATTGTGCTCGTGCTCTATGCCGGCACCGAGGCCCTCGGCGCCAGTGGGCTGATCGCGGTGCTGGGCTTTGGACTGACCTTGGCGAATTTTCCGGGAGTAGATCCACGCTTGCGCGCCGCTCAGGAAGAATCGATCTCATTGCACTCGAAAGAATCGCTGCTCAGTTTTCACTCCGAACTCGCCTTCCTGGTGCGCTCGTTCTTCTTCGTGCTGATCGGAGCGATTGCCGACCTGGGCAGTTTTCGTGGCCACACTTTGCTGATCGCGGGCATGTTGGGCGCGCTGTTCGTCGCGCGCTGGCTGGCCTTGCAAGTGAGCCGTCTCGCGTTCAAAGAAGTTGGAGCGAAAGAACGCGAACTGATGTTATGGATCATGCCCCGTGGCCTGATCACCGTCGTGCTCGCCCTGCAAGTGGCGGCCGCGCGCAGCGAAGTCAGCTTCCTCTCCGCGCTCGCCTTCGCCGTCATCCTGGTGACCAACGTCATGGTGGTGGCGGGCAGCTTGCGTGCCAGCCGTGATGCGCTCGCGAGTTCGCCGCCCGCACCACTAAGCCCATCGGCCGACATCGCGGACGTTCAACCCGCCACGGCGGCGACCGTCGCCAAGCCGCCTGCGTCCAGCCGATGGGTATTGGACGCCACGATGCTCGTTCTGCTCGGAGTAAGCGCGTGCATCCTGTGGTATGGCAACCAGCCCCTGCAACAGCGGCCCCGTAATTTGCAGCACTGGATCCAGCTCCATCTCCGCCGCCCCCGCTGATTCGGCAATCTTCCGAGTGTGCTTGTCGCATACTCGCCAAAAAAACTCTGCCATTCCGAGTGTGCCGTCGCACAGTCGCCAAATAACTCTGTCATCCCGACCGAAGCGAAGCGGAGTGGAGGGACCTTGTGTTTTCTGCGAGCGCCTCAAAACTCCACCCGCGCTTGAAACGCAATCATGCGCGGCGTGCTGTCACCACCCAGCCCAACTCCGAGAAGACCCGTGGGTGGCGAGGTCGTGTAAGTAAGCGCGCCAAATCCGGCTTGCGTGGAAGCCTGTCCCGGAATGCCCGCCTGCAGCACACTAGGCAGCCCAAAATTAGGGTGATTAAAAACGTTAAAAAACTGCCCTTCAAACCGCAACTTTACATGCTCCGACACGGGGAGCCACTTCGTCAGGTAAAAGTCGCTCCAGAAAAAACTCGGGCCGCGCAACGAGTTGCGGCCGAGGTTTCCGAACTGGCAATTCTGCGCGTTGTCGCCGCCGTTGCACTCCCCGCTGCTCGGATCGACCGACGAAACAAAAGCATCCGGATTGAGCCACTGCCGCGTTCCCGGCTGCGTAACGCCCGGAATCGCATGATGCTCATACAGCGGAACGCCGGGAACGAGACTGGCAAACTCCGGACCGCTGCCCTCCACAACTCCGTTTCCTCCAGCAGAATAAGGCGTGCTCAACACGGAGAAAGGAACGCCGCTGTGCCAGAATGCCGTTCCAGAAATTTGCCAGCCGTTCAGCGCGTAGCCCAGAGAATGACTGCGCACTTTCAACGGCAACTGATACACATACTGCGCGTTGAGATTGTGCCGGATGTCGTAATCGCAAGGACCATAGTCGCGCGCCAGATCTCCCGGCAGAGGTGAAAGAATTCCTCCCGCGGAAAATTGCAAGAATCCACCGTTGGAAACCGTATCCATGCAGCGGCTGAACGTGTAGTTGATCTGCCCTTGCAGGCCGTGACTCAGGCGCTTCATGGCCGTGACTTGAAGCCCGTTGTAGTGACTGTTCGCGCCCGTCGAAAGTTGTGTCACCGCGCCGAAGCGCGCATCTGTCGGTTGCAGGTAAGGGAACGGCGCAAAGCAGCCCGGGCACACGGTCTGGTAGCCGTTCACCTGCGTCGAGTAAGGCTGGTTCACAGCTCGCGTGCCTACGTATTGCGCTTGCAGGCTGGCTGCCGCTCCGAATTGATGCTCAATGCCCAGGCTCCATTCCATGAAATAAGGAGCGTGCAATTTCCCATCCGGGATGGCCGTGATCGCCACCGGTGGAAGACAGCTCGCGGGATTCGCGATGGGAGCTGCGCATGAGAGCAGGCCCTGCGAAAATCCCGAAGTAAGAACCTGATTTGCTCTGACCGTTGCGTCGACTGCGCTGTTCGCCACTCCCGGAGCGATCGCCGTGCACCCGACCGTTGGATCGCATCCCGCCGATCCCGCGCCGCCCACCGTTCCAAGCACTCCTCCCTGAAACGTCTTATCATACGGAGGATTCGTGCCCACAAGGTCAGCCACACTGCCCGGCAAAATGTCGCTGAAAATCCCAAAGCCAGTGCGCAGCACCGATTTCGGCTCGAACTGCCATGCAAACGCCGTTCTCGGTTGCAGAATGGCGACCGGCGTCGACGAGAACAAAGTGCCGAGATGAGTCTGAATCGCGGCGTTCAGCGGTTGATTGACGTCGTGCGAAATGGAATCGAATGACCCGCGAAGCCGCCCGACCTCATCATGCGGATTCAGCGGATTGGAGTTGAAAGTATCGCGCAAGCCGAAAGTCCAGGTCAAAGTGCGAGTCACCTTCCACGTATCCTGCGCATACACATCGAGGTTAAGAAAGTTAAATGGCTCATTGCTGTTTGAGGGGAACGCCTTCGACGCAGTGTTCGCCGCGCCATAAATAAATTGCCGCAGGTTGGCATAGGTCACAGTCGGAACCGTGCCTTCTCCAAAATCGTAATCGTTCAAGCGGAAGATGCGTGTGTTGGTTCCAAATCTGAGCTCGTGAGCGCCATGGCTCCAGGCGATATTGTCATTGATGAAAAATCGCGAGGCGCGCCGTCCTTGAACCCAGGTATTATCCAGCCCGCCAATCGGAGTGAACGGATTCGCGCCGCTGCCCTGCAATACGATCGGAAAAGCCGAAAGCGTTTTCTGAAAGTCGCTCGGCCCAAACAGGCTTTCGTACCACGAGAATGCCGGATTGAAATAGTTCACCACGTTCTGTGAAAAAACGTGCGTGTGTCCCGCAGCGAACGAATAAAGAGGCTGCGGCGAAATAGCATTGAACAGCGGATTGATGGGGTCCGTGTAAGCCGCCTGCAGCCCCGTGTCGGCCTGAAAACGAACCCATGCCGTATCTTTCTGGTTGATGTTGTAGTCGACGCGAACCGTCTGCACCTGCTCGTGATCGTCGCTGGTGTGCGAAATGCTTTGCTGGTTCGCGCATCCATCCGCCGCCGCGAGCGGGCAACCATCAATCGCATAAGGTGCTCCGCTCGTATTGCCATAGAGCGCAAACATCTGCTGATAAAAAGGAACCAGCTGCGGCGCCGCCGGCAAATCATTTTTCGGATTATCCGGATCGGTGTAGCCCAGCGGAAGCTGCTGCAGCACATATTGCTGGAACGACGCGCTCGGAACAATCGTAGGCGTGACGATGGGCAGCGCGATGCGCACCCACTCGCTGTCAAAGAAAAAGAAAAGTCTGTCGTGCACAAGGGGCCCGCCGACGCTGCCGCCGAAGTGATTCACAGTCGATCTGGGCTTATAACGCCCGGGCGCCGCGTTCGTAAAGTAGTCCGCCGCGTTCAGCAACGAACCATTCCACAGCTCGTAGAGATTTCCGTGAAACCGGTTCGTGCCCGACTTGGTCACATAATTGACTTGCGACGCGCCATAGCGTCCCTGATCCACCGAATAAGAAAGCGTGTTGACCGTCACTTCCGAAATCGAATTCAATCCCAGCACGAGATTGGTGGAGAGGCCGCTGTTGAGATTGGTGAGCGGGTCGTTCGTTTCCAATCCGTCAACAATGTAGCCGTTGGAAAGCGCCGGCAGTCCGTTGAATTCCACGTTGCCATATCCATTGGTGCCACCGACGAAGTCGTTGCCGCTGCCCGCTGTGTTGATCAGCGCTCCCGCTGAAAACTGCAGCGGGTAAGTCAGGTCGCCCCCTGGATTCGGCAAGTTCTCCAGCGCCGGAGCGCTCAAGGTCGTCGATGTGTTGGCGTCCTCCGTATTGATGATCGGCGCTTCGCTGCTCACCTCGATAGTTTCGTTGGCGCGCGCGATTTTCAGCGTGAAATCGACGGTCTGCTTCTGCCCTAGACTCGAAATGACATTATCGTTCTGCTGCGGATCAAAGCCATGCGCCTCGACTCTGACCGAGTAGGCTCCAGGTTTGAGTTGCGGAAAGTTAAATCGGCCCGCGCTATCGCTATGAACGGTGCGCTTGAAACCAGTCTCCTGACTGGTGATCGTCACCGTAGCGTCCGCCACCACCGCGTTACTCGCCTCGCGCACTTCACCCACGATGGCGCTGGTCGTCTCACCTTGCCCCAGCGCCTGCCCGGGAACAAGAAATAAGACCGCCAGAATGAGAGCCAAACCGGTTGCGCGTGACATGGTGGCGCGTAACATGATTGCGCGTGACATTGATCCCCGTCTTTTGTGTTTAACCGGACCGGTCACCTCAGGAAGGAGTTAACCTCTGGTTAGTTCAACTAGTTAACCACAGTTAACTATGATAAGGCAAGCCAAATTAACAGGGAAGCCGAAGAGGGAATGCGCGTTAGGTTCTAGTCTCGCGCCCGGTTCTTGATCCAGAGGGGCGAACCGACAAACCCAAACGCGGCCCGGATCTGGTTCTCAAGAAACCGTTGATAGGAAAAGTGCAGCTTTACCGCGCGGTCCGTGAAGAGGACGAACGTCGGCGGCGCCACTCCCGCCTGCGTCATGTAGTAGATTTTCACGCGCTTGCTGACAGGCACAGAGGCACGCTCAAAATCGATGGTCCTGAGAAAGCGATTCATCTCTCCAGTAGCTAACGCGCTTGCGGCGCTCGGCAGCCACCTTCTCGATCAGCGGAAGAATTTTCTCCGTTCCCTTGCCCGTGTGCGCCGAAAGAAACAGCACCGGAGCGTAGCTCAGAAACTTGAGCCCGTAACGCAGCCGCTCTTCGTAGAGAGCGCGGTCTTGCGGGCGCTTCGCATCCTGGATGCGCGCCGTCTTCGACTGGCTGATGGCGCGCTTCTCGCCGCTCGCCACCAGGTCCCATTTGTTGACCAGAATAATCACGGAGCGTCCGCTCTCGTGGGCATAGCCTGCGATATTCGCGTCGAGGCCGCTCGCGCCTTCGGTGGCATCGACCATAAAAAGCACGATGTCCGCGTCTTCAATATTTTTGCGCGCCATCACCACCGAAAGCTTCTCCGCCATCAGGCGAGTCTTGCCCTTGCGCCGGATGCCCGCCGTATCGATGAAGCGAATCTTGCGCCCGTTGTATTGAATGACTTCGTCGATCGAATCGCGCGTAGTGCCTGCGATGGGCGAAACGATGGCGCGGTCCTTCCCGACAAGTTGATTCAGCAGAGTGGATTTGCCGACATTGGGATGGCCGATGATAGCGACCTTAATTTCGTGCCGCTCGTCGGAGGTTTCCCCCGCGCTCTCGTCCTTGACCTCAGTCTCAGCGCGCTCTGCGGCCTTTGCGCCAGCAGGCAGCACCAGAAGAATTGCATCCAGCAGATCGTCGACCCCGCGCCCATGCTCGGCGGAAATCGGGAAAACATTCCGCATCCCCAGCGAGTGAAATTCCCCGAGCAAAGAATCCTGCTTGTCCGAGTCCATTTTATTAACCGCAAGAAACAGCGGCTTCCCAGTTCGCGCCAGCAGCCGCGCCAACTCGCGGTCCGGACCGGCAATCTCCGTGCGCCCATCGACGACCATGACGATAGCCGCCGCTTCTTCGAACGCGACCTTGGCCTGGCGGAAGATCTCCGACGGAATGAACTCTTTATCATCCGGAACAATGCCGCCGGTATCGACCACTCGAAAGTTATGTCCGAGCCATTCCACCTCGCCATAGAGGCGGTCGCGCGTGATGCCGGGCTCGTCGCCGACGATGGCGCGCCGGGACCCAGTTAGATGATTGAAGAGCGTCGATTTGCCAACGTTGGGCCGTCCGACGATGGCGACGAGTGGAGTGCTTTTCTTTTTGCTCAAAATATTTTCATGACAATACCGAATCACCCCGGATTGTGTGGTGACGGGGCTTTGCCCCGTAATGCCCTACCGGCAACCGGCAACTGGCAACTGGCAACTAGTTAGCTATTATAGAGACTTCGTGCCTCCCTCATCCCAGCCCGTGTCCAATCCTGCTACGGCTGATGGCGTTTCGCTCTACCAGTTCTTCGCCCCCGGAGGTCTGCTCTCAAAAACGCACCCCGCCTACGAATTTCGCCGCGGACAGTTGCAGATGGCCCAGGCCGTCGAAGAGGCGCTCGAAGAGAAGCGGCATTTGATTGTCGAAGCGGGTACGGGCACAGGCAAGACTCTGGCTTATCTGCTGCCGGTGATTCGCTCAGGCAAACGCGTCATCATTTCGACTGGGACGAAAAACCTGCAGGAACAGCTTTTTTTCAAAGACGTGCCCGCACTCGAACGAGCGCTCTTCCCCGACGGAGATCGCAAGCTGAGCGTCTGCTACATGAAGGGACGCAACAATTATCTGTGCCGCAAGAAGCTGATTGATCTCACCGATCAGCCCGTTCTGAGCGGACTCGAAGAGATCGAGCACTACCGCGCCATCGCCGCGTGGGAGCAAACCACGCAGACGGGAGACCGCGCGGAACTCGCCGAACTGCCCGAGGCGAGCGCTCTCTGGCACAAGCTCGATGCGCGGGCCGACACCTGTCTCGGCCAGAAATGCAAAGAATACGACCGCTGCTTCATCACCGAGATGCGCCGCTGTGCGGCCGAAAGCGACATCATCATCGTCAACCACCATCTGTTCTTCGCCGACCTCTCCATCAAACTCGAAGCCGAAGGCGCTCCCGCTGCCGGCGTGCTTCCCGATTGCGGAGCCGTCATCTTCGACGAGGCGCACGAACTCGAAGACATTGCCGGCAACTACTTCGGCATCTCGATCAGCAACCTCCGAATGGATGAACTGGCGCGCGATGTCGAACACCTGCTGCAACGCGAGAAGATCTATACGCCGCAGTTGTCGGGAGCGATTCAGTCCGTGCGCGAGCGCTCGCAACTATTCTTTTCTCTGCTACCCGCCAGTGAGGGGCGTTCTGCTTTCGACTCTCGCCGCGAGTTTCTTGAAGAAAATGGCGACGAGTTTCTCGCGCTCAATCAGTCGCTATACCGGCTGGGCGCGGAACTAGAGCAGCTTCCGCAGAAGCCGGAAGAAGTCTTTACCCTGACGCGCCGCGCACAGCAGTTGCAGGCGCAGCTGCAATTCGTGATGGAGAACGAAGATCCAAACACCGTCTTCTGGATCGAGCGCAGAGGCTTCCGTGGAGCGCCGGGCGCAGCTTTGAAAGGGCGTGGCTTCAGCCACGCCGCAGCCAGGTCTTTTGAGAGTGGGGCTTCAGCCCCTGCGGAAAGCGCCGGACGCCGGGCGAATGTTTTCCTGCAGGCCACTCCCATCGAAGTTGGCCAGATTCTGCGCGAGTGCCTCTGGTCGAAGCTCGAAACTTCCGTACTAACCTCGGCCACGCTGGCCGTCGGCGGCGGTTTCGAATACATTCGGCAGCGGCTCGGTCTCGACCACGCCCGCGAATTGGTGGTCGCATCGCACTTCGATTATGAAAGCCAGGCGATCTTTTACGTCCCGCCCAGCCTGCCCGACCCGCGCACCCCGCAATTCCCCGCCGAGGCTGCCGACGTTATCCGGCGACTGCTTGAGATAACCCGAGGCCGCGCGTTCGTTCTCTTCACCAGCTACGCCCAGATGAATGAAATTTACGATCGTCTGCTCGGCTTCCTGGAATATCCGATGTTGAAGCAGGGAGACGCTCCAAAATCAGCGCTGCTAGAGGAATTTCGGCTGACGCCGAACGCCGTGTTGTTCGGTACATCCTCGTTCTGGCAAGGAGTGGACGTGCAAGGCGAACAATTGAGCTGCGTGATCATCGATCGCCTGCCGTTTGCCGTGCCGAGCGACCCGGTGGTAGCGGCCCGTGTGAAAGCCATCGATGCCGGCGGCGGCAACGCCTTCTTCGAATATCAGGTCCCAAGCGCGGTCATCACATTGAAGCAGGGATTTGGCCGGCTGATTCGCTCGCTGCACGATCGCGGCCTGCTGGCCCTTCTCGATAATCGAATTCTAAAAAAGCAGTACGGCCGTGTCTTCGTGGAGAGCCTCCCAAGCTACAGCCGGACCACAGACCTGAAGAAAGTAGAAGAATTCTTCGGACGAAGATCGGATGATGTTTGATGGAGCGCCGGGCGTCCCCGCCCGGCCACAATGCTCTCGAAGCCTCACGGACGGCGAGCACGACCCCAAAAACTATTCCGCCACCGCTTCCTTGTCGACCACGACCTTCAGATGCGTGGTCACATCCTTATGCAGCTTGATCGGGACAATGAACTCGCCGATGTTCTTAAGCGCTTCGTGCAACTGTATCTTCCGCCGGTCGATGTGGAAGCTCTTCTTCTCAAGCGCCTCGGCAATGTCGCCCGCCGTGACCGATCCGAACAGGTGATCGCCTTCGCCCGACTTGCGCAGAAACTTCACCTCGAGCCCGTCAAACTGCTTGGCCAGTGCCTCGGCTTCCGACTTCTCCTTGGCGGAGCGGCGCACGGCGGCGGCCTTCATCTGTTCGATCACAGTCTTGTTCCCGATGGTCGCTTCAATCGCCAGTTTCTTGGGCAGCAGAAAATTGCGTCCATATCCCTCGGCGACCTTCACCACTTCGCCGCGGTTGCCCAGCTTGGGCACGTCTTCTTTCAGTATGACTTCCATGAATAACTCCGGTTTCGTGTATCTCGGTCGTTGGTCGTCAGTCGCTGGTCGTTGGCCAAATCCGCGAACGACTAACGACTAGCGACCAACGACGATTTTGTACTTACTGTGCGCGTCCGGCAAACGGCAGCAGAGCGATATTACGCGCCTGCTTAATGGCCCTCGACAGACGTCGCTGATGCGGCGTGCACACGCCAGTCAGGCGCCGCGGAGTGATCTTCCCGCTTTCCGCCACGAACTGCGCCAGCAGTCGCACATCTTTGTAATTCACGGCTTCGATCTTCTCCACGCAAAATTTGCAAACTTTCTTGCGCCGGAAGAATTTACGGCCGCCTTCCCGCGAACCGCCAGGTCCTCCGCCGGGACGCGAACTGCGGGGTGGCCCGCTGCGCTCGCCGCCGCTGCGCTCCGGACGGCTTTCGCCGTGGCTCGATCCCCCCGATGCAACTGGTGCTTTCGTTTCTTCTGCCATAATGCTCCTGCTTTCTCAGAATTCGGTTGTGTAGCAGCAGGGCTTTGCCCCGCTGTTACGGCACTGACAATGCCGCGCCCTTCCGATCACCATCTCCAGCTAAACCGGTGCCGATGCCGGTGTCTCGGTTGCGGGCTCCGGCGTGGCTGGCGTCGCCGGAGCGGCTGCCGGGGCCGGCGGATGCGCGCTGACTTTCTTTTTCGCGTCGCGCAGCTTCTTGATCTTGTCGAGACGCTTCAATTCTTCGTCCGTGCGCACGGTGAGAAACTTGATCACCGGCTCGGTCACGCGCAGCCGCCGTTCGACTTCGTGGATGATCGCCCCGGTGGCGTCGATCATCATCAGCACAAAGATGCCGTCGTTAAATTTGCCGACCTTGTATGCGAGACGGCGCTTGCCCCAAACCTCGCTCTTTGCGGTTCCGCCCGCCGTGGTTACCGAAGACTCCAGCGTGGAAATCAGCTTGCTCAGATCCTCTTCCACCATATCGGGGCGGACGATGAACATTAATTCATAGTTACGATTCATTCGTTATCTCCAAAATCAGTCACTGGTCGTTGGTCCTCAGTCGTTCGGCATTCATCCCAAATCGTGAGCCTTGCTAACGACTAACGACCTTTCACTAACGCCTAAAGCTCTTCTCCTGGTTCATTCTTCCGATTGAACCGGTTCATCGCTGCCGCCGGCCCTTCTTTCAAAATCACCTCGACCGCTTGCGCCGCCGTCTCGAGGATTTCATTCACGACCTCGAACTGCGACTTGCGAAACGGAGTCAATACATACTTCACGCCATCCGCAACCTTGCGCTCAGCCGCAATTCCCAGCCGAATCCGCAAGAAATCGTCTGTGCCCAGGGCTCCCAGAACGGATTCCATCCCGTTATGCCCCGCCGAACTGCCCCGCTGCCGGATGCGAATCGTGCCCAGCGGCAAGTCCAGTTCGTCGTAAATCACAATCAGGTCGCGCGTCACATCGGCCTGATACTCCGCAACCAGTTCCGCCACCGAAAGCCCACTCAGGTTCATGTAGGTTTCCGGCTTGGCCAGCAGCACCGGCTCATCGCCGATCTTCACCCGCGCCGTCAGTGCGCGGCATTGGCGATTTCTGATCTGAACCCCTGCTTCGTCAGCGATCTTATCGACCGTCAAGAAGCCGAGATTGTGCGGCGTGAACTGGTACTCGATTCCAGGGTTGCCCAAACCGACGATCAGTTTCACGCAAATCGCTCTTGGCGTATCGCTCGTGTAGCAACGGACGCATTCGTCCGTTCCGGCGGGGCAAAGCCCCGCCACCACACGAGAATCCTACTTCTTCTCTTTCTTCTCGGCCTTCTCAGGCTTGGCCTTGCCCTTGGCATCGCCCTCGGCTTCGCCTTCACCCTCAACTTCCTGCTTGCCCTTCTTGATGACTTCCGGTTCCGCCGGAGTCGCGGTCGCATCCGCCGCCACCGCCTCCGGAGTCGCCACCACTTCCTCTTTCACCGTGGTGATGTGCGCGATCATCTGGTTCTCTTCCGTCAGGAACTTCAGTTTGTCGCTGTGCGGCAGATCCTTCACGCGCACTTCAACGCCAAACACCAGGTGGCTGATATCGACCTCGATATTTTTTGGAATGTCCGCAGGCAGGCATTCAATCTCGATCTCGCGCAGCAACTGCTCGAGAATCCCGCCTTCCGTCTTCACGCCCGCGGCCTCGCCTTTCAGCACAACCGGCACGGTGACGGTCAATTTCTTGTCCATCGCGATGCGCTGCAGGTCGACGTGCAGCAGCGTTCCCTTGATGGGCTCATATTGCCAATCCACGATCATGGCTTTCACGCGATCGCTGTCGAGTGCCAGGTCGAAAATCGTGTTGTGCCCGCTTTCCGAGTGCAGAATGCGCAGAACCTGCCGCGGATCGACCGCGACCGTCGCGGCGTCCTTGCCCGCGCCATAAAGAACTGCTGGAATTTTTCCGCCGACGCGAACGCGCCGGGCGGCGTTCTTGGTGCCGGCCTCGCGCTTTTGCGCTTCAAGAATGCTGGTGTCCGTTGCTGTAGCCATAAATTACGTTTCCATCCTTAGCTAAAAATCGTCGTTGGTCGTCAGTCGTTTGTCGTCAATCGTTAGTCGTTTGCAAACTCTGCGTTAACACCATCATCTGCGATAGCTGCCGAGGTGTCGCCGGCTCGTCATCCTTCGCGGAGAGCAAACCCCTTGGCCTCTCCAGCGAACCGCGAACGACCAGCGACAAGCGACCAACGACCTTCTAAATAAAAAGTCTGCTCACCGAAGTCTCTTCGTGAATCGACTGAATTGCCCGTCCAATCAGTCCCGCAATCGAAAGCACCTTGATCTTCGAGGCTTGCTTCGCCGCTTCGCTCAACGGAATTGTGTTGGTCACAACCACTTCAACAAGGGGAGACGCCATCAGATTCTCCACCGCCGGCCCGGAAAGCACCGGATGCGAGCAACAGGCATAGACGGAGTTGGCGCCGTTATTGACCAGCGCCTCTGCCACTTTCACCAGCGTGCCCGCCGTGTCGATAAGATCGTCGATGATCAGGCAATTCCGCCCCTTGACGTCGCCGATCACGTTCATCACTTCGGCCACGTTCATCTCAACGCGCCGCTTATCTACAATGGCCAGCGCCGCATCCACCTTCTTTGCGAAAAAGCGCGCGCGTTCCACGCCGCCTGCATCCGGCGAAACCACCGTAAGCTCCGGCAGGTTCAGCTTCCTGAAGTAATCCACCAGCACCGGCGAAGCGAACAAAGGGTCCACCGGTATGTTGAAAAAACCCTGCAGCTGCATCGTATGCGGATCGATCAGCAGCGCCCGATCCGCTCCCGCTGTCGTCAGCAGGTCCGCCACCAGCTTCGCCGATATCGGCGAACGCGGCTTGTCTTTACGATCCTGTCGCGCATAACCGTAGTATGGAATCACCGCCGTAATTCGCCGCGCCGACGCCCGCTTCAGCGAATCAATCATCAAAAGCAATTCCATCAAATGCTCGTCCACCGGACGGCAAGTCGGCTGAATCACAAAAATATCTGCGCCGCGCACATTTTCCTGAATTTGTACGTACGCCTCGCCGTCGGCAAAACGCGTGATCAGCGCCTGCCCGCGATTCATGCCCAGAAAAAGACAGATCTCATCGCAAAGCGGAACGTTCGCCGTTCCGCAAAAGATCTTGAACTTGTCGTCGACCCGGGCGCGTTGCGGCTTGCGTTCCGTCTTCTCGTCCGTGACCGGCTTCTTTTCCACGACCGTTTTTTCGGCAGTCCCGGTTTCAGCGGTCGTCTTCTCGGCAGTCGTCGCAACGGTAGCCATAAGTTAAGTTCCCGGGTCTCAGGCTTTAGGTCTCAGGGTTCAAGGGTTAGGTTTTCCTGGGACCTAACACCTGACACCCGAGACCTGCTTATCTGGCTGGGCCGCTAGGATTCGAACCTAGACAAAGTGCTCCAAAGGCACTTGACCTACCATTAGTCGACGGCCCAAATTCGTTAACTTCGCTGCGCCGACGCCCCTCAACTCCGGGGTCCCCGTCGCGCCCGCTTTTGGCGCGATGGGGTGGAAAGGCACTTGACCTACCATTAGTCGACGGCCCAAATTCTGTGTCCTTCTAGTATGCCGAAATCGGACCCCGCAGCAAACAAGAAACTGAAAGCACGAAGCAACAACCGAAGACAGACTGCCAACCGCTACCAACCAAAACGACCGACGACCAGCGACTAACGACCGACGACTAACGACCGCCTCCCACACTGCCGCCGCGTCAACGTGCTGGTCGCTACCGCCCTGAACCCCTGTCTCCGCAGCCGGCCCGCCGCCTTAACCGCATCGCTCGCCGTCCGGAAAAGCCCATACAGGGTTGACCCTGATCCGGAGAGCGAAGCGTATTTCGCCCCCGCGCGCTCCAGTGCACCTTTTATGTCTCGCAATTCGGGATATTTAGGAAAGACGACTCGCTCGAAGTCGTTTTCAATCCCGGTACGGACAAGGCCAAGAAGCAATTTCTCGACCCGGCTCCCGCCCTTCGCGGAAGCACCGGTGTTGGGCAAAGCTAAAATGTTGGTTAAATCTAAAATGCCGGGTAAATCTAAAATGTTCGCTGAACCGTCAGCCGAACCGCTAAGCCAAGCCGAAAGCGTGCAGCCAACCTCAAACAGTCTATCGGACGCTCGTGACTCAGTCAATTGCCTCGAGCTTCGTGTGGTCAGAGCCCGTGTGGTGACGGGGCTCCGCCCCGTCCCGTTTTGCACAGGAACGGTTCGCGTAGGGGCGGACGCATTCGTCCGCCCCGCCGAGCGCAACGAGGCAGCATTTCCCCGCTCCACCATCGCATCCCAATTCGCGAACGCCTGCGCCGTCGACACTCCAATCTCAGGAGTCACCGCCACCATCGGCACCGCAGGCAAATCAGCCAGCGCATAAACTTCCTCGCCCCGTCCCACCCCCAGCACCGTCCCGCCCACCAAAAACAGCGGCAGGTCCGATCCCACCTCAGCCGCAATTTGCAGCCGTGCGGCGCCAGATAATCTTTTCTTAACCGTCTTCCGCAGCGCCAGCTCCAACCCAATCATGGTTGCGACTGCATTCGAAGACGCCGCCCCCAGCCCTCCCTGCACCGGCAGCCGCTTCTCAATCTCGATCCGAACCCGGCTCCTGGCCCCGAGTTCCTCTAACACGCGCTCCGCCATGCGCCAGCACGTATTCGAAGAATCCAGCGGCACCCGCGGGTCGTTATTCTTGCAGATAATTTCAACGCCGCTGCCCCGCCCCACGCTAACGCGTATCACGTCATGCAGCGCGATCGTCTGGTAGGTAGTACGCAGATCGTGGAATCCATCCGCGCGCGCCGCCCCAATGTAGAGTCCAAGATTGATCTTCGCAAAAGAGCGAACCGCAACCGTCGTTGACGAGGCAATGCGCATGGGAAGGGGAATTGTAAGCGATTCCGCCGGATACATCGCGGATACCTTGACGACTGAGGACGAAGATGGCCGCTGCATTCGCGCAACGGATGCTACAACCATCAGCGACTGCATTCTGCATTGAACTATCAAACACCAGCCGCTTTCGAACAACAGCTGCTGCCGAGAGTGGCCAATGTCGAGACTTCTACAGAGATGACTGGGGCGAGGGAGCTACACCCTTGGGGTGAGACACGGAGTTAAGGGGGCTGTTGCCGTTCGCTGAAAAAGCATTGTACGGCGAGGTTTGGTTTTGGAGAATCGTTCGCGGCCGGCGAAGCGGAGGCAGGCTCTGCTGGAGAGCAACCTGCCAAGGAATAGCCGGCTGGAACTCGTCGCGTTCCGAGGAGCACTGGGAGCTGGCCAGACCGCTTGCTCCCAGTGGAACCAACATCATCGGAGCGATAGATTCCCCATGCCTCAGAAAACTCATGCTCATTTTCTCCCCATCGCTGCGGCGCGCCGCAGGTGGTACTCGAACTCCATTGGCGGGCGATAACCGAGCGCCGAATGCAGGCGCTCACGGTTATAGATTTTTTCCAGGAACTCCCCAATCGAAGCCCGCGCGTCTTCCAGGCCGCGATATTCCGTGCGATAAACTTCCTCGTACTTGAGAGTTTTCATGAAGCTCTCCGCTTGCGCATTGTCATAGGGCGAAGCGGTGCGGCTCATGCTGATGCGGATGCCGTGCTGTTGCAGTTGCGCAGTGTAGTCGCAGGAAGCGTATTGCACGCCGCGATCGGAGTGGTGCACCAGTCCTGGTTTCGGCCTGCGATGCCGCAGCGCCATGCGCAAGGCTTCCAATGCCAAAGCTGCTTCCAGGCTCCGCCGCAATGCCCAGCCCAGACAACGCCGCGAGAACGCATCCAGCAGGACGGCCAGATAAACAAACTCCCGTTGCAGGCGGATGTAAGTGATGTCGGCCACCCAGAGCTGATTGATGCCGGTGACGAGCAAGCCCTCGGCTAAGTTGGGATAGATCGGCAAGCCGTGTCGCGAGTCGGTGGTGAAGATGAACTTCCGCCGCCGCACACAAAGTAGGTTGTCGTTACGCAGCAGGCGCAGAACACGCTTGTGATTCACCTTCCAGCCATGCCGGGTCAGTTCAGCATGCACGCGCCGATAGCCATACGCCGGCCAGCGCAGCGCAATGTGCTGGATCTGATTGCGCAGAGTCATGGCCCTGGGCTTCGCTTCATGACCCCGCCGAAAACGGTAGTATCCGGCTCGGCTCACTCCGGTGATCTGGCAGAGTCGATTCACGCCTGCCTCCGCTTCGCCGGCTTCCTGGATTTGCTGGTAGATGCGGCGTCGCCATTGGCGCCGGCTCCCAGGGGATGTTCCTTGAAACGCCGCAAGACTTTTTTTAAGAAATCGATCTCCATGGTCTGCTGTCCGATCTTGCGTTCCAGCACAGCAATACGCTCGCTGTCCAGCCGGGACTGGGGACGGGCGCTTTTGCCGGGAAACGCCAACTCACCTTTGGCACGCCACTCGCCCTTCCAGGTCTCTAACCGTTTGGGACTGAGCTGATATTGACGGGCCACCTCGGCCAGGCCCTTGCCCGAGTCCAACTCGCGCATACAAGCCACCTTCAATTCACGGGAATATTCTTGTCGGGGCACCAGCATCGTTCTCCTCCATTCACTGTAGCTGGCCCCTTAACCGCCTGTCTCAGTTTTGGGGTGCACTCCAAACCGCCCCCTCGCCCCAGACCCCACTCCCCGGTTTACAATCGTTTTCGCGAGAAAACTGTCCCTAGTTCCTTTGTCTCACGTCAGGGGTGCAGTTCATCCTTCTGTCCCCAGGTTTCCCGCTGCTTAGAAGCGAAACCATTTCGGGTGTCGGCTGAGGGGAGACCCACTTCTCGAAGGCATAGTTGCACGATCGGTGTCGCCTTCAGTCCCTCCGCACTGATATCGGAAGGGGTCACGCTAAATATCGTGACTAACGCTCCCGGCAGCCCGGTACCGGTACCGATCACGGGCGCGGGGATTGCAGCGGCGAAGTGTAAAGTCGAATAGACAGTGCAGTGTTTGCAGTGAACCCAAAGCACACAAACGCCGCTCGGTTTCGGGCGGCTTTTTTGCGTCACGCGGAACCAGTTACGCGGTAACTTCTGTTACCAAGCGATAGCGCTCAGAACCCGCCAATGAGCGTATTTGGGAATGCTTCGACAGCAACCCTCGTGCGGTGTCGAAACCCCAAGACTCTCATTGACTTGCCTCTTTCATCCAAGTAACATTTGCCCCTGATGATCGGGCAGACCATCTCTCACTACCGCATCGTCGAGATGCTTGGTGGCGGCGGAATGGGCGTCGTCTACATGGCCGAGGACGTAACCTGCAGTTCGCCAAAAGTCCATCGGTTTGAACCCCGTGTTGGCACGTCCCCCAGTCTTTCGAATTCGCAGGCTGTTTGAATCTCTCTTTTACTCTACGCCGGAAACGTGGAAACCCGAAGTTTTGTGAACCCTTTGGGTGGATGCCGCGCCGGGCTTCGCCCACACGTTTGACGCGCATTGGAGAAGGATGGGATTTTCGTCGAATGATTTCAGCGAGAGATGGTTCGTTCCGCCACATTGAAGCTCAGCATCAGAAGTTCGCCGTGAATGCGAGGGGCGCCCCAACTCGGATTCCCGCTCGCCATTCGGAAGATCAAGTGTTGTAGCTCTTTAGAGATCGGCGTTCTCCCGATGTGCTTTGGTTTTCGACTTGAGCCGTCAGTATAGTCGGAACCCTCGACGGTGCCACTCCAACACGGTTTCCGGCTTCACCACTAAGAGCGAGGCCCTCTACCCCGACCAGATTCGGCTGAACTGCGACCCAAAACCATCTATCCATCGCGGCCAACTTCGGTCTGCGATTCTTTCGTTTCAGGACAGAGAGTTGTTGCGGAAGGACGAGGTTCTCCAACAGCGAACACCACGGCGGCGAAAGAGGCGGACGATGACTCCCGATGATAGTTTGATGAAGCGGAACATGGCGAGCTTATAGCAGATTCAGTTGTTGAGGAAGCTGTGCCAGCTGTTGATTTCGCGGCCCGACTTAGTTTTGGCGAGGCACAGCCCACAACACCGTTCAAAGCAATTACATGTATGGCACTCAGAACGCCACCGATGAAAAATTCCCGGCACCCGCGCTGTGTTTCGGGCACAACAACCAGCATTTTTGTTTGACCTCGGGTCTTTCTTGTGCGATGCTCTCTGCCTTCCCCCTTGCGTTCTCGCAAAACGTCGAACCTCGTTCGGTTGGAGGCGCGCATGTTTCGAAGTTTGGCTACCCTCTGTTTTCTCATGCTGTTTCTATTGTTCCTTGTCGCGCACCTGGGCGCCACTCCTCTGTTCCAGCCAGCTCAAGCCTATGATTCGGGAGGAACCAATACTTTTTCTGTCGTGGTTGCCGATGTCAACCGGGACGGAACTCCTGACCTTGTCTTCGCGAGCCAGTGTCTGATTGGCGCCCCCTGTAACTACAATGAGGGAGATACGGGCGCAGTTTCGGTTTCATTGGGCAATGGCGACGGCACCTTCCAGCCGCCGCAGACTTATTCCTCCGGCGGCGGGACAGCATACTCAGTCGCGGTCGCCGATGTGAATCGCGACGGCAAGCCGGACATTCTGGTAGTGAATGCATGCGCTGGCACGGGGAACTGTTCGATGGGAACGATCGGGGTGCTTCTCGGAAACGGGGACGGCACGTTCCAGGCGGCAAAAAGCTATAGCTCCGGTGGAGAGGAGCCGTTTGCCATTGCGGTGGCCGATGTGAACGGGGATGGAAAGCCTGACGTTCTTGTGGGAAATGGGTGTGCCATCGACAATTGTGGAAAGTCGGTAGTGAGCTTGTTGCTCGGCAACGGCGACGGTACCTTTCAGGGTGCTCAGACCATCAATTCGGAAACGCTTGATGCCGAGGCCATAGCGGTGGAAGACGTCAACGGCGATGGCAAACCCGATCTCCTGATCGTCAGCTTCTGCATTATCGGCACCGACTGTTCCGGGGCCTTGAGTGTTTTTCTGGGGAATGGCGACGGCACCTTTCAGCTGGCGCATACGTACAGCACGGGAGGGTTCGGTGGAACTGTCATCTCGGTTGCGGACGTCAACGGCGACGGCAAGTTCGATGCGATCGTGGCGAATACCTATATCAGCGGGTCAGACTACAGCACCGGCAGCATTTCGGTTTTCTTGGGAAACGGAGACGGTAGTTTTCAGGTCCCTGCGACTTACCCTTCCGGCGGCTTTTCCACACTTGGAGTTGGGGTGGCCGATGTGGATGGCGATAGCAAGCTTGATATATTGACCGGCAACTCGTGCCGCACGGCCTCGGATGGCAGTAACTGTGTCAGCGGTGCGGTTGGTCTCTTACGGGGAAATGGGGACGGCACATTTCGAGCGCCCGTGAGTTATTGGTCCGGAGGCATCCAGTCGAAAAAACTGGCGGTCGCTGACTTCAACCACGACGGGCGGCCCGACGTTGTGATTGCAAATACGTGCGTCAGTTCTAGGACCTGCGCCTACGGTAGCGGAGGGGTGCTGATCAATACCGGAAAGTACGAGACGGCCATCGCTCTTCTCTGCAATCTGAATCCGGCCATCTTCGGCCAGGCAGTTACTTTGACGGCTACCGTCACGTCGATTGGTCCCGACTCGCCGACCGGCCGAGTCACGTTCAAGAATAGCGGCACCTCGCTTGGGGCCGCTACCCTGAACGGCGGCATTGCGACCTTAACGAAGTCGAATCTGCCGGTGGGCGACTTATTAGTTTCTGCTCACTACATCGGCGATGCGGCCTCGGGAGAAAGCACTTCGCCGGTTTTGAATCTTCTAGTCAAGAAAACGTCGTCAACCACCACGATCGCTTCGTCGCCGAATCCATCAAACGCGGGGCAGAAGGTGACGCTGACCTCGAACGTATCAAGTCCAACCTCAAAAATCACCGGCGCGGTCGTATTCACGTCCGACACAATAACCATTGGAACGGCCATGATCGCAGCGGGGAAAGCAACCCTCATGACCACTGCCCTGCCAACGGGGAGCAACAGTATCGCCGCCACGTATAGCGGCACCACTGACATCGAAAGCAGTTCAGCATCTCTTGTTCAGGTTGTAAAATGACGAACTACTTGGGCTGCGCTACCACTCGCGGATAGGGGTTAGGAACGCCGGGACCGAGACCGTCGGCGTTGTGTTTTGATTGCCAGAGCCGGCATCAGTTCGAACGGGGAATTTCGCAGCGCAGAGCCTAACCGATACACTTCCCTGCGGACAGCAGACCATTTTCCATTGCCTTCAAACCAGTCAGGAACCAGATCGATGGCCTGGGCGGCGTTCCGGCCCCCGTATTTCAGAACGGGCCCTTGGGGCTTGAGCGAGACTGACGGGTGGCCCACTTCTCGGGAAGCGATTATAGCGCCTTAACCGTCGACCAAATGTAAGCCGGGGGGTGCCCCACTTCTCGCGCTTTTCGAGAAGTGGGCCTCCACACAGCCGACACCCTAAATGGTTTCCCTTCTGGAAACCTGGAAAAAACTAGGGACAGTGAGGGGACGTTCGCCAGTTTCCAGAACTGCGGGAAGAAGGCCGAAAGAAGAAGGAAGCCGAAAAACAAAAACGGCGCGGATCAGATCCGCGCCAATCGTTCACTCTATATATCCAGTATATCACATGGAACCGTCTTTATGGACATAACTCGGCACTTTATTTACACGATTATTCACTTGACACAAATAGCTGATTCTGGCATTATTGTGCCATGAACATCAGGGAAGCACATGAGAAATTCGCCACTGACGAAGAGTGTTTGGGGTACATCAGCAAGCTGCGCTGGCCTGACGGTGTTGTGCGCTGTCCTGAATGCGGGGCGAAAGAAGTTAAGCGCGTGGAGCGCACCGCTGAATCCAAGAATCGACGTAAGTGGTTCTATCTCTGCTTAGAGAAAACCTGCCACAACCAATTCACTCCCACCTCTGGCACGCTGTTCCACGATACCCACTTACCCCTGATAGTTTGGTTCCAAGCTATTACTCTCATGTTGAATGCGAAGAAAGGAATTAGTGCCGCGCAGTTGCAGCGCGACCTCGGGATCGGCGGATACAAAACAGCGTGGTATCTCAATCACAGAATCCGCGAAGCTATGGCCGAAGGTGCGATACCCAAACTTGGCGGGATCGTGGAGATTGATGAGACGTACATCGGCGGAAAGAAAAAAGGCAAGGGCGTCTATTACGGCAAGAAATCGAAAGAGCCGGTAGTCGGCCTTCGCCAACGCAAAGGCCCGCTGCGTTTCATCCATACGAAAGACGCAAAGGCCGCAACGCTGAAGGCGATTATCGAAGAGCACATCGGGCCAGATGTTGAGTTCTACATGACCGATGATTCCAGCGCGGCCTACGCGGCCCTCCACGCGACGGGAAAGCACCGCGTCATTAAGCACACGATAGGGTCATACGTGGATGGGATGATCCACACGAATACAGTCGAGAATTCGTTCTCTCTGCTCAAGCGGGGGATCGTGGGGAACTTCCACAAAGTTTCGATAAAGCACTTGCAAAGGTATTTAAACGAGTTCTCCTACCGCTTCAACCGTCGCGCTGATGACAGCGTATTCATGGAGACGGTGCGCCGTCTCGCAGGACTCAAGCCTCTGCCGTTCGACACGCTCACTGCTGAGAAGGCTTAGAGCGTTTCTTCTTAGCCTTTATCCTTGCGGTTTTCTTAGGGGGTTTGGCCAGCATCCGCTGGAGAACTTCGTCGAATTGTCCCTTGTCGGCTTTCATTGTTGTGGATAGTTAACTATGTATGTGCCGTTACGACTTCGCCCGTTGTTTGTAAACCCGTTACCATGGTAAACCCAAAGAGAAAAGGCAGTCGTTAGCAGCGACCGCCTTTTGAGTATTACTCAATCCCAATGCGAGAGGGGGGATTGTTTAAGAATCGTTTTTTCTGAGACCATTCTTAGCCTCCCTCCTAGAACAAGTCAAGACCAAAGCCGTGGAAATCTCCCACGCGCAGGTGCAGAGGTATGCCAATGGTAATTGTTGACTATGAAGATACACACGTAGCTTCCTGCATCATTCGGCGAGCGGTGCAGGTGAGCGATAACAGAAAGGCCCGAATCGCGCCCCGGTCAAGAGTAGCGAGTCGGAGCCATGGTGAGCCGCCATATCGGAGGGTGAATCCAGTTTGGCGCTGGAGTCCGCTTTATAAGCGGTTCGTTCCTTCGGGAATGCGGTCCGATCCCGCCGCCCTCCGCAATTATAATCCATTGCGCTTACTCTTATGGAACAAGAACAATATGACGCTGACACCGAGAGAATAAGATTCGTTTTTCATCGATTGGCGCGAGAGTGTATTCAGGAAAAGGATTTCGAGGGTGCGCTGATCTTACTCGGTGTGTATCCAGGGACGAGTGAGTTCGCTGAGGCTAAGCGGGCTTGGCTTCGTTTCCGTCGAGCGAAGAAAGATACTCCTTAACTTTTTGCAGTCGTTCCTCACGATCAGCGGGAGTCATCTTAGCCAAGACGGTAGAACGATTTCAGCTAGATCGTTCACAAATTTGTCTTCTGCGTTTTCAGTTTTGGTGGCGTGTGCTGGTCTGCGAACAGCGGTAGTGCTCATCGGTAGTTTATTCCTTCTCGACGAAGCGCGAGGCAATTATATACCTGCCAAATGTCTGGTGGGGATTGATTCCCTTTATTCTATCGGCAGACCATCTCTTTTCAGTTAGTTACGACGGTGTCATTCAGAGAAAGCCCAATTTCCCAGTACTTCCGCGTTTTTCGAGTCGGCCCTGTCACGGCAAGGGCAGTCTAGCACGAATTTGTGTCAAGTGAATAATCGTGTTTATTTACGCCGTGTTCTTAGCAACTTACAAGCAGCCATGTAATATCTTACCAGCGAATATACAACGAAGTTATCAATAACTTACACAAGATACGAGCCCCAAAAAATCGCGGGAGGAATTTCTCCTCCCGCACCCTTTTCCGCGACCCAATTTCGCTTACACCAGCCCCTGATCGAGCATCGAATTCGCGACTTTCAAAAAGCCCGCGATATTCGCGCCGTTCACCAGGTTGCCCGGAGTGCCATATTTCTCAGCCGTTTCAAAGCAGTTTTTGTGGATGGCGATCATAATCTTGTGCAGCCGATCGTCAACTTCTTCGCGAGTCCACGAGATCCGCGCGCTGTTCTGCGCCATCTCCAGCCCCGAAGTAGCAACCCCGCCCGCATTAGCCGCCTTGGCCGGCCCATAAAGGATTTTAGCCTCAAGAAACAGCCGCGTAGCCTCCAAAGTGCTAGGCATATTAGCTCCCTCGCTAACCAGTTTCACACCGTTCTTGATCAGGTTCGCCGCGTCTTTGGCGTTGATTTCGTTCTGCGTCGCGCTGGGGAAAGCGCACTCGGCTTTGATATTCCAGAGCCAGTTGTGGTCGAGCTTCTTGTCGGTAGCGTTGTAGACTGCGCCCTTAAATTCGTCGGTATAGTCCTTGATGCGCCCGCGGCGATTATTCTTCAGCTCCATAACAAAGGCGAGCTTCTCGCGATTGATGCCTTCAGCATCGTAGATCACGCCGTCAGAGTCGGACAAACTAACTGGCTTCGCGCCCAGATCAAGCAGCTTCTCCACGGTATATTGCGAGACGTTGCCGCTGCCAGAAACCAAGCACAGCTTGCCTTCCAGCTTGTCTCTGCGCGTCTTCAGCATTTCTTCGGCGAAGTAGACGCAGCCATAGCCGGTCGCTTCGGGACGAATCAGAGAGCCTCCCCAGGCCAACCCTTTGCCGGTGAGGACGCCGGTGAACTCATTGCGCAGGCGTTTGTATTGGCCAAACATGAAACCGATTTCGCGTCCGCCCACGCCGATGTCGCCCGCGGGAACGTCTGTGTCGGGGCCGATATGGCGCGAGAGTTCGGTCATGAAGCTTTGGCAGAAGCGCATGACTTCGTTATCGCTCTTGCCCTTGGGATCGAAATCGCTTCCGCCTTTGCCGCCGCCCATGGGCAGCGTGGTCAGCGAATTTTTGAAGACTTGTTCGAACGCCAGAAATTTCAGGATGCCGAGATTCACGGAGGGATGGAAGCGCAGTCCTCCTTTATAAGGGCCGATGGCGCTGTTCATCTCAATGCGAAAGCCGCGATTGACCTGCACTTTGCCGCGGTCGTCGAACCACGGGACGCGGAACATGAGGACGCGTTCGGGTTCGGTGATGCGTTCCAGAATCTTGGCTTCGTGATATTCGGGATGGCGTTCCAGTACGGGCTTAAGGGAATCGAACACTTCCATGACGGCCTGGTGGAATTCGGGTTCGGCGGGGTTTTTAGATTTGACGAGGTTGAGAATCTGATTGGCGTAATCCGCCCCGGGTTTCTTGGGCGGTTCCATGACAGTGCTCATAGGCTTGCCTCCGAATCTTTGTGCGTTACGTTGATTGTTATGTAGCTAAAGATTGTCAAACACGGTTTGTCAAATACGGATTGTCAATTAAAAGGACGCCGCAGAATTGCGGCTGTGGCGATGAGATGCAAGGAGGGAGAGGCTCTGCCGTAATTCGCATCACCTGATTTCGTGATCCTCGATTTCGTGATAATGGCGCGCTGAGCTTTATGCGTAAAACACCGGCGCAGGACCCTAGTGGCGGCAAAAAACGATTGCTGAAAAACGATTACTGAAAAGAATCCTTTCGCGCAGATTCAAGCCTACTTCCGGCGGGCGCGTTTTACAACTGTCCCGTCGGGCATTACCAATAACTTTTCTCGGAGACTTTGCTCCAAAATCCCGCATATCACGATGCCAGAACGGATGCGATGTCGTATCAGGTTCCGGCCTTAACCAGATTCGTTTTGGGTGTCCGAAAAGGGGCCAGTTTGTGACCACGTAGGCCATCGACCCGCAACGTCATTGATACCGAATCCCATATTCCGTAGATCGTAACACTACAATTTTCAATAGAGACAGCCGCTGTCACGCCGGGTTCTGTGGATGTAAGTGCTTGAGCAGCAAGCGCAAGAATCATCAATGCCAATTTGGAAGGCCAATTGCCCTTATGTGGCTAGATGCGATCTCTTGTATTCAAATACCAGAGCTTGGGCCTCCCGAGATTTTCGGCCGGCGTCGCTCCCACTGACTTCGAAATTTCCGCTCCCCGGAGGACTCACATGACTAAATTAGCCAAGGCAATTCTCGTTCTTTTGTTTGGCTTGTTGTTGACCACAATTCCGCTTTTCGGCCAGGGCGTCGAGACCGGCACGATTTCCGGAACTGTAAAAGACGCGACGGGCGCGGTTATCGCCGGCGCCACCGTGGCGGTAAAGAGTCTGGCGACGGGTTTGGAAAGGACGGCAACGACGGGGAGTATCGGGCAATATCAGGTCCAAAGCCTTATCCCCGGGAATTATCAGATAACCATTTCGAACGCAAAGTTCGAGACTTACCGGACGACTGCGGAAGTCACCGTCGGCGGCATTTCGACGGTAGACGCCCAGTTGACGGTTGGGCAGAGTTCGGCTGTGATTGAGGTAGTTGGCGGAGCGGCGACTGAAGTCAATACACAGACACAGGAAGTTTCGCAGCTCATCGGCACGCAGCAAATGGCGGCGCTGCCGAGCCTTACGCGCAACCCGTACGATTTCGTCGCGCTCTCGGGCAACGTGAGCAACGGCGACAGCACCACGCCGAACGGAATGGGTTCTCAGAACCAAACCGGCCGCGGCGTGGGATTCTCCATTAACGGGCAACGATCGTCGGGCACGGAAATTCTGTTGGATGGCGCGGAAAACGAAGACTTGTTTACCGCTGGCACTGGGACTGCGGTTCCGGTCGATTCGGTGCAGGAATATAACGTTATTACCAACAACTTCGGGGCGGAATATGGGCGCGCCTCGGGTGGTGTCGTAAATCTGACCACGAAGAGCGGAACCAATAGTTTCCATGGTTCCGTGTGGGAGTACAATCGCCTCTCAGCCTATACTGCCAATACGTTCAATAACGTCGCCAACGACATTCCAAAGGGCGACTATACCCGCAATCAGTTTGGCGCCCAGGGCGGCGGTCCGCTCATCAAGAACAAGCTCTTCGTCTTCGCTACCGCCGAGTGGCTCCGCGTCCGCAGCCAGGCCACCCAGATTCAAGAAGTGTTGGATCCTGGATTTGTTGCCCTGCTCCCGCAGAATGTGCAGGATTATTTCACCGCGTTCGCGACGGGACCGACTGCTTCGGCGCCCGCCCTGCCGGGTTCATGCAGTAATGGGCTTCTGTGCACCACTGCTGGGGACTTAGCTGCCGCCGGAGTCACGGTTCCGCCGATCAACGGGGTTACCGCTGTTTCGGCGTCGCAACCCGTGTTCGACACAGTGAACTTTAAAGTCAATTCCGATGCTGGCGGCGATCTACCGCAAAACACCCTCCGGCTGGTCGGCCGAATGGACTACAACCTGAACGACAAAACCCAGATGTTCTTCCGCTTCGGCCGCGACAATGAAGACCAGTTTTTGGGCACAGCCTCCTACACGGCTTATCCCGCATACGACGTGGGAAGCGGCGTGGCGAATGACTCCCTGCTCTATTCCATCAGCCACACTTTTAACTCCAGCCTGCTCAACAACACCAAGGTCAGTTATTCGCGAATCAACATCGCCTCCACCTACAACAAGGCGTTGACGTTTACCCCGAACTTGATCCTGACGAATTTCGCTGCGGATCCGGTGACTAACAACAGTGTTCAATTCCCGGGGTTGGAAAATGAAGCGGACGGCTTGGGCGGATTGCCGGTTGGCGGCCCGATTAATACCTTGCAACTGGAACACGACATATCGTGGACCAAGGGCAAGCACAACATGCGCTTCGGCGGACAGTTCACCTACATCCAGCTGAACTATGTGTATGGCGCGTACAACCAGGCCGTACAGTTCCTGGGCGGCAGCTTCCAGCAAGGTATCAATGACCTTGTGAATGCCGGCGACGTCATGAACGGTGGTGTACCTACGAGCCCGGTCAATCAGTTTTCCGCCCGTGTCGACCCGCAAGGGGCAGTGCCGTGTGTGTCGGATCCACTGACGGGTAACTTGACCCTAACTTCAGCCTGCACCGTAACACCGCCACTTGGCCCAGCCAACGCGGCACGGAGCTATCGTTATAAAGACTGGGCGATTTACGCACAGGATAGCTGGCGCTTTACTCCGAGGCTGACACTCAACTACGGCTTGCGTTATGAGCACTACGGCGTGCAGCACAACAATCATCCGAATCTTGACTCCAACTTCTACTATGGCTCCGGCTCCGGAGTGGAGGATCAAACGAGAAACGGGAACTTGTTTATTGCAGATCAAAGCCCAGTCGGACAATTCTGGGCTCCGACATGGGGCACAGCTGCACCGCGCGTCGGCTTTGCTCTGGATATTTTCGGCGATGGCAAGTCCAGTTTGAGAGGCGGATTCGGCATCAGCTACGAACGCAACTTCGGCAACGTGACCTACAACGCGAGCTTCAATCCTCCGGCCAGCGCCGTAGTCAACGAAACCTGCACGACTACCAATGCTGCTGGTTACTACACGGCATGTCCGTTTGTGGTCACCACTGCCCCACTCGGTCCTTTGGGTACGGCGCAACCAGCTCAAGGCCTGCCGCCGGCTGAGCTACGCGTGCCCGCCAACAACATCCAGACCGCGCAAACGCAATTCTGGAACCTCGATTTGCAACGGGAAATAGCCCGTAACACAATCGTCGACGTTGGATATAGCGGCGCCCATGGAGTTCACCTGTACGATATCAACAACGTGAACCAACTCGGTGCCGGCAATGCTTATCTGGGGGATCCAATATCGGGTGGCGAGTCCCGGCCGAACCAGCAATTCGCTGCGATCAACGTGCGCGGCAGCGGAGGCACAAGCGCCTACGATGCTTTGAACGTGAAGTTCCAGACACAGGACGTCCACCACACGGGGCTGAGCGTGGTCGCGAACTATACCTGGGCGCACTCCTTGGATGACATAAGCTCGACGTTCTCCGATAGCTTGCAGGGTGGCTCGGGCGCGATCGGTTCGCTAGGGTACACCGATCTGTTAAATCCGAAGCTCGACTGGGGCAGTGCCGACTATGACGTTCGGCACAGGGTCGTTATCTCCCCGATCTGGGACACCCCGTGGTACAAGAGCGGTAAGGGTATTGGTGAGGCTTTGGGAGGTTGGGAAGTGTCGGGTATCTTCACCGCCCGCACGGGCACGCCCTTCTCCATTTACGACATTACGGATGAGCAGAGCTACTACACCTGGCCACGCGAGGTTCCGGCAAGCGCTTTTAGCAGCCTTCACGTCAGCGGGCCGAGCAATCCTGTTGGCGCAAACAACTACGGTGTGTTGACGGTACCTTATCCGGCGGTGGTTCAGCCCTTTAACACGGACCTTGGGATATCAGACTTAGGGCCCTTCCCCTCTAATATGACGGGCAGGAACTTCCTACGTGGCCCCGGAGCCTGGAACATCGATGCAGCCGTACAGAAGAACTTCAAGATCACGGAACGGTTCGGCCTTCAGTTCCGCGCCGAAGGGTTTAACGTTCTCAATCACCACGATCTGTTCGTTAATACGGGTACGCTGTACTGGTTTGCCGAAGGGCCGGAGCTTGCGCCCGGGGTCCCGAACGAAATGGCAACCGGATCCAACCAAGTGGTGGCGCTTAAGGGTGGCCTTAACTCGCTCGCACTCGGCGGCAACCACGACGAACGCCGTTTCGGGCAGTTCTCGCTGCGCTTGACCTTCTAAGTTCACGCATTGAATGTATTAGGGGAGCCGTAAAGGCTCCCCTTTTTTATTGCGCGCCTTTCGGGGACTCCGACTTTCTCCGCTTACACCCGCATTCCTCGAAACGCTCCCCGCTACGCATTTCTGACTCGTGTCGATATGGCTGATCTCCGATTCGCGAATGCAAATGATTAAGAACTCAGGAGTTATACCAACGAGGCGAACAGATTTAGCTGGCGAATCCGCGCAGATCAGGCGGGCTCTATGACTGGCAGAACCTTCGGCGCGTCCGTTCAAAACGCCTGGGAGTACCAGCCGACGCGATAACGGGAGATGCAAGGCGTTTCACGCGCGGAATTACGGCGTCGCGCCTCGGTGCTCGACTTTGTAATACTTTACGGAACTGAACCCGCTCGACGGTTCGTTACCGACCTCTACTTGGTTTTCGAGTTGTCGCTGCTGCGGATAAACGCCGCGACGTTGTCGTGGATCGCTTTCAGCGAGGGTTCGTGAGCGTAGACCATATGTCCGGATTCGTAAAACTTGAATTCGATATTTTTTTGCAAATCAGGCGGAATCGGCAGGTGTTCCATTTCGTAGATGCCTTCGTAAAAGGGCGTCGCGAGATCGAAATACCCGGCGTTCAAAAGAATCTTGAGTTGAGGGTTGTACTTCATCGCGGTAGCGAGGTCGAGCATCACGTTGGTAGCTCCCGGCAAGGGAAACGGGACACCGGGAGGCTTGTGGGCAAAGCTCCACCACTTGAAGAGTTCAATTTCCGGTTTGTATTCCCTGTTCTCGCCATACTTCAGATCTTTTCGCACGTAGTCGTTAAATGCGGAAACGTATGCTGAAGAGATAGCCGCAGACTGCGGATCGTACTCAGCCGCCTTGCTGAGCGGATCAAATGTTGGTCCGGAGAAGCGCGTATCGAGGCGGCCGGTTGTGAGATCGCTTTCGTCCTGCAGGTTCTTTTCGAATTCCCCGCCATTGATACGCAGGTCGGCCTTTTCGATGTAGGCGACCGGAAGGCCGGTGTATTCATGAAGCTTGGCGGCGATGGCGTGGCGTTGGTCCGCTGGAAGGGAAGAGCCGGCTCCAAGCGCCAGCGCGTAATCGTTCATGGCGAAGTGCTCGACCTCGCTGAGCAGAGGCGCGAGGTCCGGATGAGGGCTCGGCAGTTTGTGGTGATACCACGCCGTGGCGGCATAGGTCGGCAGATTGAGTTGATAGGCCACATCGATGCCGGGATTGAACTCAGGGAAATCGGAATCGAGCGAGAAATTCAAGATTTGCGAGAGAAGGATCACGCCGTTGAAGTCGACGTCGCGTTCGGTCTCGAGAATGTTGCTGAGCACGGCGGATCGCGTGGTACCGTAGCTTTCGCCGAACAGATATTTGGGCGAATTCCAGCGTCCATACTTCGAGAGGAACTGTGAAATGAAATCGCCAAAGGCCCACGCGTCCTGATCGACGCCGTAGAATGCTTTCTCCTTGTCCTTTCCGGCGATGCGGCTGAAGCCGGTGCCGGGCGCATCGACAAAGACGAGGTCGCTCACGTCGAGCAGGCTGTATTCGTTGTTCACCACGGGATAGGGCGCGGCGGGAGTGTGGGTGTCATCGGCGGTAACAACACGTTTCGGTCCAAATGCCCCCATGTGGAGCCACACGGTGGAGGAGCCGGGGCCGCCGTTGTAAAGGAAGGTGAGCGGACGCGGCGCGCCTTTGTTGTCCGATTTGAAATAGGCCACGTAGAACATGCTGGCCTCGGCGGGCTTGTTCTTCTCGTCTTTTTCGGCGTTTTGTGGAACGTCGTCCCAACCCTTGGGATGCACAACGAGGGTGCCGGCGAATGCGTCATAGTTAATGACATTGCCGCCGATGGTAACCGATCCCTTGCTTGCCTGCTGTTCTGCCTTGAATTGTTCGGGGTTTGGCGGCTCAGTCTTGGCAGGTTCGGGCTTGGCAATGGGCGTCTCTTGTTTTACCTGGGCAAAACCTAGCGTGTGCGGAAGCACGAGGATTGCGATCGTTAGTATGACGAGCTTTTGTCTGGTAAGGCTCAGGATGGGCGTTCGCATCGAGCGTTTCTCCAATGAACGGAATGGACTTTAACTTTCAGTCCGAAGGCCAATTTATCACGTTATGGAAGATGGAGTGCGCCAACCACTGCCATGGAGTGTCGCGGAGGCCGTCTATGTTGGCGCAGCGGACAATGCCGACGTGGGTCAGCTTAGTCGATCATAAGTTCTCTCGTAGCTCCTGAAGCGCATTCTCTATATTGGACAATGTTAAGGCCTCGGGTATAGTGACAGCTGCTTAATTGCAAACGAGCCGACTGGATGGCGTAGAGTTCGCTAGTTCCAACCATTCTTGTCGGCGCATACATATCGGGGTATCGACCGATGGAAACATTTTCCAGGATAGCGGGGCTCTTGTGCGTTCTTGTCCTCCTCTGTCTCGCGGGTTGCACCCGTGTCGCCCACTTTTTGTATCTGAGCAGCTATGATCGCGACATCAGCAGTGCCACAAAGGCGATCGAGAGCGCTCCCGATAACGCCCGCCGTTCCGAGGCATTTGCCAAGCGAGGCAGCGCCTATTCGGAAAAAGCCCGCTATAGCAAGGCTTTCAAGCTGATCTCCGCTGATGAATACGATCGCTTGTTCGGCCTCGCCGTCAAAGATCATGACCAGGCCATAGCGCTCGATCCGAGCGCCGAGGCTTATTACACCCGCGGCGCGACCTATTACGACCGGGCCGAACTCGAGGCCGTGGTGGACGGCCATTTGATGGGCAGTGAGGCAGACCGAAGGGCCTGGTTCGAACCGGCAACCGCCGATTTCAAAAAGGCCATCGAGAAGGACGCCCGGCTCTATCTCGCGTGGGACCGGCTCGGCTTGATCCATGAGACAACCGGCGAAATCGACGAGGCGATCAGTGACTACTCGCAAGAAATGGCGCTGAATCCCCTGGGCAAGGTCGCGCCTGGCCGACGCCTACTGCACACGCGCGGGCACCTCTAGCCCAAAAGAGAAGAGGCATGGTGCCGCCATCGCGGATTTCGAGAAATCCATCGACCTCGGCGCCACCACCGACGGCTGCTCGTGCGATCCCTACAATCCGCTGCTTTACCTTTACACGGAGGGCCGGAGCTACGACCAAGCTTGGGGAGTCGTCCACCGGGCTCAGAACTCTAAGAAATGGATCGCGCCCGAATCGCTGGATAGATTGAAGAAGCAATCCGAACGCAGCAACTAGTCCCGCGCCGGTGTATGCGAACGCATCGCGTATATATGTTTCATTCGTGCGGACCAGCTCTCCAAACGAAGAATCCCGTAAAAGAAACAGTCTGGCAACAGGCCAAACCTGCAGGAGTTAGTGGCTCGCGGCCAGGGCCTTTTCGATCGCTGCAATCACTGGTGGAGAATCGGGCTCGATTTCAGAATCAAATCGTGCCAACACCTTGCCATCGGATCCGATCAGGAATTTGGTGAAGTTCCAGCCAATCTCCCAACCAGTTTTCGGGTGGATCGTCTTATCCGTCAGAAAGCGGTAGAGCGGCGTCATGTCGTCTCCGTCGACCGACACTTTGGCCATCATCGGGAAAGTTACATGGTATACGCAAGTGGCGAAGCTCTTGATCTCCTGATTCGTCCCCGGCTCCTGATCCGCAAAGTTGTTGGCGGGGATTCCGATGACAACGAATCCCCGGCCTTTGTAGGTTTCGTAGATCGACTCCAGTGAGGAATACTGCGGAGTATAAGAGCAACGGCTGGCAACATTCACCAGCAGCGTAACGTTGCCTTTGAAGGTCGAAAGTGGCGTCGGCTGACCGTCGATGGAATCCAAGGTGAAGTCGTAGATCGTCTTTTCCGTGACCATGAGAGTCGCTCTATGAATGCGATCAAATGACTGAAATGAAATGACTGCGATTAGCAGCCAGATTTCTAAGTTTCAATTGTACTTGCTCGCTTCACTGCAATGCGGGTCCAATGCAGCCAACTGGTGAGGGGAGTTCACTGTTGCGAACCGCAAAGCCCGCACTGCGAGGGCACACAGGGACGCGACGGCTTCGCCCAGAGCGTTCCGTTTCACTCCGGAGAAGGGAGGCCGCAGTTGCATCTCAAGGAATAGCATCTATGACATTGGGACGAATAGACTTGCTAATCATCACGGCTTGGAATATATAAGACTGAAGCTTGGAGTTGCGCGCCGGACGGCAATCGGTAAATTGAAACCTTCTTATGACCCCCATTTGCGAAGCTGCCTTCCCCATAGTCTGCCGATCTTGGCTTGACTTGGACAGCCATGGCGGCTGTCCCTACGGCCGCTTCCTTCCGCTATCGCTTAGTCGGAGGCGATCATGAATTTTCAGGGGGATGCCTTCATCAGCTACGCGCACATGGACAACGCAGGGCTGATCGAAGGAGGCAAAGGGTGGGTCACAAACCTGCACCGGGCGCTCGAAATCCGCGTAGGGCAGCTCCTCGGCAAACCACCGCAAATCTGGCGCGACCCTAAGCTGACCGGTAATGACGCCTTCTCGGACGCGTTGATGGAGCGGCTCCGCAACGTGGCCGCCCTCATTTCGGTCGTCTCGCCACGCTACGTCAAGTCGGAATGGGCGCGGAAGGAGCTGACGGAGTTCTGGAAGGCCGCGGAGGCGCAGGGTGGTATCCACTATCGCAATAAGGCGCGTATCTTCAAGGTCTTAAAGACGCCCGTCGCCCTGGAATTGCATCCCCCGGAATTGCAGCCCTTATTGGGCTACCAGTTCTTCAACATTGACCAGGACACCGGTAGAGTGCGGGAGCTGGATGAAGTCTTCGGGCCCGAAGCGCAAAGGGATTTCTGGATGCGGCTGGATGACTTGGCCCACGATATCTGCTGCCTGGTCGAGATGTTGGAAGCCAGCGCAACGGTGGAGATTCCGAAGCCTGACAGGATTCGAAAATCTGTCTTCCTGGCGCAAACCACTTTCGATCTTCGGGAGCAGCGCGAAGCCATTAAGAGAGATCTGCATCAACACGGTTATAACGTGCTTCCAGAGGGCGCCTTGCCGCAAGTCGAAGCGGAACTCACGGAGGCCGTTCGTGCGGATCTGGCGGTATGCCAGATGTCCGTTCATTTGTTCGGCAAGACTTTCAGCTTCGTGCCTGAAGGGGGCATGCAGTCGTTACTCGAGATCCAGAACGACTTGGCCATCGAAAGAGGCAGTAAGGGCGATTTTTCGCGGATGTTGTGGATTCCTCCCGGCCTGGAGGTGCAAGACGAACGGCAAAAGAAAGTCATCGACCAGATTCGCATCGATCCCCGCACCCAACAGGGCGCT
The DNA here is from genome assembly GCA_963810955.1 of uncultured Acidobacteriaceae bacterium. Lineage (GTDB taxonomy): Bacteria > Acidobacteriota > Terriglobia > Terriglobales > Acidobacteriaceae > Acidiflorens. The sequence goes on along the minus strand of CAWEPW010000025.1, from coordinate 13,532 downwards.
GACTTGCTCGAAACTTTTCTCGAAGATTTCAGGACCGTAATTCGGGATCGGCTCAAAGAGCCTCCCGCGCCCGAGCCGGCGCCAATGCCTGACCCGTCTGGTTCTGCGATTGCCGGAGGCGCCCACGCGCAGCTCTATCTAATCTACGATCAACGCGATGCGGAGGTGGCTACGCCATGGGAGGATTTTCTGTTTGAACAGAAGTTCGAGATCATCCGTCCGGTCTTCGAGGGCGATGAGGCGGAGATTCGCGAGCATCACGAGGAGAACCTGCGAAGTTGCGACGGAGCCCTGATTTTTTATGGCTCGGGAAATGAATGCTGGCTGCGCCGGAAACTTCGGGAACTGCAGAAGAGCCCCGGTTATGGCCGCACCAAGCCGCTACCCGCCACGGCGATTTCCCTGATCCCTCCCAGAAGCCCGGACAAGGAACGCTTTCGCACGCACGAGGCGATGGTGATTCCGCAATGGGAGGGATTTTCCCGGGAGCCTTTGCTGCCATTGATTTCAAGCCTCAAAGGTCGCTAGCCTGAAAGGTAAAAGTGAACGGTAAGGGCTGATGCCACCAGGGTCGCTGTTTAATCCTTTTCCGGGCCTTCGTCCTTTCGAGCCCGACGAAGATCATCTCTTTTTCGGCCGCGAGAAGGAGATCGACGAACTGCTGCGGCGGCTGCGGGCCAGCCGTTTCTTGTGCGTCGTGGGCACTTCCGGCAGCGGTAAATCATCCCTGGTTCGCTCCGGTCTTATTCCCTCCCTCTACAGCGGTTTCATGGTCAAGGCGGGCTCGACCTGGCGCGTGGCGACTCTCCGGCCGGGCGAAGACCCTATCGGTCATCTGGCTGCGGCGCTTAATCGACCCGACGTTCTTGGAAGTGCTCCCGGCGTCGAAGACGAGATGGCGAGCACCAACCGAGTGATGCTAGAGGCAACATTGCGCCGCAGCACTCGAGGCCTGGTGGATGCGGTGCGCCAGGCTCGAATTCCCCGCGACGAAAATCTCCTCGTCATCGTCGACCAATTCGAGGAGCTGTTCCGTTTCCGGAGAAGTCATCAGGTTGAGAACCCTCGCGACGAGGCTGTGGCTTTCGTCAAACTGCTGCTCGAAGCCGCCCAGCAGCAAGAAGCCCCGATTTATGTGGTACTCACCATGCGCTCCGACTTCATCGGCGATTGCATGGAGTATGCCGGACTGCCCGAGGCGGTCAACGCCGGTCAGTACCTGGTTCCGCGCATGACTCGTGACGAGCTGCGCTCGGCCATCACGGGCCCGATTGCGGTCGGAGGAGGAGAGATTGCCCCGCGCCTGGTTCTCCGCCTGCTCAATGAACTGGGAGACGACCACGATCAGCTCCCGGTATTGCAGCACGCCCTGATGCGAACCTGGGACCACTGGGAACGGCATCGAATAGCGGCCAAACCCATCCCGACTCAGCCCATCGACATCGTTGACTACGAAGCCGTGGGGGCGATGGCGCAGGCGTTATCGCTGCACGCAGAGGAGGCGTTCCGCGAGACCGGCGCCGAAGCCAACCGCAAAATTGCGGAACGCATCTTTAAATCTCTCACCGACACCTTTTCCGATCCCCGCGGCATACGGCGGCCGACCTCCATAAGGCAGCTTTCGGCGATTTGTGAAGCCTCCGCAGCGGAAGTGATCCAGATCGTGGAGATTTTTCGACGCCCCGGCCGGAGCTTTCTCATGCCGCCGGCAACCACGCCGCTCGACTCGCGATCGATTATCGATCTCTCTCACGAAAGCCTGATGCGCTGCTGGACCCGGTTGATCGCATGGGCAAAGGAGGAGCAGGCATCCGCCCGGACCTATGCAAGGGTCTCGCAGGCTTCCGCCTGGTTCGCCGAAGGCACAGCAGGCCTCTGGCACAACCCTGAACTCGAACTTGGCCTTCAGTGGAGACAGCGTAACCACCCCACACCGGCGTGGGCCGAGCGTTACGACTCCTCTTTCGCGACGGCAATGGATTTTCTGGATCGCAGCGAGAAAGAACGCGATCGCGTCGATGCCGAGTGGGAAAAGGCCAGGAAAAACAAACTCAGGCTGGCGTGGGCGGTCGCGGGATCTCTCGGTGTGCTGTTGCTCGTGGCCCTTTATTTCTATCATGTCGCCCAGTTGGAGAGCCGCCGCGCGACTATGAATCTGGCATTAGCAACGAGAGCGGTGGACGAAAGCTTGTCCTCGGCGGGCAACCTGCAAGGGCGGGAGTCGCCCGACCCGCCACAACTCGAGCAGTTTCGAATCGAGTTGCTGAAGAAGGCGGAGGATTTCTACACCAACTTTCTGGCCGCGCAGAGCAAGAACGATCCCACGTTTCGGGCGGACAGCGCTCTGCTGCACTCCAAGTTAGGTGATATTAATCGCCTGCTCCAGAATCGTGAAGACGCCGTCGCACAGTATAAATTGGCCATTGCTGGCTTCGAGGAACTCTCTCAGGAAACCCCGGGCAATGCTGAATATCGCCAGGGCTTGGCCTACGCTCATCACTGGCTGGCAGAAACGCTGCGTCTTTGGCTGGAAGAAACGCCGAATTCGCCTTACAAGCCCTCAGATGCGGAGAAAGAATACGACAGCGCACTTAGCCTGCAACAAGAGCTGCACCAGGCCAGCCCGCAGAACGCAGATTACACGCAGGCATTGGCTCGCACTTATTACAACCGCGGCATTCTTCGCTATGACGGCGGCGACCTGCGAGCGACGGAAGCGGATTTCCGCGAGGCGGTTCAACTGCTCGAACCCCGGGCTATGAGGGAACTTGACTCAGGAACGACAGAGAGTGAGAATCCGCCGGCGCATGACCTGGCGCGCGTATACAACAATCTCGGCGTCATGCTCAACGACGCGGACTATGTGAAACGGGCGATTAAGATTCAGACTGACCTGACGGAAAAGAGCCCGAAAAACTGGGAATACAAGGTGGAACTGGCCAACTTTTACAATAATCTGTCGCCTCTGCTGTGGAGCGGCGGCGAGGCGAAGCAAGCTGAGGAAAGCAATCACAAGGCCCTCGACAGTATCGAAGAGCTGATTACCCCGGCGGCATCACTGGAGAAGGAGCGGGCCCGCGCTTTGATGATTCGTCTGGCGATGGGGCCGTCGGAACATCCTAGATTTCACGTGCTGTACAATCACCTTGGCGACGAGTACGTGAAGCTGGCTATCGAGTATTTCAAAGCCGGTGCCCCCGACGCCGCGAATCTGGCCATTGAAGCTCTGGGAAGCGTCTTACCCGAGGTGGGGGAACCGGACCGAACCAGGCTTACGAAATCCTATCAGGATTTGCAAAAGGAATTTGAAGACAGCAAGAACAAAAAGTGAAAAGACGCGTAGTCACGAAAAAGGTTTCGCCCTAGCGACAGCATATTTAACTCTGCGGGAAACTCCAAACTGGAGATGCTGCTTGTACAGTCGGGCGCAAGAGAATGGAAATCCCGTGAGAAAGAGGCTTGAATGAGTCACAGCATGAAACCATTGATGTTGGTTCTTCTAATGCTCTTCCCTATCGTCCTGTTTGCTCAGCAGGGCAATCCAAGCTTCATCAAGGAGATTTCCGCGGCCGCGGACGCAGCGCCTGCGGTGTCCACAGCATTGGACGATGCAGCGTTGGCGCCGAAGGATTCGAGCGCCGCCAGCCCTTACCATCCTGACGCGAACGCTCAACAGCAGTCTCCCGCCCAGGCGCCCCCGCCTAGTCCGCCTCCCGGGGTTGAGAGCAGGCCCAAGATTCCGGGCAGCATGGTCGGTTACATCGACAACCCAATCGTCCAGAATCAGATTCGCATTCGCTTTGATGCCGGCTTTGACGATGAGTTTCCCGATCGCTCCGAGTTCTTCTATGCCAAATGCGGTTGTTATCGTCATCTCAATCAATCCGCGCTTCCACTGCCCCTACAAGCGGCATACGATCCCAACGCTCCCGGACCGGGCCTCGGCGTGCCCAATGCCATAAACTTCCAGCAACTCTATATGAATGTGGAGTTCTCGCCGCAACGTCGCTTCTCCGCATTTGTGGAAGTGCCGATACGCTGGCTTCAACCGCAGGGATTTCAAGCCGCACCTCCAGCTTCCTTGGGTTTTTTGCCCTTCTCCAATCAATCCGGACTCAGCGACGTGACCGCCGGATTCAAAGTTGCCGCCGTAGCGACCGAGAGTACCTATCTCACCTTCCAGTTCAAGAGCTATTTTCCTTCGGGCGACGCCTCGAAGGGTCTGGGGACGAATCATTACAGCATCGAACCCTCGCTGCTGTTGTACCAGCAGCTCTCAAGCCGGTTTACGATCGAAGGCCAGATCGGCGACTGGCATCCGATCGGATGGTCGGACGGAGTTCCGACTACGAGCTCTGAAGGATTCGCCGGCGATGTCTTCTTCTACGGGATCGGTCCGAGCTACAAGCTGTATCAGGGACGGCACATCGGACTGGCGCCCGTTATCGAACTATTCGGCTGGCACGTCCTCGGCGGATTTGAAACCCAACCGGGGGGAACCGTCGATCTCGCCGCAAATGAGGTGAGCGGCGTGAATATCGTGAATCTGAAGGCCGGAGTTCGCACCAACATCGGTTTCCACAGCTCAGTCTACGTTGGTTTCGGCCAAGCGCTGACGCATGATGATTGGTATAAGCACCTGGTCCGGGCAGAGTATCGCTACTCGTTCTGACCATCGGTCGGCACGTTCCATCAGTCACGTTTCCGTCGATTAGGCCTTCATCGATCATGTTTTTTCGATCATGTTTTTTTCGATCAATGACCGATAACCAGGAAGTGCGAAAGCACATTCGCGTCAAGATCGCCCCGCCAGCGCAGTTAATAATGTAGCGAATGGGCCGCTCATGTCTCGCCACGCGCTCCCACTCCAACCAGCATGTTGCGCGTGCGAAATCCGACGCCGATTTTCTTGAGGAAGTCGAAAGGTGGAGTGCCTCCCGCAAAGATCCAGACAAAGTCGTTGGGAATGGTGTGCGCGGCTCCTCCAATTCGGAGGACGACAGAACTGGGCCTGAACTCGACCGGAGTTGAGTTAAAGACGACGTTGATGGCACGGGCCGTCATAAACTCCTTCATGCGCTGCGCGTTTCGTTCTTTAATGCGCATGAATTCCTCTCTTCGATACGAGAGTGTTACCTGGTTGCCGGGCTGTTGCGCGAGATCCATCGCCGCTTCGACCGCGCTATCGCCGCCGCCGACAACCAGGATCTGCTTATTTCGGTAGTGATCTGCTTCGATCAGACGGTACATGACCTTGGGAAGATGCTCTCCGTTCACGCCGAGCTTTTTGGGATTGCCGGCCCGGCCGATGGCGAGGACCACGGTGCGCGCGCGATATCTCTGGGTTGCGGTCACTACGGCGAAATTTTCATCTGGCAATTTCATGATGTCGTGCACCATGGAGTCTGCGCAAACATTGAATTCGACTCGATTGAGAACCATGTCCCAGAAGGCGAGAAGATGCTCTTTTGAGAGCACGGTTTTTTCCAGCTTCAGGCGCATGGGAAATTCGAGTGGAGTCGTCGTCACCACTTTCTGGCGGGGAAATTTCGCAACCGTGCCGCCGACTTCATCTCGCTCGATCGTTACATAGCTGAGTTTTTTCTCGATGGCGCGCAAGGACGCACTGATGCCGGCGGGACCTGCTCCCACAATTACAACGTCGTAGACACCGGGAGCGGATTGGGGTGCCTTTTGGTCTTTGATCCTTTTCGTGATGATATCGATACACTCGCGGCCTTCGTTTACGGCATTCTTGATCAGGGCCAATCCGCCGAGCTCTCCGATGATGAAGAGATTCTCCACTGTGGTTTCATATTCAGGCGTCAGGTATGGCATATCCCCCCCCCCCCGCACGCTTCTGCGCAGCTCTCATGGCCGATACACTTTTGTCCATTGGCAATGACCGCCTTTCCACCTAACATCGCGAGCACTTCGCCCTCTGGACAGACAGTGGTACACGTCGCGCAGCCGATGCAGCGAGTCGCGTCGATGTGGGGATGCAAACCTTGTGGGCCTGCGGGATATGCACTCGATTTCTCGACGATCAGGCGCGCGCGCTTCTCCTTGCGATTCAAATTCTTGACATAGCTTCGCACGAAGAGGATCACAATCGCGAGCGCGAAGAGAATCGAGAAGAGAGTGTCCATTATTATGGCTGGCTCCGAGGTTCGGGCTCAGATAAATCCAAGCAACATCGCCACGGTGATGTGGACGAGCGCCAATACTGCAAAGGCATAGCTAAACGGCTTGTGCACCACGTGCCATAACTCGAATACCCGCCGGGCTTGAGACAGGAAGATGGCCCGCCGGTAAATCAAAGCATGCCTGCACGCGAGACTGATCACTTCCTCCACTTGGACATGCTTCGATGGGAGAAAGCCGCACAGAGTGCGCAGTGTTGATTGGGCTCCCAAAACCCTCAGGCGAAGACGAGCGACATGAAAGGGCCGAGACAAGTCGGAGGCGACGATATAGAGCAAGGCGGCGAATGGCGACCAGGGCCGAACCTGGTTGGCGGCTCGTGAGTGCGACAACAGCCGGCGCAGATCGGCCTGCGCAACGATGGTCTGACACTCGAGCAGATTATGAAACTCGAGTAGAGACGACTCCGCAGCCTCCTCCTGGCGCGGGATCTGGGCGTAGAGATAGCGGCCAATCAGTCCGCTTATAGAAACCGCCACCATGACCCAGAAGGCCATACCGGCGAGGCCGTGAAATTTGAAGGATGCATGCAGGGCAATGCAGACTGGAGCTGCCACTCCGAGAACAACGTGGTGGTCGAGCCAATGTTTCGAGCTTCCCTGTCTTCGCAGCCATCCCCAGCGCTTGCGCAGAGGATACAAGAAGATTCCGCACAGCAGCAACACGCCCAAAAAGCCGAGGTTGATTCCGATGGCGCCGCCCGGCCGCAACAGACGATGCTTTGGAGAAAATGCGCGATCGGACGGGCCGAGGCGATAGTAGTCCGCTCCATAAAGCAGGAGAGCAACGAGGGCAGCAAGTGCGACCAGCACGATGAGTATGATGAGCCTCTGATGCCTTTTCTGGGCGATGCTCATCTCCGCGGTATTTATCTCTGCGGTACCTGCGGTTGCGGCCCTTACAAAGGTGGTGGCGTGCGCATTCATTTCATTGAACCTTTCATATCGAAGCGATATCCCAAACTCAGGTGCCACTGCTGGTAGTTCAATTGCGCACCACGTTCGATGGTGTAACCACTTTGCAGAAACGTGCGGCCAGCTAGATTGGTGTCAAAAGTCGCGTCGATGAATTTCGAGCGCTGGTTCACGGTCAACGCTGAGTCGATGGTCTGATTACCAGCTTGAACATTCGAGTTCGTTCGTTTGCTCAGGGGGCGTGACAACGAAAGAATCCGGTAATCTCCGCGAGCAAAAGAACTGTCGAATTTCGAGTAGTGGACATCGGCACGAATTCCGGTATGGCCGATCTCGTTCCAGGTAAACCCGTACATCTGGTTCAGGCTTTGATTCACGTCTCCAGTCCTGTCGCTACGTCCAATGGTGGTGTAGATGGCGAAGTTGCGGATGGGCTGCACGCGCACGCCAAGGTGCAGGCCCTGGTAGAGAAGCTTGTCAACCAGGCCGGTACCGACTAATGCGGTCGCAGCCGTGGGAACATCGCGAAAATAGTTGTGAAAGACTTCGAGGGAAATCCATCTCTTGGGCTGCACGAGAACGCTGAGATAACTGCGACTGATTCCCGTTCCCGGGGTGATTCCGTCGGTGGTGACGCCGCGCGGCGAGTCAACGATGAAGGACTGGTAAACGGAAACATACTTCATATAAGACAGCGCGTTTTCAAAGAAGAGATAGGGGCGATCAAGCTGCCATTTGAGGAAACTGAGCGCAAACCCGGTCGTGCTTGAGTAGTGAAAGCGATCGTAGTTACCGCCTTCAAAATTGACGAAGGATCCTCCAATCTGCTGGTCGGGACGATAGTGCCAGTCTGCCTGATCGGGCGTAGAACCAAGGAAGACTCCAGCAGTCACACCAGTGGCGACCTTGCGTCCAAGGTATCCACCATCGATCGTGTCGAGACTCACTGCCCAAGGCAGGTAGAGACGCCCTACACCTGCCACCCAGCTGGAGTTGGGATTGTCGTAAAACAACTGGATGGTATAGGTCCGATCGAGATAGTCCTGCATGGTTTCCTCATCGGGCTGGGAATCTGTTGTCAGCCTACCTCGCCAGTCACCTTGCAGGTTCCAGTGAGTTCCGGCAATTTGCGTTGTGTCGGTGTGAAAGGCCAAGCCGAGCGAGCCGCTGCGGCCGGGTGTCGAGCCGCTGCTGCTGATTCCGCTGTAGTCGAAGGCGATTCGGGCATGGACCTGAGTCCCCTCTCGCAAGGCCTCCTCAAGTACTGCGGTTTTCGGCAGCTTGACTGGAGGCGCCGGTCGCGATTTCTTGAGGGCGGCGTCTTGGTCAGGTTCCATTCCTAGCCTGGCATAATCGGCTTCGGAGAGTTCGGCCCAGTCGCCGGGTTTCACGTCACGCCTAGGGTTGCGAATCTCCGTCACCGCCGATGTTTCGGCGATCGATATGATTCGCAACTCGGCAACGACCGCACCGTGAGGATTTGGGGAATCTGGCGCGGACCGGTCGAGGTCATGCACGAAGAGCGTCATGCCTGCGGATAAGCCGGAACTGCGTCCTCCAACCAGATAGGCGGCTCCCTCCGCGACGTACTTTACCTTGAAGCTGACATGAAGCTTTGGGTCGGATGATGGTGGTGTCGCCTCCGGCGATGATGATGACGATAATGATGAAGTCGTGGTTACGTCCGCTGGAAGCACAGTCAAGGTAATGGTGTCGCCCGCCATAGCGAGCCTGTACGGGTGGGGGCTGTTTATATCTACGACGGCGCGTACACTCGGCGGGTTGGCTTCATTGAGACCGATGCGAACCTGTGTCACTCCATTTCGGTTGACCACGATCCGTTGCTGTTTTGGGCCGCATAAGGTGGAGGGGAGATCCAAGACTAAGCGGTCAGGTTTGGTGGCAACCGTGACTTTAGGATTCACTGGGTGGGTCAGAATGATCTCGAGCTTTATTTTGTCCCCGGACCGAACGACCTGCACCTTACGGATTCGCGCCGTTTCGGCTCCCAGCCTTTGCGCTGCACAGGCAGACACCAGCAACAATAGGAGGCAGAGGTCTGCCATTATTCTCACCTGGGATTGCTCCTGTGATTTGCGGTGGCTATCGTGCGGGTATTCATTATTTCGATCTGCCTTGATTCGATTGGCATCGCTTCAATCTGCATTGCTTCGACCTTGTTTGCCCGCATTTTCGGCTGCATGAAACTCTTGCCGCATCACCTTCGCACCTTCGTTGCGCGCGGAAGGAGTGCGGCCGTCCAACTATCCATGCTGTTGTGGCATTGAAGGCAATCCGTCGAGAATCCCAGCGCCTGATGATTTGGCGCAGTAGTTTTCTGGAATGCCTTCAGGTGACAACTGACACACTCGGTGGAGAGCCCCTGGCGGTTAAATTGCCCAACGGCTCCAGCCTTGTGACAGGAATAGCAATCCACCGCAGCATGGGCGCCGATGAGCGGGAAGCGATCCTGATGCTCGTTGATGGATTGCATTACAACTTGCCAGCCAGTTACCCGGTGGCAGAGATCGCATTGCGCTCCGTTTTTTCGGCGGTGAAGATCGGCATGACAATCCTGACAATTACGAGCCACGTTTTTGAATACCGGTTTGACGTGGCATTCCTCGCAGGCAACGTCCAAGTGCAGACCGCGCAATGGATATCCGGTTTTGTTGTGGTCGAAATCAGGCTTTGCGCGTATCGGTTTCCACGCCGATGAGGTATGACATTTTTCACACGCAACCTGCATAGGGCCATGTGGGGACGCAGAGGTTGCGGCCTGCGGCGCGGCGGAAACTGCAGCAGGTACGCCAGCGGCCACCTGGAACAGCAAGAATGCCTGGATCAGCAACACGCTCCCCGTCAATATTTTCTCCTTAACTTATTCAGTTCAGTTCGCGGTCACACGCTTTGGCCCGATGACATTCAATTCACTGCCACGCTTTTTCCGAGGACGGCGGGTTGGTGACAACCCACGCAAGCCATTGGCGTGGGCTTATAAAAGAGCACGGCCTTGCCTTCGACCATTCGCGTCAGTTTGTGGCAACTTTCGCAGGTCACATTGCGATGCGCGCCTTGCAATGCGAAGGCGGTCCGTTTGTCATGGTCGAACAGAGACGGCCTCCACTTCGTAACGTCGTGACAACTGCCGCATTCGGTGCTTCCAGCCTTGGCAAATTGTCGGCCGTGAACATCCGAGTGGCAGGCTTCGCATTTTGAAGAGGCCACTTTGAAATCGACACGGACGAGTCCGCTTTGGGCGTCGGCGGGCTTGTGGCAAGCGGAGCACTTCGTCGATTTGTGCGCACCGATCAGGGGAAACGCGGTTTTCGAATGATCGTAGCCAGAGAGTTCTTCCCAGGTCTCTGTGGAATGACAGACCTCACAGACGAGCGTGGCGCCATTCGGTCCCGGCCGTTGCATGAATCCGTTAAAACGGCCTTCATGCGGATCTTTATGACAACTCTGACAAGCCAGTCCCTGCCAGTGGTACTGCGCCGTTGGTTTCGGTTTGAAATTCGCGGATTCCTTGTGACAGTCGCCGCATGGAACCGCCTCGTGACTTCCACTTAAACGAAAGGCCGCCTGATTGTGGCTGTGCAGGCTGAATGTAGATGGAAGGAACCGTTGCAGGTTGTGGCAATCTTCGCAACGATTGAGATGGGGGGCGGCGGCAAACTGCCCGGCGTGTTCGTCGGCGTGACAATCGGTGCAGTTGCGAAACTTCATCGCATAGACGGTAGCTTTGCCCTTCGGAATATGGCACTGTTCGCAGCGCAGAGCGGCATGTTTGCCCTGGAGCGGGTAACCTGTGGTCGCGTGTTGTTTCAGTCCGAAGCTCGAGGGTTTGAAACTGTCGACGGAGTGGCAGTTTGAACACTCGCTTCCGCCGGCGCGCCGGGCGAACTGGCCTCCATGTGGATCTGGCCGGTGGCAGCCGGCGCACTTCTGAAACGCCAGAGCTTTCTTGAAGTCACCTCCGGTGTGACACCGAATGCACTCCACTTCAGTATGCTTGCCAAGCAAAGGAAACTTCGTTTTGGAGTGGTCAAACACCCGATTCATCTCAGCGGCTGAAGTTCTGTTCCAGCCTGCGGTGCCGTGGCAGGACTGACACGTCTGCGAAAAAAACCCGCGATGAGGATCGGCATGGCAATCGTCACAGCCGCGGAATGGGATTCCGGCGTAACGCGGCAGTTTGTCTGGCCCGGGAGTGTGACATTGCTGGCAGCGAACGTTGACGTGCAGACCGGTGAGGGGATAACGCGCGAGCGAATGGTCGAACTGACGAATGTCGATCTGATTCCATTGTGAAAAGTTGTGACATTGCAGACAGTCGGGTCCGAGTCGGCCCTTATGCTGGTCCTGATGGCAATTGGCGCAGTCGGGTGAAACTCCGAGAAATGTTCTGCTCAGATCGCTGACTTTGATGGTAAGGCGTTCTTTCGGGGATATGCGATCTGGCTCGTGGCAGCGGTTGCACGCCAGCCCTGAATGCTTGCCCTCAAGTTTGTAGCCGGTCTTCGCGTGGTCAAAGGTTTTAACATCCCATTTGGTCAGGGTGAAATCTTCACCGTTGTGCTCGGGATGGCAACTCGCGCACTCCAGACTTGTACCAGGTTCAATGTTGTAGGTAGCGTGAAGGCCTTTTCGCGCAACGATGCGCCGCGCAATTTCTCCGTGGCAGGAGAGACACTTGAAGGTGGGTTTTCCGGTTGAGAGTTCATGACAATTCGAGCAGTCAGTCACGCCATTGATCGACTCGTGGGCGCGCGAAAGAGGACCCGGAGAGATCTGGCCCGCAGCCGGAATGGAGGTCCACAAAAAACTCAGCACCATGCACCTGAGAATTTCTGATTTCGCAAGATTGCAAACAACATTCACCGGGAGAATTTTCAAAACCGCCGTTTTCGTTTCGACAACACGGAACATCGCTGGTGCTTGCAACGGTTTGGCTCTTGGTTTTGAATTTCGGCTTACATGCTCAGAGGGCTTTGTCCTGTGAGCATGTAAGCCATCGACGCCACTACTGTCACGATCAGGAATTACCGCTCTGCGGCTGCTGCGGCGCTTTCCGCTTCGTCCTCCGCGTCATCCTCGGCTTTATACCGATCGAGTTTGCGTTTGCATTTCTCATAGCTTGGCAAGTCGATTGTGGCGCTGGTCGCCACGCCGTTGGCATCCTGCGTGAAAGAGACCGGGTCGGGTATGTCGACCAAGTCGGCGCAGCCGAGGATGTTGTAACTGGCCACGAAACGTTGCGCCATGAAAGTAAACAGAGAGTTTGCTGCGTCAGCGACTGGGGAAGGCCCGGCGAGCAGCAGAGCCTGGTCACGCAAGAGTCTGTCGGGTGCGATCCTCAGCATGCGCCGGCAGTACCGGGCCGTGTCAGCGTGGTCAAGGGAACGTGCCTCGTGTTGGTTCACACCACGGCGATAGGCGTTTGTTTTGGCAAGACTGGTGGACCCATCGGTGTTCAGAACCATAGGATCGCCGGCGGGAATCCGCGCGATCGGAATGCTCTGATGTTCCCGGGCTTGTAATTCATTGAGCGCCAGACCAGAGGCTTGCTGGTCGGGGTCGGCCAGGTCGGCTACCTTCCAAGGGGTGCAGTCGAGAGCGGGGTCCAGGAATCTGTCGAGCAGGCCGTTATCACTGGGGTTGCCCAAGAGAGTAGCGCCAACCAGTGCCCGGTTGTTCGCCACTGTATTTTGAGCGAGCAGGCCACTGGCGCTAATGAGATAGGTGACAGGCAAGTTGTCGCTCTGGTCCTGATCGACAACAGAGAAGTCCCGAATGGTCGGGCAGACGCGGCCGTCGGCGGCAAGGCCCAGATGCGGAACGCGCAATTGACCTCTGCGAATCGCCTCATTGGCGGCTTTGAAGAAGGCCGGCGCCTTACAGTGGGAGAACTGCCCGAACACACTATTCGGCAGACCATTCACACAACGGCTGGCCTCCAACACTCCCGGAGAAGCTCCCTGTTGAACCAGGTTATTCCCGTTGAACCCGAACCAGAGCGCCACGATGGCGTCATGCGGAAGCGTGGGGGTAATCGGGGGCTGCGCCTGGCGCTGGCAACGAGCCCGCTCAATCACCAGCGGGTTGTAAATAGAAATCTGTCCGCTGGCCGGGTCGAAGATGGCCACCTGAACAAAAGCGGACGAGGCTGGGTTGGTTTCGTGACACTCTCCTTGAGAAGGGTTTGTGGCAGTTAGCTGATAAGGCGTCGCGAGTCCCGCGGCGGTAAATGGGTCATTGGGGATGATGATCGTACAGTTGGAATTTTGGGCAAAAAGCACTCCAGGCGTGATCAGGAGAAAACTCAAAGACAAGGATTGAAGCAGATTGCGTGATTTCATTGACACTCCTCATGCATGGATTCGGGCACACTGGTGCGGTGACGGGACTTCA
>CAWEPW010000024.1:0-48568 GCA_963810955.1 uncultured Acidobacteriaceae bacterium | reverse complement strand
GCAGGAGATCCAGAACGCAGCCTACGAGTATCAGCAGGCAGTCGACCGGCAGGAGGCGGTGGTGGTGGGCGTGAATCGCTTTTAGGTGGAGCAGGAGAACACTGTGCCGATTCAGCGCATCGATCCGACTCTCGAACCAAAACAGGTGGAGCGTCTGTGTGCCTTGCGCGCCAAACGCAATGCGGGACCTGTTTGGCAAGCGGCGGTGCGCGCGGTGGAGAGACACGGCTCCGTCGGTCGGGATTCTGATGCCGCGCATGCCAGCGGCCGTCCAGAGCAAATGCCACAGTCAGGAGAGATTTTGCCGATGCCATGCACCAAGGTTGCGGGAGGTGTGTCAGGAAGCGGTGGTGATCTGACACGGGCAGGCCTGTGGGGAGCGGATTGCCCCCTCTTTGCCGCCGCTTCAGGTCGCCGTTTTGTATTCGCAGGCTGTACGGACGGCGTTGCAGTACAACAGACCATCGCTGCACAGGCGCACGTCGAGTTGGGACTGGCACAGCACGCAGAATTTCTCGCACCAGCAACTCGCTTCCGACCGTTCGCATTGAGCGCAGATGGCAGCCCGCTCATCACCGGCTTCGAGGACATACTTAAGCTTAGAGCGGCGCATCTGGGTCAGGAACGTAACGGAAGTAACGCACGGCAGGTGCCCGGTCTCAATGTCTCGGGTCTCCGCAAGAGAACATCGAGTGCCCTAACTACTGGCTACTTTGCCGGTTTCCTATCAACTCACACCTGACACCTAAGACCTGCCTCCTGCCTCTGTGTTAATTTAAACATTTCCAGATTCCGGCAGCTCAGCCACTGTCTGAACGGTATTTACAGAGGTTTCCATTGTCCGCCGCTGAAGCAATTCCGCCCATCATTCCTCAAACGTCCGTAAGACTGCGCTCAACGCGGTCCACCGGCAGATGGGGGCGAAGATGGTGGAATTGACGGATGGGAAATGCGGTCGAATACCCGTCCTCGATCGGGTGCGGCATCGTCGCCGAGCATATAGTGGTGCGCACGGGCGTCGGGATTTTCGACGTCAGCCACATGGGCGATATCCGCGTGGCCGGGCCGGAAGCACTGGCCGCGGTGCAGCATATTTCGATGAATGACGCGTCGCGGCTGGCAGTGGGGCAGGCGCAGTATTCGGCCTTGCTCTATCCGCAGGGCACCTTTGTTGATGATGTGATTGTCCACCGCCTGGGCGACGATGAGTATTTGCTGGTGATCAACGCGGGCACGCGCGAGAAGGATTTCGGTTGGGTGCGCGACAGCGTTCACGACAATGCCCGACAATTTGATTGCGTAGTTGAGAATCTGTCGGACGACTTCACGCAGATTGCGATTCAGGGGCCGAAGGCGGTCGAGGTACTGCAGAAGATGACGACGCCGACCTGAGCGCGGTGAAGTCTACTGGGTGACGCGCGGACCGTTATCGGGCATGAAAAAGATCCTGATGGGCCGCACCGGCTACACGGCGGAGGACGGGTTCGAGATTTACATTCCCTCGGATGAGGCGACCAGCGAGCGCGTCTGGTATGAGATTCTCGAGGCAGGGAAGGAATTCGGCGCTGTGCCCTGCGGCCTTGGGGCGCGCAACACGCTGCGGCTCGAAGGTTGCCTGTCTCTCTACGGGCACGAAATTTCCGACGCGATCAATGTGTGGGAAGCGGGGCTGGATCGATTCTGCAAGATGGAGAAGACGGACTTTATCGGACGAACGGCACTCGAAAAGTCGAAAGCCGCGGGCGTGAAGAAAACGCTGGTCGGACTGGAGATGGTCGAGCGGGGAATTGCTCGTGACGGGTACAGAGTTCTCGACGCTAGCGGGAGCGAGATTGGCTATGTAACCAGCGGCTCTCCAGCGCCTTTCTTGAAAAAGAATATCGCGCTTGCTTATGTTCCGCCTGCGCACGCTGCAGTTGGAAATGCGGTAAAAGTTGAAATCCGTGGACAGGGCGTCACGGCGCAGGTGGTTCCTACGCCGTTCTATAAGCGCCCTAAGAAAGCTTGAACCGCAGAAGCTTGAACCACAAAGGACACTAAGGTTCACTAAGGAAAGCTCAGAACGAAAAGATAAGAATCAGGAGCCATACGTCGAAATGCCTTATCCAAATGACCGCAAATATACGAAAGAACACGAGTGGATCACTGCCGACGGCACCATCGGCATCACCGACCACGCTCAGGATTCGCTGGGCGACATCGTATTCGTCGAACTGCCCAAGGTGGGCGCGGAGATCACCGCCGGCAAGTCCTTTGGCACAGTGGAGTCGGTGAAGGCCGTCTCGGATTTGTTTGCCCCGGTTTCAGGGACCGTTACTGCCACCAATGAAGCCCTCGCCACGTCTCCCGAGCAAGTCAATAAAGACGCGCACGGCGCATGGATGGTCAAGCTCAAGCTGAAGGACCCGTCGGACCTGAATGCGCTGCTCTCGGCGGAGGACTACGAAAAATTCGTCAGCGAAGAGGCGGGAAGCTGAAAAACATTGCAGAAGTTAGAAGTCAGATTTCAGAAGTAAAACCCTATTCATCCAATTCTATTGCTGGAAGACCAGGGGTTCACTTCTGCAATCTGACTTTTGACTTCTGCAATCGCCCCACGGACACGCTTCGGCTGCCACAATCGAAACGGCCGCATGCCGCATCGAATAAAAGTTCCTATGAGATATCTGCCTAAATCCCCTACGGATCGCGCTTCTATGTTGCGGGCGATTGGGATCCGCTCGGTGGATGACCTGTTCTCGCCGATTCCTGCGGAATATCGGTTGGCGCGCGATCTGGCGATTCCGCGGCAAATGGCGGAGTCGGAGATTGTCGACTGGTTCAAGCAAAGGGCGAAGGAAAATGGCGAAGGCTATTCCAGTTTTCTGGGGGCGGGCGCTTACTTCCATTACCGTCCGGTGGTGATTGACGCGCTGGTGCAGCGCGGCGAGTTTCTCACTTCTTACACGCCCTATCAGGCGGAGTTCGCGCAGGGAACGCTGCAGGCCATCTTCGAGTTCCAGACGATGATCTCGGAACTTACCGGCATGGATCTTGCCAATGCATCGATGTATGACGGCTCGACCGGCGCGGCCGAAGCGGTGATGATGGCTGTGCGCGTCACGGGAAGGAATGCGGCGGTGATCGCGCGCAACTTGCATCCCGAGTATCGCGAGGTGATCCACACTTACGCAACACACCAGGCGATTCCGCAGAAACTGGTTGGATTCACAAGCTCGGGGCAAATCGACCTCAAGGAACTGGAGAAGCTGGTGGGCGATGACACGGCTTGCGTCCTAATTCAATCGCCGAATTTCTTTGGGACCATCGAAGACGTCGAAGCGATTGCCGAGATAGCGCACAAGCGCGGAGCATTGCTGGTCGTGTCGATCGCGGAGGCGGTGTCGCTGGGAATTGTCGAGCCACCGCGCACAGCGGATATTGTCGCGATGGAAGCGCAGTCGTTCGGAGTGCCGCTTGGATTCGGCGGTCCTTATTGTGGCGTCCTGGCTACGAAAGAGAAGTTCGTCCGGCAAATGCCGGGACGCCTTGCCGGCAGACGGTCGATAAGAATGGCAAACGCGGTTTTGTGCTCACGCTGGCAACGCGCGAGCAGCACATACGCCGCGAGAAGGCGACTTCGAATATCTGCACCAACCAGGCGCTGGTCGCGCTCATGGTGAATATCTTCATGACCGTTTACGGCAAAGTCGGGCTTGCGGGAACTGGCAAAGCAGAATTTGGCGAAGGCTGCGTATGCGGCCGACCAGTTCAGCAAACATGCCAAGGTGCTGTTTGCTGGTGCGCCGCGATTCAACGAGTTCGTGGTCGAGACCAGCGAAGATCCTTATGCCATCAATTCGCGCCTGCTGGGGCACAAGATCGTCGGCGGGTTGCCGCTGAAGAAGTTCTATCCCGAACTCGGCAACGCAGCACTTTGGTGCTGCACTGAGCTGACCACGCGGTCGATGATCGATACCGCGGTGGGGCTTGTCGCGGAGAGCGAGCGCTCGGTGCTGAGTAAAGATACTGAGCCTGAAGAGGTGGCGCGATGAGGACGAAGCACATCACGCGCAAAGCTACGCGCCACATCAGCCAGAATGAAGGATTGATTTTCGAGAAGTCGTCTCCCGGAAAAGCGGCCTGGAAGTTGCCGCCGCTCGACGTTCCGGAAGTGGACACGGCGAAACTGCTGGGCAAGCAGGAGCGCAAGGACCTTGGCAATATGCCCGAAGTCAGCGAGATCGAAATCATCCGCCACTTTACGCGGCTCTCGACTTGGAATTACGCCATCGATCTTGGCATGTATCCGCTGGGCTCCTGCACCATGAAATACAATCCGCGGGTCAACGAGTTTGTGTCGCGCGTCGAAGGGCTCGCCAACGCGCATCCTTATCAGGCGGAGAAAATTTCGCAGGGCGCTCTGCAGATCATGAAGACGCTGAGCGACTGCCTGCTCGAAATCACGGGCATGGACGCGATCACGCTGCAACCCGCGGCTGGCGCGCAAGGCGAACTGACCGGATTGCTCATGGTGCGCGCTTATCACCAGTCGCAAGGCAACGCGCGCAAGAAAATTCTGATTCCGGATTCGGCGCATGGCACGAACCCGGCGACAGCGGCTACCGTTGGCTATGCGGTCGAAAATTTGAAATCGAACGATCGCGGCATGGTCGACGTTGCGTCTCTGGCGGCGCAGATGAATGAAGATGTCGCGGCGCTGATGGTCACTAATCCCAATACGCTCGGCGTGTTCGAGCAGGAAATTCATAAGATCGCCGATCTTCTGCACGACAAGGGCGGATTGCTCTACATGGATGGCGCCAATATGAACGCGCTGGTTGGCAAGACGAGGCCGGGAGATTTTGGCGCCGATGTCATGCATTTGAATCTGCACAAAACTTTTTCTACGCCGCATGGCGGAGGCGGTCCGGGATCAGGGCCGGTGGCGGTGAAGAAAATTCTAGCTCCGTTTCTGCCTACGCCGATTGTCATCACCAAGGCGGATGGCACGCTGGGGTTCGAATATAACCGTCCGCAATCGGTGGGGCGCGTGCGCGCGTTCTATGGAAATTTTGGAATGTTTATTCGCGCGCTGGCTTACATCTTTGCCAATGGACCGGATGGGCTGCGGCAGACCACCGAAGACGCGGTGCTGAACGCCAACTACATCCGCAAGGGGCTGGAGGGCGTTTACGATTTGCCCTATGAGACGCCTTCGATGCATGAAGTCGTTTTCAGCGACAAGGTGCAGTCGAAGAAGGGCGTTCGGACGATGGACCTGGCCAAACGGCTGATCGATTACGGATTCCATCCTTACACCACGGCGTTTCCGCTGATTGTGCCGGGTGCGCTGATGATTGAGCCTACCGAGAGCGAGCCTTTAGAAGAACTGGATCTTTTCATCGAAGCCATGAAGTCGATTGCGGACGAGGTGGAAGAAGATCCGCAGTTCGTGCTCGATGCTCCGCATAATACGAGAATTTCACGGTTGGATGAAACTGCGGCCGCTCGAAAGCCCGTGCTGCGCTGGAAGCCCTGATTATCGGCCCAACTGGTGATCGGGTCATGGGGTCATCTGAGAACGCTTCTGTTCCGCTCCTGCCAGCTTTTCCTTACAGTCCTCGATGTCAAACGCGAATTGACGTCAATTCGCGAGTCTGGTGCGCGGCGTCTTGCTAGAATCGGCCTTGTCCTATGCATGATGATCCGGAGAAGCCCGCGAGTGCCCGCCAATTGGCCGAACACCACTACTACGCCGCGCTCGATCTGGTTCTTGAAGGCCATCACGAGCAGGCGATCGATGAGTATCGGCGGGCGGTCGAGGCCGATCCGAAGTTTACCGATGCGCTGCATGGATTGAGCCGGGCGCTGCAGGACCTTCACCGGTTCGACGAGGCCATCGTTGTTGCCCAGCAAATTTCTGAGATCGATCCCGATGACATTCTGGCGCACACCAGCCTGTCGATTTTGTATCAGAAGAAGGGGATGGTTCCCGAGGCCGAGGCGGAAGGGAATAAGGCTCGGGTGCTGGGGTGGAAGGCGCAGTTGAAGAAGGGGAGTGGGTAGAGCGATTAGAACATGTGCCCAAAACGGTAGAATGAAGAGAGTGAGGTTGCGATGGCACAAATGACGCCGGAAGTTTCCAGGTTGCTCGAACAGGCGCTTTCGCTCTCGGTGGAGGAACAGGAAGCGCTGGCGGATTCCCTAATTTCTAACCTCGGTGGAAAGGTAGATGAAGCAGTGGTGGAGGCTTGGGACGACGAGATCAAGAAGCGCGTTGCAGAGCTGGATTCGGGCAGGACGAAAACTGTTCCGTGGACGGAAGTTCGCCAGCGTAATTTAGCGAAGCTGCCTCGTGCCCACTAGGTGCGCTGGAACTGCACGAGGAAGCCGCCGCTGAATATGACGCAGCATTCGATTGGTACCTTGCGCGCAGCCCGGGCGGGGCTCTCAAGTTCGACGTGGAATTTAATCGTGCGCTGGTTGAAATTGCACAAGCTCCTCAGCGCTGGATAGCCGGTTCTCACGGCACACGCAAGTTCTTGTTGCGAAAGTTTCCTTTCCTTTTGATTTACCGGGAGTGGCCCGACGGAGCAATTCAGATCGTGGCCGTCGCTCACACTAGCCGGAGACCCGGATACTGGAAAGAGCGGATCTGAAATGTAGGCTGAGGCGCGTCTAAATTGAAATACCTGATCGTCTACGAAAAATCAAACACGGGCTGGGGTGCTTACGCCCCCGATTTGCCCGGCCTTGGCGCCGCGGATAAGACTCTGGATGAAGTGAAGGAGCTTATCCGCGAGGCGGTTGAGATTCACTTGGAAGGCATGCGCGCGCACGGCGACCCCATCCCCGCGCCCAGCGGGCTGTAAACTATTGCCTCTGCTCCCAAAGTAACTCTAGACACGATATCCCAAAACCGGGATAATGACTATGGTCCGACCGCAAAGCGTCCTCGGTGAGAAGCCGTTGTTTTGGACCGGCGCGTCAAAGGACGAGCTCATGGAGTTCCCCGTGGCCGTGAAGGACGAAATTGGAATCGCCCTCAGCGTGGCGCAGTTTGGCGGTAAGCCTCCGAAAGCGAAGCCGTGGAAGGGCGAAGGGCCGGGCATCCTGGAAATCGTTGCGGACCACGGCGGCGATACTTACCGGGCCGTGTACACCGCGAATTCGAGCATGCGATTTACGTGCTGCATGCGTTCCAGAAGAAGTCGCCGAAGGGCAGAAAGACGGCGCAGAGCGACGTGGAGCTGATTTCGCGGCGGCTCAAAATGGCCAGCGAGGACCACGAGACACGATATGGCAAGCGGTCGAAATAGCGAATCCGTAATTCGAAGTTCCGGGAACGTGTTCGCCGACTTGGGGCTGCGCGACGCCGGTGAGAAACAGACCAAGGTGCGTCTTGCGGTTGCGATTCAGCAGATCATTCAGGCGCGGCGCCTGTCGCAAGCAGCAGCGGCGCGGCTGTTAAACATCAGCCAGCCGAAGATTTCCGCTTTGGTCAACTACCATCTGGAGGGTTTTTCCGTCGAGCGCCTGCTGCATCTTCTCAATGCGCTGGATCGTGACGTCGAGATCGTGATCCGCAAGAAACCGCGGTCCCGCAAAACGGCCCGGATATTGGTGACGGAATCTCATCTGTCTGCGGTGTAGCAACGCTAACTCATTGAACAATAAATACTTGACAGCTGACTCCGTATTCTTCAAAGACCCGGCGGAGACACAACGCTATTGGCGCGTAAAGTATTTATTCCTCAAAGACTTAGCCGAAAAAATCGCCGCCAAAACCAACCGTAACGTTATGCTAACTCATTGATTTATAAATACTTTACAGCTAACTACTTATTTCTCAAAGACCTGGTGTTCATCGAGCGCTAACTCTTTGATTCCACGAGACCGCATCAGGAGGGTCCAACCAGCTAGCGGGCAATTAGTGCCTGAACTCAACGGTCGATGATACCTTCACAGCAATCACGCCTGCTCCCTCTGACAAGACTGAAGGGTCTCACCGCCGTTCTTGTAAACTCCCCCAATCAGTGCGTAAACTGGCGGTCATGAACGAGGATCGGGTTGCGACATTCTCCAGCATCGAACATTCCACGCGCGAGGATTGGGCGCTTATTGGCGCGGACTTTATGAAGTATGCGCAGCAGCTTCCGCAACGAATCGTTTCCCATTTGAAGCTCCTGGATGGCGACTTTGGAGGCTTTCCCGTCGACCGCTTACATCACTCGCTGCTTACGGCTACGCTTGCCATGCAGGATAGGCGCGACGATGAGTATGTGGCTTGCGCGCTGCTGCACGATATTGGAGACACACTGGGGACGTTCAACCATCCCGAGATCGGCGCGGCGATCGTCAAGCCGTTTGTTTCGGAAGAGAATCATTGGATGGTGGAAAAGCACGGCATTTTTCAGGGCTACTATTTCTTCCACCACATTGGCATGGACCGCAATATGAGGGAGCAGTTCCGCGGCCATCCGCATTTTGCGCGCACGGCGCATTTCTGCGAGAAGTACGATGGGCCGGCTTTCGATGCCAAGGCGGAGTGCTTTCCGCTGGCGGCGTTTGAGCCGGTGCTCAAGCGCGTGTTCGAGAAGCCGAAGAACACGATTTACCGCGTCGGCGATCCAAGGCCGTGATCTCTGCCTGTGATCGGTCGCTGCCGAGCTCCGCTCGGCTCGGACGGACGAATGCGTCTGTCCCCACACGAGCATTGAATCCCGCATCTGCGCGCTCTGCGGAGTAAAATTGATCTATGCGAGAAGTCGTGGTGGTTTCTTCGGTGCGCACTCCGGTGGGACGCGCTTTTAAGGGGACGTTGCGGGCTACGCGTCCGGATGAAATGGCTGCGGTGGCTATCAAGGGAGCGCTCGATCGGGTGCCTCAGGTTGATCCCAAAGAAATTGAAGACGTGATTCTTGGCTGCGCCATGCCTGAGGGCGAGCAGGGGATGAACGTGGCTCGCATCGCTTCGCTGCGCGCGGGCCTGCCAGTTGAGGTTTCGGCGGTCACGATTAATCGCTTCTGCTCTTCTGGATTGCAGGCGATTGCCATGGCGGCGGAGCGCATCATGTCGGGCGGGGCTGAGGTGATGGTCGCGGGCGGGACGGAATCGATGACGATGATTCCGATGGGCGGGAATAAGATTTCGCCGAATCCCTGGCTGGTGGATCATTATCCGGATGCTTATCTTTCGATGGGGCTGACGGCGGAACGGCTGGCGTCGCGCTTTGGGATTACGCGCGAGGCTTGCGACGCGTTTTCGTTGCGCAGCCATCAGAAGGCTTTGGCGGCGATTGCGGCGGGGAAGTTTGCGGACGAAGACGGTCGCGGTTCCGGTCAGCTTTACTACTCCGAATGGATCGAAGCCAAAACGGACGGAAATTACTTTCAAGGTGGACGAGGGGCCGCGGGCTGATACTTCGCTTGAGGCGCTGGGCGGGCTGAAGCCTGCGTTTCATGTTAAGGGCGTGACTACGGCGGGAAATTCTTCGCAGATGTCGGATGGCGCTGCGGCGGCGGTGGTGATGTCGGCGGAGCGGGCTAAGGCTTTGGGGATTGCTCCGCTGGCGCGGTTTGTTTCGTTCGCGACTGCAGGATATAAGCCGGAGGAGATGGGACTGGGGCCGGTGTTTGCTATTCCTAAGGCTTTGAAGCTGGCGGGCTTGAAGCTTTCGGATATTGACGTGATCGAGTTGAACGAGGCGTTTGCGGCGCAGGCCTTGGCGGTGATTCAGGAGGCGGGGCTTGATCTGGAACGCGTGAATCCTAATGGGGGAGCGATTGCTTTGGGGCATCCGCTGGGATGCACGGGGGCTAAGCTTACGGCCAGCGTGATTCGCGAGTTGAAACGCCGCAAGGGACGGTATGGGTTAGTCACTATGTGCGTGGGCGGCGGGATGGGAGCGGCTGGGATTTTCGAGAATCTGAACTAGAAGTTAGGGTTCTGCCAGTGCAGCTCCGCGAAAGTCGATCCGCATTTGCGCTGCCGTCGGCGTTAGAATGGTTGCTGTTAGCCGTTCCTCGCAGATGTTTTCATTTCACGATCTAAATTTCGAGGTCTAAACGTGGCCACTACAGCAATTCCTAAAACTAAGATTTCCGGCGGCAGCTTTTTGCTGGAAGAGCGGCAGACTGCCGATGTGTTTACTCCGGAAGATTTTTCTGAGCAGCAGCGGATGATCGGGCAGACGGCTGAAGAATTTTCGGTCAACGAGATTCTGCCGCAGACCGAGAAGATGGAGCACAAGGATTACTCGGTGTCGCGTGAATTGCTGAAAAAGGCCGGCGAGCTTGGGCTTAGCGGCGTCGAGGTGCCCGAAGCTTATGGCGGCCTTGAAATGGATAAGGTGACTGCGGCCATCATTGCCGACCACATCGCGAAGTATGCCGGGTTTGCTACGACCTGGGGCGCGCACAGCGGAATTGGAATGTTGCCCATCGTTTATTTCGGCACGGAAGAACAGAAGAAGAAATATCTGCCGCGGCTGGCCGCAGGAGAGACGGTGGGCGCTTACGCTTTGTCGGAAGCGACTTCGGGCTCTGACGCGCTCAATTGCCGCGCCCGTGCGGTGCTTTCGCCGGATGGCAAGCACTACGTGCTGAATGGCGAGAAGATGTGGATCACGAACGCGGGCTTCGCGGATTTGTTTACGGTGTTTGCGAAGATTGATGGTGAAAAGTTTTCGGCGTTTCTGGTGGAAAGAACGTTTCCTGGATTTTCGGTCGGCGGCGAAGAGCACAAGATGGGGATTCGCGGATCTTCGACTTGTCCCATCATTCTTAATGATTGCAAGGTTCCGGCCGAGAATCTGCTGGGCGAAATTGGCAAAGGTCATGTCATCGCCTTCAACATTCTGAACATTGGACGCTTCAAACTGGGCGCGATGTGCGTGGGCGGGGCGCGGGTTTCGCTCGAGAGCGCGGTGGCCTATGCCAAGCAGCGCAAGGCGTTTGGCAAGACTATCGGTGACTTTGGGCTGGTGCGCGAGAAGATCGCGAACATGGCTACGCTGATTTATGTCGGCGAGTCGCTGGTCTATCGCACAGTTGGGATGATGGATGCGCTGCTTTCGGAGATCGACTCGGCTAGTCCCGACGCAGCTAAGGAGCGGCGCAAGGCGATCGAGGAATATGCGGTGGAGTGCTCGATCCTTAAAGTGTGGGGCTCGGAGATGATCGATTATGTCGTCGACGAGGCGATGCAGATTTTTGCCGGGTATGGGTTCGTGGAAGAGTATCCGGCGGAGCGCGCTTATCGCGATGCCCGCATAAACCGCATCTTTGAAGGCACGAACGAAATCAACCGGCTGATCATTACGGGCTTTCTGCTGAAGCGGGCGATGAGTGGGCAGTTGGCGCTGATGCCGGCGATCAAGAAGCTGATGGACGACGTGCTGAGCGGTCCGTCTGGCGGCGAGGAGATTGAAGGTGCGCTGACCGAAGAACGCAAATTGGTGGCGCAGGCGAAAAAGCTGGGGCTGTTTGTCTCCGGCGCGGCTACGCAGAAATATATGCAGGCGATTCAGGATCAGCAAGAAGTCATGGGAGCGATTGCCGACATGACGATTGAGATCTATGCCATGGAATCGGCTGTGCTGCGGGCGCAAAAGATGGTGGAAAGCGCTTCTTCTTCAAAGCAGGGCGAGGCTTCGGCCGCGCTGCCGCTGGCTATGACGCGCGTGTATTTGACGCAGGCGTTCGAGAAGGTCGAAGCGGCGGCTAAGAAGGTGATTGCCGACGTGGCTGAGGGCGACATGCTGCGGACGCAACTGGCGATTGTGCGGCGGTTGGCAAAGCATGAGCCGTTTAACACGATTGCGCTGCGGCAGCAGATCGCGCGGAAGACGATTGAGGCGGGGAAGTATCGGTTGGCTTAGGAGCTGAGCAGCAAGGCGAAGGCTCCCGGTCCGACGGTGCCTCCGTGATAGCTTTATGCAGAAGGAGTTCAAGGGAAATGCCAATCGGCACATTCACCGCAGTTCTGCACAAAGAGGGTGACCTCTATGTTGCCGAGTGCCCGGAAATAGGCACGGTCAGCCAGGGAAAGACTGTCGAGGAAGCCGTGGCCAATCTCAAGGAAGCAACTGAACTCTATCTAGAGGAGTTTCCTCCCGACAGCTCCGGTCGTCCGCTTGTCACTGTGTTCGAGGCGCGCTATGCCTAGACTGCCCCGTGTATCAGGGGCAGAAGCAATCCGTGCTCTTGAACGGCTGGGCTTCACTAAGGTTCGGCAACGTGGAAGTCACGTCATCTTTAAGCGTGTTGGACCGGATAGCGTCAGTGGTTGCGTCGTTCCCTTGCATCCGGAGCTTGCACTCGGCACTTTGCGCGGAATTCTAAAGCAAGCGGGAGTTCGAGCTGAAGAACTCATCGCGCAACTGTAGTATTCCATAGGCCGGATACATATCGCGCACCTCGGCCTGTGCGCAACAAGGCTCACTCTTTCGGAAAGTTCGGGTCTGCTTTTACTTCTTCTATCTGCTTGGTGTGGCGCTCGGAGTGGGCGGAGATCAGGAGGATCCATTGATAGGCGTCCATGGGCCCTAGAAGCGGATGCGGGAAAAAATGATCGCGCAGATCGTCGTTGGTGGTGCGGACGTAATCCATGGTCGCTTTGCGGCTGTCTTCGAAGGATTTGGTTAATTCTTCGCGAGTGGCCCAGCGGTTGGTTGGCTTCAGGAACTCGGGCGCTTGCGCTTTGCGACTGCGGTCCGGAACCTTCGTCAGAATAAGCTCGTCTTTCCCTGCTACCTCGGTACGCTTGGAGGGGTCGGCCGGCGAGGTCATGATTTTGCTTTGGACCATGCCGAAGAGCGTCGATTCGGAGATGGCGATGTGCTCGGAGACTTCGGCGATTGACCAGCGGTCTGGGGCGGGTTTGAATCTCCACTGCTTCTCCGATAAGCCGGCGATGGATTGCAGGAACGCGTCGTGCGTGGCCTGCAGACTCTTGAGCGCGACGTCACGTTCTTCGGCTGTGAGCGGCGTGGGGGCGGGAGTGGCGGTGGTTTGAGCGATGGCGGCCAAGGCCAGCGCAAAGACGGAGATGAGGCACAGCACGCCTGACAATTTCGAGTGGATTTTCATTTGTTCCCCTGTGAGATTGGAATTGCGGCTCGGCTATTATCAATGGCGGTCGGAGAAAGTGCAAATCGGCTGTTTATTTTGGTGGTGGATCAGACTGTGAAATCATTAACCACCGAGGGCACTAAGGTACACGAAGGAAATCTTAAACGTTCGAATCAGAAAAGGCCGGATGGGAAGCGACCGGGACGAACAGTGCGACATAAAATTTTACGATACCGATCCGCTAATTCCGAACCACCCTCATTCGAACCAGCCGCTGCGGTATGCGATCCACCAGGAGAAATAGGCAATGGGGATGGTCGCGGCCAAAGCCCACCATAACGGGAGAACTACGTCGGCCAGCAGCCCGAGCACGGTCATCGCGCCCCAGAAAATCTTCTTCTCCATATCTGAATTGTAAGTCTTTTGCGCTGTCATTGGTTCTGGCGAGCGAGCTTTAAAGAACACTTCGGTCTCGTGTCGAACGTTCCTAAAATGGCCGGAGACGCGGCACGCCGCGTGTTTACCACATCATCGAAATCAGGCTTTGGGCTTGAGTTCTTGCATGACGCTTTGGATCAGCTCTTTGGCGTCGGTGAGATTTTTCATGATGAGCTGCACATCCATGACTGGCTTCCCCGGCCAGCGCTGGCTCTGGCAATAGACACCGTGCTGCCCGACGAGGGCCATGGCATCAGTGACCAGATCGAGCGTGACGGCCAGGCGTCCGCGGGGGACGCCAAGACGGGTTTCGAAGTGTTCGAGCTCTTCCTGCTTTTCGTTGAACACGGCCATGGAGAGATTGTAGCGGGGAAGTGGGTATAATTCTTGAAGTCAGCTCTCGGTTCGCAGCTCTCAGCTCTGAGATCAGGGCTCAGCCGAGGTTGAGTACTCCCAGGAGGAATAATGAGGAAATCACTTGCTTTAATCGTCGCAATTTTCGCGGTTGCAACTCTAGCTTCGGCGCAGATGGAAATGTCGAAAGAGAAAGCCAACCGGCCCAGTCCGCCGGCCAACGCGGAGTGCAAGTTCTCCGACGGCAAGACGGTCAAGATTGATTATTCCAGTCCGCGCGCGAAGGGGCGGAAGATTTTCGGCGAGGCGAGCGAGCAGGCTCTGGTGCCTTACGGGCAGATCTGGCGTACGGGCGCGAATGAAGCGACCACGTTCGTGACGGACACGAATGTCATGGTGGGCGGCAAGGACGTTCCGGCGGGGAGTTATACACTTTTCACCGTCCCGAAAGCAGACTCGTGGTGGTTAGTCATCAGCAAGAAGACGGGCGAGTGGGGGACGAAGTATCCGGGCGAAAAAGAGGATCTGGTGCGCGTTCCTATGAAAATCTCCAAGAACGGGCCGCCGGTTGAGAATTTTCTGATCGCATTCGACCAGGGCGGGAGCGTATGCAAATTGCGCATCGAGTGGGAGACGACCGTCGCCAGCGTGGAGATTACGAAGTAACAATTAGCGACTTCCAGGGAGCATTGAGTTGTGGCTCAGTTTGCGAAACCGTTCCACCACCCAAGGCCACTGAGTACACCAAGGAAACCTTATTATCGTGAATTGAGCCGGTCTCGGGCGCGTGCGAACTCGTGCCCTTTCCGAAAACTGCACTAATTACGGTTGGCGTTCCATTGCCAGCAACCGTTCCTTGCGCTCGATGCCCCAGCGGTAGCCGCCTGATTCGCCATCCTGGCGGACTACGCGATGGCAGGGGATTGCGACTGCCACGGGGTTGGTGGCGCAGGCGCGAGCCACGGCCCGGGTAGCTTTTGGCATCCCGATCTTCTTCGCTATCGCGCTGTAGGAGCGCGTTTCTCCCCGGGGAATTCTTTGCAGACATTCCCAGACTCGCCTTTGAAAAGCAGTGGCCCGGATGTCGAGCGGCAGAGCTGGGTGGTTCTCGTGCCCTTCAATGAGGCGGGTCAGGTTCTCGCGCGATTGGTCCATGGCGGCGTCGTCGCGGCGGCGAACCGCGAAAGGGAACTCGCGGATTAAGCCTTGCTGCAACTGCCGGTCGGAGTCGGCGAACTGGATGGCGCAGATCCCTTTGTCGGTGGCGGCGATCAGCATACGTCCCAGGGGCGAGTCGGCGATGGTATAACGAACGACAGCGGCTACGGCGCCGCGGCGGTATTTTTCCGGCGTCATGCCAAGCTGCGTGGCGGTGCGTTCGTAGAGACGGCTGCTGGAGCCGTATCCGGCGGCGTAGAGTGCGGTCGTGACGGACTGGCCGGCCTGCAGATTTTGTTTCACCTCGCGGAGGCGGCAGGCGTCAATGTAGGCCCGTGGGGAAACGCCGAGCACGGACTTGAACGTACGCTGCAGGTGGAAGGGGCTGCGGCGGAATTCTTTGGCGAGTTGGCGGAGCGTGATGCGGTCTTCGATATGGCGTTCGATGTAGCGGCACATGGCGCGCACAAGCGCGGATTGCGGGTTTCCATCCACGGCCTTGGGACGGCAGCGCAGGCAGGCGCGATAGCCGGCCTGTTCGGCTTGCTGGGCATCGTCGAAAAAGCTCACATTTTCGCGGCGGCCGCGCTTGGCGGGACAGGACGGGCGGCAGAAGACGCCGGTGCTCGAAACGCCGAAGACGAACGTGCCGTCCAGGGAATCGTCGCGATGGAGGACGGCTTGCCAGCGGCGGGCGTTGGTTTCGGCAGCGTTGATTTCGAGAGCGTTGATCTCGAGAGCGCCATCGGCTTCGGGCGCGAGCGTTGGTGGTGAGAGTTGCTTCATTGCTTCTTCTTCTGAAAGTATCGCATTGGTGGCCATGCGGATAACATAGGGGAGTCCGGGCGCGCGGACTATCCGAATGTTGCGGTCAAATGATTTTTGTTCTGTGAAGGAATGCAAGAATCGTCAACCACCAAGGGCACTAAGGATCACGAAGGTTCTTCGTTCCGGGATCTTCTCTCGCAATTTCGGTTCGCTGGCGACCTCTGTCCATTGCAGACCCTTGTCCAGCTGCGGCTTTCGGGCGAATACGCTCTGGCCACTCCGGCTGGTGACGCTGGGTTGGTTACCATAAAGTGCAGAGGCTTGCATCCGGCAGTCCGGTGCATAACTCGCTTTCTTCAGTAACTCCCCGCGCAACACAGACTTACATCCTGCATTCCATATGGTTTCCCAGGTGCACTATTGCAGGCACGCCCGGAGTGTATGGGGCTGGACGAGGATAATTTGACCGTCATTTACAGCGCGGAATCCGCAGTTCCCAAGGCGACGTCGCGGCCGACGGCTTTAATGCCGTTGCTGGTTCTGTTGTTCATCGTCTCCTACGGCATTCTGACGGCGCTGGTTTTCGAGCAGGGCCAGACCATTGAATCGCAACGGGGCTTGATCCGCGAGATGCTGAAAGACAGCACACAACTGGCCGCGTTGAAAGGCAAGCTGGCGCGGGACGACAACAAGCGGGTGCAGGAGAAAGCGTCTGCTGAGGCGGGCGGCAAGAGCGCGGATGTGGGCGCGCCGGCGGCAGCGGCAAAAGCGCCGGATGCAAAAGGCTTGGACAAAGAAGCAAAACGACCCGGCAAGACGACGCGCAGTATGAAGGAAGTGCCTCCGCAGAGGCCGCCTGAGGACTTGGACGATGTGCGGAGATCTACGGGCGTGATCTAGTGGGCTTAGATTTATCCGGCATGTAGACCGGAGTGAACGGCAAGGCTGACTGTAAAACGTGATTTCAAGAAGAAGCTAAGAAAATAAAACGGTTCTGTGAAACGCGGCCTTCTGTGGTGGCCGCGATGTGAGCGAGATCCAAATTATGAAGGCGTTGGCCCTAGCGCTAGTCTTGTCCCTTCCTGTTCCCCAGCTGACACCACCGGCTGCGCTCTCGCACACCCCCACGCAAGAAACGGCTAAGAAAAAGGGAGGGCAATGGTACTTCGCCGCGACTGGGCACGCCGTGTATTGCTACGGGCCGGTGATGACCGTGCCCCAAGCCGAAGGCGGTCTGGTGAAGGTCGCGACTTTTTGTCGCGGCGATCAAACGATGGTGCCGTTGAAGGATTAACCGCACGCCTAGCTGCTGCCGCACTCTCTATCCATCCTTCCATCTTCCATCCTTCCTTCCACTCCATTATTCACATCCTTTTGAACCACCAAGGGCACTAAGTTTCACGAAGGATAACCTCAAGCAGAAGCCTTCGTGAACCTTTGTACCCTTGATGGTTGAATGGGTTGAGTCACTGGCCACAGTTACAATAGCCTGCATGTCTCTCGACGAATACAAACGGAAACGGCGCTTTGAAGAAACGCCCGAGCCTCCTCCGAAGCTCGAGACGAAGATGCAGCATCGGTTTGTGGTGCAGCGTCACGCGGCTACGCGCCTGCATTATGATTTCCGGCTGGAGATGGAAGGCGTGCTCAAGTCTTGGGCCGTGCCGAAAGGCCCGTCGCTCGATCCTGCCGACAAGCGCCTGGCCATGCAGGTGGAAGATCATCCGGTATCTTATTTCGATTTTGAAGGAACGATTCCGGAAGGCAACTATGGCGCCGGTACGGTGATGGTCTGGGATGTTGGCACTTGGCTGCCGCTCTCGCCGGTGCCGATCAATGGCGAGTACGTGCCGGGAACGGAAAAAGAAGCGGCCGCAATGCTCGCGAAAGGCGACCTGAAATTTCGGCTGAAAGGGAAGCGGCTGAAGGGCGATTTTGCGCTGGTGCATATCAAGGCGCGGCGATCCGGGGAGCAAAGGGAACGAATGGCTGCTGATCAAGAAAAAGGACGACGAAGTCGTCGCGGGATTTGATATCGATTCCTATGACACTTCGGTTCTTACTGATCGCACGATGGCGCAGATTGGCGGAGATGAAGGCTCCGCGCAATGGAAGAGCAGCCGCCCGGCATCGCGAGGCAGAGTGAAGTCGGCGTGGCTGGCGGATGCTATCGCGCGCGCCGATCAAAAGCGAAAGGCTTTAAGCACTGAGAGCACTGAGAGCACTGAGAGCGCGGAGGGCGTGGAGAAAAGCAGCGGCAAGAAACGAGCGAAAGGAGCGGGAAGCCTCGCGAAGGCTTTGGCGATTTCGCCTAAAGGCAAGAGCAAGAAGTCGTCCGCGAACTCTGCGTCCTCTGCGTCGTCTGCGTCCTCTGCGCTTAAGGTTCTCGCTGGCGCGGAGCGGAGACCCATGCCCACGGCGATCCACCCGATGCTCGCGACGCCTGTTGCCAAGGCGTTTAACGGTCCCGATTGGGTGTTCGAGATTAAATGGGATGGCTATCGCGCGGTCGCTTTCATCGAAGATGGCCGCGTGCGCCTGGTCTCGCGCAGCCAGAACGATCTCACCGGCCAGTTTCCCGAACTCAGCAGCCTGCCGCAATTTGTGAAGGTTGAGAACGCCATCCTCGACGGAGAGATTGTCGCGCTCGATGAAGAAGGGCGGCCGTCGTTCAGCCTGATGCAGCAGCGAACCGGGTTCCGGCCGGGAAAGCCTCGCTTGCCGGGGCGCGAAGGAGTGCCGCTCGTCTACTACGCGTTCGACCTGCTCTATCTCGATGGCTTCGACCTGCGCGGCGTTGCGCTGGAGCAGCGAAAACAATTGCTGCAGGAGCGAATCGTGCCTGGCCAGTTAGTTCATTTCTCGGACCACTATGCGGAAAAAGGTCTCGATCTTCTGGAAGCGGCGAAACAGCGCGGGCTGGAGGGCATCGTCGCCAAGAAGAGAAACGGGGTTTACGAGGAGAAGCGCTCGCGCGATTGGCTGAAGATCAAGATCACGCAGCGGCAGGAATGCGTCATAGGAGGCTATACCGATCCTGAAGGCAGCCGGAATTATTTTGGCGCGCTCGTGCTCGGCTTGTACGACCGACAAGGACGGCTCATTCACGTCGGGCAGGTTGGGACCGGGTTCGATCAGAAGGCGCTCAAAGAGATGTTTGCCCTCATGCAGCCGCTGGCGACGAAACAGAATCCGTTTTACGGCGAGATCGGCGGATTGAGGAAGGTTCATTTTGTGCGTCCGGAACTGGTTGCGGAAGTCAAATTTGCCGAGTGGACTCATGAGACGGCGGAGGGCGGCATGAAGCTGCGCGCGCCTGTTTTCATGGGGCTGAGGACGGATAAGTCGGCGGCAGAGTGCAGGCTGGACGAAGCGATTGCGAGCTAGTGTTGGGCCAGCGGGAGTAGGACGTGGCGAACTGCAGATCCCTCACTTCGTTCGGGATGACAAAACACGTCGGCGGCAAAGGTCAAGGGGGAGTTTACTGGCGGGGAGCGTAGTATCCGCGGCGGGCGCGGACCTGGAGGTCTTTTTTCAGGGCGGTGATTTCGATGGAGTGGTAACGCCCGTCGGCGTCTAAATCAGAGGGCTTGTAGGAAACGGCATACTGGCTGCGCAATTCGTCTTCGATGGCGGCGAAGGAACGGGTGATGTCCTTCATCTTGTAGGGGAAGAAGGCGCGGCCGCCGGTCGCCGAGGCGAGGTCTTCAAGAACTTTGTCGCCGCGCAGAATCAGGCCGCTATCGTCGGTGGAAATGGCGTAGATGAGAACTTCCGCGCGCTGCGCCATTTCGATGGCCTGGGCGCGCGTGTATTCGCTCTGATTGTCTTCACCGTCGCTGAGAATGACAATGGCTTTGCGAACTGGATGGTCGGATTGCTCATGCAAAAACTTTTCCTTGCAGGCTTTGTAAATGGCATCGTAGATCGCGGTGCCGCCGCCATTGCTCAAGCGCTGCACTCCGGCGGCGAGCAAGGGAACCTGGTCGGTGAAATCCTGGGTCAGGCGGCTCTGCTTGTTGAACCCGACGACGAAAGCGCGGTCATAGCCGGGACGAACGATGTGCTGCAGAAATCCGGTGGCGGCGTCTTTTTCAAACCCGAAGCGGCCTTCGACCGAGCCGCTCACGTCCATGAGCAAGCCCAACTCGATGGGCAGGTCGGTCTCGCGGCGGAAGTTGAGGATGGATTCGACCGGCTTGTGATCGTCGAGGATGGAAAAATCTTTCTCGTCTAGATTGCGGACAAACTTGCCGTGACGATCGGTGGCGATGAAAAGCACGTTGACCTCATCGACGCGCTTCTTGATGGTGAGGATAGGATCGCCGGAGTCGTCGGTGGTATTGATATTGACCGAAGGTGCAGAGAGCGCGGCGCTGCTGGAACTAGCGACGACGTAAGGATTGTTTTGAGCGTAGCTGGAGGACGACAGGCTGACAACAACTGAGGCCATAACCGCCGCTGCGATGATCGCTGCCCCAACGGTTGCCGATAACCAGACTTTCGCCAGGCCCAATGCTGCAATCCCGAATTTGTTGCGCTTTGCCAATCTTTCGCCTGGCTGAATCAATTTCTCTGTCAATACAGTTCCCACCTCTGTGAGCGTTGGAACCTCCATACATATCGATGCACGTCGGGGGCCGAAGAACTTACAAACGGCTGTCCCATTGACTGTAGGGGTTGCGGGGCACAAGTCCAAGTTACAAAAGGAGTACGCGGAGGGTGGACGATTTAACTGTAAGCCATTCAAGGGGTTGGAAGTGACGTGCGGCGTGGGCAGAGGGGCAGGGTCTGGTCGCTTGGGATGGCTGACGGGACGGGCCGTTTGCGGACTCTATTGCGGAGCGAGGCGGCGTGATATTTTTTCACGATCAAGCGAGCTTCGTGCAAAATCTTCTGAAGGGGAGCTTCGCCTGAGCCGGTACTCTTGGATGGATGTGCGCTATCGATGGGGTGAACGCGACAGTGATAACCTGAAAAAAGATAGTCTGAAAAAGACGGTTGGCCGGGGAGGCGCAACATGTACTTTGAACAGTTTTATCTTACCTGTCTGTCGCATGCCTCCTACCTGATCGGTTCGGGGGGCGAGGCGGCGGTGGTCGATCCGCAACGCGATGTGGACCTTTATCTTCATGCGGCGGAAGAGCAGAAGTTGAAGATCCGGCACATCTTCGAGACTCACCTGCATGCCGATTTTGTTTCCGGGCACAAGGAACTTGCCGCGCGGACCGGCGCGAAAATCTATATTGGAGCGCAAGCCGACGCCGGATTTCCGCACGTGCCGCTGACCGACGGCTTTGAAGTGCGGATGGGAGCGGTGGGGATTCGCGCGCTGGAGACGCCGGGCCACACGCCTGAGAGCGTCTGTCTGGTTGTGACCGATGAGAGCGAGTTGGCGGGGAACGGCCAGCCCACGGCCGTGCTGACGGGCGATACGTTGTTTATCGGCGATGTAGGACGGCCGGATCTTTCGCGCACGCACACGCCGCGGCAACTTGCGGGGTTGCTGTATGACAGTCTGCACCAGAAGTTGCTGGCGCTCCCGGACGCGGTGAAAGTCTATCCGGCGCACGGAGCTGGTTCATTGTGCGGCCGCGCCATGCGGGCGGAGCGGTCGTCGACGATTGGGACCGAGCGCCTTACGAATTATGCGCTGCGGATTGCGAGCCGGGAAGAATTCGTCGCGCAATTGACGACGAATCTGCCGACTCGTCCCGAATATTTTCTTGAGGACGCGGAAATCAATCGCTCGGGGGCAACTTCGTTGACGGAATTGCCGCCGCTTCCGGCGCTGACTCCGGCAGAGGTTGAGAGGCTGTTGCGGGCGACTGACGCCAATGTCAGCGTAAATATTCTTGACGTTCGTCCTGGGGACGAGTTCGCCGCGGGCCACGTTCCGGGGTCGATTGGCATTGCGCTCTCGGGCCAGTTTGCATCGTGGGCAGGAGGGGTGTTGGGGATCCATTCGAAGCCGGTTTTGATCGGCGACAGCGATGCGCAGATGGAAGAAGCGCGGCTGCGCCTGGCTCGGGTGGGCATCGAAGATTTGCGCGGTTATCTGGCGGGCGGCTTGACGGCCTGGCGGCAGGCTGGACTGGCGGTAATAAAGACGCCGCAAATTTCTGCGGAGGAACTGAATCAGAAACTACGGTCGGGGAACTGGCGCGCGTCCGACATCCTTGATGTGCGGCGCGAAGGCGAATGGCAGGCGGGTCATATTGCCGAGGTGCAGTGCCGCGCTCTCGATACGTTTCCGCAGGGGCTGCCGGCGATTGACCGAGCGCGGCCGGTGGCGGTGCATTGCAAGAGCGGATACCGCAGCATGATTGCCTGCAGTTTGCTCGAGCGCGCAGGACATCGCAACGTGATCAACGTGGCCGGAGGCTTCGATGCTTGGCATGCGGCGGGGCTGCCGGAAGCGGCGGAACAGCTCGCCGGGGCGTGAGATTTTGGTGGTGGTGCAATTCTCAAAATCATTCACCACCAAGGGCACGAAGGTGCACGAAGGAACATTTGAGACTCACCATTTCCGGGATACTTCGCGTTTTGTGTTCGTGGTGATTCCGAGATGCGCTGCCTCAGACGTGGCAAGCCGCGTCTCTCGGCAGAACGATCTCTCTTCTCTACCTTAATGTGGCGGCGTGCGCTCTTGCTAGAAGCACATCGCGGCGGACAGGTACCTGGGGCAGGGCCGACATCAGGCGGCGGGTGTATTCGTGGGCGGGCGCGGTGAAGATCTTTTCGGTCGGGCCACTTTCTACTATTTCACCCTGGTGCAGAATGGCGATGCGCTGGCAGATTCCAGCGACTGACGGCAGATCGTGCGAGATGTAGAGGATCGACATTCCGATCTCGCGATTCAGTCGGGCGAACAATTCCAGAATTTCAGATTGCGTGATTACGTCGAGGGCGCTGGTCGCTTCGTCGGCGATCAGGAGCGCGGGGCGGTGCAGAATGGCCATCGCGATCAGCACGCGTTGCGCCTGGCCGACGCTGAGCTGGGAGGCGCGCTTTTTCAGGAAGTCGCGGCCATTATCGGCATCGGCGCTCGGCAGGCTAACGCTCTTCAATGCAGATTGGATAGCGTGGTCGCAGTCTTCGGACGCAGTTGCGTCGGTGTGAGCGCGCCATGCTTCGCGCAGTTGCGTGCGGATTTCGAGCGCGGGATTGAGCGAGGCCAGCGGACTCTGAAGCACGAGGCTCAGAGATCGTCCGCGAAGGCTGCGCAATTCGCGCTCGTGCAGGGCGAGGAGATCGACGCCCTGAAAAAAGATGTTGCCCTCTACGATGGCGCGCTGGCGGCCGAGCAATCCGAGGATCGCCAGCGCCAGCGTGCTCTTGCCCGAACCACTCTGCCCGACTAGTCCAACCACTTCGCCGCGTGCGATTTCCAGCGAGATTCCGCGGAGGACCGGGGCTTTGCCGGGATAGCGCACGGTGACCTGCGCGGACAGCAGGCTCGGCGGATTATCCGGCGTTGGCTTCATAGAAGACATTCCATAGTGTCAGCGGCTAAAAGCAGCAGATTGCTTTCGACTGTTACGGTGCGCCTAAATTGACTGCCGAAAGGTGGCCTCACGGCGCAGCCCCTAAAGGGGCAGCTCAATTACAAGAACATTCGGCATCGCTAAAGCGACGCCCTGATACAGAGCTCGTCTACCGGCTCGCCCTGGTGGTTGCATTCAGACTCAGCACTTCGGCATTCCAGAAAGTTTGCGGATTGAGGATGACCGGGTTTGCGCCCTCGACCGCTTTCGAGACGGCGGAGAGCGCGTTTTGATTGACCAGGTAAATGATGGGCGCCTCCTCGGCGACAATTTCCTGCACCCGGTCGAAGTTCTCTTTGCGCTTCTTCTGATCCGCGGTGGAGGCTTGCGCCTGCATGAGACGGTCAATTTCCGCTTCCCACGCAGTTGCCGGAGTTTTCTGTTGCGGGTTCCAGGCGTGATTTTCGGCGGAACTCATCCAGATGGTCATCTGGCTGTCGGGGTCAAGATCGACATTGCGAAAGCCGAGCATCGCTGCCTCGTAATTAAATTTCTGTGAAATACGTTCGATGAGGGAAGGGAAGTCGAGCGTGACCACATTGACTTTGATGCCGAGCTTGCCCAGGTCTTCCTGCACCATCACAGCCATGCGTTCGCGCGCTTTATTGCCGGCGTTGGTGACGATGGAAAACTCGACGGTGTTGCCCCCCTTGTCGACGAGCGCTCCATTTTGCTGATGAAAGCCGTCGGCTTGCAGAAGTTGCAGAGCAGCGTCTGGGCGATAGGCGTCGGCTTTCAGGCTGCTGTTGAACCAGATTTTGTTGGCAGGCGAAACTGGGCCGACCGCGGGCTGAGCGTGATTGTTGTAGACCACACGACTCAGATCGCTGCGATTGATGGCCTGGGAAATCGCGCGCCGGAAGTTGACGGAGCGGAACCAGGCTCGCTTGTATTCGGGAATGGGAGCGCTCGGGACCTGATTGAACCACATGAATTCGGAGTCAAGAGACGCGCCTGCGTCGTGTACAAGTTGCGGTGAACTGGCCGCCAGGCGGTCGAAGTAATCGCTGTCGATGGTGTTGATCAGATCAAGCTCTCCGCGCCGGAAGCGGAGCATTTCGACATCGCGGTTCGGTTGAATGTCGAGCCGTATGGAATCGAGGTAGGGCAAGCGGCGTCCCTGGGAGTCTTTTTTCCAGTAGTTGGGGTTGCGGCGCAGCAGCACGCTCGATCCGGCTTTGTACTCGGCAACCATGAAGGGTCCGAGAACCGCAGCTTCTTTCTTCGGCGAATGCGCGGACATAATTGCGACCTGATCGAACAGGCCTTCGACGTCAGCCACGGGTGCCGGAAAAATAACCGAAATCTGATCGGGTGAAATGATCTTGGTGGTGACGGCGCCGTTGCCGGAGCGGAATGCGTCTCCGGTCGAGGAGTGCAGGTTGGGATCCATCAGCCGCTGCATGGTGAAGGCAACATCGGCGGCGGAAAACGGGGTGCCATCGGAAAACGCGATGCCGTGGCGAAGCTGGAAAGTGATTTGCTTGCCGTCTTTTGACACTTTCCACGACTCGGCCAGGTCGGGTTCGAGTTCCTGGGTGCGGCGGTTGGAGCGGACGAGCACTCCTCCCGTTAGATAGCGGATCGCAACCGAAGCATCGTCATCAACCAGCGCCGGATCGAAGGTCTTAGGCTCGGAGCGCAGGCAGAAGCGCAACTCGCCGCCAGCCTGCGAGAAAGCCGCGCGCGCTGTGAGAGTTATCGCGACAAACGCGAAGCTGAAAATAAGTCGCAGGCAGACGCGGCGGACGATCGTATTTGTATTCATGCGGTCACTTCCTCGTTCGATAAGAGCGTTTGAAACGATGACATCACGACAATCAGGAGCACTAAAGGCGCCAGCCGCCACGGTTCTTCGCGAAACGAAATCATGCCTTCGAGTTCGCGCAGCAGGCTTCCCCAGGAAGGCAGAGGTTCGGCCACACCGAGACCGAGGATGCCGAGATTCGCCTCGCTCAAAATAAAGACTGGAATGGATATCCAGAACTGCGCGTAGAGAACAGGCTTGAGGTTGGGCAGAACATGAATCAGGAAAAGGCGCGGGCCGCGCAAGCCCGAGGCTTGCGCCTGCAGAATGAAATCGGAGTTGCGCAAGGCGTCGGCGCTGGTCGAAAGAACGCGGGCCGATGCGGCCCAGCCGAGCATTCCGAGGATGAAGAACGTAATCAGAACGGAAACCATCGGCGAGACATTCAATGGCAGCACGGCGCGAACCGTGATCAGCAGGAAGAGCCACGGTAGGGAAAGAAATAAGTCCGTGAATGCGCGGGCGAGACGCAGCCAGATTCCGCCCAGATATCCAGCCAGGCCGCCGACGAACGCCGCCAATGCGGTTGAGACCAGAGCGGCCGCAGGAGCGAGCAAGAGCGATATCCGCGTGCCGTAGAGAAGGCGCGCGAAACGATCGCGGCCGATTTCATCGGTTCCGAGCCAGTGCTGATGTGACGGAGGCGCGCCGGGGGCTTCGCGAAACTGTGTGGCATATCCTTCGGGGGCGAGCCAATTGGCGGCGAGCGAGAGCGCGCAGACGGCGAACACCACGACACAGGCTAACTTGCGAGCTGCGCTCATATGTGGGTTGATGCCAGCGTCTCAGCAGGAGTGATGCCGCGTCTTAATCCGAAGATCACAGTTCGCGGGGCTTCAACATGTAGTTCATTACATCGGCCCCCGAGTTCGCGAGCAAGGTTACAAGCGTAACCAGCACGGTAAGGTTCACCAGCAGCGGGAGGTCTCGCGAAAGCGCGGCTTGCCAGGCGAGCTGGCCAATGCCGGGCAATCCGCATAAGGATTCAACGGGGATGCTGGCGCCGAGAGCGATGCTGACGGTGATACCGGCGAGCGCGATCATCTGCGGGCCGGCGACTGGGAGCACGTGCCGGGCCAGGATGCGGATCTCGCTCAGTCCACGGGCGCGCGCGGCGGTGATATGAGGCAAGGCGTAGGCTTTGGCCAGCAGATTCCGCGAATAGCGGTAAATCTTGGGGAACACGATCAGGCCGATCGCGAGGTATCCCGGAGCGTTGAGGATCACGGAGAGCAAGGCAAGCACCGCCGCTGGAATACAGAGGAAAGCGCCGCTCAGAGTGATGCCGAGAAATTCGTAGGCCGGCAGGCGCCATAGGCAGGCGGTGAAGGCGAGAGTTGCACCCAGCAGCCATGCCAGCAACAGGCCGATTCCGGCTACACGCAGTGTGACAGGCCAGCGCTCGCTGAGAAGAGCCTTCACGGGCTGGCCTAGGGCATGAGAAGTGCCGAGATCTCCGTGCATGGCGGCGCGAAGGTAGCCGGCATAAAAGCTGAGGATGTTATGTTCGCCGGCGTGCGATTGGCGCAAGGCGCGCACACTTTCGGCACTCAGGCCGGGGTCGAGCTCGCGTTCATCGGAATCGAAACCGGGGGCGAAGCGCACCAGCGTGGCGGAAAGTAGTCCGCCAAGCAATACGAGCGCGGCGATTGCGGCCAGGTGCCGCACGATCTTCCAAAGTAGCTTCCAAAGCAGCGTGTTCTGCATCGCCATTCTCTGCGGGAACCCGCTCCGCATAAACCTACCGTCGCTAGTTCACGGTTACGCCGCGCGCGCGGGGACCGGAAGCGTCCGGGACGCGAGCGGGCTCGGAGTGATGAAGCTGTTTCATGGAATACATGCGGCGGTCGGCTTCGGCGAGCAGGCGCTCCACATCAAACCCATCTTGCGGGCAAAAGGCACAGCCCACGCTCATGCCCACCAGATCGCGGCCAGCGATTTTCCGGCCCGCTTCAACCGCCAGAAGATTCAGGCGGCTGGCTTTTTCATCGGAAGCCTCGGGGCTCAACCCGGGAGCGACGATCACGAACTCATCTCCACCCATGCGGGCGACGTAATCGTAGCCGCGGCAGCTCTCGTTCAGACGGCTGCCGAAATCCTTGAGCAGGTTATCGCCTTCGAGGTGGCCATAGAGATCGTTAATCTGCTTGAAGTTGTCGAGATCGCAAACCATCACGGCGAGAGTGGTGCCGGTGCGGCGGCAACGCGCCAGTTCGCGTGAGAGATGAACGAACAGGGAACGAGCGTTGGGCAGGCCAGTTAAATAATCGGTGGTTGCGGAATCCTCGGCCTGCTGATATTTGAGAGCATTTTCGACGGAGAGCGCGATCTTGGAGCTGACGGCGAGCAGGATGCGCAGGTGATCGGGAGAAAAGGCATCGCGGTCGGAGCGGTACATGGCCAGCACGCCGACGACGCCATTGAGTCCCTCGAGCGGTACGGCGAGCGTCGAACGCAGGGTGGTGAAGCGGGCGGGATCGCCTACGTATCCGGCTTCGGCTTCAGGATTGCCATTGAGGATCGGCTTGCGTTTTTCCGCGACCCAGCCAACCAGGCCTTCTCCCAAGCCAATTTTCAGCGAATTAAGCAGCCGGAAGTTATCGCCGCTCACCAGTTCGGGCAGCAGTTTTCCTTCTTTCAGAAGAAACACAACCATCGAGTCGTAAGGAATCATCTTGCGCAGCCGCATGGAGAGCACCGACAGAGTTTCGCCCATGCTCAGGGAGTTGCCGAGATCCTGGCTGAGCTCGAACATCGTCTGCGCCTCCTGGCGTGCCGAGGCAATCGAGGAGAGAAAATCGGTTTCGGCTGCGGAGCCGGCAACCGGCGCGGGCTGATCGTGTTGTTCGGCCAGTTCCACTCCGGGTGTAACCTGAATGCCCGTCGATGGGGCGGCGGCAGCGGACGTTTCCGACTGCGAATCCGACTGCGCGAGCGCATCCATTTCGCGATAGCGTCGTTGCAGGACTTCGACAACCCTCGGCTCGAAGGCGGTTCCAGACATGGACGCAACCTTCTCCATCGCCGCGTCGAGCGACATGGCGTTGCGATACTGGCGGTGAGAGGAGAGCGCTTCCAGGCAATCGACAGCAGCGAGCACGCGCGCGCCCACTGGAATCTCTTCGCCGCGCAGCCCGTCGGGATAGCCCGTTCCATCCCAACGTTCATGGTGCGAGCGAACGATGGCAGCCACCGGATAGGGAAAGGCGACGCGCTCCAGAATCTCGGCGCCCACCAGAGTGTGGATCTTCATCTTCTCAAGTTCTTCCGGCGTAAGGCGTCCGGGCTTGTTGATGATGTGTTCGGGAATTGCCAGCTTGCCGATGTCATGCAACAGTGCGGCGGCGCCCAGGGCTTCAATTTCGCCTTCGGCAAGACCCAGTTCCTTTGCGACTTCCACCGCGAACACGCGCATGCGCTGCAGGTGTTTGTGCGAGGTATTGTCTTTGGCTTCGATGGCCAGCGCCAGCGACTCGATGGTGCGCAAGTGCAGCGCCGCAACCTCTTCGGCATTGCCTTTTTCGATCTCAACCTGTTTCTTCTCAGCTTCCAGCTTGGCGAGATAGAGATGATAAGAGCGGTAGACCCAGTACACCAAGGGCAGAATCAGAAGCGAAGTCTGCCATCCCATCTTTTGGTTGAGAAATGAAACCGCGAAGACCACCGCTGCGCCGACCAGATAGAACGGGAACGACCAGAAATGGCATTCCGCCCAAACCTTGTGCGCCGGTTTGCCCTCGGTCAAAGAAATAATCACCGCAACAGGAATGGTATTCGCCGCGAAGAAAATCAAGGCTGTGAGGATCAAGAGCGGCAAAGTGCCCAGGCCAAGCACCCGTTGTAAATCGTGATAGGCGAAGTATGACAGCACGATAGCATTCGCCATCATGCTGAAGACGTTAAAAACGATCTTTACGGGATCCAGCTTCTGCCGCGACCCGATCAGGCATTGTGCCAGGGTTGCGGTGCAGCCGAGGACCAGCGTCTCGGGAAAGTTCAATTCGAGAACACTGAGCAGGATAAACAGGAAGTTGACCGACATGGTCCCATCGATGCCGGGCAATTGAATTTTCAGGCTCGATGCCAGCACTGCCACCAGCAGATAGCAGACAAACCTTGTCAGGTCGAGACTCTGCCAATGCCATAGGGAGAAGGCCAGCGCAAAAATGCCAAGCGCGGCC
Organism: uncultured Acidobacteriaceae bacterium; assembly: GCA_963810955.1. Classification (GTDB taxonomy): domain Bacteria; phylum Acidobacteriota; class Terriglobia; order Terriglobales; family Acidobacteriaceae; genus Acidiflorens. The sequence continues at coordinate 19,259 of CAWEPW010000024.1, read as the reverse complement.
GTGGCTCCGATAAACAGCCTTGCCAGAATAGACATACGCCGACCTGAGGCTTCTGCCTTCACAGGGTGCAAGCGTATATCCAAGTTTCCTATTCTCATTACCTTTAGCTGCTGCATTGAATCTGCGAGAGTTATGCTTACGACTCTCCCATCGCGTTTAAGCGCACGTCAGATTGTCCCTATCGGATGTCCAGCTTTGGCCTTGCCTGGTCAATTTGTCCCATTCGGCTTCTGCCTCCAACGCCACGTAAGACCTGAGTCTCCCCTTGTATGGGATGGTAGTTCGCTCTTGGGAGATCAGGTACTTACTCAAGTAACTGCCGAGTTAGACCGTAGGAGTATTTCTCGGGAATGCAAAAGTTCGAGCCGGGAACGCTTAAATGATAGTGCGGGAGTTACTTCCGTGTGAAAGTTAGTAACGAACCAAGCCACGAAGTGATCGCGGTTGTGGCAGCATCGCTAGAGGACATTTTCGCAAAAGCTGAAGTCGACCTGTGTCGATAGATAAAGTCAATTCATGAAGTTCGTGGATCCGAGCACCAGCGCGGGGTAATGGTACCTTTAGCAAACGACAGATAAATGCCAATTTCATCGACTCCGCCAACGGAACGAGCGCCGAATCCCGTAACTGACAGCCGAGCTTACTGCGGCTCTAGCGTTGCGGCTGAGGCTGGTCTTCGAGTTATTTTGCAGCCCGATGTTTTCGACCAGTTGCAGGACGCGGTCTTCATTGCCGACCTTCATGGCATCATCACCAGCTGCAATCGCGGTGTGGATCGCTACGGTTATGAGCCGGTGGACGTTGTCGGGCTGAGTATCTCGCGACTCTATGGCATCGATGAGCAGGGCTTCCTGGCCCGTCACGCGATGGCTATCGTTCTCGACAAAGGACGATTCGAGGGCGAATTCCGAGGCTGCACGAAGTCCGGGCAGAATGTTGACGTTCATCTTTGTTTGACGCTGCTCCGCGATCGGAATGGAGAGCCCATCGGTATTCTGGGATTCTCAATCGACGTCACCGACAAACAAGTTACGGAGATTGCCTCGCCCGCTCAGCCTCCAGCAGAAACGGGCGCGTTGGCGCGGCGCGAGATCGACGGCACCCAATTTCTGATTGCCAGCCCGCTCATGCACAAGTTCATGGGCATGGTCGACCGCGTGGCGGGACACACTGAGACCGTCCTGGTAACCGGCGAGACCGGCACCGGCAAGGAATTGGTTGCGCGCACCATCCACGAGTCCTCTTACCGGCACAAGAAGGCTTTGGTCGATATCAACTGTGCCGCTCTGCCCGAACATCTGGTGGAAAGTGAGTTGTTCGGATACGAGAAGGGAGCCTTCAGCGGCGCCGATTCCTCGAAGCCGGGTTTGTTCGAATTGGCCGACAAGAGCACGATTTTTCTCGACGAAATTGGCGAACTTCAGCCGCAAATCCAGGTGAAATTGCTGCGCGTGCTGGATGGTTCGCCCTATTACCGTCTGGGCGGCAACCGAAAAATTCTTACCGACGTGCGCGTGGTGGCCGCCACCAATCAGGATCTGGAACTGGCGGTAAAAGAAGGGCGCTTCCGCAAAGATCTCTTTCACCGGCTGAGCCAATTTCAATTGCGTGTTCCACCCTTGCGCGAGCGTCCTGAGGATATTGCCGCACTGGCGCGGCATTTTCTCTCACTGAAAGCTGCGGATAAAGCCTTCACCGCAGACGCTCTGGTTGTGCTGCAAGAGCACTCCTGGCCCGGGAATATTCGCGAGCTAAGAAATCTGGTTGCGAAACTCGCCATGGCCACGGATGGCAGTCAGATCGCGGGCGCCGAAGTCATGGCTGCACTTCATGGCGATGCTGATGGCGCACCTCCGGCAGTGAACCGGTCCGCAGGCGCCGTGCCGCTTGGCAACCTCGAAAACATGGAAGAGCAGATGATCATCCGGGCGCTCGAACAGACCGGAGGGCACCGCGCGCAGGCCGCCGAGCGGCTGGGAATTTCCCGGCGCACGCTCAGCCGCAAACTGCGAGAGTATGAGATTGAAACACGCGGCGCAGCTTCCGGTTCGGCCAAGCTGGGCGTGATCAGCGAAGATCAGCAGAAGTTCTTTCGCGCCAAGGTCAATCTGTCTGTAACCCTGAAAAATTCGCAGGGCAAAGAATTGCAGGTGCACGCGGTCAACCTGAGCACGGGAGGCATGGGGCTTGATGCCGTGGGCGATTCGAACGGGTTCGCGGGGTTACTCGAAGTCAGCTTCCTGCTGCCGGAGAGCGAAACCGTGGTGCAGGCGAAGGGACGCTTGGTGTGGGCCGAAGCCGGAGGAAGAGCCGGCCTGCGTTTTGTGGTGATCGAACCTGCCATCTTCGTACAACTGCAACACTGGACCAACCGCAAGATGAAGGACGAAGGCTGGGAGATTCCTTCTTGACGTGGCCTGACAGTGGTTGGCGGCTGGACAATAAGGCAGCGGGAATGGACGCCGCCCGCTAAGACACTTCGGTAATCTGTCGTAACAGGGTCGTTCGTGACATTCTCTGGTTAAGTTTAGAGTCTATCGACCGCCGCCGTGACCACTACGCTCGCGGTGCGGAACTCAAGTGAGGGTATTCATGCTGCAGTCTCCGGAACAGAAGTTCTCCCCAAATGCCGCCCCAACGAACAATTACACTCCGGTCAAGCCGGCTACCTCACCTGTAGAGCAAGCCACGATTGGACGCTCGCTCGTCATCAAGGGCGAGGTCTCGGGATCGGAATCGCTATTCATCGACGGCCGCGTCGAAGGCTCGATCAACTTCCCCGAAAATCGCGTTACGGTCGGCCGCAACGGCGTCGTCGCCGCGAACATTACGGCCAATGAAGTCGTCATCATGGGCAAGGTGCAGGGCAATGTCGAGTGCGCGGACCGGTTGGATATCCGGAGCGAAGGGCTGCTTGCGGGCGACGTGATCACGCATCGCATCAGCGTTGAAGAAGGCGCGATCCTCAAAGGCGGAGTCGAAGTGCGCAACCCCGAAAAGAAAGAGCAGAAGGCGCAGGCGCACTCGCACAGTAGTAACAAGCAGGAATCGCAGAAAGCTGTAACTGCGACCGCAGCAGCTAACGCGTAATTGACGACGTCTGAACGGCCCTGTTATTCAAGAACAACGATGGAGGCACGAGCAGCTCGCAAGCTCGATGGGCTCCATCGTTTTTCATTTCCGGCGGGATCTACTTCTTTGGTTTGAAGTCTAGTGATGCCGAGTTCATGCAGTAGCGCAGCCCGGTCGGCCCCGGTCCGTCGGGAAACACGTGACCCAGGTGCGCATCGCACTTGGCGCAGCGCGCCTCGGTGCGAGCCATGCCATAACTGGTGTCGGTGTGTTCGGCGATGTTCTCGCGGTCAGCGGCGGCGAAGAAGCTCGGCCATCCCGTTCCCGAATCAAATTTCGTGTCCGATCCGAAGAGCAACGCGCCACAGCAGACGCAGTGGTAGGTCCCATCGTCGTGTTTATTCCAATATTTGCCGGTGAAAGCTCGTTCGGTGCCGGAGCCGCGCGCTACCTGGTACTGCTCCGGGGTGAGCTGTTGCTTCCACTCGGCATCGGTTTTAGTGATTTTTTCGGTGACTTTGTCGGTCATAAGTAGGTCTCTGAAAATAAGATGTGAAACGGGCAGGAAAGTTGCAACTGGAGTTTCGTGTCGGGCATCGCCTGAGCGACTTCCGCGCAGAAGAATGTCCGCGCAGAAGGATGTCTGCGCAGAAATACAGGCGAATCGTTACGGCCGCGATTAATGCGCCAGGGACTGATTCGTGCCCAGAAGAAGTCCGATGCCGGCGCGGCTTTGCAGCTCCGAGAGCAGCGCCTTGGCGGCATTGAGATAGGTAACGTTGGGGTCGGAAGTGTCGGACCAAACCGCCGCGTAAACAATTTTTGCCGCGTCTCTTACATCCATGTGCAGAGCGGCTTCCAAACGGTCGGCCTTCTGGCGTTCCTCGCTATAGCAGCTGTGGCAGACCGCGGCTGGTTCCATTGTGCCGCTGTGTTGGTGTTTGAGAACGCAATTGAACGTCGCGGTGGTGTTGATCTGGGTGTGGGAAGCGAAGGCCTGTGATTTAAGCTCTTTCAGCAAGCGCTCGCGTTCCTCGTCGATGGCTGCGCCATTGGCGGCGCCTGCGAGCGGCGCGGGCGGGGCCGTGTAATGCACCGTGGCGCTCGGCGAGACACGTTGCGTCGATTTGCAGATTGGACAAGCCTGCATGTCGGCCGGATAGTAGGCATGGCAATGGGAACAGGGCAGCCCATATCCAACCGCCTTTTTCTCCGGGAGAACCGCCGCTGCGGATACCAGAGGCATGGGCTGATCGGATGGTGACGGTGCGACGGGGTTGACGATCTTTTCTCGGGCTTGTTTGGCGCCAGTGGCTTCCATAAAGATGATGCCTCGGCGGCGCTGTGGCGCCGCGTCTTCTGCGATTTTAGGTGTGTTGGGAGGGTAAAGCGACGAACGTAAGTACATATCCCCAGGTAATGTTGCCGTTCTTCCCAGTTTGAGACGGGCGTTCGGACGGAGTGGCGGGGCCGGTCCCCAGCTGGCAGCATCTCTGCGAAGGAAATGGAGCGCAGGTTACTTGGAGTTCGTGATCAGCCGCACGACTTCCCGCATGCGGGCGCGGTAAAGGTTCTCGGAAGGATCCATGCGGGAGGCGATTTCCAGTTCTCCCAGAGACTCTTCGTATTGGTTGAGGGCGATGAGGCAGATCGCCAGGGAATAGTGATTCTGAGCGCTTGGTTCGAGCCGAAGAGCCTCACGGAATTCCTTCTCCGCTGCCGTCATCTGCTGCGTATTCACCAGCGCCACCCCGAGATAATGGTGTCCGATGCCGGAATCGGGATCGAGCGCCACCGCTTTGCGCAGGACTTCCAGCCCCTCCTGATCCTTTCCAGAGAGCAGGAGGGCCTGCCCCAGAACCCGAAGTTCAGCTGCTCCCTTGGGATTGGCGGCGATGGCGGCTCGCAGCTCGCGAATGGCCGAAGCATAGTCGTGTTTCGACATGTAGGCGCGGGCGAGGCAATTGTGGCCGCCTTCCCAATCCGGACTCTGCCGGTAGAGATCCTCAAGTTCGGTGATGGCGCCGTCGAAGTCTTGCTTGTCGCAGAGCGTGTTTCCCAGATTATTGCGGACGCTTACATCGTCGGGATTCAGGCGTTTGGCCAAGCGATATTCCGAAATGGCCTCGTCGAACTTGCCCTGATCGTGCAGGATAACGCCAAGATTGCTGTGCGCTTCCCAGAAGCCGGGACGCAGGCTAAGAGCGTGGCGATAAGCGATGACGGCGCGGCGCAAGTCTCCGGCATCGTGTTGGGTAATTCCGATGTCGAAATAGACGTCCGCATTGGCGGGCGAGTCGGCGGCCTCGTGCGCCAGCGCTTCGTCAAAGGCGTGCAACGCGGCCTCGTAATGACCATCGGAGTAAAGTGCGAGTCCAAGCGCGCGGTAGGCTTCGGCATTCGCGGGATCCATGCTGAGCGCGGTGCGCGCTTCGGCGAGAGCATCCTCGGCATCGTCGGTCCGGTAAAAGAGGTATGAAAGCTGGTTGTGGGTTTCGGGGAAACCGGGCACCAGGCGCGACGATTCCGTAAATTCATCGAGCGCTTCATCGAAGCGTTCCTCGCGGCGCAGAATGGTTCCGAGAACAAAGTGCAACAGCGCGCTGGTCTGCGAAGTATCGTCTGCCTGGTTGCGGAGCAGAGTCCTGGCCGCATCTTCGGCAGCGGAAAATTTCTTGTCGCGAGCCAGAGCGGCGATCTGTACCGCTGGATCGGAGCAGTTGTCGCTGCTGACAGTCGGTTTGCGGGTGGAGGTTTTGCTTGAAATTCGGTTGTTCTTCTTTGGCGCAAGGTTCTGAATCAAATCTGAGTCGGCTCCCGCTTTTTGCAGGGCGGCGGCATATTGGGATACGGAGGTGCAGGCCAGACCTGGAGTATCGCTCTCCTCATGCCCCAACGGCTCGAGCCTCTGGTTCGCTGAAGTCTGAGACGGAGATTGGGTCGTGAGCCTTTGAATCCGCGCGCTGGAGATGCCGGCTGCCAGCCACAGGAAGATAGTGTCTGAAACCGGTGCAGGCGGCGCCTGTTCCGCGCGCGAGGAGTTGGCCGCCAGAAGAAGCAAGAGACAACTCAGGATGCAGCGTTTCACGGCGCCCTCCGGCGGTCCGGGCGCGCGAATATCGCCCTTTGGCCAAAGTAGACGGGCAGCGGTATCGCCGATAGGTTACGGAGGTAATTTTGAAGGACATGGACGAAGGTGTTCTAAGCGCCGATTGTGGCTGCGCCACCTCAGTTCCGCGATAGCCGGCGAGACGCTGGCGCTACCCTAGAAGGCGGCTTCCCGCCAGTGGGCACATCGGCAGGACCGCGTCGGTCAGTTGGAGTACACTGAAGGATGGTCGGGCCGCCCAGTGCTTGCACCGGCCGTTCGATTCGGAGGTGTTATGTTTGAAGGCTTGTTTCAACCCATGCATCTGCTGGTGATTTTTTTCATCGCGTTGCTGGTGTTTGGTCCGAGAAAGTTGCCGGAGCTGGGCAAAGGCCTGGGCGATGGTATTCGCGCGCTAAAAGAGGGCATGAAGGACAACAAGGAAGAGATTAAAGCTGAAGTGAAGCCTGAGGTTAAACCAGAAGTTAAGGCCGAAGTTGAACCAGAGAACAAAGCTTGATTCTGTAGTAACCCGCAACTTTCCGCGTGCTGAATCGTTCTTAGTTCGATATAATCCTGCATCCAATCGAAACAGATGGTAGCGAATAAGTAATTTGGAATCCGCCTTCGCGCCTTGAGCCCCAGTTTGTCTCTAGGAATCCGTGGAACTTCAATCTCATTTTGAATCACCCAGGAGGATATTTCTGTGCACAAGAGAATAGTGGTAAGTCTTCTTCTGCTGCTCATAGCGATCCCGGCATTAGCCGACCAGATCGTGCTTAAGAATGGAGACCGGATTACCGGCTCGATCACCAAATCCGACGGTAAACAGCTCGTGATCAAGACCGACTATGCCGGGGATGTGACCGTGAAGTTTGACGCGATTCAGAGCCTGACGTCCACCGGCGACCTGAACGTAACCACGGGGGGCAAGACTGTTGTCGGTCCTGTGACCACCAGCGGCGGCGATGTAGTCGTGGCCACAAAAACCGGCGCGCCCGTCGAGGCGCCGATCACGTCCGTCACGGTTCTGCGCAGTCCGGCCGAGCAGGCGGCCTATGAAAAAACCTTGCATCCCGGCCTCTTGGAGGGATGGGCTGGTGGCGCGAACCTGGGCTTCGCCCTGACCGCCGGTAACAGCGAAACCAAGAACCTGAATATAGGCTTCACTGGTACGCGAACCGGTCTCCACGACAAGCTGATACTTACCGAAACCTCGATCTACGCCACTACCAGCAAGCTCGCGCTTGCGCCTATTGCCACGCAAACCACGGCCAACTCGAATGCCGGGGGAATCCGTTACGACCACGACTTTGCGCCGCGCGTGTTTGGATTCGGAAGCGGTGATTTCTTCAACAATTCACTGCAAAACCTCGATCTCCGCTACATTCTCGGAGGCGGTCTTGGCTACCACGCGATCAAGACTCCCAACACCACGCTTGATCTGCTTGCCGGGATTAACTACACGCATGAGAGTTTCTCGGACCTGATGGAAACCAATCCCACTCCGCCACCGGCTACGCTCACTTACAACCACTCCGATAGCTCAGCCGCTTTGACCGTGGGCGATAATTTCAGCCACAAGCTCGGGGCGAACAGCGTCTTTACACAAAGTTTCCTCCTCTATCCAAGCTTCAGTCAGGTGAATATCGCGTTCCCCGGCGCCACGCCCGATGATGTGCGTATCTTGCGCGGAGCGGTCAACTTCGGCCTGGTGACCAAGCTCCACAAGTGGCTGGGCTGGCAGTTGACACTGTCGGATGTATTTGACAATCATCCGCTGGCCTCGAATCCTCCAATCGAGAGGAATGACATCACGTTTGCCACTGGCCTGAACGTTTCGTTCACGCACTAGAGCGGATCGCGTAATTATCCGGTGGACCGACTGGCGTCCTCGCCCGTCCGTCAGTCTCGTGCCCAGCGAGACGCCCGTCCCTCCACCGGAGTAGTTTGCTATCCTAACCGCGTGCTGCGCACATTTCTCATTGATACCGACACCGCGTCCGATGATGCCGTTGCGCTGATCATGGCGCTGCGCGCGCCCGATGTTCGCGTCCTCGCGATTACGACCGTGGCCGGGAACGTCCCGGTTCCGCAGGCGACCAGGAACGCCCTTTACACGGTCGAGCTCTGCGGCGCCAACGTGCCCGTTTATGTCGGCGCCGACAAGCCGCTCATTCGGGCCTACCAGAACGCAACCTGGTTCCATGGCCGCGATGGCCTGGGAGATCACAACTATCCCGCTCCGCGTCAAGCCGCGGCTAGCGGCCACGCGGTCGATGCCATCATCGCAACCATCGAAGCGAATCCAGGAATCATTCTGGTCACGCTGGGCCCGCTGACCAATGTCGCATTGGCGCTCGCGAAGAAGCCGGAGATTGCCGCGAAAGTTGCACGCTGCGTAGTGATGGGTGGCGCGCCCTGCTGTGAAGGCAACGTGACGCCGGCCGCGGAATACAACATCTGGGTCGATCCGGAAGCGGCGCGCATGGCCCTGAACAGCGGTCTGCCGATTGAACTCGTGGGCTGGCATCTTTGCCGCGGCGACGCCGTGCTTGGCGACCGTGACATCGCGAGCGTTCTTGTCTTCAACAATCCACTGGCGAAGTTTGCGATTGAGTGCAACAGCCACGCTCGCCATGCCCTCAGAGTCCAGACCGGAGAAGATGGCATTTGCCTGCCCGACCCGGTAGCCATGTCGATCGCGCTCGATCCGACCGTCGGGACGGATTGGGGCGAGCATTACATCGACGTCGAAACCCAGAGCGAGTTAACGCGCGGCATGACCGTCGTCGACCGGCTGAACGTGGCTGCCGACGATCGCAACAAGGCGGTCTGGGCGGATGTCCTGAGCAAGAACTACAAGGCCAAAGTTTGCTGGACCCTCGACAATCGCCGCTGGAAAGAAGCACTGTTTTCTGCGCTGCAATCGTAATTCGTGTAGAGACGGGGCTCGCCCCGTCTTGCCCCATCCACGGCAGACGCGGCGAGCCGCGTTTCGACCGCCGTGCCACTTTTCCGGACGCGTGGTCTGATAAGATTGGCCTCTCTTGGAGGTATTCCATGTCCCGCAATGTGCGCTGTGGTTTGATTCAGGCGAGCAACGCGCTGGGCAGCAATCGCTCGCTGCCAGAGATCAAGAAAGCCATGATCGACAAGCACCTGAAGCTGATCGCGCAAGCGGCGAAAAAGAAAGTCAAGATACTCTGCCTGCAGGAACTCTTCTACGGACCTTATTTCTGCGCCGAACAAGACGTTCGATGGTACGACCTCACCGAGCGGGTTCCCGATGGGCCGACGACGCAGCTGATGCAAAAGCTCGCCGCCAAGCACAACATGGTGATCGTGGTCCCGGTATATGAAGAGCAAATGCCGGGCTTGTACTTCAACACTGCTGCCGTCATCGATGCTGACGGCAAATATCTCGGCAAGTATCGCAAACACCACATCCCGCACGTGCATCCCGGATTCTGGGAGAAGTTTTATTTCACGCCGGGAGACATGGGTTATCCCGTATTCGAAACGAAGTATGCTCGCGTAGGAGTCTACATTTGCTACGACCGTCACTTTCCGGAAGGTGCGCGCGTGCTTGGACTCAATGGCGCGGAGATTGTATTTAACCCCTCGGCTACGGTCGCGGGACTCTCCGAATATTTGTGGGAACTCGAGCAGCCCGCGCACGCCGCCGCCAACGGCTACTTTGTGGGTGCGATCAATCGCGTGGGCCGCGAAAAGCCGTGGAACATTGGCGAGTTTTACGGCAAGAGTTATTTCTGCAATCCGCGGGGCAAGATCTTCGCCCAGGCCAGCCGCGATAAAGATGAATTGTTAGTCGCTGATCTCGATCTCGACATGATCCAGGAAGTAAGAAGAGTCTGGCAGTTTTATCGCGACCGCCGTCCGGAGACCTATGGCGCTCTGACGACGCAGACAGGGCAGACCGCGGCTGCGGACTGAGGTGCGAGCAATCGTCGTCCACCGTTTGAATTGTCATCTTTTTGAATTGTCATCCTGAGCGAAGCGAAGGACCTGTGTTTTTTACTCCGCGTACGAGACAGCAGGTCCTTCGCTTCGCTCAGGATGACAACTTAGTGTACTGATAACCGATAAATAATCCTCAAATGTCTTTGCCCTCACGCATCGAATCCAGCCCGCTCTATAACAAAGATCTCGCGCCCGCGACCAGCGAGCGGCGCACCTGGGGCACCTACAGCTTTGCCGCGCTGTGGGTATCAATGTCGGTCAATATTCTGACTTACATGCTGGCGGCGAGCCTGATCCAGGGAGGGATGAGCTGGAAGCAGGCGGTGGCGACCGTCTTTCTCGGCAACACGATCGTTCTCATTCCGATGCTGCTGAACTCACATCCTGGGGCGCGTTATGGGATCCCGTTCCCAGTGCTGGCGCGCGCCTCGTTCGGAGTGCTGGGCGCGAACGTTGCCGCGGTCTTGCGAGCGCTCGTGGCCTGCGGATGGTTCGGCATTCAAACGTGGATCGGCGGCGAAGCCATCAACACTCTCATTACCACGCTCGCGCCCGCGTGGGCCCAGGTGGCTCACGGCGCTGCGATTTGTTTTATGGCGTTCTGGCTGATCAATCTTGCCGTCATTCTCAAAGGCATCGAGTACATACGATTCTTGCAGGGAATCAGCGCGCCGGTTCTGCTGGCAGTCGGCCTGTTATTGCTGGCATGGGCCTACAAAGCGGCGGGCGGATTTGGCCCGATGCTGTCGGCGCCGTCGCGCTTCGTAAGCTTCTCGGATTTTCTGAAGTTTCTCATTCCCGCTCTCAATGGCACGGTAGGATTCTGGGCCACGGTGTCGCTGAACATTCCCGACTTCACCCGCTTCGCCCGCAGCCAACGGCAGCAGGTGATTGGGCAAGCGCTCGGCCTGCCAACGACCATGACGCTCTATTCGCTGATTGGAATTCTGGTGACCTCGGCGACGGTGGTGATTTATGGCACGGCGATCTGGGACCCGGTGCAATTGCTCAGCCGATTCCATTCGCCCGTAGCCGTAGTGATTTCGCTGCTGGCAATTTTACTCGCGACGCTGAACGTGAATATTGGGGCTAACGTAGTTTCGCCAGCCAATGATTTTTCCAACCTGTGGCCGAGAAAAATCAACTTCCGCACCGGCGGCATCATCACCTGCTTCATGGGAATCGCGCTGATGCCGTGGAAACTGCTCTCCGATTACGGCACATTTATTTTCGGATGGCTTGGCGGCTACGCCGCGTTTCTGGGGCCAGTGGCGGGGATTATGATCTGCGATTATTTTGTGATTCGCAGGCGGGTGCTCGTCGTGGAAGATCTCTACCTCTACCCCAGTCGACGCGGCGGTCCTGCTTTGAAAGGGCACGGCTTTAGCCGTGCCGCAAGCGATGCAAACAACGCGCCTTTAGGCGCTGAGGGAAAGCTGCCGGGCGCGTACGAATATTCACGCGGCTTCAACTGGTTAGCCGTCATTGCGCTGGCTTTGGGAGCGGGCACGGCGCTGGTGGGACTGGTCATCCCTCCGCTGCGGATCTTATATGCCTATTCTTGGTTTGTCGGATTCGCGGTATCGTTTTGTGTTTACTATGCGTTGATGAAGTTACAAGGTGAGCCGCGGATGACGGCGTTGGAGAGGCGTCGTGAGTGAAAACGCCCGTTACCGACAATTAGGAATCCAGGCTTATCGAATGACGGAAACTCTTTCGATCTTCTCAGGACCTCGCGTAGCCGAACCCGGGATGACGGTGCCGTCCTTATCAGCCAATGTTCCATCAGCGTTGTACGGGCCGCCGATGCGCCAGTTCTCCCGCTGGTAGAAAACAACCTGCACGCCCTCACCATTCAACCGGTGGCGAGTACTGCTTACAGCGGCCAGAACAACATTTTGCGCATCCATCGGAACACTGTATATCTGTAACACCTGATAACGGGACCGAAGGATTCCGTATTCCGCGTTTGAGCAGAACACGGCAGGCTGGCCGGGACGGGACACGGATTGAGGGACAACGTTGGTTTGAACCACGGCGGCCACCAAATCTTGGCAGCGTCCGTAGCCGTCCGATTCTGAAATTCCGAACAAAAGAACTTGAGGCGAATACCACCCGACATAGCTCACAATTAGCGCGCCGCAAAGGATCCGCAGCAGAGTGGTAGATAGATTCGGCGCACACGCCTTGACAGTAGCCAACAAGCCCACGACGACCATGATAGAGCCGCCGCAAGAGCAAAACACGTCCCACCACAAGCCGTAGCGCATGGGTGCCAGCAAGGTTCCGGCGCAGAGGCCGAGAGCCACCAAAAAGACTCCGAAAACCGCAGTCGGCATCTTGCGCCCGGAAGACACGCGGAGCATTATGGCATGCCCTGCCCTCGCAAACCTAATGATGATTGTAGTAACATCGCGATAGCACTCATTGACCGGGGCTCTGGGTGCTAATGCGCTTACGGAAGTTTTCCGTCAGACTGAAAGGGAACAGAACCGGTTCGACTATAATCCAAGGCCCTCCCTTGACAACACGAGCTATACTAGTAAGTAACAACAACTAACTTGATCGTCTAACTCAACCTTAGTCGTTGACGGGCCCGCAGCCCCGCAAAACAGTTCTTTTGCGCAAAGTTATTTGATATCAAAACGGGTGGACGGTAATCGCCGAAGTCCTGCCCAAAGCGAAAGGTCCGCTCCTAAGTCATTGGTTCTCAAAGACTTTAGCCGTAAGTCATTTAAACTCAAAGACCTGGCGGAAATTTCCCCTAACCCAATGATCCCAATGGCGACGGGGGAGGGGGGGTACCCCCCAGCTACACAACGAGTACCGAAGTGGGAATAGCAACTAAGAGCTGGAAGCCCTCCCAAAAGCTGGCAGCACTTCCTTCTTATATTTCTCCAGCGTATCTTCTTCATCTCCGCACATAAGATAAATGTTGAACTGAGTAACTCCCGCTCGAGCCAGTGCGCGTATCTTTTCAATGTGCGCCTCGGCGGGACCGAGCAGGCAGAAGCGGTCGGTGACTTCATCCGACACGAAGTTTGCGTTGCTGCTGTCGACTTCGCAATGGTGGAGGTAATCGTACTGGCCGCGGTCGCGTATATAAGAGGTCAGCGCTGGAGGAAGTTCTTCGGGCTTGTAGCGCGAAACCAGATCGACTACGTGATTCGATACCAGAGCAGGGAACCAGCGTACTCGTTCGCGGCCAACTTTCACATCATCGGAGATCCACACCGGCGCGGCCGACATGATCTCAATCTTTTTCGGATCTCGTCCCGCGGCCTCCGCGCCCTGCTTGACGAAGCCGACGCACCACGCGATCAGGTCAGGATCGGCAAATTGCAGAATGACGCCGTCGGCGATTCGCCCCGCAAGGTCGAGCACCTTCGGCCCGTATCCAGCAACCCACACCGGCGGAACGCCACCTGTCGCCCAGGTGAGGCGCGCTTTGCCGCTTTCATAATCAATTTCATTGCCAGCGGTAAGATTGCGGAAATCTTCGATTGATTCTCCGAGTTGCGCCACCGTAACCGGCTTTTTGCCCAGCACACGCCGCGAACTGTCGCCGCGGCCAATGCCTAACTGCATGCGTCCGCCGGAGACTAAGTTCAGCGTGGCAAACAGACTCGATGTGACTGTAATGTCGCGCGTCGCGGGGTTCGTCACGCAAGTGCCGAGCCGCATGTTCTTCGTGTTGCTCGCCATCAGCGTGAGCACGGGATAAGGCTCGATCCAGAGGACGTGCGAATCGAAGATCCAGCCATACTCGAAGCCGGACGCTTCCGCCTGGCGCGTGAGCGCGATGATCCGCGGTATGGTCATGTCGGGCTTAATGGTGATGCCGAAATGCATTTAGTCTCCTATCCACAAAGTCTTGTCATCCCGAGCGAAGCGAGGGATCTGCAGTTCGCCGCCAGTTGCAGATCCCTCGCTTCGCTCGGGATGACAATTCTTCAAATACAGGAATGCTTCAGCCGCAAAATCAGCCCTCGTAAGTTGGGGAGTTTAGCATAAAATTTGACCTTTGCTGCCTGAGGAGAAGATCGAAATGGGTTTTGACACCATCATTGTTAACGGCCGCGTGGCCACGGCCACCGACACTTACACGAGCGACGTTGCGATCAGCGATGGAAAGATCTCCGCCGTCGGCCAGAGTCTGCCCCGCGACAATGCGGGAAAGATTATCGATGCTGCGGGGAAGTTTGTGTTTCCCGGCGGAATCGATGTGCATACCCACCTCGACATGCCCTTCGGCGGCACTACGAGCGCGGACGATTTCGAGACTGGCACGCGCGCCGCGGCTTTCGGCGGGACGACAACGCTGATCGATTTCGCGATTCAATACAAAGGCCAGACGCTGCGAACAGCTTTCGATACCTGGATGCAGAAAGCGTCAGGCAAAGCGGTTTGCGATTATGCGTTTCATTGCATCATGACTGATCTCGCCGGTGCGCAACTCGATGAGATGAACGCGCTGGTGCGCGAAGGCGTGACGAGTTTCAAGTTGTTCATGGCCTATCCCGGCGTGTTCATGCTCGATGACGCCAGCATTTTCAAGACTCTGCGCGCAACCGCGAAGAACGGCGGACTGGTCTGCATGCACGCCGAGAACGGCGGCGCGATCGATGTTATCGTGCAGCAGGCGCTGGCGGAAGGGAAAAAAGCGCCGAAGTATCACGCCTTAACTCGTCCGACGACAGCCGAAGCCGAGGCTGTTTCGCGGGCGATAGCTCTTGCTGAAATGGCGGGAGCGCCGCTGTATATCGTTCATTTGAGCTGCAATGACGCTCTCGAAAAAGTGCGCGAAGCCCGTGATCGCGGCCTTCCCGTTTATGCCGAGACGTGTCCGCAGTATCTCTACCTCTCGCTCGAAAATATGGATGCGCCCGGCTTTGAAGGAGCGAAGTACGTGTTTACTCCGCCGTTGCGCGAGAAGTGGCACCAGGAAAAGTTGTGGAACGGACTCAAGACCGATCATCTGCAAGTGGTTTCGACCGATCATTGCCCGTTCTGTTTCAAAGAGCAAAAGGAGTTGGGCCGCGACGATTTCACCAAGATCCCGAACGGCGGTCCCGGGATCGAACATCGCATGAGCCTCATCTACTCCGGCGGCGTCGCCCGCGGACGATTCAGCGTGAACCGCTTTGTCGAGTTAGTCTCGACGACCCCGGCAAAATTGTTTGGCTTGTATCCGCGCAAGGGAACGATCGCGGTTGGCAGTGATGCGGATCTCGTGATCTTCGATCCGACCCGTAAGCACACCATCAGCGCGAAGACGCATCACATGCGCGTCGACTATTCCATGTTTGAGGGAATTGAAGTTACGGGAATGCCCGACGTCGTGCTGTCGCGCGGGCAAGTGGTTGTGGAAGGAGATAAATTTCTGGGACGCGCGGGCGCGGGAGACTTTTTGAAGAGAGCGCTTTACTCGCAACCTTAGTTCGCGCGCGATGGAAGCGGGGCTTTGCCCCGCTGCGACGGGGCAAAGCCCCGTCACCACACGATCCAATTGCGCTAGTGTTTATCGCCTTGTTCGGTGAAGAATTTCCCGGATTCGCCGGTCGAGAAATAGCGCGAGGTCACGGTTTTCTTGCGCGTAAAAAACTCGACCGCGTCCCAACCATGCACGTGCAGATCGCCAAAGAACGAATCTTTCCAGCCCGAGAACGGGAAATAGGCCGGCGATGCAGCCACGCCGATATTCACGCCCACCATGCCGACTTCGATGCGCCGGCTGTATTCACGCACGGCCGCGCCATTTTCGGTAAAGATTGAAGTGCCGTTGCCCCGTGGATCGCTGTTCACGATGGCAATCGCCTGTTCAAGCGTATCCACGTGCATCACCGAGAGCACTGGACCAAATATCTCTTCGCGTGCCACGCGCATCTCTGGTGTCACGTTATTTAAAATCGTCGGGCCCACGAAATTGCCGCCCGCCGGGACGCCTTTGGGACGCCGGCCATCGACCAGCAAGTCCGCGCCTTCTTTCAATCCGCTTTCGATCGCCTCGTGAATGCGCTCGCAAGCGGCGCTCGAAATCACCGGCCCCAGGCTGGACTTCGAGTCCGTGCCATTGCCCGCGATCAGCTTCTCAGCACTCCGCCTTCAATCGGCCCATGATCGCGTCCTGCGCGGACCCAACCGTCACCAGCACCGATCCGGCCATGCAACGCTGGCCGGCGTCGCCGAAGGCGCTGCCGATGACGTTCGACACGGTCTTGTCGATGACTGCGTCGGGCATGACGACCATATAGTTTTTCGCGCCGCCCAGGGCCTGCACGCGCTTTCCTTTTTCCGCGGCGCGCCGGTAAATATACTTCGCCGTGTTGACCGAGCCCACGAACGAAACCGCGCGAATCCCCGGACTGTCGAGAATCGCATTGACCGCATCGTGCGCGCCATGCACCAGGTTGACCACGCCTTTCGGCAACCCGATGTCTTCGAAGATATGGAACATCAGTTCCGACGTCAGCGGAACCTGCTCCGAGGGTTTCAACACAAAAGTGTTTCCGCAAACGATGGCAAAGGGCAGGAACCACATCGGCACCATGGCGGGAAAGTTGAAGGGCGTGATGGCGGCGCAAACTCCGACCGGCTGGCGGATGGTTTCCGTATTGATGCCGCGCGCGACACCTTCGAGAATGCGTCCCTGCATGGTCATGGGAGCGGCGCAAGCCACCTCGAGAACTTCGATCGACCTTGTGATCTCCGCCCGAGCGTCGGAGAGCACTTTGCCGCCTTCGCGCGTGACGGAAGCGGCAAGGTCGTCAATCCTCTGCCGGAATTTCTCACGCAGCGCATAAATAAATTCGGTGCGCTCGCCGACCGACCGGCTGCGCCAGTCAGGCAGCGCCGCGCTGGCAGCGGCAACGGCGGCCTCGACTTCGGCGACGCCCGACAGCGGTACTCGCGCTAGAACTTCTCCGCTGGCTGGATTGGTCACGTCGAGCAGACCGGATGACGATGCCGCGATCCAGCGGCCGTCGACATAGTTCGCGAGAACTCGCGTTTCCGTGGCCTTTTCGGTCTTGGATTGAGATGTCGGGGTTCTATCTGCCGGCGTCAGAGTGCTGGATTCAGTAGTCATCGCTACACTTCCTTATCGTTATCATTAGCCACCCGCTGGCCGAGCGGATCTAGGAGCGGTCTTGTCTCCAAGCGTGCTGCGTGGGCCAACTGCTTGGTTTTACCACGTTTCGCGTCCCAGCAACAGCATGGATGGGCTAACGAAAAACCCGGGATATAAAATCCAACCCTAACCGCTTAACAAGCCTGAGTGCGCGCCTACCAGACATAGGTTCCTACGGACTCAGACGGTAACGTGGTCTGGAAGAATTTATCGTGGTATTTCACCGCGAAGGGCTTCGCGAAATTTGCGGTGTTTGAAACTATCAGCACCATCTCGTGCTGAGGAGTTAAAAAGGCGACGCTGGCCAACTGCTCCATCTCACTCGAGGCAACCCGCACCGAGCCCGGAGGCACAACTGCGAGAGATGCCCCGGAGCCGTCGGTGCATCCTTACTTGCGTCACAGAATCATTGTCTCGCGTAGGGCCCCGGAACGTCGGCCGCATACTAACCATTGTTAGTATGGCGGATTCCGTGACCATGCGGATCAGCAGCCAAATTCCACAGCAGCACGTTTCGGCACCAGTTCCGCGTTGCGCCGATCAATACGCGTCTTACCGCCTCTGCAATTCCAAGCGGCCCGGAGCGCGGCTCGGTGATCGATTGCTCCGTGAGATACAAGTTCTTTTGCGGATATGCATCGTGCACCTGTGTCAGCGAGCTTGCGTCACCACCGTAAAGATGAAATGCCGTTCCGTCTACATACTTGCTCGCGGCGGGATCCGCCAGAATCGACAGCGGATAGGACAGAACATCCGGGTTATGGTCGTAGAGCAGAATCTTAGTCCGAATGCCTGCCTTCTCGAAGGCTGGCCCCAGATCATTGGCAACAAATGTATCCTCTTCCTTGGCAAACACCACCATGCTCGGCGTGTTTTTTGGATTCAGCGGCTCGTTCTCGACCGTCACGGCATCGATGGCGATCCCTTCCGCGCGCATCGCCTCGATGTACTTCACGAAATACTTCGCGAATGCTCCGTAATATTCCGGTCTGAGCTCGCCCGCTTTCAAGTCGTTGTTTGTCTTCATCCACGCCGGAGCGGACCAAGGCGATCCCAGAATTTTGATCTCCGGCCGAATCGCCAGGATCTCCTTCAGCACTGGAATGACATCTTCGTGATCGGATCCGAGGCTGAACTTCGCCATCTCCACATCGGTCTCGCCCGGTGGCAGGTCATCGTAGGAATACACACGCTCGTTCATATCGGAAGAGCCGATGGTCACGCGCAAGTAGCTCACGCCGATCCCATCGTCACCGGTGGTAAACAATTCCTTGAGCAGGGCAGCCCGTCGCGGAGCATCCATGCGCATCAGCAGCTGCGCACTGCCTCCGGTCAGCGCGAAGCCGAAGCCATCGATTGGCTGGAAATGCTGCGTGTCGTCCACAGTAAGCGCCGGCAGCTGCCCCACTTCCGGGGAAAAGTGCAGCGCGGCCGCTTGCGGTGCAACCAGGGCGGTCCGGTCAGGAGTCGTCAGCCACATCCGCGCCTCGCGCTCCTGCTGCGCGTTGGATGACAGGGAAAAGAACAGGAGTGCACAAGACGAACACAGGAGCAATTTCAGCTTGATGAGATCTCCGTCCCGAACGCGGGGATTATCAGAAAGACGAACGATTGCGCGCGCCGATTCTCTAACGATAACAGCAGGGCAGAATCGCGCCTGTCAAGCATGCTTCAAATTGTAAGGAATAGCGGGATCGCAAGCTTGTCTTCGACAACTTGGGAATTGCTCCGCCGTTCGCTGGCGACGCTGCTGTTCGACGCAGGTGCACTCGTCAAACTCACCCAAGAAATCATGCGGCATTCCAACGCGCGCGTGACCCTTGAACTTTACCAACAGGTGAGCATGGGAGCGAAGCAAGAACTGCAAGCGAGAGTGGTAAAATCGTGGAACGTCGGTGTGTAACGGCAGGCGCGTAGCTCAGTTGGTTAGAGCGCTACCTTGACACGGTAGAGGTCAGGAGTTCGAGTCTCCTCGTGCCTACCATT
>CAWEPW010000023.1:0-173942 GCA_963810955.1 uncultured Acidobacteriaceae bacterium | reverse complement strand
CCACATCTAGGCGGCGATCTTCTTGACCTGACCTAACTGGGGGGTGCCTCATGTTTCGCGGTTTTCGAAAAGATGGCATTTTCAGAACCGCCTGTAAATTGGCGGAGTCTTGATTTTGTTTTTACAGAGGAGTTGAATCTAGTTAGGCGGATCGCATCGATGTACCGAAAATGAAAAGCCCCGCCGGTCATGCGGGGCTTATACGTTGCCAATTGGAACACCACCTGCGAGCTTCCAGCATAGCACGGGCAATCAACTTTGAAGATCGTTAGTTATGTCGAGTGTCGTGCGGAGGACGACGGAGTCGAACCGTAATCGCTAACCGCCACTCGACCACTTCGCAGGTGGTGTCCTGTACCCACTGGCAACGTCCTCCAGACGCAACCTGCTGTGAGCCACTATCCTCGTAGTCGTGCGCATGCGCAATCGCTCGAAAACGAGAAGCGGCCCTCGGCACTCTCGTCTCACATCGGATCGCCCCACCGCGGTCCCCAGAAATTCAAAAGCCCCGCTAGTCAGGCGGGGCTTACAAAAGTTGCCACTTGGTACGCTACCTGTCAAGTAACTCCATTATAGCAAACCAACGCAAGCCGAGAAGCCGTGCGGAGGACGACGGACTCGAACCGTAATGGGGAAATACTGAACGGGCGATAGGATGATGAGATAACCGTGTCGGCTCCCTTCGGGCGAGTAGACTTGGAAGCGCTCAAGCGACCAAGGCTCGGAGGAAAGGAGCCGAGCGATGATGATTATAGGTTGCGATTTGCACACGCGCTACCAGCAGATAGCGATGGTGGATACAGACAGCGGCGAGTTGGTGGAGCGCCGGTTGGAACATGAGAGTGGAGAGGCGCGGGCGTTCTATGCCGGCCTGAAGGGCGCGGTTCGAGTCGGGATCGAGGCCACAGGACACACGGCTTGGTTCGAGGCCATGCTGGCGGAGTTGGGCCAGGAGTTGTGGATGGGCGATGCGGCGAAGATTCGCGCGGCGGTGGTGCGCAAGCAGAAGACGGATGCGCGAGATGCGGCGCATCTGTTGGATTTGTTGTGCGCGAATCGGTTTCCGACGATCTGGCGTCCGTCGCTCGAGGAGCGGGATCTGCGGCAACTGTTGTGGCACCGGCAAAAGTTGGTGTGGATGTGGGGCGCGGTGAAAAATCAGATGCATGCGCTGGCCATGGGCGAAGGCGTCTGTCGTAAGAAGAAGTTGTTCACCGCGAAAGGACGCACCGAACTGGAAGGACTGAAGCTCGGTCCGTGGGCGAGCTATCGGCGGCAGGAGTTAGTGCGGATGTTTGACGAACTGCAGAGCTCGGTGAAAAAGCTGGACCAGGCGGTGGAGCTAGCCGCGAAGAGTGAACCGCTGGCCGCGCGTCTGATGACGCACCCGGGAGTAGGACCGATCACGTCGTTAGCGTTCGTTCTGATCATCGGGCCGGTCGAACGATTCGATCGCAGTAAGCAAGTGGTGAGTTATCTAGGGCTGAATCCGCAGGAACACAGTTCGGGCGGGCGGCAGCGGCTGGGGTCGATCAGCAAGCAAGGCAATCCGATGATGCGTTCGTTGCTGGTGGAAGCCGGGCACTCGGCGGCACGCCTGGACCCGCAACTGCAGCGCGTCTATCAACGTTTAAAGTTCCGTCGTGGGGCAGCGGTGGCGAAAGTTGCCATTGCCCGCAAACTGGCCGTGAGGCTGTACTGGATGCTGCGCAGCACGGCGGATTATGCGCAGCTCGTTCGCAAGCGAGGCAGCTCGTGGGCCACCCTGGTGGAAGACAGTCCATCGTTGGGCTGATTGAGCGCCTCGCCTCCCTGCAGGGGTGGGGAGTCTGAACAACGAATCATGGTCGGGAGTCAGAGACCGAATAGATGGTTGGTGGAATGAGCTTCCACCGCGGGATTCCGAAAGCGAGCTGAAGTCGCAATGAGCAAAAGCAACACCAAGGGCAACAGCAAAGGCTTTCTACTAAGTAAAAACAAAACCGCGAGATTCATCGCCGCTTCGAAAGCGCCGCGAGTCTCGAACACTCTACGTGTCCCTTGACAACGCCGACACGGTTATAGAGGGTGGCCCGTTCAAGCTCTGCTTGAGCGGGGCTTTTCTGCGGCGAGCGCATCTTCACTGTCGGGAAAACCCCAGCCCACTCCCGCTTCCGAGCCGTCCACTGCGATTCGATCTCTACCACTCCCGTCTCACCCAGGGCATAGTGCCGAAAACTGCTCCATCGCCAGTCCTCGGGACGCGCCACCAACCCACGCTCCACCGGATTCCGATGAATGTAGCGCAGCTTCTCCACAAACTTCTTCTCGCTCCACACGTTGAAGTCGTAATATCGCGCCTGCCAGAACGAATCCGCCGCACGTAACGCCAGCCTCCGCGCAACCCCTTGCTTTAGAGACTTTATAGCTTGGGCCAGCCTGCTGCGTTCGGGCTCGCTGACGAGTAAGTGCACATGCTCTGGCATGACAACGTATCCATAGACGCAAAGACCGTAGTCTTCGCGAACCCGCTCCAGCGCAGAGATAAACGTGTCGCAAGCGGGCGCAGCGGTAAACTTCTGCCGCCGGTGATAACAACCGAAAGTCAGGAAGTGAATCTGTCGCGTCTGCTGGAAGCGCTTTAGTCCCCAAGGCATGAGCGCATGGTATTCGCAAAGGGACTCACGCGTCTGTGATGGATGAACAAAGTCCCCGCCCAAGCGGGGCTTGGACGGGCCACCCTCCAGATTTATTGCTAAATTTAAGAGCCCGGCTAGTCAAGGCGGGGCTCGGCAAATTGCCAGTGGCCGGTTGGACCACTCGGGACCTTTCTGCGGCGAGATCACCTTCACCGTCGGGAAACCCCTTACCCACTGCCGCCTTCGCGAGTAGCCCACTCGATTCTGGCAAGAAGCCGCAGGCTCTTCCTCTTCGCGTCGCTATATGTAACAATCTCGCCGCCGGCAATCTCGCGCACACAAGGCCACTGAATGTCCAGCCAACCCGCGCCCAGTCTCACTTTCTCCGTTCAACCCTACGAAAACTGCATTGTGGTCCAGTGCCATGGACGAGTGATTTCCGGCCTGAATCATCTGCTCCATGCCGAGGTCAGCCAGTTGCTGCCCGGCCCCACGTTCATCGTGCTTGACTTCAAGCACGTCACCCACATGGATAGCAGTGGCCTAGGAACACTGGTCCGCCTGTATGTCCATGCCAAATCCTCCGGATGCAAACTGGAGGTCGATAACATGGGCCCATCGATCCGCAACTTGCTCGGCGTCACCCATCTCCTTTCTATCCTCGAAGTCGTCGGCCGCCACAACATCAAGATGGGATGATCGAGGTAGGACGATCCGCCCGGGCAGGTGGCAAACTGCTGCGGCGTACCCGGGAACCAATTGTTAGCAGATGCAATCAGGGTCTGCCGTTAAAATGTCTGGAATGGACCTTTGCTGAGCACCCTTTCGGCTAACATTTATTATCAAGATATTACTGAAAAAGAGGGAGGGTCCGGACCCCGCAACCATCGCTTCCATGAAAATCGGAGTTCTAGCCCTCCAGGGCGATTTCGACGCGCATCGCCACCGACTGGAGGAACTCGGCGCTGACGTTGTTCTGGTGAAGAAGCCCGAGCAACTGGACGACCTCGATGGCCTGGTGATTCCCGGCGGTGAGTCGGGCACATTCATCAAGCTGCTCGGAGAAGACGGATTCGCCAAGCTGAAAAATTTCGTGCTCGCGAAGCCGAGCTTTGGCACGTGCGCCGGTGCGATCCTCCTCGCGGCCGAAGTAGAGAATCCGAAGCAAGCGGGTCTCGGCGCGCTTGACATCACCGTGCGACGCAACGCTTACGGACGCCAGATCGACAGCTCCATCCGCGAAGGAAGATTTCTTAGTGAGCCCATCGAGATGGTATTCATCCGAGCTCCCAAAATTGAACGTGTGGGCTCGGGGGTTGAAGTGATCGCGACGGAAGGGAAAGATCCCGTGCTGGTACGCAAAGGGAAGACGCTGGCGGCTACGTTCCACCCCGAGTTGAGCGACGACCGGCGCATCCACCAATACTTTATGGATCTTGTGGAGAACGGGAAGCGCTCACAAGACTGATCTTCAGGCTCATCAGCAGACCGATCATCAGACTGAAGACTGATCGTAGCCGCTGCCCATTGTGTCCTGCGGGTGCGGTGTTCAACGTGATCCGTTATCCTGTGAAATTCCGATCTCAACCTGCATGGAACCTGCTCCTGAGCTGGAAATCAGCCCGTTGTTTACGCCGCTGTCGGTTGCGTCTTATTTCCGCCTCCTTACCGGCAACCGCAATTTCCGCCGCTTGTGGAGCGCGCAAGTGGTCAGCGAAATCGGCGACTGGTTTTACACGCTGGCCATCTACAACCTCCTGCTGCAATTGACCGGACGCGCCGGGTCGGTGGCGCTGGCGCTCGTGCTCCAGGTGTTGCCGCAAACTTTTATCGGCCCAACCGCGGGCGTCGTAAACGACCGGCTGCGGCGCAAGCATGTCATGATCGCCGCCGATCTGGGGCGCATGTTGATTGTCCTCTGCATGCTGCTGATTCGTTCCAAAGAAAAAGTTTGGATGGTTTACCCGCTCTTGATGGCGGAGACTTTGCTCGCCGCTTTCTTCGAACCCGCGCGCAATGCCGTGATTCCTAACATTGTCGATCGGGAAAATGTGGTGTTGGCGAATACGCTCTCCTCGACCACGTGGAGCGTCAATCTAATGGTCGGCGCGACGCTGGGAGGATTGATCGCGGCGCTGTTTGGCCGCGATGCCGTGTTTCTGCTGAATGCTCTCTCCTTTTTGGCGTCGGCGGCGTTCATTTGGGGCATGCACTTTGCCGAGCCTCATGCCGAGGGCGGCCGTCCATTGCGGCTGCGAGAATGGGTTGATTTTTCGCCGATCATCGCGGGCATTCGCTACGTGCGGGCGCATGCTCGTTTGCGGGCGACGATCTTCGTGAAATTCGGGAACCTGATTATCGGCCCGAGCTGGGTGCTGTTCACGGTGATGGGGCAAAACGAATTTGCCGTGCGTTGGCGCGGCATGGCGCTGGAACGAGGCGCGTTTCTCGGCATGAGTCTGCTGCTCGGGGCGCGAGGGGTGGGCGCGCTGCTGGGGCCGCTCCTGAGTGCTCCCTGGGCAGGCCACTGGAAACATCGGCTGGAAGTGGCGATCTTCTGGGGATATCTGGCTTCCGCTGTTGGGTACGCGTTGCTGGGCGTTTCCGGGCATCTGTGGCAGGCGTGTCTGTGCGTGGCGCTGGCGCACTGTGGGAGTTCCATCGTCTGGGTGTTCTCGACGACCCTGTTACAGATTCAGAGCGATGACAAATTTCGCGGGCGCGTCTTCGCCGCCGATCTCTGCCTTTTCATGTTCACGATCGCGGCAGGGGCATACCTTGCCGGACGTTTTGTGGATTGGGGTTTTGCGGCGCGGAATGTCGCCAGCGTCGCCGGGCTGTTGATGCTGATTCCGGCGACATGGTGGGGGCTGTCGGTGTGGAGAAGTGCGTCCGCTTAAAATGCACCCCGGCCGCAAGAAGGGAGGATTGCTGAGGCGCGCTCGCCGTTGGAGAGGGCGTAGGGATCCTTCGACTGCCTAGCAGCTTCGCTTCGCAAAGGAGCGACTCCGCTCAGGAAGACAAACTCGTGGTGGTGTCAATCAACAGATTGTAGAAAGTGCGAAACTGAAATTGTATCTGCGTCCATCGGTGCTCGCCTGAAAAATGGAGTTACAATAACGTTCGCTCTTCGTCAAAAAAAGGAGTCCTCCCGTTACTATGCTGAAACGCCAGCTGTTGTGTGCTTTCACATGCCTGATTTTCGTGTTCGTCCCGCTCGCTCGCAGTGATGCGGGAAAGAAGATTCAAGTTAAAGACCAGAGCGATCTGCCGCGGTTTACTTATCCTGTCTCTGGGCGCGCTTCCGATCTGCTGCAGGCAGATGCGGCGACCTTCAATGCGTTCGAGGCCAAGGTCAGGACTGACCTTGATGCAATTTTCCGCGACTACGACGTCGAGGATAAGGCCACAATGAGGTCTCTGCTGGGCGCTAAGCTCGACATGCAGCATCTTGCCGGAAACGACGCGGCGGCGCTTGAGACTATAAAGGAACTGCGCGGACTGGAGGAGAAACCATCTCCGCGGCTCACCACAGGGCTCTATACACAATGCGTGCTGGAAGCTGCTATCGAGGCGAAGAGCAGCAATGGCGCGGCCTTTGAGCAGGACTTCGCCAAACATTTCGGTGACGCGGTGGATGCGCTTCCCTGGGATGTGGTGCAGGACTGGGCAAAATCGGCTGCGCGGTTCCGCCGAGTTGTTCTCGAAGGCGCTCGTGCTCGGTTCGGTAAAGACCAACATCGATCCGGCGGTCGAAAAATCAGGCGTGGTGGATAACGAAGAAGCCTGGGGTTTGATTCATTACAGGGCGGCGCTGCAGTTCGATCTGCCGTTGAAGAATGCGCGCGTGGAGGTTCTGAGCCACTACATTTCCGCTCATAACGTGGTGAAACCTGACATCTGGGCGGCGCGAGAGGTGACGCTGAATGCCGGGGAGAAGCTGACGCCGGTTCTGGTTGGAATATGGGACTCGGGCGTCGACGTGTCGATATTTGGAGACCGCGTATTCACCGATCCTCATCCCACGGCCAGTGGAGCGCACGGCTTGGCCTTCGCCGACGATGGAGGGCCGTCGCCTTCGTGGCTTTATCCGCTTAATACAAAGCAACAGAAGCAGTACCCGGAGGTTCGCGCGCAGATCAAGGGCTTCGTTGACCTCGACAACGCAATCGATTCTCCAGAGGCGAGCGCACTTCGGTTGAAGTTCAGCACGATGACCCCCGATCAGATCGACGACACCTTGAAGCAATATAAGATTCTCGATCCTTATATTCACGGAACGCACGTGGCCGGAATTGCGATAAGAGGCAATCCGGCGGCTCGGCTGGTAGTAGCGCGGTTTGACGATCAACTACCCGACCTTCCGTTCCCGCCGACGACCGAATGGGCGCACAAAATGGCGGCGGATTTTCAGCAGATGTCGGATTACTTTCGCACTCGCAACGTCAGAGTCGTGAACATGAGCTGGGGCGACAGTCCGTCGGAGTTTGAGATGTGGCTCTCGAAGACCGGCGGAGGCGCGGATCCGGCGGAACGCAAGCGGCGCGCGCTTGAACTCTTCGGCATCTGGCATGATGCGGTGGAAACAGCGATCAAGAACGCTCCGAATACGCTGTTTATCTGCGCCGCCGGGAATAGCGACAGCAACGCAGGCTTCGTGAGAGATGTGCCGGCTTCCTTGCATTTGCCGAATCTGATCGCCGTCGGAGCTGTGAACCAGGCGGGCGACGAGACTTCGTTTACGAGCTATGGCGACACGGTAGTCGTAGACGCCGACGGCTATAACGTTGAAAGCTACGTGCCGGGCGGAACCAAGCTTGAATTATCCGGGACATCGATGGCATCTCCGAACGTCACAAACCTGGCGGCGAAACTGTTTGCGCTGCAACCGTCGCTCACGCCATTGCAGGTAATCGATTTGATCAAGCGCGGCGCGACTACCAGCGAAGATGGACGCCGGCACCTGATTGACGAGAAGCGCTCGGTTGCGCTGCAGCAGGAAGGGAAGTGACGAAGATACCGAGATGGTGTATCGAACCGCCTCAGTCCGATACTGGTTTACTCGATTCCACTCAAATGCCGGAAACGCTCCTCTCGGTCATCGCGACCGGCCTTTACGACGATGCGTCCTTCCTGCGGAACGCCCTGATGCACGAGCATGCCGTCAATCTCCACCAGCCTGGGACCGCGGCTCACCGGACGGAATGCAAACCCCTGCGCGCTTTCCGTGATCTCTAACTCTGCGCCCGGCCGCAATCCGTAACGGGCACGAAGAAGTTTTGGAAGAACGACACGCCCGCGTTTGTCTAGCTTCAGTCTCATCTGAGAGAGCTCGGCACATCAATTGGCAAGGCAAATACTATCGGTACGACGACAATCCAATGCGAGGCGTTGCCTTCTTTGCGTCAGGTCAGCCGATCGATCTTTGCGGCCAGTATAAAGTCCGACTCGGTGAGCCCGTCAACCGCGTGTGTCCAGGTTGTGATCTCTACTTTGCCCCATCCCAGCAGGATGTCGGGATGATGGCCCTGCTCCTCGGCTAATGCCCCTACGCGATTCACAAACGCGAGCGCGGACTTGAAATCTGGAAACTTGTAGTTGCGCACGAGGTGATGCTCGTTGACGACATTCCATTGATCGGGGTCGGCCAACATGCGATGAAGGTCGGAGAGATCTTTCCCTTTGAGCGGAGGCACCCCGCCGCGGCACGGCACGCAATTTCGGTCGGCTAGCATTAGTGGCCGCAGATGACATTCCTAGAACGGAATATCTTCATCCGTAATCGGAGAACCGCCCACTGGCGCGTGCTCTGGTTCAGGCGGCGCGCTCTGGTCGAAGTTGTTGCCGCCAGCCGACGCCGACGCTCCGCGCGAACTGCCTGCGTAGTCGCCACCGCCGCCTTCGCTGCGTCCGCCGAGCAACACCAGATCGCTGGCTACGACCTCGGTCATGTATTTCTTCTGGCCAGTCTGCTTGTCGTCCCAGGAGCGAGTCTGCAGACGGCCTTCGATGTAGACCTTGCCCCCCTTTTTCAGGTACTCGCCGGCAATTTCCGCGAGCCGTTGCCAGAGGACCACATTGTGCCATTCAGTGCGGTCCTGCCACTGGCCGTCTTTGCCTTTGAAGCGTTCGTTGGTGGCCAGCGTAATCTTTGCAACCGGCGTGCCTTGCGGCGTGTATTTCACTTCGGGATCTTTGCCAAGATTTCCGATCAGGATGACTTTATTTACGCTTTTCATGGGACGGCTCCTCCGGGAACAGGACGTTCGAACGCCCACTATAGCAGAATTGGACTGTGCATTGGCGGTGTCGCACGTACATCAAATTTGTGATGATTAAGTTGTCCAAAGGCGGAAGCGGAGGGCGTCGATTGAGCATCAGGTATACTCAACGGCCATGAAACCAGGAGCCAGGTCTGTCTTATATTTTGCCGCTCTGCTTTGCGTGTTCGCAGGACTACTTTTTGGCACTCCGCTTTGGGCACAAAATCAGAACGCCGCGCCGTCCCGCGCCGCAGCCGTGCTCGACTCGATGCCGCACGCGCAAAAGATCGATCAGGTTGCGCTCTCTCCCGATGGAGATCGCGTCGCCTATATCGTTGACGGGCAGCTTACGGTGACACCGGTCAACGGAGGCTCTCCCCGGCCGATCTCGGTCGAAGGCAAGCTTGCCGTGCGCGACGCGACATGGTCAGCCGACAGCAAACAGCTGGCATTTCTCGCGGACTTGCCCGGTGACATTCCTGTGGCTCAAGTCTGGACGGTGGCCATGAATGCCGCGGCCGGCGCCCCGGTGAAACGCGCCGAATTAAAGGGCTATGTGCAGACGCCCCGTTTCTCTCCCGACGGAAGGACGCTGGCAATCCTCTTTATTGAAGGCTTGCCACGCATGGCTGGCCCGCTGGAGCCGATGATCCCGCTGGCGGGAGTTATCGATGAGAAGGTCTACGAGGAGCGTCTCTCCACGATCAATCTCAGCACAAATAAGCTCGCGCAGGTCACGCCGCCCGACGTTTATATCTATGAATATGACTGGACTCCCGATGGGGCGGGATGGGTAGCGACGGTGGCGCACGGCTCCGGAGATGCGAACTGGTGGGTGGCGCGGTTGTATCGAATAAGCGCGCAGAGCGGCGAGATGCACGAGATCTACAAGCCCAAATGGCAGATGGAAGATCCGCACGTCTCGCCGGACGGCAAGCATGTGGCCATCATTGAAGGGATCATGAGCGACGCGGGCCTGGCTGGCGGCGACATCGTCGTCGTCCCGATCGATGGCGGGATGAACGATGGTGGGATGAACGGCGGCGGGATGAACGGCGGCGGGATGAACGGCGGCGGGATGAACGGCGGCCCGGCGCGAAATGTCTCTCCGAACATCAAGGCGTCTCCTTCTTCTCTCGCGTGGGCATCTCCTGATCGCATCCTTTTCGCCGCGAATGTCGATGGCAACTCGGCTTTCGGCAGCGTCAAGGCCTCTGGAGGCGAGGCCGAGATATTGTGGACGGGCGAAGAACTGGACGCCGCGGTTTCGGACGCGTGGGTGCCCGGCGGATCCTTTTCTCGTGACGGAACGATCAGTGCGGTGATTCGCCAGTCGGCCGGAACTCCACCCGAAGTCTGGGCTGGATCGATTGGTCACTGGAAGCAGATCACGCACGTAAATAGCGGCGTCGAGCCTGCGTGGGGCGCGATGCGCAACATTCACTGGATGGACGGCGGACGCGGGTGCAAGGCTGGCTTCTGCTTCCCAAAGACTACGCGCCCGGCAATAAATATCCGCTCGTCGTCAGCGTCCACGGAGGACCATCATGGGCGTGCACTTCGCATTGGGATGAAGGAATCAGCGGAGCCGCTTCGGCGATGGGCTATTTCGTTCTCTGTCCCAACCCGCGCGGCAGCTACGGACAAGGCGAGGCTTTCACGCAGGCGAACATCAAGGATTTCGGCGGCGGAGATTATCGCGACATCATGGCCGGCATCGACGCCGTCTCCAGGGAATATGCGATCGACGCCAGACGCATCGGCATCCGCGGGCACAGCTATGGCGGATACATGACCATGTGGGCTGAGACCCAGACGACGCGTTTTGCAGCGGCGGTGGCCGGCGCTGGCCTCTCCGACTGGCTCAGCTATTACGGGCTCAACGATATCGATGAGTGGATGATTCCATTTTTCGGCGCTTCCGTTTATGACGACCCGGCCGTGTATGAGAAGAGCGATCCCATGCACTTCGTTAAAGCGGTTAAGACGCCGACGCTGATTCTGGTCGGCGATCGCGATGGAGAAGTTCCCATGGAGCAGTCGGTAGAATGGTGGCACGCGCTCAAAACTTTGAAAGTGCCGACGAAGTTGGTTGTCTATCCTAACGAAGGACATTTGTTCAAGGAAGCCGATCGGCGAGACTATAATCTGCGTACTCTAGAGTGGTTCGAGGAATGGTTTGCGAAGGCGCCGGCGAATTAAATGGTGGCGCATGATGAGCCGTAGAGCATGTGTAATCGGCGCCGGTCCAAACGGACTGGCAGGGGCCATCGTTCTGGCTCAGGCTGGGTTGCAAGTGGACGTGCTCGAAGCGCAATCAACTCCAGGCGGAGCCGTCCGCACGATGGAGTTAACTCTACCCGGATTCCGCCATGATTTCGGGTCGGCCGTCTATCCGTTGGCCGCGGGTTCGCCGTTCTTCTCGGCATTGCCGCTGGCCGGCCATGGATTGGAGTGGATTCACTCGCCCGCTCCTTTAGCGCATCCTCTCGATGATGGCACGGCGGTGATGCTCGAACGCGACCTGGGCGAGACGAGAAAATCGCTGGGGATCGACGGCGAGGCGTGGGACAACCTCATGCGTCCCTTCGTCGAGCACTGGACTGAATTAGCCCCCGAAGTCATGCGTCCCGTGCGCTTCGTCCCGCGACATCCCTTGCTGATGGCGCGTTTTGGAATGGTCGCATTGCAGTCGGTGCAAGCAGTTGCCCGCCGCTTTCGTGACGAGCGAACTCGAGCGCTTTTCGCGGGCTTGGCCGCTCACTCTTTCCTCAGCCTGGATGAACCTCTGAGCGCGACGTTCGCCATCATGATGGCCGCGCCGGCGCATGTGGTGGGCTGGCCGATTCCTCGCGGAGGAGCGCAGTCAATCACCGATGCGCTATGCGGGTATTTGTCGACGCTCGGAGGCACGGTGAAGACGTCGTCGCCGGTTCAGAACGTGGCAGCGCTGCCGAGCGCGTTTCCGAAATATGACCTGTTTCTCTGCGATCTGAGTCCGCGGCAGCTTGTCGAAGTTGCCGGTCAGAGATTGTCCGATAGTTACAAGCGTAGCTTACGAAGATATCGTTACGGCTCCGGCGTCTTCAAAGTGGATTACGCTCTGAACGCTCCGATTCCATGGAAAGCTCGCGATTGTTTGCGGGCGGCGACGGTGCATCTCGGCGGGAGCTTCGAAGAGATCGCAGCCTCGGAAAAGGCTGTAAGAAATGGACAGAACGCCGACCATCCGTTCGTTCTGCTGGCGCAGCCGAGTCTTTTCGATAGCACGCGGGCTCCGGCAGGCAAGCATACAGCATGGGCCTATTGCCACGTGCCGAATGGGTCGAAGGTCAACATGCTCGAGAGGCTGGAAGATCAGATTGAGCGTTTCGCTCCCGGCTTCCGCGACTGCGTTTTGGCACGGCATGTTTTTTCTCCGGCCGACCTTGAGCGCATGGACGCTAACCTTGTAGGCGGTGACGTCGGAGGCGGCGCGTTGGACATTCGTCAGTTCTTGTTTCGACCGACATGGCGACATTATGCTACGTCGGCACGCGATATTTATATTTGCTCCGCGTCTACTCCGCCGGGCGGAGCAGTGCACGGCATGTGCGGCTATCATGCGGCCAGGATGGCGTTGGCGCGGTTGGGCAGCGGATAGAATTCAGATTGGGGGATTCCCCGTAGGCCCGCGATTGGTGTAATGGGGATATTTCGCAGTCGTCGAATGTCGGGATTACTAGGAACGTTTTGAAAGCTATCCTGCCCCATCGCTCCGCGATCCCGCCAAGCAGCGGCAATTTGAACAACTGCCCGCGATATGCCTTGAACATCAATACAAACCACGTGACAAAAAAGAGAAGGCAGAGCCCGTCCAGCAGGGCACTGCCGCTTCTCATCTGGTGTCGAATAGAATTCGTAGCGATGGTCAGCGCCGCCGAAGCCATTGTGAATAAGATTGATTGAAAGGCATGAAAGCGGACAAACCTGTTGCTTCTGTATGGCTCTGTTGTCAGGTAGATGATGGGAAACAGAACACCCGCGAGATAGCACCGCATCCCATCACTATTTCCCCCCTTCGCGTTGGTACCGATCTCGATCATGACGATTCCTATTATGCCGCGAAATGTGCATAGTTGGCGTTACTGGCGATAGACCAATTACTAGAAGGATAAGTGCTTCGCGAGCATTCACTCGTGCGGTCCCACCGTAGGCGCCTCGACGCCGCGAATAGCGCCATCGGTCTCGCGCTCGATCGTCGGCGCATAGAGTCCGAGAAATTTGCGCCGCCACCACAGGCCTTGCGTCTTTTTCTCTGACATGGTCGTGAACCAATATTGCCAAAGCACGGCGCGCGCCTCGCGCGGCGGATGATTTGGAAACGGGTTGCTCTTGAAAAGATTCAGTACTTCCGGGTCATTCGAAAGCAGCCGCACTTCGGTGTTGGGCACAATCGGATAGTCCTGCCACGAGCCTAGCGAAGCAAACCAGAGATTCCAGTCGAATCGTGGCTGATAGGGCGCGTAAATTCCGGGCCGCGCATTCAACTCCTGAGGCTTGTAGCGGAACGGATAAGGCACCCAAGTCTTACCGTCATCTGAGCCCTGGAATTCGATCTCATATCGGCCGCGAGTCATGACTGCGAAAAGCCCGTAGCGATTGGCGATGCGAAAAGGATCAAGCGCCGCCACCGGTTCGGTCGGCAGAGGCAGCGCCGCGAACATCCAGATCAATTGCGCGGTGGTGGCATAGAAAATCCAGGTGAGCATTACGGCGGTGGCCGACAGCTTCAGCATTCGCAACTGCTGGCGAAGACCGCCGGACCAACCTTCCCCAGCTTCCGATTTTGTTTGGCTGGGTGCGTTCTCGGCGGGAATGCCCGCGACGAACGGCTTCTTCCATCGCTCAGGAAGATACTTCATTAGAAAGTGATCGTCCAACAGAAGAAATCCCAGGATCAGAACGAGGTAGTTGAGAAAGGTGTAGTTGGCGCTGAGAATGACTCCGATTTCCCACGGAGTCACGATAAAGAAACACACGATCCGCCAGCGTCTCGGCAGAAACAGCATCCAGACCAAAACCAGTTCGAGCGTGAGCGTGGCGAAAACGGTCGATGCGTGGAACCAGTGCGGCAGATGCTGCATATACCAGCCGATCCAGGTCGGCAGAGGGCCGTTCTGGTAGTACTCATCCATCGCGTAAAGTTGCGCCACTCGGGATCTCCGGCGATGATCTTCGCGGCTCCAGACTCGAAGTAGATCCGAAACCATTCCCATTGCAACAGGAAGAGGCTGGCGCGCGAAGGCGGCGATGCCGCGCCCAGCCCGGGGCGAAATCCCGGAGGAGAGAAGAACAGCGCGATGAATCCGGCTTCGAGCAGCATCCCGTCCGATTGATAGCCGGAGAAGTCCTGCGCGGCGCTGACGAAAGAGAGGAAGCATACGAAGCAGATCACCAGCATTCCGCGTGGCCATAAGTTCGCGACCAACAGCAGTGATGCAGCCATGCCCACCCAGCATAGGGCGATGAGCATGTGCGGGCCGCTCGACAGCCACAGCGCCGAGGGAACAAACCATAAGCCACGGACATGACCTAACGACTGTGCTACGGCGCGCAGATATTCATTAGCCGGCAATATTCCTTGCGGCCCAATGAGTCCACGGATCTGAAAGACAAGCGAGAAGAAAGCGGAAAAATAAATGCCGCCAAGGGCTCGCAGAAAGAGCCAGCGCGGCATCAGGCGGTTCAGCTGCGCCAGGCTCCGAGTCGAACAACCACGGCAGAGCTCTCCGCACCCAATCCATGAAGGTGAATTATAGCTAGTGTGCTGTCCCATAAATTCGCTAAACAACTCTGTCATCCCGGCCGAAGCGAAGCGGAGTGGAGGGAACTTGTGTTTTGAGCGGCTTCATTTTTGATCGGAGCCGTTTCAATATGCCACCTATTTACGAGACTCGACCCTAGATACGGAAATCAAAACGCGCTCTACTCCTTTTAGAACGCGTCGGGGCCCGTCACCGCACGACCATTTGGCCCGTACACTAATATGCGATTTGGGCTCGCTGGCACCAGGGTGCCCCAAAGCGATAAACTCGTTGGAGAAAAGCCATGACAGACGACCTGAAAAACCAATCTACCAATGCCGCAAATCTCGACCTCACAAAACGCGAAATTACACGGCGTGACTTTACAGCCCTGGTTGTGGGTGCGGGGTTGGCCGCAACTACAAACCTGCGGACAGCCTCGGCGGCGGCGGCGGGACTCGAACTAATCGAGACCGACGTCGAAATCAAGACTCCGGATGGAACTTGCGACGCGGCATTTATCCATCCGAAATCGGGTTCCTATCCGGGAGTGCTTATCTGGCCCGATGCCTTCGGCTTGCGGCCCTCGATGCGCCAAATGGGCAGAAATATCGCTGAAGACGGATATTCCGTGCTCGTGCCCAATCCGTTTTACCGCATATCAAAAGCGCCTTTCACGGATGCCTCCAAGTTCAACTTCCAGAATCCGGACGAGATGGCGAAAATCAGGCCGCTGATGGCCTCGGCGACCGCGCCCGGCAACGCTGAGAAGGATGCTACCGCTTATGTCGCCTTCCTCGATGCGCAAAAAGAAGTGAACAAGAGTAAGAAGATCGGAACTCAGGGTTACTGCATGGGCGGGGCTTTGGTGGTGAGAACGGCCGCGCACGTGCCCGGTCGTATCGGCGCCGGCGCGTCGTTTCATGGCGGCGGCCTGGTGACGGATAAGCCCGATAGTCCGCATCTGCTGGCGCCGAAGATCAAGGCCCGCATGTATTTCGGAATCGCGTCGAGCGATGACGCGAAACAGCCGGATGCCAAGGACAAGTTGAAAGCAGCGTTTGCCGCGGCGCAGGTCCAAACCGAAATCGAAGTGTATCCGGCTCAGCATGGGTGGTGCGTGCCAGATATGCCGCTCAAAGATGGCGTGCCGATCTATAACAAGCCTGAAGCAGAACGTGCGTGGCAAAAACTCGTTGCCTTGTATAGAGCCGCACTAGCGTAGCCGATCCCGCCCCGACGTCCTTCACCGCCGACTCGGAGGCGTGATAGCCACCGTGACGGGCGCGCAATCACCGCCCGGAATCACGATACGGAGGCTCGACCCTCTCGCAATTTTGCAGGCCGGACAGCGCCCTTCAGCCGCGCAAGAAGCTTTTCCAGCGCCGCTTCTGCGCTGATCCCGTATTTGACGCGCAGACTCTCCGGTTTGCCGTGTTCGATGAACTGATCGGGCCAGCCGATACGTACGACCGGCGTATCCAGCCCCAGGTTGTTTAGTTCTTCAAGCACCGCGCTCCCGAAGCCCCCTTTCAGCACGTGGTCTTCGAGAGTAAGGATGACATCTACACTGCGCGCATAAAATTCCAGCATCTCGACGTCGATCGGCTTGGCAAACCGCGCATTGATGACTGCCGCGGAATAGCCTTCACCTTCGAGCTTGAGGGCAATCTCGTTGGCCATGGGAACGAGAGCGCCCAACGCAAAAATGGCTACGCGGTCATGATCTCCGTGCTGCAACAGTTCCGCCTTGCCAATCGGAATCGCCTTGGGAACATCCTTTACAGGTGTGCCCGGCCCAACGCCGCGCGGATAGCGCACGGCGATCGGCCCGTCGTAGAGCATCGCGGTAAAGAGCATGTCGGCAAGCTCGTCCTCGTCCTTGGGAACCATGTGCACGAGGTTCGGAATTGACCGCAGATAGCTGATATCGAAGAGGCCGTGATGGGTGGGACCGTCATCTCCTGAGAGGCCGCCGCGATCCATGCAGAAAACGACCGGAAGTTTCTGCAGGCAGACGTCGTGCACGATGGGGTCGAAGGCGCGCTGCAGGAATGTCGAGTAGATGGCGCAGAAGGGCTTGAAGCCCTTCACCGCCAGGCCTGCCGCAAACAGCACCGCGTGTTCTTCGGCTATACCCACATCGAAGTAACGGCGCGGATGGTGCGGGCGGAAGCGGTCGAGCGCCGTCCCGTTCGGCATGGCAGCTGTGATGGCAACGACCTTGTCGTTCATAGTGGCGAGTTTGACGAGAGTGTCGGCAAACACCTCGGAGTAAGTCCTGACGCTAACGGGCTTGGTCTCTCCAGTCTGGGGGTCGTAAGGACCCAGGCCATGGAATTGCTTTTGTTTCTGCAACGCTGGCTGAAACCCTTTGCCCTTCTGAGTGAGAACATGCAGCAACACAGGCCGCTCCTGGATCTTCAGAAATTCGAAGGTCTTGATCAGCGTCGAGACGTCATGCCCGTCGATCGGGCCGTAATACTTCAACCCCAGCTCTTCAAAAATGACGCTAGGCCAGCAGCATGCTCTTGGCGGCTTCTTCCGCTTTGCGCGCCATCAGCAGAGCTTTCTTGCCGCCAATTCTTTGAACAAATTTCGCCGCTCGCTCCTGCAAATAGTCGTATTTGGGATTAGTGACGATCTTATTCAGATAACTCGCGATCGCGCCTACGTTCTTATCGATGGACCACTCGTTGTCATTCAGCACCACAAGCATGCGCCGCGTGTGATGCGCAATATTATTAAGCGCCTCATAGGTGATGCCGCAGGTGAACGCGGCGTCTCCAGCCAGAGCCACGATGTGTTCTGCGCCTCCCATGCGATCGCGGGCAACCGCCATTCCCAGTGCCGCCGAGAGCGCGGTGCCGGCATGACCGGCGCCGTAGCAATCATGCGGGCTTTCGGTGCGCAGCATGAACCCATTTAACCCGCCGGGAGAGCGTATGGTGTGGAATTGCCGACGGCGCCCTGTGAGTAGCTTATGAACGTAAGCCTGATGGCTGACATCGAACAGGAAGTGGTCTTCAGGCGTATTGAAGACATAGTGCATGGCGATGGTCAATTCGACAACGCCGAGATTCGGACCCAGGTGGCCGCCGGTTCTTGAGAGCACCGTGATCAGTTCCTGGCGAATCTCGGCCGCCAGCGTTTCCAACTGCGGGATGGAGAGCCGTTTTACATCTGCGGGTGAGTCGATGGTGTCGAGTATGCGATCCATGTAATTTCTACAGTTATCCTGTTGAATGTTGAAGTTGTCGGCGCGGCCCTAGCGGCCACGCTCGATCTACGTGTTTCTAGGTACTTCTATCTCGGGTACGTGCTTCTATCATAGATGCACGATTAAGGCCGAATGACGAAGTCCCGGGGCGCGCCGGGAAAACGTCCGCGAGGTTCTGACTAGCGAAAAAACCCGTTTTTGGCTGCGACCTTGCCTCGCATCTGGTCATCTAAGATTGCCGGGTAGGAACCAGGCTGGTTTCGGCCGACTAACCCCACTCGAATGCCGCGCCTGATGCGTATCCTCACCATCCCGTCTGAACGTCACGGCCAGTCAGGAGGCTCGAATGCTTGCCACGCAAAGTGAAACCGTAACAGGTTCTGGGCTGATGGAGCGCATTTCCGATGCACGACGGCGCAGCGACGAACTTTTCGGCTTGCTCCGAGTCGAGTCCTTATATGATCGGCCGATTCCAGAACGTCACCGCATCATTTTTTATGTTGGGCATTTGGAAGCGTTCGACTGGAATCTGCTCCATGAAAACGTCCTCGGCGTAAAGAGCCGTCACCCGGATCTGGATCGTTTATTTGCCTTCGGCATAGATCCCGTCGAAGGCGGACTGCCCACCGATCAGCCATCCGACTGGCCCTCCTTGCAGGCCGTGCGCGATTACGTGTCGAGTGTCCGATCCGCGCTCGACGAGCAGCTAAGCAAACGGAGTCTCGAGGCAGACAGTTCATCGCCTGCCGGATTCCCTTTAGAGACGCTGCTCAACGTAGCGATTGAACATCGCCTCATGCACGTCGAGACGCTCTCCTACATGTTTCATCAGTTGCCCTTCGACCATAAGCTGCGTCCTGAAAAAACGCGGCATGAACGTGAGCGGAGGCCCGCCAGCACTGCAATCGTGCCAGAGGTCACGCCAGAGGCTACGCCAGAGATGGTTAACGCCCCTGCCGGGGTCGCGACCCTCGGCCTGGTCCGCGGTAAGGGAGTCTTCGGTTGGGACAATGAATTCGAAGCGGAAACAGTTCGCGTGCCGGCCTTCAAGATCGATCGCTACAAGGTGACGAGTGCGGAGTATCTCAAATTCATGGCGGCCGGCGGGTATAATACCCGCTCCTTCTGGAGCGATGAAAACTGGAACTGGAGAAGCGCCAATGCAATTTCTCATCCGGTGTTCTGGAGAAAGACCGACGACGGCGGCTGGGTTTACCGCACGATGTTCGACGAAGTTCCGCTTCCGCTCGACTGGCCCGTCTATGTGAGTCACGCCGAAGCAAGCGCGTATGCGCGTTGGGCAAAAAAGTCGTTGCCTACAGAGGCGGAATGGCATCGCGCCGCCTATGGCACCGCAAATGGAAATGCAAATGGAAATGGAGATGGAAATAGAGAAGAGAGGACCTATCCATGGGGAAACCATGCGCCTTCTGGCTCCGGCGACGCGCCGTTAGGCAATTTCGATTTTCATGGCTGGGAGCCGGTTCCGGTGAACGCCTCTCCCGGCGGCCAAAGCGCCTTTGGCGTTGACGACATGCTCGGGAATGGCTGGGAGTGGACTTCCAGCGTATTCTCTCCCTTACCAGGTTTTGAGCCATTTCCGTTTTACCCGGGTTACTCGGCAAATTTTTTTGACGGCAAGCACTTCGTCTTGAAAGGCGGCTCGGCACGCACCGCCGCATGCATGCTCCGGCCGACGTTCCGCAACTGGTTCCAGGCCCACTATCAATATGTGTATGCGGGGTTTCGTTGCGTAAGCCGCTGACCAAGGACTACGGCCCACTGGCCAATATTCAGATGTCCAACGACCAACGACCGACGACTGACGACCGCTAACTGGAGGATCGGGAATGCTTGTCCACGCCGTTACCAAAGACCTGACCTACGAATTCGCCGCCGATGTTCGCGACGGACTCATGCGACCCGGACAGAAGGAACTCCCTTCCAAGTACCTTTACGATAACGTGGGCTCGGCCCTGTTTGAAGTGATCAGCTATTTACCGGAATACGGCTTGACCAGGGCCGATGAGCGGCTGCTGCAGCGTTATGCCAGTGAGATCGTCGACCGGCTGCGACTGCCGGTGGCCGTCGCCGAGTTGGGCAGCGGCAGCGGCAAAAAGACGCGCTGGCTGCTGGAGGCGCTGGGCCGCAGGCAACCGACGTCTTACTATCCGGTCGAAATATCGCGATCGGCTTTGGCGATGTGCGAACGCGAGCTTCGCGACATCGACTCCATCAGCATAGTAGGCTTTGAACGCGAGTATCTCGACGGGTTGCGGCAGGTAGCGACCGCCTACAGGAAGCCCGGTCAGCAACTCTTCGTGTTGTTCCTGGGGAGCACGATAGGAAACTTCGAAGGCCTGGCGGGGTTGAAGTTCCTGCGAGAAGTTCGGCGAATCCTGGAACCGGGTGACTCCCTCTTACTAGGTACGGATCTGGAGAAGCCCGCCGATCAACTGATTGCGGCCTATGATGATGAGCTCGGAGTAACCGCGGCCTTCAACCTCAACCTGTTGGCCCGCATCAATCATGAGCTTGACGCCAACTTTGATCTCGGAAAATTCTCACATGTGGCGAAAATCAATCATTGAGGCGCGCCGGGTCGAGATGCATTTGCGTTCCGAGCGGCGGCAGACCGTGAATATTGCGGCGGCAGGATTCGAAGTCGAGTTTCAAAAAGACGAAACCATCTGGACCGAGAGCAGCCACAAATATTCAAAGCAGGAAATTTTTCAGCTGGCCCGGACGGCCGGATTCCGCTGCGAGGCGCAATGGATCGATGAAGAGTGGCCATTCGCCGAGAATCTGCTTACGGCGGAGTGAATCCTTTTTCGGGCTATCTGCTGAGCGCTTCAGCAGGGTTGCTTGACGGGGGCGCTGCATTTGATTTCCGCCAACTTCGCAGATAATTGACGCTGATCACGATGCAGAAAACATTCGCGGGAATGAAACCTAGCTGTGCTGTCTTGATGCCGATGATGCACATGATGACGCTATTAACAGTTGCGACGATCCAGCCTTCCCAGCACCGCCGTCCCACCAGAATGGTGGAGGTGATGGTTAACACACACGATAGATAATCGAGCTTCAACACAAATGAATACCTCTGGCTATTATTTTTCGAGAGCAGCATGCTATGTTTCCACGATTCAGCTGCGGGCGGCATATAACCGAAGTCCCGTGACTAAGGGGTACATTACGAAATAACGATGCCAGGCAAGGTTTGACGGGACCGCCAACGCGATACTGATGCGAAATCCGGGTTTCTCAGCACGCTTCAGCATGGGAAGCCCAGAAGCCTGATAATAAAGGCCTGAGAATGAAGGCCTGAGAATCCAGCAAGGCCTATGGAGGAATCAATGCCGGAAGAATGCACCCATCTTAATCAGATCAAAGTGAGGGAGCCGAAAACCCATGAGTGTGAGGAGTGCGTGAAGCTTGGCGATACGTGGGTCCACCTGCGTATGTGCCTCACCTGTGGTCAGGTCGGCTGTTGCGACTCGTCAAAGAACAAACATGCCACCAAGCATTTTCACAAGAGCCACCATGCTCTGATGCGCTCGATCGAGCCGGGCGAGAAATGGATGTGGTGCTACATCGATGAGCTCGTGCCTGGCGAACTCGCTGCTTGAATAGTTGCGCGACCTAAGGACTGCTCGCGGTATCTAACGGATATACTCGCGTCCAACCAGGCGTTGCGGCATTTTCGACGCATCATCGCTATTATCATCATCACGATGAAGGCGAAGCGCGACCAAGCTGAGAATAATCATGGCAAAGCCAGTTCTGTTCAGCGTTGACGACGATACCGATGTTTTGCAGGCCATCGAACGCGACCTGCGCACGCAGTATGGTTCCAACTACCGCGTAATCGGAAGCGACTCCCCGGCGGGGGCCTTGGAGATCCTCCGTCAGTTAAAAGTGCGCAACGATGGTGTAGCCCTGCTGCTCGTCGATCAGCGCATGCCGCTGATGGATGGAGTCGGGTTTTTGCAGGAGGCGCGGCAGATTTTCCCCGACGCCAAGCGCGCTCTGCTCACCGCCTACGCCGATACCAACGCGGCGATCAGCGCCATCAACGAGGCGAACATCGATTATTTTTTCACCAAGCCGTGGGACCCCCCCACCGAACACCTTTATCCGCCGCTCGACGATCTACTCGACGATTGGAAGGCTAACTATCGTCCGGCCTACGAGGGCATACGAGTCCTGGGCACGCGCTGGTCGCCGCGATCCTACGAACTCAGGGATTTTCTGGCGCGAAACCGCGTTCCCTATCAGTGGATCGATGTTGAGGTTTCCGCCAACGACCCGGAAACGATGCGCCTTCTGCAAGCCCTGGGGCCGGAAGCAAGCAATATTCCCGTGGTGCTTTTCCCGGACGGAACCAAATTCCTGGAAAGCGTGCCCGCGGACCTCGCCCAGAAAGTCGGTCTGCGGACGCGAGCGCAAACCGACTTTTACGATTTGGCGATCATCGGCGGAGGCCCGGCCGGTCTGGCCGCAGCGGTGTATGGCGCGTCCGAAGGCCTGCACACGGTGATGATCGAGCGGGAAGCGCCAGGCGGCCAGGCGGGCATGAGTTCGCGCATCGAAAATTATCTTGGCTTTCCCACCGGGCTCAGCGGCGGCGATCTGGCGCGGCGGG
The DNA here is from genome assembly GCA_963810955.1 of uncultured Acidobacteriaceae bacterium. Classification (GTDB taxonomy): domain Bacteria; phylum Acidobacteriota; class Terriglobia; order Terriglobales; family Acidobacteriaceae; genus Acidiflorens. The sequence goes on along the minus strand of CAWEPW010000023.1, from coordinate 151,407 downwards.
CCGTCGCGCAAGCGCAGCGTTTCGGAGTCGAAATCCTTTCTCCGCAAGAGGTCACCGCGGTTCGCATCGAAGGTTCTTACCGCATCGTGAAGATGGCCGACGGCAGCGAAATTTCCTGCCATGTTCTGATGATCGCGAGCGGAGTGCAATGGCGGCGCCTGGAAGCGCCTGGCATCGATCGCTTGCAGGGCGCGGGCGTCTACTATGGCGGCGGCTCGACGGAAGCGCTCTCCTGCAAGGGTGAGACCGTGTACGTGGTAGGCGGCGCAAACTCAGCCGGTCAGGCGGCGATGAATTTTTCCAAGTACGCGGAGCGGGTCGTGATTCTCGTCCGCGGAAGTTCTCTCGCCAGCACCATGTCGCAATATCTAATTGACCAAATCAAAGACACGCCCAACATTCAACTGTGGACGAACGCCGCTGTCTCCGAGGTGCACGGCGACACCCGCCTCGAAGAGATTTCGGTGCTCTGCATGGATACCAACAAACTGGAGCGTGTCCCGGCGAGTGCCATGTTTATTTTTATCGGCGCTCTGCCGCGCACCGACTGGCTTGCGGATATGATTGAGCGCGACGACCGCGGTTTCATTCTCACCGGCCCCGACCTGATGCACGGCGGCGAGCGCCCCAAAGGCTGGGAACTCGAGCGCGATCCTTTTCTTCTCGAAACCAATGTTCCCGGCATATTTGCCGTCGGCGACGTGCGCCACGGCTCCGTCAAACGAGTGGCCTCTGGAGTCGGCGAAGGCTCGGTCGCGGTGCAGTTCATTCATCAGTACTTGAGCAAGGTATAAATGGTCGACAAATCGGAATTACTTCGCGTCCCGGCGTTCGAGAATTTGCCGGAGGACCAGATCGAGTGGTTCATCAGCCAGTCGCAGGAACTTAATTACAAAGCGGGTGATGTCTATTTGCGCCAGGGTACTCCTGCCGACGCGATGTTTGTAATCCTTGACGGGCAACTTGAACTGCACGGTGAGCTGAGCGGCGAAACTGTCGCCTTCACCATGAAGACGGGCGATGTCACGGGTGTCCTTCCATTTTCCAGGATGAAGCAGTTCAGCGTGAATGGACGGGCCGCTATCGACACCCGCGTCCTGCGATTCCCGGCCGCGAAGTTTCCGGATCTCGTGCAGAAAATGCCCGAGTTGACCAAACGACTCGTGGCATTGATGTCGGATCGGGTCCGCGAAACCACCCGGATCGAACAGCAGCGCGAACGGCTGGCGTCACTAGGCAAGCTTTCCGCTGGCTTGGCTCACGAACTCAATAATCCCGCTTCCGCCGCCACCCGCGCCACCAGCCAGCTGCGCGAAATTCTGAAATGCATTCGCGATGCAAGTCATGAGTTGGGTAAGCGCGACCTGACGCCGTCGCAAAAATCCGAAATTGAGAAACTCGAAGCGTCGCTTACTCAACTCGACGGCCCTCCGCCCGACGCATTAACCATCAGCGATCTGGAGGACCGCATCGATTCTCTGCTGAGAAGTCACGGCCAGAATGATTTATGGGAGCTGGCTTCCGGCCTGGCGCGAAGAAACGTGAAGCCACAAGTGCTGGAGCCGTTGTTCGAGACCCTCAATGCCGACACCGCCCGCGCGGCGCTGGTGCGGATCGCATACTCGGTGGAAGTGGCCGACCTGCTGCACGCCATCGAGAGCAGCACGGCGCGAATCTCGGAGTTGGTCCACGCCATCAAGGAATACACCTTCATGGACCAGGCCGTTAGGCAGAGCGTTGATATTGTCAAAAGCCTGGAGACTACGCTGATCATCATGAACCACAAGTTGAAACGCGGCGTAGTCGTGAAGCGCGACTATCAATCAACCGCTTTGCTGGTGAATTCGTTCGGAAGCGAGTTAAACCAGGTCTGGACTAACATTATCGACAACGCGATCGATGCCATGGGCGGAAAAGGCGAATTGCGGGTGCGAACCTATCGCGACGCCAGTTGGGCCGTGGTAGAAATCGCGGATAACGGTCCGGGGATCACGCCTGACGTCGAGGCCCACATCTTTGAACCTTTTTTCACAACCAAGGGAGTCGGCCAGGGAACCGGGCTTGGCCTCGACACCGTTCAGCGCATTGTGAAAAAGCACCGCGGCAACATCCAAGTCGACTCCGAACCCGGCAACACACGTTTTCAAGTGTGGCTTCCGCTGGCAGATTCGTATCAGGGGACGCCTTCAGCGATTGCGGAAAAACTAGTGTAGAGACGGGGCTTGCCCCGTCTGGGCCACCACCGAACCATGTTCGAGCACGAACAGGAAGGGGACGCCTTCAGGCGTGCCGTAAGCGCTATGCTATGAATGCGCCTTTAGGCGCTGGTCTTGGCGCTGGAGTTTCACCACAGGCCGGTTAGATCCTTCATGAGAGAAGCAGTCATCGTAGCCAGTTCGCGCACCGCCCTGGCCAAATCATTTCGCGGATCGTTCAATCTGACGCGTCCCGACGACCTTGCCGCGCATTGCATCCAGGATGTCTTGCGCAAGACGCCGCAGCTCGATCCACGTGAAGTTGAGGATGTGATCCTCGGCTGCGGGCAGCCTCACGGGCCGCAGGGTCACAACATCGCGCGGGTTTCCGCGCTGCTGGCGGGCCTTCCCACTTCGGCCGGCGGAGTTACTCTCAACCGCTTTTGCTCTTCCGGCCTGCAGGCAATCGCCCTCGCGGCTTATCAGATAGTGAACGGCGGTGCGGATGTGGCGATCGGCGGAGGCGTCGAGAGCATCACCCTGACCACGCGAAACCACGATCCGAATCCCCGGCTGCTCGAGACGATGCCGGGTGTCTACATGGTGATGGGGGAGACAGCCGAAGTGGTGGCGAAACGCTACAAAATCGGCCGCGAAGCACAAGATGAATACGCGCTTCTGAGCCAGCAGCGCACGGCTCGCGCCCAGCGCGAAGGTTTTTTTCAGGACGAGATCGCGCCGATGCGGGTTCAGCGCGCCACGCTCGACAAGAAAACCGGCGAAGTCATCGCGAAAGAAGAAGTATGCGCCGACAAAGACGAATGCAATCGCCCCGACACCACGCTCGAAGCCCTACTCGCGCTGAAGCCGCACTTCGACCCGACGAGCGGCCAGGGCACCGTCACTGCCGGCAACTCCTCGCAGCTTTCCGACGGCGCGTCAGCGACGCTCGTAATGTCGCGGCAGCGCGCGGACGAACTCAATATTCCCTACAAGCTCGTCTTTCGAGGTTTTCAGGTGGCCGGTTGCGATCCCGACGAAATGGGCATTGGACCTGTCTTTGCCGTGCCCAAGTTATTGCAGCACAGCGGAGTGAAGTTCAGCGACATTGACCTGTGGGAACTCAACGAGGCCTTTGCAGTGCAAGTGATCTACTGTCGCGATCGTTTAGGAATCGATCCCGAAAAAATGAACGTGAACGGTGGCTCGATTTCGATAGGGCATCCCTTCGGCATGACCGGATCGCGCATGGTGGGAACGCTGGCCAATGAAATGATCAGGCGCAACAACAAAGCTCGACTCGGAGTCGTAACCATGTGCGTCGGCGGCGGGCAAGGCGCGGCTGGATTATTCGAGCGCGCGAACTGACGGAATGGCGCCAATCTAACCCTTGATGGAAGTCTTAAAAAAACTGTTCGAGCAGCATTTCCACTCTCCGGTTGCGCGTGCGGAGCCGCTGCAGGGCCAGCTTGGCGGCTCGGGCCGCAAGATCATACGCCTTTCGAGTGGCAGCATCAGCGCCATCGGCATTCTCTATGACGTGCGCGAAGAGAATGTAGCCTTCCTCGAATTTTCCCGTCATTTTCGCCGCCACGGTCTGCCCGTGCCCGAAATTTATGCCGAAGATTTGAGTCAGGGCGCTTATCTGGAAGAAGACCTCGGCGGCGCTACTCTTTTCGAATTTCTTTCCAGCCATCGCGACGGAGCGGTCATTGCTCCCGAGGCGGTTGCGGCCTATCGCAAAGTGGTAGCCGTATTGCCCCGCTTTCAGGTCGAAGCCGGACGCGACTTGAACTATAAAGTCTGCTATCCCCGCGCCAGCTTCGATCGCCAGTCGATCGCGTGGGATCTCAATTATTTCAAGTATTACTTTCTCAGGCTCGCCGGCATTCCATTCAACGAACAGGCGCTGGAACGCGACTTCAGCCGCTTGATGAAATTCCTGCTGAGCGCCAGTCGCGATTATTTCCTCTACCGCGATTTTCAGTCGCGCAATATCATGATGCGTGAAATTCCGGGCCAGAATCCGAACGAACCACAGCCCTTTTTCCTCGACTACCAGGGCGGCCGTAAAGGCGCGCTGCAATATGACATCGCTTCTCTTTTGTATGACGCTAAGGCCGACCTGCCCCCGGACCTGCGCCAGCAATTGCTCGATCATTATCTCGACAGCCTGGCGGGTCTCCTCGATCTCGACCGCGCCCGCTTCATGCAGTTTTATTACGCTTACGTTTACGTTCGGATCATGCAGGCGATGGGCGCTTACGGCTTTCGCGGCTTCTACGAGCGCAAAGAGCATTTCCTGCAGAGCGTGCCTTACGCTTTAAGAAACTTGCGCTGGCTATTGCACAACGTGGAGTTGCCGATCGCGCTGCCGACGCTGATGGAGGCCTTCAGAAGCATTGTGGCTTCGGATAAGTTGCAAGGCCTCAGCTCGGATGCGGGCAAGAACAGAAAAATTAACGGTGCGGATTTTCAGTTTTTCATTTCATCGCGGCCTGCCGCAAGACGACACCGGAAACGGCGGCGGCTTTGTTTTCGATGGCCGCAGCCTGCCGAACCCCGGCCGCGAAGAGCGCTTCAAAACTCTCACCGGCAAAGACCCGGCGGTCGCCGACTATCTCAATCAGCAAGAGAGCGTCCACCAGTTTCTGGCCCATGCCACGTCTCTCGTCGATGCCAGCGTGAGCGCATATCAGCAGCGCGGCTTCAAACATCTGATGGTGTCATTCGGCTGCACCGGCGGCCAGCACCGCTCCGTCTATCTGGCCGAGCAATTGGCGAAACATCTGCGCGACATCCGAATCGAAAAACGGATTGGAAGTGGTCGTGCGCCATCGCGAGCAGGAGCAATTGAATTCATGAAAGCGATGATTCTCGCCGCCGGCCTCGGCACGCGCCTGCGTCCGCTCACCGACGATCGTCCGAAGGCGCTGGTCGAAATCAACGGCCGCACCCTGCTTGAGATCACGCTCTCCCGGCTGCGATCTTTTGGCGTAGGCGAAGTGATGATCAACGTGCATCACTTCGCCGACCTGGTTGTGGCGTTTTTACAAAACAATAACAACTTCGGTGTCAGGATCGAAATTTCACGCGAAGCAGATTTGCTCGACACAGGCGGCGGCCTGAAAAAAGCCGCGCACTTCTTTCTGCAGAATTCCAATCGGCCTGACGAACCCTTCATTCTGCACAACGTCGATGTCCTAAGCGCCATCGATCTCGGGAGCATGGTGAAATTTCAGAATGAACATCAGGCCCTGGCGACTCTCGCCGTACAACATCGCGACACCTCCCGCTATCTCCTGTTCGATAGTCAGCTTCGACTCTGCGGCCGCCGGACAAGAGACGAGAAGCCTGAGATCGTTCGAACTAACGACGTTCGACCCATCGATCCGCCAGAGGCTCTGGCCTTTTCCGGTATCCATGTCATTTCTCCGCGGCTGCTTGCGATGATGAGCGAAGAAGGAGCCTTCTCCATCATCACGACTTACCTCCGCCTCGCCGCCAAGGGAGAAAAGATTTTGGCATTTCGCGCCGATGAATGCTATTGGCGCGATTTGGGCAAGCGCGAAAATCTGGAGCAAGCGGCCAATGATCTGAATCAGAAGATGATCTGAAGCAGAAGATGATCTGAATCAGAAGATGATCTGAATCGCTGCGCCTAACTGATACTCTCAATACATCCACTCTTTTTCGGAGATTGCCCCTCATTGCCGCCCCCATCTTCGCCCATTGTCAACGCCCAGCAGATCACCAAAGCCTTTGGAGCGAACCCGCTCTTCAAAAATGTCTCGTTCACTATTTCTGACGGAGACCGCATCGGCCTGATTGGCCCAAACGGCTCCGGTAAATCCACGCTGCTAAGAATTCTGGCGGGCGAGGTCAATCCCGATAGCGGAGAAGTATCCTTCCGCAAGCGCACGCGCCTCGCCTGTGTCGAGCAAGACTCGCGCTTTAACGAAGGCGCGACCGTCCGCTCTGTAGTCGAGAGCGCGCTCGACCGCTGCGGCGTCTCCGGAACCGAGCGCGGCGCCCGTTTTGCCGAAACTCTCGGCCGCGCTGGCTTTGAAGATATTGAGGCCCGAGCTGCCGAACTATCCGGCGGATGGCAGAAGCGTCTGGCAATTGTCGAAGCCCTGGTGCAGCATCCCGATATCCTTCTGCTGGACGAGCCCACCAACCATCTCGATCTCCTCGGAATCACCTGGCTCGAAGATCTGCTTGCGGCAGCCGCTTTCGCCAGCGTGATCGTGAGCCACGACCGCTACGTTCTGGAAAATGTCACCACCGACATGGTCGAACTCAATCGCATTTATCCCGAGGGCTCATTGCGCGTCCATGGCAACTACAGCACTTTTTTAGAGAAGAAAGAAGAGTTCCTGCACGCGCAATCCAAACGCCAGGAAGCGCTCGAGAATCTGGTGCACGGAGAAATCGAGTGGCTCCGCCGTGGAGCGAAAGCGCGCACCCGCAAGTCCAAAGCCCGCATCAGCAAAGCCGGCGAGCTTATGGGAGAGCTGGCTGACCTGAATCAGCGGACCCGTAGCACGACAGCCCAAATCGATTTCTCCGCCACCGACCGCAAGACCAAGCGATCTGATCGAACTGCAGGACGTCACATGCACGATGGGTACCAACAACGCGGATGCCCGCGCCTTGTTCGATGGTCTCAACTTCATCCTGACCGCCGGGATGCGCGTCGGCCTCGTCGGTCCGAATGGCAGCGGTAAGACGACTCTGCTGCGATTGTTGCAGGGCGACCTCGCTCCAACTGCAGGTGAAATTCGCCGCGCCGATTGGCTGCGCATCGTCTACTTCGACCAGACCCGCACTCTCGATCCCGACGTAACCCTGCGCCGCGCGCTCGCGCCCGACGGCGATTCCATCGTCTATCGCGATCGCGTAATTCATGTGGCGGGATGGGCGGCGCGATTCCTGTTCACAGGTGAACAGCTGAGTCAGCCGGTCGGGCGCCTCTCCGGGGGCGAACGCGCCCGCGTCCTGATCGCGCAGCTCATGCTTCAGCCGGCTGACATACTTCTGCTCGACGAGCCGACCAACGATCTCGACATCCCCACGCTAGAAATTCTGGAAGAAAGCCTGATCGATTTTCCCGGCTCGCTCGTGCTCGTGACGCATGACCGCTACATGCTCGACCGCGTCTCCAGCGTCGTGCTCGGCCTGAACGGCAAAGGCGGAGCGGACACCTTCGCCGACTACGCGCAATGGGAAGCGTGGCAGACGCAAACCACCAGATCGGGTCCCCCAACAGCACCTTCGCAGGCGCACGCCGGTTCTACTGCGCCAGCGCCAACCAGAAAGAAACTGTCCTATCTCGAAGCGCGGGAATACTCCACCATCGAGCAGCGCGTAGAAGAAGCCGAGCAGTTAGTGCAATCGAAACGCGCAGAGCTGGAAGATCCAGCCAACGCGATGGATGCTGCGCGCTTGGTAAGCGCCCAGGCCGCGCTGGATGCAGCTCAGCAGGCGCTAGACGCGCTCTATGCACGCTGGGCCGAACTCGAAAAAAAGAGTGGTTGAGGGTGCTGGGCCAATCAACCTCATCTGTGCACGACCAATCGAGTGGGGTAGTGGCTCATTTTCACTGACTTGAGGTTTTCCTTCGTGAACCTTTGTGACCTTTGTGGTTGACGATTTGGCAAATTGAGCCACTACCTCGAATGGTCATTCCGCATGATCGATCAATTCGGAAGCCGAGAGCAGCGCCGGGTGCAAATACCGATGTTCCCGAGCAACAAAAAAGCCGCCTCGTGAGAGGCGGCTTCACTGTCCAGATTTCCGAGTAGATCAGGGTCATTCCGTGACCGTGAAACTGGCGGCGCTGGTGGCAGTCCCTGCAGAAGTGGTGATCGTGATCGTCCCTGTCTTTGCGCCCGCTGGTACCATCGCGGTCACTTTAGTGTTGGAGACCACGGTAAAGGTAGCAGCCGCGACGCCATCAAAACTGACTTCGGTAGTCTGCTTTAGGCCAACGCCAGTGATGGTCACGGTGGTTCCCGCCGGACCGCTGGTCGGCGTGAATTTCGTGATCCCGGTTGGCACGGTGAAGGGCACGTTGCTTTTCAGCGTGCCGCTGGGCGTAACCACGGTCACGCTGCCAGTGGCCGCGCCGCTCGGCACTGTGGCTTGAATCTCCGTGGCTGAGACAACCGTGAACTTTGCCGAGACGCCGTTAAAGCTGACCTTGGTCGCGCCCGTCAGATTCGTTCCCAGGATGATTATGATCGTTCCCGCCGCACCCGAATTCGGCAGCGTCTTCACGAACGGTCCCAGACCTGTCGACAGACTGTAGATCGTCCCAGCGTCAGCGTTGCCGGCGCCGCTGTAGTAAGTCGTCCCATAAAAAGCGCCGTTAGTGTGCTGAACCAGGCCGCCTTGGGGCGCGCTGCCGTCAGTGCAGTTCGCCTGCGAGCAGAAGTTGTGGAGCGTGGTGAGTTTGCCTGCGGTGGTGATTTCGAAGATCGTGCCGCATCCACCGTTACAAGCGGTCGTGTTGGCTCCGCCCGAAAACGTTGTCCCGTAAAGATTACCGTCGGTCGCTTGAATCAGTCCCGCGGAGGGGTTTGCGCCATCGGTGCAATCGGCTTTAGAGCAGAAGCTATAGAGCACCGTGACCTTGCCCGCGGGAGTGACTTCATAGACCGTACCTTGGCCGTTGCCGCCGCCGGTAGAGGTCCCGTAAAAATTCCCGTTCGTAGCCTGAATCAGTGCGCCGGTGGTTCCGGCCGCCTCCGCAGGATCGAAGGTTTGCAGCCTGGAGAACGCGCCTGCGAGGGTCATGTCAAAGAACGTACCCGTGCCGCCCCCACCTTCGTACGTTGTTCCATACAAATTTCCGCTCGTCCCCTGTATCAGGCTGGCGTCGGGATAGACGCCATCGGTGGTAGCGAAACTATGCAGCGAAGTGAAAGTGCCCGCGGAGGTGATTTCAAAAATCGTGCCGATGTCGGCCGTTCCGCCGCTGGAGGTGGTGCCATAGAAATTTCCGTTGCTCGCTTGAATCAGCGCAACCTCTGGCTCGGCGCCATCGGTGTTGTCGAAGCTGTGCAGGGTAGTGAGCGTGCCCGCGGGGGTGATTTGGAAGACGGTGCCATCGGCATTGGTACCGCCGCCGTTCGTGGTCGTCCCGTAAAAATTTCCGTTGGTAGCCAGCACCAGCCCAGCATCGGGCAGAGCGCCGTCTGTGCAAGGATAACCGCCCTTGCAAAAAGTGTGGAGCGTGGTGAGCGCGCCAGCGGTCGTAACTTTGAACACCGTTCCATCCGTGCCGGTGCTCACGTAGGTTGTGCCATACAGGTTGCCGTCGACGCCCTGAACCAGATTGACGTAGTGGGGGTTGGCGCCGTTGTTTCCGTTGAAACTCAGCAAGCTGTTGAAGTTGGGTTGTGCGGAAGAGAAAATCGCCGAAGCACACAACATCATGATCGCCGCACGCAGGGTTGTGAAAATAGAGCTTTTCATTTGAGTCTCCTTGAGGATGTCGTTATTAGCTTTCACTAGGTAACGCGACAGGCGGCTGGAAACGGGGTCATTTCCTTACGCAGAAAAGAGTTAGTGGGGTTTTGAAAGCAGGAACCGAGGCAGGTGTCGGCGTAGGTGTCCGTGCCAAAGTTCGCTCAAGGCCTGGTGGAGGAACTGGCTGTAGCCAGCTGATTATGAGCTAGTTGTCTAGCCAGTGTAGGCAAATCTGCGGCCCGAGCGGCGTTCCTAAGCTCGAGCAAAATCGATAAACCCGCGCTGCACGTCCGTCCGCGTAAGCCGCGCCCGCAGTCTGTCGCCGACCTGTAATCCTTGCGCTCCCTGAGCCAGCAACCCCTCGATATGCGGCTGCATGACGCGAACAAAAGTTCCCTTGGGAGTAACTCCCGTGACGATCGCGTCGAACGTCTCGCCAATGCGATGGCACATGGCGACGGCCGATAACCGCTTCGACATTTCCCGCTCCACCTTTCGCGCCGCATCGCCTTTCGCGGTGCAGTTCAAGGCAATCCCAGCGAGGTCGTTATCGGAATACGGACCCGGTTTCCCATCGAGCAGACTCTTGATCAGCCTCTGGCTCACAATGTCGGGAAAGCGCCGGTTGGGTGCGGTCGAGTGCGTGTAATCCTGCACCGCCAGTCCAAAGTGTCCCTGTGCAGGATCGCCAGGACGCTCCAGCACATACTCGCCCGGCCCAATCAGCTTGATCACCGCCAGCGAGAGGTCGGCGAAATGATCCGGATCGGCAGCCCTGCGCTTCACGAGAAAATCGTTGAGCGCTTTCGAATCCGGCTGCGCGGGCAGCGTCTGACCTTGCGCCGCCGCTAGGCGGACGATGCCATCCCAATGCTCGGGAGTCCTCACAATACGGCGCAGCGAAGAAACTTTCTCCAGCAGCCGAGCCACCACGCCATTGGCTGCGATCATGAAGTCTTCGATCAACTCGGTGGCGCGGTTCTTCTCCACCGTCGCGATGCCGGTAACTTCATGGTTGATCAGCAGAGGAACGACTTCGGCCGTGTCGATGTCCAGCGCGCCATTGGCATAGCGCAATTTCCGGAGCGACTGTGCGACCTGATCCTGTAGTTTGAGCTGCGCCTGCAAATCGGCCGACGCCGCGACCTTCGCAGGAGCCGCGGCCGTACCTTCGAGCCAAGCTGCTACCGCGCTGTAGGTGAGCTGTGCTTTATTGCGAACGATGGCGCGATACACATTGCTGGAATTGAGCGAGCCGCCGCCCTCGACCACAAACTCGGTAACCACGGCAGGCCGGTCCGCATCCGGCAGAAGCGATGACGCGCCGGTCGAGAGCTCATCCGGCAACATTGGGAAAATCGCAACGCCCGTATAAATCGAAGTCGTCTCCCTTTCGGCGTGTTGATCGATAGGAGAATCTTTGGCTACGAATGCGTCGACGTCGGCGATCCCGATCATCACTTTGACGTCGCCATTGGGCAGGCGCTCGGCGACTTCGATCTGATCAAGATCTTTGGACGTGTCGTTATCGATCGAAGACCACAACAGCCGGCGCAGGTCGCGAACCTTGTCCGAAATCGCCAATTGCGGCGGATGCGCCGTGATCTGCGCAACTTGCCTGAGCGCTTCAGCCGGAAAATCCGGCTCGAAGCCACGAGCCTGCATAACCTGCCGCGCGATTGCCTGAAGATTGAAGGAAGAAGAGTGGGGATCGTTCGTCACGTTGAGAAGGCTAACACGAATCTAAGCTTCTCCTTCGTGGACCTTAGTGCCCTTGGTGTGGCCGATCTTGAATCTGGTGTCCTGGCGCCGCCGTGATATTCTTATAGCAGCAGCTGCGTCTTCTTCCATTAGGATCGATTCCCGCAGTTCCCTGAATATCATGATTTCAGTCAGCAACGTGTCCATGCGCTACGGCGCGAAAGTTCTATTTGACGAAGTATCTACCGGATTTATCCCGGGGAAACGCTACGGCCTCACCGGCCCCAACGGCGCAGGCAAATCTACGTTCATGAAGCTTCTGACCGGCGAACTTGACCCGCAAAAGGGAACCGTTGTCCGTCCCAGGAAGCTAGGTGTCCTCAGCCAGGATCAATTCGCCTTCGACAAATATCGCGTGATCGATGCCGTGATCATGGGCAACCGCCGCTTATGGGCCGCGCTCGAAGAGCGCGAAATCATCTATGCCAAGCATGAGATGACCGATGCCGATGGCATGAAACTAGGCGAACTCGAAGGCATCGTCGGCGAGGAAGACGGCTACACCGCCGAGAGCGACGCCGCGATTCTGCTCCAAGGCCTCGACATCCCCGATGAGATGCATGAGCGCAAAATGTCGGAAATACCCGGCGGACAAAAGATGCGCGTGCTGTTGGCCCAGGCTCTCTTCGGCCATCCGCAGGCACTGTTGCTCGACGAGCCGACCAACCATCTTGATCTCGATTCGATCCACTGGCTGAAGAATTTTCTCAACCAATATGAAGGCGTGCTGATCGTAATCTCGCACGACCGTCATTTCCTGAACGGAATCTGCACCCACATCGCCGACATCGATTACGAGACCATCATCACTTACACGGGCACTTATGATGACATGGTGATCGCGAAGACGCAGATTCGCTCGCAGATCGAATCGCAAAACGCGCAGCGCGAAAAGAAAATTTCGCAGTTAAACGAGTTCATCACCCGCTTCGCCGCCGGAACCCGCTCCAGCCAGGTGCAGTCGCGGCGGAAGGAAGTCGAGCGCCTGCAAGTCACCGAATTGGCGAAGTCCAACATCCAGCGTCCGTACCTCAAGTTCGAGCAGAAGCGGCCCTCGGGCAAACACATCCTAGAAATCGAAGCCATCACGAAGTCATACGGAGATGCCAAAATTATTTCCGGCTTCACGGCGAGCGTCACTCGCGGCGAAAAGATCGCATTGATGGGCCGCAACGGCTCCGGAAAAACGACCTTGGTGAATGCGCTGCTCGCCAACTCGCCCACTGTATCGGAATCCGAGTTGCGCAAGACCAGCGGCTACGACGGTCCCTTTGTCGATGGCGGAAAAGTCATCTGGGGACATGAGGCCGCAGTGGGATATTTTGCCCAGGATCACAAGGCGCTGATCGACCCCGGCATCAAGGTGCTGGAATGGCTCCATCAATGGGATCCCTCCGCCTCGACCGAAGAGATTCGCGGCATACTCGGGCAAATGCTTTTTCCCCGCGATGATGCCGAAAAACGTACCGACGTTCTTTCGGGCGGAGAAGCGGCGCGCTTGCTCTTCTGCAAGCTGATGCTGCAAAAGCCGAACCTGCTGGTGCTCGACGAACCGACCAACCATCTCGATCTTGAATCGATCAACGCCCTGAATATCTCCCTGCAGCGCTACCAGGGAACGGTTTTGCTGGTTACGCATGACGAGGATCTAATCGACGAAGTTGCCACCCGAATCTGGCACTTCGAGGGCACCCATGAAATCACCGACTTCAAGGGCGCGTATGGCGAGTATGAGGCGGTTCTGGCCTGAAGTTAAAATAGAAGCAGAAGCTGATTCATTGCGCTGGCAAAAGTCAATTCGCGCCTAGTCAAAAAGTATAGTTAAAGACTCCATGCTCCGCTCAAGATGACATTTAGTTCTTGCCTCTTTTTAGGCGACAGAGGAATCCGCGCTTTTCTTTGCTTTCTTCTTTGTTTTTGTTTTCGCGTCCGCCCGCGTCTCAGATTTTGATCCCTCATCGAGAATGTCGGCGACCGACGTGCTCTCCAGTATCTTGGCTGCCGCGTCGCGCACCTCCAGGAACACACTATAAAGAGCGCGGTGATCGGGATCGGTAGTGATAAGGCCGCGGAGCAGGTCGGCATCGCCAAAAGGCGCGAGCGGTCCGTCAACCAGGCGAATGATTTCGCTGAGCTTGATCTCCTCGGGCGCCCGCCGCAGACGGTAGCCGCCCTTGGCGCCGCGAACGCTCTCCACGATGCGCGCGTTCTTGAGTTCCAGCAGAATCAGTTCCAGGAATTTTTCCGGCAAGTCGCTGTCCAGGGCAATGTCCCGAATCTTGATCGTTTCAGTTCCGTAGCGGCGCCCCAGGGTCATGATCGCCTGTAGCGCATAGAGACCTTTTTGCGAAATCTTCAATTCCGTAATCCTTTCGAAATTATTGCCGAAGACTACTGCCCAAGACTATTGCCGAAGACCTGCTGACACCTGCCGAAGACCTGCTGACGACCTGCTGACGAACTGCTGCCGAAGACCCTACTGCATTACGGCCATCTTCATGGCTGGATTGCCCACTTCGTCGTGCGATTCGCCTTCCAGACAAACCCTATGCCACAACTCAAGATTGAGCAAACGCCAGATGCGATCGGTGTTGTCGCGATGCTGCGCGACGTGATCCTGAAACAGCGTCTCAAGGGCTTCGCGCCGGAAATAGCCGCGATTCAGGCTGCGCGGCTCGAGCAGCATCTCGCGAATCGTTTGCAGCCGCACACCCGCCAGCCAGCCGCTCCACGGCGTAGGAAATCCCAGCTTCTGCCGGTACATAATTGAATGCGGCAGCAGATCCTCGACCGCCTTTTTCAGAATCCGCTTGCCCGCCAGTCCCTGAATCTGCACCTGCCGCGGAATTCGCGTCGCGAATTCAACCAGCACATGGTCGAGAAACGGTACGCGGCTTTCAATGGACGCGGCCATGCTCATGTTGTCCTGCTTCATGAGCAACTCCACGAGGTAGGTCTTGATATCGGTGTAGAGCAGACGCTGCAGAATTTCCCCCGACGAGTGCTCCCAGTAAGCGAGCACGTTCTTATACGCGCTGCTGGGCGCCGCCTCACGCGCGAAATCGCCGGTGAGCAATCCATTCTGTTCCGCCTCGCCGAAGGCGGAGAAAAAATTGTCGAAATAGAAAGATGCCCACGAATTTCCGTCCTTGGCCAAAAACGTGTGTTCCAGTTTCCGGCGCAAGGTTGCCCCCAGCATTGAAGAGGTCGCGAGCTTATTGCGTAATCCGCGGCGCGCGATGCTCGGAATCAGGCTGCGATAGGCGCGGTCCATCGCCGCGTTTTTCAGAGTGAAGGCGTAACGGGCATAGCCCGCCAGAGTCTCATCCGCGCCTTCTCCAGTCAGCACCACCGTCACGTGTTCGCGCGCCAGGCGGGCGACGAAATACAGAGAGACGCTCGAGGGCCACACGATCGGTTCATCTTCATGCCAGATTAAATGCGGCAGCGCCCCAAAAAAATCTTCCTCGCCAAGCAGCACTTCGTGATGCCGCGAATGAATATGATCGGATACGGTGCGGGCAAATGGCAGTTCGCTATATCTCTGTTCCGCGTAACCGACGGAAAACGTTTCGACCGGCTCCCGCCGCAGCTTTGTCATCAGCGCAGCCACCGCGCTCGAATCCACCCCGCCGCTCAGGAACACTCCCAGAGGCACATCGCTCATGAGGTGGCTCTTGACCGCGCCTTCCAGCAGCTCGCGATAATTCTCGACATAATACTTTTCCTCGCGGGATTCATGCGCCTGCGACGCGTCCAGGTCCCAGTACTGCCGGATGTCCGCTTTGCCATCCGGAGTGATGGTCATTGTGCGTCCCGGCAATAGCTTGAGGATTCCGTCGTAGAAGCTTTGCTTGCCCGACAAATATCCAAACGCCAGATATTCCGGCAATGCCGCGCGGTTGAACTGGGGACGAATGCCTCCATGCGCAAACAGCGCTTTGATCTCCGATCCAAAGAGCAGCCGCTCCGGCGTCAACTTGTAGTACAGCGGCTTTATGCCCAGCCGGTCGCGCGCAATGAAAAGAGTCTTGGTGTTGCGATTCCAGATAGCGAAGGCAAACATGCCGCGCAGGTGCTGAACGCAGTCGGCGCCATATTCTTCGAAGAGGTGTATGACGGTTTCAGTGTCGCTGTGCGTGTTATAGCGATGGCCGCGTGCAATGAGTTGCTGGCGCAGCTCCAGATGGTTATAGATCTCGCCGTTGAATACGATCCACAATGATCCGTCTTCGTTGGAAAGCGGCTGATGTCCGCCCGCCACATCGACGATGCTAAGTCGCCGCATGCCGATGCCGACTGCGCCATCCGCATAGAAACCGTCGTCGTCGGGTCCGCGGTGCGTGATCGCGTGGCACATTTCGCGCAGAGCTGAGGAGCTTGCCCGCGCGCCGTGTCCGAATTCGAGAACTCCAGCAATCCCGCACATTCAGTGTTTCTCCGCGTAGCGCGATGCAGCTCGGCTCGGCAAACTCTGGCTAGAGGCTGCGTCCGACGACCCTTGTTCAGACGAAGATGTCGACATCGACGAGAAACTCGGCAGTTCCTCGGGCAATTCCTCGAATGACGACGTAACGCGTAACCCGGCCGGCGCTGAACTCATCACTCCACCCTCTCTGCACCATTCAAAAAACTCAAATCGTCCCTCCGCCTGCATGAGCCGTCGACCACGCCATGCAACATGCGTTCCGCCGATTGCAACCAGTTGCGCGAGTTTCTCGTTCTCAATACGGCAATAGAGCACACCTGCATCCGAGCACCACCCACCGAAACTCCATGCGTCATTACTCTTGCTCTTGTTATCGTTCCGGCTATCGGCGAGGGCAAAAAAGAATCCGTGCCGCTCACTAGCATGTCTCTCACTAGGATGATAATCCAGTTCGTAAGCCTGCACTGCACCTTCGGTCACGCTGGTGAGACGCAGTTCCGTAACGGGATCGGTAAGACGATCGGTAAGAGGCTCGCTAAGAGGATCGCTGAGAGACTCGACAAAAGGTTCGCCATGAAGCTCGTCCTTCTGCCGCACTACTCGCCCAGCGACCAGGGCCGTGGCTGTTTCGACCGGCAGTAGCACGCGCCCATGGCATTGCACCAGCGGCGCAGCCTGCAACTTACCATAGGCAGGAGAGACGAGCGTAGTCGTAACATCCATCGCGGCCGGCCAGTTCGCCTCTTCGGGCATGATGAGGCTCAACCGCGCTCCACCCTGCGCCGCGCCGGCCGTAGACATCTCCACACTCCTGGCGCCGACCCTGCGAACTTCGAGGTCGGACGCGAAGTGCCATCGTATGTCGATCTCATGTTCCGAGCGCCCGAGTGCGATATCGCGCACCAGGCACATCCCGCCCGCGATCTGCAGAATGTGCCGTCGATGCACAACGGGGTCTGGCAGGCGTGCATATCCATCGTGACTGCCCACGAAGTAAGTGAAGGTTTTTCCGGCAATCCACTTTTCCGCCGCCGTCTCGGGAATATGAGTCCACGAAAATGGACCATCGGGAACTGCCTGGTCCAATTGATCGACGCGCAGGGTGTTATGCGCGCCCGTCCCGCGAAAGGCGTTGCGGTTGGCCGGATCTTCCGAGATGTAGACGCCGCTCCCCGCATCCACCAGCCACCGCCGCCCATCCATGGCAAGGCGCATGCTGAGCGCATCGGCATGCCCGTGCCCGGCGCGGCCCATGCCCTGCGGCCCAGCATCCACGACCAGCGCCTGCGCATAGGGCTCCGAATCCGCCAGAACATGATCTGCCAGAACATGATCTGCGATAACATGATCCGCCAGAACACGATCTGCCAGAACAAAGATCCCGCCATCGCGAAATGCAACCGAACGCACCGCCGTTGCCGTAGTTTGCGTCTCCGGTTTCTGCGAGAGCACATTCACGGATTCGCTTCCAAACAACCAGATTGCCTCCTCCGTCAATTGCGCCGCCAAGAAATCGCGCGAGTAGATCATCGCGCCCAGCGCCAATGGGTCCGTCATGTGCTCCGTCCGGTTGCGCCGCGGATTCCACAACCGCCCGCCATCATCGTCGCCGAAGCCTTCCGCCGGCCCGGCCTGAGCAAGCGCCGCGACTACGTCGAGCATTCGTCCCAGCACCGCATCGTAAGCAGCCGGAATCTCCATACCATTTCGCGCTCTAAGCAGCCGCGCATATAAGAAGAAGTCGAGCGCATAAACGTGATAGTACAGCGACTGCTCGAAGTAAACTCCATCCGGACGCACTTGCCGATCCGCCTCATGCACCACAATCTTCCATGCGAATTCTCTCCAGTGCGCGGCCCGGGGAAATTGCGGATACAAAGTGCCGAGAAAAAGCAGGGCCAGCGCTTCTCCCAGCAGGTGCGTGTTGGGAGAAAAATAGGCCGATAGATAGCGCTCGATATAAAGTCCGTGAAAGGCAAGCGCCGGCAGAAGCTGCGGGTGAAACTCCTCGTACCCGCCGCTTCCCGCCAGCAGCTGATCGATCCAGATCCATGACAAGCTGCGGATGGCAACTTCCAGCGTGCTTCCCCAGTTGATGCCCAGCGGATACGGATTGGCCTCGACCCAGCTATGCCACTGCGCAATAAGCTCGCGAACGTACTTATTGTCTCCACTTAGCAGTCGAGCCTTGGCCAGAGTTACCAGGTGCTGGTGGCGATTCAATTCCCATATAACCTTGTGATCGCCCACCGCCGCGAAATCAAGAAAAGGAATCTTGAACCACGGATCGAGCGGCACGCGCTTGCCATGCACCGGATCGAGATTCCAGTCGATGCCTTTGAAATTGCCGTCACCGAATTTCGCCGTTGGGCCAGGCGTGAAATCGAGGTTGTCGTAACCCAGCAGTCGAAAACGATGACCGCAGATCTCATCGGCTTCGCGCAGAATTTCCGCAGCTTCTTCCGGGAGATGCTTGACTAACAGCTCGGCGCGAGCTGAGCCCGAACCGTCAATTCCAGAATCCTTAATACCAGAGAAGAAGAAACGCCCTGGTCTCACCGGGAAGTCTCCATTAAGCCGTACCGCATCGCGGCGCACGCCCATCCGGTGTATGAGAAGGTCGCGTTGCTTATGGAATTCCTGCAGCGTGCGTACGCGCACCTCAGCCCAGTCCATTCGGGAGACGCGCGCCAGCATGCTTTGCCACCCAGAAGCCATCAGATTCACTATCTTACATGTTGAAAAGGGCCGGTCTCATCCCTTCCGTTACCTTTGTAACTCCAGCCAATCACTGAGCCAGAGTGACCCTGGGCCCCAGTGCGATTCGATGCCGTACTGCTGTCTTCCACGGCGCTCGTCGGCGGGGCTCCGACCTAAGTGCGAGCCAATGTGGGTAACCAATAACCGATTACTTTATTTCCGTTCGACGAAGTGCTTTTTGGCGACTATAGGTTTAGCATATAGAAGCGGAAGAAATGCGATGGCAATAGTGTGCCTCCAGCAATGGCAGACTTGAGCGCCACTTTTGTCAGGGATAGGATGACGATGACGATGACTATGACTAAGACGAGATTTTCTTTAGCGGTCGCTGTAGTGTTGATGGCCGTGGGCATCGCCGGCGTGGCACAACAGAACGACACATTTGCAGCGAAGCCGTCCAACCCCCAAAAAGTGAAACCGACTCGGTCCTCGCCCGCCGGCAAGATGCCTGGCGTGGAGTCGGCGTCAGCTGCCAATGCCAGGGATTTGCAATCCGTAGAACATGAGAATCCCGCCAAATCCATTGGGCCGTCGCAACAAGGCTCCAGGACGTCTAGAGCCGGGGGAAAGAAAACCACGGCCGGGTTCGCGCCAGCCAAAGATCACGCCTCAGATAAGAATCCACCCATCAACTTCGGCGCAGGCGGCGGGACTAAGAAGTCGGGATTGATCAGTCAAGGTCCTGATCCGTATAAGGGTCGGCTCAAGGAAAAGAAGCACCAATAGTTCTCGGAAGCAAGGTTTATCGCGCAACCGTTGATCCGTCAACCAATCTAGGGCAACCAGTCTAGGGCAACCAGTCTAGGGCAACCAGTCGATAACCGCGAGTCCCGTGGGGGTGAACGGTTGATCGCTCGATGGCTGGGGATAAATCGCTGGCGGATCCAGCGGCAGCTCACGGGTGGGGCTAGCGACGGTCGCCAGCCGGCTCGACTGCGCTTCCAACAGTCGTTGCAAAAGCGCGAAATCGCTTTCAATGTCCGCCCGAGCCGTCTTACGGGCCGCACCGGGTTTTAATTCTTCACTCAGTCGGGCCTTCACCAAGTCCGCACCGAATTCGGCACTTTCCGGTACGCTCAAGATATTGGTTCGCGCAACACCCACGGGCGTGATCTCGTCGCCCGATCGCACTTGCAACATCGGTTCTCCGGAAGCGTCGAGGCCCGGCTCGGCCTCGGCCTGCAAAGATGACCAGCGCGGGTCATTCTCTATAGGACGTTCTTTAATGTGTCCAACAACACGTTCTGTAATACCCGCCGGCGCAGCAGGAGGAACCATCTCCTCGAACCGGTTCTGTGCCGCTTTGCGTTCAGTGCGGGTCAGCGGCACGTCAAACTGACTCTTCGCATCCAGGACGAGCGCGTTCTTCGCCGGATCAAACCTTCCGTGGCCCAAATAAGCGGCAACCATGCTGCCCGCGACGTAGGGATGCCACACCAGCAGCGGCAGCATATATTTCTTCGCGGTGATGACAGACTCCAAAACGCCGTGCACTGGCCTCGATCGTGGGAGCGTGCCCGGAACTTGCGGAATCACGAAGTGTGACGCCTGCAACTCAGGATGATGACGGCTGTACTTGGAAAGCGTTATTGCCAGCTGTTTCGGCGTGCTGACGCCGAGATCGCCAAGAATGCTGCGATGCACCGCGCGCGGATGATAGAAGTCGATAATTCCGCGCGCAAAGTCGGCGCAATTCGCCGTAACCAGGTTAAAGTGATCGTGATTGCTCTGTGCGTTGAGCTTGCGGATCAGCGCCGCATCCAGTTTCGGATTGGTTTCGATCTCGTAAGCGTAGATGCTGCGGAGGTACGAAGCTCCAACCAACTCGTACCAGTCTCCCTCCGGTGTTCCACCATCGGGAAGATCGGGAACCAGCGCTTCCAGGTGATCGCGCCGGTAATGGTCACGCAAGAACGCGACCATTTTCTTGTCGGCGAAGAGCGGAACGTCTTCCTGCTTTTCTACAGCATAAAGGTAAGGGATAAGAGGAATTGCGATCCAGTCGTCTCCCGCGACACGGTGGTAGCGGCTGATGACCACTCCGGTTTCGCCGGGTGCACAAAGACGCAGCACGACCGGCGACTCGGCGCAGACACCGCTGAGATAGACTGCGGCGTGCCCCGTTCCGGCAAGAGCGCCATCGTAACTATAAGGTTCTTCGAGGAATAGCGTAGCCTCAGCTCGCGCTCGCGGAAGCGAGCACAAGGCGAGAAACAAACAAATAACCAGCCTGGAGAACCTCAACAGATGCGCTCCTTTCTCTTCTTGACTTCGCGCTTCGAACATATGACTTAAACCCCAATCATATGAAGAAGACGCGCTCCTTCTTAGATGCCATTAGCCGGATTTCTGTCCGATCCGCCAATATGGACTTTAGTAACTGAAAAGACTGGGTTTAGAGGCAGCAAGCGGCTCCGTCGTGAAGTCAAACTCTCGCCTACCCAGATGCCGGGCGGCCGCGCGGAACGCCCGGCGTTCCAATGGCTGGGTCTGCATTCACCGGATGGCGCGGCGTCTATACTCGGATACTGTGGAGAGCAAACTGTCCATTCTGCGAGAGATCGTCTTATGAAAATCGTTAGCGCGGCGGAAATGCGCGAGATCGATCGCGCTACGACGGACCGTTTCGGAGTCCCTTCCGTCCATTTAATGGAGAACGCCGGTTCAGCAGTTGCGCGTTTTATTCTTTCCGAGTACCCGCGAGCCGAGCGTGTCGCCGTCCTCTGCGGCAAGGGCAATAACGGCGGCGACGGATTCGTCGTGGCCCGCAAACTGGTCGAAGCGGGGCGAGCCGTGCGCGTTTTGCTGTTGTGCGATCCCGAAGAACTTCGCGGAGATGCGGCCGAGATGTTTCAGGCTATGGTCAAGTCGCTCCGTACCCTGAATGTTGCGCCTTTGATTGTGCGCGAAGCGAGCGCCCTCAATTCGCACAATGCCACAGAGATCTTCGCGGCGGATGTGATCGTCGACGCAATTCTGGGCACAGGGTTTCGTCCGCCGGTCAGCCCGCTCTACGCGGCCGCGATCAGCAGGATGAATGCGTCGCCGGCTACGATTGTTGCGGTTGACATTCCGTCGGGCGCCGATGCCGACGCCATGAAGCCGGCTGGATCGAGCGGCCAAGCCCGTGCCAATGCGGTCGTCACGTTCACAGCGCCGCGTCCAGCGCACGTTTTCGCGGCATTGACCAGCGGACCCACAGTAGTCGCGCCTATAGGATCGCCGCCGGAAGCGATCGTCTCGCAGCTCGGATTGCATCTCAGCACTCCTTTTGATTTTGCCCGGCTGCTTGCGCCAAGGGAGCGTGAAGGCAACAAAGGTAGCTACGGACACGTGCTCGTCATCGGCGGCTCGCTCGGCAAAGCTGGCGCATCGGCCATGGCGGGTTTCTCCGCATTGCGAGCGGGCGCTGGTCTTTCGACCATTGCCACAGCAAAATCCGCGCTGGCAACAGTTGCCGGGTTTCATCCCGAATTGATGACCGAGCCGCTCCCCGAGACCGATGCCGGCACCATCTCCTTGCGGGCGCTCGGACCGAATCTCGACGCGCTGCTCGAACGCAAAACGCTCGCGATTGGCCCAGGTATCTCGCGTAACCCCGAGACCGCCGAGTTCGTACGTAGCATCGTGGCGCGCGCCGGTACGACGCTCGTTGTCGATGCCGATGCTCTGAATGCTTTCGAGGGAGCGGCCGGCCAACTGCAAGGCCATGGGCGGACTCTCGTGATCACTCCGCATCCGGGAGAAATGTCGCGTCTGACGGGTTTGACGATCGCAGAAGTCCAAGCTAACCGGCTGGAAGTTGCGCGAAAGTTTTCCCGAGAGCATC
Organism: uncultured Acidobacteriaceae bacterium; assembly: GCA_963810955.1. GTDB lineage: Bacteria > Acidobacteriota > Terriglobia > Terriglobales > Acidobacteriaceae > Acidiflorens. Next base: position 128,957 of record CAWEPW010000023.1, on the reverse strand, counting down.
AACTCATCGTCGTTCTCAAAGGCCATCGTACCCTGATCGCGGCGCCTGATGGCACAGTGTGGGTGAATCCGACCGGCAATCCTGGCATGGCTACAGGAGGCACCGGAGACATTCTGACGGGAATCGTCGCTGGCCTGATCGCGCAACATTTGCCGGACGCGCAACATCCGTCGGACGCGCAACATCAGCTGGACGCGCAACATCCGCAGCAGGCGCTCGAGGCGACCGCTCTTGCCGTCTATCTGCATGGACTGGCCGGCGACCTCGCCAGCGCATCGCTCGGAGAGAATTCTCTGGTGGCAACGGATCTGATCCGCTTCCTGCCGCAGGCCTTCGCGCACATGCGAAATCAGAAACCAGAGGAAGTGCGCTTCCACCCCTAGGAGAAACGCGTAGCGACAGCCGCCCTCGGCTGTCCGGCGGGGCGAAACTCCGCCACGATCCGAATTCAGCGCGGAATGTAATTATCGATCAGCGGAAGAAGTTGCGACCCCAGTTTCATCATGCGCGCCTGGGCGGCATCCGCAGTCTCGCCATCCAGCATGGGGGTCATCAGGCGCACCATCCCGCCGTCGCTGCGATTCAAGAGAATCGAGTCGCGGATCAGATAATACTTCGCCTTCCACTCGCTGGCTACCACGCGGCCATGCGCCTGGAACCAGTACAGCACCAGTTGCCGGTCTCCCAACTTTGAAACCACATAGCGGTTGACGGGGATGGAAGTTCCATCCGGATCCTTAAGGCGAATCACTTCCCGCGAAATCGGAATCCATCCCGCGCCCGGCAGGCAATGGTCCGGAGAGTGAATCGTATCGCCTGTCCTTTGCGATGGGAAGAACGGGACGAAGAGATTGATAAAGTTTTCCGGTTGGTTCGGGTTCTGGTAATTGCGCACCAGATACTCTCCCGGTCCGAGGATCTCGAGTTCTTCCGGGCTGAGAGGGACGTCGGTTCCTGTCCAACTGCCAATCTGCATGGGGATGGAACCCACGTGTTCAATGATCTCAGTGCTGGAATGGGCTTGCAGGCCGATCGCCGTGGCCAGCATCGGCAAAGCCACAATTCCAAAGCGAAAAGAACCCGCCTTGACGCCCGCAGCCTCAACGGGCCGCTTCTCCGAGCGCGGGACGTCTCGCTGGGCAGCCGGGCCGGGTTTCCAGATCAGACAGACCAGGCGATGCACAGCAAAAAGCATGATCAGCGCGACTACGAAGATCACCCATCCCCCAAAAGCGTGGTAAAACCCCTCCGCTTTATCCGGATCCCAATACTGCACGATTAGGCCAGTGCCAAAAATACGAAAGCTGTTCGCGGCCACTGCGATCGGCACTGCGGCGAACGCCAACACCACCCGCACCCAGATCCGGGTTTCCATCAGATATCCATAAATGATGGCCAGCGTGACCAGAGTCAGAAGGGACCGGATGCCGCTGCAGGCCTGCGCCACCTCGAGCGGCATGGCGGGAATGTAGATGACATTGCCCTGGAGTAACACCGGAACTCCGACTAACTCCAGTGACCCGGAGGCCAGCTTCGATGCCAGCAATTGCAGCGGAAAAGTAATGCGGCTGATGATTAGGTTGGGGATCGGGATCATCAGAATCAGGAACGCCCAGGGGAAGAGAACCGCGCGAAAAAACGTCCATCCCCGAAAATGAATAATCAGGCCGGCGAGAAGGATCAGCAGGGAGACGCGGGAAAAAAATAACTCCGCGCCCAGAACTCCCAGAACCAGCATGCACAGACCCAGAAGTACCAGCGGAAGACCGCTCCATGACGGGGCGGACGCGATTGTCTGCAAGCGCTTGCGATCCTGCCAGAGAACGAACAAGGCGAAGAGGGGGACAAAAATTCCGTGCTCAAAATTGGGGTCGCGCGCCGGACCCACCCATTGCAAAACCAGGCGGGTAAGAATGGAGGCGTAAAGCCACGCCGTCAGCGACAGTAGCGCGATCCCTTGCCAGCGGGCGAGGCCGTTCCATAGATGATCCTCCCGCATCGACATCGGCGGAGCTACCTCGGCAGGGCTACTCATATTGGATGCGCTTTCATTTGAGCATATGCGAAAGTCATCCCTCGCGCCAAGCGCAACGCAGTAACCGCAGTCACCACCGGTTTGTGTGGTGGCCGGGGCTCTGCCCCGCCAAGATCAAGATAATGTGAAGACCCGCACACAAACATGTCGAGTATGTATGGACGTGAAGAGGGAGATCAAAAAGAGCGCACAAAAAACGCCGCCAGTTTCAGGAGAGGAAAACAATTTCCTCTTCCGGGAGCGTAGCAACGCGGTGGACCTCTCCCGTGGAGCCGACCAGAATTCCCGAATGCTATCAGGGCGTTAGAGCCTTCACGCCAAAGTAAAGTGGTAAGTAATCCCCAAGATTACTGAAGGTATGGGCACAAGATTACCAAAGACATGGGCAATTGTTTTCCCATTTCTCCGCAATATGATAGGCTGTTAGCCAGGTCCGAAGATCAGTATGGCTAGTAAGTCATTGAACGATAGGTACTTATCGTTGTACTGGTAGGCGGACATTTTTATTGAATTGGCAGCGGGCGTGCTCTACTAGAGCCAGCCAGTCTCGAGACTGTTGCCCCCACAGTTTTGGCCTTGGAAGTACGAAGCGGAACAGAAGCACAAATGGATCTGGACAACACCACCGAAATCCTTGCCTCCGCGGGAAGATCGCAAAATGGCGGCACTCGTGTCTGGGTGGAAAGTGTCAGCGCTGGCATGCGCACCGTGGAAGCTGTGATCCGCGAGTTGTCGCAGAACGATGTTCCGGTATTGATTGTGGCTGAGCACGGTTCCGGCAAGGCCGCGGCATCGGCGCGCATTCATGCTCTTTCCGGCCGCGCTCCACAGCCGTTTCAGGTTTTTCAGGGTCGCGAAGCCACCGAAGCTGTGCTGGCGGGTTGCGAAGGCCAGGGTGGTACGACCTATCTTCAGGAAGTCGGCGACCTGACCGGCGCTGCCCAGAAGGAATTGGTCCGGCAGGTTGGTTTACATGGCCGTGGCGACACGCAAAGCGGCGTGCCTCGCTTCATTTGTGGAACGTCGCGTGAGTTGGAGCCCGAGGTCAAGGCCGGGAAGTTCCGCGAAGATCTTTATTACGGGGTCAGCGGCGTTTGCCTGCGATTGCCGCCCTTGCGGCAGCGCCGGGAAGACATTCCCGTTCTGCGGGATTGGTTTCTTGAAGCGGCGGCGCGCGATTTTTGCCGCACCGTGCCCGTGCTCAGCGCCGAGACGCAAAGCTTTTTCCTGGAATACAGCTGGCCGGGAAACATTCGCGAATTAAAAGATGCGGCTCGGGCCATTGTCGCTCTTGGCGACGAAGCGCTGGCCATGGGCGGGTTGCGCTCGCTTTTGCGGCGCGTGGATCGCAGCGGCAACGGCGAGAAAATTTCGCTGAAAGATGCCGCCCGCGCGGCCTCACGCGAAGCCGAGAGAGAAATCATCCTGCATGTATTGACGCGGACGCGATGGAACCGGCGCCGCGCCGCGCAGGAACTGCAGATCAGCTACAAGGCGCTTTTATACAAGCTCAAGCAGATTGGATACGAGGAGTGCGGGTCGTAAAGGCAAAGTTTTAGAGTGAAACCCGAGAGGAACAAGTTATGAAATCGATTTCGAAAGCGGCGGTTGCCGCGTTGATCATGATCGGCAGCATGGCGTGGGCTCAGAATGCGCCCGCCCAGTCCGCCGCTGTCAGTCCCGTGGATGCTCCCGGTTCGGCCCCAAGCATTCCCGACAAGCCGGCGCCCGCCGCTCACCCCATCTCTGGACCGACATATGTCATTGGCCCGGAGGATGTGCTCCACATCCAGGTGTGGAAAGAAGCGGACATGACCGCAACTTTGCCGGTGCGTCCCGATGGCAAGATCTCGATGCCGCTGCTGAACGATGTGCAAGCCGCCGGGCTCACGCCCGAGAAACTGGCGGAAACCCTTACCGAGAAATTGAAAAAATACATTGCCGATCCGCGCGTCACCGTTGTGGTGGCGCAGATCAACAGCAAGCGCATTTATCTGACCGGCGAGGTGAATAAGGCCGGGGTTATGGCGATGCTGCCCAACATGACCGTTCTGCAAGCGCTGTCGACCGCCGGGTTGAACCAGTTTGCCAAGACCAAAGGGATTTACGTGCTGCGCATGCAGAACGGCAAACAGGAGAAGCTGCCGGTGAACTATCGAAAACTGGTGAAGGGACAGGATATCGAACAAAATTACTTATTGCAGCCGGGGGATACGATCGTCGTTCCGTAAAGTTGGTTCCGTAAATTGGTTCCGTAAAGTCGGTTCCGTAAAGTCGGTTCCGTAAGATCGTTTCCGTAAGATCGTCGTCCCCTAAGGCAGTCTGCGTGTGAAAATGATAACTCTCAAAAAAATCCGGCTGGCGCTTCTGATTCTCGGCATAAGCGGCAGCCTGTTTGCCCAGGCTGCCCCCGATCAGAGCACGGCCCAGCCTCCAGGCAGCGCCCAGCCTCCGGAGGAGACAGCGCCTGCGCCGGCACCCGCCTTTGGTCAGAACGCGCCGGTGCTGAGCCCGGATAATCCTCCCGTCACTGGCCTCGATGAGCCCGGACTTGAACTGCACGCCGCCAGCAGCAGTTTCATCTCGCCCGCGCTGCAAGTCAGCGAATCGGCTGACACGAATGGCGCCAATCAGTTTGGCGGCAGCGGCGTGGAGTCAGTGAGCCGGGTTCTGGGAGCGCTCGATCTGCAGCAATTTTGGCCCAAGACCGATGTCCTTCTCGAATACCTCGGCGGCGGAGAGTTCTATAACAGTCCTTTTGAGGCCGTCCAACTGCAAGCCCTGGGCTTTGAAGGGATCACGCGTTGGCGCACCGGCCAGCTGACCCTGCGCGATACCTTCAGCTATCTGCCCGACGGCTCGTTTGTCATAGGCTATGGCGGAGTTCCGGGCCTGGGTATAGCCAACGGCAACTTCGGTATCGGCCTGCCCGGTGGCACCTTGCCCGGACTGAACAACCCCAATGGCCAGTTGGCTCCGGTCGGAGATATTCCCCGGCTTGCGAACACGGCCATTCTCGACGCCGTGCAAGCCATCAACCCGGTGTCGGCGATCACGCTGGCGGGGGGCTTCAGCAACACTCATTATTACGATTCCTCGAATTGCACGTTTTCGCCGGTTACCTGCCTCATCAACGGCGACCAGGTGACCATCGAAGGCGGCTACAGCCACCTGCTCAACCGTCACGATCAGCTCGGCGCGGTCTACGCTTTTCAGCTCTTTCAGTTTCCGCAAGCGACCGGCGGCCAGATCTATGTGCACATCGTCAATCTCCGCTATAGCCACACCCTCACCGGGAGGCTGAGCCTGATTGCCGGAGCCGGTCCGCAGTACACGGAAGTTGAGAACGGCGGCTACGCCTCGCGCTGGACGGTGAGCGCGCGGGTTAGGCTGCTCTACAAGCTGGCGCATTCCTCGCTTTTCTTGTCCTACGAAAAATACACTTCGGCGGGAGCGGGAGTCTTTGCCGGCGCCAATGTCCAATCGGCTGGACTTGGATATACACGTCCCCTGGGGCGGACCTGGCAGTTCTACGGGGATTTGAGTTACTCCCATAACTCGGAGGTCCAAGGATTGTTGAACACCTCCGGCGCAACCAGTTATGACAATGGTACGGCGGGCTTCACGCTCCGCAAACACCTGGGACGTACCTACGACTTTTTTACCACCTATCACTTCGGCGAAGTGGGTTTCAACGATGATTCTCCTTTCGGCGCCGCTTATGGAACAGGGCATATTGCGCAACGGCAGATCGGCACGGTGGGTGTGGAATGGCATCCGCGGCCGACGCGTATCGAATAATTTCTTGGCCGTCTGAGGCGGCCGGATCGGCGAATAGTTATGAGTGATCGCGAACTGACAATGGACGATTATCTGGCAATGCTGCGGCGGCGCCTGAAGGTTATTCTGATTCCTACCCTGATCGCGCCGCTGGCGGGCTTTCTCGTCTCGTATGCGCTGCCCTCGCGATATCAAACCCAGTCCACCGTTCTGGTGGAAAGCCAGAAGGTGCCCGACAATTACGTGGCGCCGGTGATTACCTCCGATTTCGCGCAGCGCGTGCAGAGCCTGGAAGAGAGAGTCAAGAGTCCCAGCCTCCTGCGTCCGACGCTGCAGAGCATGGGGTTTGTCAAGCCTGAAGAACAGAACAAACTCATCGCCGACATCGGTCAGAATATGCAGGTCCAGCCGGTGATTACCTCGATGAGCGCAGCCGTGGAGTCCGCTCCCAGCGCCCGGGCGAGGAGAAACGCCGCCGCCAGCGAGCCCCTGCCCGGATTCAACGTGACTTACAGCGACACCGATGCGGCCCGGGCGCAAAAGATTTGCAATGCCATGACCTCCCTGATCGTGGATGAAAACCTGCGCTCCCGGTCCGAGGTTGCCCAAAGCACCACCGATTTTCTCAGCCGCCAGGTCGACGATGCCAAGAAAGCTCTCGACGAACAGGACGCCAAGCTGGCCGACTTCAAGAAAAGCCACATGGGTGAGTTGCCTTCGGACCTCGACAGCAACATGCGCGAACTGGCGCTGTTGAACTCCCAGCTCGATCTCGATACCCAGACCATCAGCAAAGCGCAACAGGATAAGGCTTACTATGACAGCCTGCTGACGCAACAGATCGCGAGCTGGAAGAGTTCGCTCTCGAGCAGCAATCCGCAGGCTCTGGAACAGGAATTGACCCAACTGCAGGGGCAATTGCTGCAACTGCAGGCGCGCTATACCGCCGACCATCCGGATGTGATCAAGACCAAGAACGATATTGCCGAGGTGCAAAAAAAGCTGAAAGAGAACAGTAATGCCAGTGCGAGCGCCTCCGGCAGCAGCGACAGTGCGGCCAGCAGCGCCGAGCCGCCGGAAATCCAAAACTTGCGCCTGCAGATCCACCAGAATCAGGGCGTAATCGAACGTGCCACGCTCGATGAAACCAAGGTTCTCGGCCAGATTCGCGACTACAAGAGAAAAACCGAGATGAGCCCGGCCGTGGAGGAGGAATACAACGAGGATGCGCGCGACGACGCCAACGCTTCCAAAGTTTACCAGGACCTTCTGGCCAAGAAGAGTTCGGCCGGCCTCGGCACGAGCATGGAGAACCAGCAGGAAGGCGAGCAGATGCGTATAGCGGCGACCGCCCCACTGCCAAGCGATCCGAGCTTCCCCAATCGTCCTTTGTTGGCTGCGAGCGGGTTGGGCGTAGGCTTGGCTCTCGGCGCCCTGATCGCAATTTGCCTCGAATTTAGCGACAAGTCCATCCGCACCGAAAAAGATGCGGCCGCCATCATGGATCTGCCTCTGCTGATTTCCGTGCCGTGGCTCGGCGAAGACGGGGACGAGCTGGAAGTCACCACCCACGGCAACGGCAATGCCAATTCCAATGGCCGGCGCCGTTTCTGGGGCCGCGGCGAGCCCAGGGATAAGGATCACGTCGAGGTCTAGCCTAAGCGTATGTATAAAGAATTCTTTGGTCTTCGCGCCAATCCGTTCAACGTCAATCCGGACCCGCGCTACCTCTATCTCACGCGCCACACCGAGGAGGCGCTGGCTTGCCTCACCTACGGCATCCAAAGCCGGAAAGGCTTCGTGCTGCTCACCGGCGAAGTGGGCACGGGCAAAACGACCCTGATCAACAAATTGATGGAATGGCTCCGCCTGCAGCAGGTGGCCACCGCCTTCATCTTTAACTCGCGCATGGATGTGCCCCAGCTTCTCGATTTCATGATGGCCGACTTCGGCATCCCCTGCGAGACCAAGTCGAAGAGTGAACAACTGCAGCGCCTGTATAACTGGCTGCTCGACCGCTATCGCGCGGGAGAGACGGCCGTGCTGGTCATCGACGAAGCGCAAAATTTGTCCGACGAAGTGCTCGAAGAGATCCGCATGATGACCAATCTCGAGACCTTCACCGAAAAATTGATGCAGATTGTTCTGGTCGGCCAACCCGAACTCGAGCAGCGCATGAAGCAGCCCCAGTTGCGCCAGCTGCGCCAGCGCCTGACCCTGCGCGCCAAGACCCATGCCTTCAATCTCGAGGAGACCAAGTCTTACATCACACAGCGTCTCCGCATTGCCGGATCGAACGGCGTGCCCATCTTCGAGAACGATGCGATGGTTGCCATTTTTCGTTATTCGCTCGGCATCCCGCGCGTCATCAATCTGCTCTGCGAGCACTGCCTGGTCAGCGCCTTTGTCGATCAAAAGAAAACGGTCGCAGTCGAAATCGTCGACTCGGTCGCGCGCGATTTCGATCTGGCCGAGGGCAACGCCGGCGCAGCCATGACGGCGCCGGTACCGAAGCTCGGAAAGGTTTGATCTGGTTGAGGCTTTGAAGACTTTGGCAACGCTGGCCGATCGTTTGCGCCAATCCGAATCACAAGAACTCCCCAAGGAAAGGAAACTATGAGCCGTATCCATGACGCTTTGAAACGCGCCGAGCAGGAAAGAGCCGCTTCCACGGGGACGCACGCCGAGCCCGCGTACGACCAACCTGAACTGCGTAACGATGTGCGCAACGATGTGGCAACCTCCAACATGCCTTTGCCGCAGGGCTTCGGAGCAGGCTCCATGCCGGGCATCAACCTCCCTGGCATGAACATGCCCGCCATGAACATGCCGGGCATGAACGCCCCCGGCATGAGTGCCAGCTTGAACTATGAATCGCTGCTCTCGCGCTGCCCGCAGACTGAATGGAGCCCCGATCCGCGCACCATGCTCTTCTTTCACGACGACAGCCGGCGCGTGGGAGCGGAAGAGTTTCGCACGCTGCGCTCCCGCCTCTACCAGATACGCGAGAAAATGCAACTGAAACGCCTGCTGGTCACGAGCGCCCTTCCGAAGGAAGGCAAGTCTTTCGTCGCCGCTAACCTGGCTCAGGTCGTGGTGCGCCAGCAAGGCCGCCGCGCCCTGCTGATCGACGGAGACCTGCGCAACCCCGGCATGCATCGCCATCTCGGCGCCGCATCGTCGCCCGGCCTGGCGGAATACCTCATGGGGGAATGCGACGAATTTGCCGCCCTGCAGCGCGGCCCCATGGACAATCTGTTTTTCATGGCGGCAGGCCGCATCGTGCCGAGCGCGCCCGAACTGCTCGCCAACGGCCGCCTGAAACTGCTTCTGCAGCGCGTCGAACCGCTGTTTGACTGGATCATCATCGATACCTCCCCGGTCATCCCCGTGTCGGATGCCACCCTCGTGGCCGGCGCGTGCGATGGCATTCTGATGGTTGTGCGCTCCGCAGTGACGCCGGCCGATCTGGCGCGGCGTGCCCGTGAGGAATTCCCCGACAAGCTGCTGATCGGGGTGGTTCTTAACGGAACTTCAACCGCAGAGGTGGCGAGGTCGAAGTACTACTATGGCGAGGCCGTGAGTACTCAGGCCTAACCGATGGACCGAGGTCAAATTGATTCGGCTGTTCCATGTCTATTACCCGATTCGGACACTGATCCTGCTGATCGGCGAGGCCCTGATCATCTGGACCTCGTTCTTGGTAGCGCTCGTACTCGACTTCGGGAAGACAGCTACCTGGTGCTCAACTACGAGGGCGGATGGCTGAAGATCTTCGTCTTCACCGCGGTCGTATTGCTGTGCTCGCACTGGTTTGATCTCTACGATACCGCGCGACTGAACACCAAGGGGGAGCTCTATTTCCGTTTGTTCATGGTGCTCGGCATACTGTCGTTCGTGACTGCCGGAATCAGCTGGGTGCATCCCGATTATCTGCTGCGCGGCAATTCCTCGGTGCTCGGGCTGCTCATTCTGACCCTGGCGCTGTTCGGCTGGCGTCTTGGTTACGGCTGGCTGGTGCAGTTGCCGATGCTGGCCGAACGCGTCTATGTTCTCGGCACGACCGAAAGGGCGCAGCGCCTGGTGCAGGGCTTGCGCCAGAATCCTGAAATTGGCGTTGAGATCGCCAGTTGGACCGGCAAACTCGAAGGTGCGGTGACGCGGGAATCAGTGGCGGAACACCTCATGGACGTGGTCAAAAAACAGAAAGTGCATCGCGTGATCGTCGCCATGAACGACCGTCGCGGCACCATGCCCATGGACGAACTCCTCAAACTGCGCATGGAGGGTGTCAAAATCGAAGAAGCAACCTCCTGGCTGGAAAGGATCTCCGGCAAAATCGAGGTCGAGAATCTCAATCCCAGCTGGATTGTGTTCAACGACGGCTTCCGCCGCAGCACGTCGTTTATCTATCTTCGCCGTCTTTTCTCCATCGCAATTTCGTTGGTCGGTCTGATTATTGCTTCGCCCCTGATTCCTTTCATCATTCTTGCCATCCGCCTCGACTCCGAGGGCCCCGCCTTCTACACCCAGACGCGTATGGGCAAAGGCGGCAGCCTTTTCAAAGTATTGAAGTTCCGCACCATGCGGGTCGATGCGGAGTTTGCCACTGGCCCGCAGTGGGCGGGCGATAACGATCCGCGAGTGACCCGTGTGGGCCGGATCCTGCGCACCTCGCGCCTGGATGAGATCCCGCAACTGTGGTGCGTGCTCAAAGGCGATATGGCATTTGTGGGCCCGCGTCCCGAGCGTCCGGAATTCATCGAGATGCTCTCCAAAGAGATTCCTTTTTACGGCGTGCGCCATATGGTGCGGCCCGGCGTTACCGGGTGGGCGCAGATCAAATATAAGTACGGCAGCACGGTGCAGGATGCGCTCGAAAAACTGCAGTACGACCTGTTCTATATCAAGAACGCTTCCATCGGCCTCGATTTGCTGATCGTGTTCCAGACCGTGAAAACAGTGCTGTTGCGCCGGGGTGCGCAATAACGAATCGCGTAATAACGATCGCGCAAATAACGATCGCGCAATAAAGATCGCGTATTAACGAATGACAAAGGGCGCGGACCAGTTTGAAGGAGAGAGGGAATAGTGGCCATCGGCAATAACGGAACTGTGGCAGCGGAAATGCCCGGCCGGCGCAGGTTCCAGCTAGCGGACCCTACCAGGATGGGGTTTTTCTGGCTGAGCGCGTTCTTCGTGGTTTACTGCGCTCGCCCGGAAGACTGGTTTCCCGGACTCAAGTATTTGCCCTGCGCCAAGATTACCGCCATCCTGGCGATGTGGGGTCTGTTCACGGCGCTGGGCAGAACCAAACGCACCTTTAAAGATGTGCCCAAAGAAGGAAAGCTGCTGCTCTTGCTGATCGTGCTGATGTTCATAGGCAGTTTCTTTTCTCCCGTCTGGAAGGGCGGCGCCGTCAATCACAACATCGATTTTGCCAAGGTCTGGGTGGCCTGGATGATCACCTTCATGCTGATCACCACGTTCGATCGTCTGCGCCAGATCATCCAGATCCAGGCCGCTTGCGTCGCCGTGATTTGCGCCATTTCCATTATCAAAGGCCACAACCAGCCCCGGCTGGAAGGAGTGATCGGCGGCATCTATTCCAATCCCAACGACCTCGCCTTCGCGGTGGTGCTGACGCTCCCCTTCGCGCTCGCCTTTCTGGTCACAAGCAAAGGAGCAGTCAAGAAGGTGTTATGGGTGGTGGCGATGCTCATCATGCTGGCGGCATTGTTTCTCACCGCATCGCGCGCCGGTTTCATCAACCTGCTGATCTCGGGCACGGTCACCTTGTGGCATTTTGGCATCAAGGGCAGACGCCCCGGGCTGATCGGGGGTGTGGTGCTTTCCGCCGTGGTCCTGCTGGCACTGGCGGGTGGAAAACTTAGTGACCGCTTTGAAGCCCTCAACGGCGACAGCACCACCGACGCGTCGGCCTACGGATCGTACCGCGACCGCATGTACCTGATGGAGCGGGCGCTCGACGGCATCGAGCACTATCCCATTTTTGGCATCGGCAACAACAATTTCCTCACCTACTCGTTGAACTGGCACGAAGTGCACATGACGTATCTGCAGATTGCTGTCGAAGGCGGCATTCCGTGCATGATTATTTACCTCATGTTCTTTCGCTGCGGTTTTAAGAACCTGAAAATCATGCGCAAGGCCACGAATCTCGACGAGCACACCATTTTGTTCGTGGGGGCGCTCCACAGTTCGCTGATCGGCTTCGTGGTGGGCGCCTGTTTCGCGCCCGAGGCTTATCAGTTCTTCCCCTACTTCGCGGTGGCCTTTACGTCGACTTTGCTGCAGACGCTGAAAGAGAGAGAGCTCGAACCAAATACGCCGCTCCCGGGCCCGAGGAAGCCGCGTCATTTCCTGGAGGTTTATGCCAACTACGGAAGAACAGGTGCAGTCACCCCTGTCCGCTGATTTGCAGGCAATTTTGCGTTGCCTGAGCTGCGGCGGGAGGCTCGAAGCGGATCAATCGGGAGGCTTCGTGTGTCCGGCCTGCTCGCGCGCATATCCCAATGTCAATGGGATCGCGCGTTTTGTCGACGCACAGAATTACGCCGCCAGTTTCGGCTTTCAGTGGCACCGTTACCAGAAAACGCAACTGGACCACGATGAAGTGCGCGAGGCGGACCATCATTTCCGCATCAAGACCGGCCTTCGGCCCGAGGAATTGAGAGGCAAGCTGGTTCTCGACGTGGGTTGCGGCATGGGACGCTTCGCGGAAGTGGCCACGCGCTGGGGCGCGCGGGTGGTGGGCGTTGACCTGAGCGCCGCAGCAGAAGTCGCAGCCAAAAATCTTCCCGACCGTGAATTTACCGCATTCCAGGCCGATGTTTTCGCGCTGCCCTTTGCTCCGGAGAGCTTCGACATCATCTACAGCATAGGAGTTCTGCACCACACCCCGGATTGCGAAGCCGCCGTCAAGACGCTCGACAAGTATCTGAAGCCGGGCGGCATTCTGGCCGTCTGGCTGTATAGCGGCTACAACAAGTGGTATCGCTTCAGCGATTTCTGGCGCGGCTACACCCATAAGATGAAGCCGCAGACGCTGCACGGCATTCTGAAAGTTGCTGTCCCGTTTTTTTACAATTTCGAGATGGGATTGCAGCGCGTGCCCCTGGTCGGCAAGCCCGTGGCGGGAGCGATTCACCATGTCTTCCCGGTCAATCGCCAGAAGGATCCCGAATCGCGCCTGCTCGACACCTTCGACTGGTACTCTCCCAAATACCAATCGAAGCATACCTACGAGCAAGTATTCCGCTGGTACGAGGCGATGGGAATGGAAGACATGCGGATTGGCGACTCTTCGATAGCCGTGCGGGGACGCAAGCCTGTCCGGCGAGCTTAGCAGTCCGTGTTGGAAGCTGGATTCGTATCAGGATACGCCGTGTTGGAAGCCGGATTCGTATCAGGGTACGCTTTAGGCGTACCGTAAATGCAGTGTTCTGAATGCGCCTTTAGGCGCTGCTTGCTGCGTTTCGCACAACAGAGTTCTTGGACCCAGGATGAGTCTCCGTAAAAAGCTTGCATACGGCAGAAAAGTATTGCCCGGCGCAGCGTTTCGCGCGCTCGGCGCACCCGTGCGCGAGCCGGTGCACTTGATGATCGCAGTGGCGGATCACTTCGAACCAGCCATCGATCCCGAGGATGGTCAAAAGCGTGTTCCGCTTGCCGAGCAGGAACGGCGCCTGGAGTGGTGGGCCCGTGAATATCCGAAAGCAGTCGACCCGTGGCGTGACCATGACGGCCGGCCTTTCGTGCACACTTATTTTTATCCTGCGGAACAGTACGACCAGGGCTTGCTCGAAACCATAGCCGACCATTGCCACTCTGGCTGGGGCGAGACCGAGATCCATCTGCACCATGGCATCCCAGACGCCGACACCGTCGAGAACACACGGCAGGTTCTAACCGATTTCCGCGACCGGCTGGCCTTTCGTCATCGCTGCCTGGCCGCCGAAGAAGGTTCGGACCAGCCCCGCTATTGTTTCGTGCATGGCAACTTCGCGCTCGCCAATTCTGCCGATGGCCAGTGGTGCGGCGTCGATTCGGAGATGAAGATCCTCGCCGAAACCGGCTGCTACGCCGATCTCACGCTGCCGACAGCGCCCCTGCATCCGGCGCAGACAGCCAAGAAGAATTCGCTTTACGAATGCGCCTTGCCGCTCGAGCAGGCAGCCCCGCACAAGCAGGGAACCGATCTAATCGTAGGGCGCGCCCCCCGCATCTTCCCGCTCATGATCCAGGGTCCTCTGCTGGCGGACTTTGGCCGCAGCCGGAGCGCGCTTCGTCCGCAACTCGAAACGGGCGCAATCACACCGCGAAATCCGATGAGTCTCCACCGCCTCGCGCTTTGGAAGCAGGCGCGGATCCACGTTGCCGGCCGCCCGGATTGGTTGTTCATCAAGTTGCATTGCCACAGCATGGATCCCACCCAGAAAGATGCGGTTGTCGGCGACCCATTTCGAAAGTTTCTCGAGCAGCTGGTGACTGGCGCGAAAGACAGAAAAGAAACCTTGCATTTTGTGACCGCGCGCGAAATGACGAACATCATTCTCGCGGCTTGCGATGGCAAAGATGACAATCCTGGCGAATACCGCGACTATCGCTTCAAACTTTTCAGAAATCTGCTCAAGGATCTGCCGTCGGCCGCAAGAGAAAAGTCCGATTCACGTCCGGTCGTGGCCAGCGTCAACTCCAACTCCAGTATCGGTGTGAAAGGTTAGAACAACAGTATGTGTGGAATTGCCGGGGTGGTGAGCGCAACGCGGGAGAGCGATATTACCGAAGCTCTCGTACACCACATGTGCGAGCAGATCGTCTACCGTGGTCCCGATGATGAAGGAATTCTTGTTGCCGATGGCGCCGGGCTCGGAATGCGCCGCCTCAGCATCATCGATCTTTCCGGCGGCCACCAGCCGGTATTCAACGAAGACCGCAGCGCCTGGATCGTCTACAACGGCGAGATCTACAACTTTCCCGAACTCCGCCCCGAACTCGAGAGCCGCGGCCATCGCTTCTACACCAAGTGCGATACCGAAGTCATCATTCATCTCTACGAAGAGATGGGTGCCGACTGCGTGCAGAAACTGCGCGGCATGTTCGCGCTCGCCATCTACGACAAGAAGAAGCGTAAGCTCGTGCTGGCGCGCGATCGCATGGGCAAGAAGCCGCTGCACTACGCCTTGGTGAAAGACAAGCTTTACTTCGCGTCCGAGATTAAATCGATTCTTGCAGTCGCGCCCGAACTCGCGGAAATCAATGCGCAAGCGCTGCTCGAATACCTGTATTACGGCTACGTCCCCGATCCCATCACAGCCTTTACCAGAATTCAGAAACTGCCGGCAGGCCATCTGCTCGAATTCGAGGACGGTAAGATTCAGGTCCGCCAGTATTGGGATCTGCCGGCCTACAACACGCACGTTCCCAAAAGCGAAGAAGAGTGTCTTGAAGAGCTGGAGCAGCGCCTGCTCGAAGCGACTCGCATCCGTTTGATCTCTGATGTGCCGCTGGGCGCCTTTCTCAGCGGCGGCATCGATTCCTCCACCGTCGTGGGCCTGATGGCCCGCGCCAGTTCGGGACCAGTGAAGACCTTCTCCATCGGCTTTACGAAAGACGACTTCAACGAAGCGAAATACGCGCGCATGGTGGCGCGCAAGTTTGGCACCGATCATCACGAGATGATCCTGGAGCCGAATGTCGTCGAAACCGTGGAGCACCTGACGAGTTCGCTCGAAGAACCTTTCGGCGACTCTTCCATGTTGCCCACCTATTACGTTTCGCAGATGGCGCGCCAGCACGTCACCGTCGCGCTCTCCGGCGACGGCGGCGATGAGATTTTTGCCGGCTACGACCGTTACCGCATTCATTCCAATCGCCGCTTCTTCGAGCACATTCCGGAGTGGGCGCGGCGCTTTTATCGCGAAAAAGTTTTTCCGCTCACGCCGCTGTCAATGAAAGGCCGCAAGTTCAGCTACAACGTGAGTTTGCCCTGGCGGGAACGTTACGTCGATGGCCTCTCCTTCGTGCCCTCGTTCGAACGCGATGCTCCGCTGTTGTCCGACGATTTCCGGCAGATATTGCGCCGCAGTGACGATCCGCAAAACGTGTTGCTCCGCTATTTCGCGAAAGCGCCGGCGCGCGATCCGGTCAGTGAGCTTCTGTATGTCGACACCAAGACTTATATGGTCGGCGACATCCTGACCAAAGTGGATCGCATGAGCATGCTGAACTCTCTCGAAGTTCGCGTCCCCATGCTCGATCACAAATTCATCGAGTGGGTCACCGGGTTGCCGCCGGAATGGAAGCTGCGTGGAAGCACGCAAAAATACATCCTGCGAAAACTCGCCGAGCGCGTGGGCGTTCCCCCCGAGGCGCTCAATCGCCCGAAGCAGGGCTTTGCTCTTCCGCTCGTGCACTGGATGGGCAATGAACTCAAAGATGTGCTCATGATCCTGCTCGAGCCGCGCACCTTGCAGCGCGGATACTTCGAGGCCGATGGTATTCGCCTCCTGATGAACGATCATCTGCGTCGAGGGCGCGATGTGACCGCGCGCATCTGGCGGTTGCTCATGTTCGAGCTGTGGCACAGAAATTTCCTCGAAAAATTTACCAGATCCTCAGGACTATTCACACAGCCGCTGGTGGCTGGCCCGCGGCCGAATGCCGCGCTTTCACCTTCGCTTGCGGCGCCCACGTTGGCCGCGGCGCCATCCGCGGAATGACCGGGAGACTGAACTGGTGAAACTGCGCGCCCCCCAAAATTCGGAAGAAAATCTGGAAGAAAGCCCGAAGAAAAGCTCGGCAAAAAGCTCGGAGGAACATCCCGAGGAGAATTCACGCGCAATCTCAGAACCTCGCCCCGCCCCTGTTCCTGATTCTTCGAAAGTCCGTCTTTTTCTGATGATCAACAATTTCGAGATCGGGGGATCAGAACGCCAATTCTCCGTGCTGGCTCAAAATCTTCACCCCGAATTTCAGGTGCACCGCGGCTGTATTCAAAACATAGGTCCGTTCGCCAGGGATTTCGGCGAGGTTGCAGAGTTCTGGCTCAGCGGCAACCTCTACGGACTCAAGTCGTGGTGGACTCGCCTGCGCCTGAGCCGTTCTCTGCGTCGGCAGCATATCCAGATCGCGCATGCGTTCGATTTCTATACCAACCTCGCGCTGATTCCGGCAGCGCGCTTTGCCCGCGTTCCGGTGGTGATTGGCAGCCAGCGCCAACTCGGCGATCTGCTGACCCCGCGGCAATTTCGCGCACAAGCGGCTGCGTTCCGTTTTTGCGATGCTGTGATTTGCAATTCGCAGGCGGCGGCGGATCACCTGGCCGCCGACGGCCTGTCGCGTGAAAAGCTCGTCGTGATCGGTAACGCGCTTCCGGCAGCGGCTTTTGCGCCCGCGCCCCCAGCTTTGCCGCGCAAACCTTTGTCAGGAGCACCAGGAAGCCTGCGCGTAGGCATGGTGGCCCGGATGAATGCACGCTACAAGAACCATTCCGGATTCTTACGCATCGCCAAGCGAATCAGCCAGCATATGCCGGGCGTCGAATTCCTTCTCGCCGGCGATGGCCCTCTGCGCGCCGAACTCGAGCGCGAAGCACAGACTTTGGGCCTCGGCGAGCGCGTCGTGTTCCTCGGAGATCGCCGCGATATTCCCGCGATCATGGCTTCGCTGGATGTGGCAGTCCTTACGTCCGATTCCGAAAGCCTCTCCAACGTTATTCTAGAAGCGATGGCGGCGGGATTGCCAGTGGTAGCCTACGATGTTGGCGGCAATGCGGAGCTGGTCAGCCGTGACCCAAGCCATGAAATGGAAAACCAGCGGCGCGGAATACTCCTCCCCGCGGGAGACGAAGAAGGGTTCGCGGCGGCAGTCGAACGCCTGCTTGTCACGCCCTCGATGCGCGCCGAGTTCGGCCGCAACGCGCGCAAATTCGCCGTGGAAAATTTCAGTCTTGAAAATGTTCGCGCCCGCTATGAAGCGTGTTACCAATCCTTGCTGGAAAAGAAAGGTGTGAGAAACTCGCTCGGGACATGGCAGCCGACGACGGAAGCGTAAAGAAACGGCTGAAGGTTGCCATCGTCGGGCCGAGCTTGAACTACGTCGGTGGACAGTCGGTGCAGGCCGATCTCCTGTTGCGTTTTTGGCAGAACGATCCCGAAGTCGAAATGAGCTTCATCGCCGTCGATCCTCCGCTGCTTCCGGGTTTCGCATGGGCTGATCGGGTTCGAGGCTTGCGGACCGTCCTGCGCGAGCCGCTCTATCTTCTCGATCTTTGGCGCGGACTGCAGCACGTGGATATCGCGCATATTTTTTCCGCCTCATATTGGTCATTCCTGCTCGCTCCCGCGCCCGCCTCCTTGTTCGCCAAATTCCGGGACAAGAAAGCGCTGATCCACTACCACAGTGGTGAAGCGCGCGATCACCTGCAGCGCTTCCGCTCGGCGCCATTCGTCCTGTCTCGAGTCGATGAAATCGTCGTCCCCTCCGCCTATCTGGAGGACGTATTTAAGGAATTTGGTTTGCAAACGGTATCGGTTCCCAATCTCGTGGATCTTTCGCAGTTCCGCTACCGGCAGAGAATTCCGCTTCGTCCACACTTGGTCTGCACGCGAGGCTTCTCCCCTTACTACAGCGTCGATGTAGTGGTGCGGGCCTTTGCCGAAGTGCGAAAAACATATCCCGAAGCACAGCTGGACCTGGTCGGGAACGGACCGCTGGAGGCGGATATCCGCAAACTGGTCGGCGATCTGAAACTCGACGGCGTAAATTTCACCGGCGTGGCTTCACGCGAAGAGATCGGGAAGTACTACGACCAGGCCGACATTTTCATCAACGCATCATGGCTCGACAATATGCCGGTATCGGTCATAGAAGCGTTCCGAGCGGGCACCCCGGTGGCGACCACCTCTCCAGAATGCATGCCTTATCTGGTGCAACATGAGCAGACAGGATTGCTTTCGCCCGTGGGCGACGAGAAGGCTCTCGCGGCCAATGTGATCCGGCTCCTTCGCGATCCCAACCTTGCCCATCGCCTCGTCGAGAACGCTCACGACGAATCAGAGAAGTACACATGGGAAGTCGTGCGCCAGCAGTGGTTGAAAGTGTATCGCGAACTAGTTCATAGCTAGTAACCTGCATCACTGCTGTGGATTACTAGCCCACTCGATCTAAACTCCGATGTACTAACGCGTTTTAAATGAACTACTAGCATCTAGGCACTTCCCGTCTATCCCTATAAATTCAAAGCAAGGACAACCACCTGGTCCCCCATTTCATTCAATTGAGGTTTCATAATGTTGGATAGAAAAAACGTCCTTGTAGGCAGTCCCTCGAGATTTCAGTCCACATACTTAACGCGTCTTAATTTCTTAATAATTCTGGCAGTTGCTCTTAATCCATACTTCTTATGCTCCGGCGCAAGACGCAAGCCCCGAGAGTGGCGGCAGAAAAAAAGTTGTCGAGATCGGCTTGTTTCCAGCAAACGTTGCGCTGTCGTCGAAAGGTAAACAGCAATTCACCGCGACCCTCACCGGAACGTCCAATACCGGCGTGGCCTGGTCGGCGAGCGCGGGTTCAATCGATAGCAAAGGTCATTACACTGCGCCTGCCGTAACCTCGCCCACGAACGTCGTCGTCACCGCCACTCTGAAAGCCGACTCCACGCACTCCGTCAGTGCTTCTGTCACCGTCAATCCCAGCATCCAGGCGCTGCAGATAACAACCGCAACCCTCCCCCAGGCTCAACAGGGAGGCGTTTATAGCGCCGCCCTTACTGCGACCGGTGGAACCCCGCCCTACACTTGGAGCATTTCAGCAGGCAATCCTCCTCCCGGCCCAACCATGAACGCGACAGGTAATTTCGCGGGCATACCGACCGCGGCGGGGACGTTTAACTTCACGACCATGGTCACGGATTCCGCCAACAAAACCGCGACCGGCGATTTCAGCGTCAATGTTGTTGCGAGCAGTGGCTACGACGGACCGGCGCAACTCCCGATCGCGACTGTTGCCAGTTCCATGGCCGACACGCCTGCGCCCGGCAACGTCATCAATGTGGCGGCGGGCGGCGATCTGCAAGCGGCCTTGAATAGCGCCCAGTGCGGCGACACGATTTCGCTCCAGGCCGGAGCAACGTTTACGGGAGCCTTCGAATTCCCAGCCCCCGACTGCGATAGCGGGCACTGGATCATTGTCCGCACCAGCTCTCCCGACAGCGCTCTTCCGCCCGAAGGCCAGCGCATGACGCCTTGCTATGCCGGTGTCGCTTCGCTGGTGGGGCGTCCGCAATACCCGTGCACCAATCCGCAGAACGTGCTGGCCCAGTTCCTGCTCGACGGCATCAGCGACGGTCCAATAATCTTCCGCAACGGAGCGAATCACTACCGGTTGATCGGGTTGGAGATAACGCGAGCCGCTGGGATTCCGATTTCACCTTCCCTCATATCCGTCGGACAAAAAGGCGCGGCCGCTTACCTCGTTCTGGATCGATGCTGGGTGCACGGCACGGCGCAGGACGATACCCGCAGCGGTTTTAACCTTTCCGGCACGAATAACGTCGCCGTCGTGGACTCCTACTTCAGTGACTTCCACTGCACCGCTTTCACCGGAAGATGCACCGACGCGCACGCCGTGAGCGGTGGCGTCGGCACTCACCAGGACGGCATTTACGGCATTCAGGACAACTTCCTGGAGGCCTCGGGCGAAGCGATTTTGTTCGGCGGAGGCAGAGCAACCAGCCCTCCCACCGATATCACCGTCAGTTTCAATCACTTTTTCAAGCCTTGGCAGTGGATGCCGGGAAGCCAGCCGTTCCAGGGTGGACTTTCGGGCAACGCGTTCATCACAAAGAACCACTTCGAACTCAAGAATGCCGTGCGCGTGCTGGTCGAAGCCAACCTGATGGAGAACGTCTGGGGAGGGTTCAGCCAGCAGGGCTATGCCATCGTCTTGACCCCAGTCAACCAGCCCAGCCTGCATAACAAACCTCTGTGTCCAAAATGTGCGGTCACCGATGTTACGATTCGCTACACGCACGTGATCCATGCCGGAGGGGGCATCGTCATGGCGACTCCCCTCGAAAGGCATGGCAAGGCCAAGGGAAAGGGCGGAGCGGCAGCCTCGGCGGGAACGCGCTGGAGCATTCACGACGTCGTTCTCGATGACATCAGCCGGAAGTACACAGGCATGGGCAGGCTGTTTTACCTCGCTAACGGCTGGCCGACAAACCCGGTGAATTCGGTCACCATCAATCACATCACCGGCTTTCCCGATATCAGCGGCGGCTTTATGTTCACCGGAAACCGGGCTCCGAATCAGGAGATGTACGGATTCGTCTTTACAAACAATATCGTCGAAACCGGCCCTTACCCCATATGGTCTGCCGAAGGCGGCAAAAACAGTTGTGCTACCTCCGATGTACCGATCAAAACTCTGACCAGATGCTTTAAAACCTACACCTTCAACTATAACGCCCTGCTCGGAACCTCCTCCGTTTTTCCGCCTTCCTCCTGGCCCAAGGGCAACTTCTTCGGGCCGAATCCCACGACCGCAGATTTCGTGGGATTCGATAACGGGATCGGCGGAAACTACGAACTCCAGCCCGACAGTCCCTACATAAATGCGGGGAGCGACGGCAAAAATCTGGGGGCCGACGTCGTCGGACTCGCCGCCGCACTCGCTGGTGTCGAATAACGGTTGCTCGAATAAGAGCTGCCCGAGTAAGGGATCGCTTGCCGGGGGTGCTGGAAATGATCTGGACAGAATCTGAACAGTCTCCCCCTTTCTTACACACTTCCAGATTCGGCCTCGGCTTGCGTTCTTTACCCATCATCACATTTCGGTAAGCTGGTTAAAGTCGGTTTGACCGCGATCGAAATGGCCCACGAAGCCAAGTTTGGGCGCTGGTGTCCTCGTTTGAGCGAGTGCCGCCTAGAGTATAATTTCCGCGAAGTTGAGCCGGGATAACTCGGCACAGCGATCGGCGCCGCCGGCCGTGCGATGCCAACATGATCTGGCGTTATCTCATCGAAGGTCCATGGGTTGTTCTCATTCTCTACTGGTGGGTGAGCGCGCTGAAGACCCGCCGCACCGTCCTCCGCGAACCCTTCGCCTCGCGCTACGGAGTCCTCCTCCTCCTCGTCGTCGGTTATTTCCTCGTCTTCGCCAATAGCGCCAGCGGAAAACTCGACGCGAACATAGGACTGCTTGGCCAGCACATTTTCCCTCGCAGCGACACCCTGGCCGTTGCGGCTGTCGTTCTTACCTGGGCCGGCATAGGTCTCGCTCTGTGGGCGCGATGGCATCTGGGACAATATTGGAGCGCTCGGGTCACCGTGAAAGAAGATCACAAGCTGATCCACACCGGCCCCTACGCCCATTTCCGCCATCCGATCTATTCCGGATTCGACCTGGCCGTGATCGGTGGAGCGTTAGCCGTCGATCGATGGCGCTGCATCCTCGGAGTTGCTGTGGTCATCGCTGCCTATTCGATCAAAGCGAAAAAAGAGGAATCGATGCTGGCCGAACAATTCGGCCCCGCTTTCGAAGAACACTGCCGCGTCACCGGCTTCCTCCTGCCCAGGATTTAGTGTGATTTGTCTTGTCATTCGACAGGCACGGTCATTGACATTTGAGTGCATGCGCCCTACGATTCCGCGTGCAGTGACTCAAAACATTCAGGAGGACTAAAAACAAAAATGAAAAAATTGTGTGCGATTTTTGCAGTAGCGTGCATGCTCGCGATGATCGCCGCTATGGCCGTTCCGGCCCTGGCGCAGGATGAACCAAAAGAAAAGCCGCCGATGTATAGCTATGTGGCCAATTGGGCTATTCCACGTGCCGAATGGGCGGATATGCAAAAGGCCGACGCGGCCGACGAGAGCACTCTGCAAAAGGCATTGGCAGACGGAACGATCATCGGCTATGGCAGCGACATGAATCTGGTCCATCAACCGGAGGGCTCCACCCATGACGACTGGTGGTCCTCGATGTCGATGGCCGGGTTAATGAGCGTCCTCGACAAGTTTTACAAGTCCAATTCCGTAACCTCACCTGCGCTAGCCAGCGCCACCCGGCACTGGGACCAGATCATGGTCAGCCGCTTTTACAACTGGCATTCAGGCTCGTTCAAAGGAGCCTACACTCGCGTGGCGCAGTACAAACTGAAGCCCGATGCGCCGGATGACGCTACCGCCATCCTGAGCAAACATCTGTTCGTGCCGCTGCTTGAGAAGATGATGTCCGACGGCGCGATTCTCGAATATGAAGTCGACACCGAGGCGATCCATACGACCGATCCCGGCACCTTCTGGGTTGTCTTCGTCGCTACCAGTGCTGACGGTCTCGACAAGTTCAATGCCGCAGTGCGGGAACTGCATAAGACTAACCCTCTTGGCGGACCTGCCATCGACTCGATGGTAGATTTCATGCCGCACCGGGATTATCTCTCTAGCTCAATTGGAACCTACAAATAGACCGGCTTTCCTCTGTTTCGAGGGTGCCCCGTTCAAGCGCAAGCTCGGGCGGGGATTTTATCAAGATGAAAGTATCTGTCTTTGTAGGAACCAGTGTCGACGGCTTCATCGCGCGGTCGAATGGCGATCTCGATTTTCTCCCGGCCGATGGCGGCGAGCCTCACGGCTATGACGAGTTCATGGCCAGCGTCGATGCGCTGGTGATAGGCCGCAACACCTTCGAGACAGTTCTCGACTATCCGGCCTGGCCCTATGGAGACAAGCGCGTAGTGGTGCTGAGCAGCCGTCCCCTCGATTTTTCGGCGGTGCGTAAAGCGAAAGGCGTGCTGGAACAGATGGCGGGAGCTCCAGCCGAGATTGTTGCCAGGCTGGCAGCCGTTGGCATCCGCCACATTTATGTCGACGGAGGAATCACGATTCAAGGATTTCTGCGCGCAGGCATGGTGCAACGGCTGGTCATCACCCGTGTGCCGGTCCTCATTGGCGAGGGAGTTCCGCTCTTCGGATCCCTCCCGCGCGACGTGCGCCTGCGCCACATCGCGACCCAGCACTATCCGAGCGGCTTGGTTAAAACCGAATACGAAGTCCTCGCCTAAGAAGAAATCCTTCACCAAAAATCGATGTCCCATAATCCCCAGCAAATCCGGGGAGGAGAGCGACGGGCGTCTCGCCCGTCAAAGTCGGGGGCCGGGCGAGGACGCTCGTCGCTCCACCGGTTCTCCGCTATAGTATGTGCAAAGCAATCGCGCAACCCAAAAATCGTAACTAATTAAAGATGTGAGATCTGGGTAATCTGCTGGGTGACCTGCAATGAGAAACAAACGGGACCAGGAATTAGGCATGGGCGCGCGTATCACGCGCCGTGATTTCTTGAATGGTGTTGCGCTGACAGTGGGATCGGCAGTCGCGCAGGGCATCGTTCCACCGGAAATGTGGGCTGCCGCCGCGGCTGATCTGGAAGCGCAAAACGCCCCCGGCTACTATCCTCCCGGCAAAATCGGTCTGCGTGGTGATCATGTCGGGTCCTTTGAAACCATGCACAAAGTCCGCGACAGCGCCTTCTGGGATAGCGCTCCCAAGCCCATGGATACTGGGGAAACGTACGACCTCGTCATAGTGGGCGGAGGCATCAGCGGACTGGCCGCGGCGCACTTCTTCCGCAAAACTGCGGGCGACCAGGCGCGCATTCTGATTCTAGAAAACCACGATGACTTCGGCGGACACGCCAAGCGCAACGAATTCCGCCCGGGACCAAAGACCGGCCGCACCATTCTCGGATTCGGCGGCACCTATTCCATCGAAAGCCCGGCGCCTTACAGCGCGGTGGCGAAGGCGCTGATCGAAGAACTTGGCATTGATGTGCCTTCCTATCCCAAATACGTCGACAAAAATCTTTACCGCTCGTTCGGCCTCAAGCCGCACATCTTTTTCGACAAAGAAACGTTCGGCAGCGACAAGCTGGTTCTTAACCCGGTGCGCGGTGGAAGCGATGAGAGCGGTCTAAGCGACGAGGCCGCAGAAGCAGGTTTGCGCGAGTTTCTAAAACAGGCTCCGTTGCCGCCGAAAGCGAAAGAAGATTTTCAGCGCCTGCTCACCGAAGAGAAAGATTATTTTCCCGGTCTCAGCTCCGACGAAAAGAAAGCGCTCCTGGCTCGCATCAGCTACGCGAAATATCTGACCGAAACGCTGGGCGTGAGCGGCCAGATCGTCAAACTGTTGCAAGCTTTTCCCCACCCTCTCTTCGGCGTGGGCATTGATGCCGTCGCTGCGCAGGACGCATGGGGCCTGGGTTTGCCGGGATTCAACGGCCTCAAGCTCGATCCCGCTCCGGGCAAAGGCATGAATCGCGATTGCATTCGCAACGAAGAAGCCGACAAATATTTCTTCCACTTTCCCGACGGCAACGCTTCGATAGCCCGGCTGCTGGTGCGCAAGCTCGTTCCGGCGGCAATTCCGGGAAACTCCGCCACCGACGTGGTTTTAGCCAAGGCCGATTACTCGAAGCTGGATGAACCCTCCGCCGCGACGCGCATTCGGCTGAACAGCACCGTGGTCAAGGTCAATCACCAAGGCGATCCGGCCACGGCGAAAGAGGTCGAAGTCGATTACTTCACCCAGAACAGCCTGAAGACGGTGCGCGCCGCAAATTGCATTCTGGCCTGCTGGCATGTGGTCATTCCCTACATCGCGCAAGAATTGCCGCAGAAGCAGAAATCGGCGCTGTCCTCGGCCCAAAAAGTCCCTCTGCTCTATAACAACGTGCTCGTGCGCAACTGGAGCGCCTTTCAGAAACTGGGCGCGAGCGCGATTTATGCGCCCGGAATGTATCACAGCCGGGCGAATCTGGACGTTCCAGTCAGCATCGGAGGCTACGAATGCACCAAGAAGCCGGACGAGCCGATTGTGGTCCACATGATGAAGGCCGCTTGCCAGCCGGGACGTCCCGCGCGCGAACAGCACCGGATGGGCCGCATTCAACTCTACGGCACGAGCTTTGAGACTTACGAGCGCAACATTCGCGAGCAACTGCTGCGCATGCTCGGCCCCGGCGGATTCGATCCGGCGCGCGACATTCTCGAAATCACCGTCAACCGTTGGCCGCATGGCTATGCTTATGAATACAATTCGCTGTTCGACAAATTCTGGCTCGATGGCACCGAGGCGCCGTGTCAGGTAGCGCGCAAGCCCTTTGGACGACTGGCCATCGCCAACGCGGACGCGGATGCGTACGCATATACGGACTGCGCCATCGATCAGGCCTATCGCGCGGTGCAAGAGTTGAAGAAGAGCTAGTGCGCCCGCGCCACAAGACCTGAGGAGACATTCATGCCAAAGCGAACCAAAATTACGAAACGTACCGCGAAACCGCAACCCAAAGCTGATCGTCCGTTTGCGCCAGGCTACGGCATCGTTGGAGCCGACGAAGGCAAGGGACTGCTTTCCTGGACCTGGGTCGGGAGAAAGATGAATCAATGCCGAACCTTCTGGCTGGTTACGATTCACGCGGGCTCGGGTCCGCGGTCTGCTGCAATTCGTCCGCATGTTATGCCGGTCTGGGGAGTCTGGCTCGATGACGCCTTCTTTTTCTCAACTGGACGCAAATCCCGCAAAGGGCAAAATCTCGCCGCCAATCCCGCATGCACCGTTGCCAACGACAACGGCAAAGAAGCAGTGATTGTTGAGGGAGTTGCCGAAGAAGTCAAAGACGCCGCAGCTTTGAAGCGTATCGCGGCAGCCTACAAGAAGAAATACAAGATGGATCCGCGGAGCATGAACGAACCGATTTTCGGCGTGCGCCCAAAGACAGTGTTTGCATTCATCGAGAAGAGCTTTCCGAAGTCAGCCACGCGATGGAAATTCTGGAATTTGCAATTTGTAATTTCTAATTTCTAATGTGCAATTTGAAGGGCCAAATTCAACTCACAAATTCCGAAGCATTTTTCGCGCCGATAAGTGCGCGCCAGTAAGCAGCAACATCCCCGACAAGAACGCCCAAAACATCAGGCTCACCGAAATTGCGAAGGGCCCATACACATCCGCGAAATTCAGCCGCGGCAGCGCGAAAATATAAACATACTTCAGCGCCTCCGAGAGCAGTCCCATGATGATTGCCGCAGGCAACACCGCGCGAGCCGGCACTTTTCCGTTGGGCAGCAACCAATAGACGAGAAAGAAAATGGCGATGCTGGCCAGGATCGAAAAAACTTTCATCGTGATAAAACCCACCAGTTGCACATACCACACACCATAGCCGTGCAACGCGCTCGTCAACATCGCTACGTTGCTCGCCGTCAATCCCACCGAGAGCAGGGCCAGCGATCCGCAGGCAAAAACCAGTCCCAGAGAGATCAACTGGTTCCCAACGTAAGAGCGATTGTTGCGAAATCCCCAGACCCGGTTCAGCGCAACTTCGAGTGGAAGAAAAATTCCCGTCGAAGTTATCAACAGCATCGCCAGCGAGAAAACTTTTGCCTGATGATGGGTCCCAACCATCGCATTCAAATTGCGGATCACAAATTCCTGTCCCGTCGGAATGTAGTCGCGCAACAAATTTTCGACAATCCCATACATCACGCGCGAATGAAACACATAGCGGATGATGGTCATCAGCAACAACAGGAACGGAAAAAACGACAGAATGGAATTGGCGGCAACCGAGAACGCAAAGGTGTGCACTTCGGTCCGCAGCATGTAGCGTGCGGTTGAGCGCATCAGGCCTTCGACCGGCGCCGTCCGAAATTCGCCTGCGCCGGTCTTCTCAGAGTTCTCCTCCGAAGGCTCGATATGAATGATGGAAGGCACAGTTTCTCAAATATTATCAAATACTTACGGATTCCCGGCTCATGACGCCATTACCATCGGCCGTGCACCACGCCGGCCGATTAAGCCCACCGGTCATGTTCGCTCGCGATCATTTTATGGTTCGATAATGTTTCCAAACTTCTCTCTTGCCAACTGGAATCTTCCTGCTATTATCTGGTGCTTCGCTGGCCGAACCCGGTTGGCGAGTATGCAAGTAAGTTGCGTTTCTGTGTCAGCAGTGCGATATCGCGCCTTCGTCTACGCCGTTCCCGGCACTTCGTCGCGGCCAACCGTCCGGCGAAATGCAGAAAAGCGGTTTCTGTTGGTGTGGTTTCCCCCGCCGCGCGGCAACGCCAGCAAAAAGATTCTTGAGTCGCTTTGAGGGGGTGCCTTGTTGCTGGTGCTGTCTTTCAGCACACTGAACCAGGCAAACAGAAAAGCGGGGCGAGAATAATTCTTCGCGATACGGTGAAAGGAGTTTTTGTGAGAGAGAAGGGTACTGTGAAGTGGTTCAACGGGGCGAAGGGATACGGCTTCATCCAGCGCTCCACGGGCGAGGATGTCTTCGTGCATTTCTCCGCCATCCAGGAGAACGGGTATCGCTCGCTGAACGAAGGCGAGACCGTCGAGTTCGATCTGCTCAAAGGACCGAAAGGCTTTCAGGCAGGTAACGTCGTGCGCGCGGCCTAGATTCTCCAACCAATTCGCAAACCCTCTCGCAGCGGTCGAGAGGGTTTTTTATTTTGTCCGGCAAAGTACGGCGTTTTCTGTTCCATGATGAAAAAAGATCCGCGGGAGGTTCGTGAGCGGAAAGGCGAATCTTGACGATGTGTACACACCTGTGTATTATAATGTGAGACGTCATGGCGGAACTGAGCTTCGAATGGGACGAAGAAAAGAACGTCGCCAACATCAAGAATCACGGAATTGATTTTCTGGATGCCGCCTTGATCTTTGAAAACCCCACGCTTGAGGCCGTCGACAATCGCGAAGACTACGGCGAGGTGAGAACCATCGCCTTCGGGTTATCGGGTGAAATGGTGCTGCAAGTCGTCTACACCTGGCGTGGCGAAAACATCATCCGCATCATCAGCGCAAGGAAAGCAAACCGTTATGACGCAGAAAAATACTACCCTGAGATATTCGCTTAGCGCGATCAAAAGAAAAGCCGCCCGCGGCGCAAGCAAGACACGCGCCAACGCCCCGGAGGCCACGCCCGTCAGCTAAGATTTCTGGAAACGCGCCCGGGTAGTCATGCCGAGCGGCAAGACCTCCGTGCATCTGCGCGTTGACAGCGACATCTTCGAGTGGTTCAAGAGACAAGGCGAAGGCCATCTCACCCGCATGAACGCAGTCCTGCGCTCCTATGTCGACGCGCAAAAACGCTGATATCGACTGATGCCCTAGGCTCGCGTCGGTGGCCCAGTGCCTGGTGCCCCAGGTTCGCGCCCTGGTTTTGGGCGCTAACCTGGGCATCACTGACGTCGCGGCCTTAGGGTGTAAGCTTCCCTCACCCAACCAATCACCCGTTCCCAATTTGGGTCTCGCCAACCTCCCAGAAACCGCATTGCTGCAAAAAGTAGTGGACTCCCGCCCCTATTGCTGCAATAGTAAAGCTTGATTGGGGCAGTTTTCAGCAGTGTCCGCCAAAGGCGACGCACCTGAAAGCTGCCCCAAAAGCATTTTCGGAGGGTTTCTCCAGGTTAAGTCGTTATTTCAAAATATTTTGCAAATTAACCCTTTAAACTCAAAGATTTGGAAGGAAATTCCTCCTTAAACCATGATTCTAAAAGATCGACGTATTAAAAAATATTTTGACCAAGCCTCCACAGATAGCAGCCGGTTGCCCCAGGCACCCCGATCCCGGAGAAGATTCCTCACAGCGCACCGTCGAGAACTGCGTCAGTCTCCAGACGAACGCGTCTCCGGTCCCAAACTTTCAAGTGTTATTTCACAACAAATGCCCCCAATCACAACCCCCGCAAGTGCACGCCAAACAGCAGAGTTTGACGCTAAGTGCAATAGTTTGAATACTTTGCCTATAACTGGTTTATTGTCATCAACTTAACTAATTTTAGGGGGGGCACCCCCCAAAATTTCAGAATTCTTACCGGCCGGGTGGGCGTGGTGCCCCAGGTTCGCGCCCCGGTTTTGGGCGCTAACCTGGTTATCCCCGACGTCGCGAATCTAGCTCGTAAGCTTCCTCCGCCGCCGAACGGGGGCGACCACACGGCGCTACTTGAAGGCACGGTATATGACATCATTTGATGCTACAATCGGTGCCATGAGAACAACGGTTGCGCTGGATGACGATCTGGTGCGCATCGCCCAGGAATTCACCGGAGTGGAAGAAAAAACGGCGCTGCTCCGGGCAGCGCTCAAAGCCCTCATCGAGCGGGAAAGCGCCCGCCGATTGGCATCGCTCGAGGGCACGATGCCGAAATTGAAGAATATCCCTCGCCGCAGGCGGAAGACGAATTGATTCTCGCCGATACCTCGGTTTGGATCGATCACTTTCGTTCAGGAAGCCTAAGCCCTAAGAATAAGAATAAAGATCTGCGCAAGCACCTGAACGAAGGTCAGATTGTGATCCATCCGGCGATCATCGCCGAACTTGCCCTCGGCTCTCTGAAAGAGCGCAGCAAAACGCTGTCGCTACTGGACCTTTTGCCCCAGGTGCAAGTCGCCCAACTGAGTGAAGTGCGGCGAATGATCGAGGCCCGTAGTTTATATAGCCTCGGCATCGGCCTGATCGACGCACAGCTGATAGCCGCGGTCTTTATCAATCCGTCAACGCTGCTGTGGACAAGGGATAAGCGCCTTCGCAAAGCCGCAGAAGGACTCGGCATTCACGCCGGGCTTGCGTAGCATCTTACCCGTGGAGTTGAGGCGGACGAATGCGTCCGTCCGTACATGAGCTAGTGCATGGACTCTTCGATTTCTGAGATCCAGTCGGGACGCTTTAACACTTCTCTCGGTTTGGGGCCATCGGCAGCTCCTACGATGCCATCGCGCTCCATGAGGTCGATGAGGTGCGCGGCGCGGCCGTAGCCTATGCGGAGGCGGCGCTGGAGAAGCGAAGTAGACGCCTTGCCGAATTCGATTACAAGGCGCACGGCATCGTTGAAGAGCGGATCGTTGTCATTCTCATTGTCATTGCCGCTACTGTTGGCAGAGACCGAATCGTCGCCGTCGGCTTCCCGATCTTCTTTGGGCGTTTCGAGGAATTTCTCCTGATACTGCGCCTGGCCTTGCGCCTTCCAGAATTCGACTACCGCTTCGATTTCTTTTTCGGTGACGTAAGGAGCGTGCAAGCGATGGACGCGCGCCGAACCGGAAGGCAAGTAGAGCATATCTCCTTTGCCGAGGAGCGATTCGGCGCCGTTGGCGTCGAGGATGGTGCGCGAGTCTACCTTGGTCGCTACGCGGAATGACACGCGGGCGGGGAAGTTGGCTTTGATGAGCCCGGTGATTACATCTACTGATGGACGCTGCGTGGCCAGCACTAAGTGGATGCCTACCGCTCGAGCCATCTGCGCCAGGCGAGTTATCGACTCTTCCACGTTATTGCCGTCTAACATCATTAGATCGGCTAACTCGTCGATGATGATGACGATCTTCGGGATTGGTCCGTCTTCGGGATTGGTTTGATCGCTAAAGAGGCTCGGCGTATCGTCAAACAGACGGTTGTAACTGTCGATGTTGCGCACGCCTTTGGCGGCCAGCAGTTTCAGGCGGCGCTCCATCTCGCGGACGGCGTTGCGCAGCGCGTTGGCCGCCAGCTTCGGCTCAGTAATGATAGGAGTGTAAAGGTGCGGAACGCCTTCGTAATTACCTAACTCGAGGCGCTTCGGGTCGACTAACACCAACCTTACTTCTTCGGGTGTTGACTTATACAAGATCGACATGATCATGGCATTGATAGCCACGCTCTTGCCGGTTCCGGTCGATCCCGCGATCAGAAGGTGCGGCATTCCGGCCAGATCGGCGGCTGCGATGCGTCCATTGATGTCTTTGCCCATGGCCAACGTGAGCTTCGACTTCGAGCCCAGGAATTCCTGCGACTCGATGTTCTCGCGCAGCCAGATGATCTCGCGCTCGCGGTTTGGCACCTGGATGCCGACCGTACTCTTTCCGGGCATGCGCTCGACCAGAATGCTTTCGGCGCGCAGGGCGAGGCAGAGATCGTCGGTGAGTCCGATGATGCGGCTGTATTTGATTCCTGCTTCGGGTTTGAATTCGAAGGTAGTGACGACAGGGCCGGGATTTATCTGCGTGACCTGGCCGTGGACTTCAAACTCCGCATACTTCGCGGTCAGAACCTGAGCGACGACTTTGAGTTCTTCTTCGTGGACGGCTTGCTGCTCGTCGGGACGGTGGAGCAGGCTCGACGGCGGTAGCTTGTAGCTGCCGGCAATCTTGGGGAAGGTCGTCTTAGCGGTGCGGTCGGTATCGGCGCGGCCGGCGACTTCGACTTGGGAAGAGGCGTGGACAGGCTGGATTTGCGGAACGGACGCGGAATCGCTCTCGCCCTCGGCCAGCATGCGTTCGATGCCTGTGCGGCCTTGGCCTACGGCTGAGTGAGTTGCCTCGCCCTGCTCGGCTGGACGGGCGAATGCATCCGTTCCTGCGTGGGTGGAGAAACGCGCGGGCACGAGCTGCGCGGTTACGGTTGGACGATCGGCTCGGCGTTTTTCCAGTTCCTTTTGTTGGCGCTTGCGCTCCCGCTCGTCCTGCCAGTCTTTGAACCGTTCCTTCAAGGCGATGACGAAGGCGAAACGCGTCGGTATCCAGAGCTCAATGGCTGAGAATGAGAAGGCCGTGGTCAAGTAGAGCGCTACGGCTAGAACTGTCGTACAGACAATGTATGCGCCGGGAACGTTAAGGTAACGGATCAAGACATCGCCAACGATGCGGCCGACCAGACCTTCGAGAGGAATGGCTCCCATCATCGTGCCGCGCAGATTCGCCGGAAGAATCGCGAGCAGGGCGGGCACGAACATCAGCAGCCAGATTGCGCCCAGTGTCTTCGCGCCGGGAGATTGCACCAAGCGCGAGCGGAACCAGCGCATGCCTAACATGGCCATGAAAATGGGGAGCAGGAACGACCCCACTCCCCAGAACTGGAGGACGAGGTCGGAAAGATAGGCTCCGATGATGCCGATCCAGTTGCGGGCGGCGTGCGAGCCGGTGAGAACTGAGGCGCTGTTGAGCGAGGGATCGAGCGGCGAATAAGACGCCAGCGCCAGAAAAAGGAGGAGCGCGGAGGCACATAACAGGAGTCCGACGAGTTCGTTGAGGCGCCGGTTCCTGGTGGGCGTGAAAAGCTTCTTGAAAAATGTCATGTGGCTGCGACGGCGTTGGACAAAAACTGCCCAATGTGCCGTTACGAGGCCAGAGCCTGATTATTATTACAAGAAGCGGCGCTTCGGGCAATGCGGGAAACACGCCGGGGTGGCGAGTCAGGTACGGGTAGCCAATACATTGAAATCACAGCGTTTCTCAGCGGGGAGATCTCGGCTCCTCGGCGCGTCCACTGTCAGCGCCAGCGAGCCTGATTTCAAGTTCGGCAGTCCCATTCAAGTCCGGTGAGATTGCTGCCGTGAACTGGTGTCGTACCACATCATAACTTGGCGCGCTGGTCTCGCCTTTAGTCGCTGTAATCATCGGAGCCGCGGCGGAATAGCCGTGCACCGTGCGGATTTTTTCGCCCGGCGCAAATTGAATGGTCGCCCGCAGTGTTCCATTGTCCGATAGCTGGCTGATGCGTTGCTTGCCGAGAGAAACGAACTGGTCGCGGTCTCCTAGAAAAGCAATCCCCGACGGTCCGATCGGAACGACTATGAAGTACGCGTAATCTTGCGCCAGCGATTCTGCGAATGTTTGATCCGGCTCTGCGACCCTCCCCTGGCCAGAAAAATAGTCGAACACATAAGCGCGGCTGTGCAGACCGAGCGAGGCCGGTGTGAACGCGATTGCTTTTTGATGGCCGCGCGGATAGGCCATCACGTAGAAAACCTTTAGAGCGCCGAAATCGGAGTGTGCAGAGGCCAACATCGGCTGTTTCAGGCTCTGCGCGTCTTCGAGAAAGGATTGGTCGGTGGGCACAAGCGGCACGTCGGGCTTGACGATTACTCCGTCGGCGCGAACGGCTCGCAGCAGGTTCTCTCGATTGACCGATCCGATAGGATCGCCAACTCCTACGGGACCCGTGGACAGCGTCGAGAGCAGCAGATTATCCAACTCATTGCTCATAAAAACGTCGGTCCAGGGACGCATGCCGAGCGCGCCTGCCAGGCGCGAGCCATAGAGAAACCAATCCCAGTTGTCGCGGTTGAAGCGGTCGTGACTCGCACGAATCGTGGTCAGATTTTCGTATTTTGTGCTTTGCAAGTAATGGCGCGGAAGGGGCATGCAGTATTGCATGGTGATTTTCTGTTCCTGCAGCGCCTGCGCCATTTCATCGAGGAATGCGGAGGGATCATGCAGGTTGAAGGCTGGCTGGGCGCGTTCATCGAGCCAGTCCTGCTCATAAGTGAGCACGTGAGCGTCGTGAAGGTAGCTTGCCGCGGTCTTCCAATACCTGGGGTCGACGACCACGTTTCCAGACATCTGATATTGATTCCGGTAGGGACTTTTCTCGTCGATCCACCGGGAATGCGTGACCAGCGGGATGCCCAATCGCTGCTGGAACGACCGGAGGCCATCCGGGAAAAGATTCTTGTCGGCGACGTATTCGTAGATTCCGTCGAATTTTTTCCAATCGGCGTGCGCACCTTTCGGATAGAACCAGCTATCGAGTTGCATGTAGCCCAGCGGCACGCCTTTTTCGACAAACTCGTCGCGAATTGCGAGTAATGTTTTTTCATAGCCTAGCGAGGGTTCATACTTGTAATAGTAAGTCGCGCCGTTATCGGTCCAATAGCCAAGCTTGGCGAGAATAGGGTCGGTGTCGTGCGGGAACAGCGCCTTCCCCTGCAGATTGGCCAAAGCACTTCCCCAGGTGTCGAAGGCCCGATTGATTCCTGCTTCGACAACCAGAAGCGTTCTGTGAGTAAATCCTTCAGGCAACGTGGTGATTCGGGCGTCGATTCCGCTGGCTATTTCGCGCGAAGACGATCGAGTCATGGTCGAGATCATAAAATCGGATGCCGGCGAGAGGATGAAAGTGTTTCGCGCATCATCGAAGAATATCCAGGGCGTATCGATCCCGAGTTTGTCGAAACTGTGCCGGGCAAACTCTCCAAGATAACTGAGGTGATATGCGGTCTCAGGGTAGGAATCGAGTTTTGGAAAGGCCGCGCTGTTATTTGCCGGCTGCAGGTACTTAACTTCGAACAGGACGACCGGCTTTCCAGAGTAGATGCGAATGGTGGCTTGCTTCGCGCCGTCTTGTTCATAGCCGGCTACAATTTCCTGGTAAGAGGCTAGAGAATCGCTTCCTTTTTGAATGGTGATGGCAGTAGGTGACTGGCCGAGGCTTCCGGCGAATTTCCAATCGTGAATGCTCGTCGATATAACGTACTGGCCATCCGGAGCGAGACTAACCCCGATGCCGGTGGAAGCGTCGGCAATCGCGACCGGGGCGGTCGCGCCGGACGCGCACGACGCACAGATCGCGATGGCTGCCCGCCACAGGCAACTTGATATGCAGCGCATTCACAGATAGTAATCGATTGTGCCAGGCGGGCTTGTTACTTCCCAATGAATCCCGCGGTCCAGGCGAGTACGGCGATGCCGAGCACTATGCGATAGATCGCAAACGGAGTAAAGCCGCGCTTGCGAACCCAGTTCATGAACCATGCTACCGCTCCATAGGCGACGATGAAGGAGACTACAAAGCCGATGGCCAGGATCACCCATTGGTGCTGAGTGATTTCGTGAACCCCGATGGGGTTTTCATCTTTGCCAGTGAGCGACTTCAGGAGCGTGTAGAGAGTCGCCACGGTCATGGTTGGTATGGAGAGGAAGAATGAAAACTCCAGGGCGGCGGCTCGCGACATGCCTGCGAGTTGTCCGGCGGCGATGGTCGACATGGAGCGCGAAGTGCCGGGGAAGACGGCGGAGAGAATCTGGCAGGCGCCGATCCAGATGGCCTGGCCGCCGTGGATCTTATCCATGGTCCAGGTGTGGATGGGCGACCCGGGCGCATCGGGGCCGGCTTTTTCCCACGGCGCTTTCATGGCGTCGATGATCCACATGACGATGCCGCCTATGAGCAGCGCAGCGCCCATTACGAAGAGGCTTTCGAGGTTCTTGCCGATCACTTTCGTCAGCAGAAAAGACGGGATCGCGGTCACGACAAACGCGATCATTACCAGGCTCAAGGGATGGGTGAGGTAGTCGCAGTCTTTCTCCTCACCCTCGGGGAAAGTCGACAGGAGTTTGGCGATGTGGTGGCGGAAATAAATGGGCAAGACCAGGATCGCGCCCAACTGGATGACGATCGAGTACATCTTCCAGTAACCGCTCGAAAGTGGAACGTTGAGCAGAACCTCGGAGAGGCGAAGATGGGCCGTGGAACTCACGGGCAGGAATTCGGTTAGACCCTCGACGATGCCCAGCAGGACGGATACCAGATAGTCGTTCAAGTTTTGTCTCCGGTACGAATATAGAAGACGCGGCCTGCCGCGTCTCATCACAGACGGCCCGTTCCATCTTCCTACGGCGAAGCTATTGCGTCATCTTGACAGGTTCTGCGGATATGCGGAAGAAACTATCTGGCTTCCACCTGTGACCTGTCTCTGGCGATGTTGATAGGCTGATCGAACTTCGTTTGACCGCAAGAAGTGGATAGCAGGGATTGGGGTTGGTCGCATATCTTCCGTTTATGCATAAGACGATCGACCCAACAGTCCTCTATTTCGGCACACCGGTAGCGCTTATCAGTTCGTTAAACCCAGACGGCTCGCCGAATCTTGCGCCCATGTCGTCGGCCTGGTGGCTGGGTTGGAGTTGCATGCTGGGGCTAGGGCAGATGGGACAGACCTCCGATAATCTGATCCGAACTCGCGAGTGCGTTATCAATCTGCCCACGGAAGATCTGGCCACCCATGTTGACCTTCTCGCACTGACGACCGCCAGGAATCCGGTGCCAGATAAAAGACGTGATTGGGGCTATCGCTTTGAGCCGGACAAATTTGGCATTGCCGGCTTCACCGCGGTGGCGTCGGAATCGGTTGCACCGCCACGCGTGGTCGAGTGCCCGGTGCAAATGGAAGGCATCGTGCACGATTTCCGTCCATTCGGCAGGAATGTGAATGCCAACGCCTTCGAAGTGCATATC
The DNA here is from genome assembly GCA_963810955.1 of uncultured Acidobacteriaceae bacterium. Classification (GTDB taxonomy): domain Bacteria; phylum Acidobacteriota; class Terriglobia; order Terriglobales; family Acidobacteriaceae; genus Acidiflorens. The sequence goes on along the minus strand of CAWEPW010000023.1, from coordinate 92,059 downwards.
GTGAAGCTGCACGTAGATGAACAGTTGCTGGTGGGAAACGGTTCGCGACCGCATATCGATCCCGTCCTCTGGCGTCCTCTTATTATGAGCTTCTGCCGGTTTTTTGGATTAGGTGGCGAGGTACATCCGTCGCGTCTTGCAGAGTCCGATTTTATGAAGTTAGCAACGGGGACGAAGGTGCGATCCGCCGATTCTGCTGCGACGGAGTAGTCGCTCCGCCATCACAGTGAAACTGTCACGACCCGGTATTTCGCGTTGGCAATTGCGGTTGGGGTGGGGCGGCGTCCGGCAGTTCTTCTCTGAGTTGGCAGCCGCTCTGGTTAGTCCTCATCATCGAAGCTGCGAGATTTAGAATTCGCTGGGCGGCTTGCTCCGGGCTTACGCCGCGACCATGGATATTCGAGATGAGGTTGCGATCGGCGTCGGTGTCCGATGCCTTGGGACGATACGCCATATAGGCCGAGAGACTTTCGGCGGTCGCCAAGCCCGGACGTTCGCCGATCAGGAGAATGGCAACTTTCGGCTTCAGCAATTCTCCGATCTCGTTGAGAATGGCTACGCGGCAATGGCGAATGACGAAGAGCGCGCCGACGCTCCATTTTCTGGCTTTGGCTCCTTCTGCGAGCAGGGGCAATAGGCGGGGGACTTGCGTGGCCAGGGCGGTTACGGAGAGACCATCACCGATCACGATTTGCAGATCGTGTCCCCCTTTTCCGCGTTTGGTCACTTCGGCGCGGGACGCGTCGCTCAAGTGGCGGCCGAGGTCGGGGCGCAGAAGATATTCTTGTTTGGTTGCAGCCTGCGAGCAGATTTCAAACAGGCACCACTGTTTTACGAAAGCATCGCCGAGATCTGTAGAGAGATTCATCTCCGCGCGCACGGCGTCGCGGGCGGAGGCGTGGGCAGCGCGCAACTCCAGTTGAGTGGCGGTGCGATAGGCGGCTCCGCTGCGGCCGGCCAGCAGGCGCGCGGGAGTTTGCGCGCGGATTTTCTTTACGATCTCGGGCAGGTCATAGTCGGGCAGATGTTCGGACGCGTCGAGGTCGGTCGAGTCGAACTTAGCGACTTTTTCGTCTTTCGGCGGCATTTGAGGCAGCCCCTGAAGGGGCCGCTGATTTCGAACGGTTTGCGGTATCGCTAAAGCGATACCCTGATACGAGACTGGTGCGAAACCTGATACGAACCTGATGCGAACGTGACAAACCGGAGGCTTTGGGTATTGCGCGAGTTGGCTCCGGAGCGATTTACAAAACACTTTCGAGCGACGATTCCAAGCCGTGCATCAGTTGGCGCGTGGCGGAGCCGTCCAGGGTTGCCGGTTCGGCGCCGCGGTAGATACCAATATTCTGCAGCCATGCCAGGAACTCTGGCGCGGGGCGCAGCTGGAACAGGCGCCGGGCCGCCAATGCGTCGTGATAACTGGTGGATTGGTAATTCAGCATAACGTCATCGGAACAAGGAACGCCCATGAAGTAGTTACAACCGGCCGCGGTTAGAAGCAATAACAGGTTATCGGCCGAGTTCTGGTCGGCGGCGGCGTGATTGGTGTAGCAGACGTCGCAACCCATCGGCAGGCCGAGCAACTTGCCCATGAAATGGTCTTCGAGTCCGGCGCGGATGATCTGGCGTTCGTCATATAGATACTCCGGGCCAATGAAGCCGACTACGCTGTTGACCAGGAAGGGCTGGAAGGCACGCGCTACTCCGTAAGCTCTGGCTTCGAGCGTAAGTTGATCGACTCCGTGATGCGCTTCAGCCGAGAGAGCGCTGCCCTGGCCAGTTTCGAAGTACATCGCTTGATCGCCTATCCAGGCGGTATCGTGCTTTCTATGATGGTCGAGCACCTGTTCCTTCCCCTCGCGCAGCATGTTCAGGGTGATTCCGAAACTGCGATTCGCGGCTTCGGTGCCGGCTACGGACTGGAAAAGAAGGTCCACCGGCGCGCCTCGGTTCATCGCGGCCAGTTGAGTTGTGATATGCGCTAGGCAGCAGGTCTGTGTGGGAATCTTGTAGGCGTCCACGAGGCGGTTGAGCGCGTCAAGAATCGCGGTGACAGTCTCGACGGAGTCGGTGGCCGGATTCACGCCAATGACTGCGTCTCCGCAGCCGTAGAGCAGCCCTTCGAAAGCGGAGAGAAGGATTCCACCTATGTCATCGGCGGGGTGGTTGGGTTGGGTGCGGATGGCTAGCACGCCGCGCTCTCCGAGCGTGTTGCGGCAGCGCGTGACGTTGCGTATCTTGGCGGCGGCCAGCACCAGATCCTTGTTGCTCATCAGTTTGGCTACGGCGGCCGCAACTTCTGGAATGATCGCTTTTTGCAGCGGTTGGATTTGCGCCTCAGTGGTTCGGTCGTTCAGGAGGAATTCGCGGAATTCTCCGACAGTCATACTTTGGATGGCGCGGAACGCTTCGCGGTCGAAGGTATCGAGAATCAGGCGGGTGACATCGTCATCGGCTGGGTCGATGAGAGGATGTCGAACAATTTCGTCGAGCGACAAGTCCGCTAGCTTGCGCTTGGCCGCGACTCGCTCGCGTTCCGAGCGAGCAGCTATGCCGGCCAGGTGATCGCCGGACTTTTCTTCATTGGCTTTGGCAAAGAGTTCGCGGAGATCGGAGAAGTCGAATCGCTCGATCATGGATAGGTTGCGCCGGAGACATTATGGTATCGAAAAAGACTTGGGCGTGTTGGTGAACGCTCTGGGGCGGGCTAACGCCAGCTGCGCTGCTGGCCGTCGGATGCTGAAACCACCAAGGGCTCGCGGTGAGCTTGGCTGGCGTGACTGTTGATTGCGGTTGCGGCCTGGGTACGGAGGTTGCCGGCTTTCGCGTCGAAGTCGAGCGTGCTGACACTGTGGGTGCAATGGGCGCAGTTGAACTTCATGCCGCCCTTGATGCGTTCGAGTCGATAGGCTTTCACTGCTTGAATTGTAGCCTTTTGCTGGCAGAGGTGTTGCACCCCTTGGTGGGGCAGCGAAGGTAACCCGGCGGCTGTCCCTACGCGAGTTTGGACGGGCGAGGCCGCTCGCCGGTCCATTTGCAGCATTTATTTTGCCAGGCGGTTGTATTTCTTCAGAACCTCTCGCAGACGGTCGTGGGGTAGCGCGTACACGGTCAGATCGTTCGCGCCGGTCATGGTTTCGGCGGCTACCATGGCGTTAACTATGGCCTCTTCGGTTGCCTGGACGGTGGCTAGAAAAATCGGGTTGAGCTGTTCATTGGCCAGCATTTTGAGGTCATGTACACCTTTGGAGCCTGCTGCTCCCGGGTTGGCGGTGGAGAAGGCGACGAAGATGTCACCGGAGCCATCGCCGGAGAAACTTCCGTCACGGCCGAGACCGAGAGTTGCGCGGCGGACTACGCGCTTCAGTTGTGTCGGGATGAGCGGGGCATCGGTGGCTACGACGATGATGATGGATCCGATATCGTCGTCGCGAACCGTGTGGTCGGTAATCTCCCGCCCTACTGGAACGCCGGCAATGCGCAATTGGCTGCGCCATCCGTAATTGCACTGCACCAGCACGCCGACGGTGTAGCCGCCGGATTTTGCCGGAAGCACGCGCGATGAGGTACCGATGCCTCCTTTAAATTCGTTGCAAATCATGCCGGTGCCACCGCCGACGTTGCCTTCTTCGACGGGGCCGCCGCGGGCGGTATCGAGTGCGTGAAAAACATGCTCGGGCTTTACGTGGAATCCGTTAATGTCGTTGAGTTCGCCATCCCAGGTTTCGGCAACGACGGGCAATGACCACCAGTAGCCTTCCTGGTCGGCCTCGCCGCGCTTTACTTTCCAGGCTATGACGGCGTCGCGCACTACGCCCACGCTGTGCGTGTTGGTGATCATGACGGGGCCGTCGAGAAATCCGGAGTCTTCGAGCCATGTGGTTCCGGTCATCTCGCCGTTGCCGTTGAGCGTGAACCAGGCGCCAAAGACGGGATCGTTACCCTTACGTCCGCGGGGAAGAATGGCGGTGACGCCAGTGCGAACCGGACCCTCGCCGACTTTGAGCTTCCCGCTCCCGGAGATGAGCGTGGTGTCTCCAACTTCGACGCCGGCGACGTCGGTGATGGCGTTGTTGGCGCCGGGCGTTCCGTCGAAGGGGACTCCTAGATCACGCGCTCGCGGCTTGGCCTGGGCGAATGAGGGAGTAGAGGAGCAGATTAGAACCGCTGACAGAATAACGGGATATAGCGTTGCAAACGGGAGCTCTTGAAATCGCATCATAAGTTAGTCGCTTTAGGCTTCGGCGGAAGTATAAAGCAAATGAGCATTCGATTAGAATTCTGGCAGGGACTGGACTGGGGCGACTCGCCCAGAGCGGTCACCACCAAGGGCACTAAGGTTCACTAAGGAAAGGCTTGCTTGAAACCGGCGGGCTGCGAAGGAAGGATATTAGTTGAATAGATATTGCTTGAATCGATGGTGCTTGAATCGATATTGCTTGAATTTTTGATCGGCGTTAGGAGACGACATGGAAAACTGGAAGCGGGCGGTAATTGCGGGAGCGGCTGGCGCGACAGCCATGTTGTTATTGAAGGGGAGACGTCCGGCAGCCGTGCTGACGGGGAGCCTGGGGCTGGCGGTGCTGGCGTCGGAGTATCCGAGTCAATTCGCGCATATCCGCGAAGAGTTGCCATCCTATGTGAAACAGGGCACTCGATATCTCGATCTGGCGATCAAGCTTGGCCGCAAGATCGAAGAACTGGCGGAAGGGCGCGCGGCGCTGGCGTTCGAAGAGCTGGGAGAATTTTGAATGCCCGCGCCAGAGACGCGGCTAGTCGCGTCTCTACAGAGGGATTGTTTTCTATTCGATTCCTAGTTGTTTGCGGGCTTCGGGGCTCAGGCGCTCGGGAGTCCACGCGGGTTCCCAGATCACGTTCACGTTGGCGTTGCGGACGCCGGGAAGCTGCTCGATGCGCGACTTGACCTGGGCGCTGATATTGACGTGCTCGGGGCAACCCTGAGCGGTGAGTGTCATATCGACGGCGACATCCTGCTGGCCCTCGGCTACGTCGGCGAAGCGGATTTCATAGATCAGGCCGAGATCGACGATGTTGACGGGGATTTCGGGATCGTAGCACTGCTTGAGTGCGTTCAGAACGTCATCCTGGATTAGGGGCATAATTTCCTTTGCGAGCTGCTGAACAATTCGCTTTCATATTCTATAGCCAATCCAGGGTTGCCGTGACGGCCCACAGTTGGCGAGCTGCGCTCAGCTGGAGAGCCCGGGGCGGCTGTCCCTGCGCTGGCTCGGACGGGGCAGAGCCCGTCACTACACGAACTGGCACTACCCGAACCGGTACTGCACTCCTATTGGGAGCCTCGATTTAGATCATGGCTATTGATCCGGAGGTTCAGAAGAAACTGCAGATTGTAATGGTGGCTGCCATTCTGATTGCTGGCGGTCGCGCGGCTTACATCGTCTACGAGCGGCATGAGGCGATGAAGGAAGATGCGAAGCCCAAGCAGGAAACGGCCCTCAAGGCGGACTACTATGTCATGCCTAAGAAGCTGCATGCTTACGATCTGAAGTCGGCGCAGCAATTGACCGAGCAGCCGGTTTGGGTGAAGGTCGGTTACCAGCTTACTTATTATCCCTACGATACCCAGCGGCATAAGACCGACTTTGGGCACGAAGCGGGATTGTTGCTGCCTTTGCAGAAGCTTGCCATTCAAAGCGTGGTCACGGATGCTTCTCCGCAGGCGCCGGGCGTCAAGCAGGTGATGGCGCTGTTTTCGCTCGACGGCAAGACGTACGCGGCTCCGATTGGGACAGCGAAGGGCGATGATTTCAAAATCTATAGCGATGAGGTTTTCTTTCTTGAAGACCCGCATGATCTCTACAAACACTGGCCGGCGGATGTCTGGCAGAAGATTGACGCGCACGAAGTGCAGGCGGGGATGAGCGAGCTACAGGCCAGCTTCGCGATTGGAATGGGCGTTCCGGAGGGTTCGGGAGAGTATGGTTCGAGAACTTTGCGTTACGCAAATGGCGGGAAACCGGTGGTGATTACGTTTGAGAATGATAAGGCGGTCGAGATCAAGCGGGGGACGTAAGCGTAAAGATTCCGGCGCTGCTGGCGAATCATGGCGAAGTCCCAGTCAATGAGAGTAATCGCGATCTTTCACAAACGATCCTAGGTGTTCGCAACGCCACGGCCGTTATTGACTTGCCTAAGCTCCCGCCATAGCATGATTGGCACGTGACCGGCCCGACCACCTCGCGCTACCGTAGCGTCCATGCCTGAGCCGCAAGCAGATTCCGGTTCGACCCGTCTGGAGATGGCGCACGTCCTGTTCATGGACATCGTGGCCTATTCCCGCCTGCCGATGGATCAGCAGCATGAGGCGCTCCGTCGTTTACAGGAAGCCGTCCGTGAAACGAAGGAATTCACCCGCGCCCAGACCCGGGATCGACTCATTCCTCTGCCAACCGGCGATGGTATGGCGCTCGTGTTCCTGCACGATGTGGAAGCCCCGGTGCGTTGTGCTCTGGAGCTTCACCGCGCCCTGCGGCGATGGCCGGAGTTGCAGTTGCGCATGGGAGTTCATTCCGGACCGGTGTACCGAGTACAAGACATCAATGCCGGACTCAGCGTGGCCGGGGGCGGCATCAACATCGCGCAACGGGTGATGGACTGCGGCGATGCCGGCCACATTCTGGTTTCTAAAACCGTGGCCGACGTGCTCGATCAGGTGAGCAAATGGAAGATGGCCCTGCACGATCTGGGAGAAGCCGAGGTCAAGCATGGCGCCCGTGTCCATCTCTATAACCTCTACACAGACGGTGAGGGGAATCCTGCCCTCCCGCAGAAGTTCCGAACCGCTGAGACGGCGGCAGCCATGGAGCGTTCCCAGTCGAGGATGAGGAAATTGTCGCTCATGGTGATGGCGATGATCGTTGCGGCGCTGGTCGCGGGTGGGTTCATCTACTACCGGCACGGGCGTCGAATGTCGAAGCTAACCGATAAAGACACGATTGTTCTCTCCGATTTTGACAATAAGACCGGTAATCCTATCTTCGACGATACCCTGAAGACGGCGCTGAGCGTTTCTCTGCGGCAATCGCCTTTCCTCAATGTCCTCTCCGATAATCAGGTCGCCAAGACGTTACAACTGATGATGCGTCCGGCGAGTACGAAACTTACCTCCGAGGTCACACGTGAACTTTGCCAGCGTTCGGGCAGCAAGGCCTATATCGCCGGGTCGATTAGCGGTATGGGCAGCGAATATGTGCTTGGATTGGAGGCGATTAATTGCCAGAGCGGAGAGACGTTGGCCGAGGAGCAGGTGACGGCCGAGTCGAAAGAGAAAGTGCTGGACGCCTTGGGCAAGGCGGCGGCCGAACTACGCGAGGAATTGGGCGAATCGTTGGCTACGCTGCAGAAGTTTGATGTTCCACTGGCACAAGCAACAACGCCTTCACTCGAAGCGCTGAAAGCTTACAGTCTTGGCGAAAAAGCCTATCGGGAGAAAGGCCAGGCGGCGGCCCTGACGTACCATCAACGTGCCATTGAGCTTGACCCGAATTTTGCGATGGGATACCGCTCAATTGGCATCGACTACTGGAGTCTCAGCGAGATACGGCGGGCCCGCGAGTACTACGCCAAGGCATTCCAATTGCGGGAACACGCCAGCGAACCGGAAAAATTGAGAATCATCGCTGACTACTACCGGGTTGTCACAGGGGAACTGGATAAAGCGGCACAGATATACCAGGAGCAGATCGAGAGCTACCCACGCGAATCCTCAGGGTACAACAATTTGGGCCTGGTGTATTCCGGCCAGGGCCAGTATGAGAAGGCAATAGAGATCACACGGAAAGCTTCCCGCCTTGCACCGGATGCTGTAAGTGGATACGAAAATCTCATTAACTACAGCCTCGCCATACAGCGCTTTGGCGAGGCGAGGAATATCCTGGATGAGGCGCAGGCGCGAAAAATGGATGACTACCCAATACACACTTACCTTTACACGCTTGCGTTTCTTGGAGCGGACCTCGCCGCAATGGCGGATCAGCAAAAGTGGTTTGCGGACAAGCCCGATTATGAGAACTTTGGGCTGGCGCTCGCATCCGACACCGAGGCGTACGGCGGTCATCTAGGCAAGGGGCGGGAACTGACCAAGCGGGCTGTCGACTCCGCGGTACGTGCGGATAGCAGGGAAACTGGGGCAATATGGCAGGCCATTGCCGCCCAACGGGAGGCCGCTTACGGATATCCGGCAGAAGCGCGGATGTTTGCGGCAGAAGCCTTGAAGCCGGCTCCCGCGAGCCAAGCTGTCGAGGTCGAAGCTGCGCTTGCGTTTGCGATGGCGGGCGAAACGGCGGGAGTCGAGTCCTTAGCCGAGGATTTAGGAAAGCGCTTCCCGCTGGACACGCAGATGCAGTCACTGTGGCTGCCAGCGATTCAGGCCGAGGTGGCGCTGGAAAGAAAGAACCCGACTGCCGCGCTTAAGAGCCTCCAAGCTTCTTATTCCATCGAGTTGGGGCAAATTCCCTTTATCGCGAACCTGTCCTGCCTCTATCCGGTGTATGTGCGCGGAGAGGCATACTTGGCGGCGAAACAGGACAAAGAAGCCGCGGCCGAGTTTCAGAAGATCATCGACCACAACGGAATTGTCTGGAACTGCTGGACGGGAGCATTGGCGCATCTGGGCGTGGCTCGAGCCAATGCCTCGGAGTCGAAGACCTCGCAGGGCGCGGCGGCCGATGCCGCCCGCGTCCGGGCGCTCGCCGCCTACAAAGATTTCCTCACTCTCTGGAAAGACGCCGACCCCGACATCCCCATCTTGAAGCAATCCAAAGCGGAGTATGCAAAGCTGCAATGAGCGCGAGAAATTGTTGACTCGTCTTTTGCTGCTTCGTGACAGCTTGTTGTGACCTAGGCAATTACACTCGTTGAACTGGGGCACACCAATTGGGCGGCCAAGGGTGGCAGTCCCTACACAGGCCGCGACCGTTTGGGTCGCGGCTTACGCCAGGCGTCTGCGAACGAACTCCACTACTTCGGTCGTCACGTAGTTTGGCGGATGGATTGAGAACATCGGGCGATCGACGACGGGCTTGAGCGAGACTCGTTGCCAGACTGGCTTAGCGGAATTATTGGCCGAGTGCAGCAGCACCGCATCGGCGCAGTCCAGATAAGTTTGCGCCGATTCTTTGAAATCGGCAGTGGCTGGATCGAGCACCGTTAGATAGAGATCCGGTTTGATGAAACGCAGGATGCTGTTGGATTCGATGATGGTGTTTTGCGTCGAGGCCAGAAGCTTGCGTATGCGCGGCATGGCTTCGGCGAGATGCCCTTGCTGGGTGCGCACCCACCAGGAGTGATCGGCTCCGGCAACCAGGAAACGCGACGTGTCGGACTCGCCGGAGCGGTCCTTTTCTTCTGATACAGCCCAGGAATGATCGGCGGTAGCACAGTCGCAGGCCGCGCCGTTGGCGGAGCAGACGCCGTGTCCGTATTGGGTGATTTTCAGAGCGGTCCAGTGGAAGGCGGGCAGGGCGGCGATCAGGCCGGCGACGACGCTGGTTTTGCCGACGCTGCGGGTGTGGCCGCCGATGACTAGGGTGGACATGGGTCGCAGTTCTTAAGCTTTTAGCGCTTAGCCTTTAGCACTTAGTTCTTGGTTCTTAGCACCTTGATGCCAGATTCCGGCGCTGCCGGAGACGCAGCTAGCCGCGTCTTTACAGAGTGAATTCATTCTCGCGCTCAACGATTCTTCTTGGCCGCGCGCGCTACGAACGCCAACTCTTTAAGATTCTCGCACCGGGCGCGCGGGCGTTCCCCAGAATACGATGCCTTTTCCTCTTAACACCTTCCTGGGCAGGATGCCGCCTTGGCCTCCAATCATCGCTGCCGGCTTCGACGCGGGCGTGATCGCCTATACCGACCTGTCCGCCCATGACGACATTGTCTTCGATGGTGACGCTGCCGGAGAGGCCGGTTTGGGCGGCGATGACACGTTTTCTCCGATTTGGCAGTTGTGGCCGATGTGGACCAGATTGTCGATCTTTGCGCCCCGGCGGATTCTGGTTTCGTCGAGCGCTCCGCGGTCGATGGTGGAGTTAGCTCCGATTTCCACGTCGTCTTCGATTATCAGGCGGCCGATTTGCGGGGATTGCTCGTAGCGTCCTGTCCGCTCCTCTCGGACGTAGCCGAAACCTTCGCTGCCGAGAACCGCTCCGGCCTGGACGATGACGCGGTCGCCCAGGGTTGTGCCGGCGTAAATGGTGACTTTGGGATCGATTCGGCAATGGCGTCCGATTACTACGTTGTCGCCGATCGCCGTGCCAGCGCCGATAGTGGTGTCATCGCCTACTTTGACGCGTTCTCCGAGAATTGCGCCGGCGCCGATCGCTACGTTATTGCCGATCTTGGCGGACGCGGGGACGATGGCCGAGGAATGTGTCGTTCCATTCTCTACTGGATCGCGAAGCAGCTTGGCGGCTCGGGCGAAGGTCAGGCGCGGATGCGGGGAAATCAGCATCGGCTTGGTGGCGGCGCTGGTTTTAGCGGCGAAATCCCCAGCGATGATTGCCGCGGCAGGGGAACGGAGGGCGGCGTCGAGATGCTGTGCGTCCTCTACGAAGACCAGGGTTTCGCTGGTCGCGGATTGCGGGCTGGAGACGGCGGTCACGGTGACGGACGCGTTTCCGATCAGACGGCAGCCGAGGGTCGCGGCTAGATCGCTCAGGGTTCGGGTCATGGTTGTCTATTGTCGCTTTACGAGGCGCGCTTGCACAACGGCAAGCCTTCTTGTCGCACGCCCGAGGCTGCGTAGCTTTGCTCGGCTGGACGAGGGCGCTGTCCCTGCGACCAGAACGCTACGCCACAAGTTCGCTCCAATAGAGTGGCGGCTGACCGGGGGGCGGGTTTTCCAGCGGCGGTGCACCCAGAGCCACTGGTCGGGATATTGGCGGATGATGGCTTCGATCACGCTGGTGAACTTTGCGGTGTTGGCGACGATGTCGGCCTCGTTGTCACCGCTGCGAATCAGGTCGACTGCGGGATCGAAACGCAATACGTATTTGCTGCGTTTCTCATCCCACACCGTAAAGCCGGGGACGACGGCCGCGTCGGTGCGCAGGGCTATGCGGGCGAGGCCGCTGGCGGTGCAGGCCGGGATGCCGAAGAAATCCACGAACACGCCTTGCGGCGGGGTCATGTTCGTATCCATGAGAATGCCGACGGTTTCGCCGTTCCGCATGGCAGAGAGAAGTCCGCGGACGAAATCGTCTTTATCGACGGTACGGTTGCCATGCATGGTGCGGTAGCGCTGCAGCAGCGCGTCGATATAGGGATTGTCCAGCGAGCGCATCACGATTGATAGCGGGTGCCCGTGCAGCGAGTGCGCGAAGGCGGAGAGTTCCCAGGCTCCAACGTGTCCGGTTAGAAAAAGAACGCCTTTGCCTCTTGCGTAGGCGCGCTCGAAGTTTTCAAAGCCGTCGTAGACGACCACTTGAGAAACATTTTCGCGGGTGTAGCGCGGGAAGAGGCAGACCTCGGCGAGCTGGCGTCCGAGGGAGATGAACTCGCCGCGAAGAAGTCGGCGGCACTCGCGGTCGGGCATCTCCGGGAAAGCCAGAGCCAGATTGCGCAGGCCTACGCGGCGTAAACGTCCGGTAGAGCGCGTAGACGCTTAGGCCGAAGGTGATTCCGAAGGCTCGGGCCAGGGGGCGAGGAAGCAGGCCCAGGGATTTTACCCAAGGCCAGACTAGAGCGTACTCAAGGCGTTCTCGCACTGGGGAGTAGGCGGTTCTCAAGCACGGTTCTGGGTATAACAGTCGAGTACGCGAAAAATCTGATTCTGAGAACTGAGAACCGGCAACTGAGAACTTGATCTTTCTACTTTGAAGCTTCCTGGGCCCACTTGGCTAGGCTGCTTAGGAATGGATACGCGTCCTTGGGAGGTTCGATCTCTCCTTTGAGAGACGTTTTAAACGGCACCATGCGTCCGTAGAAGTCGCGGGTGCTGCTTTTATCCTGCTTGATGACGGCGCCGGAGAGTTCGAGACCGGCGAAGAGGCCGCGTGAACGCGAGTAGGTCAAAACCTCGGCGCGCATCTTCCAATCGGTGTCGGCGGAGGCGTGTCGCCCACTGGGCCCGCCGCGGCACTGGCATCGCCGCCGAGCTTGAATTGGCTGGAGAGCAGGTTATCCATGCCGCCCTTGTTCATGATCAGCATGACGACGTCGGTGGCCTGGCCGCCGATCTGCAAGCCGAAGCTGCCGCCGCCGATGGTGAAGAAAGCGGGCGCGCTCCAGCCTTTGGGAGTGCGGCAACTGGCGACACCTCTGCCATAGCGGCCGCCGAAGACGAATCCTCCATTGAGCAGCGACGGAACCACGGCCACGCATTCGGCGGAACCTAAGACCTCTTCCGGAATGCGATTGTCGGGAGCGGCCTGGATTTCATCGAGCACGGTGCCGGCGGCTTCTACTCGTCCAGAAGCTTTCGTATTGGCTTCGGCTTTGGTGTCGTCATCGGCGCGTAAATCGGAGGAAAGGATCGGAGTCAGGAAACAGGACAACACGAACAGAATTAGGAAGTTTCGCATCATGCCTCACTGGGAGTCAAAATTATAGATTTGCTTGTCTATGATTCTATTCGATGCTGGGCTCGGTAGGGGGGATATCCGGGGGTGACCGACGTGAGTCAGGGTTTAAGACAAAAATGCGGGGCTGAAATCGGCGACCCTAATCTCCGTTTCCAGCCCCGTCTCCCAGGTTCTGTGGTAGGTGAGCCGAGTATGCGGCAGGTGGAGAAAGCGGACAAGATTACGAGGGTCATTGTACTTTGGTAACTGGAGGTTGAGTGGATCCCCCGTGATCGTGAGTGTAATCGATGTTTCGCCAGTTGAAAACGCTGGGAGCAAATCGGTTCGCCCGCGACTTCACAAGGTTCTGCCGCACAGTCAGCCACAGCGGAGTTATGATCGGGGCGTATGGCGATGCCGGTTGCTCTCCCCACTGCGAAGCGCAAACGCGGAAACCCCAATTGGGGGCGTCCCATTGCGCCCCCGCTCGCTCTGCCTACTGAATTTGAAATGCGGGTCAGACAACTGCAACTCACCATAGAGACATATATCTGCTCGCGTGATCTTCGCGCCTGGTGTGAGCAAAACAGGAATCGGCTCTACGTCCCAGAATGGTTACTTGAAGAGTGGGACATCACCGTAGATATAAACTTCGGCGCCGTTGCGCGACCCAACCACGCAAACAATTCGTGACCGAGTCCACGATTGAACCTGACTGACCCAAGGTCTGGAATTCATTAAGGACTACTCCGGTGGGAGGTGGTCTATGCCCGACTACGAGGTCTACTGCCACGCCTGCATGAAAACATTCTCAAAGGTGCTGACGCGAACCGAATAAGAGGAAGGCGAAGTCCTCTCTCCGCATTGCAGCAGCGATAAAGTAGAACAGCGTTGGTCCGTGTTCTACCCCATCACTTCTAAGAAGAGCGCCTGAGAACCAGGCCCCCAGGCACTGCATCGAAAGTGGTCATTGACAGGGCGCCCCCAGGAGCTTAGCGTCGAGATGTCTCCATTGGCCACAGCTAAACTCCGCCGCACAACTCTTACCTGGCGGCCCAGCAACGGCCCTGACCCACGAGGACATTCGGGCGGTTGAAAGACCCGAATACACGGTGGTCAAGCAGTTGGTCGCAAGACCGACTCCACCCCACGGACTCACCACCGCAGCCGGGCCAGTTTCGACCGGAAGGCTCGAATTGTCGCCTGTCGAGAGACAGGCGCAAAGGAGGGAACGATGCGAAATTCAAAACGAAGGACGAACATCACGACGAGCGTTGTGGCATTGGCGCTCCTGATCGGATGGTCAGCCAGTCCAGCGCTGGCCCAGGTTCCGCCTTCGTATTCGCCAGAACAACTGGACCGGCTGGTCTCTCGGATCGCGCTGTATCCCGACCCGCTTCTGGCGCAGGTCCTTGCCGCCGCAACTTTTTCCGACCAGATCCCCGACGCTGCCAAGTGGGCCGATGAACACCACTATTTGACCGGGGACGAACTCGCCAGGGCCATTTCCGAGGACCATCTGTCGTGGGACCCAAGCGTGCAGGCGTTGCTTCCTTTCCCGTCTGTCCTGGAGATGATGGCTTCGGATATGAAATGGACGAGGGATCTGGGCGATGCTTTTCTCGCGCAACATCAGGATGTGATGGACGCGATACAGCGAATGCGGCAAAAGGCGAAAGATTTTGGCTATCTGCGGAGCAACGATCGAATCGTCGTAAGCGGCGGTACGTACATTGAGATTCTGCCTGTGGATCCGGCATTCATCTGTGTGCCTGCCTACGATCCACTGGTGGTATTTTTTCCCCCGCGGCCGGGAATCGTCGTGGGCGCCGCTATCAGCTTTGGCTTCGGCGTCACCATTACCGCAGCATTTCGTCCGTGGGGATGGGGTTTGTGCCGCTTTGACTGGGGCGCACACGTGGTGTTCATCAACAACGCGCCTTGGGGACGTATCTGGGGCAACCGCGGCGTCTATGTGCATCCCTACGACGGGTTGCACCGGTGGGAACCCGCACGCCGCGTGGAAGGGCACAGGTTGATCCCGCGCAGCGAAGAAGAACGGCACGCGGCGCGCATGGGCCATCCACGTCCGGCGGAACTCCACCACCGATAGAACCGACGTCAACGAAATACGCTCTGGGAGTGCAAAAGCCGATTCGCATCATCGTGAAGAATGGCCGCGTCACCCTGGAAGGCGTGGTAGACAGCGAGGCCGACAAGAACTTGGCCGGACTTCGCGCCAACGGAGTCACCGGCATATTTCGGTGATCAACAACCTTGCAAGTGGCCTCGGCGTGATGGAATTCGCGGCATGAAAATGGCCGGGCGCCGAAATTATTTTTGGCTGGCGCGTTCCACATCTGTCCTTGCGCCCCCAGCACGGGGTCAAGTGCGTCTTACAAGGGGACCGCTCCGTAGAACCGATGATCCCAGATAGAATGTCGGGCAGTCCTGCTTCGCCCGGTTGCGGCAAGTTGGGCGCGATGATGGCTGGATGAATGATCTCTTCAAACACGCTGTTTCGCTTTCGCTCCTCTGGAAGTGCGTTGCCGCAGTTGTCGGAATCCTTTTTATTCAAGGCGCGTTTCGCGTGCTCGAACAAACCCTGCCCCGGCGCTTTGGACGGGCCGATGCGCGCTATAAGGTTCGCAAGTTCCTCGTCTTTTCCGGGTACCTTTCGATTCTCCTCTTCCTCGCCATCCTCTTTGAAGACCGCCTGGGCCGCCTCAGCTTTGCCATTGGTGTCGCCGGCGCGGGTGTGGCAGTCGCCCTGCAGGACGTGGTGGCCAGCATTGCCGGCGCTTTCTCCATCGGTTTTTCAAAGCTGTATGCCGTGGGAGACAGAGTGCAGATCGGCGACACTCGAGGGGACGTGATCGACATCGGGCTGCTGCGCACCACCTTGATGGAAACGGGGAACTGGGTCAACCCGGACTTGTACAACGGCCGCATCGCTCGCATCCCCAACAGCACCGTCTTGCGCGGGTCCGTTTTTAACTACTCGCTAGGATTCCGGTTTGTTTGGGACGAGATTAACGTGCTGTTTAAAATCACCAGCGATTGCCGGCTTGCCAAAGCGGTGCTTTTGCGGGCCGCGAACGAGGCGATTGGCGAGTACCTGGTCGAGGCGCAGAGCTCATGGAAAGCGATGAGTGACAATTATCAGAGCGCAAATCCTCCGCTGGAACCTACCATCGCACTCGTCGTAAATGCCGGATCGCTGGAATTTACCGTCAGCTACGTGGTCGACTACACGAAACGAACCGCTATGAAAGATCAGTTGTTCACGAAAATCGTAGAGGAAGTTGCAAATAGCGATGGGCGTCTCGAATGGGCATCGTCGGCAGTTATTCCCATGAGCCCGCCCGGCGATGCTGGACACGAATCGAAGGCGCTCCTTCCGTCATCATCGACTCTCGGTGCGGGCCACGCGACAGATTCCCATTAGCGCCAGCCTACCCTTAGGCCGGGAAACCAGTCCGATTTCAGCTTCCGCCCCTACAGCAGCACCGGAATCCTTGGTCCCGGGAAAGGGCGCAGTTACCAGATCCAAGTGAAATTCAGTCCTTCCGAAGAGGCACCGGAATCAGCGACGCTGAATATCGTGACTAACGCTCCCGGCAGCCCGGTACAGGTGCCCATTACGGGCACAGGGATTGCGAACAAAAAGTGCGATTAGAACAAGCCGGTCTCCACCTAACGTCCGCTCTCCAACGTTAGGGGTGGGATTTTCACTCGCTAGAAGAATTTGTAGTGAACACAAAATAACGAATGCCGCTCGCTGTTTCGGGCGGCTTTTCTTTTGCATCACGCGGAACTAGTTGAGCGGTAACTTCTGTTGTCAGGCATTAGCGCTCAGAAGCCCCCACGAGGCCCCCATTTCTCGGTCGTCATTTTGCGGCGCATGGACCGCCTGCAAATCCTCCATCGCAAGGTTGCCGCGCTCATTTCTTCCGCGTAGTTTTGGCTAGCGAGTCCCGCCGCCCCTCGACCCACCCGACCGTTAAAGTATTTATTCCTCAAAGACCTAGCTGGAATTGAATCGAAATACAAGTCTGAAATAACCGCTAAGTCATTGATTTATAAATACTTTATAGGTAAGCCGTTATTCCTCAAAGACATGGGATAACAGCAAACGCTAAGTCGTTGATTCCACAAGACCGTCGCAGGAGGGGCTAGCAGCGCGGCAAACCGCTGCGCCACCTAAAACCAAGGCGTGAGTCGAGCTGTTCCGCAGGTTACGAGAGCCTACTTCGCCGTCACCAGCGAATGCGTGATGGCATGAACCGACAGCGCGATGCGATTCTGCACTCCGACTTTGCGCATCAGTTTCGCGACGTGAGCCTTCACCGTGCGTTCTTCGATGCCAAGGGCGGAGCCGATTTCTTTGTTCGAGCGGCCGGCTACCAGCATCTCAAGCACTTCTTTTTCGCGGTCGGTAAAGGTAATTCGGCCGGCAGGGAAGATGCGGCCCGGAGATGCGCTTACGCGCTCGATGAAAGTTGAAAGCACGCGGCGCGGAGCCCACACTGAGCCTTGATGCACGATGCGGAGTGCCTGGATGAACTCGGCCGGGGAAGCCGCTTCGTCGACGTAACCTTTGGCACCGGCGGCGATGGCTTTGAGGACGCTTTCGTCGTCCATTCCAGCGCCGGTCACGATGATGCGAAGATCGGGGCGAATGGCCTTCATGCTGGCCATGATGTCGTAAAGGTTCTGGCCGCCGCGATTGCCGAGCAGCACGAGATCGATGCCCTGGATTTGGCCGAGGTCGGCCAGCGAGGCGGAGACCAGCTCCAGATCAGGTTCGGTATCGAAGAGGGCCCGGAATCCCACAAACCGCAATGGATCGCTCTCCACTACGGCGACACGTATAAGGGGCTTTCTGGCGACGGCAGCTTTCATCAAGGCTTCCCTGTTAGGATTGCATCCTGTTCAAGCTTGCCTGAATCGGAGTGGAATTGAAACGATTGCGGAGCGAGACAAATTACGGGGGTAACCCCCAGATTCGGCCTCACAGGAGGGTGCGGTGAACGGAAGGCCAAAGCAGCGATGTTTCAGGGGAATCTTAGCCATGGTTGTGATGGCTGCGGGGCTGGCGCTTGCGCAGGACCAGGCGCCAGCAGCGCCACAGACCGCTACGGGCTACAAGCCGCAGTTTCCAGGCGATCCGGCACGGTCGGAGTCGGAAGCGCAGGCGCTCGGGTATATGCGCGTGGTTCTGCGTGCGGAGCGCGAATACAAGAAACGGCATGACAAGTTTACGGATTCGTTGGAGGCTCTGGCGGGAACAGGGTCGTTCACCAAACGCATGGCGCACTCGACCGACCGAGGGGATTACACGGCCAGCTTCCGCCCGCATCATGACAGCCATAATCGCGATCGTCACAGTAACGACCATGACGGCTTTGTGCTCACCATGACACCGATGCATATGGATAGCGAGCATCGGTCGTTCTACGCGGAAGATGATGGGGTGATTCACGCCGACGATCAGAAGCCGGCAGATGAAGAGTCGCCGAAGGTGAAGTGATCTAGTGTGTCGGTGGTGGATCAGTCCGCAACAACCCTAACCACCAAGCGCACTAAGGCACACTAAGGAAACCGCGGAGACGTCATCCACAGCCGTCACCCTTTGATCCGGATGGCCCACGCTCGCGCGCTTCATTGTCACGTTCGAAATTCGCCGCTTCAGATCGGACGGCGGGAACCTGATCGGCGATGGTTCGGGCCGGCAGAGGGCCGCTATCGGAGTGCTGGCGTAATTCCTTGACAATCTCTTCGCGGCCGCGGTCGCCATACTCGTTGGCGAACCGGGTCAGGGCTTCGGTGAGAATGTCGTGGTGGTGAATATTTTCCAAGCCGGGCTCGCGGGTAATGTTCAGCCACAGGCGATGCAGCAGTACGACATCCTCATCTTTCATTGTGGGGGTGTGCGGGCCGATGCGGAAGGTGTCGACCGCGCCCTCGGGTTGCACGATCTGCAGCAGGAACTGGCGTTTGGGTTCGGGTATCGCTTCCCAGGCGCTGCCCAGGTTGAAGGCCTGCTCAGCCGTCGACATTTTGCTGGAAACGCCAGCAACCACCGATGAAGATTCGAGATTGTGCGCGGTCTGGGCGATGGCCGACCAGGGGTCGCGCGCGGGGACTACGAGCAGCGAAATCTTCTTGCCGACACTCTCGGCAACAGAAACGGCGCGCGTGAACAAGGTCTGCTCGTAATCGCTGAAGACCTGCTCGGTGGAGAGTCCGTAAGCGGCGGTGCCAAACTGGCTGATGCGCGCGGACATGACCACCACGTCCTGCTCTCGCGTGTCGGTGCGTTCCAGTACCCACTTAAGGTGACTCAGCGTGTTGTAGTCGCGAACCGTTACCAGCACGTTGCCGGCGCGGATGCCGACCGTTTCCCGCTCCACACTTTCGGCTTGCTGTAACTGGAATTGCTCTTTCATCTGCGCCGCGTGGTCGGCGTGTTTGCGGCGGTTTACCTTTTCGGAGAAGGTGAAGATGGCGAAGAAGGTCACGGAAAAGATCAGGCCGCTGACCGTCGCTACCGATTTCGTGAAGAGATTTACGATCGCGGTGGAGAGCAGGACCATCCCGACCGAGGCCAATCCGATTGGGATCTCGATTCCGAACAGATGAAGATTGGGTGGAACCTTCCAGGCGCGCTCTCCCTTATAGCGGTAGCGCAGCACCAGCATCGAGATCGTCTTGAAGACGAAGCTCCAGACCACGCCGAACGCATAAGCCTCACCGAGGATGAAGATGTTGCCCCAACTCACGATGATGGTGAAGATTTGGAGGCCGACGATCAGATTGATGATGCGGTAGGTCGTTCCGAATCTCTTGTGCGGACGGCGGAACCAGTCGGCCAGCACGCCGTCTTCCGAGACGCGGTTGAGAACGCCGTTCGAACCTACGATGGCGGTGTTGACGGCTCCGGAGAGAATCAGGAATCCAACGACGACGACGAAGGCGCGGAAGGCCAGCCGTAGAACTTCCGGGCCCACCATGTTCATGGCGAGGCCGGCAATCAGGTTGTCGCTATATACCTTCATGCGGACGTTGTCCGGGATCAGCATGACAGCGAGCAAAGAGACGAGGCCGGTGAAGACGAAACTGTAAACACCGATGACGATGGCCGTGCGCTTCAGGTTCTTCAGCTTCGGATGCGCGAGTTCACGATAGACCTGGGCCAGAGACTCTTCGCCGCTCATGGCGAGAACGGAGTGGCCGAAACCGATAATGAGTCCGAGAATGCCGAACATGTGCGGCAGTTTGCTGTGCTTCCAGAAACCCAGCGATTCGTTGCTGTAGTGAATGTTGGCGAGGGTGGGGAAGGGCGGCAGGTGGAAGCCGACTTTCACCAGGGTAAAAGCCGACCAGCCAAGCAGCATCACAACCATCACGGTCGTGATCTGCATCACCCAGAGCGCCTTTTCGCTGGACTCTTCGATGCCCTTGATGTTCTGCCACCAGAAGTAGAGTGTGACTGCCAGGGCGAAAACCACCGAGGTGGCGTTGACACTGACCTGCGGCGTGCCGTGGAAAATGTGGTCGACTGCAATGGGTATCCAGCCGTGGGCATCGGCGATGCTGATGGTGTCGTTGATGAGGCCCGCGATGTATTGTCCCGCGGAAACGCCGGAGACTGGCCCGGTCAGGATGTAATCGAACATCAGCGCGGAGACGCTAAGCTTGGCAAGCGTGCCCCCGAGAGCTTCTTTGACGACCCGATAGACGCCGCCCCGAACGAACATGGAGCAGCTTTCGACGTAGACGGCGCGGACCGCGAAAGCGAACAGCATGACGCCGAGAACAAACCAGGGCGCGCTTTTGCCAATTGCCTGTTCGGCGATGCCGCCGGCGTAGAAGGCCGACGAACCGAGATCATTCAGAATGACGGCAGCGGCTCGCCAGTAGGAGATGAAGGTGAGCATGACCGAGGTCGCAACGACAATGCGAACCCGGTTATTGCCAGTTGGTGCGTTCGAGGTCGATGACATGCTGCGTAAGCCCTAGTGGCTGGTTTCGTCCTTCCTGTCCAATAGGGTTCCGACGTCTTCGATGCCGGTGAGTATGAGGACAATCACAGACCCAGCCCAGCCAGCGACGAACATGTACTCGAGAACTTTTACAAGAATTACGCTGAGACTCATGATCACGTATGTTATCTGATCGGCAAGTATTTCAGAGCGAATTTATTGGTCCGGTGGTATCGATTGGGGCATGCCTGATTTGGTTTGCTATTCTGATGCGTGCTCAAAGTCCATCGTAGCGCATGGGGCCTGACGCTGGTTTCGGCGGTTCTGCAGGTCGCGATCTTCCCGCTGCCAAATCTTTATTGCTTCTCCTGGATAGCGGTAGCGCCGCTGATCATCGCCATTTTGCGCTGCCGGGCTTCGGAAACCTTGCAACTGCAAATGCAGGGGAATGAGCAGGCGCGCTTGCTCCCCGCCAAACCGTGGCAAGGGTTTGCACTCGGGTATGCGTGCGGCATCCTGTGGTTTGCCGGCACCTGCTATTGGATCTTCGACACCATGCACCGCTATGGTGGAATGCCGCTGCCGGCGGCCGCATTGGCCATTTTCTTGTTTTGCCTGTATGTCGGGCTCTATCACGGAATGTTCGGTCTGCTGCTGGCGTTGGTGGCCGGATCGAGGACCTCTGGGCGCCAGGCCCAGCGGCAGTCCGTCGCGCGCTGGCGGCCGCTCCGTTCCTGTGGGTCGCGGTCGAACTGGCCCGAACCCGGATTACGGCGTTTCCGTGGGAACTGCTGGGATATTCGCAGACGGCAAATTTTGGAGTCGCGCGGATCGCGACTTTGGTTGGCGTGTACGGGCTTTCGTTCGAAATCCTGCTGGTGAATAGCGTTTTTGCAGCGGCATTCCTGGCTCCGCGGGCGCAGCGAAAACGACTTCTGGTGGCGGCCTGCGCGGCGGCAGTGATTCTTCAGGCCGGGCAATTGCTGTCGCCTCCTCCGGTGGCGAGCGATCACACCGCGCTTCTGGTGCAGCCGAATATACCGATCCTCGAAGGGGGAATGTGGACGAAAGAATATTTTCAGGACACGCTGCGGGATCTGACCAACTTGAGTTGGCATCCGTTGGGCGAAAAATCGGAGAAGCATTACGACTTGATTGTATGGCCGGAATCGCCGGCTCCGTTCTATAGCAATGATCAGGTGTTTCGAGACGCGGTCAGCGCGCTGGCGCGGCACTCGCAGACCTGGGTGGTCACGGGTTTGATTGGAATTACGCAGGCAGAGGGTACCGGCGGAACAAAGTCGGAAATTTTCAACTCTGCCGAGCTGGTCACTCCCCAAGGCGAGTGGGTCGGACGTTATAACAAAGTGCACCTTGTGCCCTTCGGAGAATATTTGCCGTTTCCGCAATTGTTTGCCTTTGCTGGAGGGCTCACGAAGGAAGTGGGAGAATTTCAGCAAGGGGCGTCGCACGCGCCGCTCGATGCAGGGGGACAGCGGCTTGGCGTGTTCATCTGCTACGAATCGATCTTTCCTGATGAGGTGCGGTTGGGACCGCTGCAGGGCGCGGACGTGCTGGTAAATATCTCGAACGATGGCTGGTACGGCGACAGCGGCGCGTGGATGCAGCATTTGCAGCAGACCGAGATGAGGGCCATCGAAAACGATCGGTGGTTGCTGGCGGCTACCAATACGGGGAAGACGGCGGCGATTGATCCCTACGGACGGATTGTGGCGTCCACTCCGCGAAAGGTGCGGACGGCGTTAGCGGCTCCTTATGCGCTGATTGCAGGTACCACGTTTTACACGCGACATGGGGACTGGTTCGCGTATCTGTGTGCGATAATTTCTGCAGGCGTGGTGATGATGCGCTTTGTGGTTCGCGACGGAAAGCGATAAAGACGGTACTCAGTCGTTAGTCGTCGGTCGTTAGTCGCTCGTCGTTCGCGAAATCTTGCTAACGACTAACGACCAACGACCGACGACTGACCGAGTAAGACAAAGCCGGGATAAAAAATGTTAGACGAACTCGAACAGCAATACTCTTCTCTAAAGACCAAGGTTCACGACCTGCGGGAGTATCTTTGACGCCGGCAAGTTGCGCCAGCAGTTCGCCGAAATAGAAAAGCAGGCGTCGGATCCGAATCTCTGGTCGAATCCTGAAAAATCTCAACAAGTGATGCGCGAGCGGAAGCGCCTGGAAAGCATGTTGTCGCTCGAAGGCGACCTGGCGCGGCGGACCGACGATATCGCCACCTATTTCGATCTGGCGGGCGAAGGAGAGAATGTCGCCGCCGATTTGCAGCGCGATTTGGAATCGCTGCGCGAACTGGTCGATCGCGTCGAAACCGAGACGCTGCTTTCGGGCGAGAACGACGGGCTGAATGCGATTGTTACGATCCATCCCGGAGCGGGGGGGACGGAATCGCAGGACTGGGCCGAGATGTTGCTGCGCATGTATCTGCGCTGGGCTGAACGGCAGGGATTCAAGACCGAGATTTACGATTACCAGCCGGGAGAAGAAGCTGGTCTGAAATCGGTTACATTTTCGGTGATTGGCCAGTATGCGTTTGGATATTTGACCAGCGAGATTGGCGTGCACCGGCTGGTGCGGATTTCGCCCTTCGACCAGGCGAAGCGCAGGCACACTTCGTTTGCCAGCGTGTATGTTTCGCCTGAGATTGACGACAGCATTGAAGTTAATATCAAGCCAGATGACATTCGAATCGACACTTACCGCTCGAGCGGCAAGGGCGGACAGCATGTGAATACCACTGATTCGGCGGTTCGGATCACGCACATTCCAACGGGGCTGGTGGCCGCGTGCCAGAATGAGCGCTCGCAGCACAAGAACAAAGACAAGGCGATGAGCATGCTGCGCTCGAAACTCTACGAATATGAACTGGAGAAGAAGCGCGAAGTTACCAAGAAGATCGAAGATTCGAAACTGGATATCGATTTCGGCTCGCAAATTCGCTCTTATGTGCTGCAGCCTTACCGAATGATTAAAGATCACCGCACGAAGCTTGAAATTGGCGACGTGGATCGGGTGCTGGATGGGGATCTGCGGCCGCTGATGCAGGCTTATCTGCGCATGCGGAGAGGCGAGAAAAAATAGAAGCGAGAAGAAACAAGGGTTCGCTAGGGGTACCTTTCATTTGAAGAGATCGACAATTGTGTTAGTCGAACTAGGGATGCTCGCTGGCATCATCACAACCGGGTACACTCTACCGGGAAGAACGCCGCTGTGGGTATTTCTGATCGCCAGTGGGGCGTGTCTCGTGATCGGGAATATTTTTCTGGCTAGAAAAATTAAACAGGCCAAGTCTGAGACAAGACCCCAAGGAAATGGACCCTGGCCGCACATTTTTCGAGCTCTCGCCATTCTGACGATTTGTTGGCTGTTGAGTTTACTGTTATTTAGACGATGACCTGGAGGGGAATCCATGGGCCGAGCTACGTTGAGGCCCTCAAATCTTTGTCCGCCCAAGCTTGGACAGCGCTTGCAGCGCGCCTTTCGCTACGCGGCGGAAATACATGAGGGGCAGACGCGGAAACAGACGGCGGTGCCTTATCTCTCTCACCTGATGGCGGTGGCTTCGCTGGTGCTGGAAGCTGACGGCGACGAAGATCTGGCGATCGCGGCGCTGCTCCATGATGTGGTCGAAGATTGCGGCGGCATGCCGCGGCTGCGCGAAATCCGCCAGATGTTTGGCGCGCGAGTGGCGAAGGTCGTGGAGGGCTGCACGGATTCGTTCGGCGAGCCCAAGCCGGAGTGGATCGAGCGGAAAAAAGACTATTTGCGCGAAGTGAAACATGCCGATTCCGAGACGCGGCTGGTTTCGGCGTCTGACAAGTTGCACAATGTCCGCACCATTCTGGCGGATTACCGGCAGGATGGTGAAGACATCTGGAAGCGTTTCAGCGGGAAAAAGGAAGGCACGCTCTGGTACTATCGCGCCTTGAGCGATGAATACCGGCGGCGAGGCCCCAACCGGATCACACGCGAACTGGAAATTGCAGTCGGGGAATTGGAATTGGCGGTGAGCGGGAATTCGCAGACCCACACAGGGCGATCGTCTAGAGGACTATCGTCAGGGCTGGCGTCGACAGAGTCCGGCAGGAAGTTCACCAGGAAGACCGCGAAAAAGCACGCCGCCAGTTCCGGGAGATGAATGATGGCCCGAATGCTTGAGCTGATTCGTAATTCGGAGCTTCCGTCGAACCTGATGCACTCGGCAGCGCGCGGGTCGCTCTCTGTCCCTCCGCCGGAAATGATTGAGATCCTGGTCTATCTCGCGCTTCACAATAAAGTTTTCAGCGAGCAGGCGCGTCTGACGCTCGCCGGCTGGGATGAAAAAGCGAGTCAGGCCGCCGCCGCCGATCCGAAAACAAGCGCTGAGGTGCTGGAATATTTCATCGCGCACGAGAATCTCAGGACCCTTCTGTTATCGACGCTGGCGGAGAATCCGTCCGTCGCGGAGGAATCGCTCTCCGGGCTCGCCGTGTCGGGGTCGCGCTGGGTGGTAGAGACTTTGCTGAGAAGCCAGCGGGTGATGAGCTCTCCTACTCTTTTGCAGGCATTGCAGTCGAATGCCGGTTTGCGTCCTGCGGAGCTGGCAGTGATTGAGAAAAAACTGGCTGCTTCGGAGGTGAATCCCAGCGCGGAACCGCACGCCCCCGACGCGGACGTTAAGGCGGACGTTAACGATGAGGTCCTCGAGGTTACGCTTACCAAGTATCTTGAAGCGAACGCAGCGGAACTGGAGGCCGAAAAAGACAAGCCATTCCAGCCGATAGGAATGGCGCACGAAACTGCGGCCGCCGCGGCGGCTGAAGTTAGTCCGCAGGCTGTGGCTGAGCCGGAGACGGCCGGTGTCGGCGCAACTCAAAGCGCAGTGGCCAAGGCCACAGCTGCGCCGGCTGTCCAGGCGCGGAAGCATTCGCCTTTCGCTCATGCGGAACGGCGCGATAGCGCTCTGCAAAGAATATCGAAACTCGACATCAAGAGCCGGATTGCCCTGGCAATGCGGGGCAGCAAGGAAGACCGTTCGATTCTGATTCGCGATTCCACGAAACTGGTCGCGCTGGCAGTGCTCGATTCGCCGAAGGTTTCAGAGAGCGAAGTCGAAACTTTCGCCCAGCAAAAGAATGTGCTGGATTCGGTGCTGCGCGCCATTCCGATGAAACGCAAGTTTGCCAAGAATTACATCATCCTGCGGAACGTGGTCTACAACCCCCGCACGCCGCTGGATGCGTCCCTGCCGCTGGTGAAGGGGCTGCTCGTCCATGACTTGAGAAATCTCGCGGACAATAAAGATGTGTCAGAGACGATTCGCAAGATGGCGATGCGGCTCTATAGGCAGAGGCTGGAAAAGAAAGGCTGAGGCGGCGCCTCCTGGTGAAGCAATCCGATCCTATCTACGAACTGTTATCGCGGGTGAAGACGATCGCCGTGGTCGGATTGTCGGACAGTCCCATGCGCGCGAGTCACGGAGTTTCCGCGTACATGCAGTCTGCCGGATACAGGATTATTCCTGTAAATCCGAACATTAGGGAGGCGCTGGGAGAGAAGGCGTATCCGTCATTGCTCGAAATACCCGGCGAACTGGCGGAGAAGATCGATCTGGTGGATGTGTTCCGGCGCCCCGAGTGCGTCGATGAGATTGTCGAGCAGGCGATCCAGTTGAAGGCTCCCGCGATCTGGCTGCAAGAGGGCGTGATCAACGAACCGGCTGCGGCCAAGGCGCGCCATACGGGAATGTTTGTAGCGATGGACCTCTGCGTCTTGAAAGAGCACCGCGCAAGATTCGGCTAGCGATGCTTTATTCGCTTCACAACTTTGAGCCGCCGTCGACTCTGATCGTGTCGCCAGTAATCCAGCGGGCGTCGTCCGATGCCAGGAACGCAACCACGCCGCCAATGTCTTCCGGCTGAGCGATACGCTTGAGCGCCTGTATGCTCAGCGCGTACTCCCGCCCCTGGTCAGTCTTGGCGAATTCCGACATATCGGTCGCGACAATTCCAGGTGCGATGGCGTTGACGCGGATCCCGCGCGGGCCAAGCTCGGCGGCGAAATGCTTCACCATCGTGTCCAGGGCGCCCTTGGTCATGGAATATGCCGAAAGGGAGCCGACCGTGGCATGCGCCGCCAGCGACGAAATGAGAATGATGCTGCTGCCCTCAGAAAGCATGGGAAGCAGTTGCTGCACCAGAAAGAACGGCGACCGAACGTTGACGGCGAAGAGTTCATCGAAGTCCCGCAGCGTGGTGTCTTCGATGATGGCAGATTTGGCGATGCCGGCATTGGCGACGAGAATATCGAGACGCTCGCCCAGGATGCTGCGGACCTGCTTGGCGAGTTTGTGTGGGCCGTCTGGCGCGGCGAGATCGCCGCCAACGGGTTCGGCCCGACCGCCCTGCCCCACGATTTCGGCAACGACGGCGTCAGCTTCCTTCGCGCCGCGCCCGTAATGAACCAGAACGCGGGCTCCAGCCTTGGCCAGTGCGAGCGCGCTGGCACGTCCAATGCCGCGGGAGCCACCCGTCACCAGGGCTGTCTTTCCGGAGAGGTTCATCATGACGGGTCACCCGCCGCTCCTGCGCGCGAGTGCGCCAGAATCACGGTTGCGTCGTCGCGCAAGCCAACTCCGTTCGCGAATTCCCTGACGTCCGCGAGCAGGCTCTCGGGTGAGACGTCTCGCAGTTTTATCTGGGCGAGGAGATGTTCTTCGCCATACTCTTCGCCAGAGCAGGACTCTGCCTCGGTGATGCCGTCGGAATAAAAAGCTATGCGCGAATGGTCGCCAAGTGTTACCTCGACCTCGGAGAATTTGCTGGATGAAATTCCCAACGGCAATCCATGCTCGTGCTGAATCCAGCGATGGCCGGAGGGTTCGACCAGTAATGGCGACAAATGGCCGGCGTTAGCGATCCGCAAAATGCGGCTCGACGGGTCGAGTTCGGCATAGACCATGGTGACGAAGCGGCCGCTGGGAAAATCCTGGATCATCATATTGTTAAGACGCGTTACAACTTCAGCGGGTCCGGAGTCAGTCTGGGCGAGTGAACGCAACATGCCGCGCGTTGCCGACATGAGGAGCGCCGCCGCCGTGCCTTTGCCGGAAACGTCGGCGAGAACCAGACCCCAGCGCCCTTCACTCAGCGGAATGAAGTCATACCAGTCGCCGCCGACCAAACCTGCCGGAATCGAAAGCCCGGAGACGCGGAATCCAGGGATGAGAGGAGAGATTCGAGGCAGCAAGGCCTGCTGAATCGAGCGGGCTTCTTCCGCTTCGCGGCTGAGGCGCTCGCGCTGTTCGCGCTCGTCGCCAAAGCGGCGCGCGTTGTGGACTGCGACCGCGACATGAGCGCACAAGGCCTGTAGCAGACGGAGTTGACTGGGACAGAAAGCATTGAGTTCGCAGTGCGAGGCGGTGAAGACTCCAACGAGATCGCCCTCGCGCTGCAGCGGGATCGCAACTTCAGAGCGCGTATCGGGCTCGCAAGCCATGTAATAAGGATCGCGCGAAACGTCTGGGGCATAGTGCATCTTCCCCGTTAACGCGACGTGTCCCACCATCCCGGCGCCTACTCTAAGACGATGGCCTTTTCCATAAACACTGCAACCCCGAACGCCAGCAAGTACGAATTCATCATGTTCCGGATCGCGCAGATAGAGGTTGATCTCGACACAGCCGAGCGAATCGGCAACCTCATCGACGATGCGGGGAACCAGCTCTTCGAGGTCCAAAGTGGAGGTGATGCGCTGCGCGAATTTCTGCAGGCGGACGAGTTCCGCCACTCTGAGAGCCGCGCTTTCAGGTAGATGCTGAGCGGGCAAGCCGAAATCGGTGGGCGAACTGGTGGCCACGACAAAACCTCCTGCCAGTCGATTGCAACTGTTCTATAAGATCGCGAACATCAGGTTTCAGATTCTCTTTTTGTTCGGTTTTTCAGTGGGCCTGGGTCGATTTGAGGGCGTCGTTTTGAGCTGTTTGATTTCTTCCAGACGTTCGCGAATCCTCTTTTCGATTCCCTCGTTAGTGGGTCGGTAATAGACGCGGTCGCGCAGGCTGTCGGGCAGGCACTGCATGTCGGCGACTTTGGCCTCGGTGTCGTGGGCGTATTGATAGTCTTTGCCGTAGCCGAGTCCTTTCATCAGACTGGTGGGCGCGTTACGCAGATGCAATGGGACCGGCTCGGCGGCAGTTTGCTCTACGTCTTGCAGAACTGCGTTGTAGGCGGTGTAGAGCGCGTTGGACTTTGGCGCTATGGAGAGATAAACGACGGCTTGGGCCAGCGCGAGATTGCCTTCGGGCATGCCGAGGAAATCGACGGCGTCGCGAGCGGCCATGCACAGGGCGAGGGCGTTTGGTTCGGCCAGTCCGATGTCTTCGACCGCCATGCGGACGACGCGGCGGGCGATATATAACGGGTCTTCTCCGGCCTCGAGCATGCGGGCGAGCCAGTAGAGGGCGGCGTCGGGATCGCTATTGCGAACCGACTTATGCAGCGCGGAGATGATGTTGTAATGCTCTTCGCCGCTTTTGTCGTAGAGCAGAACGCGCTTCTGGAGGGCTTCGTGGATCGTTGCCTCGGTAATTTTCGTGGTTCCCGGCGGAGACCCGGCTGGCCGCGTCTCCACATTCGGCGGCACAGTTAGAGCAGAGGCTACTTCCAGGGCGTTGTAGGCGCTGCGAGCATCTCCGCTGGAGTAGGCGGCGATTTTTTTCAGCGCATCGTCGGTTGCTTCAAGATGCATCTGGCCGAGTCCGCGTTCGGTGTCGTTAAGCGCGCGGCGCAGGAGCGCGACAATTTCCTCTTCGGTCAGTGGCTTCAGCACATAGACGCGGCAGCGCGACAGCAACGCTGAGTTGATTTCGAAAGACGGATTCTCGGTCGTCGCTCCGATCAGGCGAATGCTGCCTTTTTCAACGTGCGGAAGAAAGGCGTCTTGCTGCGCTTTGTTGAAGCGGTGAATTTCGTCGACGAAGACGATGGTGCGCGTGCCATATTGGCGGGCGCGGTCGGCATCGCTCATCACCTGCTTGATTTCTTTGATGCCGGCGAGCACGGCGGAAAATTCAATGAAATCGGCCTTGGTAATGCGGGCGATGATCTTAGCGAGAGTCGTCTTGCCCGTACCGGGCGGGCCCCAGAAGATCATAGAGGTGGGGTCGTCGCGTTCGATCTGCACGCGGAGCGGCTTGCCGGGACCAACGAGATGCTCCTGCCCGATGAATTCGTCGAGCGTTCGCGGGCGCATGCGATCAGCCAAAGGACGAGCGCCTTGTTGACTGGAATCTTCCGGCGGAATGGCGGGGAACAGGTTCATACAATTTGTAATTTGCAATTGGTAATTTGTAATTTGAAGCAAATCCCTGTTCGGTTTTCAATTACCAATTACAAGTCACCAATTACAAATTTCTCCTGGCTGCTTCATATAGCACGATGCTGGCGGCGACACCCGCGTTGAGCGATTCCACTTGGGCAGCTTGCGGGATGACTATGATTTCGTCCATCTCGCGCATGAGCTTACGGGAAAGGCCGGCACCCTCGTTGCCGATGAAGATTGCGAGCGGCGGAGTCCATGAAATCTGCGGCAGAGGTGTGCCTTGGTGCGAGGAGGTCGCCAGCAAGCGAATTCCGCGCGCGCGCAGCATTGGCAGCAGTTCGGCGCTGGAAATCTGCAAGAAGGGAAAGCGGAAAATCGATCCCGCCGAAGCGCGAAGCGCTTTCCAGTTGTAAGGGCTCACCGTTCCCTCGGTAAGACAGATTCCGGCAGCGCCAAAAGCCTCGGCGGAGCGCAGGATGGTGCCCAGATTGCCGGGGTCCTGCAGGCCGGAAGCCACGACCAACGGTCTGTCGCCGGCTCGAGCCAGCAGTTGAGTAAAAGTGAAGGCTTGCAACTTGAGCAGAGCCGCCACTCCCTGCGGCGTTTCGCTGGGCACGATCGAGTTGAAGAGCGCGGGCGGCAAGAGCAGCGTTTCAGTCCGCGCGCTGATCTCGGGCAGAAGCTTTTCGGCGAGAGGGCGCGCCGATTCGCTGAAGAAGACACTAACCAGATGCAGTCCGCTGCGTAATGCCTCTTCGAGCAATTTGATGCCCTCGATGGCGCACTCACCGTTTGCAGTCAGTTCGGCGTGGCGGAATGCGCTCCTTAATTCTTTCAGCCGCTGGTTGTGGCGGCCCGTTATTGGCCGCAAGCGGTCCGCTTGAGAGCCATTTCGCGCCGTCTCCGCGCGGACGTCCCCCCGGACCTTGGTGTCTTGCTTCATGGGTTGGTTCCAGGAACAGGATGTATGGTACATTTCATTGTTTACGCGGACAACGTTTTACGCCGACAATCTCGTTTACGCTGGCCATCAGGGAAGGAACCAGAGTGCGCGCGGAGATCCTAAAAATTCACGCCGAAACGCCCGAAGAATCGCTGATCAACTATGCGGCGGA
Source organism: uncultured Acidobacteriaceae bacterium (assembly GCA_963810955.1). Taxonomy (GTDB): domain Bacteria; phylum Acidobacteriota; class Terriglobia; order Terriglobales; family Acidobacteriaceae; genus Acidiflorens. Next base: position 61,081 of record CAWEPW010000023.1, on the reverse strand, counting down.
GCAAATTCATGCCGGCCAGGTGCTGGGCATGCCGACCGATACCTTCTATGGTTTGGCGGCTGACCCCTTTAATCTGCGCGCGGTAGAGCGAGTCTACGAGATCAAATCGCGTTTAAAACATAAACCGCTTTCGCTGTTGATAGAGAACGTCGACCAGGCGGAAGAATTTGCGCGTCCTTTGCCGGACGATTTTCATCTTTTGGCGCGGCGGTTCTGGCCGGGACCACTGACTATGATTGTTCCGGCGGCCTCGCATCTGCCGCTCAAGGTGACCGCGAATACGGGAAACGTGGCTCTGCGCGTGCCGGCTTCGCAGATTCCACTGGCGGTGGTGCGGGCGGCGAAGATTCCCATCACGGCTACATCTGCCAATCTGAGCGGCGCCACCGAATGCACGACCGCGGAGCAGGTGCAGGACCAGTTGCAGGGCCGCATCTCGCTCATCGTGGACGGCGGCAAGTCTCCGCGAACGGTTTCGTCGACGATCGTGTACTTCAAACAGGATGGCACCTGGCAGATTCTGCGCGAAGGGGCGATTGCGGCCAAGGATATTGTCGAAGCGTTGTCCTAAGGCCGGGTTTCAAGGATTCAAGGTTTCAGGGTTGCTGCCTTGGCTTGACGCTCATCGGCGCTCTGACTGATCCTTCTCGAAAAACTCTGAAACTTGAGACTCTGAAACCTTGAACCTCTGAAACTTTGAAACCTGCGTCTAAATTCATGCGTCCCTGGCTGCTGTTATTGCTGGCGGCGCTGGGAGCGCTGCTGCTATTTTTCGGGATCACCGGATCGCGGATTGTGCGAGCCGCGGCCGAAACGCCTGCGAAAAAAGCGGATGTAATCGTCATTTTTGGAGCGGCCGAATACGCTGGGCATCCTTCGCCGGTTTACAAGGCGCGTCTTGACCACGGCTACGAATTGTTTGAAAAGGGAATGGCGCCGGTGGTGATTACGACCGGAGGGTCGGCGCTGGATCCGGACTTCAGCGAGGGCGGCGTGGGGCGAGATTACCTTCTACACCGCGGCGTACCCGAGCAGGATTTGATTGCGGAGACGCAAGGTTCCGATACGGCTCAATCCGCGGCGCGGGTGGCGAACATCATGCGCGCAAACGGCATGCGGACTTGCATTGCAGTTAGCGATGCCTTTCACGTGTTTCGCATTCGCGCCTTGCTGGAGCATGAAGGTGTGCAAGTTGAGTTGTCGCCCCGGCCGGAGTCGCGTCCACATCACTTCTTGGACCGGTTTGCGGCGGTGATGCGGGAGGCGGCGAGTTATCTGGCTTGGAAAGCGGGAATGTCGTAAGAGCGCTGCGAGCTTCGAGCTATGAGCAACGAGCAACCAAAAACCTTTATCTAACTAATTATTCTTGCGGCTGCGTTGTGACGGTGCCCAAATCCTCTGCGAGCGCAGAGAACTCGTAGCTCGCGGCTCGCAGCTGTATTCCTACCATCCCATCTTTTCCCGCAGACTGGTGACGTGCGCCACGTGATGGCGTCCGTGCCAGGAGTAGAGAGCTAGATTTTTCTCCAGTGACATCGGGCCCAGTTTGGGATGGAGAAAGGTGCGTTCCCACTCCGCGTCGGTCAGCCCGCGGAGCATCAACATCCAGCGCTGGTGCAGCGAATTGAGCAACGCCAGCGACACTTCGATCGGGGCTCGCTTGGCCTCGGGTAACTCGGCCCAAAGATTTTCCATGTACGGCTTGACGGGAGGCTCATTTTCGGTGAGCGCCAGTTTGAACCGAATGTAGGAGTTCATGTGGCTATCTGCCATATGATGGGCTACCTGGCGCAGGGTCCAGCCCTCATCGCGGTAAGGCGTGTCCAGTTGCTGGTCTGAAAGTCCTTGAAGGGACGCGCGCAATCGCGCGGGAGTCTGCTCGATGTTGGCCAGGCACTCCTGTTTTTCTTCCGCCGTGAGCGGGCCGGTATAGGAGAATTTTCCGATCGGATATCGCGGGTCAGACATGATTTCCTCCGGATGGATAGATGAGTTGGGATTGAGGCCGGGTGCAAAAGACCGGTGCAAAAGAATAGACGGCTGAAGCGCGAGCGCCCGCTATCTCACCATCGCCAAAACTCGAACCGGAGTCTCGCCGGCCTTCTTATTCTTAGCCGGCGCGACAATGACAAGCGAGCCCGTCGCAGGCAGCGCCGTTAAGGGTGCCGATTGTTCGACCACATAATTTCCGTGGAGCGCGAGTTGCTGCGCCAGAGCGCGATCAGAGCTTAACGTCACGGGCGTTTCGACCGCGAAGCCAATCGTGTAGCGAGCCTCGATGAGGAACATCGCCGCTTCGTGCGTGATCGGAAGCGGCATTGACGCGGTCGTTTGAAGATCTCGGTAGAGATGCGATTGCGCGGGAGCATTGGTTGCCCCGATGCGGCGGATGGCAACGACTGCTCCCTGAGGGATCATGCCGTGTAGCGATTCCCAAGCGGCAACGTCGTCGAGAGAAATCTGCGCGCGGCAAGTCTGACAAGTTTCGCCGGCCGGAGCGGAGGCTTTCACGTCCATAACTACCAACGGAGCGACCAGTCGCTCCGCCGGAATCTGCCCTGCGGTCCACGTGCCGGGAATAAGCGCTGCCGGAGCGATAATGCGAGTCTTTTGAACGCTGACTCTTGATGGCAAGGGCTCGGATCCACGGGACCCGAGTCGGGAGACTGCGGATTCGGCAGGCAACGATGATGCCGGGTCGCCGCGCGTTACTGCGGGGCGCTCATCGGTCAAATCCACCACATGCGAATAGCGATCCGGCGGGATAGAGCCGGGCCGGCGGTCGGCGAACAGCAAAATGGCGAGCACCAGCGCGTAAGCGACGATAAAACTGCGAATCCGCATTCAATTCCTTAGTGGCAGGTAAAGACGTAGGGCCTGCCACTATTGTTACCCGCGGGGGACAACAAGTTCAATGTCCGTTCGGCCATGACCGGCCGGTGCACAAGCCTTGACGGCAAAACTTTCGTTTCCACTTCGGTCCTTGGGGCGCGCTGAGGAAGGGTTAAAATACAATCAACATTGCCGGTATTTCCCAGGCTCATCGCTATCACCCGATTTCGATCCGGACGGGGACAGTCACGTCTGCCGGCTGGATTTGAAAATTGCGAGAGCTGAGAACGCAGTAACCGAGGACAAATGTTCGGCCGCGAAGAAAAAGTCTCCCCGCTCCGCCTGACCGCCGTGCAGTATGTCGTGCTGTTTATTTTCCTGCTTCTGGCCTACGGACTGTGGAAGCTGCAGGTGATGCACAGCGACGAATATGCTTTGCTGGCGGAAAAGAACCGGGTTCGGAATGTGCCCATTCTGGCGCCCCGCGGCAAAATCCTCGACCGCGAAGGCCGCATCATCGTCGATAACTATCCTTCGTTTTCCGCGCTGCTGTTGCGCGACTCCTCACGCGACCTGTTCGCGGACGCCGACGCGATCGCCAAGGGCCTGCATCTTAATCCCGACGAAGTGCGGCAGCGCATCAAGCACTTCTCCTCCATGCCGCAGTATCAGCCGATCTTCCTGAAGGACGACGTTACACCCGACGAGCTGGCGTTCATCGAATCGCACAAGAACGAACTGCCGGAACTGGAAACCATCATGGCGCACCGGCGCCTCTATCCGCGCAATGGATTCATGGCGCACCTGATCGGTTACGTTGGCGAGGTGACCGAGGACATGCTCAACCAGCCTCAGTTCGAACTCTACAATCCCGGCGATGTGGTTGGCGTGAGCGGCGTGGAAAAGCAATATAACAGCATCCTGATGGGAAAAAATGGATTCCGCCGCGCGCTCGTCAATAGCCACGGCCGCGAAGTCGGGCGGCTCGACGAAACGCCCGCCGAGCCGGGCAAGCAGCTCAAGCTGACGCTCGATCTCGATATGCAGATTGCGGCGGAAGAGGCCATCGAAGGGAAGAACGGCGCGATTGTGGCCATGGATCCGCACACTGGCGAAATCCTCGCGATGGTGAGCCGTCCGACGTTCGATCCCAACGATTTTGCGGTCAAAATCTCGCGCGATGAATGGGACAAACTGGTCAACGATCCCGACAAACCGCTGCTCAACAAAGCGATTCAAGCGCAACTCGCGCCCGGCTCCACGTTCAAGATCATTATGGCGACGGCGGGATGGCAGGAGGGAATCGCCCAGACGCTGCATGTGAATTGCACCGGCGGCGCCATGTTCTATGGGCGCCGATTCGGATGCTGGGTAAAGGGCGGGCACGGCGCTGTCGATCTTCCGAAGGCGATTTATCAATCCTGCGACGTTTTCTTTTATACGCTGGCGGAAAAACTCGGTATCGACCGCATCGCAAAATATGCAACCGCTTTCGGACTGGGCCAGAAGACGGGCATTGACCTGCCCAACGAAGTCGCCGGCGTGATGCCTTCGGAAGAATGGAAGATCCGCAACTTCAAGCAGAAATGGTTTGCGGGGGAAACGATTTCTGTTGGCATTGGACAGGGCGCGGTGGCGATCACTCCGGTGCAACTGATGCGCGCGATCAGCGCCATCTCGATGGATGGGCGCATGGTGGTGCCGCATGTGATTAACCCTACAAACCTGCCGCCTGGATTCGTAGAGACCACGCACTATACGGAAGTAAAAGAAGTTCCGATTGATCCTAACGGATGGAACACGATTACCGACGCGATGAGCCGGGTGCTGTTACCAGAAGGCACTGCTCCTTCGGCGCACATTCCGGGAATCGACATCGCGGGCAAAACAGGATCGGCGCAGATTGTTTCGCTCGCTCTGCGCGCCAAGCATCAGAACAACGCCGAGTTCGCGCAAAACGGATGGTTTGTGGGATTCACGCCACGGCGCAATCCGGACGTCATTGTGTGCGTGCTCTTTGAAGGCGGCGAGCACGGCAAGTTGGCAGCGCGCCTGGCGACCCAGGTGATCAAGGCTTATGTCGATAAGCAACAGCGGCAGCCCACCAAGATGGCATCGAGTTCGGGCAAGTTCGAAGTTGGCGGGTTGTGGACCGAACCTGGCGGTGAAGACGGACCAGGCGAAGAAGGGAACGGAGACCATCTGCAGGCGGGTCGCTTCTTCATCGACATGGCGCATAAAAGGTCGCCGCTGGCCGTAGCCGCTCCCGGCATGCGGTAACGGTTTGCTTCAAATGTGTTTCGGAAACTCAAAACTCTCATCAAGAATTGTCATTCCGCAAAAAACTGTCATCCCGAGCCTTGCGCGTAGTCGCTTCGCTCCTGCGCGGCGGTCAGGATGACAGTTTTTCTTGGGTTCGCGCTCTTTTCCGAGTTCGCAGAAAAGATTTCTTAGGCAGCGGATCCTCCGGCCGTCGTGGTAGTTTGGATTGAATGAAGACGGCTGCGCAAATCGCTTTGGATGCTGCGACGGTTCGCGGAGTGACTTACGCCGACGCCCGCTCGGTTGCGATCCGCAACCGATCTTTGACCACCAAGAACGGACGCGTGGGCCATGCATCGGAGTCGGAGTCGCTGGGCATCGGCATACGTGTGATCGCGGACGGCGCGTGGGGATTTGCCGCGTCCGCGGATTTGGGACGAGCCTCGGTCGAATCCGCCGCCGCGCTAGCGGTTGAGATCGCGCGCGCCTCGGCGCGGGTGCAGCGCGAGAATGTTCGTCTTGCCCCGGAACCTGCAGCAGTGGCCGAATGGACTACGCCTCACAAGATCGATCCCTTCGCGATTTCAGTCGAACAGAACATCGACTTGTTGTTGAAGGTTGACGCTGAAATGCATGGTGTAGTTGGAGTTACTCTCGCCGAAACGGGCATGAACTTCCAACGCGAAGAGTCGTGGTTTCTATCTTCCGAGGGAGCGGACATTCATCAGACAAAATATTCAACCGGCGCGGGATATACGGCGTATGCGTTTGCCGGGTCGGAGATTCAGAAGCGGTCGTATCCGAACTCTTTTGGTGGGCAATGGCAGAACCGCGGCTATGAACAGATCGAAGAAATGAAATTGCTCGAAAATGCGCGCCGGGTCGCCGAAGAAGCAGTGGCATTGCATCATGCCGGCCAGTGTCCCGAGGGCGTGGCCACAATTATTCTGGATGGGTCGCAGCTGGGTTTGCAGATTCACGAATCGATAGGGCATCCGATTGAGTTGGATCGCGTGCTCGGCATGGAAGCGAATTTTGCGGGAACGTCTTTTCTTACGCTGGAAAAGCTTGGGCAATCTGCGTTATGGCAGTGAATTGGTTAACGTCGTCGCTGACGCCCGGCAGGAGCATGGACCCGGCCTTGGGACCTTCGCTTATGACGATGAAGGCGTAGCCGCGCAGTCGACTCCCATTATTACCAACGGGCGTTTTGTCGGCTATCTGAGTTCGCGCGAAACGGCGCATACTATCGGTGCGACACGATCCGGTGGAACCCTGCGCGCCGAGGGCTGGAACCGCCTGCCCATGATCCGCATGACGAACGTCAGCATTCTGCCTGGGGAAAAGCCGCTAAGCAGGGAAGAGCTTATTGCCTCGACCGATGAGGGCATCTACATGGAGACCAACAAGTCCTGGTCGATTGACGACAAGCGATACAACTTTCAGTTTGGGTGCGAGATCGCATGGGAGATCAAGCGCGGCAAGCGCGTCCGGATGCTGAAGAATCCGTCGTATTCCGGGATCACGACCGAGTTCTGGAATTCGATGGACGCGATTTGCTCGAGCGAGGAGTGGGCGCTGTGGGGAACTCCAAATTGCGGCAAGGGGCAGCCGCAGCAGGTTGTTGGCACGGGACATGGCGCCAGCCCGGCCCGGTTTCGCAATATTCGCGTCGGCTCGGCTTATTCGTAAGGACTGGGCTTGCTGCGGCTCGGCAGGCGCGAGAGGGCAGCTCCGCCGCCAGACGCGGCAATCCGCGTCTCTATGGGAAATCAGGAATGTTAACTAAAGAACGAGCCGCCGATATCTTCGACCGCATTCGCCGCTTTACCTCGGCTGACGAGGTTGAAGCCATCTTCACCGGTTCGCGCTTCGCGCTGACCCGGTTCGCCAACAACATCATCCATCAGAACGTGGAGGAAGAGAACTCCATCGTTTCGATCCGCACGAATTTCGGCGGACGTACGGCTCGCGCCACCGCCAATCAGTTTGACGACGAGAGTCTGCGGAGGGCCGTCGCTGCTTCCGAGAATCTTGCGCGAGTGCAAGTGCCCGATCCCGACTTGCTGCCGATGCCGGATGCCAGCGAGGCTCACGGGACTGAGCATGAGACGCCCGTCGCTCCACTGTCCAGGTTCTTCGAGGCAACGGCTGTAATCGCTCCGGCTGACCGCGCCGAGGTCGTTCGAGGTGTAGTTTCCGTGGCAACCAAACACTCGCTGACGACCGCGGGCATCTACTCGAATTCGGAAACGCAGGAGGGAATCTTCAACTCCCGTAGTTTAGCGAATAGTTTGGCGAATTGGCATCAACAGACCTTGGCGGAGATCTCGATTACCATGCTGGGCGACGATTCTTCCGGCTGGCAGAAATTGAATTCGCCCGACGTGAGTAATCTCGATCCTGCGCGGCTCGCGGAAACGGCCGCACAAAAGGCGGTCGAGTCGGCCCATCCGCGGCAGGTTGCCCCAGGGAAGTACACGGTGATTCTGGAACCGGCGGCGGTTCTCGACATTGTTGGTTTCATGTTCTGGGATTTCAGCGGCGTGGCCATTCTCGATCAGCGCTCGTTCTTGAACGACCGGATCGGCACGCAGTTGTTTGGCGAGAACATCAATATCAGCGATGACGTAACGCATCCGCTGCAGGCCGGATCGCCGTTCGACGGCGAGGGCATGCGGCGCAAACAGATTCCTTTGATCGAAAATGGTGTAGTGAAACGCGTCGTCTACGCTCGCGCCACGGCAAATAAGATGCAGCGCTCAGAGTACGCCAGCAAAGTCGGCGTAATCGAACCAACCGGCCACGGATTTCCCCTGCCCAACGAAATCGGCGAAATGCCGATGAACATAGTTTTCGGCGCACCGGAGAATCCCCGCGGCGTAGAGGAAATGATTGCATCAACCGAACGCGGCGTGCTGGTCACTCGCCTGTGGTATATCCGCGAAGTCGATCCTTACGAAAAGATCGTCACGGGCATGACGCGGGACGGCACATTCCTGGTGGAGAACGGCAAGATCCAGTGCGGCCTGCGTAACTTTCGCTTTAACCAGAGCCTGATCGCGATGCTGTCGAATGTCGAAGCCATGAGCACTCCCGTCCGCGCCAGCGGAGAGGAATCGTTCGACATGATGGTGCCGGCAATGAAAGTGAACGGGTTTAACTTCACGGAAGTAACGAAGTTCTAACAAGCATTAAGCAACTAACACTTAGTAATTACGAGTTAGCGCTTAGGTCTTCCGGTCAACGTTAACTTTTCGCAGCAGGGAGCTCAGCATTTTTCGGATCTGCACAAGCTCCTCCGCAATTTTCAGGTAGTCCGGCTGGGCGAGATAGCCTAAGTCTTTGGCTAAAAGTAACTCGTAATCCAGTTCACTTGCCGACCCAGAGGCGATCTGAAGAAAACGCTGGAACTCTTATTACCCGTCTTCCCACAGCCTTCTGCGATATTTGCGCCCAGGGAAACCGCGCAGCGCCGAGTCTGACTGGTCAAACCATACAGTTCCTCCCGCGGAAATTTCAAAGTTGCCGCATATGTCGCCAAAGTAAGCCGGTGAGAGCGTTCCCAAATGCGCAAGTCACGAAAATCTTTGATAGGCGCCTCCAACCAGCCCAGCAGGGGTAGGACCAGGTGCTAATTGCAAATTGCTAAATGCTAATTGCTAAATACTAGCTGCTAAACCCTGACGCCGCTGTGATGGCCGTCACAACATCCAGCTACGCCCCTAAGTCCCTGTACCACGGGCACTTCGCCGCAATTGTTCCATGACCTACGTAACTTTGCTTTGTAAGTGGTGGGGTGTAATCTCGGCCTGAAGTTGCACCTGCTCAGTCGGAGCTGTGCACGGCACGAAGCGGAAGGAAGGTCGTCGCGAAAAGTGTCTGAAATCGTCAAGAGAGCGGTTGATGTCAGCAAGAGTCGAATGGCATACACGGACGTGCAAGGTGCGCCGCGCTTTCCCATCAAGCTGCCAGTGGCATTGAAGTCGCAGGGGAATCAAATGGGACCGGCGGGCCACGACGTTGCGACGGCAGTTTTGGAAAAGCCGATCGAAACCGAAAATATCTCGGCCAACGGTGTTTTGTTCCGCATGGACGCCGATGTGCCGGTAGGTTCGGCTGTCGATTTCACGATTTCTCTGCCCGCTGATGTGGTCGGCGCAGCCGCCGATGTGCAAGTGGATTGTCGCGGACGAGTGGTGCGCAGCTTTGCCGATGGCGGGCGGCGCGGAGTTGGCGTGGTCATTGACGAGTACCGTTTTGACCGTAAATAGTTTGCACGACGCTGGCTCCACAGGCTAGGCCGCGACGGGTTGTTCGCGACCGCTGTTTCGCGAAAAGTTTCGCGAGAGGATTCGCGAAAAAGAGAGGACAGATGGGCAGTACTTCGGTCGGCAATTCGGTCAGCAGTGCGGTGAGCGCCGGCCCCGGCGAAGTCTATCAGCCCGAGGATGGCAAAGGCACGATTCGCGTAATTCTGGCGGACACTCAGGCCATCTTTCGCGCCGGACTGCGCAAGATTTTTGCCCTCGAGGATGATATACGCGTGGTCGGCGCAGGCCGAGAGCCTCGACCAGACAGTCACCGCCATTCAAAAATTCTCCGCTGACATCGTAATCTTCGAGGCCGCCCTGGCGGCCAATCCCGCCGACGTGGTTTCCGATCTTCTGCGACAGAATGCGAGCTGCCGCCTGGTGATCGTGCTGCAAGAGCCCGATCAGGAAATGACGCTCGACCTGTTCCGCCGCGGCGCGCATAGCATCGTTTCGCGCGAGGTTGAGCCCGAGTTGCTGGTCGAATGCCTGCGCGCAGTCGCCCAGGGCGAACCTTGGCTGGAAAGCCGCTCCGTCGCGTGGGTGATGCAGGCCTACCGCACCCAGGGTACACGTCCGGCAGGGTCGCGCCCCAAGGTTTCGCTAACGCCGAAAGAGTCGCTCATTGTTTCCTGTGTAACGCAGGGGATGAAAAATAAAGAGATCGCAACGCGCGTAGGTACCACCGAGCAGGTGGTCAAAAACTATCTCCGCAAAGTCTACGACAAACTGGGCGTGGCCGATCGCCTGGAACTCGCGCTCTATTGCCTGAATCATCGTGTGCTTGAAAGCAACGTTTCGTCAAAGCCCGCTGCGCCTCCTTCTGCGCAGCCCACCAACGGCCATGCTCCAGCGGAGCCCGCAACACCCAATGCCGCAGCCGCGGCTTCAGGATCCCGCTCCTGATCGGTTCCGTCTCAACCAGTCTTTAAAGCGAACCATGACAATCAGTCGTGATGAACGTTTCGTCTCGTCGCCGCGATTGTAGACTCGCGGCCTCTTGCAATATTGTGATTTCCACTTCGCCAGCGCCTCGCACCTTAGATTAGGTGCTCTTCGTAATGTCTTTCTCCCGCAATGCGGTTGCTGGAGGTCATCTCTAGTACAATTCTCTGTCGCACACCGACGCGGGCAGATCGGCGAGTACGGCAAGTTTCGTACACGCTGATTCCAGATTACTGGATCACCCCCTTCTTCTTCCCTTGATCCTCAGGGACAAAGCAGGGCGTGAAGAAAGGGCAAGCCATGAAAGGCGATGCAAAAGTTATTGCCATTCTGAACGAAGTGTTGAAAGCCGAACTGACTGCCATCAACCAGTATTTCCTTCATGCCGAGATGTGCGAAAACTGGGGTTACCAGCGGATGGCCAAACAGGTGCGCAAGGAATCCATCGAAGAAATGCAACACGCCGAAATTCTTGATGGAACGCATCCTCTATCTCGACGGCGCGCCCAATATGACCGACTATTTCAAAATCAATATCGGGCAGACTGTGAAGCAACAACTGCAGAACGATCTCGAATTGGAATACACGGCTGTGAAGCGCCTGAACGAGGGCATCAAGGCGACCGTGGCCGTCGGCGACAATGGTTCGCGCGAATTGCTGGAGAAGATCCTGCTGGATGAAGAGCACCACATCGACTGGCTCGAAGGCCAACTGCACGCGATCAAAGAGATGACTTACGAAAATTACCTCGCCCAGCAACTGCACAAGCCCGAAGAAGCTACCGACTGAGGAAGCCAGCGGCGAAGGAAGTTAGCAACTACGCAGGAAGTTGGCAACTGAAGATCGCGGTTAGCACAAGGCCTCCAGTCATTACTATTATCGAGCCTTATGTGCCGGTCGCGCTAAAGTGAAGTGAAGTGCTTTAGCGCGCAGGCTTTGCACTGATAGAATCAATTTAATCGTTTGCGTACGGCGCCGGAGAGATGGCCGAGTGGCTGAAGGCGCACGCTTGGAAAGCGTGTTTGCTCGAAAGGGTAACGTGGGTTCGAATCCCACTCTCTCCGCCATATTTTCAACTACTTGGCTGAGGTGTGATCCGCAGCGCGATCCATTAAGCGCGTGGCAGAGCCAAACCCACGATCTTGCTGTGTGCCTCTGACTCTTGGTTCGTCACCACATCGCCGTAGATGTTCATCGTCGTGCGGATGTCCGCGTGTCGCATTAGCTTCTGTTGCACGGCTATTGGCGTTCCCACGGCGTCAAGCCACGATCGGTAGCTGTGGCGCATCGTGTGAGTAGCCAGCTTGCCGACTTTCGCTACTTCTGCTGCTTCCTGGAATACTCCCCAGACTCGCGGATAGGACCACGGAAGACGGCCTAGCCGTGTCGGGGAAGCGAAAACCCAGTCTCCGGGTGCGGAAAACTGCGTTGTTTGCTTCCACGTCTTGAGCACTTCCAGCAGACTGCCATCTATGCTCAAGTGCTTTCTGGAACCTGCGGTCTTTACGTCGTCCACTCGTTGCCGAACAATCCCACGTTCTATGTTGATCTTGCTCGCAAGCCAGTCAATGTCTGCCCACTTGAGTGCTAGGCATTCGCTGATCCTGAGTCCCAAACACAGACACAGCAGAGCCATCGTGCGGAATGGTTCCGGGAGTTCAGAAACGAACTTCCGGAACTCCTCGAACGTAAGACTACGCGGAGCATTTGTCCTTTTGGTTGCACCGCGCACAGTCACCAGAGTCATCGGATTGCGCTCTGCCGGCACATCGCCGCGCCACATAGCGAACTCCCAAAGTTGATGCAGAACGCCCCGAATGTGAACTCTGCTCTTGGGAGACAGCGTGAGAGAATGCAGCCACAATTCAACGGGGCGCGGTTGCACGTCAGTGATCGAACCTTCTCCCCAGTGAGGAAGTATGTGGTTTCTCAACCACTGATCGTAGCTATAGCGTGTGCTGAATCGTTGCGGCATTCGTTCTGCCCGATAGACCTCAACCAGGCTGCTCACTGTGATACCGGTCTCTTGCTTAGGTTTCTTCGGCATCAGCGCGCTTGCTACCTTCCACGCTGCTGCTTTGGTCGGCAATTCCTGCTTCGTGCCGAGTGTTTGTGATCGTCGCTTGCCGTTCACCCATTGCAGGAATCGCCACGTACCACGTCCATTGTCGAATAGAACACTTCCAGTGGTGTGCCGTACTCTCCTCATTTGATCCTCCCGTCACTAGAGAGCACGGCGGGCACGCTCAGCATAGCATCCAAGTCTGAGGTTTTGAATCTCCAGACGTGGCGTTGTGTGCCAGAGAGTATGTAGGCGCGGACCTTTCCTTGCCGTACCCACTGCAACAAGGTGCGGCGTTCGATTTTTAGGTATAGCGCAGCCTCGTCGCTCGTCAGCCATTCGGTTGCTGAACCGCAAGCGTCTATTCTCCCGGTTGTGCTGTGCATTGTGTACTTCTCCTTCAAAAACAATTTTTTTCTTCGCGAAACCCGCGACGGTTTGGGGGCGTTCAGCGGCGCGGACCTGTCAAGGGCGCGGTTTCTCACGCGTTCATCGAAGACCCTTGACAGGGAGCACCGCTGGAATAACGCCGGTTTTGAAAGGCGCGGGTTGAGTGGGGGAAAAAATGGAAAGAAAAACGTCTTCGGCTAAGAACACCGAATTGGAGAAGAACTTTGGGCAGTGAATGCTATCGCTGTTGAGAATGCCTGGACGGTATGCAACTGAAAGCGCAAAATTGGCGCGGACTCTTCTATGAGCCGTTGAACCGCCGGAGATGTCGCTAAGCGACGGGCATTTTGTTCTGGGCTGCAGCTAGTTTGTCAGCTAGCTCTTGCTTCTCGCCTTCGGTGGAGAGCGCCATATCTTTGACCTTCGCGCGCGTATAGCATCGCTGCGTATGCCCCCCGTTGAAATCGAGCGTTCGAACCCGGTACGCATTGACTATTTTTTCGTTTTCCTGATAGAACTCGGCGATCTTTTTCAACCCCCTCTCACCGAACGTGGCAACCATGCGCTCTTCTTTGCAGCCTCGCCTGAAAGTCCTATCGAAGGCAGGAACACTGCCAAAAACTCCGAGCATGATCTTTGTTTTTAGGGTATCGGTCCCAGACACGCCAGGTAGAGCAGTGCAGATCTTAGTTGCTAATTCCGTGAGACGCTGGATATTCGTTGAACTGTAGCAATCGGCATCGATGTACGCGTCGGCAGTCGCGATCACTTCTACAACGGGGACTAGGTATTTGGCGTTCTTTTGCATCAACTTGGAATTCCGAAGCATACCCCAGCTCGCGAGGTAGAAGCCCAAGTGAAGGCAACTGAGCTGCACGTTGGCGGAGCTTGCCAGTTCGTGTGTGTTCCCCGTCTCGCGGTACGACTGGAAGTAATTGAAGCAGTGGTCGAACGATACGTTCCGCTCCGTCGGTCCCGATTGGTGTTGTTGGCGCCGAGATACCTTTGCAGGTTGGCTTCGAGATTTATTGCCATTTGAATGCCCTCCCGTCGGAAGCTCACATCAAGGCTACCAAAAACAAAGGAAAATGTACAAACAAGAATGGTTGTTAAAACGAAGTATTGTGATAAGATAACGTAGATAGTTTGTGGAGGGCAGATGGAGAGAAGACACGACGAAATCCTGACCGCTCGGCTTGAGGATGTTCTGCTAAACGGGTGTTCCCACATCACGTGGGACGAACTGTATCTCTGGTATGGAGTGCAGAAGATCGCGGCTGGCACATGGCGCGATCTGAAGATACGTTGGGAAGAAGTCACGGACGGACGAAAGGCGGGTCCGTTAAAAAGGGTCAATGGGCGGGCGGAATGTTTCTGCACGATGGTAGCAAATCCGAATTCGTCGATCCCGATAGGTAGGTGTCGAGCCTAGAATGCTGTGGACAGCAAAGGAGCAAACAGATGCCGCTGACAGTTGCTGATCTCGAAACCCTCGAACAATATTTGGCAGGCGTGATGAACCGTTCGGGTCATCACGCAGAAACAGTCGGTGCCGTCGCGCTGGCATTGTTAGGAGCAGTTCTCTGGAAGAAGGACCCAGAAACTGAGATTGAAGTTCGCTCGCATGATGGCGCACCCGCGAATGTGCTTTGGGTCTACATCGGAGGACGGCGGTACGCGCTCGCGTACAACCACCACGACGAGTGCATAGAACTTCGCGATCGGACTCAGAGTGGAGCAGCCCTGCATCGATTTACTAACCAAACTCCAGTGACGGAAGTTTGGCAGGTCTTCGAGAATTTAAGGCCGACCAGGCCTTGAATGGAACAGCCCCATCTGACGAGATGGGGCTGTCGAATGTCCTGGGGCCGAGTCTTCCGCTTGCCCCTTGTTACCACCCGAGAGCGGCAATCAACAAGGGTCAAACATCGCTCCCAGGTAGTGCTCATAACAAGGGAAGCGCGTGGTCGTGCACCGCGAGTCCCCACGGCCCCGTTTGGACTAGATCGTTCGCCAGCCGACGATGGCCCAAACGGATCGGACGCTGGCGAAACCTCAGAATATCAAGATCGCTGATGCACTCGCAAGAAGGTTTCGAAGAGTAGAGAACAAAATTCGAATATTGCTAACATCTTAGCCTTCCTAAGTGCACCACTTCCGAAGCAGCTGTGCGTTTTTCCACAAAAATTGCACTGATTGTGCAGCGTTTTCCTAAGATGTTCCACAGATGCACTTAGCAACGTGCAGAAATCAGTAGCGAAAACGGTTGACAACTTCCGCCTTGGTGCTAACTTTTGATGAAAGGCCGTTAGCCAAGGAGGTTTTTGTCGTGCCACTTCAAGACGCTGATGTAAAGGAAATCACTTCACGAATGGATGTCATCATCAAGTTGATGGCTGCCATCTTCTCCTGTCCTGCCTCAGCTGGAAGTGGAGAAAGGCGTTCGTCCGTTAGGATAACGGAGCGAACATATGAGGAAGGACCGGAAGCACTACACCGCGGAAGAGAAAGTGGCCATCTTGAGGCGGCATCTTTTGGACAAGGTGCCGGTGTCAGATTTGTGTGAGGAACTGGGCTTACGACCGACAGTGTTCTATCGCTGGCAGAAGGAACTTTTCGAGAACGGAGCGGCTGCCTTTCAGTCGCAAGAGCGCCCGCGCCGCCAGGCGGACGAGAGGCAGAAACGGATTGAGTTCTTGGAGAAGAAAGTTCAGACCAAGGATGAGGTCCTAGCCGAGTTGATGGCGGAGCACATCGCACTAAAAAAAAGCCTTGGGGAACTCTAACCGGCAGCTGGGTGCCGCACGATGTGCGGGATCAGGTGGTGGATTTCGTCCGGCAGTGGTCGGAGAGGACCGAGATCGGTGTCGGACGATTCATTCATTGGTTGGGAGTCGCCGCCAGCAAGTTCTACGACTGGCGTCAGCGCTACGGGTGTGTCAACGAACACAACGGTTGGGTTCCCCGCGATTTCTGGCTGGAGCCCTGGGAGAAGGAAGCGATCGTCGATTTCCACTTGGAGAATCCGCTGGAGGGCTATCGGCGACTGACGTTCATGATGCTCGACGCTGACGTGGTGGCTGTTAGTCCGGCGAGCGTTTGGCGAGTGTTGAAACAAGCTGGGCTGTTGTCGCGGTGGAAAGCCAAGCCGTCTCGCAAGGGGACTGGCTTCGATCAGCCACTGCAGCCGCACCAGCACTGGCACATCGACGTTTCCTATCTCAATGTGTGCGGCACCTTCTACTACTTGTGCAGCGTGCTGGATGGGTACAGTCGTTTCCTGGTGCATTGGGACTTGCGAGAGTCCATGAGGGAAGCCGACATCGAAGTAATTCTCGAACGAGCAAAGGAGAAGTACCCCGAAGCGAGACCGCGGATCATCTCTGACAATGGACCGCAGTTCGTCGCTCGCGACTTCAAGGAGTTCATTCGCATTTCGGGCATGACGCACGTCCGAACTTCACCCTACTATCCGCAATCGAACGGGAAAATCGAGCGCTGGCACGGATCGCTAAAAAGCGAATGCATCCGGCCGCGAACACCGCTGACCCTAAAAGACGCGCAGCGCCTGGTGCAGGGTTACGTCGAGCATTACAATAACACCCGCCTAAACAGTGCCATTGGCTACATCACGCCGCATGACATGATCATGGGTCGGCAGGCGAACATCCACGCAGAACGCGACCGGAAGTTACAGACGGCCAGGTACCAGCGGCAGCTTCGGCGTCAGCAAGCCGCATGAGAAAAAGGAGCTTAGCTCAGGGATTCTGCAAGTTCCCAAGTTGTGGAGCGTTCTGTCGGAGAAGTTGCTGACTGGAATTGGCGGGTTCGAACACGCGCAGCGCAAGGACAAGACGATGATGAATAACCGCACAAAAACACTCTGGCTGCCTGCTCTGGCTAGCCTGACGGGATCAATGGCGTGGAGGTTGATCTTGCAGCGATCCTTTCCACAATCTGAGACGCTGTTAAACCACGCAGGGCTCCCGCTTGCCTACCAACTTCTGTGGCTCGCCGCCTTGCCATTGTTTGGTGCATTAAGCGCGTATTTGTCCCGTCGCGGCGGAGGCGACCGATTGACTGGCCTTACTGCGGCGCTGTCTCCCTCGATCGTGATGATCCCGCTCTGGATAGCATTAGCGACCAGGATGAGTCATCCATCTCCGCGCCAGTGGTTTGGCCTGCTTTGCGGTGTGCTGAACTGGATTGTTTCACCGGGTATCGCCCTATCATTGGGCGCGTGGTTTCTGCCGAGCGCCCGAACCAAGAAAAACATGAACACCCGCACAATGAACAGGCGTACAAGAACATTTTGGATACCGGCACTCGTCAGCCTAACGGCGGCGATGGCCTGTTTGACGATCTCGACGCTAGGCGGCCTCGAATCTCGATTTGTCGCGCGGGGATGGGCAACTTATGTGGTCTACATCCCCTGGCTCCTGAGTTTGCCGTTGTGTGGCGCCGCTGGCGCATACTTATCTCGCCGCGCCGGAGGCGAGCGCCGGGCGTCCCTCGCTGCCGGTTTGTTTCCTGCGTTTGCGATGACGAGCTTGGTGGGCTTTCTCACAATTATCGGCAAATTCGTCTATGCCAAGCCCCAGTGGGTCTATTTCTCGGTGGCAGTGTTATTCGGTTCCATTCTTCCCGGCATGGCGTTGCTTTTGGGAGCAGCGCCCTTCGCGAAGGCCCGCCGCAGTACTGGAGCGCTAAGCTGACAACCTAACGCTTCTCCGCTACAGCAAGCCCAGCGTATAAGATTGGTTCTCCAATCCTTACCGAGGGGAGCTACAATGACTCGCCGGGTGAAACGGAAGCGGGCCATGCAGGGATGCAACCATGCTGAGGGATAACCTGGTGGGCTCATCGAGACGATGATCGGCAGCGTGGGAATGTGTTTCTTGCGCTGCTTTCAAAACTCATCGGATCGAAAGACCCCGATGCCTTGAAAACCCCGCCCGCAGGGCGGAATACTCACTAACGGAGAGCGCCTCCTCTCCAGTTCAGGCTGAACCAAGACACTCCAAGGAGTTCAACAACATTGATGCCATCGTTAAACTGGAGAACATGAAGCTTAGTCGAGAGCAGATCGCAAACGCTCTTGGGATCACCAAAGAGAACGTCGCGCAGCAGTTGTACATGGCCAGCAAGAAACTTGAGAAAAAGGCAAAGAAGACCGAAGAGCAGGCTGTGGCGGCAGAACCTTCCGCAGAAACTTCATCAACCGCTGCGGAGGAGGCCTAACCGTGACGACTGACGAGGCACTGACGACGATTGCACAGCAGAACAAGACTCTGACCTCTCAGAACGAGATCCTGATTTTCCTTATGGCACGACTTGTCTGGAAGCCGGAGGAACTCGTTGAAATCGTGATGGCGAACAAGAAGAAAGATCCCGAGGCGTACGTAACCGTCTACAACGCATGCGATGGTCGCACAACGGGAAAACAGTTGGCGGAAATAGCCGGAGTGTCCCAGCCAGCAATGTCCGGCGTGCTTCAAGGTTGGCTTGAAGATGGCATCGTCTTAAATGTCGGCACCGAGTCACAACCAAGGTATCGACGGCTGATGAAGCTACCAGAGAAGAGGAAGACGGAGAAGAAAGCGAAGCAGTCGAACGCCGAACCTGCCCAGACCGAAGCTGTGCAGGCAGAGCCAACCCCTCAAGAGACTGAGAAAAAAGTGGAGGTTCAGCAATGACGACAGATGAGGTCTTCGCAGTTATTCGCCAGCAGAATGAGACCATCATCGCGCTGTTGGCTCGTCTCGTCTGGACACCGGAGAAGCTCGTTGAGATGGTGATGGCTAACAGGAAGAAGGATCCCGAGGGATATGTCAGCGTGTACAACGCGCTTGACGGCGAGAAAACTGGGAAGCAGTTGGGAGAAATTGTTGGAGTGAGCCAGCAGGCAATCGCTTATGTCCTTGCAGGCTGGCTCGAAGATGGCATCGTGCTGAACGTGGGCACAGATTCCCTACCAAAGTACCGACGTTTGATGAAACTTCCAGAGAAGCGAAAAGCGAAAGCAAAACAAGAACCACAACAGGCCGTACCTGCAGAACCGCAGGTGATGGCGACACAGGGGACAGACAAAACAAATGGCAACGGAGAATGAAGCGATTCTGCGGAGCATCGACGCGAAACTTGATCAGATGCTTAGGCTGGCTGCTCTGCAGTTGACGTCCAATATGAAACAGGTGCAAGCGATCCACACTCTCAGTGCTGCTGGTTTCGAACGGAGATGGATTGCCGACCTGCTCGGCACGACTCCTGGCACAGTGAGCGTAACGTTGGCGAAGGCCAAGGCGAAACAGAAGCCTCGCGAAATTCCAACCGTTGATCCAACCACGCTCGTCCCGGCAGGAGAAGGCGAGGAGTAAATTGACGATACAGCACGTAACCGAGTTCTCCGCGTCTTCAGAAGAGACCATACATAAGATTGCCGAAGAACTCGCGACATCGGAGCGCAAATTGAAGGTTTTCGAGGCGGTCTATAGTGGAGGGAATAGGCCGAAAAATGCCGCTGCTCTGGCTGCATTAACTGGGTTCACCGAGACGGTTGTGCTGCAACTCGCCACTCCTATGGCGCACCAGCAGTACTTTGAAACTTTGAAACATGAAGGACGAGTCTCGTTCAAGAAATTCCATCACATTAATGCGAAAAAGGACAAGATCCTGCGGTTAGCCAAGAATCCGGCCCAGCTGAAAAAGCATGTGACGACCCGTACGCCGCGCCAAACAGTATTGGTTCAGGTGGATTCTCGGAAACGCACTGAATATTTCAGTGAGCGAAATTTTCATTGATGATGTTGAGGAATTCAAGGACGTGCTGGACTTGAAACCATCGAAGTTGCCCACGTTGGTGCCTGCGCGTCTGCCAGAAAAGATTTTCAAGTATGGCATCGCATCTGTGCTCGGGAACCAGGGTAAGTTTCAGGATTGGGGCGGCGAGAAGAATGATCTGTACTCAACACATGTGACGATCGGCGGTCGTCGCATTTCCACTGCCTTTGCTCTCAAAGGCCCAGCTACTGCTCCTCCATTGACGATAGCGAAGCTCGGCAAGAACGGAGACCAAATTCCCCGTTTGTTCTCGACCACAGCTGAGGCTTTCTTCGTGCAGTTTGAAGGACAGATCGAAGAAGCAGTTAAAGAAGACATGGTGGCGCACGCGATCAAGAAGTCCAAAGAGACAGGCAAAGAGATTCTTTACGGTCTGATAGCACTGGAAGATTCGTATCGCTTGCGCGTGCGGTATGCCTCTCATTTCACCGAGGACAGTATTCCCAAGGTCGAACCTCCTCAGACCCAGCCTGCCGCCGTTGCGGTTCCCGTTGATCAGGCCACGCTAACGCCGACGACCGAGGAGTGAGAACTACATGGCTGGGAATGCTGACATTCGGAATCTGCTCCAACAAAAACTCAAAGTAGAACGGGCTCAGCTATACAAACGCGCTGAGACAATTGCGAACTCTCTGTCTATCAAGACTTCGGATGCAATCTTGGTGCTGGCCGCGAAGAACAGCATCAACCTGCATAAGCACGGGATTGCGAGCGCAAAGCTGGAAGAGATTCGCAAGCTGCTTCCCCATCTGTCGGCGGCGACCCCATCGGTAGCCGTGCCGGTGGCTACAAGTTCCAACAACAAACGTGGGAAGACGAAATCGAAGAAGGGTTTCAAGGTGAAAGTGCAAGATGCTGAGGACGACCCCATTCTATCGAAGGCGACACACGCCGAAATGCTGGCGATGATTCCGGTCTACCAAACTCTCTATACATTGGAAAATTGCCATCCGCCAGTTCATCAATCGGGTGCTCACGGCGACACATGGCAAAGAATGGTGGGACAAGCTGGCACCGCGCGGCCTAAAGGACACGGTCGCGAAGCGCACGAAAGAAGAATCGGTTAATGCGTGGCATCAAAAGCGAAGCTCCAACTCGATTGATTATCTCGATCTGGATCAACTGCCGGCATTGATACGTGCAACCCAGGCAGACTTCGTGCCCACATTCTTCAAGACTGTTGAGTGGTTCCAACACTTCGTGGATGAGGTTTATCAGTCTCGATGTGTGGTGTGCCACATGAACCCACTTATCCAAAACAATGTGGACGGGGTCGGCCTTCGATTCAATCACTGGGAGAATCTTGTCAAGGGGAAGATTGATGAAGTACGGAAGCTTGAAAGGGTGGGCTCGGCAGCGAGCGTTCAGGTCTCGCCCGTTCAGCCAACTCTAGCGGTTGCAATTCCCGCCTCTGCAGGGGCCGACTCCTCAGCAAGCGGGGGTGAGGATTCGACGAAAAGTCCCGTTATTTCATCTCAATCTTCTTAACAGACAGCAAAATCTCGTCCCTGTCCCTATGACAATTGCACTCGGAATGAGAATTGGCGACGGCCTGATATTCGCAGCGGATCGGTTGCTTTCCACTGACAGACATCAATTCATAGATCGCAATCGAAAGGTAACCGTCTATCCTTTGAATCACGGCGCAATTTTCTTTGCGTTTGCCGATTCTCCCGT
Organism: uncultured Acidobacteriaceae bacterium; assembly: GCA_963810955.1. Taxonomy (GTDB): domain Bacteria; phylum Acidobacteriota; class Terriglobia; order Terriglobales; family Acidobacteriaceae; genus Acidiflorens. Next base: position 39,759 of record CAWEPW010000023.1, on the reverse strand, counting down.
GGCCGCAAAAGAAGTACGACAAAAGATTGAAACGCGTCTCGTTGCTTTAGACACACCTGACTATTCGCTTAGCATTGCTGACATCGGTCGAATGACCGGAGACCGTGATTAACGAGGTGTACGCTAATCGACTTGGCTCGATGCCCTTGCAACTATTAATCGGTGGTACAGTCCCTGGCGAGGGGACGCAGATGTGGGTCTATGACGGAGAAGGAGGATTCAACATCGGCGGTGAATTCATAATCCTAGGAGCGGGAGAATCCTCATTGATTCGATATCTGGAAGCCGCCTACTCGCGCCGGGACTCTCTCGACATAGGCAAAGACGTGGCGATATACCTCATACACCAGGCCGAGCAATTCATTCCCGGTTGTAAGGGCATAGATGTAATTGCAATTCCGAACGCCGAGAAGTCAGAGACCGAAGATTGGGATTGGCTAAGCGACGATGAAATCGCCGCACGACTTGAAAGGATAATTAGCCGGGAAAAAGATCTCCTTCGTAAAATCGTAACGGGCTAGCTCAAGATTTTCCTGTTTGCTCGTTTCCTTTCGGCTCCAGCGTCGGCAATGCGGATTGAACGGATCAAAAATCGACTGGATTTATAGCGATGATGAAGGTACGCTGCCCCGCGACTAAATCTGTCGAGAAGGAGGTCTTAACGGCGTCTCGAAGACGTTGCTGCCTCTGTGTGTTCCTGACGGGTCGGGATGATGTCAGAAAAGGCCAAATCGCACACCTGAACCGCGACCCGAGCGATTCACGGTTTCAGAATCTCGTCTTTCTGTGTCTTGAACATCATGACGAATATGACGGTCGAACCGGTCAGTCCAAGGGATTAACGCTAGAGGAAGTAAAAGAATATCGTGATCGACTCTACTCTCGGAACGGTGCGTTGCCAACGCCAGTTGAACTCGCAACGCTGGCACACTCTACCAACTGAGCCCACTACCCGACACATCAGAGTACGACGAGGTGCGCACTCGGTTTTCGAAGGATCTGGAGTTCACGAGGAAGCCATGGCGGTATCCGCTCTGGCAGGTCGCAAATGAGCCAGAGTTGTTTGCTTACAAAGCAGGAAACAGAGCAGACGGCGTCTGCTTGGTTGAACGGATTGACTTGCCAGACGGTAGGATCGTCATTTCGTGCATCGCGGTTACCGGCAATCCGGGGAACAGCATAACTAATTGTGTTGAAGAACTGTGTTTCCAAGTGTGCGAGCGCTTTGAAATTCCCGCCGAGAAGTTAGTATGGCTTGAACATTACGACTACGACGACGATGCCGAATGGAATATGGTCGAATTCAAGCGCATGCCACCAGATCGCCCATTCGAAGATCCGACATGGATACGAATGACTCCCGAGATGTGGCGCGATTTGCGTCTTAGAACCAAAAAAAACGACTTCAGCGCCGCCACAATAGCTACCGGTCAAAGATTGCGAAGCTGTTCCATTGGCCCGATGAGGCACTGTTATAACCACTATCGAGTATCGAGTCCGGCGAAGGACGCCCTGTCCAAACGGCCGGTGAGGGACCCGGTTCACCGGCACCGTATACAACCTTGTCTTCGCGCCTTCCGACTCCGTAGTGCAGTATTGGTATATCGTAACCATCATAAGAATGAGTGCGATACAGGGATTCCTTCAGTAACCTCGTGGCGAATAATTGCGCTCCTTCTGTGATAAAATCCAGGTATGGCGACACTTGCCGCGGCCCGACCGATAGCTGTATCCGAGAGCCTCTTGCGACATGAAGCTGTCGAAAACGCAGTTGCGGACCTTCGCCTTGAAGGTCTCGACCCCGACCTCTGAAGCACTGCTCCTCTTCGAGCGCTACGTCGGTGGTGAACTGACGGACCAAGACTTGGTGAATGCTATCCTCGCTCGATGAGCGATCCGTACCTTGATCCTCAATCCGGAATTCTAAGAAACAAATTTGGGCTCAGTGATCAGGCTTCCCTTGATCGCGCTGAGGCCGACGCGGTCGCTGTCCGTTCGATTCTCCTGCAGGGCAATCCACTGAAGGGAGACTTCGATTCGCAACATCTCAAACAAATCCACGAGTATCTCTTTCAGGATGTTTACGAATGGGCCGGCCAGTTCCGGACGATCGCTATGGTCAAGGCGGATTACGTCGACGGCGGGCGAGTAACCCGCTTCACGTCTCCGGACCTGATTGAAGGTGAGTTGGCAGGGGTGTTCCAGAATCTCGCTCGGGACGGTTTCCTGAAGGGTCTATCCCGGAGGGATTTCGCCCACAAGATGGGGATTCTGTTCGCCGAGATAAACAGGATTCATCCTTTCCGAGAGGGAAATGGACGCGCCCAGCGTCAATTCGTCCGTCAATTGTCTAATAGCGTTGGGTACAAACTTCATTTTGAAGTCGTTAGCAAAGAGCGACTCGTTCAAGCCAGCATCTTATCCGCTAGCGGCAATGTGGACATGATGGTGCGGCTGATGGACGAGATTACCGACACCGAGAGAATCCAGCCGTTAGCGAAGGTGATCGATCATCTCAAGCGAAACGATTTCAAATGGAATGATGTTTATGTTGCGACCACTACTCCAGGTCAGCAGTACGCAGGTACATTCGCGGGCGCCGATGGCAGCAATTTTTTCTTTCGAACCGAACAGAACGAATTGTTCGTCGGCAAACTCAGCGACCTCGAACAAACTCCAGGACCAGGAGAGAAGATCAACTTTACTGCCCGATAAGCTAACCCACGAGAGCGTTCCTCTCATCAACGGCTTTACTTCCTCGATACCTCCGCGAAGCTGCGAATAGCAGATTCCTCATTCGGTGTTCTTAGCCGAAGTCTTTTCTCTTTCATTTTTTCTCCACTCAACCCGCGCCTTTCACAACCGGCGTTATTCCAGCGGTGCTCCCTGTCAAGGGTCTTCGATGAACGCGGAACTTGCCCGCGCCCTTGACAGGTCCGCGCCGCTGAACGCCTTCAAAACCGTCGCGGGTTTTCGCGAAGAAAAAATTTGTTTTGAAGGAGAAGAAGACAATGCAAAACACCACCGAAAGAAAAGACGTTTACAGCCGCATCACCGCGCAGATCGTGGAGTATCTGGAAAAGGGCGTCCGCCCGTGGACTCGTCCGTGGAATGCTGAGCACGCCGCCGGCCGGATTACCCGTCCTCTGCGTTTTAACGGCCAGCCCTATTCCGGAATCAACGTCCTGTCCCTGTGGATGTCCGCACTGAGGCCAGAACTTTGCCGCGCCGATTTGGATGACCTTCCGCCAGGCCGGCGAATTGAACGCGCATGTCCGCAAGGGCGAGAAAGGCTCGCTCGTGGTCTATGCCAACGCCATCACGCGCACCGAGCATGACGACAAGACCGGCGAGGATGTCGAGCACGAAATCCCGTACATGAAGGGCTACACGGTTTTCAATGTCGAGCAGATCGAAGGCTTGCCCGAAATCTACTACGCCAAGGCCGTTCCGACGCGCGATCCTGTGGCGCGCATAGACCATGCAGAGAAGTTTTTCGGCAGCCTGGGCGCAACGATCAGACACGGCGGAAATCGCGCTTACTACGCGCAGGAACTGGATTACGTCCAGATGCCGCCGTTCGAAGCCTTCCGCGACGCCGAGAGCTACTACGCCACTCTCGCCCATGAATTGACCCACTGGACGAAACACCCGCAGCGCCTTAACCGTGACTTTGGCCGCAAGAGCTGGGGCGATGAAGGCTACAGCCACGAAGAACTCGTTGCCGAGCTGGGATCTGCTTTCCTGTGCGCCGATCTCGAACTGCACCAGGAGCCGCGGGAAGAAAACGCCGCATATATCGCGACTTGGCTGGAAGTTCTCAAGAATGACAACCGTGCCATCTTTGCGGCAGCCGCTCATGCCCAGCGTGCAGCCGATTACCTCAACCAGATCGCCGCCGCGCAGGTCCCAGAGACCTGCGCGGCTTGAGCTCGCTGTCAATACATCATTAAAACCTTCGTTCCGCCGGACCGCGCTAGTGGACGTTGAATCTTATCGGCAAAACTGTTGCATTGGCTTCAGGATTGTAATAGTCATAAAGAATCGACGGACCGCCCATCGCGTTTATGCCGAAACGAGGGCGGAAAACGAACTGAAATTTGCTTCCTCCCGCGCTTGGCCAGAGGTAAAACACGACTCTGTCTGGTCGCACTTCGTAGCCGTCAACGCCAGTCTGTTTGGCTTCTTCCAGCGATTCGCGATCGACTTCCACGCCCGGTGGCAAACCGATTTCCGCGATCATCATGCCGTAACCAGCGAATCCGACCCGCTCTGCTTCCACTTGACAAGCCAAGGCTTCGCCAACTTTTGCCTCGTCGCGATCAAAATCCACTTTCAGTTTCAGCGCTCTTGTGTCCCCTGACTTGAAGTTCTCCGTCTGAGTTGCTTCTGCTTGCGGCCAGGGTATGTAATAACTCGTAATCACGTTCGTCTGCATGGCACTGTTGTCGCCCGCTCGCTGGATTGCAACTCTGTTGCTGCCCCCCTTCAATTCCTTACCGAAATCAATCACTCTCGGGCCTACAACCTCGGTCGCCTTAGGCAGTTTGATGTCCGCCAGTTTCGTGCCATTCACTAGGACGGATGCGGTGTCGTCGCCAGTCCCGTTTTTCCCAACAGGCATGGCGGCAATTATGGCCTCGATAACATTCTGGGTGGCTTGCGTGGAATACCAGCAAGCGTATCGGTCCTTGTGCGTCAGCAGATATTGAAGACCGCGATTGACCTGTTCCGCGAGCGCCGGATCATTTCCGAGCGCTTCCAGTTTCGCAAGAGCTTCAACGGCAAGAGCCGTGGTCTCCAGCCGCCCGGCAATGCCCCATCCGTAGAAAGGAGTGGTGTTTGCTTCCAGGTTCCAGTAGGTGGTCGATCCCTCACTGTGGGCCAGCCGAGCGAGCAATTCGCGAGCATTCGCAATGTGCCCTTGGCGCTTAGCGTCGATCGCGGCGATAGCATAGTTGCCCACTAGATACGCATCTCGCCATTCGTCGATCCGATCATCCAGATAAGAAAGGGCCCTTCCGATTGACGCATCGATCACTTCTCGCTCTTTTGTGTCGAGCGATTTACTTGACGCCGCCAAGGCGCGCGCCACATAAGCCGTTTTCATCGGGTCTTCGATCTGACCCTTTGTGGACCAGTCGTATCGAGTCCAGGCTCCCGACGGCGTCTGTTGCGAGGTCAGATAGGATCGTGCCTTCGACAGGACCTGAGGATCGACTTCAACGAATTCGCTTGCTCCATCCAAGAATCTCAGCACATATGCTGTCAACGCCACGTCTTGTGAAGCATTGCCCCAGTAGGAAAAGCCGCCGTTAGCTTGCTGCAAGGAGGGCAACAACGCGTCGGCGTCCTGCACCGACTTGAGAGCTCCCGCGTAAATCTGAGCGCGAGAATCTTTCGTTGTAGCGTCCACACTTGCCTTCTTCAGCAATTGCAAAGCCTGGAGACTTACATACCCAATCGATGTAATCTGCTCGGCGCAGCCCGCTGGCCTCTTGGCGATGCCATTCATGGCGTCGAGAACGTGCGCAATGAGATTCGGATAAATATGAAGTTCCGCATCGATAGAACCGGGAATTGCCGTGCTCGGAACTTGAATCTCAAGAGTTTGATCCTCGCCTGCAAGGAGTCGGCCCGTGGTAAACGAGATTTCCTGGCCGTCAGGATGGACCCGAACCTCCCGCTCCACTGCATCCCCAGTCTCGTTATTCCGCGCGGTTACACGTTGTTTGCCGGGATTCGCTCGTGCTATCGCCTTGAAGGTGAATACTGCATTCGCATCCCCTCCAGCCGCGACAGTGACGTTCTGCTGCGGCGGAGAGAGCATGGAAAACCATTCCTCTGATTTGAGTTCCGCCAGTAGCGTCTGCGGTTTGTCGGAGTAGTTGCGCAAGACCACGGGGAGGCTGATTTGATCGCCTTCTGTAAGTACTTTGGGCGGATCGTGCTCGATGAAGAAAGGCTGGAAAGTCCGCAGCTCCTTTTCTGCCACTCCGACCTGTCCGGCCTCGGTCGAAGCGACAACCGACATGGACCATGCCGTGATGTTGTCCGCCATCGGAAAGTCGAGGTGCGCCCGTCCGTGGTCGTCGGTGATAACCTCTGGTTTCCAGACTAGCGTCTCAGGGAAATACTTTCGGAGACGCGGCGTAAAGAGCGGTTTCTCGGCGGACGCAGTCCCCTGTAACGCCTTCGCGACCGTGCCGGCGACTTCCGCCGATTCTGTATTCAACGATGACCGCTTCGGCAGTCACCTCAACCGCTTCTGATATGGTCCCCACGCGAAGGGTGGCATCCAGGTTCACCGTTGAGCCCGGTTGTATCGGCACGCGGGTCACTGTAGTTTGCTGGAAACCGGCGGCATTGAATTCGACCTCATACGTTCCGGCAGAAAGACTGGAGATCAAATAGCGTCCATTGCTATCCGTGGTTGTGGTTTCGCTCTGGCCATTCTCGAAAAGTACTATCACTTTGGCATTCGCAACCACAGCACCGCTCTGATCTGTGACCACACCGGTGATTGCCCCCGAACCTGACGGAAGCGGTCCCTGTGTTATGGACGCTGGCTTCTTATTCAGGTCTTTGCTGGATTGTTCGGCTAGGACCCGGCTGAACTCGGCAACGTTGAACGCTTGTTCCACCTGGTTCTCGGGGCCGTAGCTGGAAACCCCCAGGAAAGCCATTTCCTGGGTCACTGGCGTCACCTCAGTGACACGCTTTTCTTTGGCTGCGGTGTAATCGTAGTACGTGGAAACGTTCACTCTATCCCAGTAGCGGCTCCGCTTCGAGAACGTGAAGTGGTATGGGCGTCCCCAAGGATCGAGTAGACGATCGCCGGCAATGTGTGCACTCGCAAGAATCGGTTTGAGTTCGTCTTCCGTCTGTGGGAACTGTTTAGCCGTGGCGAAGTGTTCCGCTAGGGCTCGTTCAAGGTCCTCAGTCTCTTTTACGAAATAATGAACAGAGGATGTCCACTCCTGTACGTCGTCCCAAGACGGCTTCTGCTGAGAATCGAACACGCCGTCCGGTCCAGCACTGGTAACGAATACCTTGAAGTATGGTCCAACTGTTTCGAAGGAAAACCGGTAATGATGCCCCCACGGATCAAGCATCGTATCCGGATCAAGGTCCTTCGTTTTCATCACCTGACGTAGAGTCGGATAATCGCGAATGTAGTTGCCGGCCTTGTACGGATATTCTCGCGCCATCTGGTCGATACTTTGGCCCGTCTTCCGGAAATACTGCCATTGCATGGAAGTCGCGTCGGCATCATCGGCAGTTCCGGACTTCTTATCCGGTCCATTGCTCTTGAACGTCAGCACGTCGAAAGCGCCGCTCACAGAGTATTCGGCTTGGTACGTAAGACCCCACGGGTCGGTTGTTTTTGCGAGATCAAGGCCCTTGGCTGCCAAGATGGCATTTAACTCAGCATCATTCTTGGGGTATCGGGCTTCCTTGTCATAGGTTGCCTGTACAGCTTCGCGTACCGGCTTCAGGGAATTGGTCATGAGTTCAGCGAAGACACTCCCGGCGCCCCGAGAGTAGTTCTCGCCGCCCGTTAACCTCACATTCCCGTACCACCAGTTGTATTGCGCTGAAGACATCAACGCTTCGGCAAGCAGTTGCAGATCCGAATTGAATGGCTCATTGGGATTGAGGCCCAATAAATCGCGATACCCAATTCCTGCTATCTTTCCGATATAGTTTTCATCGAGATAATCGTAAATAGAAAACCCGGAAGGACGGCCAAACTCTTCGTCGCTGCGCACGCGCTCAGCGACTGCACGATCGAAGACCAAGAGCCCCAAGTCGCTTTCGACGGGTTTTCCTTCTGGCGATCTGACGCTAAATTCAGCAGAAGCGGTTTCCCCCGGACGATACGTGGTATGTGCCATTTTCACGCCGACTCTCAGGTCCTGCAGCGCTGGATAAATGACATGGGCGGTCCCGCTGAGTGCGTAATCATCTTGTTGTGGAGACTGCGTCAGCACGAAGGCCGTAATTTCAACCTCTCCACTCAGCCGGGAATCATACTCAACGCTCAGTTCCGCTTGCCCGTTTACTGGACGCACAACCCGTGAGGCGATAAGCCCCGCTGGCGTTGAGACATCGACAATCACATCGCGGACAGGACTGTTGGACTCAATTGTGATCGGCAGTGCGTCTCCTGGTCGATACAGCACCTGTGTTGTGTGGACCCGTAAGTACGGGCGCTCGGGAGCTATCGTCCATTCTTCAGAACTTCGTCCTTGTCGACCTTTTCTATCCCTTGCCTCAAGCAACAGTAGTGCGTTTCGGTAATGATCGTTCTCGCGCGAATAGCTGTAGTAATACCGGTATGTGTTTCGCGGAATCACAAGAAACCGATCTCGGATGCGAGGTAGTGTGATTTTGCCAACGCCGAATCGGTTCGTGTGGAACGTGAGGGCTTTGGATCGGCCACCCTGCCAGGGAGCCTTTTCAAATTCGCCTGCGTTGTTCGGTTCGGCAAAGTACAGAGTTCCGCTCACCGAAGCGGGAGTTCCGTCGGCATAGGAAGATGTCACGTACAGACTGGGGTGTTTGTCGGGAGCGGACCAGGAATCGCCGCTTGTGACATAGAGTTGAATAGGCCTTTCAGTGAGGCGAATTCGAAAGCGACGTTGTTCGGTCCGTTTGGTCGAGAGATCCGTGACATAAGCCGCAAAGGTTAAGTCTTCATAGTGGGAGTAGTCTTCAGGATTGAAATCCTTGAACTCATCCTGCAGGTCAACCTTCGCTTCGAACTTGCCATCTTTGTCGAAGGTACCTTCGATCGCATTGGACTCTTCCGTCGCCCACTTCTGCTCTTTGAAGTCCCAATGGCGATTCTGCTGATTCACCAGGCGGACGTTTGCGTTCCGAACCGGCTTGCCGAAGAGATAATCTGCGCTGATCGTAATCTTCGCGTCATCGCCGGGCAGATAGTACTTGCGGTCTGGATCAGCCTTCACCGTGAAGGTCGGCAATTCGTAGCGGCTGACACGTACAGTGGCCCGTGCCTGTGGAGCGTCATAGTCGTCTTCTGAGCCCTTTAATACTGCATGAACTTTGTAGTTTCCCAAGCGCAACTTCTGTGGAATGTCCCAATCAGCGCTCGCCACTCCGAAACGCGACGTCTTAAGTGTCTCGTGAAATTGATCGTCTCCGTCTTCATCTTCGATCGTAAACACCAAGTCCTTAGCTGCGAGGGCACGCTTGTCTGGCCCGAACGCGAGAACCCGCAGATGAGCCTGCTGTCCTGGTTGATACAAAGGCTTATCCGTTGTGAGCGTGAGCTTGCCCTTAGAACGAAGGTCAAAAGTGAGTTCCACGTCCTCACTGTAGGGACCTCGCTTCGCCTCGGCCGTTACAGTCCCCTCATCGGCCTCAATCTCTTTCGGGAGATCGAAGCTGTAAACGGCGTATCCCGAGTAGTCGGTGGTGACGGTGTGCTTTATCGCGTTGTCGTCATCGTCTCCCAACGCCAGCGTGAGGTCTACAGCAGTTCCATGGAGGGGTTTTCCATTGCTTGGGTCATCAACGCGAATACGCACAGGGAACTTGTTTCCAGGCTTAGCCTTCGAAGCTGCGGTCATGCGGACTTGGAAGCTACCGACCAGCACTCGGCTCAGTTGGACAAGTCCTTCCACTGGCGCCACTCCGACTTCCGGTCGTTGGACAAACGAGTAGTGCAATCGCCGCCATCCGAGACTCGAAGGAGAAATGTTTACCAGGTAATCCAAAGGCCATTCGATCTTCTCAACCGTGGTGCCGGGCTTCTCCTGAAACTTGCCCGTTACGAAAGACTCCACTTTGTTGTTTGAGTCAAGCAACTCGAGCCTGAAATCTCCGACGAGCGTTTTATCCGATGCATTGACAATTGGCAGTTCCAGAACCGGATGGGCATTGAGCCGAAACTTAGTTTGCTCCTCGTCGACACGGAGGAAAGGGGGTGTTTGTCCGAAAGAGTATGAAGTCAGAAAAATGAAAAGTATCAGCACGCAAATCGCGTATGGACTGCGTAAAAAGGCCATGAGGTTCTCCGAATGGCCGCCATGGTAGCAGAATTAACGCTGGGATTTAGTGATTTCGCGCAGCTCTTCGGGCGCGCATCAGGCTTTGCGCCTGATGCGCGATCTCTTCCTCTACGTTATGTTCGGATAGCCGCTAGCCGGATGCGATCGTCTGCAAGACGCCTCACAGTTCCGTCAGGAACCTCATGAGAGCCGGATTGTCACGCCATCGCTTTTTACCGCGGCGCGGACTCAGTTTGTCGAGTTGAGTACGGAAACGCTCCGGAGTCAGAGAGAGATAGCGATCCGTTGAGCCGAGGCCGACTTGTCCTATGTAGGCCGAAAGGGCAGGAATCATCCGGTTCAGGTCCGCGCCACGCTTGATCCATGCGGTTAGTCGATGTACTGCAAACGTATGTCTCAAATCATGCAGCCGAGGCTGATAGCGTGCGCCGTCATCACGAGCAATGCCAGCCATTCTACGAAGCCTCTGAAATGTCTGACACGCGGCACGTTCTTTGAGAGGATTTCCTTCTTTAGTGAGGAAGAATTGCGGAGCCTTCATCTCGCCCTTTCGATGATTCGTGGTGTGATATCTCCGCAGCACCTTGTACAGGTCTGGGCCAATCGGAATCTCCCTCGAACGATTGAACCGGTTGCTGCGGAGGATAATTGTTCTCCGTTTGAAATCCACGTCCTCACGAAGGAGCCGGCGAGCCTCGCCGACCAAGGCTCCCGTCCCGTAGAGGAACAGCAAGAATGTTCGAAGAGTGCGTGCGTCGATTTTGCAGCCGCTCTTCTCCTGAGAGGATCGAACCGTGGACAGCAGAAGGCGAATCTCAGTCCGTGAGTAGATGTAAGGAACAAACGTCGTCACAACAGGTGGTCGGGGAGGCGGCATGGGCAATGCCAGCACTGCGTTCCGCGCCACCCAGAACAGGAAAAAGTGCCTCAACACGTTGTACTTTTGACGCCACGTGACGGGCGACGTGTGGGGCCCATCGAGGAACGATGCTACTTGACGCTCACGTATGCTGCTCAGCTCCACGTCGCCGGCATATCGGCAGAATGCCGAAAGGCTCTTAATGCCCTCGGCATAGATCGCTCCGCCGATGCGTTTTCCATCTACGTATGTCCTGAACGCCATCGAGTAGTCTCATCGCACACCCGCCAGGCTGAAAGCGGCGACCTTACGTAGCGAGCGAGTGTCGTACCTCGCATAAATGCCGATTGACTTGATGTTGCGGTGACCGAGGAAATCCGCTATCTCGCGAAGGGACGCGCCTTTCTGGAGTAGGCGAGTAGCACAAGCATGCCGGAGCGAGTGAGGGCCCACGTGTTCCAATTCGATTCCCAACTTCTGCATTCTTTTGCCGACGATCTGCCACATTGGGCCAGGGCCAATCCGTCCGTGCGGTGGATACTTGGACAGAAAAACGTGACGGCTTGAACAGCGTTTCCTGCCCTTCTGGAGGTACTGAATGATCGCTTCGCCAACTTCATATTGAATCGGATATTGCTGGACTCCGCCTCGCTTGGCGCGCCTTACGGTGAAGGTCTCATTGCGCCAATCGAAATCGCTCAATTGAAGTCCTGCCACCTCGCTACTCCGGAGCCCATAGATCGCAAATAGGAGGAGAATGGCTTTGGCGCGAAGGTCGGTAGGTGACGATCCGCTCGCCGAGTCGAGTAATCTCCGAACCTCCGCCCACGTTGGAGCTTTGGGCCGACCATCGTATTTCGGAATTCTCGGACTACGAATTCCCAACGCCAGGCGGGGAGCACACCAACCTCGGATCTCTGCATATCTAAAGAAGGACCGCAGGGCCTGGCATTGCGAGGCGATAGTTCGAACCGACCAGCCCTCCTGACGCTTACTGGCCAAGAACTCATCTACGTCCAGCAACGATACCGTTTCAAGACTCTCATGCCGCTCGCCGAACCATTTCAGAAAATTGAACGCCCTGGAGCTGTAGCCGCGCACCGTATCCGGAGCAAGTCCATGTGCAGAACGCATCGCGTCGATAAACTCCGCGATCACTCGATGAAAGCGATTCGGCGGCGGAGTCGCCAACTGCCCGTGAAAGCGCAACCACTTTTGCGCTACTTGAACGAAAACCCTTGGTGACCCTCTGGGGCTCACCTTTTTTCGAAGCGGCCCTTCATATGCCGCCCATGATTGCCCAGCCGCTTCAATCTCCCTGCGGAGGAACAATGCGCATCGAGTTCATGTTCATCACGCGCACTACATGGATTAGGTAGGCTGCGGTGTTCCTTACGGACACTCGGCTGTATCCTTGCTGCAAAAGATGCATGAGATATTGCTCCCGCTCTTTCAGCAAGGGAGCCGATTCATGGCGAAGTCGAACACTTGGCCAGGGGGATATGGTTTCGATCACGTGATGCGTCCACCTTTCTTTTGAGGTGGACGCATCTTACGGGAGTATGAGCGAAACTGGGGAGGGTTGCGTTGATGTATCGCACGCCGCGGAGTCCAACTGGTCTAGATGCCCCAGTGAGCTAGTCAGTTCTTCCGTACCGCATCGGATAAGAAACTGTGCGGTTGCATCGAGTTGATCGTGGAGTCGCGATGAGTCGGAGCGGTCTGGCCTGGGAACGTAAACGACCATTCCTTGTCGTGCACGGGTAAGCAAAACTCGGTAGCCGTTCACACGATACTTGTGTTTCTGAGGGTCTTTGTTTGCCTTCCACGTCTTTCCGTTGAAACTACGACTGAGCCAATCCGTTCCGCTCCACAGGAGGTCCTCGCCCCAACAGATGCCTATCCAGTCGAGTTCCAGTCCTTGAATCTCGAACTGAGTGGCCGCCACCTCAAGTTTGGAGGAGGCTCGCACATCGTTGCAATATTTATGGTCGCAGCCCGCCTCTTCGCAAGCGTCGCGATCGAGAAACCATCTCTCCCACTCGAAGCGCTGGTGAAAATCAAAGGAGGTTTCAAGTCCGTCTGCCCGCAACCTAGCAGCTCCAGAACTCGCGACCAGGCCGGCCCTAGTGAGACCTCTGCGCTTCTCTCGTAGCCACTGGTGGACAGTGGAGATGTCTCTCGACACCACGGGGGGACTGGACATCTTTTGGGCAATGTCCTTTGCTGCCGGTTGATCTCCGCGGAGAACGGCATCCACCCACTCTGACATCTGCGTTGCCCTTATAGAGCGGTTGCTGACTTTCAAGTGAAAATCTTCAATCGTTGAAATCCGATTTGGCCGGGGCGCGTCTTCGGAGAACAGAGAGAACGAACCACCAGACGTGTCGTTTAGAACTTCGGGCGATGCATATATGTTCCAGTCGTCAAAACCTCGAAGAGCGACGCCCCATTCCGGCAGGCCGGCTTCTCCGCGATTTATTTCCTGGCCCCCTCCGACTAGGCAAACCAGCACGCACCATCCGGCATGGCGATTCATGACATCCATCATCATGTGAGCTTCGGATACCGTGGGCCGGCTAGCACGCTCGTTTTGCTTGGAATCCCATGCCCGCTGAGCCTCGTCGAAGACAATGACCCTTTGTGCGGGCGTTGGAGCCTGGTCTTTGTAGTGATCGTCCGCAAAACGGTGGACGCTCTGGATAAATGCGTGCACCGCTGTTTCGGCTGCTCTGCGAGTCCTTCGATTTCCAGCAATGTGAGCCCGGCGAACGTCGTCGCGGATCAATGCTTCTCGCAAGATCTTTACTAATGGTCCATTCCCCGATAGGAACGAAGCGGTCTCTCGTATGTCCGGGTGATGGACGGCGTTCAGGCCGACAAGAGTCTTGCCAGAACCGGGGACCCCGGTAATGAAGCAAATTGACTTTTCGTTTCTCTCGCGGGCCCGACGCACTATGGTCGTGAGAGATGAAATAGCTTTGTCGAGATCCTCTCTAGCCGCGCAAGCGTGCCCAATTTCGAAAACCTCGTTCTCAGAATAGAGTCTGACTGCCGCGTCAATGATCGGCGGAATCGGATGGAATATCCCGGCATCCCACGCCGCTGGGTCAATGGGTAGCGAGCCAGAGTGGCGTTCCTCGAGAGCGATTCTGATCAGTACATCGCCAACTTCGTTAGTATTGGCCCGTCGAGATGGGCGTACAACATCGTCAGCAAACGGCCTGGCGCCTGCGGATGCAACGTGTCCATCGGAGATGACCATGGGAACAATCTTCCGATTCGCACTAGGTTCATGAAAGCAAGCCAGATTGATGGCGTAGTCATCAACTTGGCGCTCGGCTGTGGTCGCCGAGAGCCCAGTCTTCGTCTCGATTGCAACGATTACGTCGTGCATCAAAATCACTGCGTCGATACGCTTGCCGACACGCGGGATCGGGTACTCCAGCAGAATTTCGAACCGAGCCGCCTCGGATAGTTCCGAAATTAGTTGCCGACATCCCTGGACCAATGGCGGAAGTTGCAGTTCCCAAGCTTCTACGGCCTCGGGTTCGAGGGGGAACCGGGCCTTACGATTTGCGACGGCGAGCGCTCCAATAATCGACTTCGCCGTGTCAGTAACGAAGGTCCCGAGTGGCGCTCGGTAGTATGCCGGCATTGCATGACAGGATGCCAGGTTCCCCTGCTATGGTCCAGTTCAAACTTAGAACTAGCAGCATGCACCGGCGCCGATGCGATGTCTCCCGTAGCAAGTTGCGGCGAGCGAGATCGGGCCGTTCAGAAGACCTTCTTAGTGTGGCATTAGAGCAGCGAGTGCTGAGGATTCGAGTTCTTTTCTCAACGGTTCATAACATTCTTCGAAGTGTTCAGGTTCGAATTCGATCCGAATGATACCTGAAATGTTCGTGAACAACTCGATTCCACGTTCCGCCAGCAAGACAACATTCTTACGGCCGTACTTTCCCTGGAAAAAGCCAATTTCGTGTATCACGTTTTGCCTCGCTCGAAGGCCACCGTCGACTTGTTCATCATCCTTGGTCATAAGAATGACGGCGAACGAGCACATTTCGCTGACCCGGTCCAGTTTCTCGACAACTGTTAACCCACGACTCGGCTGCTCAGCAAGGATAATAGGCGACTGGCCAAGTCTGCCATGAAGGAAGTCCTTCAGCTTCAATTTGAGTAGTTCGTTGTGGCCGTGACTGAGAAATACATTGGCACGCTTCCTGCGAAGTATTTCTTCCACGTTCGCCTCCAGCTTTGAAAAAAATACGTTTGAGTTCTTGTCCAAGAAGAATCTTGCCCCCATCCTCATTGCTTCTGCCACAATCTCGACGGTGCCCTCATTCTTTCTCGTTATCATTAGGGGCTCTATATTTCTGAAGCGATCTTTGATGACACGAAGAACAGTCAGACCTTCACTCCCGTAGGTCGGTGGCAACATCAAATCGATGATGGCAAGATCGAAGGCTTGTTTGTGTAGCGCAGTTTGCGCTGAGTCCGCGTTCTCGCACAGCGTAGGTTCAATGTTGCGAGCTAGGAGCCACTCGCAGCAAGCTTGGGCAAAGGCCCTATCGTCATCAACCAAGAGTGCGGTAATCACGGCAGCAGTCCTATACTCCTCATGCGGTTTTTGAGCTCAGCGATATGCCACTGAATCTCCACAGGTAATTCCTTGAAAATGGACCCAGAGAGTCGGCTGCACGAGCGTAAGATTCCTGACACGAACTCCTCGCTGTGGTCGCTTCGCACCCACTTGGGCCTCACATCAGCGTCCGAAAACCCAACATTTCCTGTGCTCCCATCGACTAATGCTTTGGTGTACTCGCCGACGGTTCTACCATCGATCATCTGGAAAAGACGTTTCTTGAGATTCACCCTTCCACCGCAGCCTGTGACCGCAGGTATCCTTAAGCCTCGCGAGACCAGAGCCAAGTGACTGGTCATCCCTCCCATCAGTCCGATGGCCGCAGAACACCTTTCGAGAATCTGGATGTCCTCCGGGTGTGCCTCTTCTACCATGAAAACGATGTTTTGCGCCTGCTTGCTGCTGATCTTGGTGCCGCGGAACAAGAGTGTCCCAACGGCCACACCGCCGCTCGCAGGAATCCCTTGCATATAGGTCGAAGTACTCGCAGGATCAAATTCGACCCCGCGTGCGAATCCAATCATGTCTGGAGTTATGGCCATCAGGAATTGGGCATCATCGATGAGCTTGCGTTCCAGAAGATCACTCAATGCGCGCCAGCGGGCATCAGTCGTCATATTTTCGTCGGACACGCTGACGACTGTGAGCCTTGAGAAGTTGTCCTCACATGTGAACGAGATCTTGACCGGCCTCCGAACGAGAGCCTCACACGCTCGCACCAGGCGATCGACATCTATAGAGAACGCAGGTAATCGGTTATTAACATTGTGTTCGTAATTCTCCGGAGTTGTTAGCTCTCCTGAGACGGACTGCCTCGTCAAGACTGAATAAACCTTCGGCGCGACGGGCTGAACTATCAGCGATGGTTTACTCTTCTCCTCATCAACCCTGCAAACAATGCGAGACGCTCGTGCTCGTTCATCGCCCCATGATCGATATGCCCTATCGATCGCCGACCATATCTCTGCAAAGTTAGGGTCAACTGAAACGTTGCTTATGAGACCCTGGTACTTCTGCTGAGTAGTGACCCGAATCAGCAATCTAGATTGCGGGGCCATTACCAGCGATTTCGCCCAATTAAGTAGTTGGTCTACATCACTGCCATTTGGGCTCCCACGTTCCTGCCAGCACTCAAAGCATGCAACCGGCAACACGGCGGTCGGTATTACACTCACGCCTCCCTTTGCCAACACAGCCAGATCGTATAGTAGGGAATTCTGATACGAGTTCTCGATAGCAATATTCACCAAGTCACAAATCATGGCAGACACGGGGAGGATCTAGTGCTTGCAGCAGAATATCTTAGCCCCATGTGAGGTCTATGGTGCTCCATTCATTTTCGCTGGAGAGGTTCAGGCGAGCAAATTTCTCTCGCACGGCTCGAATCCAATGTAGAATAGCCCAACCACTTCTCTGCAGGGTTCCCCCCATGCTGTCGCAGTTTTCTGTAATCCCGCCTTTGAGCGAATCCGCACAGGAGGTTCCGTTCTATGTCTGCCCAGCCAGCGAGTTTCACCAGATCGTTATCGAACGCCGCATGGTCCTTTGCCAGAAACATCAATTCGATCTTGCCGCACGGCAAGCTTCCGCAGCCGTCTTGGGCGCCGAGTCCGCTTCCCAGAAGCTGGGAGAGAGTTCCAATGGCGACCGGCGTTCCGCGACGAACTCTGTCGCTTTGCCCGGACTGCAATCGTGAGGCAGTGGAGGCTGTGACTAGAGGTGAGGCGAGTCTCGCCGATTTCAGGGATCGGCCTGGAATCATCGAGGCGGAGATCGTTGAGGAAGCAGGGCGCATCCTGATGCGCAAAGCCTGCGAAAAGCACGGCCCGTTTGAGGACGTGCTTTCGAATCATCCGGACTTCTTCAAACGGATGGAGAGCCTCGGGTTTGGCAAGGACTTCAATTGTGCCGGCGATGAAATGGTTCACAATCATGGCGCAAACAGCATCAAGACAGGGCGCGGTACGTATTTGATTGTCGACCTCACCAACCGCTGCAACATGTTCTGTTCGCCTTGCTACATGGACGCAAACGCCGCCAGCTACGTCCACGAATTGGATATGCAGGACGTGACGGCTCTGTTTGAAAGAGCAACGTCCTTCAAACCTCAACGCGAGATTAACGTTCTGTTCTCTGGAGGAGAAGCAACACTCTCGCCGATATTCCTGGACGCCGTCCGGCATGCGAAGAGCAAGGGCTTCCATCGCCTACATGTCGCCACCAACGGAATTCGCTTTGCCCAAGAGAAGGATTTTGCAGCCAAGGCGAAGGCGGCTGGACTCCATGCTGTATATCTCCAGTTCGATGGCGTTACCGAAGAGAAGAACCGTCATCGCGGGATCGGCAACTACATGGAGGTGAAGCGAGGCGCCCTCGACAATATCGCCGCAGCGGGAATGAAAACGACGCTGCAGGTGACTGTCGAGAACGGACTGAACAATGACGGTGTTGGCGACATCATTCGGTTCGTTGCAGATCATATCGAGAAGATCCACGGGATTATCTTTCAACCGGTCATGTTCTCCGGCCGAGATGAAGACATTTCCGCTGACGAGCGTTACGCGAGGCGGTATCCGGTTTCACAAATCGCGTACGATTTGCAGGCTCAAACTTCATTCGGGTGGGAACCGATGCGCGACTGGTTTCCCGCCTCTGCTTACGCGGTCTTCGCCAATCTATGCGATGTGCTTCATCCTGAGGCAGCATTAGGGAGCCTCTTTTGCGATATCCATCCCAATCAAGGAATGTTCTCCCCGATACTTATCAACTCCCGCACGCGAGAAATTGTCCCCGTAGCAAAGTTCTTCGACGTGCAGCAATTCTTGCGTGACGTTGTGGACATCACAGATCTCGGGAGAGGACCCGCGATCACGAAAGCAATGGTTGCGCTCTCAGCCGTACGCAACTTTAATCGGACCAATGCTCCCGCCGATTTTGGACTTGACCAGCTTCGCAGATTGCTCTCGGACTGCTTTTATCGAGTTGCCGGCAGCGGTCAAAGCTGGTCGGAGCGGGCCTACTCGTACGCAGGTTCTTGGAAACTCGTGATGATTACCCCGATGAGCTTCCAGGATCTCAACAACTACGACTTCGCAACGATGTCCGATTCAAAGACGCCCGTGGCAACCCAAGAAGGCGAAATCACGTTCTGTGCATACAACGGGGGTCGTTGGCGAAAGATTGTGGAACACGTGCACCGGACCGCGAGCTTAGCCGAATGGAATCGGATGCATGGCCGCGACCCCATTTATGCCAAAGGCAAAGATGTTGATCTGGGCGCGGGAAAAACTGCGAAGACTGAATTAGTCCAGATTGAGGGCCGCCAAACGCCGGCTTGATTTGCGGAGGATACGTGACGACCGCGACAGACGCTGAAAACCAATTTCTCGAGCATATGCCCGGCGAGATCAAGGAAGTGCTCCAGTGGTATGCGGATGGACACTCCAAGGCCCGAGCCAGCGAAAGTATGACCGAGTTTGCCGGGCGATTCTTGGGAGGAATGTACGAAGACGGAGCGGTTGTTCCGACGAATCTCTCCGCATCGGCTCCTGAGGTCCTGGCCCTCACACTCCTGCAACATCGGACCAGTCCTCTGAGTGCTGGAGCGTGGGTCAACTTGGGTTTCGCACTTCGGCGCGCGGCTCTTCACCGAGCCAATGACTCAGAGGAAATGAATCGAGCGCGAGCGCGCTCCGCAGTGCAGGCATTCCATCGGGCGCTACAAATCGATCCTGACAACAACGGCAAGAACATCAGGGTCTGGACAGGAATGTCGTTGGCCTACCACATGCTTGCCATGTACGAGAAGGAGCTTGAGTGCTGCGCCCAGGCCCTCGAACCCGATAGATCTGATCCGAGGCTTTGGCTTTTGTACGGCTTCGCCCTGAAATCCGCAGGCAGGGAGGAGGAAGCCCTGTCCACCATGAATGACGCTTACGATGCCTACGTACGGGCTGGGAAACCCGAGGAGCTCAGGGAAGTCTTTGCCGATGTGCAATCGACAACTCAACGGCCGTGCCGGCAGAGGATGGCGCAATGAAATCTGTGGGCGGAATACATCGGACCCGGTTGGCGGCGTCGAAAGTCCATAGGCATCTTGTGAACGAGGCGAGGCGCACCGTCCAAAAACTGGGGTGGCAGGTTCCTGGGAAACGACATTTCGCCAACGGTTGTCGGCGCTATCCCACTCCCGTTTCCCGTACCCGACTCGTTCGAGGCTGCGTTTGGTTATAGGGGAAATCTACGGTTCGTACAGTTCGGGTACACAGCCGGTTGCCCTCAATTTGGGTATAGCGATGGCGGCGACGATTTGCCTTCGGACGGAAGCCTATGGTCTTGGTTCCTTCGCCACCCAGCGGTAGCCCAGTACCTGCCCGAAAGGCGATATCCCACCCTGTACGGGAAGTTCCCCTCCGTAATTGAACGGCCCCCGCTTGAAGAGATCATGAGAGGGGGAGCTGAACTGCCGACCTGCCACTGCCTGCTGTTGGATAGGCTGAGATCGCCGGGCATACGTCTGTGAGCGGGTCCAGGCAATGATCCTGTTTGCGCTCATGGAGCCGGACGACGGTGACGCCCATAACGTGTTCGTCGACGGAATGCTGATGAGCCCAGGTAGTGAGGGCTATAAGGTGGCACCGCCCGCAGGGCTTCTAGATGAGTTTCGCCAGTTTATGGATAGCCGGGTTCAGGCTTCCGACGGCGCCTGAGTGAGGCTTACTGGGTTCAATACAGATCGGGTTTTCGGTAAGGTTCGAAAACGCTGCTTCGCAGCGGCTGAAGAATGACACGTCACCCCAGAATGGGAGCTGCAGGCTAACTTTCGGTTACCGTACGCGAACTATTTGAAAAGACAGCGATTGCGTCGTGGTGACGTTTAGGAAGGCGAGTTCATGGTTAAGCCGAATCTGCGCACCAAGTCCATAGGAACAAAGGTTACCGAAGATGAATTCGCCCGGCTGGAGCAAGCCGCCCAGAAGGCCTCGAAGACATTAGGGGAATGGTGCCGCGAGGTGATGCTAGGCAGCGCGAACGGCCAGCCGGCGAACGGGAGCCGAGGAGAGGCTGGAGCCGAAGCGGTCATGGCTGAGGTCGTTGCCCTCCGAGCCATCCTCCTAAATGTCCTTTTCAAGCAAGTGAACGGGGAACGGCTGACGACCGAGGAAATGCAGAAACTGATCAACCGGGCAGATTCGGACAAGTTCAAGAAGGCGCGCGAGCGCCTGGAGCAGACAACACATCCGAAACAAAGCTAAGGGAAGTGGGTTCGGTTTGGAGTGGGGTGAGCCGTGACAAGAACGCATCGCGCCGGTTACGGGGGAATCCGATGGCCACTATTGAGCGTCGGGGTGGCACTGATGGCTGGGGTGGTGGGAATTGCAGTCTTCACGTATCAGGAGTATCAAATCTGGACTCCCCTGCAACGGTGGTACTTCAACGAGTATTCGATGACGCATAATTTCCCAACCCAACACGGAAGCTACTGGTTGCTAACGAAAACTAACCGGGCGGGGCACCACAGTGTTGCCAGCAACAGCGACGTGGTTCCCGACTTCCGAGGACGGCACAATTTATTCCCATTTGAGCTGTCCCAACAGGCACGGCAGCAAGGTGCCGTTCAGCTGAATCTTGAAACAGTTCACTACAGCGGTGCTCAGATGGAGCAGATTCTCCGTGAACAGATTTTCGCTGGCCAATCGACCAATGATTTACTACGTCCAAGTTCGGTCGGTGCGCTAGGATTCTTCGTAGTAGGTCTACTGTTCGTCATCCTCCGGGGCCGGTGTCCATCGGCGCCGCGACAAAGATGAAGGAACAAGGCTAAAAGGACCAGAAATGGTCACGGTTAAAGAATTCAATCGTCGCGGGGCCGCGGACGGCATCGACTTCCTGACTACTGAGAAGAAGTCGCTATCTATCCCGCGCGCCCTGGAGAGTAGTCACATCATGATCATGGGTGACACGGGTGCCGGAAAGAGTGTTTTGCAGAGACGCATCCTCACCCAGGTTGCGGAGCGCGGGGAAACGGCAATCGTGTACGATCCAGCGCTCGACTACACACCTCAGTTCTTCAATGCAGATCGCGGCGACGTCATTCTTAATCCTCTCGATGCAAGGTGTCCGTACTGGTCGCCCTCGGATGAAGTGCTCCACGATGCTGAAGCTCTCACCCTGGCAACTTCACTTTTCCCAGAGAAGCCACACGAGAATACGTTCTTCGTCGAAGGTCCCAGAAAGATCTTCGCCCACTTGCTGACGTTGAAGCCCGCACCTGAGGAGTTGGTCCGATGGATGAGCCATGAAGAGGAATTGGATCGCCAGGTAAGGGGGACCGAGTTGGAAGCATTTGTGTATCGCGGAGCCGGTCCGCAGCGTGGAGGTGTTCTTGGTGCGCTCAACATGGTTGCCGGCAGTCTGAAACTCCTGCCGCGAGAGACCGACGCGAAGGAACGCTGGACGACCGAGGAATGGGCGAGAAAAAAGACCGGTTGGCTGTTCTTAACTTCCACTCCGAGATTCCGCGAGCGGTTGTTGCCGCTTACCAGCCTCTGGCTCGACACGCTCGTGCTGCGCTTGATGAACCAGGGCGACCCTGCCGTGCGTCACGCGTGGTTTGTGCTCGATGAGCTCGCGAGCCTGCAGCGATTGCCACAATTGCACACTGCCCTGACCGAGAACCGTAAATCGGGGAATCCGGTTGTGATCGGTTTCCAAGGCCGCAGCCAGCTCGAGGTGCGCTACGGGCATGAGGCCGAGTCAATGCTGTCCCAGCCGGCGACCAAGATTTTTCTGCACACCAGCGAGCCCCGTGCTGCGAAGTGGATCTCTGACACGACTGGCGAAGTCGAGATGGAACGCCTGAAAGAGACGGTGAACACGCAACCCCTTAAGCTCACCAACTCCAAGAGCTATCACCTTGAAAGACGAACGGAGCCGCTCGTGCTGCCGTCAGAGATCAGTGGCCTCGAACGTCTTCATGCATTTATCAAAGTCGGCAATATGGTCGTGCCGTTTGGCTTTCCCTACACTGCGCCACTGAAGTCTCAACAGGGATTCATACCCAGAGCAAGCGCACCTCGGGTGATCGAAATGGAGAAGAGGTCATCTGAGCCGACGGTAGTTCCGGCACGCCAAGAGACCAGTCCGAATGGACTGGAAGAAAGCCCGAAAGGGATAGCTGCCGGCCAGGAACCCTACTTCGAGTGAACGAATTATGCTCACGATCTCCAAACCGCTCAGCGCCGGCCAAGCTCAGACATATCACAAGGAAGAATTCGCCAACGCCCAAGAGAATTACTACTCCGAGGGCGACCGCATACGCGGCGAATGGCATGGCAGATTGGCGCAGGAGTGGGGACTCCGCGGGGAAGTGCAGGAGGAGCACTTCCAGCGCCTCGCCAATGGGCAGCATCCGCTAACGGATGAACAACTCGTGCGGCACCAAACCGCGCGTGAATACGTCACTGCGCGAGGCGAGACGGTAAGCACGATGGAGCACCGCGCCGGTTGGGACGCGACGTTCTCGGCTCCCAAGAGCGTATCGTTAACCGCTCTCGTGGGTGGGGACGAAGCCGTTCGGCAAGCCCATCGGGATAGCGTCAAACTGGCATTGAACGAGATGGAGCGGTTCGTCCAGGCGCGCATGGGAGGCAATCGCCTGCCGGAAACGACTGGCAAGTGGGTCGCGACGAGCTTCGAGCACGACAGCGCACGCCCGGTTAACGGATATGCCGCACCGCAATTGCACACTCACGTTGTGTTTTTCAATCTGACTGAAACTAAGAATGGCGAAGCACGAGCCTTGCAGCCGCACGAACTCTACCGATCTCAACAGTACGCGACTGCGGTTTACCGGTCGGAGTTGGCACTTCGTCTAAAAGGCCAGGGCTACGAGATCGAAAGGGGCAAAAGTGGCCAGCCGGAGATCGCCGGCTACACACGCGAGTACCTTGATGCCTCCAGTCCCAGAAGTCAGCAAATTCAGGCCTACCTCGAACAACAGGGCGTGAAAGGGGCTGGTGCCGCGCAGATCGCAGCGCACCAGACCCGTGACGACAAGTTGCCGACAATTACGCACGGCGAAATGCAGAGGATGCACAAGGACATGGCCGAGCGATTTGGAAATCAACCAGAGCAGGTAGTCCGGGCCGCTCATTCCCACGAAGTCGGAAGAGATGTTCCGAATCGCCAGCACCTCGAGTCGGCGCTTACATATGCCCAGGACAAAAATCTCGAAAGGCACGCTGTGACTGACGAACGCGAGTTCATGCGCGATGCGCTGAAGCGCTCGATGGGGGAGGCTGGCTTCGTAGAGATCCGAGAGAGATTCGAAAGCCGAATAGAGTCGGGTCGCCTCATTGAAGTCGAAAGCAAGTCGCCGGCCCGCGCGTTCACCACCGAAAGGATGATCCAGTATGAACGCGATAACGTGAGTGAAATGCGAAAGGGCCAAGGCCAACACGGTCCTTTGGTGAGTGCCGATACATGGCAGTCTGTCCAGCAGAACCATACGCACCTGAGCACAAGCCAACGAGCAGCCGTAGAGCAGATTCTGGCAACTCAGGACAAGATTATCGGTCTTGAGGGGGTGGCAGGCGCCGGCAAGACTACCTCGTTGACTGCAGTCCGCGAGGCCGCAGAACGCGAAGGGTACCAGGTGGTCGGACTCGCTCCCACATCGCGTGCTGCTCACAAACTGGGTGAATCAGGAATTGAGTCGCACACATTGCAACGCCAGCTCATTCGAAATGAAGCACCCGATGAAGGACAGAAACGGCTGTTCGTTGTCGATGAATCGAGCCTTGCAAGCACGAAACAAATCAACGAATTCTTTCACCGTCTGCACACATCCGACCGAGTTCTTTTGGTTGGCGATACGCGGCAACATGAGGCGGTGGAATCTGGCCGGCCATACAAGCAGCTACAAGAAGCGGGGATGCAGACGGCCCAGTTGAGTGAGATTTTGCGACAGAAGGACCCGACTCTGAAGGAAGCGGTAGAGCAGCTCGCGCGCGGCGATGTCCACGGAGGAATTGCCAGTCTCGACCAGCAAGGCCGCGTGCACGAGATCGCTAATTCCAAAGAACGGTTTAGCGCAATCGCCAGTGAGTATTCACGAAATCCAGAAGAAACGCTGGTTATCTCTCCCGATAATGAATCTCGACGCGAATTGAATTCGCTGATTCATCGCGAGCTGCAGAATCGTGGAGACATGAGCAAAGACGAGCACAAACTCCGGGTGCTGGAATCGCGTCAGGAGATGACGGGAGCAGACCGGCAGTGGGCCGGACAATACGAGCCTGGAGACGTGCTTCGATACTCGCGTGGCAGCAAAACTGAGGGCATCAAGTCGGGTGAATACGCTCGGGTCACCGGCGTGGACGCGAAAGAGAACCGGCTAACGATCGAACGCGAGGCGGGCACTCTGCAAACCTACGATCCGCGACGCCTCTCAGGTGTCTCGGTACACCGCGAAGCCGAACGCGAATTCTCACAGGGAGACCGCGTTCAGTTCACCGCGCCATCCAAAGAACTAAAAGTTGCTAACCGTGCTCTCGGCACTGTCGAACACGTCAACTCTAACGGAGACCTTAAAATCCGGATGGACTCAGGCCAGGCCTCAGTGATCACTTCAAAAGCGGCCAACGGTTATCACTTCAAAACCGGCCAACGGGATTGGCCGTGCGGGACTGAGAATGTTCTACCCTGCCGCCTCCTGTGGTGGCAAGTCGGTTTTGGTGCGCCAGCTTCGCGGGCCGCACTTGAGCACGTGACCGTGGTGCAGTAAACGGTCGAGCATGGCGCTCACGGCGGCCGCGTCTCCCAGCAGTTTGCCCCAGTCTTCCACGGGACGGTTCGAGGTCAGCATGGTGCTGGCGCGCTCGTAGCGGCGCATGATGATTTCCAGCAGTTCTTCGGCGGCGGTGAGCGGCAGCTTGCGCATGCCGAGATCGTCGAGGATGAGCAGGGGCACGGTGACCAGGAACTCCATGTGTTCTTTGCGAGTGCCATCGAGCGTGGCTTCGGCGAGATCATCGAGCAAGGCGTGGGTCTCGCGATAGAGCACGCGGAATCCCTGTTGGATGGCGGCTTGGCCGATGGCTTGTGCCAGGTGACTCTTGCCGGTGCCGGGTGGACCGAGAAACAAGGCGTCTTCGTGCCGCGCGATAAAGGCGCCGGTGGCCAGATCGAAGATCAGGCTGCGATTCATTTTTTTATTGAAAGCGAAGTCGAAGTTGTCGAGGTTCTTCTGCGAGTCGCGGAACTGGGCCTGCTTTTTCCGCCGCTCCAGCAGGCGCTCGCCACGCAGGGCGAGTTCGTCGGAGACCAGGCAGGAGAGCAGGTCGATGGGGGCGAGCGGTTCGGCTTGGGCCTGGCGTAGACGGGTCTCCAACACGGCGGCCATTCCGCCCAGGCGAAGTTGTTTGAGCGCACGATCGAGTTCGATCAGATTCATTCTTCTATCTCCTTGGTTCTGTAGTTAATGAAGTCGCGATACTGCACCAGTTCGCGGATCAGGGGATCGACTTGTTGCAAACTGAGTGGGGCTTGCGGGCAACGTTCCAGATAGCGGCGGACGAAGCGGTATTCCTGCACTCCCATGTCCAGCGCAGCGGCGCAGGCCTCATCGACCGCCGCAGTGCCGTACTTCTTGGCCAAGGAGAGAACACCCAGGATGCGGCGCACTCCGACTTCGCCTTGCTGCTGGTGGATGGCATCGCAGAGCGCACCGATGTGCGCTCCGGCGCGACCGGCTCGCCACAGCAGTTGGGAAGTGCGCAGTGGAGTTCGTTTTGGGTGGTCCTCTTCTTTAATGCGATACCAGCCGCGCTTCTGGCGCACGTGTTCGCGCAACAGTTGTCCAGTCTTGGGATCGAGCAGACGAACATACAACTCATCCCATTGCACTCGGACCACGCGCCCGATCCATCCCGGCGGCGCGCCATAGTAGGCAGCTTCGACTTCGACGCAGCCATCCAGATGCACGATGCGCTCGCCGTACTGGTAATAGCGGAACGGCTCCAGCGGCAGTGGCAGCAACGTGGATTTCTCTTCGGCAAACATGGCGGCGACCTGCCGTTTAGTGGTGCCGTGGATGCGCGTGTCGGCCCAGCGTTGCTCCCAGCGATCTAAGTAGGCTTGGGCTTCTTCCAGAGTCTCGAAGCGCAAGCCTTTCAGCGGCGTTTTCTGCGCATGACCGACGCCCGATTCGACTTTGCCTTTGCGGTCGGGATCTTGTATCCGGCACGGCATGGCGACCGCGCCGTAGTGCGCGAGCACGTCGCGATAAAGAGGATTCAACGCGGGGTCGTAAATGTCGGGGACGAGCACGCCTTCGCGCAGATTGTCGAGCACGACGATGCGAGTGGCTCCGCCCAGCCGGCGAAAGGCGCGTTCGTGCAACTCCGCCCAGATGCGCGAACTGGAGCGGAAGGTCAGCAGACGAACCGACTTGCGGCTGCAGCCCAGCATCATCACGAACAGTCGGGTGCGCCGGTACTTGCGGCTCTCGGGATCGCGCACCATGGGGCCGGTGCCGTAATCAACTTGCGCCTCCTGGCCAGCCGCAGTGACGATGATGACGCGAGCTTCGGGCGTTTGCGTTCCGCGCCGTTTACGCACGAAACGCTGCACGCTTTGGTAGCTGCTGGCGAAGCCGTACTCGGAGACCAGGTCCTGCCAAATGGCCATGGCATTGCGGCCGCGGCTAAGCCCCAAGTCGATGGCCTCGCGGTACGGCTCGCAGGCGCTAGGGCCGTGGACCACGGCAGAGTCGGTGATCACCTCGTTCTCGTTGGCCGGTTTTAAAGTTGCTTTTGCCTTTCCCTTAGTAGAAAGGTTTTCGGGGTTGGGGTTGGGGTTGCAGTTGACGTTGGGGTCGAGGGGATCGGGAATCGCCGGGATGGCCGCTTTTGTCGCACCGGAGTCGGTGATCACTTCGTTGGCCGGTTTTGGTTCGCACCGCCCCCAGCCACTCGGTGGACGCACCGCAATCCCCGCCGCTTTCAGGTAGGCGCTGGCGGTTTCCCGACGGACATGGGTCGCTTGCTGGATGCGCCGCAGCGACCAGCCCAGCCGTCCCAGAGCTAAGACTTGTTGTTTTTTCTCTTCGTTCAAGACATTGGCCATGCCCACGGAGCCTACAAGCCTCCGCGGGAATCAATGTCCCGGACGACTATTCTCGTTGGCCGGTTTTCAGGTGATAATCAGTGGCCGGTTTTGGGTGATCGCTGAGGCAGGAAGTCCGATTCAACGTCCGCGAGCACCCGCATCTTGACTATGGGTACGCTGTGACCAGCCACAGCAGCCAGGGGCAAACCGCGGATCGAGTGCTGATCCACGTGGACACCGAGAAAAGCGAGCTGTTGGTCAACAACCGTTTCGCGTACGTATCCGTTTCGCGGGCTCAACACGACGCTCACATCTACACAAATGACGGGAGCAAGCTTTCCCGTAGTCTCAGTCGCGAAAACTCCCAACGAACCGCAACCGAGCCGCAGGAGCAACAACCAATTGCGCCGAAGACCGAATCGATCGCTGCGCGAGGATCACGGCCTGCCGAAGAAGAACAGGGCCATAGTCTCGGAATCGGACTTGCGTAAACATATTTCCTGCCAGATCCGAGCTAAATCGGGCATGCTTCCTTTAAAGTGAGTGACCACGACGCTACTGTATATCGCTGAGATTTGGGCATGGAAGAACTAGGCGAAATTCGTTTCGTGCGACCACGGCAATGTAACGACTTGTGGCGCGACAAAGGTGTACTGGTCACCGTTGATGTTGCGAGCCTCGACAAAGCGTGGCGATACAACCGCGTGCCCGAAGGTGGAGGCCCAGACTCGGATACGCGATTCCAATATGACAGGGCCAAGCAATGGATTGGCGTGGGGCAGGAAGTGGAGTTGTGGGCGACAACTGTGACAAGAGAAGATGATGATGAAGACGCCTTGTGCTTCGTTGAAGGACGGCACAGTTTTGCCGTTCTCCGGGATTTGGGTTACACGAAGATTGAAGCATGGGTGAACAGGGACGAAGCAGATGAGATTGTACGAAGGTACGGAGCTAAATAAACCGCTGCTCAACTTGCCGTACTCGATGCTTCTAGTGCTTGTGGGCACTCCTCAGCTGATTGACTGGAGTTCGTTGCGCGGCTCATGTTGAAGGAAATCAGGAACGCCACTATCGAAGAAGTGAGGTCCTGCTTTGGGAACGAAAATCGCAGGTCCGACATTCAGAAGGAGAGCGCTAGCTTCGGCTGGTGCATCGACCAGCTGAACAGCCTAGAAGGGCGATCTGGTCAGTGGAAGCTCGTTGAAGCGTCTGAGGATGATATGTTGAGAATCAGAATTGAAACCGGACACAACCACAGCATTCCCGGCTCGGAGCCGCTCATTCGCTCGGGTCAGACAGTTGGAGAAGCAGTCAGCAGGTTGCGTATTTTAGACCCGGCCACGATGCCCAAATGTTGGGAAAACATCAACCACCAGAAAGATCGGGACATATCGCAAACGCACCTGATTCTGAAGTGGGAAGGTGGGCAGCTGTGGCATATAGACGGCATTCACCGAATGCTGGCATGGCTCTATTATGGAAAGACGGAACCTTACCCGCGTTCGTTTGGGAACTATGAATCAGCCGCTAAATGACTGCCAGGCCATTTCAGAGTTGAGAGAGCTACTGGATGCAGATGGCAGGTCAGAAGCGAGGCATTGATGACAATGCAGCAGCGGTTGGATGTTGGGCATCTTGATGCAAAGCGACTTCTAGCGGAGTGGCGCTGGTTATGTTCGGATCAGATGACGCTGATTGCAAGGAATGCCTTTGGAGACCTTTTTCTTCGCAATGAGCAGGGAACGATTTTCCAACTGAAAGTCGGGGCGGGAAAGCTCGACGAAGTAGCGAATTCCGAAATGCAATTCCGAGAATTAGCGGAGACACGGGAAAAACGAGAGGAATGGTTCGCGGAATCGGAGGAAAGAGCAAGCGCAGCGCAGGGGCTCACGCCGGATGAAAATCGGTGCATCGGGTTCAGTATGCCGCTTGTGTTCGCCGAAAGCCGTTCCACGAACACACCGTTTGTAGTAGATATCTATGATCATGTTGGGTTTCTCGGAGACATGCATCGCCAAATCTCGTCATTGCCCAACGGAAGCAAGGTTCGCCTAGTCGTCAAACGCTAAGTCCAACACCGCGGATCAGACGAACGTGCACTGTGATCCGTTTGTGATCCGTTAGCACTGCCTACCACTGTCTTCCATCGCTTTTACTGTGCCCGCCGTGTTCTCTATGTTATTGAAACTACGTTATGAGCTGGATTCGAATCCCACTCTCTCCGCCAGTTTTTCTAATCCCTTGAAAATAGGAGCCTAGCGCGTCCGGCTACCTATTTCCGCTAAATCCCGGCTACCCAAAAACGACTGCCCATTGTAGACCTCGGTATCGGCTCGAAAGGAATAAGAGCCGTGAAGAGTCTGCCATCAGTCAGCTTGTATACCTCCGCGAACAACTCCGCGATCAAGGCGCACGCAACGACCTCAGTGAATATGAACCAGTTTCACCAACGGAATCTCAGACGCACCCAGAGCCCGCCCTCGAATCTCACATAGCCGTCATTTTCGCGAATAACCTCGAGGCAGCCGCTTTCGGTTCACCAATGCCCCAGGTTGGCGCGCTCCCAATTTTGCTCCGGAGTATCCTCGGAGCGTATAGAGTCGGCGCCCGGCGAGTCGTCGTTGTAGTCGATCGGGCGAAAGGCCCGCGGATGCAGCATGACCTGCTGCAGACTGGCCGTCTCCCCCGCAGCGTCGTATGGTGCGATTTCACCCCCGGTAAAGAATCGATTCCATCCTTATTAGGCCAGCTCGCGGCCGAAGTTCAAGGACACATCGTCCTGATCGACGGGGACAGGATTTATCATCCGTCCCTGCATCGCCGTGCAGCCGAATGGGATGGTCAAGACGGTGCTTTGACCCTGGTGACCGACTGTGAGCTAGTTGGCATTTGTGCGATCTCTCAAGAAACGGCGGTCGACCTTTCGCGCCGCTGCCCCGCCGTCGCAAGTTCCATCGACGACCTGCATGCCTGGCTCACCCTGACTCATTCCGTAGGGGCGGAACCGGTAGCGCAAGATAAGTGGCAACGAATCCTCAACGAGCAACAACGCCAGTCCGCTGAACACAAATTGAACACCTGGCTCGTCAAGCCGACCGACGGGATTTTGCCAGAGCCAACCGTCGAATTTCAATTCCCATCAGCCGCCAGCTCATCCCCTACCTGATCAGCCCGAAGATGGTGAGTCTGTTCACCGTGGGGGTAAGCTTTGCAGCTGGCGCCTTCCTCGCCCTCGGCGGCTACTCGAATATGTTGTTTGGCGCTGTGCTGGGCTGGTTGTCGAGTGTTCTCGACGGCTGCGACGGTGAGGTCGCCCGCTTGAAACTTCAGGAGTCCGCCTTCGGCTGCTGGTTAGAGACGATTTGCGACAACCTTTATTACTTATTCATCTTCGCGGGCTTGACGATCGGGCTGGTGAAAAGTTCAGGCAACCGAAGCTATCTGGTCTGGGGATGCTTCCTGGTTTTCGGCGCAATTGCCAGCTTTCTAACTACGGGACTGCAGCGCCACCACTTGGCCAGCGAACGCCCGGAACAATATTTGAAAGTGTGGCACAAAGAGCCGACAACCGCAGCTCGAATCCGTTCCTGTATCTCGGACGGCATACTGAGTTCATCATCCGGCGCTGCTTCTTGCCTTATATATTCCTGTTTTTTGCGCTCTTCCACATCATGAACTGGCTTTTGATTGGAGCGACGGTGGGAGCGAATATAGTTTGGATGATTGCCCTTTATTCCTGCCTTACCTTTGCTCCAGCGCGCGCATCGACCGTGCCGAGCCCGGCTGTTTAAGCGGAATAGTTCTACCGGGTAGGTCCGATTCGGTGACCGGGATACAGTGTAATCGTGGCAACCCAAGAAATTATTACGGGGAATTTCGCGCCCCTCCGCTGGGTGCTTTGGCCGCCCAGTTCTCTGGCGATTGTCGACTGGAACATCGATCGCGGCCAACAATTGCAAGGCATCATAGATTTCCTCGCGACCGCGAACGCCGACATTCTTCTCCTGCAAGAAGCCGATCTCAACGCGCGCCGCACCCATCGCCTGAACATCGCCGAAGAGATCGCGCGCCAGCTCCAGATGAACTACGTGTTCGGTCGCGAGTTTCAGGAACTTGTCCAGGGATCGAAAGCATCTCCCGCCTACCATGGCCAGGCTACTCTCTCAAAGTGGCCGATCTTAAACCCGCGTTTGATCCGTTTCTCCCGGCAATCGCACTTTTGGCAGCCGCGCTGGTTTCTGCCGCGGATCGAGCCCTTCCAGGAGAGACTTGGCGGAAGAATCGCGCTGGTAGCCGAAATTAACCTCGCCGGCAGCCAGCTTCTCACCTACAACCTTCACCTTGAAAGCCGCGGCCATGATGAATTGCGGCTTTCACAACTCGACGAAGTCTTGTCGGATGTCGCGCGTCAGGATGCCCAGCGCCCAATCGTCGTCGCCGGCGACTTCAACCTCGACCTCTCTAGGAGCGGAGCGGCTTCGGCGTTGGCAAAAGCCGGCTTTCAGGATGCGATGGAGACCCGCCGCGGCCCCACCACTCCAGGCCGTAGCCTGTTCGAACCAGGACGCCCGATTGATTGGGCATTCGTTCGCGGGCCGATACGAGCCGGCATGGGCCGGGTGCACAGTCAAGTAAGAGCATCAGACCACTACCCAGTCACGTTCACCCTGATCATCAAAGAGCTGAATAACTCGTAATCAGTGAACTCTAAGTCATCGTACACAACAGTTACACAACAGAATGGCGGACCACGGTACGCTTGCATGTCAAAAACGCACAGCCACCGCGCTGCATGTTCCCGAATTCAAGTGCGTATCGAATTCATAAGCAGGAATGATGACATCGTTTTGAGCCTGTTCCGCATCTCAATGTCGCACGCGATCTGATCGGTTTTCGTTTGAAACCCCCGGCTACGATGAGTTTGGGGATCGAAGTCGACGCGACAATAAAGGAGTTATTGCGGGCACTCCCGTGACTACAACGTGAAGAATGCCAGGAAAACTATCGCGCTGCCCTGTCTCAGCCTCCCCGTCTTCTATGTCTTTTGGATTGCCTTTGTGGGCACTTTCGCATTCCACGAACTCCTGCTGGGAGTTGTCGCGTCCTTATTAGCGACTCTGGGATCTTTCATTATCAACCGGCGATACCGGGCCAAATTTTCACCAACGCTTAAGGAAATACTTCTCTATTTGGCGCGTTCCCTGGTATTTGGTCTGCGACACCTGGAAAATCTTTGCGGTCGCAGGCAAAGATCTGCTCGGCATTAAGCGCGCCGGATCCCTGTTCCGCACAGTGCAATTCGATGCTGGAACAAAAGACGATTCCCGTGCTGTCGCGCGAAGGGTGCTCGCGGTTGCTTACACGACAATAACGCCTAACACGGTCGTGCTCGGAGTCAATGCGAGTGATCAAAAAATGCTGTTGCACGAATTGATAAGCAGCCCGCTACCGAAAATGGTCAGGGATTTAGGGGAGCGAGTATGAATATCTGGGAAGTGTCGGCCCAGATCATGATGTTGGCCCTCGCGCCACTGGTTTGGACCGCGATGCGGGGAGACTCGCGGCATCGCTTGGTTTCTTTTTATATGGCGGGCGTAGTGATTACGCTGCTGATGATGTTGCTCACCATGGCATTCAACCGCATGCCCCTGATGGATTTGGTGATCGCGATGGCCTTGATGTCGTTTGGCGGGGGCATCGTTTTTGCCCATTTCTTCGCGCGACTTCTACGATGAAGCCCATCGCCATCGACGTGCTGCTGGCTGCCGCCGTCCTGGTCACCTTGCTGTCTGTTCTGGGGATGGTACGCATGCGCGACCCTTACCAGCGGCTGCATTACATTGCGCCGCCCGCTTCGCTGAGTGCAGCTTTCATCACGCTCGCCATTTTTCTGCAGCGAGGATTCAAGCCAGAATCCTTCAAGGCTCTCTTCGCAACCCTCATACTCATTGGCATGAACAGCGTCGTGACCCACGCCGCGGCGCGCGCCTTTCGCATTGCCGAGGTGGCGGACTGGCATCCCCGCGAGAATGAAGAAGTGCCAATCCAGCCCGGCGACAAGATGATCGCGGAGAAGAACTCATGAAGTTGCTCCAGTGGATGATTCTTCTGCTGGTAGCGGGAGGAGCTCCGGGGGTGGTGTTGAGCCGCAACCCTAAAGAACAGGTCGTGACCCTCAGCGTCTATGGACTGCTCTGTGCATTGATGTTTTTCATTTTTCAAGCGCCCGACGTCGCGCTTTCGCAGATCACGATTGGCGCGGTTATGCTGCCGCTGATGATCATGCTCGTGCTCACGAAAATGCGCCGGCAGAACCTTCAGCGGGAACGCGAGGCAAAGAAATGACCTCGCGGGTGCGTACAGCCCTCTTTCTAATCTCTGCCGCAGGTCTCGCGTGGCTTCTAGGGTGGGGGTTCCGAGACCTGCCGCCGCTGGGCGATTATCGCGGTCCCTACGGAGATGTTGTAGCAAAGGTTGTTGTCTACGAGCGGCACACAACAGACGTGGTCAATGCCATCACTTATGACTATCGCGGATTCGACACACTGGTGGAAGAGTTCATTCTGTTTACTGCGGTCTTGGGAGTGTTGTTACTCTTTCGTCCCACGGGCCAAAAGGATGAGGCCGCCAAAAAACAGAAGCGGATTGAAGACGAATTGCCAGTCTCCGATACTCTTCGCGTGGGCATGCAGGCCATCGCGGGAATTATGATCATTTTCGGCCTTTACATAGCAACCCACGGGCAACTCACGCCGGGCGGTGGTTTCCAGGGTGGAGTCATTCTTGCGTCTGTCCCGCTCGTTGTGTATCTGTCGGGCAACGTGAGAACCTTCGAGAGAATGATTTCCAGTCCGCTCGTCAAACTGGCTGAGGCGGGCGGAGCCGCGGGGTACGTGATCATCGGAACCGCTGCCTTGTGTTTCGGCACGCACTTTCTCACCAACTTTATTCCGCTCGGGACCACGGGTGACCCGTTTTCTTCCGGAACGATCGCGCTCATCAGCCTTTCAGTCGGGATGGAAGTTGCGGGCGGATTTGTCCTGCTCATGCAGAGCTACCTGCAGAGAAGTGATCGAAGAGCGGAGAGGGAAATAATCGCTATGCTCGGCTATCTGCCTTATGTCGTGGCCGGATGGATTTTTCATCTGGGGCCTCTACGGCATAGTGACGAGCAAGAACCTGGTACATCAGGTCGTGTGCCTGGCGGTTCTTCAAACATCGACTTATGTACTGCTGCTGGCTATCGGATACAGAACAGGCGGCACTGCGCCGGTCTTCGCCGGCATCCCCGTAGGCACGGCCGTGGTCGATCCCCTCGTGCAGGCGCTCATGCTGACCGACATCGTGGTCGAAGCCACGGTGATGGCCCTGTTGCTCTCCATGGTCGTCAAGGCGAATGAACTGGCGGGAACTGTTGATCCTGAAGATTTGAAAATTCTGACTGGCTAAACCGGCCGACGGAACCGCTCCATCATGATTACCACGCTGATTCCGCTGCCTGTTGCGATGCCTCTGCTCATGGCGGCGTTCATCGCTTTGAGCGGAGAGTGGATCGGCCGCCGCGCGTCCGACACCTTGGCCATCGCCACGGCTACAGCCAGCACCGTTCTTACAGTCATCATTCTGCGTGGTGTCTGGCTTCAGCCGCAGGTTTATTGGTTCGGCAATTGGTGGCCGCGCAGGGCAGGCGCCGTACTTGGCATCTGCTTTACAGTGGATACGATCGGAGCTGCACTGGCAGTCCTCACGGCCCTGCTAACGGCGGCTGGTTTGATCTATTCCTGGAGAATCTTCGAAGAAAACGAAAATCACTTTCAGCCCCTGATGTTGATCTTCATGGCCGCGATGTGTGGATTCAGCTACTCGGGCGACCTGTTTAATCTGTTCGTTTTCTTCGAGCTGATGAGTGTATCCGCCTTTGCGCTGTGCGGGCTTAAGACGCTCGAACCCGCGCCACTGCAAGGCGCCTACAATTTCGCCGTAGTAAATACCGTGGGCGCTTTCATGATTCTCATTGGAATCGCGCTTCTCTACGCGCGCACAGGGGCCCTTAACTTCGCGCAGATTGGCCGGTCGCTTGGTACGCACGCCGATGCGCTGATCCTGCTCGCGTTCCTCATGATCTCGGTCGGCTACCTGGTCAAAGCCGCCATCGTCCCATTTCATTTCTGGCTGGCGGATGCTCACGCAGTGGCGCCAAGTCCGGTGTGCGTCCTCTTTTCGGGCGTGATGGTGGAACTCGGTATTTATGCGGTTGCCCGCGTCTATTGGACAATGTTTCACGGCACTCTTGCCACGCACTCGCACGAGCTTCGCGCGATCTTTCTCGTCGTCGCAGCGATCACAGGGGTGATCGGCGGAGTGATGTGTTATGCCGAACATCATCTCAAGCGGCTGCTCGCTTTTTCCACCATAGCTCACGCCGGTCTCATGCTGGCGGGGTTTGCATTGCTAACGCCTAAAGCACTGGCAGGTTTCCTCGTCTACGCGTTGTCCCATGGCTTTATTAAAGGCGGCTTGTTTCTCTGCGCCGGCATCCTGCTGCATCGCTTCGAGCGGATCGGAGAAGATCATCTCCACGGCCGCGGCCGGGGAATGTGGTTTACCGCCGCATTATTCATACTTGGAGCCTGGGGTCTGGCCGGAGTTGCGCCGTTTGGGACCTTGCTGGGCGAGAGCATGATTTCTGATGCTGCAAAAGAAGCCCACCAGGGATGGCTTGTTTATTTGTTCCAGTTTGTCGAAATCATCACCGCTGCGGCCGTGCTGCGTGTAACCTTCAGGATTTTCTTTGGTTGGGGCGACCCAGCCCCAACCGATAAATCTTCCCGCGTCGAAGAGGGTCCCGAAACTGACAAGCAGCATGGCGATACGCCACCGGCAATGTTCCTTCCCGCAGCATTCCTTATCCTTATGGGAATTGCCATCACAACCATTCCCCAATTGCGAAGCACGGCAGCAGCGGCGGCGCACATTTTTACCAATCAGTCCGCCAATGCTCGAATGGTTCTCGATAATAGGGAACCAGCGCCTCCAGACCTGCCGCAGCAAACCGCGCTCACGTCATCGGTCATTCGGTCCAGCATTGCGGGAGTGCTTGCCCTACTGTTGGCTTTCGGGACGGTTTTCCGCCACCATTTCATGGGTGGGTTGGATTTCACGCGCGGTTTGGAACGCGGAGATTCGATCTTAAGAAGGCTGCATAGTGGCCATCCGGGGGATTACGTCGCGTGGCTCACCCTGGGCGCCGCCATTCTTGGCGGGTCGTTCGTCACATTTCTGCGTTAACCTGTTTCACAGAAGTTGTGCTCGCACGTTCGCGTACACGACTTTTGTCACCGCATCCCGCGAGCTCTTAAGGGCGAGGGTCTTCGAACTGAGATAGCGTCAACCTTGGCGCGCGACGCTTCAATCACCGAAAACACCCTGGCAACGCCCTCAGGATGCTTTTCTCTCTCATGTCGGATACGTGTCAATTTGGCCGCCGCCCGAACACTCGATCGCATCATAAGCATGGGTTCACGGTATGAAATGAAGAAATCAAGCGTCCAAAAGCAATCGCTATAGGCTCAAAGTCCCGCTCAGAGCGCCGGTGTCTGGTCTGGCTCGCGACTGGGGATTCTTTGCAATGGATCGGTTCGAGAGTCCGCGCCGCAACTCGCCGGCGAGCTCCCCGTTAGCTATAGACGCTGAATCTCATGCTGATGACTCGGCCAAATCTACAGCAATCAGCCTACTGCTTTCGAACTTGCGGTTCTTGTAGCCTTGTCTTGATTGCATAATCCGATGTGGCACTGTGGAGATACATGGCGGCGGACCCGCAGGGCGGCAAATCGACTCACTTCGCAAGCGGAATGCGAGGACTTCATTGGTTAATGTTAGCCCTCACGGGCTTGCTTGTTTGTTGTGTCGCTCGCTTCGTCGATTTAAAGCCCCACGTTGACGAAAACTTCTTTTTCTCTTCTACCGATCCCCGCTTTCAGGAATCGCTAAAAATCGATCGGATGTTCGGTTCCGACAGCCAATTGATTTTGGCCGTGGCGTCTCCAGACATTTCTTCAGAACGCTATTTGGAGCGGCTCGGCCGATTGACCCATCAGCTTCAATCGGTGGAGTCCGTTGACAGCGTGGAGAGCTTAGGCGACGGCCCCAAGAACTTCGAGGACGCCGAAAAAAGCCCCTTTTGGAAGCGGCTGTTAATCGCCGACGACGGGCGTTCCAGCAACGTTGTACTCTTCGTCTCAAATCGCGATACCCAAACGCTCATCGGCAAAATCGAAGCAATCGTGAAAGAGTTTGATGCGAAGGATTTTCGCATCGAGATTGCGGGCGCTCCGTATGTCGCCGACATGATTCGCCGGAATTTGCTGCATGATTTCCGCGTGTTTAGCCTGACATCGTTCCTCCTGTTTGGAGTAGTGATGTGGTTTTTGTTCCGCTCCTGGAAGCTCACACTTGGAATGCTGGCGACTTGCACCAGCGCCGTTCTGGTCACCCTGTTGATCCAGGCGATGTTTGGTCAAAAGATTGGGATTCTCACCGCGAATCTGGGAACGATCATTTTTGTAGTGGCCTTATCGCACCTCGTTTACATGACGTTCAATTGGGAAACGTTGGGTCGCCAGAAGAAAACAAACTCCCATAGTCTTGCATCAAAAGCATGGCGGATGACCTTGCCCGCATCATTCTGGTCGATGATCTGCGCTTCGCTTGGATTCGGAAGCCTGCTGTTCGTTCCCGCAAAGCCGCTGCGAGAGCTTGGCGTCGGGGGAACGCTGGGAAGCGCGGTGGCCTTCACGTGCGCTTACCTCATGTATCCGGCCTTCCTCGGCTGGGTAGGGTCACCTGCAAAGGGCGGCTTGCCCCAAAAGACAAACCACCATTTTTGGCAGCACAAGTTTGTCTGGGTTGTATTGATCGCGGTATTCGGAGCCGTTGGTTTGAGTTTCGGGCTGACCCGATTGAACACTGATCCCAGCCTTCTCGACTACTTTAAAAAGGGCAAAGAACCCTGGACCGGACTTGAATATGTGGATCGGAACGGAGGCTCCAATCCGCTGACTCTGGTCGTTGAGGCAGCGGATGACGGCAAGTTGGACACCAAAGAAGAATACAAGAAAATGTGGGATTTGCAGGACGCCCTGCAGGAACAGAAAGGCGTCGGAACCGTGATTTCACTGCCCGTACTCATGGCCGAGGGGCACCGCCGGCCCCTCGCTTTTCTTCTCAGCTGGAACCACCTGTTGAACATCATGAACGAGCCAAAATATAACCGGGTTGCCAGCACCTTTGTCACAAAAGATCGAAAGCTCGCGGCGTTTTATCTTCGCATGGAAGAACGCGGACGCCATAAACCTCGCGTCGAGGTCGTCAATGATTTGCGAGAGGTCGTGCGGCGGGAGGGCTTCCGCACCGCGCTAATCGGTGGAGTATACGATCTGCAAGGCGAGTTGGCGAAGCTGGTGGCATCAAGCCTGTTGAAAGGTCTTTTTTGGTTAATGGTCTTTTTCGCCGGTGTGGCGCTGGTCGTTGGTCGCAGCTTTAGGACTGCGGCGGCGATGATCTTCAGTTTGAGCCTTGTCCCTGTATGTATGCTGGGCGGTATTGGATTGCTGCACATTCCGGTGGACATCATTTCCGCACCAGCAACGAATGTCTGCATCGGGATGGCCATCGACTCTATGGTTCACCTGGTATTTGCCGTGCGGCGCGCGCAAAAAGATGGACGGCACGGCTGGGCTGCGTGGGTAGCCGGACGCGAGGAACAATGGCACGGCATCGTGTTCTCGGATGTCGTCATCGGCTCTGGCTTTGCTATCTTTGCGCTTTCGAGTTTCCCGCCGACGCAGCGCTTCGGCCTCGTCGTCTTATCCGGAACGATAATCGACATCCTTGCCAACCTGTTCGTTCTGCCATTTCTCGGCGGATTTGAATTCGGCAAAGCGAAGAGCCTCGCAAAGTAGGCTCCGCGATTGCGCCCTTCGCACAACCCCTTCCGGCTTCAAGGTTTGTGATCCGTGGAAGACAGGAACGCAAACGAGCTCAACCGCGCACATTATCTGCTCCACCCACAGTTCCAGGCGGAGGCCGCGCATCACGCG